>NZ_JAPDPC010000001.1:1200000-2400000 GCF_026283945.1 Dyella humicola
AGGGGGCAGGGCATGCGCGAACAGCATGCCATCGGGGCGCGCGTTGATGCCGGAGACGAATACCGACACGCCGCCGGTATCGCTGGGGCCACGCCAGTCGGCGTCGACCCAGTGAAACGGCTCCACCGCTGTCACGGCCGGGTCCATGCGCAAGCGCATTTCCACGCCAGCGTCGATGGATCGGCCGAGGTTGACGCTTTGCGTGCCCGGATAGCCGGCCCACAAGTCCGCCGACGAGCCGGTGATGTACACGCTGGCACTGCCGAAGATGCCTAGCACCAACGCAGCCTGCAGCAACTGCAGCAGGCCGGCGAAACCCACGGCGACGATGGCGGGCAGGAAGCGGCGCCATTCGTAGATCAGAGTCTTGCGCGCGAGTGACACCATCAGTCGGCACTCGGTGGCAAGGCAGGGACGGGCATGGATGCGCCGCCAAGTGCCTTGTACAGCGCGACATAGGCCAGGTCGCGCGCCGCCACGGCGCCCACGACCTCGAGTTCTGCGCGATGACCTTCGATCAGACCATCTTGCACGTCGAGGTTGCTGCCCAGGTTCAGTTCGGCGCGCTTGTGTAGCGCGGCCATGCTGGTTTGTAGTGCTTGGGCAGCCTGTTGCGACGCCGTCTCGCGACCGCGCAGCTGCTCCAGATCACCCATGGCGGTTTCCGCCTCTGCCACGCCTTGCAACACGGCCTGGCGATACGCCAGCACAGCGGCACGCAGCTCATGGTCCTTGGCGTGGGCATTGGCCACGCGCTGGCCCCAGTCAAACAGCGGGATGTCGATGATCGGGCCATACGAGAAGATCGCTTCCCCCGTATGTACCCGGTAATTGCTGGCGATATTGGACGACCATTGCAGCGACGCGCCCAGGCCGATATGCGGATAAATCTCGGCACGACTCATGCCGAGTTCGCCAGCGGCGCGCAACACATCGGCCTCGGCGCTCTGGATCTCCGGTCGCGCGCGCAGCATATCGGCCGGCGCGCTGGTCAGCTGCCACTCGCCGAGCTGTGGCTGGGTACCAGGTTGCAACCACTGCGGATCGGGTTCGTTCTGGCCCACCAGCACCGCCAATTGCTGGGCGCTGCTGTTGATCACCTGCTCTGGGTCGGCCAAGGCCGCCTGCGCGCGTGCGAGCTCGGCCTGGGCTCGGGCCACCTCCTGCGGAGGCACTAGTTTCAGTTGTTCGCGGACTTGCAGCAGCCGAAGCTTTTCCTGCTGGGCGTCACGGATGGCCGTCAACAGTTGCGCCTGCCGCTGGGCCGAACGCAGTTCGATCCAGCGGCGGCTGACTTCGGCCACCAGCGAAACCTGCGCGCCACGTAACGCGGCGCTGGCGCCGTCGAGCTGGCCCTGCGAGATTCGGCCGGTGCTTTGCCAGGCGCCGAACAAGGGCAATTCCCATAGCGCGTCGAAGCCGACGACAAAATACGAGGCTGTCGTGTCGGGGTCGATCACGTCGTTGGTGCGCCCGTGCAACGAAGGCAGGTAGCCGTCGTGAGCATGGCGATTCAACAGGCGAGCCGCGCGCATGCGCTCGGCGGCCTGCGCGACATCGAGATTGCCCTGCAGGGCACGATCGATCAGCGCGTTCAACTCGGGGTCGCCCAGTGCCTGCCACCAACCGTGCAGGTCGGTCGTCGGCGGAGCGACGCCGATCGGCGCATTGCGCCAGGTCTCGGGTAGGGGGGGCTTGAGCTGAGGCAGCGGCGCCACCGAGCATCCGGCCAGCAGAACCAGGCCCCATGCCAGCAGCCCCGGCGCCAGGCGGTGGCCGCGGGTCGTTATTCCTTGGACCGACGTTAGCGGATTATATCGACGCTGAAGCACGAAATTCCCGAAAATTCAGGTAAATGGAGTCCGTTTTATGACCGCAAGCTAAACCACCGATGCTCTTTCTGATCCCGATACGGTCACGAGGTTCCACGTAGAGGGAGAACAACAGTTGCCTGGGGCCACCCACTGTGAATATCGGTGGTGCGCTGGGCTCGATCGTAAATGAACAAGGATACTTGAGGACGCTTACGAGTGGCTTTGTGGAAATGAATTGCCGGTTTTGGCTACGTTCCGGAACGGCCTCACCCCACACTTCGCGCAGTATCTTTCGGAAAGAAAGGAGGCCGAAAGGGGTGGGTACCTATCGTGTCGCCATCCTGCAATGCGGAGCTTTACGTGACTGGTTGGACCATTCTCTGCGATTTCGACGGCACCATCTCTGTCGAGGACGTCATCGACTCGCTGCTTGACCGCTTTGGCCGCCCGGGTTGGGAAACCTTGGAGCAGGACTGGCGTGCAGGCCGCATCGGCTCGCGCGAGTGCATGACCGGCCAGGTTTCCCTGCTGGACATGACTCCCGAGGCGCTGGACAAGCATCTCTCCTCGTTGTGGATCGATCACGCCTTCCCGGCGTTCGTGAAGAAAGCCCGTGAGCTGTCCACGCCCATCCGGGTGGTGAGCGACGGTCTCGATTACGCCATCCACAAGATCCTGGGTCGTTATGGCCTGGACGATCTGCCGTTGGCGGCCAATCACCTTGCGCCGGCTACCCCGCCGCGCCAGTGGCAGCTCACCTCGCCATTCCAGGCCGAAGGTTGCCGTAGCGGTACCTGCAAGTGCGCCGTTGCCGCTCAGGCGAGCAAGGGTGGCACCAAGACTTTGCTGATCGGTGATGGCGCCTCGGACTTCTGCGCCGCCGACCGCGTCGATTTCGTGTTTGCCAAGCATCGTTTGATCGAACATTGCCGCGCTGCGGGCATACCGTATGTGCCGATTACCGGTTTCGAGGACGCGCTGGAGCTGTTGCCGCGCCTGCTCGATGGCAGCCTGCTCGCCGAGCATGCGCCGGTTGCGCCCGCGCTGGCTGTTGCCTCCCTCTGATCAGATCCCCCTCCTGATCACCCCAACTATTTGAACGTTTCAGGATTTCTCTGATGAACGCTTTTGACAAGAACGCCGCTGGCGTCGTGATTCCCGACGAGCAGCTGCTGGCTGACGAGGCTCAGTGGAGCTCGTTTGGCGATACCGTCCATTACGTCGACCCGCCGAAGATCTTCCGCCACGGCGAAGGCAGCTGGATGTACGACACCGCCGGCGTGCCGTTCCTCGACCTGCAGATGTGGTACTCCGCCGTCAACTTCGGCTACGGCAACAAGCGCCTCAACGACACGCTGAAGCGCCAGATCGACGTGCTGCCGCAGGTCGCCAGCCAGTACCTGCACCAGACCCGCATCGAGCTGGCCAAGACCATCGCGGTCGACGCGCAGCAGAAGTTCGGCCTGAAGGGCCGCGTCCACTTCAACGTGGGTGGCGCGCAGGCGGTTGAGGATTCGCTCAAGCTGGTGCGCAACTACAGCAACGGCAAGAGCCTGATGTTCGCCTTTGAGGGCGGCTATCACGGCCGTACCCTCGGTGCGTCGTCGATCACCTCCAGCTATCGCTACCGTCGGCGCTTCGGCCACTTCGGCGAGCGCGCGATGTTCATCCCGTTCCCGTATCCGTTCCGTCGCCCGAAGGGCATGACGCCGGAAGAATATTCCGACGCCTGCGTGCGCCAGTTCGAGCGCCTGTTCGAGACGGAATACAACGGCGTGTGGGACCCCAAGGTCAACCAGGCCGAATACGCCGCTTTCTATGTCGAGCCGATCCAGGGCACCGGCGGTTACGTCATCCCGCCGAGGAACTTCTTCAAGGACCTGAAGAAGGTGCTGGACAAGTACGGCATCCTGATGGTCGTCGACGAGATCCAGATGGGTTTCTGGCGTACCGGCAAGCTGTGGTCGATCGAGCACTTCGGCGTGACGCCGGACGTGGTCGTGTTCGGCAAAGCGCTCACCAATGGTCTGAATCCGCTGTCGGGCCTGTGGGCACGCGAAGAGCTGATCAACCCGACCATCTTCCCGCCGGGCTCCACCCACTCGACCTTCAACTCCAACCCGCTGGGTACTTCGCTGGGTCTGGAAGTGATCAAGATGGGTTACGAGCTGAACTACGAGAAGACGGTAGCCGAGAAGGGCGCCCACTTCCTCGACGCGCTGAAGGATCTGCAGAAGCGCCACAAGGAAATCGGCGACGTCGACGGCCTGGGTCTGGCGCTGCGCGCCGAGATCTGCACCGACGATGGCTTCACTCCGAACAAGGCCCTGCTGGACAAGATGGTCGACATCGGCCTGGCCGGCGACCTCGATCACAACGGCAAGAAGATCGGCCTCGTGCTTGACGTGGGTGGCTGGTACAAGAACGTAATCACGTTCGCACCGTCGCTGGACATCTCGCACGAAGAGATCGACTTGGCTATCGCACTGCTCGACCAGCTGCTGACCAAGGCCAAGAAAGCGTTGTAAGACACCACCGCGGAGCTCAGGCTCCGCGGTTGCTGTCGACTGGTTTGTCTCGTGTGATTCCCATGCAGGGGATGTGTGACAACGGCGACGCTTATGCGTCGCCGTATTTTTTTTGAGGTGGGGAAAATGCGCCGTGCGGCGCGCCAGGTCAGTCTGGCGACTTGGACGTGCGCGCAGACGGAAAGGTGATTTCCACACGCAGGCCGCCGCTGCTGCCAGCGAGATAACGCACTTGCGCGTGATGCCGTTCGGCAATGCGTTGCACGATGGCCAGGCCCAGGCCGGTGCCTTCCTCGGTCATGCCGGGCACGCGGAAAAAGCGTTCGCCCAATCGGTCCAGGAATGCCGGTGGCACACCGGGACCATTGTCTTCCACGCTGAGGCAGGGGCAGCCGGAAACGACCGACACGCCCGCAGTCACGACGCTGTTGCGGCCGGCATAGCGCAAGCTGTTGTCGATCAGGTTATCCAGCATTTCCTGCAGCGAGAGGCGGTCGCCGTCGATCCAGA
Organism: Dyella humicola; assembly: GCF_026283945.1. NCBI lineage: Bacteria > Pseudomonadati > Pseudomonadota > Gammaproteobacteria > Lysobacterales > Rhodanobacteraceae > Dyella > Dyella humicola. Next base: position 1,204,853 of record NZ_JAPDPC010000001.1, read on the forward strand.
CGGGCTCAGGCTGCCCTTCATAACCCAGGTCCACGCCTGCCGCGATGGCCTCGTGCACGCGCAGGCCCAGCAGTTCGGGCACGAGCTGGGCGAGATCGAGCAGGCATTCGGAGCCGTCTTCGCTCAGTTCGGGCGACTGCGCTCGAGTCAAGGCGAGTAGCTGGCTTGAGGTGCGACTGGCGCGTTGGGTCAGGCGCTGGATGTGCTGCAAGGCATCGCTGACGGTTTCCTTGCTGGGATCCACCTGGGCGCGCTCGACATGCACGCGCAGCCCGGCCAAGGGCGTTTTCAGCTGATGCGCGGCATCGGCAATGAATCGTTCCTGCAAGGCCAGCATGCGTCGCTGTCGTGCGAACAGTCCGTCGATGGTGCGTGTGAGCGGAAGAATTTCCACGGGTACGTCGGCGTCGCCAATCGGCGCCAGATCGTGCTCGCGTGCCGCGAGGCGCGCGGTGAGCGGATCGAGCTGGCGCAGGCCCACGCGCACGCCATACAACACCAGGAAGAACACGCCTGCGATCAGCAGTGCCTGTGCCGGAATGCTTAGCAGCAGGATTTCACGCGCGCGCAGGTGGCGGTCATGAAACGTTTCGGCCATGGTGACCGTGAGCTGATCGCTCGGATCGCGCAAGTTGGGAATACGCACCGTGGCGGCACGCAGCTCACGACGCTTCAACGCCGTGGTGAAGAGCGCCGGTTCACCGTCCAGCGTGGCCGCGGAAAGTGCGGCCGATTGCAGTTCCTGGCTGCCGGCCAGCAGGCCGTGTTTCTGGCTGCTGACGTTGAAGTAGTTATGTCCTTCCGGCGCGTATTCGAGCAGAAAGCGCGCCTGCGGCGAGATCTGTCCGCCGAGGTCCTCCTGGCTGAGCATCTGCGCCAGCGTCATCGCGCTGTCGGCGAGGTCGCGGTCGTGCACGTGGTTGGAATAGATCAGGGCGCCGGTGTAGGTGATCAGGCTCTCGATCACCAACAGCAGCATCAGCGGCACGAGCAGCGAGGACAGCAGGCGACGGCGTAAGCTTGGACGCTCGTCCGAGTCGACCACGCGATACAGCCATGCCCTGGCCGGCTCGGACCCAGGTTCGCTCATGCCTTGCTTTCCTTGTCTTCCTTCACTTCCTCCAGCAAATAACCGAGGCCGCGGATGGTGCGGACCTGGGTGCCGGAGTCTGCGAGCTTGCGACGCAGGCGATAAATGGCGATATCCAGCCCGTTATCGGTCAGTTCCTCGTCCCAGCTGCACAAGGCTTCGACCAGTTGCGCGCGGCTGGTGACGCGGTCTGGCCGTGCTGCAAGGGCTTCAAGCAGGCCAAACTCGCGCGCCGTGAGTTCCAATGCGGCGTCACCGATCCATGCGCGATGGCCGGGCAGATCAAGCCGCAGCTGTCCAATGGCCAGCTCCGGTGCGCCTTGTGCGGTATAGCGTCGCAGCAGGGCGCGCACCCGCGCTTCGAACTCGGCCAGGGCGAAGGGTTTGACCAGGTAATCATCAGCACCGAGATCAAGGACACGTACGCGTTCGCGCAGACCTTCGCGAGCGGTGATCACCAGCACAGGCAGGCCGGTGCCGCGCTTGCGTAGTCGCTGAAGTACATCGGCGCCGTCCAGATTAGGTAGGCCGAGATCGAGGATGAGCAGGTCGTAAGGCGTGTCGCGCAGGGCCGCGTCGGCCTTGGCACCATCCGCGACGCAATCCACCGCATGGCCACCCTGGCGCAGCGAAGCGCTGACGCCGGCGGCAATGGAAGGATCGTCCTCGGCAATCAAAATGCGCATGGGGGGTACCGGTGGGGGCGGTCGGCCGGGGGAGTGGTTAGCATGGCGGTGAAGGGGATCAAATTGCGAGTGATTCTCATTTGTGGCAACATTCCGGCCCGATGTCGGGGTAAGCGCCGCACAGGGCGGCAGCTTAGCGCCCCGACCCGATGCTAGGACAGTTCGCGCGCCATCGTTGCATGGCCCGATATGCGTCCGGACGATCCGACAGGCAAGAAGGCAGGCATGGAATCAGCGGCGCGCGCGCATGGCAGCAAAATGGGATCGAGCCGTGGCGGTTCAAGCCGGGCCTTCTGGCTGAAGCAGCTGCATCAATGGCACTGGATCAGCTCGGCGCTGTGCCTGGTCGGCATGCTGTTGTTCGCGGGCACCGGCTTCACGCTCAATCATGCAGGGCAGATCGAAGCGAAAACACAGGCCCTGCAACGCAACGGTCAGCTGCCCGCGCCCTTGCTGCACGCCGTCTCCGGTGACGACGAACGCAAGGGCGTTGCCTTGCCCGACGGCGTGGCCGACTGGGTCAATGGTGCGCTGGGCGTCGACGTGGCTGGCCGCGCCGCTGATTGGTCATCCGATGAGATCTATGTATCGATGCCGCGTCCGGGCGGCGACGCGTGGCTGAGCATCGATCGAGAAAGCGGCAAGGTGGAATACGAGCGCAGCACGCGCGGTGTCATCGCCTACCTCAACGACCTGCACAAGGGGCGGCATGCCGGTGCGGCCTGGGGTTGGTTTATCGACGTCTTTGCGTTGGCCTGCGTGATTTTTTCGGTCACCGGTTTGCTGCTGTTGAAAATGCACGCCGCACAGCGTGGCGCCACCTGGCCGCTGGTGGCCTTCGGTCTGGTGTTGCCGCTGTTGCTGGCCCTTATCTTCATTCATTGACGGGGAATTCCCATGCGTCGATTGTTGTTCTCCATGCCCGCCCTGCTGCTCGCTGCGCCCGCGGTGGCTGCCGACCTCCATGTCACGGTGCAGATTCCGCAACTCGATGTGGCCGAGTATCACCGGCCGTATACGGCGGTGTGGATCGAGCGCGGGGACCACAGCGTCGCCGCGCAGTTGGCCATCTGGTATGCGCAAAAGGAATCGAAGGAAGGCGCCGGCACCAAGTGGTTGCCGGAGCTGCGCCAATGGTGGCGTCGCGGTGGCCGCGAGCTGCAGTTGCCGGTGGATGGTGTCTCGGGTGCAACACGTCCGGCAGGCGAGCAAAAGTTGAACTTCCACGACGGCAAGGCTCCGCTGGGTGACTTGCCGGCCGGCAAGTACGAGCTGGTGGTGGAAGCCGCCCGCGAAGTCGGTGGTCGCGAAGTCGTGCGCCTGCCCTTTGTTTGGCCGGCGAGTGCACCGCAAGTGCTCGCGGCCCAGGGCAGCAGCGAGCTTGGCGCGGTCAAGCTCGATCTCGCCCCTTAAGCAGGCTCCAAGGTGAACATGATGAAGAAGCAATCGTTGAAGTGGAGCGTCCTGACCCTGGCCTTGACCCTGCCGTTCGCCGCGCAGGCGCACAAGATGTGGCTGGTGCCATCGGCGACCAATGTCTCCGGCGCCGATCCCTGGGTGACGGTGGATGCGGCCGTGTCCAATGACCTGTTCTACCCCGACCACATGCCCGTGGCCTTGGATCGTGTGATCGTCACCACACCGGACGGCCAGACGGCCAAACCGGAAAACGGCATCACGGGACAGTATCGCAGCGTGTTCGACGTGCACCTGATCGAAAAGGGCACTTACCGGATCGCCGCGATCAACGGCGGCCTTTTCGCCACCTACGAACTCAATGGCGAGAAGAAGCGCTGGCGCGGCGATGCGGCCAACCTGGCCAGGGAGATTCCCGCCGGGGCGAAGAACGTCGATGTCGCCGAGTCGATCAATCGCGTGGAAACCTTCGTCAGCAACGGCAAGCCGGGCGGCCTTGCGCTGAAGCCCGAAGGCAAGGGGCTGGAGCTGGTGCCGGTCACCCAGTTCACCGACCTGATGGCGGACGAGCCGGCCACCTTCCAACTGTTGCTCGACGGCAAGCCGGCGGTCGGCCTCAAGGTCACCGCGATCGCCGGCGAGACGCGCTATCGCAACACGCAGGAAGAGATCGACAGCACCACCGACAAGGACGGCAATTTCAGTCTCAAGTGGCCACATGCAGGCATGTACTGGGTCAACGCGAGCACGCAGGACGACAAGACGAGCATCAAGCAGGCCAAGCAACGGCGGCTGTCGTACTCCGCCACGTTGGAAGTGCTGCCGCAGTAATGCGCGCACGCGACATCACACCATGCTGACCGGGACCACGCCATCGGAGAACCTCGTCGTGCAGGCCCTGCAAGGCGAGACCATGGGCACGACCTGGTCAGTGCGTGCGGTATTGCCGGTCGAACTGTCGCTGCAGTCATGGCGTGATGGCATCCAGGCAGCGCTCGATCTGGTCGATCGCCAGATGAGTACGTACAAGCCGCAGTCGGCGTTGTCGTGTTTCAACGCCGCGCCTGCCGGTACCTGGCACGCCATGCCCGCCGAGTGTTTTGAGGTTATTGCGCACGCACTGCAGATGGCGCGCGACAGCAGCGGCGCGTATGACCCGACCGTGGGGCCGCTGGTGAATTTGTGGGGCTTCGGTCCGGACGCGTCGCGTCACGAGCCGCCTTCGGACGAAGCGATCGCGGTGGCGCGTGAGCGCATCGGCTGGTGGAAGCTCAAGCTCGACGCGGCTACGCGTAGCTTGTATCAGCCCGGCGGGATTTATCTGGACCTTTCTTCCGTCGCCAAGGGCTATGGCGTCGATTTGGTGGGGCGCTATCTCGATAGCATCGGCATCGGTGCGTGGCTGGTGGAAGTCGGCGGCGAACTGAAGGGCCACGGCAAAAAGCCGGACGGTTCGCCATGGCGCATCGGTGTCGAGCGTCCCGGTGCGGCGGTTGGCGCCGTCGAAAACATGGATCAGCTCAGTCGGGTCGTTACGCTGAGTGGCTGCGCCATTGCTACATCGGGCGACTACCGCAGGCAGTTCGAATCGGCTGGCCGATCGTACTCGCATCACATCGATCCGCGCACAGGTCAACCCGTGCCGCACTTTGTAGCATCGGTCAGCGTGATCGCGCATGACGCGATGCAAGCCGATCCGTTGGGTACCTTGATGACCGTGTTGGGCCCAGTACACGGGCTTGCTTACGCGCGCGAGCGCGGACTGGCCGTGTTGTTCCTCTTGCATGGAAAGAACGGTACGGAGGAACGCCTTTCGCCTGCATTTGCCGAGGCGCTTCGTTCGTGAATCGATCCCCGACGCTGTCGATCGAAGGCAAGCCGTGGGGCAACGTTGCGCTGATCGCGCTACTGGTCGTGCTGGCAGGTGGTCTGCTTGCGCTACATACCGGCGAATGGGAATGGCGCGATCCTGGCGCGGAGCGCTGGCTTCTAGCGATCGCAGTGCTAGCGGCCTGGGCGGGTTTCACCGCATGGACGGGCTGGTCTCGTCGTCGCGCGATGCACAGTCAGATGCTTTCGGCGCCGTCATCCGGCACGCCGCAGGGAGAGGCTGTGCTGATTGCTTTCGCCAGCCAGACCGGTACCGCTGAACAGCTGGCCCGACAGACCGCGCAAAGTCTGCAACTGGCAGGCATGGCGGTGAGCCTGATCGAATTGGGTACGCTCGATGGCGATGCGTTGATGCAGGCGACGCGCGTGCTGTTCGTCGTAAGCACCACCGGCGAAGGCGATGCGCCCGACAGTGCCGCGCGCTTTGTTACCCACTGTATGCGCGCACCACTACCACTCGGTCAGTTGCAGTACGGGCTGCTCGCGCTCGGTGATCGCGACTACGACGATTTCTGTGGCTTTGGACGGCAGCTACGGCACTGGTTGCAGCAGAGTGGTGCGCACGCGCTGTTCGATGCCGTCGAAGTCGACAACGGCGAGCCCGCTGCGTTGCGTCATTGGCAGCACTACCTGTCGTTGCTGTCCGGTGCCACCGAATTGCCTGACTGGGAGCGTCCCGATTATCAGCGCTGGCAGTTGATCGAGCGACGCCTGCTCAATCCTGAAAGCCTGGGCGGTCCCTGCTTCCACCTCGCTTTTCGCCCGATGGACGGAGAGGCAACGTGGCAGGCGGGTGATCTGGTTGAGTTGGGGCCACGCCATGCGCCGGACGACGTGGCGCGGTGGCTGGCCGCGCCGCCCTACGATGGTGATGTGCTGATCGAACATGACGGGCGCCGTGCAAGCTTGCGGGACTGGCTGGCGGGGAGCCACCTGCCTTGCTTCGACGACGTTCGCGGCCGCACGCCCGTTGACGTCGTACGCGATCTTCAGGCGCTGCCGCATCGCGAGTATTCCGTTGCGTCCATGCCCTCGGATGGTTCGCTGCATCTGCTGGTACGTCGCATGGTGCGTGCGGATGGCAAGACCGGGCTCGGCTCAAGCTGGCTCACCGAGCATGTGGACGTGGGGGCCGAGGTCGCGCTACGCATTCGCAACAACCCGGGATTCCACGCGCCGCCTGACCGACGCCCGCTTGTGCTTATCGGCAACGGCACGGGCTTGGCCGGCTTGCGTGCCTTGCTCAAGGCGCGTATCGATGCAGGTCATTCACGCAACTGGCTGCTGTTCGGCGAGCGACAGGCGACACGCGACTTCTACCATCGTGACGAGATCGAGCAGTGGCTGCGCGACGGACATCTCGCGCGGCTTGATCTCGCCTGGTCACGTGATCAGGTCACGCCCGCCTACGTGCAAGATCGGCTTCGCGCTGCGGCAGACGAGCTGACGCAATGGGTGAGTGAAGGGGCGGCCATCTACGTCTGCGGCAGCCTCGCCGGCATGGCGCCTGGTGTGGACGCCGTGCTGCGCGAAGCGCTGGGTGAGGTCGAGCTAGAGCGCTTGCGCGAACACGGCCGCTATCGGCGCGACGTGTACTGAACGCTGCTGCGGCATCGTGTTTCGCATGGGCGCACGCCGTGCGTGCCAAGCGCCATGGTTCATCGTCGACATCACGGGCGATGGATCAGTCCGCCGGTAGCCTGGCCAGCACGATTTCGCCGCCACCCTCGATGCGCACGGGGTGCGCTGGAATCGGGTCGATCCACATCATGTCGTTGGGAGCGAGCTCGTGCGATCGGTGGTCGGCGATCACCTTGGCATAGCCGGCGAGCAGAAGCACGAACCAGTGCCAGCCCCTGGGTGCCAGCAACACCATGGCGCCATGGAGTGGACGGGCGATCAATTCACCCTGGACATCGCCGCGCAGCATCAGGTTGAAGGCGCGGGTGGCGCCTTGGGGCAGCGCAGCGTATGGCACGTCGTCGCCGCTGAAGTTGGCGAGGTCGAATCGGTTCAGGAATTGCGTGCGACCGTCGGGGAAGGTCAGTTCGACAGGGGCGTCCAGCGGCACAAACTGCCGTCGCGCGTCGGCAAATGTCGAAAACGACGCAGGGTTTTCGATGTCAGCAATGCTGAGACGCCATTGCCAGGCATCCTGCTGCGGGCCGCAGGCGATTTCGGTGGTAACACCGGCACCATTGGCCCATGGCTGCCGGCGCAATGCATCGACGGCTACAGGGCGAAGCACGCTCATGCGTAGGCGCGGCGTTGCTCGCGATACGGCGGGTAATAGGCGAACACGTGGTTGTTTGTACCGAAGAAATCCATGTCATCGATGTGTTCGCCGCCCAGGCGCTCGGCGACGCGGTCCGAGGCATCGTTGCCGATGCGCACCAGGCTGATGACGCGCTGCGCGTTGAGCCTGCGCCAGGCGAATTCAAGAATCGCATTGCCCGCCTCGGTGGCGTAACCGTGGTGACGGAACTCGGGCCGCAGCATCCAGCCCAGTTCCAGATCGGGCCAGCCTTCCGGTTGCATCAGGCCGGCGCGCCCGACGAATTCACCGGTTTCCTTCAGCTCGAGCGCCCACATGCCGTAGCCACGGAGCTGCCAATGCCCGATCAGCATGGCGAGCGAACGCCAGGCATTGGTACGGTCCAGCGGCTGGCCATCGCCCACCCAACGCGTGCTGGCCGGGTCGGCCAGCATGGCGGCGTAGGTTTCGAAGTGCCGCTCGCCGAGAGCGGTAAGGCGCAGGCGCGCAGTTTCAAGGACAGGTATGTCGATCATGGGTGTCAGCTAGCAATACGGATGCCATGGAGCAGGGTGGCGAGGGCGTGCGTGCTCAGGGTCAGGCTTTCGAGCCACGGCAAGCCGACGATTTTCTGGCCCGTCGCGGTGTCCACGAAGACCTCTTCCTCGCCAGGTGGTAGCAGGTGGCGATAGTCCACGGTAATTTCGGTGCCGGCGGGCAAATCGCTCAGAGCGAAGACGAAACCGAGATGCCACAGTCCGGTGGGCGTAAAGCTGTGGTTGATGAAGCACTCGTCCGGCCAATCCGGTGAAACGGTATAGCGGTCTTCGAACCAGCGGGCGCTGGCGTAGAGCTGCTCAGCCAACGCGGGCGATCCGCTCAGCTCAGCATAGGAATACGTGCGATCGATGGCGTCCGGCGCAGTGACTATCTGCCCGGCCACGACGTCCTGGTCCAGGAACAAACCTTTGCCAGCCCCTGCAATGGCAGACGCAGCGATGCGGTAACGCGCAACGATCATGGTGGCCTAAGCCGAGGGCGAGGCGGGCGAGTGTAGCGCAACCGGCCGGCGTCGCCAGAGCCGGCCGGTTGCCTGTTTGTGTACGCAAGTTGCTGACGGGTTTGATTATTCGCCGGCGGCTTTGCTGGCCTTCGGTTTTGCCTTGGTCGGTGCCGGCTTGTTGGCTGCCTTGCTGTCGCCGGGAACGTCGCCGAGCAGAATCGAGTCGCGGTTGCGCTCCAGCGTGGCCGGGCCTATGCCCTTGACCTGCGACAACTCATCCACACTTTTGAAGGGGCCGTGTTCATCGCGCCAGGCCACAATTTTCTCCGCCTTGGAGAGGCCGATGCCGTCCAGCGACTTGGCGATGGTGGGGGCGTCCGCTTTGTTGACGTTTACCGGGGTGGCCGCAAACGCGGGCACTACCAGTGCGAGTGCGAGGGTGGCGAGCAGGGCTGCAATTTTATGGTGCATGGGTAGGTCTCCCTTTTGAGGTGAGTGCGGCATCCATGTGTGCCGCGCCATGACTCTGACCGGCCAGCTGGCTTTGGACAGTCGGGCGGCACGTTAGATCCGGGTGAGGGCTGGGACTACCCGTGTGTCGGTGGGAAACAGGGCAGCCTGTGGGCTGCGGCGAGCTTCTCGTCCGCGCTGATACAATTTCGCCTTTCCCCACGCTGCAGGAGTCGCCCATGGATACCGCTCGCCTCAACCGTTTTGTCAGCGGACTCTGGGATGACGAGATCGTGCCGCAGCTGGTCGAGTACATCCGCATTCCCAACAAGTCGCCGATGTTCGATCCCAAGTGGGTCGAGCACGGCTACATGGATGCAGCCGTCAAGCTGATGGAGAACTGGGCCCGCAGCAAGCTGCCGGCCTTGCCGGGCGCCACATTGGAAGTGGTGCGTCTGGACGGCCGTACGCCGTTGATCTACATCGAAGTGCCAGGCACCGGTGATGACACTGTGGTGCTGTACGGCCATCTGGACAAGCAGCCGGAGATGACCGGCTGGGCCGAGGGCCTGGGTCCGTGGACGCCGGTGCTCAAGGGCGACAAGCTGTATGGACGCGGTGGCGCCGACGACGGCTACGCCATCTTCGGTTCGCTGGCGGCGTTGCTGGCGCTGCGCGAACAAGGTGTGCCGCATGCGCGCTGCGTCGTGATGATCGAAGCCTGCGAGGAATCGGGCAGCTACGACTTGCCGTTCTACGTGGATCACCTCGCCGATCGCATTGGCAATCCGTCACTGGTGGTGTGCCTGGATTCGGGCTGCGGCAACTACGACCAGCTGTGGCTTACCACCTCGCTGCGCGGCATGACCGGCGGCGAACTGACCGTGCAGGTGCTGGAGGAGGGCGTGCATTCGGGCGATGCGTCCGGGGTGGTGCCGTCCAGCTTCCGCATCCTGCGCGAGCTGTTGAGCCGCCTCGAAGATCCGCAGACCGGCACGATCAAGCCGAAGGAACTCTACGTCGAGATTCCGCCGCAGCGTATCGAACAGGCCAAGCGTTCGGCCGAGGTGCTGGGCACGGCGGTATACGACAAGTTCCCGTTCGTGGAAGGCATGCATCCGGTCACCGAGGACCTGACCGAGCTGGTGCTCAACCGCACCTGGCGTCCGCAGCTGGCGGTGACCGGCGTGGACGGCATGCCGCCGCTGGAAAGCGCCGGTAACGTGCTGCGCCCCAAGACCTCGGTGAAGCTGAGCCTGCGCGTGCCGCCGACGCTGTCGGGCGCCAAGGCCGGCCAGTTCGTCAAGGAGCTGCTGGAGAAGGACCCGCCGTACGGCGCCAAAGTCAGCTTCAAGCTGGAGAAGGACGGCAGCGGCTGGAATGCACCGCAGTTGTCGCCCTGGCTGGAGCAGGCCGTGGCCACGGCATCGCAGAATTATTTCGGCACGCCGGCGGCGTACATGGGCGAGGGTGGCAGCATTCCGTTCATGGGCATGCTGGGCGAGAAATTCCCCAAGGCGCAGTTCCTCATCACCGGCGTGCTCGGTCCGCACTCCAATGCGCATGGCCCGAACGAGTTCCTGCACATCCCGACCGGCAAGAAGGTGTCGATGGTGGTCGCCGATGTCGTCGCGCGTCACCACGAACAAGGCGCCAAGGGCTAAGCCCGCTTGAAGGTCGCCCCGGCGGAAGCCGGGGCTGCGCGCCTTCGTGGCCAGGGGTGACTTCGTGCCGGTCGTCGCCCGCAGGCAGTGACACCCAGGGATTGCCAGCGATGAACGATGCTCCGAACGACTACACCTATCTCGCGACCCACTGGAGGGCTGTACGCGAGCGGGTGGATGCGGCCTGCCGCGCCGCGGGTCGCGATCCTTCCGAGGTTTCCATCCTGCCAGTGAGCAAGACCTTTGGTCCCGACGTGGTGCGAGCCGCCATGGCGCTGGGGATGACGCGCTTTGGCGAGAACAAGGTGCAGGAAATTCGCGGCAAGGCCGAGGCGCTGGCCGACTGTGCGATCGAGTGGGTCGTCATCGGCCATCTGCAGACCAACAAGGCCAAGGACGTGGCGCGGCTGGCCAGCGAGGTGCAATCGCTGGACCGACTGGAGCTGGCCGAGGCTTTGCATCGCCGGCTGCAGCTGGAAGGTCGCACGCTCGACGTGCTGGTCGAGGTGAAAACCTCGCCGGAGGAGAGCAAGCAGGGTTTGTCCCCGGCGCAATTGCCCGCCTTTCTGGACGCCCTTGGTGCCTACGACAGCCTGCGCGTGCAGGGTTTGATGACGCTGGCCGTGCAATCGGACGACCCGACCGCCGTGCGCGCCTGTTTCCGTCAATTGCATCAATTGCGTGCCCAGGCGAAGGCCCAAGGGCATGATTTGTCTAGACTTTCGATGGGCATGAGTGGGGATTTTCCGCTCGCCATCGCAGAGGGGGCGACCGAGGTCCGAATTGGCTCGGCGATCTTTGGTCGGCGGCCTCCTGTCACAGCTCAGTAACAGGTCTGTATCAAATAAATAGTTCACTAATTGATCAAAAAATCACCAGTTACGGTGACTTTATTGTTCTAAATCAATATGTTGATGGCTGCGCCTGAACCCTGACAAATTTCGCAACGATGTAGTTCAGTTAACCCCGATCGAACATACGACCGGATTCCCCCTGCTAAGTTCACGTCTCCATCACGGCCGGCGGCTCAGCCGACGGTCTGACTCACGAACTGCAGAGGGATTTTTCCCATATGCCAACCAAGCGATTGTTTAGTGCTGCTGCGCTGGCTTGTGCACTGTTCGCGTCCCTTCCGCTGTTTGCTGAACCTCTTGCTGGTCAGGCCAGTGCGCCGGCCGCAATGAACATCACGCCGAATCTCATGGGCCAGCTGGCAGTGTTTGCGCCAGCAGCTGGACTGGCACAGTCCGTCGTTCCCGCCAAGGCGAGCATCGCGGCACCGGTGGCCAAGCAGGCCGCGGCTGGTTGGGGCGCCGAACAGGACGAACTCGACGCTGACGCCGATGGCATGCCGGGTACCGGCGTGGACAACAACGCGGTGGCTTCGCTGGCCGGCGAAACGTCCGGGCTGCGCAAGACCTTGATCGGTCTGGCCATGACGCTGCGTGACATCCGCTATGTCCGCGGTGGTCGCGATCCTTCCACCGGTTTCGATTGCAGCGGTTTTGTCCGCTATGTGTTTGCTCACGCCGTGGGCCTGGATCTGCCGACCAACTCGGCTTCGCAGTTCCTCGCTGGCCTGAAGGTGAGCCGCGGCGATATGAAGCCGGGCGATCTGGTGTTCTTCCGCACGGCAGGTAGCCGTGGCCAGGGCCGCATTTCGCATGTCGGCATCTACATCGCCAACGGCCAGTTCATCCATTCGCCCTCGCGCGGCAAGACCGTGCGTGTGGACAGCCTGGACGAGTCGTATTGGTCCAAGCGTTTCGCCGGCGCCAAGCGCCCGGACGCCCTGGCTCGCAGCAGCTGATTTGATGGGTCTCCGCCAGTCAAAGGCCGCCTTTCAGGCGGCCTTTTTTTATGCCTGCAACAACAAGGTTGCCTAGGGCCTGTTCGCCCTAACGGCCGAGTTCGCGCAGTTCGTCCGATTCGACAATGCGCACACCGTTGCCGGGCGTACTGGCCAGACGCCACAGGGCTCGAGCCACCGTAGCCGCTTCGATACCGCGCAAGCGCCCCGGCAGTACCCGCGAGAAGGGCGCCGCGACGACTTCACCCAGCCGAAACTCCCGACGCGCCCCCAGCAGCAATGAAGGGCGCACGATGGTCAGGCGGGGCCAGTTCTGTTTCTGCAAGGCGAGCTCGAGTTCACCCTTGGTGCGGTTGTAGAAAATCTTCGAGGAGGGATCGGCGCCGAGCGCGCTGATCGCCAGATAGTGGCGTGCGCCCATGGCCAGGCCGTGCTTGCCCAGCGCCAGCGGCCAGTCGTAGTCGACCATGCGGAACGCCTCGCGCGAGCCGGCCTGACGGATCGTCGTGCCCAGGCAGCAGAACACGGTATCGATCGGACCATGCAACTGGGTGATCAGATGGCTGACCATGCCTACCTGATTTTCCAGCTTGGGGTGTGCGGGGAGAGCGTGCCGCGTCGGCGCAAGCACATGGGAAACGCCGGTATCGTCGAGCAACAACGACAGCAGCAGCCGTCCCGTAAGACCGGTGGCACCCGCAAGTAGTACCTGGCGTGGCGAATCCGTCATGCGGTCATCCTACGGTTTGTGAGGCCTGGTCAATGGGTGGGTAGAACGTCGCTGGGATGCTTGCCTGGGCAAGGTGGGCATGACCATCTTGCGACGATCGACAAGAGCCTGTGCAAAGTTTCCGTGTGGTCACCAGCGCCGCATCCGTGGCGGTGCCGAGCCTGTACGGGTACGCTTGCGTAGTTTGTAGCCTGGAATCACCCCGCATGCCTTTCGATCTTCCTCCCGTTACGCGCAACCTGCTGATCGCCAATGTGGCGATTTTCCTGTTGCAGCAAGTGATGGGCGAGACTCTGCTGGTGCACTTCGCCCTGTGGCCCTGGGGGGCGGACCAGGTGGCCCAGGCCGGTGACGGCAGCATCGTGTCGGTCGGTTTTCGAGTCTGGCAGGTGGTGACCTATGCCTTCATGCATGGCGGCTGGACCCATCTGCTGTTCAACATGTTCGCGCTGTACATGTTTGGTGGGCAGATCGAGCGCCTGTTCGGCACGCGCAACTTCATCCTGTATTACTTCGTCTGCCTGGTGGTGGCGGCGCTTGCCCAGCTCGCCGTAGTGCAGTGGTTCACAGGCGGGTTCTATCCCACGCTGGGCGCATCGGGTGCCATCTTCGGCCTGCTGCTGGCGTTCGGCATGATGTATCCGCATGAGAAGGTCATGCTGATGTTCCTGCCGATTCCGATGCCTGCGTGGCTGTTCGTGACTGGCTACGCACTGGTCGAACTGCTGCTGGGCGTGACCGGCACCCAGGCCGGCGTGGCGCACTTTGCGCATCTGGGTGGCATGCTCGGTGGCCTGGTGCTGATCCAGTACTGGCGTGGCAAGTTGCCGATCAAGCCGCAGCGTCGCCTCTGGCGCTGATCGCTCGCCCTACATCTATTCGGCTATTTCATGACGCAGCATCTCCAGCGCCGGCTTACGCCGCGCCATATCACGTTCATGGCGCTTGGCATGGCCATTGGCGCCGGCCTGTTCCTCGGCTCGGCCGATGCCATCACGCTGGCGGGACCATCGGTGCTGTTCGCCTACATGTTTGGCGGCGTGATGATCTTCATCATCATGCGCGCGCTTGGCGAGATGACCGTGCACGATCCCGTGGCAGGTTCGTTCAGTGTCTATGCGCAGCGCTACCTGGGTTCATTCGCAGGTTATGTCACGGGCTGGAACTATTGGCTGCTCATGGTGGGCGTGGGCATGGCCGAGGCCACCGCGGTCGGAACGTATATGCACGCATGGTTTCCCGATTGGCCGCGCTGGATCTGGGTATTGGGTAGCGTGCTGACCATCGGTGGCCTGAACCTGCTAACCGTGAAGATCTATGGCGAGATGGAATTCTGGTTCACCCTGATCAAGGTGTTGACCGTGCTGGCGATGATCGCCGGCGGCCTGTCGCTCATCTTCCTGGGCTGGGGCAATGGCGGCCAGCCGACGGGCCTGTCCAACCTGTGGTCGCACGGCGGCTGGTTCCCACATGGCCTGACCGGCATGGTGCTGGCGCTGCCCGTGGTGGTGTTCTCGTTCGGCGGCGTGGAAACCGTGGGCATTGCGGCGGGCGAGGCCGCGCAGCCTGAACGCACGATTCCGCGCGCGGTGAACTCGGTGCTGTGGCGCATCCTGATCTTCTATGTGGGTGCGCTGTTCGTGATCATGGCGATCTATCCCTGGACGGGCCTCGGCACGCAAGGCAGCCCGTTCGTCACCACCTTCGCCAAGCTCGGCATTCCGCAGGCGGCGGGTCTGATCAACTTCGTGGTCATCACGGCGGCGCTGTCCGGCTTCAACTGCACCACCTTCAGCGGCAGCCGCATGCTCTACAGTCTGGCTGGCAAGGGGCAGGCTCCGGCGGCGCTGAGCAAGGTCAACGCGCAGGGTGTGCCGCTTCGCGCGATCCTGGCGACGTTGGCTGTCCTCTTGTTTGCCGTGGTTCTGAACTATCTGCTGCCGGCGAAGGTGTTCGGCATCATGATGTCGATCCTGTCGTTCAACACGGTCTGGACGTGGACGATGGTGATGTTGGCGCACTTCAGTTTTCGTCGGCGTCAGCGCGCCGAGGGAGTTCCGCTGGGCGCGTTTCGGTTGCGGGCGTGGCCGATTAGCAGTGTCGTCTGCGTGGCCTTCCTGGGCTTTGTGCTGTTCATGCTTGGCTACAGTCCCGATACCCGCGTGGCGCTCTATGTGGGCGCTGCGTGGATCGCGCTGTTGACCGTCGCTTACATGTTGTTCGGTGTGGAGCAGCGCATGCAGGTGCGTGAAGGGTTGCTGGCGACGGCCTAGGTTGTGTTGCCGCGCATACGCCTTCCCCCCTGTTGGGGAGAGGGCTGGAAAGAGGGGTGGGTGCTCGCTCTCACGCGACAACTGGGCGGTATCGCCAGGGTGCCGCTTACGCAGCGGGCGTTCCGAACCGCTGCCGCGGTCCGGGTCACTTTTCTTTTGCTGGCCCAAAAGAAAAGTAACCCAAAGAAAATGGCCTTGAAGGCTCATAGCATGGCGCGGGATACGAGCCTGACGGGCGTGGCCAGCCGAATTAGTTGCGGCCCACGGCTACACACCGCCGCTACACCGCAACGCGCCGATCCGCAGAGGGCTTAAAGCGTGGGTGATGCGGTGGCCATCTACGCACGCGGATACAGCAAACGTCACGACCTTCGGCCGAGCCTGCCTTAAGTCCTCACCGCGTCGGCGCGTTGCGGTGTAGCGGCTGTGTGTAGCCGTGGGCAGTCAGTTCCTTAGTCGCAGGAACCTTCCAACGCTTCTATCCCACGCCATGCTGCCAGCTCTTGAGGCCGTTTTCTTTGGGTCACTTTTCTTTTGGGCCAGCAAAAGAAAAGTGACTCGAGCGCCGGCAGGCGATCGAAACGCCCGCTGCGTAAGCGGCACCCTGGCCATAACGCTCAGCTGTCGCGCCATGGCGAGCCCCTCACCCTAACCAACTTCCCACCAGAAAATACCTTCGGGTAGTTCGCGGAAGAGAGGGGCGGGAGTCGTCGCAGCTCCCGCGACGACTCCCGAAAAATCCAAACGCG
The DNA here is from genome assembly GCF_026283945.1 of Dyella humicola. NCBI lineage: Bacteria > Pseudomonadati > Pseudomonadota > Gammaproteobacteria > Lysobacterales > Rhodanobacteraceae > Dyella > Dyella humicola. The sequence continues at coordinate 1,220,868 of NZ_JAPDPC010000001.1, forward strand.
CTCAGCGCAGCGCCATGAAGTCCGGGCTCACCACAAACCGCACGGCATCCAGTCGCAGTCGCGATTGCGGTAGCGCGGCCAATACGGCCGTGCGTTCGTCGGCCACCGCGGCAATCTCGCTATCGCTGATCGCCGGATTGACCGCGCGCATCGCGAGTAGGCGCGAAAGCTCGGCGTCGAGTGCTTCGGTCGCGTAAGCCAGGGCGTCGGTGACGCTGCCCTGTGCACGCTCGCTGGCCAGCGACTCAGCTTTTTCCAGCATGGGCGGCACCAGCTTGGTGAGGAACTTGCGGTAGCGCGGCACTTCGATGTTGCGGTCGGCGGCCTTGCGCAAGGCGATGTCGCTGGGGCGGAAGTCGACGCGCTCGGCAAGCCGCGTATCGACGGTAACGACCACCGGTTGCGTTGGCAGGAAGCGCTCGGCATCGAGCTTGCGGTCGGCTACGCATTCCAGAACGTAGACGGCCTGTAGCAGCGCGCTGCGTGGTGGCAGTCCGTCATCCACGAGGAACGCAGCATTGCCTTGCTCACTGGACAGTGCGAGATCCAGCGCGCCCAGCACGATCGGATGATCCAGGCGCAACAGCGGCAGTTCTTCGCGTGCCAGTGCGACCTCACGCGCGAATGTAACCGCCTGTGGGCCCTCGGCGAAGCCGGGCAGGGCGTCGGTGGAAAGATATTGCGGATCGAGCAGCAGCACCTTGCCGCCCAGCTCTTCGGCATGAATGCCGAAACGTTCCAACAGGCCCTGGATGAAGGCGTCGCGCGTGGGGTCGTTATCTTCGCGGGTGAATGCCTGTTGCAGTTCATCCGCGTGCAGGTCGCGGCTGGCCGCGAGTTCGAGCAAATGATCGCGGCCGCTGCGAATCAGCTCGGCCATCTCCTCGTGGCTGGCCAGGGTTTCCGCCAGCAGCACGTCAAGTTCCTGGTCACGATTGTCGTCACCGCGCGCGTGCTGATCAGCCAGTCGCGCGAGCGATTCGCCAAAGCGGCGCAGCAGCTCGCGACCATCGGCGGGGCTGGAGCGAAACGCATCCACAGCTTCGTCGTACCAACGTGCCAGCACATGTTGCGCGCTGTCGGCCACGGCAAGTATGTGGATGCTGATGTCGTGCTTCTGGCCAATGCGATCCAGGCGTCCGATGCGTTGCTCGAGCAGGTCCGGATCAAGCGGCAGATCCCACAGGATCAGTCGATGGGCGAACTGGAAGTTACGGCCTTCGGAGCCGATCTCCGAGCAGAGCAGCAGGCGCGCGCCGTCCGGCTGCGCGAAATACGCCGCATTGCGGTCGCGCTGCACGATGCCGAGGCCTTCGTGGAAGCGCGCCAGGCCGACGCCACTCTTCGTGCGCAGCGCTTCTTCCAGCGCCGACACCTTGGCCTGGCTGCGGCAGATCAGCAGGAACTTGTCCTGCGGGTGCGCTTCAAGCAGGGTGACCAGCGTGTCGATGCGGGGATCGCTGGTGTAGTCGAGCTCGATGGCCGGCGATGGCTGCTGGATATCCGCGTGGAACTCGGCCAGCAATGACTGGCGTCCATCGTCGCTGAGCGTGTCGCCGTCAAGCAGGTGCCACACCGGCAAACGCTTGGGGAAGCCGCCGATGCTGGCGCGACGATTGCGGAACATCGCGCGGCCGGTGCCGTGGCGATCGATCAGTGCAGCGAGGATTTCGCGTGCATGCTCGGGCTTGGTCGTGTCGGCGAGTTGTGACTGAAGTGTTTCGTCGCCGTGGAAGGCGTCGCGCAACGTGGTCCGCTGCGTATCATCAAGCGGCTGGCCGTCGAGCAAGCGATCGGCAACCTTGGAGAGGTTGCTGAACTTGTCCGACTCGCCCAGATAGACGTCCAAATCGTGATAGCGCTGCGGGTCGAGCAGGCGCAGGCGGGCGAAATGGCCGCTGCGGCCGAGCTGTTCAGGCGTGGCGGTAAGCAGGATCACGCCGGGCGTGGCTGCGGCGAGCTGGTCCACCAGCGTGTAACGCGGGCTGGCGGCCTCGGGCGTCCAGGACAGATGGTGCGCTTCGTCGACCACCAACAGGTCCCAAGAAGCATCGCGCAGCTGCTGGGCGCGCTTGGGCGACTGTTCGAGGAAGGTGAAGTCGGCAATGACCAACTGCTCGTCTTCGAACGGATTGCGGCTGGGGTCCGATTGCTCCAGGGCATCACAGCGCTCTTCGTCGTAGATGGCAAAGCTGAGGTTGAAGCGGCGCAGCAATTCGACAAACCACTGGTAGACCAGCGTGTCCGGCAGCAACACCAGCACGCGCTCGGCGCGCCCGGTGGCCAGCTGGCGAGCAATGATCATGCCGGCCTCGATGGTCTTGCCCAGGCCCACTTCATCGGCCAGTAGCACGCGGGGAGGACGGCGTGCCGAGGCAATGCCGGCCACGCGCAGCTGGTGCGATACCAGCCCGATGCGGGCGGCACCCAGGCCCCAGGCCGGCGAACGGCGGGCGTTGGCGCGACGCTTCAGGCCCTCGAGGCGTAGTTCAAAATGTGAAACGGGGTCGGTGCGGCCACCGATCAGGCGGTCATCGGCCTGGCTTACGCTTTGTTCGTCGTCGAGCTGGCCTTCTTCCAGCTCGCGGCCTTCTCCGCGATAGACCAGCAGCTCTTCACGGACCTCCACGCGTTCAACCAGGAAGGCAAGGCCCTTGCCGGCCACACGCTGACCCGGGCGAAACTCCGCGCGCACCAGCGGCGCCGAGTCCACCGCGTAAGGCCGCAGCACGCCTGCCTTGGCAAACAGCACCTGCACCCCGCGCCCTTCGACGCGCAACACCGTGCCGAGGCCGAGCTCAGGCTCGGCGGTGGAAATCCATCGTTGACCGGGTACGAACATCAGGGGGACCACAAGCAGCTAGGACCGCAGATTATCCGCCCAGTGGTTGTGGATGCCTAGAGAAAATGGTCCCCATGCTATTCGATGGTTCCATGACACGGGTCCGCGACCTCGGCAGGCACCGCGTTATGGCGCGCAGGCGGCCCCTACTGCCCACGGCTGTGTGCTGGTACTTCCCGATGTGCTCAGATCGAGTTCGACGCCCTGAACGGAAGCCGTGCTCGTGCCAGTACCCGTGCCGTTGTCGCGATAGCAGGTGGCGAATTTCAGAATCGCTGCGGTCGCGATGGGCAGCTGCTGACCCTGCCCATTGAAACTGATCACATAGCTGTTTGCGGTGTAGTTTGACTGGATCGAGACACCCTGGCGCGCCTGGGTGTAGCGCAGCAAGAGGTTGGTGGCCGACGCGGGATTGAAGATGGTGTTGGCCACCGCGTTTCCGGGCGTGTAGCTGTAGACCATCCAGCCTGTGTCGTACGTCTTCGTCGGAAGACAATTCTGGCCATCCGTGGTTGGGCAGACAGACACGGCCAAGCCGCGATTGGCCGCCTCGGTTCTGGCGTAGCTCAGGTCGGCCAGCAAGGCGTTGCTGCTCGAGGCGACCTGGTTGCGGCGGATCGAGTCGCGAAAGGCCGGCACGGCGAAAACCGCCAGTATCGCCATGATGGCGAGCGTGACCATCAGCTCGATCAGGGTGACGCCTTTGGCGTGTGACGATATCCGCTTCATGGCGATCACCAGCAGTTGCCGTTGGACGTGGTACCGGTCATCGACTTTAAGCCGGCGTTATTAATCGTCAAAATCAGGCAGGCGTCCGTGAGCTGAGCGGTTTGCGGCCTTGCCTCCATCGTAAATTGCTGGTTAGACACCAATACGCCACCCTGGATGTCGGCGATATAGAAGCCATTCTGCGAGCTGGTGTTATTGAAGCCGATGGTGGGCAGGTCAGCGTACTGGTTATGCGTGGCGTAGTAGCGCTCCTCGGCGACGGCGATGCTTTGCAGCAGCTGTTGCCCCTCCGTGCGCCGGGACCGGAACGCATAGCGCTGGTAGGAGGGGATGGCGATGGCGGCCAGCACCGCAATGATGGCCACCACGATCAGCAGTTCGATCAGGGAGAAGCCGCGCGATCGCTTCAACGAGTTCCAGTTACGTGACTTCATGGATTGATCTCCGACCAGGAGCGGCGACGCCAGATGGTGGTCTTGAAGGTAACTCCTCCGGGGCCCTTATTACCGGGATTGGGATTCAGGTTGTTGGTAGGCGTCACGCCGGGGAGCAAGCCCGTGCCGCCGCCGACCATGGTGGTCACCGGAATCGTGCCGCTCGTCCGCACATTGTTGACACGGGCACCAATGTAGGTGATGCCGCCTACCGAGCCGACGGCGGAGCCTGGGCCGCCCGTCGTGGCATTGATCAGCATCACCGCACCCAATACCGCCGGACTGCAGGGGTCGGTGCTGCTCGGGATCAAGGTGCTGATCACCGCCGTATTGCTGCTGAAGATGGCACCGGGTGTCACCACGACGCGTTCGCCGGCATCAGTCTGGGTCGTGCCGCTCATGGTGCTCAGGTCGAAGTACCAGCCGCCCGAGGTGCCGGGCACGGTATTGCTGGTCAGACTGCGGTAGGTGACGCCGTAATTTGGGTCACTGGTGTTGGTGATGGTGGTTTCGCTCAGCGTTTGCGCTGTCAGCATCGAACGCGTGATGGTGACGGGGGCTCCGCTGGAATCCACCTCGTCACGGATGCCGTACACGGTTTGCAGCGTGGTGCTGGTGTTGTCTCCGGCACCCAGGTATTTGCCGGTGCCGAACAGCACGATGAATCGATTGGTCGACGAATCGGGGAACAGGCGTGGCATGACGGTAATCGGCTGGGCGCCCTGGGTCTGCGGCTGGAAGGCCAGGGTGACGGTCCAGTTGCCCGGTGAGGGATCGCTCAGGTCGAAGCGCCACAGATTGCCCGCCAGGTCGCCGGCAAACGCCACATCATCGATCTGGTCGTGGTTGTAGTCGCCGAGCACGGGTGAGGTCAGCCCATAACTGGTCACGCCGGTGATCGTGGTGGGCGTCTTCAGCTCCTGGATCAGCGCACCGGTCTGTGCATCCAGCACGAACAGCGAGCTGTAGCCATTGGACGCCGCCGCAATGGTCGTGCAATTGGCCGGTTTGTCGGATTGGCTGCAGTCCGGGAAATAGCCGCCCGGTACCAGCACCACCCATTTGCCGTTGGCGAGGCGGCCGATGTTCGGCTGCCCATAGGTGTAGCCAAGATTGGCGGGATTGCCGGCGGTCGTTTTGGGCTGGTCAGCGTCGAATTCCCACAGCACGGTGCTGGAGGCCGCCGCTTCCGTCACCGTGGTCGGATTGGAGATGTCCAGCGCGTAAACACCGCGCCCACCCAGGCGCAGGCCACCCACCAGAAGGGTATGCCACTTGTTGTCGCTGAAGAACACATCACGCGTGACGGGGGTGCTGTTCACGGTGGGAGCAAACGTGAAACTGCTCTTGCTGGTCAGATTGCCCAGGTTGGCGTAGACCGCGCGCGGCACATAGGCCCAGCGCTCCTGTCCGGCCGTGGCACTCTGGCCCGGGCCATAGCTGGCGCAGCTGGTTCCGCTGCCCGGAGGATTGCAGGCCAGGGACGCGTCGAAGGCGTGCAGCATGCCGTCATTGGCAGCCACGTAGAGCGTGGCGGGTCGGTTGATATTGTTGCTGACGTAGGTGTCGTAGGACTGGGCCGAATTGCCGGCTTCCGGCGCACCTACAGGCCAGTTGTTGGTGTAGCCGCTGGCGGGATAGCTGACGTATAGCGGTTGCGCGTCGATGATGGCGCCAAGCAGGCTGTTGCGCGTGCGCATGACGCCCTTGGTTTCTTCGGTGCGATCGCCGCGCAGATAGTTCACGCGAGTGGCCAGGGTGTCATTGGTGCTGTCGGTCGAGGCGGGCGCGTTGAGACCATTCTGCTCGCTCGTATCGAACGCGGAGGTGCTCTCGAACGGCATGGCCGCCATGACGCCCGTGCTGCTCATATTGACGGTGAGAATCTTGCGGCTCGTGGGCGGCGTCGTGGTGCCGTTGGTCAAGATCGTGCCCGCGTCCCAGAGGACAGCGCCCGTCGAACCATCGGTGTTCAAGGTCAACGCCTGCAGCACGCCACTCCAGTCGATTGAGCTATAGCCGGTGTTATAGGTCACGGCGCCCAGCGTCATCACCGATGCATTGACCGCGCTTACCGTCGGTTGCGCCGCGCGGGCCGTAATGTTCGTAAGGATGCTGGTCAGCTGGGTGATCAGCAGCTGCGGATTGCCCGCGTTGAAAAACTGGCCGCGGCCGGCGAGCGCCGCATGCCAGGTGTCGTCAACGTTGGCGGCGATACCGCCGCCGGTGCCGTTGGGAACCGGCCAGCCCACCAAGCCGGACGAGTTTGCGACGCCCTTGCGCAGCGAGCAGGCGTCAGATGTGTCCGGTGCGGCGTTCGTGCAGTCCGTGTCCCCGGAAAAGTTGAGCTGGCCGTTCACGCCCAGACCGACCAGGTACTCCGACATATGCGGCCAGGTGGCCGGATCGTTTTTCGGATTGAAATAGATCTCGTTGTTCAGCTGCGTGGTGCCAACGATTGAGCTGGTGGTCGTGCTCGATGCGACGACGCCCTTGGTCAGGTCGGGCAGGTAGGCCGGTACGATCTTGTTGCTGGTCGGGGCATACAGGTCGGAGCGCAGATTCGTCGCCCAATAGTGGAAGGCGATGTCGGACAAGGACGCGTAGCCAGAATCACCGGCGTCGTTTACCGGCGCGAAGATCGAGGTGACGCCAGCGGAGGTGGGGCTGGGATACGCCGTATTGTCCGGCAAGGTGAGCGAGCTCGACGGCAGGGTGAGCGTGGACCTTGAAGGACCATCGGCGCTGCCGTTCCACAAGCCGTCCGTCACCAGCATGTGGAAGTTCTGGCGGCAGTAGAGCTCATTGCCGGTGGTGGCGCCTGCTACAGGCGGCTCCCAGTACGGATCGGTCAGATTTCCGGTGGCCCCTGTATTGCCATTGCCACGCTGGAAAAACGCGCCGGCGCGAGCCACGGCGCTACGCGTTGGCGTACCACCGCTGGCGGGTACCTGGAACAGCCAGTTGAAGAACGCGCTGCGGTAGCAGGTCGGTGGAGTCGACGTGGTGCTTGGGCTTTGCGCCGAGCTCGGGCTCTTGCTCGAATCGGTGGCGGCCAGGGTCGCGCACGTGGCCCCATCGATCAGTTCGCTGATGATGGCGGTAGTGGGAAGCTTGTAGCCACTGGTGTTGAGGTTTTGCCAGGCCATGCGGATATTGCTGCCGAAGCCGCCGCTTTCGGTCGTCGCGCCGAGTTGTCCGAACACCAGGGACAAGGAGGTGCGCGCCATCTGATTGCGCGTGCGGTAATACGCGTACCAGTTGGCGAAGTTCTGGTATTGGCTGGCGGGTACGGGAATGGCCTCCCAATTCGTGGCGGTGTAGAGCGCCGTCGTATCCGTCGTGGTCGCAGGCAGGCCGTACTGACTGAGGTTGACCGTCACGCCGGTCTTGAGCCGATAGTAGTACGGCCCGCCGTTGGGGTAGGTGACCGTGGTGCCATCGCTTAGCGTATGCGATGCCCCGTCCATCGGGCTGGTGCCCGAATACATATCACCGCCGCCGCCGCTTGCCGAAGAGCCCGTGCCGCACATCCAGCGGTTGTCTGTTGCCGCGGTGGTCGTGGTGACCGACCAGTAGTTATAAGAAGACTTGCTGGTGCTGGTCTTCGTGGTGCAGGTTTGACCATTGGGGCATGCGGTACCCGCGTTCAACTTGCCCGAACTATCCGTCCACGTATAAAACGTATAGTTACCGCCGCTCTTGGTCAGCGGGGTGTTTACGCACGAGCCCGTGTCCGCATTGCCGGCGCAGGCATTGAAGCTCGCGGACCAGGTCTTCGTGCTGACCGCTGGGCTGTAGGTGCCCAGCAGGTTGGTTGTAGCGCCCGTGCTGGGCTTGTCCAGATCGGGATTGTTGTTATAGGCGGCTGCAGCAGCCGTCACCGGACTCAAAGGGCGATTGATCAGGATGCCATCCACCCAGACGGCAGCGAGCGTCGCGTCCGCATTGGCAAACGACGTGCCGTCGGTGTACATCGGCGTCTTGTAGCTGATGTTGGGGTTGTAATACACGCCGTTCATGGTGAGGCCGCGCAGTGCCGCGTTGCTCCCCGTGGCGTGGTCCGCATCAATCAGGCCAGCGCAACGCCAGGGACCACCGCTCCAGTCCCAGGCCGAATTGAGCAGGCCGCCACTGTTGTTGGTGGTGAAGGGCGGCGCGTCATTGAGGCGATTGGACTGCATCGAGCCCGAGTCGTCGAACGTCATGACGATATTGGGCGCCACCGCCTGCGTTTGATTGGGCGGGGTCGGGCTCAGTTCCGTGGTGCCGAGCGACGCGGTTGCCGCCTGGGCTACAGGTGTGAACGGCGCGGCGAAGCCACTGATCAGTGTCAGCAGCACGGCTGAAATGCCGAGGCGCAGGCGCTGGGAAGAAGGACGAGTCGACATGGTGTGGATGCTCCGGCTCAATTGTTTGCCTGGGCGTCAAAGGTGCTTTGGACCACGCGCACGGCGTTTGGATTGCCACCAGTGGCTCGCGCGGTGATGCGGAAGACGTGCAAGTTGATCGTGCCGGCGCCGCCATTGAGCTGACCCGTATCGCCCGCCTCGCTCGGCGTGCCGGCGTCTTGAGGTAGCTCCGGCCCCATGTCCTCGATGATGTACCTGGGGTTGTTCGCCACCTGGGGATAGCCCGTGGCGCTGGCGGTGTAATCGACCGAACCGTTCGGGCCGGTGTAGGGATGCCCGATCGAGGAGAGCCATGCCTGGCTGGTGCGGAAAGTCGTGACATCGCCACCGGGACCATAGGGCGGATTGCTCGGGTTGTAGACGACACAGCCGTCGTCGCTTGAGATCACGCCGTTGAGGCAGTCGAGATGGCCGCCGATATTGCTGGTGGTAAGCCATAGCTTCCACTCGGCGCCCCGCAGTGCGGTTTCCGCACTCATCTGCGCCTGCTGGGCATTGCGCAGGCTGCCGGCCATGCGTTCCTGCAGTAGTGAGCGACCGGATGCGCCGATGGCCAGGATGGTCAGCAGCAGCATGAAGATGAGCGCCACGATAAGCACGGCACCACGTTGGCTGCGGCGTGTGGGCTGGTCTTGCGGTGATTGTGACTGCTTCATGGTGAACTCCGCTCTGCTCAATCCGGTGTGGTGCTGCCGCTAGTCCGAAGCGCCTGCCTGCCATGGATCGGTAGGTAAAAATCAAGTCTCCACGTGAACTGGCGCGCACGTGGCGGTGTGGTCATGAGTTGAAGTTGCGCAGTGAGATCAGCGCAGTGAATTCGCGACGGAGCAGCTGGTTGACAAAGTTCTGCTGGGCCGGCGTCACCTTGCGCCGAGCGTCCCCCGGCGCTGCCGGTGCCGTGATGCCATCGGTCTGGTAGGTGTACTGCATCTCGTCCGCCGTCAGCGTATACAGCGGCACCTGGCCATTCATCAGCAGGTCCACCCGAATGCTCTTGACCGCGCGCCACAAACAACCCTGGTCGACGGTGTCGATCGTGTGCTTCATCCCCGAGATGCAGCCCGTGGTGGTGCTGTTGCTCGCATCCACCGTCGCTGCGTCGAGAAATTGCGTGGTGCCGTCGGGGTACTCCACGCCGTATTTGAAGTCGAGGCGTTCGATGCCGCGCACGATTTCGTCACCGGGAAAGGCGCCATTGACGCGGCGCATAAGTGCACCCGTGGTGGTGCCGTCATGGTTGTCCACCACTTGCAGGTAATAAGTGACCGTCTGGAAGTCCGTATTGAGATCAAACAGCATGGGCGCCGCCGCGCCTTGCTGCCCCTGGGGTAGCGCAAAGTTGGTCCCTACCGGCAAGGGGGCGAGGATTGGCGAGCCCTGTCCCGAGACGGCAAAGATCTGACCGGTGGAACAATTGGACACCAACATCAAGTCATTTGCCTTGATGTTCGCAATGGGCGGTTCGCCGGCAGCCGCCTTCAAATTGATCTGCGTGATCGACGCGCCCGAAGTCACTGAACTCGTAGTCATGGTGGTGCCGGTGGTACTGCCCGAAGGGTAGATGGTCCAGCCAGAGCCCGGGTTGATAAAACGCATAGTGAGGACGGAGGTGCCCACCACGCGACTGCCGGCGGTAATGTTTCCTGCCGGGATGGTCGTCGACGAACTGGGATCCACGGGCGTGCAGGTGCCGGTGGCCGGGCAGTCATAGCCGCGCATCGACAAGAATGAAGGCATCACATATGCCCCCAAGGCCGCCGTGGGCGATGCGGGATAACCGCCAGTACCCCACTTGGTGGTGACATCGCTCATTGCGTTGGTCAGCGTCGTGCCGGTGACGTAGACCATCGGTGCGCGCAGGCCATCGACGTAGACGCCACCCGTGCCCAGCGTCGCGTCACCGGCGCTGTTGTTGCAGTACTGCCCGTTCGCCGCAGCAATGTCGCTGCTGATGCGCGTGATCGCATAGCGACCTTGTTCCTGCAAACGCGCCAGCTGGGTCTGCACGCGGTTACTGCTGGAGGTGGAGATGAAGATGGAAACGATGCCGGCGGCGACGAGCAGGCCGAGCACCATGGCGATCATGAGCTCGATCAGGGAGAAGCCGGAGGAGCGACGGGTGGGCCGGCGAGCGATCATGGCTGGAAGGTCCAGGCAAAAGTCTGTTGAAACTGGTTGGCTGTGTTGATGCTTTCATCTCCGGTCTGGCGTTCGTACCAGCTGATCTTCATATTGCAGGTACCACCATAAGGAGGACGCATCGACACCTGAGTGCTGCTGGGCGTGAAGCCGATCTTGGAGTTGTCGCACGTGATCTGTGCGGTCGGCGACGGCAGGAACGCCGCAAGCTGGCTCCCCCATTCGGCGAAGTCAGCCGTCGCCAGCTGATCCGGCGTGCAACGGGCGGTCTGGCAGTCCTGGGTCCCGGTGAACGGAACCGACTGGTTGTAGCTGCCATCCCATACGGCTGCCGGGTTGGCGCGCATGCGATCGGCCATATTGCCGGCGAGGAAGGCGACCTGGGTGCGCAGATAAGCGGCCTGATTCGAGCGCGTGGCCATCATCAACAGGCCGGCCATACCGATCAGGCTGACGCTGAAGATAAGCACGGCCATCAGCACTTCGATCAGCGAGACGCCTCGCTGACGCGACAAGACTTGCATAGCGTATTCCCCTGTTCCCCGAGCTCTTGATTGAATGATGGCGCCTACGCGTTGCAACTCTCGGTGAGGTGGCAGGGCATAGGCGGTCAAGCAATACAGGCATTGCCGCCGGTCGCTGCTGCGGCCGGAGGGCAGGTAAATTCTCTTACTAGCCGCGTCGGATTTCGACTGCCGTCCGTCGGGGAAATGCCGCCTTCCGTCACAGCTAAGTGATTGGGTTCAAAAAAACGGGCGAAAGTTCTTGCGATGGGCGGTGTGTCGCTGCAGTCATGCCGGATTCCCGCCATTGCCCGAGCAGTTGGAGTAATGCTTCGCGCTCACTATGGATTTGCCACAACGACCGGCCGGCTGATGGGTCGGGCTTGCGCTAGCCTTGGGCGCGTGGATTTCTGGAGGACAGCAACATGCGCATTCTGGTTATTGGTGCGGGCGCGACCGGGGGTTATTTCGGTGGTCGGCTGCTTGAGAGCGGGCAGGACGTCACCTTCCTGGTTCGGGCAAGACGCGCCGAACAGCTGGCCCGGCACGGCCTGGTCATCCGCAGCAGCCTCGGCGACGCCGTGCTGCCGTCACCACGGACGGTTCAGGCGGGAGAGGTGCGCGACGCGTTCGACCTGATCCTGTTGAGCTGCAAGGCCTATCACTTGCCGCAGGTAATCGAGGACATGGCGCCGGCCGTCGGATCGCAAACCATGATCCTGCCGTTGCTCAACGGGATGCGGCACCTGGATCTGCTCGACGCGCGTTTCGGTGCGGATCGCGTGCTGGGCGGCCAGTGCGTCATCGCGGCGACGCTGGATGCGGAAGGAGCGGTGCGGCATCTGAATCAGTCGCATGGCCTGACCTTCGGCGAACGTGACGGGACGCGCTCGGAGCGCGTGGAGCGTGTCGCCCAGAGCATGGCGAATGCGCGATTCGAGCCGCGCCTGAGCACGAGCATTCTTCAGGACATGTGGGACAAGTGGGTGTTCCTGGCCTCGTTGGCGAGCATCACGTGTTTGATGCGCGCGCCCGTGGGCGACATCGTCGCCGCGCCCGGTGGTCTGCAGGCCACGCTGCAGCTGCTGGAGGACTGCCGAAGTGTCGCGGCACGAAACGGTCACGCCCCTGCTGATGCTGTGCTCGCGCGTGCGCATTCGGTGCTTACCGAAGCAGGTTCCGCGCTGAGCGCTTCGATGATGCGCGATCTGGAGCAGGGTGGTCTTATTGAGGCCGATCATGTGGTGGGCGATTTGCTGGCCCGTGGTGATGCGTCCGAAGATGCGTTGCCCATGCTGCGCGTGGCGTATGCGCATCTGAAGGCTTATGAGGTGCGGCGGTCGCGGGCGAAGGCGTGATGGGTCAACTTCCTCTCCCCTCCGGGGAGAGGGAGAAAAGGAAAAGGCGCCGCGCTTTCGCGCGACGCCTTTTTTCATTCAGCAACGGCTACGACAGACGTCGCAGCCGCACGGTGCTTACCAGATCTTCACCTGCTTATCGGCAGGGCGGACCATGGCATCGCCCGGCTTGCACTCGAATGCACTGGCAAATGCTTCCATGTTCGACGGCGCACCGATGGCGCGCAGCGAGGCCGGTGCGTGCTCATTGGTGTTGATCTGCAGCACGAGCTGCTTGTCGCGGATGTTGCCACGCCACACGCGGGCCCAGTTGAGGAAGAAGCGCTGGTCCTGGGTGTAGCCGTCGATCTTCTCGCCGGCTTCCTGCGGATTCTTCTTCAATGCCGCCTGGAGCGCGTCATAGGCAGCATTGAGGCCGCCCAGGTCGCCGATGTTCTCGCCCAGGGTCAGCTTGCCGTTGACGTGGATGTCGGGCTTGCCCGGGACTGGCGCATAGGCGTCGAACTGCTGCACCAGCTTGTCGGTGCGCGACTTGAATTGCTTGCTGTCGGCCGCGGTCCACCAGTTGAAGTTGTTGCCGTCGCCGTCGAACTGGCTGCCCTGGTCGTCGAAGCCGTGGCTGGCCTCGTGGCCGATGACCGCACCGATGCCGCCGTAATTGATCGCGTCGTCACCGTTGGCATAGAAGAACGGCGGCTGCAGGATCGCGGCCGGGAAGTTGATGGTGTTGTCGGTCGGGTTGTAATACGCGTTGACCGTCTGCGGCGTCATGCCCCACTCAAGGCGGTCGGTCGCCTTGCCGATCTTGCCCAGGTCGTACTGGTAGTTGAACTTGGCGGCGGCCATCACGTTCCCGTAGTAGTCGCCCTGCTTGACCTCCAGTCCCGACCAGTCACGCCACTTGTCCGGGTAGCCGATCTTGGGCAGGAACTTGTCCCACTTGGCAATCGCCTTGGCCTTGGTCTCGTCGCTCATCCAGTCCAGGTTTTCGATACGTGCCTTGAGCGCGTTGCGCACGTTGTCGACCAACTCCTTCGAGCGCTCCTTGGCTTCCGGCGTGAACACCTTGGCCACGTAGAGCTGGCCCAGTGCTTCGCCCATCGACTCGTTGACGCCACCGAGCACGCGCTTCCAGCGCGGCTTCTGCTCCGGCTGGCCGGCAAGGGTCTTGCCGTAGAAATCAAACTTGTTGTCCTGGAAAGCCTTGCTCAGGTACGACGAGGAGTCATCGATGGCGTGGAAGCGCAGGTAGGCCTGCCACTGGTCGACCGGCGCAGTGGCCAGCAGCTTGTCGAACTCGGCCATGAACTTCGGCTGCGACAGCGAGAAGCCCTTGTCGATGGTCACGCCCTGTGCCTTGAAGAAGTCATCCCAGCTGAAGTGCGGGGTGATCTTGTTGGCTTCCTGGACGCTGACGAAATGGTATTCGTTGGCAGGATCGCGCAGCTCCACCGGCGACAGGGACGCCTTGGCGAGCTGGGTTTCGAAGGCCAGCACCAGGTCGGCCTGCTTCTTCGCGTCGGCATCGGCGACGCCGGTCAGCGTGAGAGCCTTGGCGATATAGGCGACATAGGCGTCGCGGATGTCCTTGTACTTCGGATCGAGGTAGTAATCCTTCGTCGGCAGGCCCAGGCCCGCTTCCTGCGTGTAGGCGATCTGCATCTTGGCGTTCTTGAAGTCGGCGCCGGAGCCGAACTGGAACACCTGCATGTCACCCTGGGTGAAGCTGTTGGTGATGTAGCTGGCGACATCCTTGCCGCTCTTGAGGGCGGCAATGGCATCGAGCTTGGGCTGGATCGGCTCGAAGCCGGCCTTGTCGATGGCCGCTTCATCCATGCCCGAGGCGTACAGGTAGCCGATTTTCTGCTCGATCGAACCGGCCTTGGCGCTGGCGGCGCCCTTGGCAGCCGCGTCGACGATGTCGTGCTGGGTGTTGAGGCTGTCGTCGGCCAGCTTGTCGAACGCGCCCCAGCGGGTGCGGTCGTTCGGAATCGGATTGGCGGCGACCCACTTGCTGTTGACGAAGTCGTTGAAGTCCTCGCAAGCCTTGACGTTGTCACCCAGTTCGCTCACATCGAACACGCTCTTGGGCGCGGCTGGAGCGGCGGCAGCGGCTGCGGCCGTACTGGCGGTAGCAGGCGCGGTGCTGGCGGCGGCAGGAGCGGACTGCTCCGCCTGCTCATGCTTGCCGCAGGCGGTGAGCGACAGGGCCAGGCTCACGGCGAGCGCCATGGGCTTCATATACGGCTTGGTCATAGGATTCCCTCTGGTTGTACGGTGCCCGCTAGGGCGGTCAATGGTGACAAGAGACCGCCAGGCTCCAGCAATCGACCAGCGGGCTCATGACCCTTCAGGCTAGGGCGCGAACTGGGGTCCAGACAGTGTCAAAGGTCAGGGGGTGGTGCGCCGGTGCCAGGCATGCTCTTGGGGACTGGCGACAGGGCGGGGTCGCCCTGCCAGACCGGCGCCGCTGCCAGCCCCAAGTCCTGGCTGCTGCGCGTTCTGTGCGTGGGATCACCTGCAAGTTATCGCGGTAAGCCGCCTGTTATAGGCCTGTCACCTTGTCCGCCTATCGTTCGTGGACACCGCGCTTTAGGGGAAGCGCACCACCCGGGACCGTAGGGAGCCTCCGATGCGACACAATCTCGCCGTTTGTCTTGCCGCGTGCGTTCTGAGCTTTTCCGCCGTTTCGTTTGCACAGATCCCCCTCAGCGAAGAATCCGCGGCGGATGCCGCCCACAGGCATGACCGGGATTTCCGAACGGCCACCCCGATCAAGCATCTGGTGGTGATCTTCCAGGAAAACGTGTCCTTCGATCATTACTTCGGCACCTATCCCAACGCGGCGAATCTTCCGAACGAGCCGGCTTTTTATGCGCGGCCGTTCACGCCGCGCGTTAATGGACTCTCGGCCAGCCTGCTCACGGCGAACCCGAACCAGAGCAACACCGCCAACGGTACCGGTGCGATCAATCCGTTCCGCCTCGACCGCACTCAAGCCGCCACGGCCGACCAGGACCACGCCTACGGTCCTGAGCAGAAGGCCTTCGACGGCGGTGCCATGGATCTCTTTCCCAAGTACACCGGCTCCGGCGAAACGCTGCCGGGTGCACCGGCCGATGAGGACGGTGCGGGCCAGGTGATGGGTTACTACGACGGCAACACCGTCACGGCGATGTGGAACTACGCGCAGTGGTTCGCGATGAGCGACAACAGCTATAACACCACGTTTGGTCCGTCCACACCGGGCGCGGTCAACCTGATTTCCGGCCAGACCAACGGTGTGACGCAGACGCTCAACGGTACCGCCAACGAGGTCGCCGACGGGCAGGGCGGGCTGACCCTGATCGGCGATGCCGATCCCATTGGTGACGTCTGTTCCTCGCCCACCGGCAACCAGATTCAACTGGGCGGTCGTAACGTCGGTGACCTGCTCAACGATGCCAACGTGACCTGGGGTTTCTTCGAGGGCGGCTTCGACCTGACCCAGGTGAATGCCAATGGCAGCACGGGCTGCAAGCGCAAGACGCAGTCGGCCGTGACCCAGGCCAACGAGAGCGACTACATCCCGCATCACCAGCCATTCCAGTACTACCCGTCGACGGCCAACCCGACCCATGCACGTCCGACGTCGATGGCGATGATCGGCCACCAGGGCGATGCGGCGAATCACCAGTACGACATCAATGACTTCTACAATGCGGTCAACGCCGGCAACTTCCCGGCAGTGAGCTTCCTCAAGGCGCCGGGCTACCAGGACGGCCACGCCGGCTACTCCGATCCGCTCGACGAACAGCAGTTCATCGTGCACGTGCTGAACTTCCTGCAGCAGAGTCCGGAGTGGCGTGACACGGCCGTGGTGATCGCCTATGACGATTCCGATGGCTGGTACGACCATCAGGCGGCGCCACGCGTCAATGCGTCGAACACCAGTTCCGATGCGATGGATGGCGCGGGTCTGTGCAACGCGCCGAGCATGCTGCCGGGCATCGCCAGTCAGGGCAAGCCGGTGCAGGGACGCTGTGGACATGGTCCGCGCCTGCCGCTGCTGGTGATCTCGCCGTGGGCACGCAGCAATTTCGTTGACCACACGATGACCGATCAGTCCTCGATCACCCGCTTCGTCGAAGACAACTGGTTGCATGGCCAGCGCCTCGGCGGCGGTTCGTTCGACGCGGTGTCGGGCTCGCTGGAACACATGTTCGATTTCTTCGAGCCTTCGCCTCATCACCGGAAGCTAATCCTGGACGAACAGACCGGCCAGCCGACCCAGCCGCCTTCGCCCTGGGCCAGCCTGTCACACGCGCCGCGCGGCTAAGCTATCAAGTTCGATGTGCACGCCCCGGACCTCGGTCCGGGGCGTTCTTGTTATCGTTGACGCCAACGGAGTCGCGGATCTTGCCTCCTTCCCGTCGCACTTTCCTTAAAGGCATGGCCTGGGGCGCCGCTGCCGGCATCTTGCCGATCAGCTGGCGAGCCTCGGCGGCGCCCATGCACATGCCGATGCGCGCGAATGGCACAGCCGGACTGTGCAAGCATCCCGTCGCCGATCAGACCGGTGTGCCGCGCTTGCTCGATCCGGCGCGACTGACGCCCTTTGTCGATCCATTGCCCGTACCGCCGGTGTTGCGTCCCGCACCGGGCGCAACGCTACGTATCGCGATGCAAGAGAGCGAACAGCGCCTGCATCGCGAGCTCGCGCCGACCCGTCTATGGACCTATGGCGGCAGCATGCCGGGGCCGACTATTGAGGCGCACAGCGGGCAGGTGCTGCGGGTCGAATGGGCCAATCGCCTGCCAACAAGACACTTCTTGCCAGTCGACCACAATATTTGTGGCGCGGAAGCGGATCAGCCCGAGGTGCGCGCCGTCGTACACGTGCATGGCGCACGCGTGCCCGCTGCCGATGACGGCTATCCGACCGACTGGTTCGTGCCTGGCAAGTCACGCCAGCAGACGTACCCCAACAAACAGGACGCGGCGACGCTCTGGTACCACGACCACACCATGGGCATCGAGCGATTGAACCTCTACGCCGGCATGCTCGGCATGTACCTGCTGCGCGACGAGCACGAGCTGTCGCTGGGCCTGCCCAGTGGCGAGTGCGAATTACCGCTGGTGTTGTGCGATCGCCTGCTGACCGAGGACGGGCAGCTCTACTACCCGGTGTCCGGCGTCAGCGATGCACCATGGGTGCCGGAAGTGTTTGGCAACGCCATGTTGGTGAATGGTGCGCTGTTGCCGCGTCTGGACGTGCAGGCGCGCCGCTACCGTTTCCGGGTGCTCAATGCAGCGAATGGGCGCTTTTTCCGGCTGAGCTTGCGCGGACAGCGGCCGTTCTTGCAGATCGGCAGCGATCAAGGTTTGTTGGCGGCGCCGGTGCGGCAGACCAGCCTGTTCCTAGGCCCCGGCGAGCGGGCCGACCTGGTGTTGGATTTCGCCGACCTGGCCGGCGGCCAAGTCGAGTTGATGAACGATGCCTTGCCGTTGATGCGCTTCAACGTGGCCGCCGGCAAGGTCGACGATACGAGTCGTGTGCCGGCGGTGCTGCGTGACGTGCCACGCACGGCCGAATCGAAAGCCGTCCTGACGCGCCAGCTCACCATCGACGAGTACGCGGATTGCACCTCCGAGCCCATGCTGATGTTGCTGGATGGCAAGCACTGGCACGATCCAGTCAGTGAGAAGCCGCGGCTCGGCAGCACCGAGATCTGGAGTTTCCTCAATCTCACCGAAGACACGCACCCGATCCATCTGCATCTGGTGCGCTTCCAGATCCTCGATCGACGCCCGTTCGATGTAGACGTCTATCTGGAATCGAAGACCCTGCAATACCTCGGCCCCGCGCAACCACCGGCGCCACACGAGGCGGGCTGGAAAGATACCGCCCAGGTGTATCCGGGCATGGTGACCCGCTACATCATTACCTTCGAGGGCTATGCCGGACGCTATGTCTGGCACTGCCATCTGCTGGAACATGCGTCCAACGAAATGATGCGGCCGTTCGAAGTGTTGCCGGCCTGACGGGCGCCGATCGCGCACTGGCTGCGCTCCTACTGCGCGATCCATGTAGGAGCGCACCCTGTGCGCGATTGGCAAGTCAACGCATCGGTGCCTTATGGCCTGCTGCTTGAGCGCCGCCGCGTCGAGCTTCAGCAGCGGATACGCGCCCACCATTTGCGTGCTGTACGACGAATGCTCAAAGTGGACGATCAGGTGTGCGCCGGGGCTCCGAGCGAAGGCGGCGTAGCTTTATTCGGCGTCTACGCTGTCGCCGCGTAGCTTGGCGATGGGCGACGCCGGCAAGGTATCAGGCGCGACGGCGCCCCCTGAAATGATGAAGGCCATGGCCTGGTCCATGGTCCAGTCGGTGGGGGTGAGTTCGTCCAGTGCCACCACTTCCAGATAGCCGCCCGTGGGGTTGGGCGTGGTGGGGATATATACCGCGGCCATCTCGCGGCCGGTGCCTTCCTCCACCATCACGCGAGTGACGAAGCCCACCACTTTCATGCCCCTGCGGGGAAAGTCGACCAACACCACGCGCTGTACGCCCGACGGCTTCTGCTGCAGTACGGCCATCAGCTTCTTGGTGCCGCCATAAATCGTCTGGACCAGCGGAATGCGCGCGAGCAGGCCGTCGAAACCATCGAGCAAGCGCTTGCCGATCATCCGGTTGGCCAGCCAGCCGAGCAGATAAAGCACAGCCAGGGTCAGCAGCAGGGCCAGCACCGAGGTGATCCAGCTGCTATTGAGTGCGGCGGCCGCCTCGGGCGAGGTGGACGAATACGAGGCGAGCAGGGCCGAGACCAGCGGGGCGCCAATATCGGCCAGCATGCCCAGCACAAACTTGAACACGACCCAGGTCACCCATAACGGGATGAAGGTGAGCAGGCCGGTAAAGAGGTAGCGTTTGAAGCGCAGGCGAGGCATGGGGCGGGTACCGGGGAGGGGAGCCGGCATTGTAGGCGAGTCGACGGTCTTGGCATGGATCACGCGGTCGGGCTGTGATTTTTTTCGCCGCCATGCGAATCATGGTCTGAAAGGGGCGGCAAGCGGACGGTCATGACAGAACGAGAGCGACAACGGCAGTTCGAGGCGCAGCTACAGGAGCACCGTGGGATCGTGCTCAAGGTAGCGAGCCTATACGCCCGGGGCGCGGACGATCGCAACGACCTCGCCCAGGAGATTTACCTGCAGCTGTGGCGATCGTTCGAACGCTATGACCCGGCTCGGGCGAAGTTCTCAACCTGGCTGTATCGCGTGGCGTTGAACGTGGCGATCTCCCAGCTGCGACGCTCGAGCGATGCGTGGGCTAGCCGCCTTGAACCGCTACAGACGCATCACCTGGAAACGATTGGCGACACATCTGAGCACGAGCCGGATGAGCGACTCGGGGCACTGTATGCGTTCATCGGGCGGCTCGATGCGATCAATCGCGCCTTGATCCTGCTCTACCTGGAAGACCGAAGCTACGCCGAGATGGCGGAGATTCTCGGCATCAGCGAAACCCATGTGGCCACCAAGATCAGTCGTATCAAGCAGAAGCTGCGAGGCCAGATGACTGGCGTGGCAACTATCGGAGCATGACCATGGAACTCGATGAAATGAAACTCGCCTGGCAACAGCTGGATCAACGATTGAGCGGACAGGAGCTGTTGTCTCGGCGCATCTATCGTGAAAGCCAGGGCGACAAGTTGCGCCACGGGCTGCGGCCGCTTGTGTGGGGCCAGTCCACCCAGATCGCGTTTGGCATCGGCATGATGCTTTGGGGCATCGCCTTCTGGAGCACTCACACATCCGTGCTGCATGCGCTGATTTGCGGCCTGGCGGTGCAGGCCTTCGGCCTGCTGATGATTGCGTTTGCGGCGCGCATCCTGTTTCTGGTGCAGCGCATCGACTATGCGGCACCCGTGCTGGAGATCCAGCGACGACTGGCCGAGTTGCGGGCATGGCGCGTCAAAGTGGAGGCGCCGTTGTTCAGCGTGCTCGGCAGTTTTATCTGGATTCCCATCGTGCTCATGCTTATTCAACAGGCATGGGACGAGGATGGGGTCGACTATTGGAGCCAACTACCCGGCTTTACCGCTCAGCTGATGCTGAGCGGGGTCGTCTCTCTAGTGTTGGTCGGATTGGTCTACGCCTTGCTGCGTCGTGCTGGCCGGTTGCGTTGGCTGGAAAACCATTTCGCCGGCCGCAGCGTGCAGAAGGCGGAGGCAGCGCTGGAAGAGATCGCCCGTTTCGAACGGGACTGAGTTTCAGCGCCGGTCGGCTCAGCGCGCCTTGGGTTTCAGGCGAACGTAGAGCTGCTTGCGTACGCGCGCCACCACATCGCCGCTGCCCGTGGTGACGTCCACTGCAAACCACCGCAGCACTTTCTCACCATTGGCCGCCGCTGCGCGCAACTCGTCGACCGTGGCCGGCTCAAGCTTGAAATGGGCGTATACGTCCTCCTTGCCCGGCGCCACAAACTCGATGGCTCCCGCCTTGTCCCACACGTAGTAGTCGTCGCCCAGCTGGTGCATGGCCAGCAGCATCCAGAACGGATCGGTCATCGCGAACAGGTTGCCGCCGAACTGGGTGCGTACGTAGTTGCGGTTCCAGGGGCGGAGCTTCAGCACCACGCGGACTTCCGACCAGTCTTCCGCAACGAATTGCACACCGATGCTGTTGAAAAAGAACGGCGGCCACAGGTTCATCAACCGGCGGAACGTGGATGGGCGCATGGCTGTTTTCAGTGGGGAGGACAGGCCAGCATAACTCATCCGTACTCTAGCGTATGGGTGAGTTGCCCGGTTCCCGTCCAACGGGCCGAGGGAGCTCCCCACGTGTGCAAGTGGCCGACAATGCCCCTGCGCAGGCCCAATATTCCACGCCTATACTGCCGCGCAAGCGGCGGCGCGAGGGGCGCCGGGCTCAAATGGGGGAGTTCATGAGAAAGCTGCTCAAGCGCGCATTGGGTTGCGCGCTTTGTCTGTGGGCGTGTTCCGCTTCGGCGCAAAGCGTGTCGTTCGCCGACCTGGCGCGCCATGTGCAATACAGCCAAGTGAAGATTTCCGATGACGGTCGGTACCTGGCGGCAACCACGGTGGTCGACGGCAAGCCACTGCTTGCGTTGATCGACCTGACCAATCACAAGGGCGGCGTGATTCATCCGCGCGAAGGTAATCAGGTCGCCGATTTTTGGTGGATCAACGATCACCGCCTGCTCTATATCGAAGGCACCAAGGTGTCCGGTTTCGATCGGCCCCAGTTGACCGGCGAGATATTTGGCGTGAATGCCGACGGCTCGGGAGCCGGGCTACTGTTTGGTTATCGCGCCGGCACGGGTGATCGCAGCGCCACCCACCTGCAGCGTGCGCAGTCCGAGCGCGCCTGGGCGGAGTTCATCAGCAAGCTGGACGATGACCCGTATCACGTGCTGATCGGCGTCCATCCCTGGGACACCGGCGCCGATGGCGCATTTACCGATGTCTACAAGATGGATGTACGCGAAGGCAACAAGTACCAGGTGACCACGGCGCCCGTGCGGAACGCCAGCTTCGTCGTGGATCATCATGGTGTCGTCCGCTTCGCCATGGGCGTGGATAGCCATAGTTACGACCAGGTCTATTACCGAGATGGAGACGGTAAACCCTGGACGCTTTTGTTCCAGGCTGATTCGCAGCATACGATCGCGTACCCGAAAGCCTTCAGTCGGGACAACCTTGTCGTGTACATGTCGTGCGGTGCGGCCGGCAAGGTCAGTGCGCTTTGCCCGTGGGACGTTGCAACGCAAAAGATGCAGGAGCCCGTCTGGAGCAGTGCCAGCGCCGACATGACGGGATTGGTGCATAGTCTTGATCACCTCGATGTGGTGGGCGTTTACTCCATGCCATCGACGCCGGCTGCCGAGGCGATCGTTCCCGATGCAGATGCGATCAAGGTAATCAGCGCACTATCGCGCCAGTTGCCTGGCGAAAGCGTGCGTATCGTGTCCAGCACCAAGGACGGCAGCAAGGCCATGGCGCTGGCCTCCTCCGACATGGATCCGGGCACGTTCTATCTTTGGGAAACGGCGACCGGCAAGGCCACCGCGCTGTTGCAGCGCGCCGGGTGGATCAAGCCAAGCCAGATGGCCGCGATGCAGCCGGTGGAGTTCAAGGCCCGTGATGGCCTTACCGTGCATGGTTATCTCAGCATGCCGCCCGGCAAGGAGCAGGCGAAACATCTACCGCTGGTGCTGTTTATCCATGGTGGTCCGTTCGGTATTCGAGACCATTGGGAATACGACCCCTACGTACAGATGCTCGCTACGCACGGGTATGCCGTGCTGCAGGTGAACTATCGCGGCTCGGGCGGTTACGGCACTGAGTTCGAGCATTCCGGTTACCGCGAGTGGGGCGGCAAGATGCAGGACGACGTCACCGATGCCACGCACTGGGCAATCGCGCAGGGCATTACCACGGCGGGGCATGTCTGCATTTTCGGTGGCAGCTACGGCGGCTACGCGGCGCTGGAAGGCGCAGTGAAGGAGCCCGACCTCTATCGTTGCGCCATCGGCTATGTCGGTGTCTACGACCTGAGCCTGATGTATACCGACGGCGATATTTCCGACCGCACCGCCGGCAAGAACTATCTCCGCGCAACGCTCGGCACGGACCCGGCCGAGTTGGCTGCGCACTCGCCGATCAATCAGCTCGACAAGCTGAAGGCCAATGTCATGCTGATCGTGGGTGGTCAGGACTACCGCGTGCCACCCAAGCACGGCCAGAACCTGCATGCCGCCTTGCAGAGCCGTGGCATCGCCCATGAGTGGCTGTACAAGCCCAATGAGGCGCATGGCTTCTACGATGAGGCCAACACGGCCGAGCTGTTCCAGCGAGTGACCCAGTTCCTCGATCGCAACATCGGGCAGGGTTCGGGACCGGCCGTCGGCTCGCCATGATCATCCAGCCATGAGCTGATGATTCGGCACGGCACCACCACGCTCTGGTGGTGCCGTGCTGGCACCGCTAGTTCAGAACACCAGCGACGCCATGCGCCGACGGTAGCGCCCCACCAACTCCGCATCATCCAGGGTGGCGAACGCAGCAAGCAGGCGCTTCTTCGCCTGCCCCTCGTTCCAGTCGCGCGCCCGCTCCAGGATCGCCAGGAACTGATCCAGGCCGGCGGCAGCATCATCTTCCAACAGCAGGCGCACGCCGAGCAGGTCGCGGGCGGCCCAATCGTTGGCGTCGGCCTGGACGCGCTGCTGCAGCTCGGGCAGGGAAGGGGCGCCCTGCAGCGCGCGGGCGAGGTCGAGCTGGCTGCGCAGGCGCACGGCGCGGGCATCGGTCGCGAGGTTGGCGGGTAGCGAGGTGAGTTCGGCCTGGGCGGCATCGGCCTGGCCGGCGCGCATCAGGGCCAGTGCGAGATCCAGCTTCAGTTCGGCGTTGTCCGGCGCAGCGGCGATGGCCTGCTGCAGTCGGTTGATGGCCTCTTCCGGCGATTCGGGGGCCTGCGTTTCCGTCCTGTCTTCCAGCGCAGCGCCGTCCAGCGGCTGCACCTGGTGGCGCGAGAGAAATTCACGCAGCTGGCCTTCCGGCAGGGCGCCGGCGAAGCCGTCGAGAATCTGTCCGTCCTTCACCAGCATGACGGTGGGGATGCTGCGGATGCCGAACATGCCCGCCAGCTGCTGGTTCGCGTCCACGTCGACCTTGCCCAGCCGGAACGCGCCGTTGTACTCGGCGGCGAGCTTCTCCAGCATGGGCCCGAGCGTCTTGCAGGGGCCGCACCAGGTTGCCCAGAAGTCCACCAGGATGGGCGTGGTCAGGGATGCTTGCAGCACCTCGGCTTCGAAATTGTCCTCGCGTACCTCAAAGGTATGCGCCTGGGCGGTCGTGGCACTCACTGGGAACTCCCGTTGACGGATCGCCCACAGATCAGGGCATCGCCCAGCATATCAAGGGCGCGCAGGCTGTCGGCGGACCGGGGGGCTCCTGCTAGGACATAAGGCAGGCGCAGCCCGATCTGCGCTGGGCATCGATATTTGCGAAAATGGCCGAATGACCATGCCAGTGCAAGGCGTCAAACCCAAAATCGCTCCGCCCACCTTGTGGATCTGCGAGCACTGCGACACGGTTTACCACCGGCGCGAGCTTGCCATGGGCGAAGTGGCGCGGTGTGCCCGTTGCGATGCCATCCTGGCTAGGCATCACAGCATCGGGGTGAGGGGCATGCTGGCCCTGGTGCTGACCGCCATGATCGCATTCGTGCAGGCCAATATCTGGCCCATCGTCACCCTGGGGCTCAATGGGCAGTTCATCAGCACCACCTTGTGGGGTTGCATCGTGATGATGTGGCGCGACAACACCCAGGTGGTGGCCGTGATCGTCGCGTGCACACTGTTTTTCGTTCCCATCGGCAAGATGTTGTTGCTGGGCTGGGTGCTGCTGTTTGCGCGCACGGGAAGGCGCGCACCGGGCTTTCGCCTGGCCATGGTGACCTTGTATCGCATCGGGCCATGGACGATGAGTGAGGTGTTCGTGCTCGGCACCCTGGTGGCCATCGTCAAGGCGAACATGTATTTCGACGTGATTCCGAACCCGGGCATCTTTGCCTACGGTGTGCTGATGCTGATCATCACGGCGTTCTCCAGCATCGACGTGCGCCGGCTTTGGGACCTCACCGAGGAGCGCCCGGCATGAGCACGTTGCCACGCGCCTGCGACCTGGGCCTGATCGGTTGCCATGTGTGCGGCCTGGTGTGCCGGGACATCCGCGCCCCTGATGCCGCTTGCCCGCGCTGCGGCTCGGCCTTGCATAGACGCAAGTCGGCCAGCTACTCGAAGACCTGGGCCTTGCTGATCGCGGCGTTCCTCGTCTACCTGCCCGCCAACTTGTTGCCGATCACGCGTACCGTGAGCCTGGGCGACGTGGACGACAACACGATACTCACCGGCGTCGTCGAATTATGGGTGAAGGGCTCGCCTTACCTTGCCGTCATCGTGTTCACCGCCAGTATCGTGGTGCCTGTACTGAAGTTCTTCGCGCTAGGCCTGCTGTTGATCAGTTCGCGCCGTCGCAGCCAATGGGCGCAGCGGCAGCGGGCAAAGCTATTCCGTCTCGTGGAGTTCATCGGCTACTGGTCGATGCTCGATGTGTTCGTGGTAGCGCTACTTACCGCGCTCGTGCAGTTTGGTTTTTTCAGCCAGGTGGAACCGTTGCCTGGCGTAGTGTTCTTTGGCCTCACGGTGGTACTCACCATGTTCGCCTCAATGACGTTCGATCCGCGATTGATCTGGGATGGCAGGGAATTCGATGACTGACGAAAACAAGCCGATTGCCGGCGACGACCTGCCCGAGCCCGTCGTACAGCGGCCGCGTATCAACGCCTCCCTGGTATGGCTGGTGCCCGTACTGGCGGCGCTGGTCGGTCTGTCATTGGTTATCCACGCGTGGACCCAGGCCGGTCCGACCATTAGCGTCAGCTTCCAGAGCGCGGAGGGCCTGGACCCGGGCAAGACGCCAGTGAAGTACAAGAACGTGACCATCGGCCGCGTCACTAATGTGCGCCTTGGTCAGGACCGCACCCATGTGGTCGCCAAGATCGCGCTGGAAAAAAGCGCGCAGGGCTTTGCCACCGCCGACACCCGTTTTTGGGTCGTGCGCCCGCGCATCGGTCTGGGTGGCGTATCGGGCATTGATACCCTGCTATCGGGGCCGTTCATTGGTGCCGACGTCGGCGAGTCGCAGGAGTACAAGGACGATTTCACCGGCCTGGAGTCGCCTCCGCCGGTCACGCATGGCGCCTTGGGCAAGACCTTTGACCTGCAGTCGGATGACCTGGGCTCCTTGGATATCGGCTCGCCGATCTACTACCGCCGCATCCAGGTGGGGCGCGTGTCTTCTTACCATCTGGACGAGGACGGCAAGGGCGTGACCTTGCAGATCTTCGTGGAGAAGCCGAACGACCAGTTCGTGACCAAGTCGACGCGCTTCTGGAACGCCAGCGGCATCGATGTCTCGCTGGGTGCGGACGGCCTCAAGGTCAATACGCAATCGCTCGCGACCGTGTTGGCAGGTGGCGTGGCGTTCCAGGACCCGGCCGGCCCGCACGACGCGACGGCAGCCGATGAGAATGCCACCTATCGCCTGTTCAACGACCGCGCCACCGCGATGGCGCCGCCGGATGGCGAGCCGAAATATATTCGCATGCGCTTCAGCCAGTCGCTGCGTGGGCTGGCGGTGGACGCACCGGTGGAATTCCTGGGCGTGCCATTTGGTCGGGTGGTGTCAATCAATCTCGACTTCGACGAAAAAACCCAGACCTTCCCCACGATCGTGGGCGCCGTGGTCTATCCGCAGCGCCTTGGGCGCGCGCATGACAAGCTGGTGGCGCTGGCCAAGGCGCGCGGCGACGACGAGCAGATGTCGCAGATGATGGGCCGGCTGATCGACCAGGGCCTGCGCGCCCAGGCGCGCACCGGCAACCTGCTGACCGGACAGCTTTACATCGCGATGGACTTCCTGTCGAACGCACCTAAGGCGGCCTACGACCCGACCACTCGGCCGCTGGAAATTCCGACCACGCCGGGTAGTTTCGACAAGCTGCAGGAGCAGCTGGCGGAAATCGTGGACAAGATCCACAAGATTCCGTTCGACAGCATCGGCAAGAACCTGGATCAGTCACTGGGTGAGCTCAACAAGACGCTCAAACAGGTCAATGCCAGCGTCTTGCCGGAAGTCAAAACCACCCTGCAGGGCGCACAACAGACGTTGGGCAATGCAAATAACATGTTCGCGCCCGATTCGCAGCTACAGCAGAACCTGGGCGGCAGCCTGCAGGAGCTGCAACGCGCTGCGCGCTCGCTGCGCGTACTGACCGATTACCTGGGCGACCATCCGGATGCGCTGTTGCGCGGCCGTCGCGCCGACAAGCCGCTGCAGGCGCAGCCGGCCCAGGTCGCGCCGCCCAGCGCACCGACACAAGGGAGCAAGCCATGATTCGTTTGGGATATCGGCACCTGACGACAGTCGCCGCGCTGACGCTGGTGCTTGCTGCATGCGGCTCGGCGCCGACCACGCGTTTCTACACCCTGGTAGCGCCGGCTGCCACCGAGGTGGCCCCGTCCAGTGCTTCGGCCGGCGCGGCGTTCCAGTTTGAAATGTTGCCGGTGTCGGTGCCGGCCCAGGTCGACCAGCCCCCCTTGGTGGTGCGCCAGGGTGACCAGAGTGTGGCGGTGCTGCAGGGCGAACGCTGGATCGCGCCGCTGGGCGACGAGGTGCGTGGCGCGTTGTCAGCCGACCTCGCGCGCGACTTCAACGCGCAGGACGTGAGCGGCCTGCCGGCCGGCAGCAAGCCGGTCATGCGGATCAAGCTGGACGTGCGCCGGTTCGACTCGATGCCAGGGAGCTATGCCCTGATCGACGCTGCCTGGAGCGTGCGTCCGCTCAAGGGTGGCGAACCGCTGGCCTGCACCAGCCGCATCAGCGAGCCGGTAGGTAGCGGCTTTGACGCCCTGGTGCAGGGCCATCAGCGGGCCATTGCCCGTTTGGCTGGCCAGATTGGCGCGGCAGCGGGGGCGCTGGCGGCCGGCAACAAGCCGGTTTGCCCGCCCGGCTGAGGCCGCATTCTGCTAGTCTGCCGCGTTCCCCCGCAGTGATCGGCCAGGGCCGGTCCTGCCAGCAAAGCACACGGCGCCGGAAACATGCAGGACATTCAAGATCAGGGTTCCCACGATCAGGGCAACGAACAGGGTTACCAGCCGCAGGCGGTGGAAACCGCCGCGCAGCTTTACTGGCGTGAACAGCGCGCCTACGAGGTAAAGGAAGACGCCTCGCGCCCCAAGTTCTATTGCCTTTCCATGCTGCCGTACCCCTCGGGTGCGTTGCACATGGGGCATGTGCGCAACTACACGATCGGCGACGTCATCAGCCGCTACCAGCGCATGAACGGCAAGAACGTGCTGCAGCCGATGGGCTGGGACGCGTTTGGCCTGCCCGCCGAAAACGCCGCGATCAAGAACAAGACCGCGCCGGCCAAGTGGACCTACCAGAATATCGAACACATGCGTGGCCAGCTGCAACGCATGGGCTTTGCCTATGACTGGACCCGCGAGTTCGCCACCTGTCGCCCGGACTACTACCGCTGGGAACAGTTGATGTTCACGCGGCTGATGAAAAAGGGCATGGCCTACCGCAAGAATGCGGTGGTGAACTGGGATCCGGTCGACCAGACCGTGCTGGCCAACGAGCAGGTGGTCGACGGCCGCGGCTGGCGCTCCGGCGCGCTGGTGGAAAAGCGCGAGATTCCGCAGTGGTTCCTCAAGATCACCGACTACGCGCAGGAATTGCTGGACGGCCTGGACACGCTGCCGGGCTGGCCCGATGCCGTGAAGACCATGCAGCGCAACTGGATCGGTCGCAGCGAAGGCCTGGAAATCCACTTCGAGCTGGAAGACGAAGCCGAGCCGTTGACCGTGTTCACCACGCGTCCGGACACCTTGCTGGGCGTCACCTTCGTCTCCATCGCCGGTGAGCATCCGCTGGCACTGAAAGCGGCCAAGAGCAACGAAAAGCTGGCTTCCTTCCTGGACGAACTCAAGCATGGCGGCGTGTCCGAAGCCGAGCTGGAGACGCAGGAAAAGCGCGGCATGGATACCGGCCTGTTCG
This sequence comes from Dyella humicola, assembly GCF_026283945.1. Lineage (NCBI taxonomy): Bacteria > Pseudomonadati > Pseudomonadota > Gammaproteobacteria > Lysobacterales > Rhodanobacteraceae > Dyella > Dyella humicola. The sequence continues at coordinate 1,249,916 of NZ_JAPDPC010000001.1, forward strand.
CCATCCATCCGATCAGTGGTGAAACGATCCCGGTGTGGGTGGCCAACTTCGTGCTGATGGGCTACGGCACCGGCGCGGTGATGGCGGTGCCCGGTCACGACCAGCGCGACTGGGAATTCGCCCGGAAGTACAGCCTGCCGATCAAGATGGTCGTGGTGGACCGCTCGGTTCTCGATGCCGTGGCGGCCATCCAGCACGACTTGTCCAAGGGCGTGGGCGCCGATCCCGTGCGCGCCGCCTTGAGTGGCGGCAGCGTCGACGCCTATGAAACCTCGGCGGCGGTGCAGTTGATCGAGGATTTCGAGACCAGCGTCCAGCAGGACAGCGCGTTTACCGAGCGCGGCTACCTGGTGAACTCCGGCGAATTCGACGGCATGGATTACTCCCAAGCCTTCGAGGCCATGGCCGCCCGCTTCGAGCGCGAAGGCACGGGCCTGCGCCGCGTCAACTGGCGCCTGCGCGACTGGGGCGTGAGCCGCCAGCGCTACTGGGGTTGCCCGATCCCGGTGATCTATTGCGCCAAGTGCGACGCGGTGCCGGTACCGGAAGACCAGCTTCCGGTGGTGCTGCCGGAGAACGTGGCGTTCTCCGGCGTGCGGTCGCCGATCAAGGCCGACCCCGAGTGGCGTAAGACCACCTGCCCGCAGTGCGGTGGTCCGGCCGAACGCGAAACCGACACCTTCGACACCTTCATGGAGTCGAGCTGGTACTACGCGCGCTACACCAGCCCGGGTGCCAGCGATCAGGTCGATGAGCGCGCCAACTACTGGCTGCCGGTGGATCAGTACATCGGCGGCATCGAGCACGCCATCCTGCATCTGCTGTACTTCCGCTTCTATCACAAGCTCATGCGTGACGCGGGCCTGGTAAAGGCGGACGAACCGGCCACCAACCTGCTGTGCCAGGGCATGGTGATTGCCGAGACGTTCTATCGAGACAGCGCCGACGGCTCCAAGGACTGGATCAACCCGGCCGACGTCGAGATCCAGCGCGACGAGAAGGCGCGCGTGATCGGTGCCGTGCTCAAGAGCGATGGCCAGCCGGTGAAGATCGGCGGCACCGAGAAGATGTCCAAGTCCAAGAACAACGGCATCGACCCGCAGGCGATGGTGGACAAGTTTGGCGCCGATACGGTGCGCCTGTTCTCCATGTTCGCGGCCCCGCCGGAGCAGTCGCTGGAGTGGAGCGAGGCCGGTGTCGAAGGTATGGCGCGCTTCCTGCGCCGCTTCTGGCGCGAAGTGACTACGCATGCAGCCATGCCGGATCATCCGGTGGTTGATCCGTCGCAGTTGGATGCCGGCCAGAAGACGCTGCGCCGCCAGGTGCACGAGACCATCCAGAAAGTCACCGACGATCTAGGCCGCCGTCACTCGTTCAACACGGCGATTGCCGCGCTGATGGAACTGCTCAACGCGCTGAACAAGTTCAACGACCAGAGCGAGCAGGGCCGTGCCGTGCGCCATGAGGCGCTGGAAGCAATGGTTCTCCTGCTCAACCCGGTTGTGCCGCATGTCAGCCATACACTGTGGCAGGTGCTGGGACATGCCGAGTCGGTGCTGGAAGACCAGCCCTGGCCGCTGGCCGACAGCGCCGCGCTGGTGCGCGAATCGCTGACCCTGGCCGTGCAGGTCAATGGCAAATTGCGCGGTACCATCGAGGTGGCCGCCCATGCATCGAAGGAAGAGGCCGAAGCGTTGGCCCGTGCACACCCCCAGGTAGTCGCCTTCCTGGAAGGCCAGACCGTTCGCAAAGTGATCGTGGTTCCCGGCAAGATCGTCAACATCGTCGCAGGATGAAATCCATGACCCGTCTGTTCAAAGCTTCGCTGCTGTTGATGTTCACCATTTCCCTGGCAGCGTGCGGGTTCCATCTGCGCCAGAGCGCGGCACTGCCGCCATCGATGCAGCAGCTCCATTTGACGGTCAATGGTGGTGGCAATCTGCGCTTGAACATGACGCGCGCCCTTGAGGGCTCAGGCGTCACCGTGCAAGACAAGCCGGGCACCGGCATCGCTGAACTGAGCATACCGGTGGCATCGTTCAGCACCGATACGTTGACGGTCAGCGGTCTGGCGCGAGTCACCGAATACACCGTGCGCTACCACGTCGAATTTGAGGTGCACGACGGAACCGGCCAGCCGCTGGTGCCGCGTCAGCGCATCGATATGCAGCGCGAATTCAGCTACGACGCGACCAATACCATCGGTACCACCGCCCAGGTCCAGGCGATCCAGGACAGCCTCAACGACGACATGGTCCAGGCCATCCTGTTCCGACTGCAGGCTGCCACCAAGCATCCGGGTCAGGTCGCCACCGATGCGGCCGCGCCGGCGTCGGCGTCCAGTACGAACTAAGCGAAGAGAGCCTGCCTGATATGCCGCTCAATGCCGCTCAATGGCAGAAGTCGCTGGCGGCGGACAGCCTGCGTCCGGTCTATCTGCTGGCCGGCGAGGAATTGCTGGTGCTCGAAGCGGCGGACGCGCTGCGCGCCCAGGCGCGCAAGCTCGGCTATAACGAGCGCGAGGTGCTGGACGTCGGCAATCATTTCGACTGGGACGACCTGGCGCGTGCGGCAGCGGGCATGTCCCTGTTCGCCACGCGGCGTCTGCTGGATCTGCGCCTGCCCACCGGGCGGCCCGGCACCGAGGGCGCCAAGGCCATCAACGCGTTCTGCGCCGATCCGCCGCCGGACGTCACCCTGTTGATCACGGCGACCGACTGGAGCAACAAGCACGAAGGTGCTTGGACCAAGAACCTGGACGCTGCCGGCGCCCTGGTCGTGTTCAATGCGCCGCGCCCGAACGAATGGGGTTCCTGGATTGGCGCGCGTCTGGCGTCACGCGGCCTGTCCGCCACGCCGGATGCTGCGGCGCTGTTGGCTGAGCGCGTGGAAGGTAATCTGCTCGCTGCGGCGCAAGAGATCGACAAGCTGGTCGTGCTGCATGGCCAGGGCAAGATTGATGCACAAGAGATGGAAAACCTCGTCGCCGACAGCGCACGTTACGACGCTTTCAAACTCACCGATGCCGCCTTCGCGGGTGATGGCGGGCGAGCCTTGCGTATCCTTGCCGGCCTGCACGCCGAAGGCGATGAGCTGATCGCCCTGATGGGCTGGCTGGTGAATCAGTTGCAGCTTGCCCTGCGCCTGGCGAATGCGCGCGACTTCGCTGCGCAGGCCCGTGCCGAGCGCCTGTGGCCGGCACGCGAGCAGTTGTTTCGCAAGGCGTTGCGCCGCGCGCCACGGGAGCACTGGCTGCAATGCCTGGCGCGCGCTGCCCGCATCGACCGCATGGCCAAGGGGCGCGAGCAGGGCAACCCATGGCTGGAGGCGGAGCGTCTTATCGCCGCCATCGCCGAGCCGCGGGCGGCGCAGGCGCTGGAATGAACGTGCGCCCGTTGGCCATCTTCGGTGGCACCTTCGATCCTGTACATCTGGGGCATCTCAGCGTGGCGTGGGAAGCTGCCGAATTACTCGATGCCGACGTGCGTTTGATGCCGGCCAGTGTGCCGCCGCATCGACCGGCGCCGATCGCCAATGCGCCGCAACGCGCAGCGATGTTGCGTGCCGCGTTGCAAGAGCAGTCGCGCCTTACCCTGGACACGCGCGAGCTGGAACGCAGCGGCCCGTCCTACACCATCGACACGCTGACCGAATTGCGCGCGGAACATGGTGATCGTCCGCTGGTCTTGCTGATCGGTGCCGATGCGTTCGCAGGTCTGCCGACGTGGCACCGCTGGCGTGAGCTGTTTGATGTGGCGCATATCGGCGTACTCAGTCGTCCCGGCGTGGAAGCGGCGGTGCCCGTTGAGCTTGAGGCTGAAGTGGCCCCGCGTCTGGTCGCCGATGCTGCCGCATTGCGTGCATGGCCGGCCGGCAAGCTCATCGAGCTTGCCGTGACGCCGCTGGAAATTTCGGCCACGCGCATTCGCGAGCTGCTGGCGGCCGGGCGCGATCCGCGTTACCTGTTGCCCTGCGGCCTGTTCGATGACCCCGCGGTGCTGGCGCCGTACCGCCAACGGTAGCGATCTTCAGGCGCTGCCGCGTGGAATGAATCGCAGCGCCACCGAGTTCATGCAATAGCGCAGTCCCGTCGGCCGCGGGCCATCATCGAATACATGCCCGAGATGACTGTCGCAGCCGGCGCAACTGACGGTGGTGCGTTCCCAGCCGAAGCTGCTGTCGCGAAATTCGATGACGTTGGCTTTGGCGATCGGTTGCCAGAAGCTGGGCCAGCCGGTGCCTGAGTCGAACTGTGTAGCGGCGTCGAACAACGCCGTGTCGCATGCCGGGCAGCGGTAAAGGCCGGGCACCGGCGGCTTCTCGTGCGCCCCGCTGAAAGCGCGCTCCGTACCGGCGCGGCGCATCACGTAGTACGCATCATCCGGCAGACGCTCGTGCCACTGCGCATCGGTGAGCACGAGCTTGCGTACATGGCAGGGGCCGAGATGGTGCCCGTCATCGGCGAAACATTCGAGCAGCATGTCCTTGCCCTGTGCTGCCGGCGTTGCGGCCATGGCTGTACCTGGGGCCGCGCCGCTTCCGAGCAGGCGCGGCAGCAGCGGGGCGCCGATCGCCAGGATGGCGCCTCCCGTTAGCGCCGTACGCAGAAAGCGACGGCGTTCGGGTTTCACGAGATCCCGAGTGCGGGACATGACTACCTCCAACACATCAATAAAAAGGATCAACCGAAGGTAAAGGCGTAGGCCTGTACACCCGGGTCGAGGAAGGTGATTTCAAAAGTGCGTTCACCGCTGCCATTGGCTTGCCGCACGAGTTGGTAAAGGCGCTGCGCCGTGATGGTGCCGTTGCCGTCAGCGTCGGTATCCATGCCGTGATCGGCGCCTGGCGCCTTGCCGTCGATCAGCACGCGGAAGCGCACCGGCTTGCCATCACTGGCCGGGCCGAGCACCAGATGCAGGTCGCGACCGCGGAAGCGATAGACGATGCTGCCGTTCGCTTTATCGAGCTGCGCGTTTTCGTCGCGTACGGTCCAGCGTCCATCAAAGGCCCACTGGTTGGCCATCAAGTTGGTCGGCGCGTGGTAATTCCAGGCATCGTCATGCGCCACCTGGCCACCTGCGAAGTTCTCCGCGCGGGCGTAGCCGACATAGGTTTCCGGCGAGCGCTGCGCATCGCCCGAACCGGCGGCTTCCGCGCCCTGGGCACCCGGTTGCACGTAACCGCCCGGCAGGTTCTTTTGTCCGGCTTCGGTGAGCAACTGGCGGATCACGTCTTCGCTTTGCTCATATTCGCCCTCGCCGAAATGGTGATGGCGGATCTGGCCCTGCGTATCGATGAAGTAATGCGCCGGCCAGTATTCGTTACTGAAGCCTTTCCAGATGGCGTAGTTGTTATCCAGCGCCACCGGGTAATCGACAGCCAGATCCTTCACCGCCTTGATGACGTTTTGCGGCTCCTTCTCGAAGGCAAATTCGGGCGCGTGCACACCGATCACGACCAGGCCATGGTCTTTGTACTTGTCGGCCCAGGCGCGCGTGTAGGGCAGGGAACGGATGCAGTTGATGCAGGAGTACGTCCAGAAGTCGACTAGCACCACCTTCCCGCGCAGCGACTGCGCCGTCAGTGGCGGGCTGTTGAGCCATTGCGTGGCGCCCGTCAGCGCAGGAAGCTCGCCTTCCACGGGCAGCGGCTCGCCAGCCTTCACGATCGGCTGGGGTGGCGGCGTGGGGCGCACTGCGTCGATCAGCTTCTGCTCGATGCTTCCCGTACTGGCCAGTGACACGCGCGTCAGCAGGCCGGTGTCCATGCCCATCGCGATCACGGCCACGCCAATCAGGACGAGCACGCCGAGTGCGCGACGCACCCATTCGCCCGCGCCCAGCGATCGCTTCATCAGTCCAAATACGCGCCCCCCGATCACTAGAGCCAAAGCCAGTGACGTTGCTGCGCCGGCGGCATAGGTAAGCAGCAACAAGGTGGTCTGGACGCTGGCGCCGTTGAGCGCCGCGCCAGTCAGCAGCAGGCCGAGGATCGGCCCCGCGCAAGGCGCCCACAGCAGGCCGGTGGCCACGCCGAGGCCAGCAGCCGACCATGCCGAATCACCCTCGGTATCCGCGCGCTGCGTGAGCCTGTTGCCCAGCGCCACGAACGGCCGACTGATCCACTCGGCCAGATGGCTCGAAAGCAGGGTCACGCCGAGTACGGCAAGCACGACCATGGCGATGATGCGGCCGTATTGATTGGCCCGAATGGCCCAGCCACCGCCTACCGCCGCCAAAGTGGCGACCAGGGCAAAGGTAAGCGCCATGCCTAACAGCATCGGCAGGCCATTACGTGCGAACGGCCGGTCGGCCCGTGCGAACACGAAGGGCAATACCGGCAGGATGCACGGGCTGAGAATGGTCAGTACGCCGCCGAGATAGGCGAGGATCAGCACGAGCATGGGGCAGTGGCTCCAGGTGGTTTGACTGGTTATTCGGTGCGACCGGGGTTGCGGTTACCTGGCACCGATGGTTATCCCAACCGCCGCCGGAAGCCAGCCTCCACCAACAGGCCTGAGTCAAACGCTTTCGTCGCCTGAATCGTCCGTCGAGGTAACCGTTCAAGCCGCTGCAGCGAAGGTTTGTGCATGCCCTTCCAGTGAGACAAGCATGCCGCACGGCTTGACCATCGCCGCCGCGTCAGGTCTAGATAGCGTCCTTCCCACCTGGGCAAGGATCGATCCTGCCGTGACTGACGACACCCCCATTGCCAGCGAATCGCCGGAGCGGCAGCGGGCAGCGTGGATGGCAGCAGCCCAGGATGGCGATAAGCGTGCCTATGAGCGCGTGCTGGCGAGTTCGGTGCCGTTGATCCGCGCCGCGGCGCGGCGCCGGGGCGTGGCGGTGGACACGCTCGATGACGTGGTGCAGGAGACCTTGTTGACCGTGCATCGCGTTCGTCACACCTATGACCCCAGCCGCTCCTACGACGCCTGGCTCAGTGCCATCGCCAGCCGCCGTGCGATCGATACCTTGCGCAGCCACGGCCGCCGCGGCCGGCACGAGCTTCACGACGAGCGCGCGGTGGAGGTGCACCCCGGCGTGGATGATGCCACCGCCGCGACCGAGCGCGACCAGGACGCGCGCCGTCTGCGCGAGGCCATCGCGACGTTGCCGCCGGGGCAGCGCGAGGCCATCGAGCAGCTCGGTCTGAAGGAGCACAGCCTGGCCGAAGCGGCGGAGCATACGGGTCGCCAGCCCGGTGCGCTTAAAGTGAATCTGCACCGCGCCTTGAAGGCGCTACGTACCCGTTTCCATGGAGACCCCTGAGCATCATGTCCGAGCCGCGACTCACGGAGTCACTGATCCAGTCACTGGGCGAACAGCTCACGCCGGTGCGACGCCTGCCGTCGCCGTGGCTGCGCACGCTTGGCTGGTTGCTGGCGGTAGCGGCGATCGCGGCGTGGCTGCTGGCGCACTACGGTATTACCCACATGCTTCAGCGCTGGAGCGGCCAGCCTGATATCGCCTTGGCCGGCATCGGGGCGGCCGTGACGGCCGTGTGCGCGGCGTGGGCGGCGTTCTCGCTTGGTGTGCCAGGGCGTCCGGCGCGCTGGGCCTGGCTTCCGCTACCGGGCTTGTTGCTGTGGATCGGCGCGAGCGGCGTGGGTTGCCTGCGTGTATGGGTGGCCCCGGCCACCCACATTGCCAGCCTGCACGAAGCGAATGACTGCCTCGTCTTCATTATCAGTTTCTCGGTACCACTTTCGGTGTTGTTGATCTGGCTGCTGCGGCGAGCCTGTCCCCTAAGGCCCGTGCTGACGGCGGTGATGATCGGCCTGGCCAGTGCGGCGGCTTCGGCCAGCTTGCTGGAGATCTGCCACGCCTTCGATGCCGCCGCGACTGACCTGATGATGCATGCCTTGGCAGTGGCCATGGTGGTCGCCGCCAATGCCGCCATGGGTGGTCGCCTGCTGCAGCCCGCGCTGAAGTAACCACCGCCCGGGCATCAAGCCCGCGGGCATGGGGAAGTCGAGCCTCTCCAGAAGGGTGGTGCAATGCGACATAGCCGCGCGATCAGTCCCTGCAATCGCCGCTGCGCACCGCCCTGGAGTCTGGCGGATCATGAGACTGGCCCGATGGCGCGCGACTAGGTGCAGGCAGGCAATCCCGGTGGGCAGCGCAGCAATCCCAAAGTCGAGCCTCTCGCCTGTTGATATTGACGCTGAACAGCCGTCTCGTCGGGTCACATCCCTACGCCACGCACAGGTATAACCTTGTCCCGTAGACGGGTGCGGTTGCAGGCGGGGCGCGCTCGGCGGAGGTGGATTCACGGATCAGGGACGAACCGTTCGCATCGGGCAGGACTGCTGATGTGGCGTGGCCGGAACCGACGAACTCGGTACCGGATCGCCGATGCCGCTCGGGATGGACGGCAACGGTAGCTCCATGGAAGTGCGGCGATGTCGCACGGTTACCCCACCAATTCAGGAGATATGTACCCATGAAAGTATCCCGTTACACCGTACTCGCCCTCGCGACTGCCGTCGCCTTCGGCGTGGCCATGTCGCCTGTCATGGCGCAGAACACGCCCCCGCCGCAGTCTGCGACGGACGCCAGCAAGGACGCGATGAAGTCCAGTTCGGATGCGATGAAGTCCAGTTCGGATGCCATGAAATCATCCAGCGATGCGATGAAGAGCACTGCGGAAGAGCCAAAATCCGCCACCGAAACCAAGAGCACCCATCACAAGAAGCACAGCGCTCCCAAGAAGGACGCCGCCACCCCACCCGCCAGTGGTGGTTGAGGTCGGCCGTGATTGAACCGGCTCGCCTGTCGTAAGGATCGAGCCGTCGAGGGCATGGTGCAGCACGCCGCGGCATGCCGCGGGGTGAACACCATGCCCTCTTTGTGTGCGACGGACGCGTGTGTTCCGGGGTGGGGCGTGCCGGCGCCGGCTGGCGCCTGGCTTGACGTAGCCTTCAGGCCAGGGCGTTATACTGCCCCCGCGCCATCCCGCGCATCGATCCCGCATCGAGGCAACCGCACTTGAGTCCGACTTCCCATCGCAGCGCCAAATCCGCCACCACGGCGGTCCTTCGTCAGCACGTAATCGACGCCCTAGACGAACTGAAAGCCAAGGACATTCGAGAAATCGACGTTCGCGGCAAAACCTCCATCGCCGATCTGCTGGTTATCGCCTCAGGCACCTCGGCACGCCATGTCAAATCCATTGCCGACGAAGTCGTCAAGTTCGCCAAGAAGGCGGGCGTGATGCCGTTGGGCGTGGAAGGCGAGCAGGAAGCCGAATGGGTGCTGGTCGACCTCGGCGACGTGATCGTCCATGTCATGCTGCCGCGTATCCGCGAGTTCTATGGCCTGGAAAGGCTGTGGACCGTGGGTGACCGCGACGCTCATATCGAAGCCGTCAGCGCGGGCTAATCGCCCGCGTAGTGGCGGTACTTGCGCCGCGCCGCTGCTGAAGCGTGCGCGTGCTGTTTCGTTTTCTCCCTCTTTGGCATCTACGAATGCGCGCCCGCCTGATCGCCGTCGGTGAACGCATGCCCGCCTGGGTAGCCGAGGGTTTTGCCGAGTACCGCAAGCGGCTGTCGCATGACTTGCCGCTGGAATTGATCGAACTGAAGCCTGGCACGCGCGGCAAGGGGCGCGATGACACGCGCGCGATTCAGGACGAGGGCGCGGCGATCCTTGCGGCACTGCCACGTGACATCCACGTAGTCGCACTGGATGGGCGAGGCAAGACCTGGTCCAGCGAAGAACTTGCCGCGCAACTGGAAAAGTGGCGCATGTCCGGCCGTGATCTGGCCTTTCTCATTGGCGGCCCCGATGGTCACGCGCCCGAGGTATTGGCGCGCTCGGACCAGCAGTGGTCACTCGGTCCGCTTACACTGCCGCATATGTTGGTGAGGCTTGTATTGGCCGAGCAGTTGTATCGCGCTACGACACTGCTGTCTGGTCATCCTTACCATCGCGCCTGACGTCGGCCGCATCAAGTCCCTGGTGATGTGACGGCGCGAGCACTCACTTTCCACAAGGAACGCCCCATGTCTTACACGGTACGTCAGGCGACGATCCACGACCTCGACATCGTTGTGCCGTTGTTCGACGGCTACCGTCAGTTCTATGGCAAGCCTGGGGACCTAGAGCTGGCGCGGCGCTTTCTGCATGAGCGGCTGCAGTATCAAGACTCGGTCGTGTTGCTCGCCATCGACGAGGAAGGGCGCGGCATAGGCTTTACCCAGTTGTATCCGTTGTTTTCATCGGTGCGAGCCGCGCGCACTTATCTGCTCAATGATCTTTTCGTGGTGCCAGTCGCGCGCCGTGCTGGCGTCGCCGTTGCCCTCATGCGTGAGGCCGGTGATTTTGCGCGCGCCATGGGCGCGGTTGCCATGTCGTTATCTACGGCCCATACCAACACGTCCGCGCAGCGATTGTATGAATCGCTTGGCTGGAAACGCGATGAACATTTTCGCGAATACAACCTTCCACTGTAAGTGGATTCCTGGCTCAGACCTTTGTCTAAGTACGGCAATTGATGGGCGCATGGCGGGTTACCATCGGTGGAATGTGTGCAGGAGAAATCACCATGGATAAGCGTATTGGTCACGCGGGATTGGCCAGCCGAATCATGACGGCGGCCCAGGCCGCCGAACTGATCGACCCCGGCATGACGATAGGCATGAGCGGCTTTACCGGTGCCGGTTATCCCAAGGCTGTGCCGAAGGCGCTGGCCGATCGAATGATGGCCACGCACGGCCACGGCGATCCGTTCCGCGTTCGCGTGCTGACTGGTGCTTCAACCGCACCTGAGCTCGATGGTGCGCTCGCTCGCGCCGATGGCATCGACATGCGTTTGCCGTATCAGTCCGATCCCGAGTTGCGTGCGCGCATCAATCGCGGCGAAATGGATTATCTCGATATCCACCTGAGCCATGTCGCGCAGTACGCCTGGTTTGGTTTCTTCGGCAAGCTCGACCTGGCGGTCATCGAGGCAACGGCCATCCTGCCGGATGGCAGTCTGTTGCCGTCCTCGTCGGTGGGCAACAACAAGACCTGGCTGGACCTTGCCGACAAGGTCATCATCGAGGTCAATCACTGGCAACCGCTCGAAATGGACGGTATGCACGATATCTACTACGGCACGGCTTTGCCGCCGCACCGCAGGCCGATACCGTTGATCAAGCCGGACGACCGCATCGGTGAGCCTTATCTGCGCTGCGATCCGGCCAAGGTCATCGCCGTCGTGGAAACGAATGCGCCGGACCGCAACAGCGCGTTTGCACCCATCGATGAAACGTCGAAGCGCATCGCTGGCCATCTGATCGAGTTCTTCCGTCATGAGATTGTGAAGGGGCGTCTCAGCCCGCAGCTGTTGCCCCTGCAATCCGGTGTCGGCAATATCGCCAATGCCGTGCTTGCCGGCTTGCAGGAAGGCGGTTTCAGCGGCTTGACCGCGTATACCGAAGTGATCCAGGACGGCATGCTCGACCTGCTCGCCAACGGTGTGGTGAGCAGTGCATCGGCGACCTCGTTCTCGCTCAGCCCAGCGGGTATCGAGCGCTTCCTGGCGGACATCGAGTTCTTCCGCAAGCGCATCATTCTGCGCACGCAGGAAATCTCCAATCATCCGGAGCTGGTGCGACGCCTGGGCTGCATCGCCATGAATGGCATGGTTGAGGCCGATATTTACGGCAACGTCAATTCCACGCACGTGGCGGGCACCAGCATCATCAACGGTATTGGTGGCTCCGGCGACTTCGCGCGCAACGGCTTCCTGTCCTGCTTTCTCACGCCCAGCACCGCGAAAAACGGCGCGATTTCCTGCCTGGTGCCGATGGTCAGCCATGTGGACCACACCGAGCACGACGTGGCCGTGCTGGTGACCGAGCAGGGCCTCGCCGACTTGCGTGGATTGTCGCCGCGGCAACGCGCCAAGGTGATTATCGAACGCTGTGCGCATCCCACTTATCGTCCGCTGCTGCAGGATTACTTCGAGCGGGCCTTGCGCGACAGCCGCGGCAAGCACACGCCGCATCTGCTCGCCGAGGCGTTGGCCTGGCACGAGCGATTTCTCGAAACGGGCGATATGCGGCCAAAATAGGCCGCGCGTCGCCCAACGGACCCGGACACTCCATGCTCTATCTCGCCTCCCAGTCACCACGCCGTCGCCAATTGCTCGAACAAATAGGCGTCGACTTCCGCACCGTTGAGGTGGACGTGCCCGAACAGCGCGCCATCGCAGAATCGCCACGCGAGTACGTGAGCCGCGTGGCTCGCGAGAAGGCGCTGGCCGGGCTCGCCGCGTTAGGAGACGCCAGCGCGGTCGTGCTTGGGGCCGATACGGAAGTGGTGCTCGATGACGAGGTGTTCGGCAAACCGGCGGACGCGGCCGATGCTGCAACCATGCTGCGGCGACTGTCCGGGCGCGTGCATGAGGTGATTTCCACCGTATGGTTAATCAGTCATCAGGGGGAGTGGAGCGATACCAGCGTGTCACGCGTGCGCATGCCTGAGCTGGATGCCGCCACCATCAAGGCCTATATCGCCACGGGCGAGGCGTTTGGCAAGGCGGGTGCGTACGCGATCCAGGGGCACGGCGCGAAGTTGATCGAACACCTCGATGGGAGCCACTCGGGTGTCATGGGGCTGCCAATCTTCGAAACGGCGCGCCTGCTGCGCGCGCGCTCTTTAATAACAGCCTAACTGGCGGAGGTCATCACAAACCACGACACCACGGCGAGCAGGTTGTTCATGCTGTGAGCCAGGACGGCCGGCCAGATCGAACCCGACTGCACGCGTAGCCAGCCGAGCAGCAATCCCAGCAGCGCCAGGTTGGGCAGCGCGTACCAGAGAAACGACAGATCGGGCAGGTGGACGCAGGCGAAGAAGATGGCGGTGACCACGATCGCCCAGCCGCTTCCCACGTATCGGGCGATCGACGAAAGCAGCACACCGCGAAACAACAGTTCTTCCACCAGCGGGCCGATGCTCACCACCAGCAGTGCGAGAGGGATGCGCAAGGGCAGGGAGATATGGGCGCCGAGCTGCTTGATGTCCTGGCTGACCTCGTGCCCCTGCGCCACCCACTGCGTCAGCATGCCGCCGACGAAGGGCGTGGCCAGTCCAAGTACCAGGGCCAGGAGATACATGGCCGGCTGTTTCGACATGGCAAAGCCGAAACCGGGTAGCTCGGCTTTGGCCCATAACTGCGGCCACCAGCGTCGCACCAGATGCAGGATCGCGGCGGCTGCCACCAGCAGCGTGGCGATGACGGCGATGGCGCTCGCGTCCGAATGGGCCAGCCATGCGCGCCCACTCGTAATGATCGAGGTGACATCACCGCCGTGCTGCGCGAGAGCCACGAGGCCCGCGGCGAGACCGATAACGGCCGCAACGGAAAGCTGAAGCGCAAAGTACAGGGCGATCAGGCCGAGGGCATACCAGACGCCGGGCGCCAAGGCGGTAAGAGCGGGTGACGGTGGCGAAATGGGGGCGTAGTTCGGATGGTTCGCATCCATCGACGGTGGGTCCTGCGGGCGAGCGTCCAGATGATTTTCGCCAGGACGCAACGCGCTCGTCATCTGGCGTCCCCACGCTAGCCTCTGCCGCCGGATGGGCGCAATCCTGCCCTTTGGCACGGTCAAGCCACGGCTTGCGCAGCGTTCACAAAGTCGCCCTGTATAGTTGCAGCACGTTCCAAGGAGGAAACTGGCGCTTCGGTGCCGACGTATGTTTGCTTTCGACTGGCTGGCCGATCCTACTGCCTGGGCCGGTCTCCTCACCCTGGTGGTGCTGGAGATCGTGCTTGGCATCGACAATCTCGTCTTCATTGCGATCCTCGCCGACAAGCTACCGGCACGGGAGCGCGACAAGGCCCGCGTGCTCGGCCTCTCGCTGGCCCTGGTCATGCGCCTGGCGCTGCTGGGAGCGATGTCATGGCTGGTGAAACTCACCGCGCCAATCATCGCCTGGCAGGGCATCGCGTTTTCGTGGCGCGACATCATCCTGCTGCTGGGTGGCGCCTTCCTGCTGTTCAAGGCCACCGTGGAGCTGCACGAGCGGCTGGAGGCGGATGACGACCACGATGCGGCCAAGCGCGCGCCGGCCCAGTTCTGGCTGGTGGTGGCGCAGATCGTGGCGCTCGATGCCGTGTTCTCGCTCGACTCGGTGATTACGGCCGTCGGCATGGTCGATCACCTGTCCGTGATGATGGTGGCGGTGGTGATTGCGATGATCCTGATGATCAGCGCGAGCAAGCCGCTCACCCACTTCGTCAACGCGCGACCGACGGTGGTGATCCTGTGCCTGTCGTTCCTGCTGATGATCGGCTTCAGCCTGGTGGCCGAAGCGTTCGGTTTCCATATCCCGAAGGGTTATCTGTACGCGGCGATCGGCTTCTCGATCATGATCGAGGTGTTCAACCAGACCATGCGCCGCAATCGCCGACGCAGCCTGTTCAGCAGCGCGCGTACCTTGCGTGATCGCACCGCCATGGCCGTGCTGAACCTGCTGGGCGGCACCGGCAGTGATGACGAGAAGGACGCCGCGCATACGGCAACCACGACCGTGGTCGGCAGCGCGGCCATGTTCGGCAAGGACGAACTGGCGATGGTGCAGGGCGTGCTGGACCTGGCGCACCGGCCGGTGCGCTCCATCATGACGCCGCGCCCCGAGATCAACTGGATCGATCCGCGTGAAAGCGCCGAGCAACTGCGCGCCGAAGTCACCTCTTCCAGTCATGCCTGGCTGCCCGTGGCGGGTGACGATCTCGACCAGTTGGTCGGCGTAGCCTCCTCACGCGACCTGCTGGCGAGCCTGCTCGAACACGGGCAGATCGACGTCGACAACGTCGTGCGCAAGCCGCTCACCGTGCTGGAGTCGCTCAGCGTACTGCGGCTGATCGAAGAGTTTCGCCGCTCGCCGCTGCAAGTGGCCCTGGTGGTGGATGAGTACGGCAGCGTGCTTGGGCTGGTGACGCCCACCGATGTGCTTGAAGTGATTGCCGGTGAATTTCCCGATGACGAAAGCGGTGATCCTTCGTTCGTGCAGGAAAGCGACGGCAGCTGGATGCTCGACGCGAGCCTGGACCTGCGGCGAGTCGAGCACATGCTCGGCTTCAAGCTCAGCGGCGACGACAGCTTTTCCACGCTGGCCGGCTATGTGCTGCAACAGCTGGGACGCTTGCCCAGCGCGGGTGACAGCTTCACCAGCGAAGGCTTGCGCTTCGAAGTGGTGACGATGGACGGGGCGCGCATCGAGCGTCTCAAGGTCACGCCGGTCGGCGATTAGATGTGGCTGTGACTCCTTCTCCCCTCCGGGGAGAAGGTTGGGATGAGGGGCAGGTGCTCGCGGTCACGCGTTGATCGAGCGATATGGCCAGCGTGCCGCTTACGCAGCGGGCGGCACCCTAGCGACCACGCTCAATTGTCGCGCTGTCTCGAGCACTCGCCCCTCATCCCAACCTTCTCCCCGGCGGGGAGAAGGCGCAGAGGCCGCGCAACCGGAGCGCCAGGCCGCAAAGGGCCGGCGCCTAGCCCGCGAGCAAGGCTCGGAACAGTCCGATGACACCCAGCACCAACATCACCGCCCATCCGGCGGAAGCCACCATGAAGCCGGGGCCACGCTTGGCCGGGTCCTTCAGATAGGCCACGGCATACCACACGCGGCCAAATACCCAGACCAGCCCGGCCACGCTGCCCCACAGGGCAAAGCCATACTGCACGGCCAGCCAAAGCGTGGGCAGGAAGATCACGGTGGATTCCAGCGTGTTCATCTGCACGCGCCAGGCCCGATCGAAGCCCGGATGGCCGCTGATCGCCGGTGCCTTGATGCCGTACTTTTCTCGTGCCTTGCCGGTGGCCCACACGGTGCCGACTTGCAGCAGGATGGTAAGTAGGACAACGACGGCGGGCAGATGCTGGATCATGAGGGACTCTCGTAAAAAGGTGGCCCACTGTAGCCATCGGATACACGTAGCGGGAGTAGGCGCAAGGCGCTATCGTCACCCGGTCACCACTGTGGTGTGCCACCGAGGGCCGTCATATGGACTGGCAAAAGGGCGAGCGCAGTGAGAACGTCGAGGTCGATAGCGGTGGCGGCGGCGGTCCGCGCTTCGGCGGTGGTCGCGGCATGGGCATCGGCGGCATCATCATCCTGGCGATCCTGGGCGTGGTGTTCTTCAAGGACCCCACGGCCTTGCTCAACCAGGCGGACAACGGCGGCCAGGTCGCCGCGCCCACCGGCGAGCCGGCCCAGGTCGATCCGCAAACCAAGGATTTCGTCAGCGCGATTCTGGGCTCCACCGAAAAGACCTGGGGCGACATTTTTGCGGCGCATGGCCAGCAATACGTGGATCCCAAGCTGGATCTGTTCAGTGGCGGCGTGAATACCGCCTGCGGTTCGGCGTCGACCGCGGTCGGACCGTTCTACTGTCCTGGCGACCAGAAAGTGTATCTGGACGTCGCGTTCTTTCAGGAGTTGGAGAACCGCTTCCATGCGTCGGGCGATTTCGCGCGGGCTTACGTGATTGCGCATGAAGTCGGCCACCACGTGCAGAACCTCACGGGCGTGTTCGACCAGGTGGAGCAGGCGCGTCGTCGCGGCGCACGGATGGAAGGCGCTGACGGCTTGTCGGTGCGGCAGGAACTGCAGGCCGACTGTTTTGCCGGCGTCTGGGCCAATCACAGCCAGCAGCGCTTGCAGTGGCTGCAGCCGGGCGACATCGAGTCGGCGCTCAACGCGGCCAGCAAGATTGGCGACGACGCATTGCAGCAGCAGGCACAAGGCCGGGTGGTGCCCGACTCCTTCACCCATGGCACCTCGGCGCAGCGCGTGCAGTGGTTCCGTACCGGCTTCGAGAGCGGCGATATGGCCAGCTGCAATACGTTTGCCGGCCCGCTCTAGGCGCATCCATGGCTGCCGACGCACGAAGGCCCGTCACCTGCGGGCCGTGGTCGTTCTAAAATGGCGCTGCTGCACGCCTTGGGGTGTGCCTTAGAACGACTGCATGCTGCATCCCTGCCTACGTTGCGGCGCTTGCTGCGCCTATTTCCGCGTGGCCTTTCACTGGTCAGAGGCGGACGCGTCCCTGGGCGGCGTGGTTCCGCCAGAGCTGACCGAAACGCTCGATCCGCATCGATTGGTCATGCGTGGCACTCAGGCGTCGAAGCCGCGTTGCGTGGGCTTGCAAGGTACGGTGGGGGAGGCTGCGCATTGCGGCATTTACGAGGGACGGCCGTCGGTTTGTCGCGAGGTGCAGCCATCCTGGGAGTTTGGGGCGCTCAGTCTCCAGTGCGACAAGGCACGCAGTGCGCACGGATTACCGGTGCTGACGCCGGCGGACTGGCCTGAGCCAACCGGCGCCGATGCGGCGTAGGCATCTCAGGGCTCTTGATCCACATAGGGGTTAGCGCCCGCTGGGTGCGCCCACCTCATTCTGGAAGGCGAGTACGAACTGCTTCAAGTCGTTCTCATTGACGTCCGAGATGGCCGCGTACTGCATGCCATCGGCGCGCCAACGAATCACCGTATAGCCGTGTCGCTGCGTTTGCACCTGTGCGGTCGCCGCGGCCTCCGTTGGCCACTGGTAGAGGTTGATGACATGCAGGCGCCGCTTGTAGATCAGTGCGGCGACACCGTGGCCGTCGACAGCATCCAGCCGCCCGCCGACAAGCGGGAAGCCTTCGCTGGCAAGATCCTTCACGCGTGGCGAGAAATCCAGCTTGCCCTCGAACCAAGGCTTGACCGTGTGTTGATCGGTCGACACGACATCCATCAAATGCTGTTCCTGCAGCGAGCGGACATGGCCCGAGATCACCTCGGCCACGACCTGATCGTCGCCCAGGGCCGGCTGCCGCCACACGTGGAACCAGGCCGGACTGGTGACAAGCAGGGCGCCTGCGAAGCCGGCGGCCATGGCGAAGGCGAGCGGTGCGCGGCGGCGCGGTGGCCGCGAGGTCACCGTCATAGCGGGCCTGGCCGCACTCCAGCGCTCGCGCAATGCTTCCGGTGCGCGCCGATACAGGGATGGTTGCGCGAGCGCCTTGTGCAGGGTGGCATACGTGCCGTAGCGGGCCGTGCAGGCGGCACAGTCCTGCATATGCTGCGCGACGGCCGCGCTATTGGCCGCGTCGAGTTCGTCGTCCAGATAGGCATGTAGGAGCAGCCTGGCGTCATCGCACATCATGGCGACGTACCTCCTTGGGTCGGCAGGTCAGTTCGGTCTTCAGCCGTTCGCGGGCACGCGCCAGTCGCGACATGACCGTGCCGATTTTCTGTTCGGTGATCGCAGCGATCTCCTTGTACGAGCACTCTTCCAGCTCGCGCAGCACGATCACTTCGCGCAGCGGTGGCGGCAGATGCTCCAGTGCGATCTGCAGTGCACCTACATCCACGGCGAGCAGCGTCAGAGTTTCTGGTGAAGGGCCTTCATCCACCAGCGGATGCGCGTCGTCGTCCAGCGAGGCGCGCAGGGCCTCCTGGGGTATTTTCGTACGCAGTGTGTAAAACGTGTTTCGCACGATGGCGAGCAACCAGACCCGAGCATCGCCGCCATGGAAGCTGTCGAAATAGCGCAGCGCACGAAGCATGGCTTCCTGCACCACGTCCTGTGCGTCCGCATCGTCGTGGGCGAGCCAGCGCGCGAGGTTGTAGGCGGCATCGAGGTACGGCAACACGAGCGACTCGAAGCGAGTGCTTCTCGCTGGGTCGTGGCTCGGCGATCCGACGGACGACTCGATGGGCATAAGAGGGATACCTCTGCTGGCGTCACTTTATTCCAAGTCCGTGTTGCGAGCGTGCAAACGACGATGGGTGGGAATAGATCCCCGGGTCTCCCGGTAATGCACGGTGAGGGGCAAGTTGGATCGACGCCCGCATTCCGAATGGCCGCACGGCCACCCAGCCTGGAGATACCGATCATGCGAGACCCAGAAGACAACGAAGTCGGCGGCCGACGCCAGTTCCTCAAATGCATGGCCTGGGCGGGGGCGGGCACGCTATGGCTAATGAAGGGCGGCGTGCTGCATGCCCAGCCCCTGGGCGATGGAGGCGCTGCAGCAGCGGCAGACTCCAGTTTTAGCTTCGTTCAAATCAGCGATTCGCATATTGGTTTTCACAAGGCGCCAAACATGGATGTGGCAGCCACGCTTCGCGCGTCGCTGACGATGGTCAATGCCCAGCCGATACGGCCGGATTTCATGCTGCACACGGGCGATCTTACCCATCTATCGAAACCCGAAGAGTTCGATACGCTGGCCGAACTCATGCGCGAGGCACGTACCGACAAGGTGTTCTACGTACCTGGCGAACACGACGTGATTGGCGACAACGGCGCCGAGTTTTTTCGCCGCTTTGGCGAGCGGCAGCAGTCCGGTGGCTGGTACAGCTTCGATCATCGCGGCGTGCACTTTGTCGGCCTGATCAATGTGCTGAATCTCCAGGCAGGCGGGCTCGGCTCGCTGGGTGCGGAGCAGCTGGCGTGGCTGAAAAAGGATCTGGCGGGTCGCTCCGCCGAGACGCCGCTGGTGGTATTTGCGCATATGCCGTTGTGGCCGCTGTATCCGCCGTGGGGCTGGGGCACGGACGACAGCGCCGAGGCGATGGGATACCTGCGCAGGTTCGGTTCGGTCAGTGTGCTCAATGGCCATATCCACCAGATCCAGCAGAAGGTGGAGGGCAACATCACGTTCTACACGGCGCGTTCCACTGCTTACCCGCAACCAGCGCCGGGCGTGGGGCCGGCCCCGGGGCCGCTGAAGGATATTGCGCCGGATGCGCTGCATGGCTACCTCGGCATCCGCGAGGTGCGCCATGTGAAGGGTGGTCACGTGCTCGCAATTACCGACGAGGCCATGTCATGAATACAGTGCGAAACCAGCTTGCAGCGCTGTTGCTCGGCGCGGGCTACCTTGGCCTGCCTGCCATGGCGGCGGACCTATCAGGCGCCATGAAGGCGAAGACGTTTCAGGTCGAGATACGCAACTTCGCCTTCGCGCCGCATACGTTGACGGTGCCGGTCGGTACACGCGTCGTGTGGACCAATCGGGATGACGAACCTCACCTCATCACCAGCGCGGGTGCGATGTTTGCTCCCTCGAAGGCCTTGGATACCAGCGACAGCTATGCCGTCACGTTCGCCAAGCCCGGCACGTATGCGTACTACTGCTCGATACACCCGATGATGGTCGGAACCATCATCGTGCAGTGAGCGGTGCGCTTGCGCCGTCGAAGCGATAGATATCCATCGCGAGCAGGCCGTACTCGATGCCTGCATCTATGCGTTCGGCATATGCGGCATGGCCGGCCGCGCCCAGCGCCACGAAAAGCGGCAGCAGGTGTTCGTCGGTGGGGTGTGCCTGTTCGGCAAACGGTGACTGGCGGCGATAGTCGAGCAGGGCATCCACGTCGCCTTCCGTCAGCTTGCGCTCGATCCATTCGATGAACGGGCGCACGTAGGGCGCTTCGCGTTCCTCGCTATAGCCGGCGCGGAAGTCGTGCAGGTTGTGCGTGATGCTGCCTGAGCCGATCACCAGCACGCCCTCGTCACGCAGCGGCGCCAGCGCGCGACCCACGGCGTACTGATGCGCCGGCCCCAGCGCGGGCTGGATCGACATCGGTACGACCGGAATATCGGCTTCGGGGTAAAGCAGGCGCATCGGCACCCAGGCGCCGTGGTCGAGCCCATGCGTGGGGTCCAGTGTGGTGGGCAAGCCGGCCTTGTCGAGCAATTCGGTGACACGCGCGGCCAGTTCCGGAGCGCCGGGCGCCGGGTATTGAATCTCGAACAACTCGCGCGGAAAACCGTAGAAGTCGTGGATGGTTTCCGGCCGCTTGGCGCCGCCGACCTGCGGTTGCCGCGCCAGCCAGTGTGCGGTGGCGATAACCACGGCCTTGGGGCGCGGCAGAGTGCGCGCCAGTTCGGCTAAGCGCTCGCCTATCTGCCGCGGCTGGATCGCGGTCATCGGGGAGCCGTGGGAGATATACAGGCTGGGTAGGGTGGTCATGGCGGTCACTTTGGGGACCACCCTAGGGTAAGGGCGCCGCGCGCATTTGCTGCGTGCTTATGGTGAACGATGAGTCACAGCAGTCGAACAATCGGCCCGCCTGCCCGTCATTCCGGCCTATACCGGAATGACGGTTTGTCGAGTGAGCGTGGCTTACTTCGCGCGGCGCGGCGGCTTGCCGCCAGCATGGCCATGCGGACGCGGTTTGAAGCCACCGCCGCCCGGCTTCTTGAAGCCGCCCGGACGGGAACCGCCGCCGGGGCGGCGCGAAGAGGATTCTTCGGCACCGGTGTCGTTGCCGTCCCATTCCTTGATGCGCAGCTGCTGTTGGCTCACCCACACCTTCTGCAGGTGCGTGAACACTTCGGCGGGCATGCCATCGGGCAGGTCGATCAGGCTGTATTCGCCGCGGATGCTCAGGCGACCGATAAAGCCGCTCTCCAGGCCCGCTTCATTGGCGATGGCGCCGATGATGTTGCCCGGTTTTACGCCGTGTTCGTGGCCGACTTCGACGCGATAGGTGCGCTTGCCTTCCTCGGTGTGGTGCGGGCGTACCGGGCGGGCCACGAACTCGCGCGGACCGCTGTCACGATCGCGATCACGCGGGCGATGCTCGCGCTCGCCACGATCATGGCTGCCCGATTCGCGGGTGTGCTCACGCGTGTGCTCGCGCGGGGTGTGCTCGCGCTTCGGCGGCGGCGCCAGCAATAGCGGCTGGCCACCTTGCGCAATCCGCGCCAGGGCGGCGGCAATTTCGATGGCCGGAATGTCGTGTTCCTGCTCGTACTGTTCGATCAACTGCTGGAACAGTTCCAGTTCGCCCAGGGCCACCGTGTCGCTGATGCGCTGCTTGAACTTGGCGATGCGCTGGTCGTTGACCGCCTCCACCGTCGGCAGCTTCATCTCTTCGATGGGCTGGCGGGTGGCACGCTCGATCGCGCGCAGCATGCCTTTCTCGCGCGGCGTGACGAACAGGATCGCCTCGCCACTGCGGCCTGCACGACCGGTGCGGCCGATGCGATGCACGTAGCTTTCCGTGTCGTACGGAATGTCGTAGTTCATTACGTGGCTGATGCGCTCGACGTCGAGACCGCGCGCGGCCACGTCGGTCGCCACCAGGATGTCCAGCTTGCCTTCCTTGAGCTGCTGGATCACGCGCTCACGCTGAGCCTGGGCGATGTCACCGTTGATGGCGGCAGCGGCGAGGCCGCGTGCCTGCAGCTTCTCCGCAAGTTCCTCAGTTGCCTGCTTGGTGCGCGCGAAGATGATCATCGCGTCGAACGGCTCGGCTTCGAGAATGCGCGTCATCGCGTCGAGCTTGTGCATGCCGCTGACGAACCAGTAGCGCTGACGGATATTGGCGGCCGTGGTGGTGGACGACTTGATCGTCACTTCCACCGGCTCTTTCAGATGACGCTGCGCGATCTTGCGAATCGGCGCCGGCATGGTGGCCGAGAACAGCGCGACCTGGCGGGTGGGTGGCGTCGCTTCCAGCACCTTTTCGACATCGTCGATGAAGCCCATGCGGAGCATTTCATCGGCTTCGTCCAGCACCAGGAATTTCAGCTCGGACAGATCCAGCGTGCCGCGATCAAGATGATCGATCACACGGCCGGGCGTGCCGACCACGATATGCACGCCGCGCTTGAGCGAGTGCAACTGCGGGCCATAGCTTTGGCCGCCGTAGATCGGCAGCACCTGCAGGCCGGGCAAATGCGCAGCGTAACGCTGGAACGCTTCGGCGACCTGGATGGCCAGCTCGCGCGTCGGCGCCAGCACCAGCGCCTGCGGCTTGCCGGGCTTGAGGTCGATGCGCGAAAGCAAAGGCAGCGCGAATGCGGCGGTCTTGCCGGTACCGGTCTGCGCCTGGCCGAGTACATCGCGACCTTCCATCAGCGGCGGAATAGTTGCGGCCTGAATCGGCGATGGCGATTCATAACCGACGTCAGTCAGTACGCGCAGCACATCCGGATGAAGGCCAAGCGCAGCGAAGCCGGCGGCTGCCGGCTGGGAATCGGAAGACGGGGAGGACATGGGGGAACCTCGACATGGCATGCACGTGGGCATGCGGGAGAATGGCGGTATTGTAGCAGGCTACCCCGCCCAAGCCGGTCTTTTTCTGGCTTTTGTCCCCCCTTTTGCAGAGGAAAACCCATGTCCCAACGTCTTGACGGTCGTGTCGCGCTGGTCACCGGAGCTTCTTCCGGCATTGGCGAGGCCACCGCGTTGGCTTTGGCCGAGGCTGGCGCCCGTGTAGCGATAACGGCCAGGCGCCGCGATCGACTGGAAGCCTTGGCCGCCAAGCTCGAGGCGCTGGGCGCTGCGCCCATCGTGCTGGTGGCCGACCTGAACTCGGAAGTCGAAGCGCAGCGTGTCGTCGTCGACACCGAGGCGCACTACGGTCGGCTGGATATTCTCGTGAACAATGCGGGTGTGATGTATCTGGAACCGGTGATTGAAGCCGATCTGGGCCGCTGGCGACGCATGCTTGAACTCAACGTGCTCAGTCTGATCGCGTCCACCCAGGCCGCTCTGCCTGGCATGCGCAACCGTCGTGATGGCCACATCGTGAATATTTCGTCGACGGCAGGTCGTGTCGCCAACCCCAATGCGGCTGGCTATTCGGCGACCAAGTTTGGCGTGGTGGCTTTCTCCGAGGCGCTGCGTCGCGAGGTCTATCAGCACAACATCCGCGTCACCGTGATTGAGCCGGGTGCGGTGGCGACGGAGCTGCGAGAGCATATCGGTCACGCTGAAGTGCAGGCCGCCATCAACGCCTGGGCCGAAGGCATGCGCCAGCTGCAGGGCAGCGATGTCGCTGACGCCATTGTGTTTTGCGTCTCGCGTCCCGCACACGTCAACATCAACGAAGTGTTGATGCGGCCCACTGATCAGGAGCGCTGAACGCGTCTATCATCGCGATCCGTGCGAGGACAGGGAGAACCACCATGAGCGAGATGGAGACGATCTCCGAGCAGCGTTGCCACGATGGTGTGCAGGGTTTCTATCGCCATGATTCGGAAAGCTGCGGTGGACCGATGCGCTTCGCCGTCTATCAACCGCCGCAGGCAGCGCGCGAGGCGTGTCCGGTGTTGTACTTTCTTGCGGGGCTCACCTGCACGGAGGAAACCGCCACGATCAAGGCTGGCGCGCAGCGTTTCGCCGCCGAGTTGGGCTTGATCCTGGTGATGCCCGATACCAGCCCGCGCCATACGGGCATCGACGGTGCAACCGGCGATTGGGAGTTCGGAGAAGGTGCGGGCTTCTATGTCGACGCCACGCAGTCAACGTGGGCGTCGCGTTTTCGCATGCACAGCTATATCTCCAGCGAATTGCCCGCGTTGCTTAAACGGCAGTTTCCGGTGGATGCCGAGCGCACAGGCATAACGGGTCACTCGATGGGCGGGCATGGTGCGTTGAGCATGGCACTTCGCCATCCGCAGCAATTTCGTTCAGTGTCTGCGTTCGCGCCCATCGTCGCGCCCAGTCAGGTCCCCTGGGGACAAAAGGCGTTTTCCAGTTATCTGGGCGAAGACGCCGCTGCCTGGGCCGACTATGACGCGTGTGAGCTGGTTCGCCGGCATACCTTCGACGGCACGATCCTGATCGACCAGGGCGAGGCGGATGGTTTCCTCACCACCCAGCTCAAGCCCGAACTGTTCGACCAGGCATGTGCCGAAGGCGGGCAGTCGCTGGTGCTGCGCCGGCATGTCAGCTACGACCACAGCTACTACTTCATTACCAGTTTCATCGAAGACCACCTGCGGCATCACGCCGAGGCGTTGGGGCGCCTGTGAATCTGCTTTATCCATTCACCACCGAGCGTACGCTGATCCGTGTGGTGGAGCCGGCGGACGCATCTCTGCTCCTGCGTTACCGGCTGCAGAACCGCGACCATCTGGCGCCTTGGGAACCGTTGCGCGATTCGGTGTACTACACGCTGGGGCACTGCACGCAAACACTGGTCGATTCGCGTGAAGCGGTGCGCTGCGATCGTGCGTATCCGTTCTTTGTGCTCGATGTGGCTGGCAGCGAAATCATCGGCTGCTTCACCTTTGCCAATGTCGTGCGGGGCGCGTTCCAGGCCTGCCATCTCGGCTATAGCATCGCCGAGCATCGACAAGGGCAGGGGCTGATACGGGAGTCGTTGCAGGTAGCCATGCATTGGGCATTCAATGAGCTCGACCTGCATCGAGTCATGGCCAACTACATGCCGCGAAATGAGCGCAGTGCAAGGCTATTGCAGCATCTTGGCTTCGAGCAGGAAGGCTATGCGAAGCGCTACCTGCAGATCGCAGGCGTGTGGGAAGACCACGTGCTTACATCGCGTATTCGTAGCGAGTAATGCCTGGCGGCTCATGCGGGAGCGCACCCAGTGCGCGACCGCTCCCGCGGTGATGCCGCGTCTTCGCCTTGTAGGTCTTTCGCGCACTGGGTGCGCTCCTACATGGGGTGTTGCCGTGCCCTAGCCCTCTCCCCGGAAGGGAGAGGGAGGGCGCGCGGTTCAGGCCTTCGCAGCAGGGCGACGACTGCGCTGACGGTTGCGATTGCCTTCGGCAGGGCGCTCGCTGCTGCCGTGCGGGTGCGCGGGATTGTGCGGGCGAAAACCGCCACTGCCCTGCGGACGTCCGCCTTGCGGGCGACCCTGACGCTGCGGGCGCTGACCCTGGCCGCCCTGCACCGGACGCGGTGCGCCGGCGTCGGTGCGCAGCGGATGCGAGGGTTCGAAGCCGGGAACGTCGCTGATCGCGATGTCCTGCTTGAGCAGCTTGCGGATGTCGCGCAGCAGGCCCGATTCCTCATGGCTCACCAACGACACGGCCATGCCGTCGGCGCCGGCGCGGCCGGTGCGGCCGATGCGGTGCACATAGTCTTCGGCAACCATCGGCAGATCGAAGTTGATCACGATCGGCAGCTGGTCGATATCGATGCCGCGCGCGGCGATGTCGGTGGCCACCAATACGGTGACGCGGCCGGTCTTGAAATCGCTGAGTGCGCGCGTACGGGCATTCTGGCTCTTGTTGCCATGAATGGCCGCAGCGCGCAGGCCGGCGACTCCCAGGTACGTCACCAGCTTGTCGGCGCCGTGCTTGGTACGGCTGAACACCAGCGTCTGGCGACGGCTGTCCTGCGACAGCACGTGCAGCAGCAGATCACGCTTCTTGGCGGCATCGACCGGGTGTACGTGATGCGTAACGGTGGTGGCTACCGAATTCGCCGGCGTCACCGACACTTCGCGCGGCTCATGCATGAACTGCATGGCCAGGGCCTTGATCGGCGGTGCGAACGTGGCCGAGAACAGCAGGGTCTGACGCTTGCGCGGCACGGCGGCCAGGATGCGCTTGAGCGCCGGCAGGAAGCCCATGTCGAGCATGCGGTCCGCTTCGTCCAGCACCAGCACCTCGATGCCCGACAGGTCGAGCGAGCGCTGCTGCATATGGTCGATCAGGCGACCCGGCGTGGCGATCACCACGTCGACGCCGCGGCGCAGGGCCTGCATTTGCGGACCCATGCTGACGCCGCCGAAGATGGTCGTGCTGGTGATGCGCAGGTGCTTGCCGTACTCACGCAGGTTGTCATGCACCTGTGCAGCCAGCTCGCGCGTGGGCGTCAGTACCAAAGCGCGCGGGCGGCGCGTGCCGGCCGGCGGACCGTTGGAGATGTGCTGCAGCAGCGGCAGCGCAAAGGCCGCCGTCTTGCCGGTGCCGGTCTGCGCGGCGGCCAGCAGGTCGCCGCCTTCGAGCACGATCGGGATGGCCGCGGCCTGGATGGGGGTGGGTTGGGCGTAGCCTTGTTCAACAAGCGCACGCAACAACGCGGGCGCGAGGCCCAGCGATTCAAAAGACATGGAAGCTCCAGAGCAACCCGGAGCGTTCTATCGAACCGCGTTGCAGTATTCAGTGAGGGATGGGCGGCGATCGCCGCGCTGCGAAGTATAGCTGAAACGCAGCAACGCCGCTTGGTATGCATGAACGGCGAGCAACGCGAGGTGGAGATCGAGGGCCGAAAGCGAGCAGCTGCAACGTTTCGAGGGCGCCTTGGTCGGTTGGCGAAACGGCATCAGGCACCCTTCCAAGCGGGTCTTTCCAGCCCTCAACGCCTTCGCTGTGCAACCAATAAATAGCTGTTGTAAGGCGTATGGCCATGTAACGGACGGATGGTGACCTGCAGGCCGGCGGCTTCCAGCGGCGCGCGCAGTTCGTCGGCGCTGGGGTAGTGCTGCGCGCCCACGCGCATCCAACCGCTGATGCGCAGGAAGAATTCCGACACCCGCGTGGCCTGGTAACGCCAATTGGGTTCGCGCAGCACGCTGCGCACGATCAGCATGCCGTCAGGCGCGAGATGGCGAACGGCATGCTCGATCACGGCGCGCTGGCGCTCTTGGGACAGGTAATGCAGCACGTCGAGCAAGGCGACGTGCCCCCGTACGGTTTGCGCCGTGGTGCCATCGGCGCAGCGCAATTGCAGCGATTGATCGATCCCGGCCCGATGTAGCGCGCGCAGGCCGGCTTCAATCTTGCGCTGGTCGTGATCGAGCCCGAGATACTCCGGCACGCAGCCTTGTGCGTGCAGATACTGACCCAGCAGCCCGATGCCGCAACCAATGTCCAGCAACGGCAGTGGATGCTCGGCAATCAGTTCGGCGGCGGCCGCATACACGGGATCGGTGGCGAGCTTGCCGCGCACATAGCCACGTTGTAGCCCGCGCTCGTAGTAGTCGGCAATGCGATGGCGGGCGGCGGCATCCATTCTCGCCATGTCAGCCGACTCGGTGACTGCGCAGCGTGAAGGCAGCAGGGTGCCGGACACGATGCTGCCCTTGCGTCGCGACGGCCGTGATGGTTCGCTTGGCACCCTGTGTGCCGCGCTGACGGCTTTGCCTTGGAGTCCACGATGTCGCCGTTTGCGCCCCTGCGGGAACTGACTCGCACCCAGCGCCACACCGTATTGGCCAGTTTTCTGGGCTGGACGCTCGATGCGTTTGATTATTTCCTGCTCACCTTCGTCATCGTTGCGGTGGCGAAGGAATTCCATGTCGACAAGGAACACGTCACCTTCGGCCTCTTTCTCACGCTGGCGGCGCGGCCGATCGGGGCGCTGCTGTTTGGCCGGCTGGCCGACCGCTTCGGGCGACGCCCGATCCTGATGATCAACGTGATCATGTTCTCGATCTTCGAACTGTTCACCGCGTTTTCCACCACGCTCACCATGTTGCTGGCGTTTCGCTTCCTGTTTGGCGTGGCCATGGGCGGTGAATGGGGTATTGGTGCCTCGCTGGCGATGGAGTCGATACCGGCGAAGTCGCGCGGCATGGTGTCCGGTCTGTTGCAGAGCGGATATCCGTGCGGCTTCTTCCTCGCTGCGTTGGCGAACTGGCTGCTGGTGGACCACGTCGGCTGGCGTGGGTTGTTCGTGGTGGGAGCGGCTCCGGCCTTGCTGGTGTTGTATATCCGCAGCAGCGTGCCGGAGTCGGAGGTCTGGAAGCAGGGGCAGGCACGGGGCGAGAAGCTCGGGCTGATGGCGTCGATGCGCGGCCACTGGAAGCTGGCGATCTACCTGATGCTGCTGATGGCGGCGTTCAACATGTTCAGCCACGGCTCGCAGGACATGTACCCGACCTTCCTGCAGACCAACCTGCATATTCCCGGTGGCTCGGGCACCGCGTTCCTGCTCACGGCCTTGCTCAACATTGGCGCCTTGGTGGGCGGCCTGTACTTTGGTTCGCTGTCGGAGCGGATCGGCCGGCGTCGCGCCATCATCACGGCTGCCCTGCTGGCCATCCCGACCATCCCGCTATGGATGCACGGTGGCTCGATCCTGTTGCTCGGACTGGGCGCCTTCATGATCCAGGTGATGGTGCAGGGCGCCTGGGGCGTGGTGCCTACCCACCTCAACGAGCTATCGCCGGATGCAGTGCGCGGTACCTTGCCGGGCTTTGCCTACCAGATGGGTAACCTGCTCGCGGCCATCACCGCCACGGCGCAGACCTGGATTGCCGACTGGCGCGGGGGCGATCTGGCGTTTGCCATGTCGTTCTGGATCGCCGCGGTGGCCGTGCTGCTGGCCTTGCTGGCCTGGCTGGGGCCGGAGGCGCACGGCGTGCGCTTTGGCCAGAAGGGGCCGGGCGCTGGCAGGTGAGCGGGCGGGTTGCTGCTAGAATCCCCGCTTTGCACCAATCACGAGACATGCAATGAAGGCTGGCAAGGACAAGGTCATCTCGCTCCACTACACGCTCACGGTGGACGGGGAAAAGGTTGAGAGCTCCCTCGATCGCAACGAGCCGCTGTGGGTGCTGCTGGGCCATGGCCAGCTGATCCCGGGTCTGGAATCGGCGCTGGAAGGTCACGAGGCTGGCGAGAACCTGCAGGTTGACGTCGCCCCGGCCGAAGGCTACGGCGAGCGTCAGGAAGGCATGGTCCAGCGCGTGCCGAAGAAGTACTTCCAGCAGTCCGCCAAGCTCAAGCCCGGCATGACTACCGTGCTCGCGCTGAAGGAAGGCGGGCACCGGGTGGTGGTGGTGCAGAAGATCGGCATGACCACGGTCGACGTGGATCTCAACCACCCGATGGCCGGCAAGGCGCTGCATTTCGACGTGACGATCGACGAAGTGCGCGACGGCACCGAAGAAGAGATCCAGCACGGCCACGCCCACCCGCCGGGCGGCGAGGCTCACTGAGTCTTTAAACCCTCTCCCCGAGGGGAGAGGGTAGGGTGAGGGGACATGTTCCCTCAGCACGACAACGGCGCCTCACGGCGCCGTTGTCGTTTCTACCTTTCGGTGCCGATCAGACCAGCGTGATCTGCACGTCGACGTTGCCACGCGTGGCATGCGAATACGGACAGATATCGCGATGGGCGGTATCGATCAGCTCCTGCGCCACAGCGCGGTCGATGCCCGGCAGGCTCACGTCCAGCTTCACGGCGATGCCGAAACCGGTCGGCTCGCGCGGACCGATGCCGACCTGTGCGGTTACCGACGAGTCCTTGTGAATGGTGATGTTCTTCTGGCGGGCGACAAAGCGCACCGCACCTTCGAAGCACGCCGCATAGCCAGCGGCAAACAGTTGTTCCGGATTGCTGCCGGCGCCACCTGGGCCACCGAGCTCCTTGGGTACAACCAACTGCAGGTCGAGCACGCCATCGCTGCTCTTGGCGTGGCCTTCGCGGCCGCCAACGACGGTGGCGGTGGCGGTATAGAGAATCTTGGTGCTGCTCATGGGTTAATCCTCGATGGGGGGTGTTGGAGGTGCTGGGTAAGTTGCTTCAGTTCATCACGCAGGCGTTGCATCTGGTCGAATGACAACTCCAGTCGCTGCGCCATGCATGCGGGTATGTCGCTGGCCGGCTCGCGCAGGGCGAGCCCGGCCGGGGTAAGGCGGATTTCCACCTCGCGCTCGTCTTCGGCGCGGCGCTGGCGGCTGACCAGGCCCGCCGACTGCAATCGCTTCAGCAGTGGCGTGAGCGTTCCCGAATCCAACTGTAGGCGCTGACCTAGTTCACGGACGGTGATGCCGTCCTGCTCCCATAGCACCAGCATCACCAGGTATTGCGGGTAGGTCAGGCCGAGCGGCTCCAGCAACGGGCGGTACAGGCCGGTGATGGAGCGCGACGAGGCATACAGCGCAAAGCAAAGTTGCTGGTCCAGCAGCAGTGGGTCGGGTGTCGGCTTCCGTTTCATGGGCGAATCCTATGTGCAAAATTAAATTGTGTACAATTCAATTTTCCAATTAAATCGATAGGCGCCGTCTTTCGAGCAGGGCATCAGTCGAGCAGACGCTTGCCGAAGGCGAAGTGATCGCGCCAGTAGGGGCCGTCGATATCGTCCAGGCGTACCGTACCGCCGCTATTGGGCGCATGCACGAAACGGCCCTTGCCCACGTAGACGCCCACGTGGCTGATGCCGCCGCTGCCTCCGAAAAACACCAGATCGCCGCTGACCAGGTCGGTCATTTGCGGCACCTTGCGGCCGTCCATGGCAGACATCTCGCGAGAGCTATGGGGCAGCATCAGGCCCGCCGCGTTGCGGTAGATGTAGTCGACCAGACCGCTGCAATCGAAACCGCCGTCGGGTGTATTGCCGCCCCAACGGTAGGGCGTACCCACCAGGGCGATGGCACGGAACAGCACATCGTTCGCCGTGTCGGTATTGGCCGCCGGCCCCCGGGCCGGCTCGTCGGCCAGCGATGAACGGGAGTCCTTGAAGGTCGCTTGCGGCTTGCGCGGGGTGCTGGAACAGGCGGCCAGCAGCAGGACCGTTGCACCCAGCAGCAGAAGACGCGCCGTACGCCACCGCGCTGGCGGGCAAAAGGACGGATCGATGGCGTCCAAATTCACAAGCACCCCCCTGGCTTCGGCTGAGGGGATGCTAGCAAATCAATGATTTGGAGGAAAGTTGTGAGTTAGTACTTGAATAGCGGTCTCAGTCCTTTATGAGCCCGGCTTGTCGACCGTCAAGTTGCGTTTGCCGGTGGTGCGCCCCTCCCGGTCCCACGCGTGCAGCTGGTACTGGCCGGGCTTCAGGTAAAGCGTGTTCATGCTGTTTTCGGTCAGGAAGACATAGCGGTCGGCGGGGACGGCATCATCCGATTCATTGGCATAACGGGCCTCGACGACACAGGGCAGCTGACGGGCGCAGATGTCGCTGGTCACCACCCGCGTCTCGCGGGTGCCCCCAAGCGCCAGCCAATGGGGGCGACGTTGATGGCCTGCCTTGGGCAAGATCACGTCAACGTCATGGCGGGCGGGATCGGAGGTCCACACGCTGCCGTTCTGCCGGTTGATCAGGACCGAGGGGCGATCCACCGGAAACTGTGCGATCAGCTGGTTGTAGGCGTCGGTATTTGGCATCGGACCGATGTCCCTCCAGCGTGTCTGATCGATCGACAGGGGGTCGAATCCGGACAGCATCTTCAACTGCATCGCCATCGGTTTCACGTCGTCACCAAGATTGCCGGTCGCCTTGTCGATATGCGCATAGCCCGCATGCACGAACAGGCGCGCCTTGGGATCCTTGGCGAACACCTTCAGGTAAAGCTGGTTCGCCTGGCCCATTTCGCGGTCGGCCAGCTTCTCCGCGTCAGAGTCATAGGCCACCACCACGAAGCCCAGCCGAATCGCTTCGCGGATGATTTCACCGTAGACCGGCTCATGCAGATACTCGCTGCCGCTGCTGCTGATGGGATAGCCGCGCGTCATCAGCTCGGTGTCGCTGTGGCTCAGCGCTTCGGCGGCAAAGTAGTTGAATCCTTGCGCGCGCAGGAGCGGCAACAGCGCAAGCGTCAGTTCGCGCGTGTGAGCGTCATGATGGGCTTCGTTGACCATCACGATGCGTCGGTTGGCCGCAAGCTTCGCGATCTCGCCGGCGGCATCGGCGGGCTGCCAGTCGGTAGGCGGCGGCATGGGCACGGGTGTCTGGACGCGGTTGTCGAACGGGAAGTCGTTCATGGCCTCGTTGTAGAGCCCCAGTTCGTCTTCGACGGTAGCCAGCAATTGCTGGTCGATCAGACGATCCTTTTGCTGGAGCTGCGGTATCGCCTCCCTTAGATAGAGATAGCGCGCGAGATCATTCTTGATGCGAGCCGTTTCGTTAAACAAGTCACGCGATACATCGGGCCCTGAAGATGCCTGCGCCGGCGGGGTGGCCAGCGAGCGCCCGGCCACCAGGGCCGTGGTGAGAAACAAGGCGAAGGCAGCCGCCCCACGCCACACGTACATCATCCTGCCGGACTTCGTAACGGACGATTCCATCGCTCTGCTTCCCTTGGGGTTAGGGTCGGGCAATTTGGGACGCTACAATAGTTTTATGGATGCTTCTCGCAGTGATGTGCTGATTCTTGGCGGCGGCGTCATCGGCCTTGCCAGTGCCTACTACCTGCTGAAGTCCGGAGCCACCGTGCGCATTTTGGAGCAGGGTACCCCGGGCTGCGGCAGTTCGCACGGCAATTGTGGAACGATCACGCCCAGCCATGCTGCGCCCCTGGCGATGCCGGGTGCATTGGGCGTGGCCTTGCGCTCCATGCTTCGATCGGACGCGCCGCTCTACCTCAACCCCCGCTTCGATGGTCCGCGCCTGCGCTGGATGCTGGGCTTCGCCCGGCACTGCAACTGGCGCGACTTTGAGCGGGCGGCCAGGGCACGCGCGGCCATTCTCAATCGTTCCAGGACCCTGCTGCCCGCGCTGATCCATGACGAGGGGCTTGATTGCGAGTTCCGCGAGGGCGGCGTGCTATACGTGTACCGCACGCCGCAGGCGCTGCAAGGCGACGAGAAGCATCATGCCCGGGTACTCGATCAACTCGGCGTCGAAGTGCAGCGTCTGCGTGGCGATGAGGTAGAGGCCATGGAGCCGGCGTTGAAGCCAGGCGTGGCTGGCGGCCTGTTCCATCCAGGCGACGCTCGCCTGCGCCCGGACCTCTATGTTGCGGAACTGGCGCGCCGGGTGCTGGAGCTTGGTGGTTCGATCGAAACGGGTGCGCGCATCGATCACTTGGGCACACGCGACGGCAGCATCGACTTCGTTCGCACGACACGCGGTGTGTTTCGCGGTGACCGCGTGGTGATGGCGCTTGGCGCGTGGTCACCGTTGCTCGGAAAGCAGCTCGGCTTGCAACTGCCGATGCAGCCCGGCAAGGGCTATTCGCTGACCTATACGCGCCCCGTGCATGCGCCGCGCCATGCCTTGGTGCTGCGTGAAGCGGCCGTGTGCGTCACCACCTGGGACAGCGGTTACCGCCTGGGCAGCACCATGGAATTCTCCGGCTATTCCGAAGGGCTCAATCGCACGCGTCTGGAGGCTTTGCGTCGCGGCGCGGCCCAGGGCCTGCACGAGCCGGAAGGGCCGCAACTGCTGGAGGAATGGTGGGGTTGGCGGCCGATGAGCGTGGATGAAGTGCCGATCATCGGTCCGAGTACGCGTTGGTCCAATCTCACTCTGGCGACGGCTCACGGCATGCTCGGCGTAAGCATGTCGGCAGCAACTGGCGAATTGGTGGCGGGGATGCTGGGCGGCAAAGGGCTGCCGATCGATCCCGCGCCTTATGCACCGGCCAGGTTTGGTGCGTAATCCTTGATGCCTACCGATGGAGACAGGCATGGCCGATAGCTTCGATCTAATCGTACTAGGCGGGGGGTCGGGCGGATTGGCCGTGGCGGTCCGCGCTGCGCGTCATGGCGCACGCGTGGCGATGCTCGAGCCGGGCGCACTCGGTGGTACCTGTGTCAATGTCGGCTGTGTACCCAAGAAGGCGCTGTGGTATGCCGCGCAACTGGCGCACGAACAGCGGCTGGCGGTGGACTACGGCTTTGCTTGCACCCCGGGGCCACTCGATTGGGAGCACTTCCGGCAGCTACGCCAGAACTATATCGATGGTATTCGCCATCGCTATGCCGCTCGCCTCGCCGACGCAGGTATCCAGCTGCTCGCCGAAAGCGGTCGCTTCGTATCGGCCGATACGGTGGCCACATCCAGCGGCAATGAGCTGCGCGCCACGCAGATTGTCATAGCGACCGGCGCGCGCCCCCGACGGCTGGAAGTGTCAGGCTTCGACTTGGGGTTGGTGTCTGACGACATCTTTGCGTTGCGAACCTTGCCGCGTCGTATCGCCGTGATTGGAGGTGGCTACATCGCGGTGGAGTTCGCCGGTCTGTTGTGTGCATTGGGCAGCGAAGTCAGCTTGCATGTACGCAGCAGCCTGCTCACGGGTTTTGATGCCGAACTGGTTGATGCTCTGGAACAGCGCATGCTTGGACAAGGCATTGCCATCACTCATGGGGTGCACGTTGCAGGTCTGCACCGTGCGAACGACGGCATCGTGTTGGACGATGCCGTCAATGGTGAGTGTGGCCCCTATGACGCGGTGCTCTGGGCCGTGGGGCGAGTGCCCAATAGTGAACGTCTCGATCTGGACGCTGCGGGGGTGCGTGTCGACGACGAAGGCCACGTAATCGCCGATGACTGGCAGAACAGCAATGTTCCCGGTATCTGCGCGGTGGGCGACGTCACCGGTCGCGAGGAGCTCACGCCGGTGGCGGTAGCGGCAGGGCGCCACCTGGCGGATCGCCTGTTCGGCGGACAGCCTGAGAGCCGGCTTGATTACGAGAACGTGCCGAGCGTGGTGTTTGCCGAGCCGCCCATGGCCAAGGTGGGCCTGACCGAAGCGCAGGCACGTGAGCTCTATGGTGATCGGTTGCGTGTTTATCGCAGTCGCTTCACGCCGATGCAATGGGCGCTGACGGGACACGGCATCAAGACCATCATGAAGGTCCTCTGCGCCGGCGACGACGAGCGCGTCGTCGGCATTCACGTGTTGGGTGCTGGTGCGGATGAGATGCTCCAGGGCTTTGCCGTAGCGATGCGGATAGGGCTGCGCAAGCGCGACATGGACAACACGGTCGCCATCCATCCCAGCTCCGCCGAAGAGCTGGTGCTGATGTCCTGAGGTCCTGCCGGTTAAACTTGGACGATGAGCAACTACACCCTGCATCGCGGCACTGCGCCGCTGTTGATCAGCCTGCCGCACGACGGCAGTGCCATTCCCGCCGCCATTGCCGACCGCATGCTCCCTGCGGCACGGCGCTCGGTGGACACCGATTGGCATGTTGGTCGCCTGTACGAGCCCTTGGCCAAGGCGCTGGGCGCCAGTGTGTTGAGGCCCGTGGCATCGCGCTATGTGGTCGATCTCAATCGCCCCGCCGACGGTCAGGCGCTGTACCCGGGGCGTCGCGAGACGGGCCTGGTATCCACCATCGGCTTTAACGGCGAGCCGCTTTATCTCGACGGTGCCGAGCCGACGGCCGACGAAATTCAACGGCGGGTAAATGAATTCTGGCGTCCGTACCACGATGCCTTGTCGCAAGAACTTGAAAGGCTACGTGCCGAACACGGCCGCGTGGTGCTGTGGGAGGGGCATTCCATCCGCAGCCGCGTGCCGATGCTGTTCGATGGCCAGCTGCCGGACTTCAACCTGGGTACCGCAGACGGTGCCAGTTGCGACAACACGCTGCAGCAGCAGTTGCGAGCCGCGCTGGAAGGCCAGTCCCAATACAGTTTCGTCGTCAATGGGCGCTTCAAGGGCGGCTATATCACGCGCCATTACGGCCGTCCGGAAAGCGGTGTTCATGCCGTACAGCTGGAGCTTGCTCAGCTCAACTACATGGACGAAGACAGCTTCGCGTATGACGAGGCGAAGGCATCGTTGCTGCAGGCGACCATGGGACAGCTGCTGCGCCTCTGCATCGAGTGACGCAAGAATATTCGGCCGATGTTAGGGAGTCGGAAAGTCAAGCTCCGCCGGCGTGAAAAGCTCCTGCGCGTGTTGAAATCATTGGTTTCGATGCGTCGCGAAACATGCCATGTTTTAGCCGTCGCGCCGCCCGTGTTGCCGGGTTCCGGCCGGGTCCGCGGCATGACCTGATGAGGCTCATCATGATGCGTAAGTTCGCGATTGCTTCCCTGCTGGTGGCAGGTGTTGCTCTCTCTGGTTCGGTGCTGGCGCAGACTGCAGCCCCGCAGGCTGCGCCCGCGACCAAGCCGGCAGCTGCCCAGCCGGCACCGCCGGCCGGCTCTTCTTCCAAGCATCACAAGAAGAGCCACAAGCCGACCCAGATCAGTGGTCAGCCCGGTACCGCCAAGGGTGGCAAATCGTCCGGCAAGAAGTCGGGCAAGGCTACCTTGCCGCCGGTCACGACGGGCCCATCAACGTAAAAGCGTTGCCGTGCGAAACCTCGGTGGCCAGCCACCGAGGTTTCCATCTCATGTGAACCGGTCGCTCAGCGATCGCTACGCGGCAGCGATGCCACGCACTTCAGTTCGATCGCGATGGGTGTGGGCAGGGCGGTGATGCCCAGGGTTGTGCGACAGGCGTCCACGCCCGCGAAATACTCGGCATAGAGCCGGTTGTAGGTAGCGAAGTCGCGCGCCATATCCGTCAAGAACACCGTCACATCGACCAGATGCTCCCAGCGTGCACCGCTTGCTTCGAGCACGGCGCGCACATTCGCGAATACCTGGCGACATTGCGCCTCGATGTCGTAGTCGACCAGCGTGCCCTGCGCATCGTGGACGTTGCCCGGTATGGCGTTCGTGCCCGGCGTGCGCGGCCCCACGCCGGACAGAAACAGCAGGTCGCCGACACGCCGTGCATGCGGGTAGGCACCTACCGGTGCCGGTGCCTGTTGCGTGCGGACGACGTCGCTCATCGGTTGAACTCGGGCACCGTGCCAAGGCGCTGCAGGGCTGCTTCGTAAGCGGGCTTGAGTTGCTCGCGTGAGCTGACATGCATGCCGAGGTCGTTCACATGACCGTCGAACAGGCTGTAGCACCACGCGTGCACGGACAGTTTCTGGCCGCGCTCCCAGGCATCCATCACCATCGTCGTATGGCAGACGTTGACTACCTGTTCCATCGCGTTGAGTTCGCACAGGCGGCTGTTGCGCAGATGCATCATGTCGATAGACGAAAGCATGTTGGAATGCTTCTGGGCCACATCGCCTACATGGCGCAGCCAGTTGTCGACCAGGCCAAGTCGGCGCTCATCGAGTACCGCCTGCACGCCACCGCAGCCGTAATGACCGACCACCAGGATGTGCTCGACCTTGAGTACGTCGACGGCGAACTGGATCGTGCTGAGGCAGTTGAGGTCGGTATGCGACACCACGTTGGCGACATTGCGCTGAACGAAGATGTCACCCGGCGGCAGGTCCACGATCTGCGTGGCCGGTACGCGCGAATCGGAGCAGCCGATCCACAGGTACTTGGGTGCCTGTTGCTGGGCGAGGCGCTCGAAGAAGCGCGGATCCTGCGCGCTGACTTCGGCTGACCAGCGGCGATTGCTGTCGAGCAGTTTCTGTAGCGGACTATTCACGGCGGAGCTCTCAATAGCGAATACAGATGTTTTTCGGTTCGGTGAAGAAACGCAGCGCTTCAGTGCCGCCTTCGCGGCCAAGGCCTGATTGCTTCGTGCCACCAAAAGGCGTGCGCAAATCGCGCAGCAGCCAGCAGTTGATCCACACGATGCCGAAGTCGAGCTGGCCGCCGAAGCGATGCGCGCGGGAAAGGTCGCGCGTCCACATCGAGGCGGCCAGGCCGTAGCCGGTGCCGTTGGCGATGGACAGCGCCTCGGCTTCATCATCGAACGGAATGAGGCTGACGACGGGCCCGAAAATCTCGTGTTGATTGGTGGCGGCCTGGCCGTCCAGGCCCTCGATGACGGTGGGTTCCACGAACCAGCCCTCGGCGCAGCGGCCCGCCACCTTCACGACGTCACCGCCGCAAAGCACGCGACCGCCTTCATCGCGCGCCTGGGCAATGCAGCCGATCACCTTGTCGAAATGTTCCTGCGAAACCAGCGCGCCAAGATCCGTGTTGACTTCGTTGGGGTCGCCCACGCGCAGTGCTTGCACGCGCTGCACGTAGCGCTCGCGAAACGTGTCGTAGATCGAGCGTTGCACCAGCAGGCGCGACCCGCACAGGCAGATCTCGCCCTGATTGGCGAAGCCCGAGCGGACGATGGTGTCCAGGGTGGCGTCGCTGAGATCCGCGTCTTCGAACACCACGGCGGGATTCTTGCCGCCCAGTTCCAACGACAGTTTCTTGAACTGCGGGGCCGCGGCGGTGGCGATGTGGGCGCCCGTGCGCGTGCTGCCAGTGAATGACACCGCCTTGATCCCCGGATGCTCGACCAGGGCCTGGCCGACGCTGGGGCCGCGACCCTGCACGATATTCAGCACGCCGGCAGGGAAGCCCGCCTCAATGCTCAATTCGCCAAGCAGGGCGGCCGTGCACGGCGTGATCTCCGATGGCTTGGCCACAACGGCGTTGCCCGCGGCCAGTGCCGGAGCAATCTTCCAGGTGAACAGGTACAGCGGAAGATTCCACGGACTGATGCAGCCCACCACGCCGAGTGGCTGGCGCAGGGTGTAATTGATCGCCCCGATTTCCATCGCATGCGATTCGCTGCTCCACGGCACGATGGCGGCGGCGAAGTAGCGGAGGTTGGACACCGCGCGGGGGATGTCGAGGCTGCGCGCGAGACTCAATGGCTTGCCGCTATCACGCGACTCCAGTATCACGAAGTCTTCCAGGCGCGCTTCGATCAGGTCGGCCAGCCGGTGCAGCAGGTGGGCGCGTTGTTCCGCTGGCATCGCGCTCCAGCCCGGCGCTGCGCGCTGTGCGGCGGCGACGGCGTCGGCGACGTCGTCCGCAGACGAGTCCGGGCATTGAGCGAATACCTGGCCAGTGGCCGGCTCGAATACATCGACCCAGCGTGAGTCACGTGGCGCCTGCAGGCGACCGTCAATAAGGTTGGCGAGGCGCAGATTTGGCATCGCTACAAGCTTAGAGCCTGCGCCCGATATTTGCACCGGACGCAGCCGTATGCCTGCGGATTTAGCTTAAGCGCGCCCTAGCTCAGCGCGCGTGTACGGCCGCCGTCCACGGCGATGCTTACGCCATTCACATAGGCCGCAGCAGGCGTACACAGGAAGGCGATCACGGCCGCCACTTCCGCGGCCGTGCCGAAGCGTCGCGCCGGCACCGTGGCCAACATCGCTTGCGCCACATCGTCTTCGCTGCGTCCACTGCTGGCGATTTGGGCAGCGAGGATGGCGTCCAGGCGGGCCGTGCGGGTGTAGCCGGGCAGCACGTTGTTGACCGTGATGCCATCGGCGGCCAGTTCGCCCGATAGCGTCTTGGCCCAGGCGGCCACCGCTGCGCGCACGGTATTGGACACGCCCAGGCCGGCGATCGGCTCCTTCACCGAGGTGGAGATCACATTGACGATGCGGCCATAAGCGCTGGCCCGCATGCCTGGCAACAGCGCCTGCACCAGCGTCTGGCCGGCCAGCATGTGCTGGCGAAACGCGGTCTCGAAGGCATCAGTTGCGGCTGTATGTGCCGGGCCTCCCGGCGGGCCGCCGGTATTGTTGATCAGGATTTGCGCCGGATGGTCGGCCACGATCTCGTCTACGGCGATGCGCAGCTCGTCCGTCTGCAGCATGTCGACGGCAAGCCAGCGATGCTGCTGGTCGTGCTTGCGGGGCAGGGCCTCGGCAACGGTCTTCAACGCCTCGGCCGAGCGCGCCAGCAGGGTCACGCTGGCACCCAGTTCGGCCAGTTCGATCGCGCTGGCGCGGCCGATGCCTTGCGATGCACCGCAGACGAGGGCGTGGCGCCCACTCAGGTCGAGCAACATGGTGAGCCCCTTCGGAAAGTGAAAGTGGGAATGGATCAGGCGATCCCTAATCCGGCCGCCCTAATCGGGCCATCCCTAACGTGCAGCCCATTGCATGGCGAGCGCGCCGAACCAGCACAGCCAGGCCACCCACGGACAATAACGCCACATGCGTCGCCAGCGGGTGATGCCGTCGTCCTCCAGTGCCGGCAGCACCGGTGAGCGCAGTGCGAGCTGCAGCCGCATCCAGGTGCGCCATGGCGTCGTCGGTTGCCCATCGGCCTCGGCGATGATTTGCCACTGCTGCGGATGCCTGTGACGCAACAGCGACGCGACGCGGTACTGCGCCACGAAGTGCAGCGCAAAGCTGACCACGCCGGCCATCAGTAACATTAGGTAGAGCTCGATCATGCCGCGCCTGTCTTCAGTGGACGATGTCAATCATGCAGGAGATCAACGATTTCCGGCACCGGCGTTTGCTGCCGATGCAGCGCCATCGCCTGGTGTCGCGCTACTGTTCTTGGCATCGGCACTCTTGCTGCTGGAGCTGCCCCATCCCGGCACCGGAATGGACTCGCGCAGCGTGTTGAGCACACCGTTGCCCTGTTCAGGCTTGCCGCAAATGGCGTTGTTCACGGCATCCTTGAACGTATTGTCCATCAGCCCGATCCAGACCGTGCCATCCGGTCCATGCGGTACCTTGAAGCTGCCCGTGGCAGCCATTTTTACCGGTGCCTCGGCCGAGAAAGACGCCGGCGATTGTTCCCAGTACGTGCTGCTGGCCTGTTGCTTGGCTGAGCTGTAGAGGACCAGGTAACGCGCGCGCTTGTCGGTGATGTCCACGCTGCCGAAAGCGCCCGAAGTTTGGTCCGTCCAGCCCATGTGCTCGCACAGGCCGACATCCTGCGAGCCGATCGGCTGGAACGCTTCATCCAGCACCACGACGGTGGGTGCGAACAGGTAGCTGGAGCGTAGCCAGCGGCCATTCAATTCAGACTTGAACGCTACCCTGTACGGAAGCTCGACTTCGCGCGGCAGGCTGAAACTGAGGAAATAACTGCGCTCGCCATTGAGATTGCCGACCAGGCTGCCCGGCCCCAGCACGAATTTCTTCGGTTGCCAGGGCAGGGCGTTCTGGAACGAGAAGTCCGCGAACGTGGTGCAGCACGGCGTCGCCTTCTGCAACTCAGTCTTGGCCGCATCGAGACTGCTGTGGTTACTTTCTGGCGACCTCAGGTTGGGCGGCACCAGCGTTTTCACGCTATGGCAGCCGCTCACCAGCAGCAGGACGAAGACGATGAGAGCGGTGGCGACGGGGAGGCGATAACGCATAAGACGATTCGTGTGGGTCAGAATTCGGCCGTCCCCGCTGCGCGCGGGTAGGGAATGGCGTCGCGAATATTGGACAGGCCGCACACGTAGACCAGCAGGCGCTCGAAGCCCAGGCCGAAGCCCGCGTGCGGCACGGTGCCGTAACGGCGAAGATCACGATACCAGCCATAAGTGGCCGGATCGAGGCCGAACTGGATCATGCGGCGGTCCAGGTAATCAAGGCGTTCTTCACGCTGGCTGCCGCCGATGATCTCGCCGATACCCGGGGCCAGCACGTCCATCGCGGCGACGGTCTTGCCGTCGTCGTTCAAGCGCATATAGAACGCCTTGATCTGCTCGGGGTAGTTCATCACCACCACCGGACGGCCGACGTGTTTCTCGGCGAGATAACGCTCGTGTTCGGTCTGCAGGTCGATGCCCCAGGCCACCGGGAATTCAAACTTCTGGCCGGACTTCTTCAGGATCTCGATGGCGTCGGTGTAGTCGATGCGCTCGAACGGCTGCGAAATGAACGCTTCCAGCCGGCTGATCGCATCGGGCTGCACGCGCTCGGCAAAGAACGCCATGTCATCCGGGCGCTCGTCCAGCACGGCCTTGAAGATGGCCTTGAGGAAGCCCTCGGCGCAGTCGGCGTTGTCGTGCAGGTTGGCGAACGCGATTTCCGGCTCCACCATCCAGAACTCGGCCAGGTGGCGCGGCGTGTTGGAGTTCTCGGCGCGGAAGGTCGGGCCGAACGTGTAGACCTTGCTCATCGCCAGGCAGTAAGCCTCGACATTGAGCTGGCCGGACACGGTGAGAAACGCTTCGCGGCCGAAGAAATCCTTGCGGAAATCGATCTTGCCGTTGTCGGTGCGCGGAAGGTTCGCCAGGTCCAAGGTGGACAGGCGGAACATGTCGCCCGCACCCTCGGCATCGGAGGTGGTGATGATCGGGGTGTTGATCCAGAAGAAACCCTGCTCAGTGAGCCAGCGATGGATCGCCGTCATCATCGTATGGCGCACGCGGGTCACTGCGCCGAACAGGTTGGTGCGCGGGCGCAGATGCGCGACTTCGCGCAGGAACTCCATCGAGTGCTGCTTGGGCTGGATCGGGTAGGTTTCCGGATCATCGACGAAGCCGGTTACGGTCACTTGATGGGCCTGTATCTCGAAACTCTGGCCCTTGCCCTGCGAGGCCACCAGGGTGCCGGTGACGATGACACCCGCGCCGGCTGTGAGATGCTTCACCTCGGTTTCGTAATTAGAGACCTGGTCGGTGACCACGGCCTGGATCGGGTCGAAGCAGGAGCCATCGCTCACATTGACGAAGGACAGGCCCGCCTTCGAATCGCGCCGGGTGCGGACCCAGCCGCGCACGGTCACGCTGTTGCCGGCTTCGATGCTGCCGGAAAGAGCCTGCTTAACACTAACCACCGCCATGGATTGAAACTCCTGCTGGGCGCCGCATATCGGACGCGTAAGACCAAGTTCGACATGATAATGTACGTATCGTTCAGGTAGCGACCCTCCGCACCTCGATTTCCAAACCTCGTAACACCTCGGTATTTGCATCCAGCCATGACTATCTCCATCACTCCCGCCGCCAGCGAACGCATGCGTCAATTTCTGGCCGGTACGCCGGATGCCGCAGGCGTGCGCTTCGGCGTGAAGCGCACGGGGTGCTCCGGTTTCGGCTATGTGGTGGATCTGGCCCACGCGCTAGGCAGTGACGACGAGCTGGTCAACGTCGACGGCGTGCCGCTGATCGTGGACAGCAAGAGCCTGTCCCTGGTGGATGGCACCGTGATCGATTTCCAGCGTCAGGGGCTTAACGCCAGCTTTGTCTTCCATAATCCCAACGCGACCGGTGAGTGCGGTTGCGGCGAGAGTTTTACGGTGGGGTAAGCCGGGGTTGGGGGCGCGTGAATGTCTGCCGCCTCGGTCCTCGGCACCAGAATCAAGCCTTGCAGGTGGCGCGATGCTTGGGGTCCGTGGTGGCCTCGGCGTTCCCGTTCTGGACGCCTGAGGACGGCATGGCGAGCCATCCATGCGCGTCCGCTACCGGTCTCCCGCCCGTAGGCAAGCCCGCCAACTTGCGCCAAACCCCCGCCCCGCCGTACAATTCCGCTTCTGTCCGTGCCCGAATGGCTCGGATGGAACCTTGCCTCACCGCATAGGGCGGGAGGCTGCGAGGCCGCAAGGCCGCATCCACAAGGAGTTACCCAACAATGTCCCTGCGACATTACGAAGTTGTGTTTCTGGTCCACCCTGACCAGAGCGAGCAGGTTCCGGCGATGATCGAGCGCTACAAGGCGCTGATCGAAACCGACGGTGGCAAGATCCATCGCCTGGAAGACTGGGGCCGCCGTCAGCTGGCCTACCCGATCGTGAACCTGGCCAAGGCTCACTACGTCATGCTCAACATCGAAGTGAGCCAGAACGCGCTGAACGAGTTGGAGTCGGGTTTCCGCTTCAACGACGCCGTGCTGCGCCACCTGGTGGTTCGCCGCGATGAGGCCGACACCGAGCAGTCCTTCATCCTTAAGAGCAAGGAAAAGGACGACGCCAAGTCCTCGCGTCGCCGCGATGACGACAGCGACGGTGACGAGCGCCCGGCACGTCGCGACCGCGACGACCGCGATAACGATCGCGACAGCGACGACTGATCAGGAGCCACGACATGTCAAAGTTCTTCCGCCGCCGCAAGTTCTGCCGCTTCACGGCCGAAAAAGTCAAAGAGATCG
The DNA here is from genome assembly GCF_026283945.1 of Dyella humicola. Lineage (NCBI taxonomy): Bacteria > Pseudomonadati > Pseudomonadota > Gammaproteobacteria > Lysobacterales > Rhodanobacteraceae > Dyella > Dyella humicola. The sequence goes on from NZ_JAPDPC010000001.1 coordinate 1,294,104, forward strand.
ATTACAAGGATCTCAACACGCTGCGCCAGTACGTGACTGAGAACGGCAAGATCGTTCCCAGCCGCATCACCGGCACCAAGGCTCGCTACCAGCGTCAGTTGGCGACCGCGATCAAGCGCGCGCGCTTCCTGGCTCTGCTGCCGTACACCGACAACCACGACGTCTAATCGTGGCGCACGCCCGGCCTTGTGGCCGGGCGTGCCCGTCAACTCTTCGGACAACCGTCCACGGCTGCGCCGGGCCACACCGGTGCTAACGAAAAGGAACCATCATGCAACTGATTCTTCTTGAGAAAGTCCGTAACCTCGGCAACCTTGGCGACAAGGTCAGTGTGAAGCCGGGTTATGGCCGCAATTACCTGCTGCCGCAGGGCAAGGCCGTGCCGGTCAACGCCGCCAACCTCGAAGCTTTCGAGAAGCGTCGCGCCGAATACGAAGCCAAGGCCAAGGACCAGCTGTCCGGTGCCGAAGGCCGCAAGGCCAAGCTGGAAGGCGTGTCGGTGACCATCGCCGCCAACGCTAGCCCGGAAGGCAAGCTGTACGGGTCGGTCGGCCCGCGCGAAATCGCCGAGGCTCTCCAGGCTGCCGGCCAGGACGTGAACAAGGGTGAAGTGATCCAGGGCGAAGGCCCGATCCGCCACACCGGCGAGTTCGACGTCGTGATCAGCCTGCACGCTGACGTGCAGACCCAGGTCAAGGTGATCGTGGTCGGCGAAAAGTAAGCCGCTCCATCGCTAAGTAGTACCCGGACGGGCGCCTCCAGGGCGCCCGTCTGCTTTTGTGCCGGCACTTATCCACGTCCGTGCACAAGTTATCCACAGAGTTATTGTCTCGTCGCCTGCGCTGGCGCCGCGTATGCTCTGAGCCCAACGTTATGCCACCGGCGAATGCGTGCCGGTCCGCTGCGAGGAATCTTGATGCCCTTCGTTACTGATCGTTCCGATCGCCCCGAGCGCCGCGGTCGTTCCGAGCGCAAGCCTCCTTCCAACATCGATGCGCTGCGTGTACCGCCGAGTTCGATCGATGCGGAGCAAGCTGTGCTGGGTGGTCTCATGTTGTCCCCTGACTCGCTGGACAAGGTGGCGGACCGGCTGAGCGAGCAGGATTTCTACCGCAAGGACCACCGCCTGATCTGGCGTGCCATCACCGAGCTGGCGGCCAAGGGCATGCCGTGCGATGCGGTGACCCTGGGCGACTGGTTCGAGGCCAACGGCCTGGGCGAGATGGTCGGTGGTGCTGCCTATCTGATTGACCTGGCCAACACCACGCCCAGCGCGGCGAATATTGCTGCGTACGCGGCAATCGTGCGAGAGAAGTCGGTGCTGCGCCAGCTGATCGATGCCGGCACCGGCATCGCCGAGGACGGCTATCAGCCCGAAGGGATGGGCGTGCAAGAGGTGCTTGAGCGCGCCGAGCAGGCGGTGTTCAAGATCGCCGAATCGGGTGCTCGCGGCAAGAAAGATACGGTGTCGATGCGCGAGGCCGTCAAGGACGCGTTCCGAATTCTCTCCGAGCGCTTCGAAAACAAGGGCCAGCTCACCGGCGTCTCCACTGGCTTCTCCGACCTGGACGAGCTGACCTCGGGCCTGCAGCCTTCCGACTTGATCATCGTTGCGGCGCGTCCCTCGATGGGCAAGACGGCGTTCTCGGTGAACATCGCCGAAGCGGTAGCGATGCGTGGCAAGAAGGCCGTGGCGATCTTCTCGATGGAGATGTCGGCCTCGCAGTTGGCCTTCCGTATGATTTCGTCGGTCGGGCGCATCCACGCGCAGCATCTGCGCAACGGCGACTTGGCCGAAGAAGACTGGCCGCGCGTCACCAATGCCATTTCGTTGCTGTCCGAGGCGAAGATCTTCATTGACGATACTCCCGGCCTCTCTCCGGTGGAAATGCGCTCGCGTTCCCGTCGACTGCATCGTGAGCACGGCGGCCTTGGCTTGATCGTGATCGACTACCTGCAGCTCATGCAGGTGCCGGGCAACAAGGAAAATCGCGCGACCGAAATCTCGGAGATCTCGCGCTCGCTGAAAGGCCTCGCCAAGGAGCTCAACTGTCCGGTGATTGCGCTATCACAGCTGAATCGATCGCTGGAACAGCGTGCCGACAAGCGTCCGATGATGTCCGACTTGCGCGAATCCGGCGCTATCGAGCAGGACGCCGACGTGATCATGTTCATTTACCGCGACGAGTACTACAACAAGGAATCGCCGGATAAGGGCCTTGCGGAAATCATCATCGGCAAGCAGCGTAACGGCCCTACCGACACGGTGAAGCTCACCTTCCTCGGCCACTACACCAAGTTCGAGAACTACGCGCCCGATTCCTTCGTCGGCGCCTTCGAGTGAGTCCAGCGCGCCGGCGGCGCGCTTTCTGCGGACCTTAGCTGAGCCAGACAGTGCCATATGTAAGACCAAAGGGCTGCGTGAGCAGCCCTTTGAGCGTGACGGTGCACAGATTACGGGTGCGTAGCCGTGATGAAGCCCGGTGTGCCGCTGATGAACGTTGCCGCCGACTGGATGTCGAAGCTGCCCCAGCCGGTCGCGTTGTCACGGCCGGAGGTGGCCGAGTAGTAGCCATTGTTGCCGGTGGCGACGTCGTGGAACGGGAACTGGCTGGAGTAGGCGTAGAGCGCCGGTGCAGCGAAGCCCAGTCCGTTGCCGTTGGCTGACTCCAGACGCGCCCAGGCACCGACGAACAGCGGCGAGGCCAGGCTGGTGCCGCCGTTGGTGTAGTAACCCGACTGCGGGATGCCCGAGGTGGAGCTCGCCGTGAAGTAGACGATGATCGGCGAGTTCGTCCAGTCCGCATCGAATGCCACATCCGGCACCGAGCGGTGGGCGTAGCTGCTCGACTGCCAGCTCGGCGTCGCTTCCGAACTGCTGACACCGCCGCCGCTATACGGCCAGGAGGCTTCCGAGGTATAGCTGTCGGCCGAGGTGGTGTTCAAGGTCGTACCGCCTGCGGCGACCACGTAGGGCGAGCTTGCCGGGTAGTTCACCGATAAGGTCGTGGTGCTTCCGTAGGCGCCGTTCTGTGGTGCCGTGCTGCCGTTCGGGCACGGATACGAGCCGTTGTCGCCGGTGGCGGCCGAGAAGGTCTGGCCCTGGGTCACGCCGAGCTTGAACGCCGAGTCGGCGAAGCCGGGGGCGCCATCGCACTCGGGCAGGCCCCACGACATGTTGATCACGCGGGCGGTGTTGTCGCTCACCGCCTTGTTGATCACCTGCAGCAGGCCACTGTTGCTGGCGCCGCTGGAGCCGGTGCGGCTGCTGTAAGTGCCGCCGTCGGTATAGAAGATCAGCTTCTGCACGCCGCCGCTGATGCCGACGATGGCCTGCGCGTCCATACCCCATTCGCCCTGGCCGCTATCGTCGCTGCTGCTCTTGGTGACCGTGGATTCGATCGCGGTCGGCACGGCGGTGATGCCCTGTCCGCTTTCGAACTTGCTCAGGTCCGTCTGGGCATTGGTCATGCTGCCCCAGCCCAGGATCGCCACCGTGGTCGCGGTCGCGGCCGTCGTGGTGCCGGCGTGATAGACCGTGGCGAACTCCTGCGGATAGTAGGCATGGGCCGCGGAGTTGCCGGTCACCGAGACGACGGTATAGGCCGGCTTGATCTGCGAAGACGGCAACGAGAACACGCGGGCCTGGTGAAGCGTATTGAAGCCGAGCACCTGGTCGACCTGCGCACCCAGCGCCGAAGGGATCTGGACGTCCGTCGTATTCGCGATGCCGTCATGTCCGTTGCGGCTGAAATGTCCGATCGAGGTGCGGAATGCGCCGCGTGACGCGCCCACCGTGCCGTCGGCCGTGACGAGCAGGCGGTTCGCTGCGATCTGGATGTTGGTAAAGCCCTGCTGGCGGAGATAGTCCGCGACGGCCTGCGCCTGCTGCTGCGTGGGCGCGAACAGCTCCGTGCTGTCCTGGCTGCTCAGGAACTGGTGATAGGACGGGCTGCCAGGATGGAACAATTCACTGAGATAGCTATCAAGTACATCCTGATTGCGCAGTTTCAACGTCACCGTAATCGATACGGGCTCCTGATCCGCTGCATAGCCATTGAAGTTGGCGTTGGCGGTATAGGGGGCAAACGTGCGCGTGGCGGACCAGGTCGTGGCATCGGCGGCATGCGCCGGCCCGATAGCGAGTACCCCTTGCATGCCGATCATCAACGCCAGCGCTCCCGCCAGACGGCCACGCGCAAGCAAGCGCGACGCATTATTTCCAGCATTTCTCATACGGAGATACTCCTAAAGTGAATGGATATTCCGGGTCGGACCTTCCGTCGCAGGATCGATCGCGCGCGTTGACGCACGAAGGGCTCGGCTCGCGTCCAGGCGACCGAGATAGCGTGATCGATTCGGGGTTGGGTGTGCGTGTTTGAACACGCCCAGCAGATTCCCCGTCTGCGAGTTTTTTATAGAGGAGCGAACACCATCAAAGTGTGCGGGCTCGCACAGATCGTTGTCAGTGCGCGGAATCGCTTATGACTTTATGTAACCAGCTAATAGTCAGTAAGTTATCAGGTGCATTTCGGAGATACCGGGCAGCCATATGGCTTCGATATGCGCCATGGGCTGCAATTCGAATGTTCGCGCGATGCGCAAACCGCGTCGGGTAGCGCCACCCATCATTGGGACATCCATCACTGATATCGCCACCGTCGATGAATCGTGCCTTGCTGGACGAGTCGGTGTGATTAGTCGTTTAGCCTTCCATCAGGGAGGGCTCGGCCGACGGAATGCCGCCTGTACGGCAGGCCCGTCGTATGCATCACGTACACGAAATCCACGTGGGCCATTCACGTGTCAGGGCGCAGCCTGCAAGGTGTGTTTCCACTGGAGGCGTATCTCATGTCGCTCATTCTTCTGCTCATCATCGTGCTGCTTCTGCTTGGTGCTGTACCCGCCTGGCCGTATAGCCGCTCCTGGGGTTACGGGCCAAGCGGCGGCATCGGCATCATCCTGATCGTTCTGATTGTCTTGCTCGTCATGGGCGTCATCTGAGGCGATGTGGCTATGAACAGATCATTGATCCTTGCGTTGCTGGCCAGCTGTTGTGTATCGCTTGCCAGCTGCGGGAGCACCACTCGCGTGGTGCAGAACAACGAGACCTGTGGCAAGCAGATGACCGATTTGCAGAATGCGCTGGCTTCAGGCGCCATGACCCAGCACGAATATGAGCGGGCTCGCCGGGAAGCGATCAAGCGCTGCGATAAGTCGTCCTAGGACCTTGCGGGCGCGATGGCGCTTGGCACAGGAAGCCTCGCGGGGTACGAGGCTGTGATGGGCGTCGGGGCCGGTCCTTGGGCCCCGGCGCTCCATGCGAAATCACTGGTTCGCCACGGCTGATTTCGCCGATAAGCGCTTCTTGCCAAAGCAAGTCGACGTAACGATTTGTTTGGCCAACTATCAAACGATCGTCACGTAACGTAACGGCGCCTGTACACGAGCTTTCACCTGAGCACCTTTTACACGGAAAACACCTGGGACGTTTACGTCGTCGGGCGCAGCCTGTTGGGTGCGTTTCTCCGAGGTGCATCCATGTCGATGGTTCCTCAGCAGTCATCGTGACTTTACCGCCTGCTGCCATCCCTGCTTCGCTGCAAAGCCGCTCCTGATGCCACGGGCCAGGCAGCAGCCCGGGTGCCAACCTCCTTGTTCCGATGGTGTTGCTCGTTGTGGGTGTTCCGTGAGGTGCACTGGTCATGAACAAATCACTGGTACCAGGTCTGTTGTTGGGTTGCTGCATGGCGCTTGCGGGTTGCGCAAGTACGACCCGCGTTGCGCAAAGCAATGAGCCTTGCGACATGCGACTGTTGGATTTGCGCGGCGCGTTTGATGCGGGTCGCATCGATCAGACGCAATATACGCACGCTCGTCGTGACGCGATCAGGCGCTGCCAAGGGGTCTAGGGCGTGCCTGGCTGCTCTCTGAAGGAGCGGGTCGCCAGGTATTTGCCGGCTTGCCGCCGGTAGCGGCAAGGCATGCGTGTCGCGCCGGGTCGGGACCAGGCTTGAGCGGCGGGTGGTGGATTGCCCGATAACTGCCATCGAGATGGCTCGATCCAGCCGCGGGGTGGGGTTATGGTTGGGGCGTCGCGTCGGGTGAATCAGGTGGTGCTGCTAAGCTGCCTGCCAGGTCCGAGGCAAACGTCCGTCCCGGGCCGTCCCTCTCCTCTCTTATCGCGCCGCGGCTGCGGCACCAAGCAGGCATGAGCCGTACTACTGTCGCCACCGTCCATCTCGGCGCATTGCGCCACAATCTGGCCCGCATCAAGGCGCTGTCGGCGCCTGCGAAGGTGATGGCCGTCGTCAAGGCCGATGCCTATGGGCACGGGCTGGAACGCGTAGCGCGTGCGCTCGATGGCGAGGCGGATGCGTTTGCGGTGGCCGCGCTGGGCGATGGACTACGCCTGCGTGCCGCGGGCCATCGGCAGCGCATCGTGGTGTTGTCCGGTCCGGATCACGCCAGCGATATCGCTGAAATGCAGCGGCTGAATCTGGATGCGGCGATCCATCACGAGGCGCAACTGCATTGGTTGAAGGAAGTATCGCCAGCGCGCGGTCCGCTGCGCGTATGGCTCAAGGTGGATAGCGGCATGCATCGTCTGGGCTTTGCGCCGGAAGCCGTTCCGTTCGTGCATGCGCAGTTGGCGGCCATGCCGGGCATCGATCCGGAGATCGGCCTGCTCACGCACTTCGCTGAATCGGAAGTGTTCGATGGCATGCAGACGCCAGCGCAGATCGTTCGTTTCGCCGAGGCCACGCGAGGGTTGCGCGGACCTCGCTCGCTATCCAACTCCGCCGCCGTGCTTGGCTGGGCTGATGCGCGCGGTGACTGGGTGCGTACGGGCGGCTTGCTGTATGGACTCTCCGTGGTGGACGGGAAGACCGGCGCGGACTTTGGTTTCCGCCCTGCCATGACGCTGAGCACCCGTTTGATCGCGATCAATCGAATCGGCCAGGGCGAGCGCATCGGTTACAACGGTACCTGGACCTGTCCTGAAGACATGCCGGTGGGCGTGGCCGCCGTCGGTTATGGTGATGGTTACCCGCGCAGCGCGGTGGCCGGTACACCCGTGCTAGTGGGCGATCGCCAGGTTCCGCTGATCGGCCGCGTGTCGATGGACCTGATTACGCTGGACCTGCGCAACGTTCCCGAGGCCAAGGTAGGCGATCGCGTCACCTTGTGGGGGCCAGAGTTGCCGGTGGAGATCATCGCCGGACAGGCAGGGACGATCTCCTATGACCTCACTTGCGGCATGACCCGTCGCGTGCTGTTTGTCGAAGACGAGCACTGATCGGGAACGTCGCGTCTCGCGGTGTGCGATGCACACCCGCTAAGCTCTGCCCCTTCGCTCAACGTCTCCCCGGGAATTTCCATGGCCAAAGCCAAGACCGCCTATGTCTGCACCGATTGCGGTGCGGAGCATTCGAAATGGCAGGGGCAGTGCATCGAATGTGGAGCCTGGAACACGTTGAGCGAATTCGTGGTGCAGCCTGCGGTCAAATCCGCGGGCGCCGCGCGCAGCACGGCTGGCTACGCCGGCGCTGCGGCCGGTTCGCCCAAGGTGACGCCGCTGACAGCCGTCGCGTTGAACGCCGAAACACGCACGCTCACCGGCATTGGCGAGCTGGATCGCGTGCTAGGCGGTGGCCTGGTCGATGGTTCGGTCGTGTTGATTGGTGGTGACCCAGGCATCGGCAAGTCCACCTTGCTGTTGCAGATGCTGGGTACGCTCGGCGCGCAGTTGCCCAGTGTGTATGTCACCGGCGAGGAATCGCTGGCCCAGGTGGCCGCGCGCGCGCAGCGCCTGGACTTGCCGCTGGCGCCGTTGCACGCGCTGGCCGAAACCTGCATCGAACGCATCATCGAACAGGCCCTGGCGAACCGGCCACGGGTCCTGGTGATCGACTCCATCCAGACCATCTGGACCGAGCTGCTTACGGCCGCGCCGGGCTCGGTGAGCCAGGTGCGCGAGTCCGCGGCCAAGCTCACGCGGTTTGCGAAGGAAACGGGCACCTCGGTGTTCCTGGTGGGACACGTCACCAAGGAAGGAGGCATCGCGGGACCGCGGGTGCTCGAGCACATGGTCGATGCGGTGCTGTATTTCGAGGGCGAATCGGGCAGTCGCTTTCGTGTGCTTCGCGCCTTCAAGAATCGCTTCGGTGCCGTCAACGAGTTGGGTGTATTCGCCATGTCAGAAAAGGGCTTGCGCGAAGTGTCCAATCCTTCGGCGATCTTCCTCTCTGCGCATAGCGGGCCGACCTCGGGCAGCGCCGTGATGGTGACGCGCGAGGGTACGCGGCCGTTGCTGGTCGAAGTGCAGGCGCTGGTGGACCAATCCTCCTTGGGTAATCCGCGTCGCGTGGCCTTGGGGCTGGAACAGAATCGCCTGGCCATGTTGCTGGCCGTGCTGCATCGGCATGGCGGTGTGGCAGCCTACGATCAGGACGTGTTTGTCAACGTGGTGGGCGGTATTCGCGTGCAGGAAACGGCCGCGGATATGCCGGTGCTGCTGGCCGTGCTATCCAGCTTGCGCGATCGTCCGCTGCCGGAGAAAAACATTGCGTTTGGCGAAGTCGGGCTTTCCGGGGAAATTCGCCCGGTGCCGAATGGTGAAGAGCGCTTGAAGGAAGCGGCGCACCACGGTTTCCAACGCGCCATCGTGCCGAAGGCCAACGCACCGAAGAAGGGGCGCGTGGGCGATATGGAGGTGGTGGCAGTTGAGCGCCTCTCCGAAGCCATCGATGCCTGCCGCTGAGTATTTCTCCCTCTCTCTTCTGGCCGAAGGTAGTCACGCTGGAAGAGAAGGTTGGGATGAGGGGCGGGTGCTCGCGATGACGCGATGACCGAGCGATATCGCCAGCTTGCCGCTTACGCAGCGGGCGTTTCGATCGCCTGCCGGCGCTCGAGTCACTTTTCTTTTGCTGGCCCAAAAGAAAAGTAACCCAAAGAAAACGGCCTTAAGAGCTGGTAGCACTCCGCGGGATAGAAGCGTTGGAAGGTTCCCGCGAGCAAATAGCTGGTCGCCCACGGCGAGACACAGCGGCTACACCGCAACGCGCCCAAGTGATGAGGACTTAAAGCAGGTTCGGCCGACGGTCGTGAAGTTTGTCGAATCCAAGTGCCAGATGGCCACCGCACCACCGACGTGTTAAGCCCTCTGCGCCACGGCGCGTTGCGGTGTAGCCGCTGTGTGTAGGCCGTGGGGCGCCACTCATTCGGCTGGCCTCGCTCGTCAGGCTCGTATCCTGCGCAATGCTATGAGCCTTTTAGGCCATTTTCTTTGGGTTACTTTTCTTTTGGGCCAGCAAAAGAAAAGTGACCCGGACCGCGGCAGCGGTTCGGAACGCCCGCTGCGTAAGCGGCACGCTGGCGATAACGCTCAGTTATCGCGCCAAAAGCAAGCGCCCCCAATCGCCCCAAAAAGAGGGCGCCGCCAAATGTGCTTAAACCGGTGGCAGCGCCGCAAAATCCGGATGTTGTTCAGCGCGCATCGCGAATGCTGCCAGCCGGGGATAGGAGGCGGCGTCAACGGTCTCCGGCGTCACCAGCTGGGTGAAGCCCCAGGCTACGGCAATGGAAATGTCGGCCTGTCCCGGCTCGCTGCCGAACAACCAGCCCTTCGTGCCGTCGATTTCGCGCTCCAGCACATCGTAGGCCGCATGCAGCTGGCCTTTCACGCGTTGCAGCCATGCTGCATCGCGCTTGTCTGCCTCGCGCTTGTGCTCGTAGACGATCTGCACGCTCTTTTCGCTGGCCGTGAGTGCGCTGCCGATCAGGCGTAGCGCACGTAGGCGTGCGGCTGACTCCGTGGGCAGGAGGCTTGGCCGGTCGCTGATGGTTTCCGCCCAATCGATGATCAGGCTGGAATCGACCAGCAAGCTGCCGTCATCCAATACCAGCGTCGGGGCTTTCACCTGCGGATTGATCGACTGGAACTCATCGAAGTTGCGAAACACGGACAGCGATCGATGTGTGAACGGGATGCCCAGCAGGCGCAGCGAAATGGCGGCGCGGCGAACATAGGGGGAGTCGAGCATGCCGATCAGTTCCACGCATATCTCCAGTCAGGAAGTGAAGATGACGGTCCTACTGCCGTTGAGCAGCACGCGGTCATCGAGGTAAAGCCGTAGGGTGCGCGCCAATACGCGACGTTCGATATCGCGGCCGATGCGGATCAGATCGTCCGGCGTGTCGGCATGCGTCACGCGCTCGATGTCCTGTTCGATGATCGGACCTTCGTCCAGGTCGGCGGTGACGAAATGTGCGGTGGCACCGATCAACTTGACGCCGCGACGGTGCGCTCGATGGTAAGGGCGTGCACCCTTGAAGCCGGGCAGGAAGGAGTGATGAATATTGATGCAGCGCCCCTCCAGTTGCTGCGCCAGTTCGGGCGAAAGCACCTGCATATAGCGGGCAAGTACGACGAGTTCCGCGCCACTATCCTCGATCAGCTTCGACATGGCCGCATCCTGAGCCGCACGATGACTCTTGTCCGTAGGCAGGTAATGGAACGGAATGGCGTCGAAGTCCAGATGCCGATACGTCTCGCGCGGGTGATTGGCGACGATACCGACGATGTCCATCGGCAGTTCGCCGATACGCCAGCGATAAAGCACGTCAGCCAGGCAATGGTCGAACTTCGACACCAGTAGCAGGACGCGATGGCGCTGCGCGCGATCGCGCAAGGTCCAGTGCATGTCGAAAGTATCGGCGACGGCAGTAAAGCCTCGCTGCAGTTCGTCCTGATCGATGCCGCCGCCCTGGAATACCAGGCGCATGAAGAAGCGCGCTGTCTCGTCATCCCCGAACTGCTGCGCCTCCACGATATTGCAGCCTCGTCCCGCCAGATGCCCCGATACCGCCGCCACGATGCCGGCGCGGTCCGGACAGGAGAGGGTGAGGATGAACTGGTCGGAGGGCATGATCGTCAGGGCGTGCGGTGCAGGATCAGTTCCAATACGGCCTTGGTGCCAAAAAATGCCAGCAACAGCACGCCCATGCCGGTCAGGGTGAGATTCACCGCGCTGCGACCGCGCCAGCCGTGTCGCCAGCGTCCGTAGAGCAGGGCGCCGAACACCAGCCAGGCGATGATCGACAGTACCGTCTTGTGGATCAGGTGCTGGCCGAACAGGTTTTCCACGAACAAGATGCCGCTGAGCAGGGTCAGTGACAGCAGCACGAAGCCCGCGCCAATCAGGCGGAATAGCAGGGTCTCGGTGAGCGTCAATGGCGGCAGCGCACGCAGCCAGGGACCGAACTGGCGATGACGCAAGGCGCGTTCCTGGATCGCCAGCAGGATCGCCAGCGCGGCGGCAATCGAGAGCACGCTGAAGGCGAGCAAGGCCACGGTGACGTGCAGCTTGATCTGCCATTCCAGCGGTTGGGGCGAGGTCGTTGGCGCCACCAAGGTATCCGCTGCCAGCAGCAGGGCGGTGAGCGGAAACACGATCACGCCTAGTGCCGCCACCGGGCGCGAGATATTCACGACCAGGGTGAGCGCCGAGACCACGCAAGCCACCAGCGACAGCGCGGCGAAGAAATGCAGGTCCAGTGCGCCGCGGTGAATGCCCAGCAGAATGAAGGCATGGATCACGACGGCGGTCCCGGCCAGCGCGAGGGCGGAGCGATTCAGTGGTTTGCCACCGCTCAGCAGAGGCCGCGCCAGGCCGGCGGCGGCGGTGAGATAGAGCACGACGGCAAGCAGGGCGAAGAGGGTGATGGCCATGACGCGGGAGTGTAGGGGGTAAGCCGGGCGCCTGTGGAGCGGGGTTTCACAGGCCGGAAAGCCGGGTGCTCGGCCCGGGCGCGCCATGGTCCGCTATACTCTGCGATCCTCAAAGGTCACCCGCTGCTTATGTTCGAGTCGCTCAGCCAACGCCTATCCGCCACCGTCAACCGCCTGCGTGGCCGCGGTCGCCTGACCGAAGAGAACATCCGCGAGTCGATGCGCGAAGTGCGCATTGCGCTGCTCGAGGCCGATGTGGCCCTGCCGGTGGTGCAGGCGCTGGTCGAGCGCGTGAAGGTGCGCGCGGTAGGCCAGGAAGTGCTCAAAAGCCTGTCGCCCGGCCAGGCGCTGGTCAAGGTGGTCAGCGATGAGCTGACCGCCCTGATGGGCACGGCCAATACCGAGCTCAACCTCGCTCAGCAGCCGCCTGCTGTGGTGCTGATGGCGGGTCTGCAAGGTGCCGGTAAGACCACCACGGTCGCCAAGCTGGCCCGCTTCCTCACCGAGCGCAAGAAGAAAAAGGTGATGGTGGTGAGCTGCGACGTGTACCGTCCGGCCGCTATCGAGCAGCTGCGCACGCTGGCCGAACAGGTCGGCGTGAAGTTCTTCCCGTCCGAAGCGGGCCAGAATCCGGTCGATATCGCGAAGAACGCGGTGGCCGCCGCCCGTCGCGAAGTCGTGGACGTGTTGCTGGTCGACACCGCCGGCCGCCTCCACGTGGACGAGGCGATGATGGCGGAAATCAAGGCGCTGCATGCCGCGATCACGCCGATCGAAACCCTGTTCGTGGTCGACTCCATGACCGGCCAGGACGCGGCCAATACCGCCAAGGCCTTTGCCGAAGCGCTGCCGCTCACCGGCGTCGTGCTAACCAAGACCGATGGTGATGCGCGCGGTGGCGCGGCGCTGTCGGTGCGTTATGTCACCGGTCGCCCGATCAAGTTTCTGGGCGCCGGTGAAAAGACCGATGCGCTGGAACCGTTCCATCCGGATCGCGTCGCGCAGCGCATCCTCGGCATGGGCGACGTGCTGTCGCTGGTCGAGGAAGTCGAGCGCAAGGTCGACCAGGAAAAGGCGCAGAAGCTGGCCGAGAAGGTCATCAAGGGCAAGCGCTTCGATCTCAACGACATGCGCGACCAGCTCGAGCAGATGAACAGCATGGGCGGTCTGGCCGGCCTGATGGACAAGCTGCCGGGCGTGTCGGGCTTGCCCGATAGCGTGAAATCCAAGGTCAACGACGGTGAGATCAAGCGCATGATCGCGATCATCGGCTCGATGACCAAGAAAGAACGTCGTCATCCGGACCTGCTGAATGGTTCCCGTCGTGCCCGTGTGGCGCGCGGTTCGGGCACCCAGCCGGCCGACGTCAACCGTCTGCTCAAGCAGTACATGCAGATGGAGAAGATGATGTCCAAGCTCTCCAAGGGTGGTTCCAAGGGTCTGCTGCGGCAGATGCAGGGCGCCATGAAGGGCATGGGCGGCATGGGCGGGCTGCCGCCGATGCGTCGAGGCTGAACGGTCCCGGTAGGCTGCATGGGCCGATTTCGGCCGCCAGCTCTTCCTTTTTTCTACAAATTCATTAAAATGCCGCGTTTACCGCGCACAGCTAAGTGCGTGCTGCCGGCATCCGGCAACTCTGGAGCATTTACTTATGGTCAAGATTCGTCTTTCGCGCGGCGGCGCCAAGGGCCGTCCGTTCTACCACATCGTTGTCACCGATCAGCGCAACAAGCGCGACGGTCGCAGCATTGAGAACGTTGGTTTCTACAATCCGGTTGCCTCGGGCAAGGACAAGCGCCTTGAGCTGAACGTCGTGCGCGTTCAGGAGTGGGTTGCCAAGGGTGCGCAGCTGACCGATAAGGTCGCGGCCCTGGTGAAGGAAGCCGGCAAGCAGCAGGCTGCCTGAGTATGATGGCAGCCGGTCGGCGCGTCCTGGTAGGACGCATCGTCGGGCTGTACGGCGTGCAGGGCTGGGTCAAGCTCGAATCCTGGACCGAGCCCCGCACGCGGATCTTCACTTACCAGCCCTGGCAGCTCTCATCGGCGCCGGGTGTGGAGGCGGAGATCACGGGAGTGAAGGGACGTCCGCAGGGCAAGGGGCTAATCGCCCAACTACCCGGAGTGGATGGCCGCGAAGCGGCGGAAGCACTGGTGGGACAAGACATTTATGTCGCCCGCGAGTTGCTGCCTCCTCCCGGCAAGGATGAGTATTACTGGGTCGATCTCGAAGGTCTTGAGGTCGTCACCACGGAGGGCGTGGCACTGGGGCGGGTCAGTCATGTATTCGCGACCGGCGCCAACGACGTCGTGGTGGTTAAGGACGGTACGCGCGAGCGTCTGATTCCTTTCGTCCAGGGTTCTTATGTGCGTTCAGTGGACTTGTCCGAGGGGCGCATGGTGGTGGACTGGGATCCTGAATTCTGAGCGCGCCTGGCGCTGCCTAAAGGGTTGAGGATCATGCGCATCGATGTCGTCACGCTGTTTCCCGACTTCATGCGTCAATGCGCTGCCGTTGGTGTGGTGGGTCGAGCGCAACAGCGTGAGCTGCTGCAGGTGGAAACCTGGAACCCGCGCGACTACGCCACCGACAATTACCGTACTGTGGACGGCCGCACCTGCGGCGGCGGGCCCGGGATGGTGATGCTGATTCAGCCTTTGCGTGCCGCCCTTAAGGCGATGCGTGAGGTGGCACCAGAGCCGGTGCACGTGATTTATCTCAGTCCGCAAGGAGCGCGGCTGACGCAGGGTAGGGTGGAAGCGCTGGCGAAGCTGCCGCGCATTGCCTTGCTCTGCGGGCGTTATGAAGGTGTGGACGAGCGTTTGCTTGCGTACGAGGTCGACGAGGAGCTTTCCATCGGCGATTATGTGCTGTCAGGCGGTGAGCTTGGTGCGGCAGTGATCATTGATGCCGTCGGTCGCTTACAGGAAGGTGCGTTGAATGACGCACAGTCGGCGCAGCAGGATTCGTTTTCGGATGGCCTGCTGGATTGTCCTCACTATGCAAAACCGGTGCACGACGCACTGGGCGACGTACCGGAGGTCTTGCTTTCCGGTGACCATGCGGCGATTCGCCGTTGGCGCCTGAAGCAATCGCTGGGACGGACCTGGTTACGGCGTCCCGATCTTTTGGCGCAGCGCGCGCTGGATGCTGAATCCCGAGCGCTGTTGGACGAATTCCGCCGCGAGCATGCAAGAACGCAAACGCGGCACAACGATACGGTCACCCAGTGACCGCAGTTTGATATGAGACAGGTGTTGCCATGAACAAGATCATTGAACAGTTCGAAGCCGAGCAGATCACCCGCCAGCTGCCGGAATTCGGCCCTGGCGACACCGTGGTGGTCAACGTGAAGGTGAAGGAAGGCAATCGCGAGCGCGTCCAGGCGTTCGAAGGTGTTGTCATCGCCAAGCGCAGCCGCGGTCTGCATTCCGCCTTCACCGTGCGCAAGATCTCGCACGGCACCGGCGTGGAGCGCGTGTTCCAGGCGCACAGCCCGGCCATCGACTCGCTCGAAGTCAAGCGTAAGGGCAAGGTGCGTGGCGCCAAGCTGTACTACCTGCGCGGTCTGGAAGGCAAGGCGGCTCGCATCAAGGAAGACATCGCCGCCGTCTCCGCTGCCAAGGCTGCGAAGAAGAAGGCTGCCGCCGAGTAACTCGGTACGCATCATCGATACAACAAAAACCCCGCGGAGCGATCCGCGGGGTTTTTGCGTTGGGATTGTCTGCGGATCTTGCGTTTGCGGCGCGCCGAAGCGCGCGGCTTTGTCAGTTGCCGATGCTGAGGCGCTGCGGTTCCTGCAGGAAGTTGCCCTGCACAAAGTCCACGCCGCAGGCGAACAGCAGAGACGTGCTGGCCGCGTCTTCCACCCATTCGGCAATGGTCTGCTTCTTCATCTCGCGTGCCTGGCGGCAGATCTCGGCGACTTTCTTCTGGCTCTCCTGCTGCTGCGGCAGGTCCGCCATGTAGCTGCGGTCGATCTTCAGGTAGTCCGCGTCGATATGGTTGAGTAGTTGGAACGAGTTGAGGCCCGAGCCGAACTGCTCCAGCGCGAATTGGCCGCCCAGCTTCTTCCAGGCCGTGATGAACTCCTGCGCCGGGCGCAGCGAGGTCACCACCTTGCTCTCGGTCGTTTCCAGCACCAGTTGTCCGTGTTTGAGCGCGGCCCTATTCAGGCGATCGCCCAGCCAGGGCAATAGCTCGGCATCCTGCAATGAGCCCGACGTCAGCTTGACGAAGAACGTGGTCGGTGTGCCCATGCGTTCGCGCGCCTTGAGCGCCTCGATCGTCTCGTTCAGCACCCAGCGGTCGATCGCTGGGGTGAGGTTGTGCTTCTCGGCGATCGGCATGAAGAAGCCGGGTAGCACTTCGCCTTGCGGGCCATCGAGGCGCAGCAGGATTTCCGAGAATTCGCCTTCGGCGTCCTGCAGGCTGATCGTCTGCTGGTGATAGAGCACAAAATCGTTCTGCGTGAGCGCCTGCTGCAGCACGCCCAGCCAATAACGCTCGCGTTCTTCGTCGGCCTTCTCACGTGCGCCGGGATCATGCAGGTCGCTACGATTGCCGCCCTGGCTCTGCGCATTGCGCAATGCCTGGCTGGCCTGATTGAGCAAGAGTTCGGTGTTCGCGTTCTTCTCGCCCAGCAGGCTGCCGCCGATGCTGGTGGTGATCGTGATCGAGCGCGTGCCGAGATCGAAGATGCCGCCCGCGATGCTCTGTTGCAGGTTGGCGATCCAGCTCTTGATGCCTTCGTCGTTGCGGGTGTGCAGCAGCACGCCGACCGTGTGCTCGGCCAGCAGGCCGGCCGTATCGTGAGCCCCGAGCTGTGTTTCCACGCGCGCGGCAAATGCGGCGAGCAGCTCATCCGCCTTGGCGAGGCCCACCCCGGCCACGATGGTTTGCCAGTTGTCAGGCTCGATCAGCAGCAGTGACTGGCCCTTGGTGCCCTCCGTTGCCGCCGCCACCGCCTGGTCGATGGATTCGAGCGTGCGCGCGCGATTGAACAGGCCCGTGACCTGGTCGCGCTGCAGCTGCTCGATCACATGGGCGTCGATCTGCTGGCGTCGGAAAACCACCTGCAGACAGGGTTCGCCCTCGAACGTGGCATGGGCAAATTCCACGCTGGCCTTGAAACTGGTGGCGTCGGCCCGGCGTGCCTGCAGTTCGAGCGGGCCGTTGTGCTTCTCGCCGCGTGACAGGCCTTTCAGGGTCGCCTTGAACTGTTCGGTATCGCTGGGACCGATCATGTCCAGCACGGGCAGGCCCAACAGGTCGTCGAAATCGGCGTAGCCGAACGTATCGAGATAGGCCTGGTTGGCGCGCACGTGCATGCCTTCGTGCACGTAGGCGATGGGATCGTTGGACGAGTCGAGCAGGGCATCGCAGCGACGCTCGGATTCGCGCAAGGCGGTTTCCAGGCGGCGCAGCTGGCGACGCGTGTTGAGCGCGTCGAACTCACGCTGGATCACCGCCATCAGCTGCTTGGGCTGCGGGCGTAGCGCCACGCTGCGAGCACCATTGACGAACAGATCGGTGACCACGGCATTGTCGACCTGGGCCACCAGGGCGATCAGCGAGAGGTCGCGCCCATGGGCGTCGAGCAGGCGGGTGAGGTCGCGCAGTTCGACGGTGCCCACGGAGGGGTCGAAAAGCACGATGTCCGGTCCCAGCTCGTCGAGGGCGGCGGTCACTTGATCGGTGCTGGTGGCGCGCGCAGGGCGAACGGCAATACCGCTGTTGCGCAGCAGGCTGATGATCTGTTCCGCGTCTTCGACCGACTTTTCGATGAAAAGGATCTTGATGACCTGGTCTGTTTTCATGGGCACGTCGAGCTATCCATTGTTCGCCGCTGCGGGTCAAGCCTGCCATGACAGCAGGGTGCGGGCCATGCGTGGTTGTAGCGGATTCCGTGAGTCACTGCCAGCGGAAATGTTCCGGGAGTGACGCGGCCCACAGCTGTGAGCCAGTTCAAAGTCCTTGCAAGGCGCACGCACGGGCGCCGAGGTGAGGTGATTACAGCGGCCGTTTGGACGCTTCGCCGCCTACTTCGCGCACCAGTTTGGGCACCAGGTAGCCGGGCAGGCGCTGGCGCAGTTCATCGACCAGGGCGAGTGCACGGGTGTCATCGACTTCGAAGTGCGCCGCCCCCTGCACCCGGTCGAGCTGGTGCAGGTAATAGGGCAGCACACCGGCAGCGAACATGCGCTCGGACAGCGTGGCGAGCGCATCGGCGTTGTCATTGACGCCGCGCAGCAGCACCGACTGGTTGAGCAGTGTGCAGCCGGCCTCGCGCAGGCGGGCGCAGGCTTCGTCCACACTCGCGTCGAATTCGTTGGCGTGATTGGCGTGCAGTACCACCACCTTCTGCAGTGGCAGCTGCGTCATCCAGTCCATGAGCGCCCGGTCGACGCGCTCAGGCAGTACCACCGGCAAGCGGGTATGGATGCGCAGGCGCACGACGTGCGGGATGTCCTTCAGGCCCTGAGTGAGCTCTTCCAGCTTGGCCGTGGCGAGCGAGAGCGGGTCACCGCCGGACAGGATCAGCTCAGTGATCGTCGAGTCCATTCGGACATGGTCCAGGGCCTTGCGCCACTGGCCCGCAGCGGCGATCTCATCGCCATAGGGAAAGTGCCGGCGAAAGCAGTAGCGGCAATTGATGGCGCAGCTGCCGCTGGCGACCAGCAGGGCACGGCCGCTGTATTTGTGCAGGACCCCTTGCCCGGCTTTCGAAGCCAGGTCGCCCACGGCATCCGTCGTGAAACCTTCGGCCTGGTGGTGCTCGGCCGCTTGCGGCAACACCTGCAGCAGGAGGGGATCAGTCGGGTCGCCCTGGCGCATTCGAGCCGCGAAACCGCGTGGGACGCGCAGCGCGAAGCCCGCATCGTCGGCGGGCAGCAGGTCGGCACGGTGGCCAAGCCCCGCGGCCTGCAGGAGTTCGGCAGCGTTGGTAATGGCATCTCGCCACAGCTCGCGCCAGTCGGCGGCGGGTGGCGATAGGCGGGAAACGGGGCTTGCGGTTATCATGGTGGGCCTTGGGACGGGCCTTTGGGCCCGCGACAGACCCTAATTCTAGCCGCCCCGCGGGGCGGTTTTACCTTTTGGAGTAGATAGCGCATGGCGACCGCCGGTCTCAACGACGTCAAGAAGGGTATGAAGATCCTTCACAACAACGACCCGTGGGTCATTACCGAGGCCGAGTTCATCAAGCCCGGCAAGGGCCAGGCCTTCACCCGCATCTTTATCCGCAACCTCAAGAACGGCCGCACCTCTGAGCAGACGATGAAGTCCAGCGACTCCTTCGAGGTGGCGGACGTCAACGATACGGACATGCAGTATCTGTATACCGATGGCGATTTCTGGCACTTCATGCACCAGGAGTCGTTTGAGCAGCACCAGGCCACCAAGGCCGGCGTCGGCGAAGCGGTGAAGTGGCTCAAAGGCGAGGAAGAGTGCGTGGTCACGCTGTTCAACGGCGAAGTCATCGCTGTCCAGCCGCCGAACTTCGTCGAGCTGAAGATCACCGAGACCGATCCGGGCGTGCGTGGTGACACCTCCGGTGGCGGCGGCAAGCCAGCCACGCTGGAAACCGGCGCCGTGGTGCGCGTGCCGCTGTTCGTCGGCACCGACGAAATCATCAAGGTCGACACCCGTACGGGTGAATACGTCAGCCGCGTCGGCAAATAAGGCACCGGGCGTTCGATGCATAGATCGGCACGGCAGCCCCCTTGGGCGCCGTGCCGATTTTGTTATGGGCTGGCGAAAGCGAATCTGCGTGAGGCGGGCTGGGTTCTTCGAGGGTCAAGTACGATGGCACGTCCTACGGAGACGACAGGTTCCGTCATTTTTGACATCCCGAAACAGCGAAATGATCTATGACTCCTAGCCCTATCGCCGTCGACCTTCTCATCGAAGCCCGCTGGATCGTCCCGGTCGAACCGCATGCGGTGGTGCTGGAGCACCATGGCGTCGCCATCGATGCGGGTGTGATCGTTGCGTTGCTACCCATCGCCGAGGCGCGAGCAGCCTATGCGCCGCGCGAACGCGTGGCGCTGGGCGAGCACGCGCTGATCCCTGGCTTGGTCAATACCCACACGCACAACCCGATGACCTTGCTGCGTGGCCTGGCCGACGACCTGCCGCTGATGGTGTGGCTGCAGAAGCACATCTGGCCGGTGGAAGGGCAGGTGATCGGGCCGGAGTTCGTGCGCGATGGCGTGGAGCTGGCAGTCGCCGAGATGATTCGCGGCGGCACCACCTGCGCCAACGAAAATTACTTTTTCCCCGATGTCATCGGAGCCACCTATCGGCGCATGGGCTTCCGCGCCGTGGTCGGCCTGCCGGTGATCGAATTCCCGACCGCCTGGGCCAAGTCGCAGGACGAATATTTCGAACGCGCCATCGAGGTGCACGACAGCTTCCGCGGCGATCCACTGGTCGGCACGGCGTTTGCACCGCATGCGCCGTACACCGTGTCGGACGAGAGCTTCGAGCGCATTCGGGTGCTGTCCGACCAGCTCGATATCCAGGTGCATCTGCATACGCATGAAACGGCGCATGAAGTGGATGAGGAGAAGAGCAAGAGCGGCCTGCGTCCGTTCCAGCGGCTGCAGAAGCTGGGCCTGGTCAACGATCGCCTGATCGCCGTGCACATGACCCAGCTCACCGATGGCGAAATCGCGGCCTGCGCGGAAGCGGGCGTCTCCGTGGTGCACTGCCCGGAATCCAATCTCAAGCTGGCGTCGGGCTTCTGCCCCGCCGAGAAATTGCGTCGGGCCGGCGTCAACGTGGCGCTGGGTACTGACGGTTGCGCCTCCAATAACGACCTGGACATGTTCGGCGAAATGCGTACAGCAGCCTTGCTGGCCAAGGCGGTTGCCGGCGATGCAGCGGCCTTCGATGCGGCGTACGCGCTGCGCGCGGCCACCCTCAACGGTGCCCGTGCCATGGGTCTGGAGGACCGGATCGGTTCGATTGAAGTTGGCAAGCAGGCCGATATCGCAGCCGTGCGCCTGTCCGATCTGGAAACCCAGCCGCTGTTCCATATTGCCTCGCAGTTGGCCTATGCCGCGGGACGTCACCAGGTCAGCGACGTGTGGATCAACGGCGTGCGCAAGCTCGCCGCACGAACGCTGGTGGATATCGACACCGACGCCGTACTCGCCAAGACGCATGCCTGGCGCGAACGCATCGCGGCCATCGACGCGGGTTGAATGGAACCATGATGAATCGCTATCTCGTCATGGCCATGCGGCGCTCGATATGTGATCCGGCGATGGTGCAGCCGCATAAGGATTACCTGGAAGGCTTGCGCGCCGGTGGACGTATCGAGCTGTGCGGTGGCTTCAGCGACCAATCCGGCGGTGCCTATCTGTTGCTCGCCGAGCATTTCGAAGAGGCGCTGGCCATCGCGCATGAAGACCCGGCCCACGGAAGCGGCGGCTGGGATATCACGGTATACGAATGGCAGGCGCGTTAAGCTCTGCCGCTGGGTAAAAGGAAGCGTTCGATGCAAGCTGCGGCCAATGTAAGTCCCGAGGAAATCGCCCGTTTCGGCAAACTGGCTGCGCGCTGGTGGGACCCGGACGGCGAGTCCCGTCCGCTGCATGATCTCAACCCCGTTCGTGCCGCCTATGTGGCAGCCCGCGTGGATCTGCGTCGCGCCAAGGTGGCGGATGTCGGTTGTGGCGGTGGACTGCTCAGCGAGGCCCTGGCTCGCGCTGGCGCCCATGTCACGGGCATCGATCTCGGTGAGAAGGTCATCGAGATTGCGCGCCTGCATTTGCACGAGTCGCGACTGGAAATGCCTGACCTCCATGTCGACTATCGCGTGCAGTCGTCCGCCGAACTGGCTGCGGCGGAGCCGGCAAGCTTCGACGCCGTGTGTTGCATGGAACTGATCGAACACGTGCCCGATCCGACCGCCCTGGTCAACGATCTTGCACGCATGGTGAAACCGGGCGGCGTGGTGGTGATGTCCACGCTCAATCGCACGCCGGTCGCCTTTGGCGCTGCCATTCTCGGTGCGGAATACATCATGCGCATGCTTCCGCGCGGTACTCACCATTACGCGCAGTTCCTGAAGCCGTCGGAGCTTGGTCGCCTGATGCGCCATGCTGGGCTGGAGCTGGACGACGTTTCCGGCCTTGGCTACAACCCGATCAACCGCAAGGCCTGGTTGAGCCGCGTCACGGCGGTGAATTACCTGATCAGCGGTCGCAAACCGGCATGAAGTCCTTCCCCCAAAACATCCAGGGCGTGCTGTTCGATCTCGATGGCACCCTGCTGGACAGCGCCGTCGACCTCTATGGCGCCCTGAAGAAGCAGTGCGAGGAAATGGACGTCCCGGTGCCGGCCTACGAGATGGTGCGCGAGGTGGTATCGCGCGGTTCGCGCTCGATCCTGCGCTGTGCCTTTCCTGCTATCGACGAGGCGGAGCTGCTGACCCTGGTGCCGCGCTACCTTGAGCTCTACGAGGCAGTGATGGCGGACCAGACGCGTCCGTTCGAGGGCGTGGACGAACTGCTCGCCGTCATTGAGGCACAGGGGCTGGCCTGGGGCATCGTCACCAACAAGCCTGGGTTCCTGACCGACGGACTGGTGGAGCGCATTGGCTGGGCCGCGCGCGCGGCCGCCGTGGTGTCGGGTGACACCTTGCCGGTGAAGAAGCCCGACCCGGCGCCGGTGCTGCTCGCCTGCGAACGCGCCGGGCTCGATCCTTCGCGTTGCCTGTTCGTGGGCGACGATCGCCGTGACGTGCTCGCGGGCGACGCCGCTGGCCTGTATACGGTAGCCGTTCGCTGGGGCTATCTGGATGGCGGCGATCCGCAGCAGTGGAACGCCGATCTGGTGCTCGACCATCCGTCCGAACTCACCGGACTCCTGCGTCGCCAACGGGTGACGGCATGAGCCAGGCCGCGCTGCAGAGCTATATCGACAAATGGCTCGCGGTACAGCCGCAACAACGCATCGCGCTGGCCTTCGTCGATCAAAGGTCGTATCCCGGCCATATTGCGCTGGCGGCGCTTGAGCAGGAATTGCTGGCGGCGGCCTACGGCATTCGTGAGCCGCAGGTGGCGGCCGGCAAGTTGAACTGGTGGGCTGAGGAGCTTTCCGGTGCAGCCGCCAGCGGTGGCCGTCATCCGTTGACCCAGGTGCTGTTCGACGACGAACGCGCGCATGCCCTGCCCAATGAACGCTGGGTAGCGCCGGTGCTGGCCGCCATGGCGCAGCTGGAAGAGGGCACCGCCGCGGATTTTCCAGCCCAGCTCGCCGCCGGCTCGCTGCTGCATGGCGCGCTGGCGGAACTGGAGACCGCGTGGTGGTTTGGCGAACAGGTGTCCCCGGAACGCGCCAGCCGCGTCGCGACGCTGTCTCATTTGCTGTTTTCCCTGCTGCGGCTGGAAGAGGACGCCGAACGCGATCGGCTGGCCCTGCCGATGGCGCGACTGGCCCGCTATGGCCTGAGCCGCAACCAGCTGCGCACGGCCAGCACGGCGCGTGAAGACGCCATCCGTGCCCAATTGGACGATCTGTACGCCGCCTGGCGCGAATCCGAGCGCCTGGCGGGGCCGCTCAGTGCGTTTCGCGGGCTCGAATCGCGGCATGGGCGCGCGCTGGTGGCGCGGGCGCGCAAGGCGGCCCATCCGCTGGATGTACTGCGCCAAGGGCAGGGTCGCCAGGGGCCTGGCGTGACCTGGCAGGCCTGGCAGGCGGCGCGGGCCTGGCGCCGGCAGGTCGGCTAGGGCCTGTTCACGCGCTCCCCCTGGTCCACTCCGGGACGCAGCGTTTCCGTCACGCCACTATTGCGAGGCTGGCGTCATGCCCCAAGATTGATGTCGGTCGCGGCGGTATGACCGGCCGCTGGATGACGCGTTCGACGACGGCTGGATTACAGGATTCTCCCATGTATATCGACGAAAACACCGCCCGCCTGCTGCCCGATGTGGCCGTGCATGCCCAGCCGCACCTCGCTGGCGCCCTCGATTGGGTCGGCATGAATGGCATCGAGGTACCGGTACGTTTCGATGCCGGCGACGGCGATGCACAGCGCGCCAGTGCGCGTGTTGGCGCCTTCGTCAATCTCAAGCGGCCGGACAAACGTGGCATCCACATGTCGCGCCTCTACCTGCTGGTGGAGCAGGCGCTGAGCACGCAAACGCTGAGTGCCCACTCGCTTCACGATCTGCTGCGCTCCTTTCTTGAATCCCACAAGGATCTTTCCGACCGCGCCTGCCTGAGCATCCGCTTTGAGCATCTGGTGCGCCGTCCGGCCTTGCGTAGCGCCAATAGTGGCTGGCGCGCCTATCCCGTGTGCATCGAAGCGAGCCTGGTCGGCGACGAATTTCTGCTCGAATTTGGCACAGAGGTGGTTTATTCATCCACGTGTCCGGCATCGGCAGCGTTGTCGCGCCAGCTGATCCAGGATCAGTTCGCCAAGGACTTCAACCCGTCCGCACCGGTCGATCATGCCGCGGTCTTCGCCTGGCTCGGCAGCGAGAAGGGCATCGTGGCCACGCCGCATGCACAACGCAGCGTGGCGCGTCTGCGCGTGCGTATTGCCAAGGACGCGCGCTTTGACCTGATCAGCCTGATCGATCAGACCGAACAGGCCCTGGGTACCCCGGTGCAAACCGCCGTGAAGCGCGAGGACGAGCAGGCGTTTGCGCTCGCCAATGGCAGCAACCTGATGTTCTGCGAAGACGCGGCGCGTCGCATCCAAAAGGCACTCGATGCCGACGCGAACCTCAGTGACTTCCATGTCCGCGTGGAGCACCAGGAAAGCCTGCACCCGCACGATGCCGTGGCCTATGCCAGTAAGGGCGTGGTCGGTGGCTTTGCAGGTAAAGGTTGCCCCTGACGCTCGATTACGGGTCGCCCTGTTAGCATCGCGGGAGCCTTGGAAAGGCCCCCCCACAGGAGATCCGCATGTTGTCCCGTTTTTCGCTGCTCGCCGTCGCCGCATTCGCGCTGGCGGGTTGCTCCATGTTTTCGCATCACCCCAAGAGTGATGCAACGCCCGTGCATCAGGCCCTGATCAAGTCGATCACCGGCGATGTCCGTTACAACTTGCCGCAGCCCGTGCCTGCCGATGCCTATCTGCAAGTCACGCTGGCGGACGTGAGCCGGCAGGATGTCCCCGCGCGCACCATTGCCGAGGAGCGCGTCCAGCCGGTAACGGCCTCGCCGGTGGATTTCCTTATCAGCTATGACCCCTCTGAGCTGAAGGATGGTGTGGACTTCGCCATCAGCGTGCGCCTGCAACAGGGCGACAAGTTGCTGGCCATCAACGATACCCGGGTGAGCGTGCTCGGCCGCTCCGGCGAAAATGGGCCGGTGAGCGTGATGCTCAAGGCCGTGCCGTAGCGAGTGACTGCTCGTCCCCTCCGAGGGGGGGCGAGCGGCGTGTGACCCGATCGAGCCTCTGAACAAGCGCTAAGAGCTGTCACCAATGCCCGGCAAGGTGGTGGCAAAAGCGGGCAGGGTGGCCAGCGGCAGGGTATATAGCCCTGCCGCGCGATCCGCTCCCCTCAGCGAGCGAATGCCAGCCGCTGTCCGCGCACGCTGGCGTCGATGGACGAGCCATTCCACACGCGCTGGCCATTGACGAAGGTGGCCACGATCGAGCTGTTAAAGGTGTACCCCTCGAACGGCGACCAGGCGCACTTTGACAGTACTTCGTCACGGCTCACCGTGTGCGGCTTGTTCGGATCAACCAGCACCAGGTCGGCGGCATAGCCTTCGCGCAGGAAGCCTCGTTCCTTCACGTCGAACAAGGTGGCTGGCGCATGCGTCACGGCTTCCACCACGCGCTCCAGGGTCAGCTTGCCTTCGAATACCCGCTGCAAGGCCGCCTGCAAGGCGAACTGCACCAGTGGCAGGCCGCTGGGCGCCTTGTCATACAGCTGGGCCTTTTCCTCGAGCAGATGCGGGGCATGATCGGTGGCGAGCACGTCGATGCGGCCCTCGGCCAGCGCCTTGGTGATCGCCGCGCGGTCAGCGGCGGTCTTGATCGCCGGGTTGCATTTGATCAGGAAGCCGAGTCGCTCGTAGTCGCGGTCGTCAAAGTGCAGGAAGTGCACGCAGGTTTCCGCCGTGATGCGCTTGCCCTTGAGCGGACCGGGCTCGAACAGCGCCAGCTCATCGGCGGTGGAAATGTGCAGTACATGCAAGCGGCTGTTGTGCCGGCGCGCCAGCTCGATCGCCAGCCGGGTGGACTTGATGCAGGCTTCGCGCGAGCGGATCAGCGGATGTTCCCAGGCCGGGATGTTGTCACCGTACTTCGCGTGCGCCACGGCGAGGTTCGCGTCGATCATCGGCGTGTCTTCGCAGTGCGTGATGATCGGCGTGGGTGCATAACGGAAGATGCCGTCGAGCACCTCCGGATTGTCCACCAGCATGTTGCCGGTCGAGGCACCCATGAACACCTTGATGCCCGGAGCGGCCAGCGGGTCCAGGCTGCGAATCGCCTCCAGGTTGTCGTTGCTGGCACCCATATAGAACGCGTAGTTCACCGCCGAGGTTTCGGCGCCGCGGGCGTACTTGGCTTCCAGGGTGTCTCGATCCAGGGCGGGCGGCTTGGTGTTGGGCATCTCCATGAAGCTGGTGATGCCGCCGGCGGCGCAGGCACGCGACTCGTGGGCGATGTCGGCCTTGTGGGTAAGGCCGGGTTCGCGGAAGTGCACCTGGTCGTCGATCATGCCCGGGAACAACCACAGACCCGTCGCGTCGATCACCTGTTCGCCGGGGCGGGCGTCCAGATCGCCGGCGATGGTTTCAATGCGACCCTGCTCTACGCGAAGATCTGCATGGAAACGGCGGCCTTCATTGACCAGTTCGGCGTTCTTGATCAGCCAGTCAGTGGACATGGTTTTCTCCAGGGGTGCGGCAACGGCGGAAGGTGAATTGCTCGGGAACGGGGTCGTGGCCGCCTTCGCACAAGGGCTGGCAGCGCAGTAGTCGCCAACCAGCCAGTGCGCTGCCGCGCAACGGACCGAAGCGCACGACCGCAATCCGTGCATAATCGGAGCAGCTGGGATGGAAACGGCAGCGCTGACCCAGCAGGGGGCTTAGCCAGCGCTTGTAGAAGCCAAGCAGTAGAAGTATTAGTCGGGTCACGACGGTTTAAAGCTGCCGAGACAGCTTGTGGCATAGAGTGCCGCAAGTATTCCAGAAGCACGGTTGCCGGTGTAAGGCACATGGGCTATAACACCCGGCCGCCAAGGCCAAAATGGTGAAGGGATATGGCGAAAACGACGCGTAGTGCTACAGCCACCAAGTCGCAGAAGGGAAAACCTGCGGGCAAGGTGAAGGACGTCAAGGCCAGCAAGAAAGCTCCTGCCGTCGGGCGGGGAGCGAAGAGTGCGCCGGCCAAGGCCGCCGTCAAGGCGGCCCCGGCCAAGAAACCAGCTGCCAAGAAGGTTGCAGCCAAGCCGGCTGTAGCGAAAAAGCCGGTGGCCAAGAAAGCCGCGAAGTCCCCGGCAAAGCGCGTCGTTGTGAAGAAGGCTGCTCCCAAGCCGCCGGTCAAGAAAGCCACGCCGGCCAAGAAGCCGGCACCCAGCAAGGCCGTTGTGAAGAAAGTGGCGAAGCCCGTTGCCAAGAAGGTGACGGCGCCCGCCAAGAAGCAGCCACCCCAGGCCGTGGCCAGGCCGGCTTCAACCCCGGTGAAGGCCGCCAAGGCGCCACCGGCCAAGCCGGTCGCCAAACCGGCTGCCAAGCCTGCACCGGCCAAGCCCGCTCCCAAGCAGGCGGCGCCGGCTCCGGTGAAGGCAGCGCCAGCGCCCGTCGAGCGGGCCAAACCCGCAGCTCTGCCCTTTACGGGTAAAGTAGCGAGTGCTACCGCTCGTCATACCACTCCTCAAAAGCAGAAAGCCCAGCAGTCCTCGATGAATAATCCTGCAACTCTCGACAATGGCATCACCCGCGAAGACGGCCGCTACGCGCTGCCTTCCACCACCACGATCGACCTGCCCAAGGGTTACCGTCCCTCGAACGACGAGGAGTACATGAACCCGAAGCACCTCGCCTACTTCCGCAACAAGCTTCGCGACTGGCGTGACCAGCTGGTGGAAGAATCGCGCCAGACCATGGAAAACCTCCGTGACGAAGTGCGTGACGTAGGCGACGAAGCCGAGCGCGCCACCCGTGAGACGGAAAACTCGCTGGAACTGCGTACGCGCGATCGTTACCGAAAGCTGATTTCCAAGATCGACAAGGCATTGCGCCGCATCGAGGAAGGCCGTTACGGCTACTGCGAAGAGACGGATGAGGAGATTGGTGTCGAGCGTCTCGATGCCCGCCCGATCGCCACGCTGTCGCTGGACGCGCAGGAGCGTCGCGAGCACCTGCAGAAGCAGATGGGCGACTGAACTCGTCCCTTTCGAACAGGCAAAGCCCCGCCGATGCGCGGGGTTTTGTTTTTCTGGGGGGGCGGGGGATGAGGCGGGTAGGGGGGCGTCTCGATCGCTTCAATGCTTCGACACGAAGGCCTTCAAAGCTGGCGCAGAGGTCGGTTTATGCGCCGCCGCTACCAACCACCCATCCCGCTTTCTCAAGCCAGCGTTGCCGCCGCATAGGCTTTCAGCTTGGCGAGCATGGCCGCCAGTCCATTCGATCGCGTGGGTGACAAATGCTTGGCCAGGCCGATGGCCTCGATAAAGCGAGGTTCGGTCGCCACGATGTCGCGTGCGGAGCGGTCGGAATAAACGCGCAGAACCAGCGCGATCAAGCCGGAGACGATGGCCGAGTCGCTGGTTGCCTGAAAATGCAGCTTGTCCGCGCTGCCATACGGTACCAGCCATACCATCGACTGGCAGCCATGCACGCGGTATTGCTCGGTCTTCAGGTCATCGGGAAACGGGGGCAATTGCTTGCCCAGGTCGATCAGGTATTGGTAGCGCTCAGTCCAGTCGCCAAAAAAGGCGAACTCGTCGACGATATCTTGCTGCGCCTGCTCGGCGTTGGGTGTGGCAATAGCGTTCATGCGTGCATTATCGCGCGTTTTGCCCCGATTCCCTCTCCCTGCAGGGGAGAGGGCTAGGGTGAGCCCCCGAAAGGGGGTAAAGGGCGAGTGCTCGCGATAAGGCTGCTACAACGCCGGCTCTGAATGTGGGTCTATCGCAGGATTGGCCCCTCACCTCAGTCCTCTCCTCGCTCCTCAACGCCGGGGCCATCCATGGCCCTTCCCCGCGTGCCCCGGAGGGGAGAGGAAGTAAGAGCTTCAGCCCTTCACCACGCTCCAGCGCGTGCCCTGGGCACCGTCTTCAATGGCGATTCCCATCGCAGTCAGTTCGTCGCGAATCTCATCGGCACGCTTGAAGTCGCGGGCGGCGCGGGCAGCGCGCCGTGCCTCCAGCAAGGCCTCGATGCGAGCTTCGTCAATGTCCGATGCATCGCTGGACTGCTTGAACCAGTTTTCCGGATCCTGCTGCAGCAGCCCGAGCAGGGCGCCGGCGCCTAGAAGTGCCCGCTTCGCTTCGTGCCGGGCATCTGCATCGCCGGCCTGGCGGGCGGCATCAGCCAGCTGCGACAGTTCAGCCAGCGCCTGCGGCGTATTGAGGTCGTCGCACAGCGCCGCTTCGACGGCGGCGGGTACCGGCAAGTCGGTCATGTCGACCTCGACGTCACCCAGGTCGCGCAGCACGCGATACCAGCCCTCCAGCGTACTGATTGCTTGGGCAATGGTCGCATCGGACCAGTCCAGCGGCTGGCGGTAATGACCCCGCAGCAGCAACAGGCGCAGGGCTTCCGGCGGATGTTGCTTGAGCAGTTCATGCACCAGCATCACGTTGCCCAGCGACTTGGACATCTTGCGGCCGCCGAACGTAAGCATGCCGTTGTGCATCCAATAGCGGGCGAAGATCCTGCCGCCGTGCGCGCAGGTGGACTGCGCGATTTCGTTCTCGTGATGCGGAAACTGCAGATCCACGCCACCGGCGTGGATATCAATGGTTTCGCCTAGGTGCGCTTCGCTCATGGCCGAGCACTCGATATGCCAGCCCGGACGGCCGCGACCCCAGGGACTGTCCCAGCCGGGCAGTTCGGGCGTGGATGGCTTCCACAGTACGAAATCGCCAGGACTCTGCTTGTAGGGGGCAACTTCCACGCGGGCACCTGCCAGCAGTTCATCTGGGTCGCGGCCCGACAGGGCGCCGTAATCGGCGTAGGAATCCACGTTGAACAGCACGTGGCCTTCGGCCGCATAGGCATGTTTGCTGGCGATCAGCCGCTCGATCATCGCGATGATCTGGGGAATGTGCGCCGTTGCGTGCGGCTCCATGTCCGGCGGAGCGATACCCAGCGCCGCCATGTCTTCGCGGTAGGCTTGCGTATAGCGGCCGGTGATGGTCTCGATGCCCACGCCCAACTGCTGGGCAGCGGCATTGATCTTGTCGTCCACGTCGGTGATGTTGCGGGCGTAGACCACATGGGGATAGTGGCGGCGCAGCAGGCGCACCAGCACGTCGAATACCACCGGACCACGTGCATTGCCGATGTGCACGTAGTTGTAGACCGTGGGCCCGCACAAATACATCGTTACCCGGTCGGGATCGAGCGGGCTGAACGTTTCAACGCGGCGCGTCAGGCTGTTGTGAAGCGAAATCGGCATCGGCAGGAAATCCGGGCGGTGGGAGCGGGCGCAGGCGGGCGCAAGCCGGCCGCGCATCTTAACAAGCTGCTGCTGCCGCCGCAGGCACCTGATAGGGGTGGAGTGGGTGAACAGCGACAGTTAATCGCAAGACTTTAAGTGAGTTCTAAGCGTCGATTCAGTGTGAATTTGTTGCAATGGCTGCTATGAGGCGCATAGATGCGCCCAACATGCCCCTGAGCGGAGGTCGTAATGACCAAGATGGTGTTTCCCGCGCTGGTGCTAGCCTTGATGGCCTGTGGCCTGACAGTTACCAGTGCATTTGCGCAGGATGCGCGGTACCAGAGTCAAAATCCGAGTCAAAATCAAAGCCAGAACGACGACAACACCCACTATGGCTGGGCGGATGTGTTGCGCGTCGACCCTGTCTATGGGGTTGCCCGCACCGAGGTGCCACGCCAGGAATGCTACGACCAGCAGGTGGTGCAGACCGCGCCGCCCCAGGGCAGCGCGGCCGGCACCATCTTGGGTGCTGTCGTGGGCGGTGTGCTGGGAAGCACCGTCGGCCGCGGCAGTGGCCGTACAGCGGCCACCGTGGTTGGCGCGGTCGCTGGTGGTGCCGTCGGCAACAGTGTGTCGGCCAGTGGCGGTGGCCAGTACCAGGGCACCGAGACCCACTGCCGCCAGGTGGCTGCAGTGAGCGAGCAGCGCCGCATCATGGGTTATGACGTGGAGTATCGCTATCGCGGCGAAGTCTATGTTTCCCGTCTCAACTACGACCCGGGCGAGCGTCTCCGGGTACGGGTAAGCGTCGCGCCCGCCGACTGACCCTGCAGCCTGACCCATTCAGCAACGCCGCCGCCTTCGGGCGGCGGTTCGCTGTAGGGGCGTCTTCATCCAAGCCGGCTTGTTGCATGGCAGCGAAAATCCCGTCATGATGCGCGTTCAACCTCCCGGAACCTCCATGTCCGCAGCCGTCTATACCGCCACCGTACTCACCAGCGCCCGCATGGCTGCTGGGATGACGTCGCGTGCGCGCCGACCGCTGGTCCGACATTCGGCCGGGTAGGCTGTCGCACGCATTTCATGTGTATCGACGACAAAACCCGGCCTGCAGCCGGGTTTTTTTGTTTTTGGATTTTGAACTGACATGGGCTGGCCCGCCCTGAGACCACTGGCCTTCAGGGCCAACGACAAGACAAAGGTATTCACGAGATGACTCTTCGCCATTTTCTGACCACCCAGGACTACAGCCGCGCCGAGATCGACGCGCTGTTGGAACAGGCGGCCGCCTTCAAGCGTTCCCCGCGCGGCCAGCAGCTGGCTGGCAAGTCGGTGGCGCTGATGTTCTTCAACCCGTCGATGCGTACCCGCACCAGCTTCGAGCTGGGCGCTTTCCATATGGGTGGCCACGCCATCGTGCTGGCGCCAGGCAAGGACGCATGGCCGATCGAGTTCGAGGTGGGCAGCGTGATGGAAGGCGATACGGAGGAGCACATCGCCGAAGTGGCGCGCGTGCTGTCGCGCTATGTGGACCTGATCGCCGTGCGTGCATTTCCGAAGTTCCAGGATTGGTCGGTGGATCGCGAGGACAAGGTCATCAAGGCGTTCGCGCAGTACGCGACGGTGCCGGTGATCAACATGGAAACCATCACCCATCCGTGCCAGGAGCTGGCACACGCGATGGCGCTGAAGGAACACCTGGGCAATCTGCAGAACAAGAAGTATGTGCTCACCTGGACCTATCACCCCAAGCCGCTGAACACCGCAGTGGCTAACTCCGCCTTGTTGATCGCCACCAAGATGGGCATGGACGTGACCTTGCTGTGTCCCACACCTGACTACGTGCTGGACGAGCGCTACATGGAGTTCGGCTACCAGAACGCCATGCAAAACGGCGGTTCGCTCAAGGTCAGCCACAACATCGAAGAAGCCTATCGCGGCGCCGATGTGGTCTACGCCAAGAGCTGGGGTGCGCTGCCGTTCTTCGGCAACTGGGAGCAGGAGAAGCCGATCCGCGAGGCGAGCCGGCACTTCATCGTGGACGAGGCCAAGATGGCGCTGACCAATAACGGTCTCTTCAGTCATTGCCTGCCGTTGCGTCGCAATGTGAAAGCCACCGATGCCGTGATGGATTCGCCGGCGTGCATCGCCATCGATGAAGCCGAGAACCGCCTGCATGTGCAGAAGGCGGTGATGGCGTCGTTGATCGGTCAGCGCTGAGTCGAGGCGAAATCAGCTCATGTATATGCCCACTTATTTCAAGGAAACACGAAGCGAAGCGCTGCATGCGTTGATGCGCGCTTACCCCTTCGCCACGCTGGTGACGCATGGCGATGCAGGCCTCACCGCCAATCATCTGCCGTGCGAGCTGGTCGGTGACCACTTGCATGGCCACGTCGCGCGCGGCAACGAACTGGCGCGTGCCGATGGTGCCGAGGTGTTGGTGATTTTTCGCGGACCGGAAGGCTATGTGAGCCCGAACTGGTATCCGAGCAAGCACGAGACCGGGCGCGAAGTGCCGACCTGGAACTATGCGGTGATCCATGTGCATGGGCGCCTGCGCGTGGTCGAGGATCACACCTGGCTACGACTGTTGCTTGAGCGCCTGACCGATCGTCACGAAGCGGGCCAGCCCAAGCCGTGGCACGTATCCGATGCGCCGGCCGACCATATCGAGAAGTCGCTGGGTGGCATCGTCGGTCTGGAAATCAGCATCGATCGCATCGAGGGCAAGTTCAAGCTGAGCCAGAACCACCCGGCAGCGAATCGCGCCGGCGTGGTCGAAGGCTTGCGTCAGCGCAGCGGTCGGGGCGATGCCGAGCTGGCGGATCTCATGGTTCAACAAGAGGAGAGCAGGTCGTGAGCAAGGGACATCAGCATCGCTACAAAGTGGACGTGACGTGGACCGGCAACCAGGGCACCGGTACGAAGACCTACCAGGGCTACGGCCGTGAGCATGAAATCCGCATCGCTGGTAAGCCGGTGCTGGCGGGTTCGTCCGATCCCACGTTTCGTGGCGATGCCAGCAAGCACAACCCGGAAGACATGCTGGTGACCTCGCTTTCCACCTGCCACATGCTGTCGTACCTGCATCAGGCCGTGCTGGCCGGTGTCGTCGTGACGGCTTATGAGGACAACGCCGAAGGCACGATGGAAACCGATGCACATGGCGGCCGCTTCCTTGAAGTCGTGCTGCACCCGGTAGTGACCATCGCGGCGGGCAGTGATCCGGCCAAGGCTGAGGCGGCGCACGAGCCTGCGCACCACGCCTGCTTTATCGCCAATTCCGTGAATTTTCCTGTGCGCTGCGAACCGCGCATCGTCGTCGAATCCGTCTGACCTTTTGTTCTTATTTCTTCTCCAGGATTGCCAGTCATGAGCAAAGATATCGTTCTCGCCTTCTCCGGTGGCCTCGACACCAGCTTCTGCGTGCCCTACCTCAAGGAGCGCGGCTGGGCCGTGCACACCGTGTTCGCCGATACCGGCGGCGTCGATGCTGAAGAGCGCGCCTATATTGAGCAGCGCGCCAAGGAGCTGGGTGTCGCCAGCCACGTTACCGTCGACGGTGGCCCGGCGATCTGGGAAGGCTTCGTCAAGCCGTTCGTGCAGGCGGGCGAGGCTTACCAGGGTCAGTATCCGCTGCTGGTGTCCGATCGCTACCTGATCGTGGATGCGGCCATCAAGCGCGCTGGCGAGCTGGGCACCAAGGCGATTGCGCATGGCTGCACCGGCATGGGCAATGACCAGGTGCGTTTCGACCTGGCGGTGAAGGCGCTAGGCGACTACGAGATCGTGGCGCCGATCCGCGAGATCCAGAAAGAGCACACCCAGACGCGCGCCTATGAGCAGGCCTATCTGGAAGAGCGCGGCTTTGACGTGCGCGCGAAGCAGAAGAGCTACACCATCAATGAGAACCTGCTGGGCGTGACCCTGTCCGGCGGTGAGATCGATCATTGGAAGACCCCGGGCGAAGGTGCGCGGGGCTGGTGCAAGCCGCGCGCCGAATGGCCGTCCGAAAAGCTCTCGGTGACGATCGGCTTCGTCAAGGGCGAGGCGGTGTCGCTCAATGGCGAAAAGCTGCCAGGCGCGAAGCTGCTGGCCAAGCTCAACGAGTTGTTCGCTCCCTACGGCGTGGGTCGTGGCATGTACACCGGCGACACTACCATCGGCTTGAAGGGTCGCATCGTGTATGAAGCCCCGGGCCTGATCTCGCTTCTCGCCGCGCATCGTGCGCTGGAAGAGGCCGTGCTGACCAAGCAGCAGAACCGCTTCAAGCCCGAAGTGGCACGCAAGTGGGTGGAAGTGGTGTACGAAGGTTTCTTCCACGATCCGGTCAAGACCGATCTCGAGGCTTATCTGAGCTCCAGCCAGAGCTGCGTCAATGGCGAAGTGGTGCTGGAAACCTCGGGTGCCCAGGTCACCGCGGTGGAAGTGCGTTCGCCGCACATCCTCAATGCCAAGGGTGCCACCTACGCGCAGTCGGCCGATTGGGGCGTGGAGGAAGCCGAGGGCTTTATCAAGCTGTTCGGTATGAGCAGCACGTTGTGGGCCGAGATCAACCGCGGCTGATCGTCACCCAGCGAATGCGGGGATCCAGCGCCCAGGTTTCCTGCCTGAGACGCTGGGTTCCGACTTCGCCGGAGCGGCGGACATGAATTGCTGCCTTGAGGAAGCCCACGGGCCGCATCGATGAATAACCATATTAGACGGACTGCATGAGCGCCTTACTGGACGATACCCTCAGACATCTTCGCGCACTGGTCAGTTACGACACGCGCAATCCGCCGCGTGAAATCGGCACGGGCGGCATTTTCGATTACTTGCGCGAAAACCTGCCCGGCTTCGACGTCACAGTCACCGATTTCGGCGCAGGTGCAGTCAACCTGTACGCGGTGCGCGGCCAGCCGAAGGTGCTGTTCAACGTGCATCTGGATACCGTACCCGACTCGCCACACTGGACGGCTGATCCACACCTGCTGCGTGTGACAGAGGGCCGCGCCATCGGCCTTGGTGCTTGCGATATCAAGGGTGCCGCGGCCGCACTGGTGGCGGTTGCCAACGCCACGCAGGGGGACATGGCGCTGCTGTTGTCCACCGACGAAGAGGCCAACGATGCGCGTTGCATTGAAGGTTTCCTCAAGCAGAAGCCGGCCTATGACGCCGTCATCGTCGCCGAGCCGACCAAGGGCGAGGCCGTGTTGGCGCATCGCGGCATTCATTCGGTGCAGATGCGCTTCAAGGGCAGTGCCGGTCATGCTTCGGGCGAGCAGAAACCCAGCGACAGCGCGCTGCATCAGGCGATGCGCTGGGGTTCGGCGGCGCTGGATTTTGTCGAGAAGCAGGCGCACGAGCGCTTTGGTGGCCTGACCGGGCTGCGCTTCAACATCGGCAAGGTCGAAGGCGGTATCAAGGCCAATATGATCGCGCCGACGGCCGATATCCGCTTCGGTTTTCGTCCCTTGCCCACCATGGCGCCCGACCAGATGCTGGAAACGTTTCGCACCCTGGTCGAACCGCAGCCGGTGGCATTCGGAGAAACCTTCCGCGGTGATTCACTGCCGGCTGGCGACACGGCTACGGCCGAAGCACGCCGTCTTGCCGCGCGCGATCTCGCCGACGAGTTGGACATTCCCATTGGCAATGCGGTGGACTTCTGGACCGAAGCGGCCCTGTTCTCCGCGGCCGGCTACATCTGTTTTGTCTATGGCCCCGGCGACATCGCGCAGGCGCATACCGCCGACGAATGGGTCGCCCTGAGCCAGCTCCAGCATTACGCAGAAACCATTTACCGGATCATCGATCGTGGAAGCGCATAAGCACACCCGTAAGACCATCGTCCGCCTGCTTTCGAGCATGGGCAGCGCGAAGGAAATCCAGCAATACCTCAAGCGCTTCTCGCAGCTCGACGCCAAGCGCTTCGCCGTAGTGAAGGTCGGTGGCGCTGTGCTGCGCGACGATCTGCCTGCGCTCACGTCCTCGCTGACCTTCCTGCAGCAAGTCGGGCTGACCCCGATCGTGCTGCATGGTGCGGGTCCGCAGCTGGACGAGGAACTATCTGCCGCCGGTATCGAGAAGCAGACCGTCAACGGCTTGCGTGTGACCACGCCGCAGGCGCTGGCGATCGTACGCAAGGTGTTCCAGGAGCAGAACCTGCGCCTGGTCGAGGCCTTGCAGACCATGGACACGCGCGCCACGTCGGTGCTGTCGGGCGTGTTCACTTCCACCTACCTCGACCGCGACACCTACGGCCTGGTCGGCAAGGTGAGCCGGATCAACCTGGCGCCGATCGAGGCCAGCTTGCGCGCCGGCTCCATCCCGGTGATCGCCAGCATGGGCGAGACGGAAGAGGGGCAGATCCTCAACGTCAACGCCGACTTCGCCGCCAACGAACTGGTGCGCGTGCTGCAGCCGTACAAGATCGTGTTCCTGACCGGGACCGGTGGCCTGCTGGACGACAAGGGTCGAATCATCGACTCGATCAACCTCAGCACCGAGTTCGAGCATCTGATGGCCCAGCCGTGGATCAACGGCGGCATGCGCCTGAAGATCGAACAGATCGCGGATCTGCTGGCCGACTTGCCGTTGACCTCGTCGGTGTCGATCACCCAGCCGTCCGAATTGGCCAAGGAGCTGTTCACGCATAAGGGTTCGGGGACGCTCGTGCGTCGTGGCGAGAAAGTACGTCGCTTCGAGTCATGGGAAGGTATCGACCTGGAGCGCATGCGCAGCCTGATCGAATCCAGCTTCGGCCGCACCCTGGTGCCGGACTATTTCGAGCGCACCAAGCCGTTCCGGATCTATGTCAGCGAGAACTATCGCACCGCGATGATACTTACGATGGAAGACGGCTTGCCCTACCTCGACAAGTTCGCCGTGCTCGACGATGCCCAGGGTGAGGGCCTGGGACGTGCCGTGTGGCAGGTGATGCGCGAGGAGAACCCGCAGATGTTCTGGCGTTCGCGCCACGGCAACTCGGTCAACCATTTCTACTACGCCGAATCGGATGGTTGCCTCAAGCAGCCGAACTGGAAAGTGTTCTGGTACGGCCTTGAGGACTTCGAAACCATCGCCCGCTGCGTCGCGCATTGCGCCACGCGGCAGCCGACCCTGGTGGGCTGAATCATGAGCATGACCAAACAACGCATCGGTATTGTGGGCGCGCGCGGTCACACCGGCGCGGAACTGATCCGCCTGGTGACAGCGCATCCGGCCTTGGAACTCGCCTTCGTCTCCTCGCGCGAACTGGATGGCCAGCGCGTGGCAGACCAGGTGGATGGCTTCAAAGGCGAGCTGCGTTACGCCAACCTCGATCCGACGGCTGTCGCTGCGCAAGATGCGGACGTGGTGGTGCTGGCCTTGCCCAACGGCAAGGCAGCGCCCTATGTCGAGGCCATCGACAAGGCCAAGCCAGAAACACTGATCGTCGACCTGTCCGCCGACTATCGCTTTGACGAGCGCTGGTATTACGGCCTGCCGGAGTTGACTCGTGAGCGCTGGCGCGGCGAGAAGCGCATCAGCAATCCGGGCTGCTACGCCACGGCAGTGCAGCTTTCGATCGCGCCGTTGAAGGATCTGCTGGCCGCGCCGCCGGTGTCGTTTGGCGTGTCCGGCTATTCCGGTGCCGGCACCACGCCGTCGGATCGCAATGACCCGGAAAAGCTGCGCGACAACTTGATGCCGTATTCGCTTACCGGCCATATGCACGAGAAGGAAGCCAGTCGCCATCTCGGCCTGCCGGTGGAATTCATGCCGCATGTGGCGCCGCATTTTCGCGGGCTTACGGTGACCACCAGTCTCTATCTGGTCCGGCCGATCAAGCGCGAGGACGTGATCGCCCGCTTCAACGGCGCCTACGCAGGCGAGAAACTGGTACGCGTACTGGACGAGGCGCCATGGGTCAGCCAGATCGCCCACAAGCATCATGTGGAGATCGGCGGCTTCGCGGTATCCGCCGACGGCAAGCGCGTGGTGGTGGTGGCAACGCTGGACAACCTGCTCAAGGGCGCCGCCACCCAGGCCATGCAGAACATCAATCGCGCGATTGGCGTGGACGAATTCACGGCGATCCCGCGACCGTGACGCTCACGCGCGCACCGTCGTAGGGAAACCCACCATCCGTTCGTCCGGGGTCATCGTCATGCGTCTGTCCCGCTATCTGCTTCCCACCTTGAAAGAAACGCCCGCCGAGGCGCAGATCGTCTCGCATCGGCTGATGTTGCGTGCGGGCATGATCCGCCAGGAGGCCGCCGGCATTTATGCCTGGCTGCCGCTGGGCTTGCAGGTGCTGCGCAAGATCGAGCGTATCGTGCGCGAGGAAATGCATCGCGCCGGTGCGCTGGAGTTGCTGATGCCGACGCTGCAGCTCGCCGACCTGTGGCGAGAGAGCGGGCGCTACGATGCCTATGGCCCGGAGATGCTGCGTATCCGCGACCGCAACGAGCGCGAACTTTTGTACGGGCCGACCAACGAAGAGATGGTCACCGACATTTTCCGCGGGAACGTGCGTTCGTACCGCGACCTGCCGATGAATCTCTATCACGTGCAGTGGAAGTTCCGCGACGAGCAGCGGCCGCGTTTCGGGGTATTGCGAGGGCGCGAATTCCTGATGAAGGATGCCTACTCGTTCGATCTCGACGAGGCCGCCGCGCGTCGCTCCTACCAGCGCATGTTCGTCGCCTATCTGCGCATGTTCTCCCGCATGGGACTGACTGCGATCCCCATGCGCGCGGAAACCGGGCCTATCGGCGGTGACCTGTCACACGAGTTCATCGTGCTGGCCGATACCGGCGAGTCGGACGTCTACTGCGATCGCCAGTTGCTTGAGCTGCCGGTACCGGACGAACTGGTGGACTACGAGGGCGACCTCGCCGCGCTGATTGCGCCTTGGACGCAGCCCTATGCCGCCACCGAGGACGTGCATGACGCCGAGCGCTTCGAGCGTGAAGTGGCGGCGGAACGGCGGCTGCATACGCGAGGCATCGAAGTCGGGCAGATCTTCTATTTCGGCACCAAGTATTCCGGGCCAATGAAGGCCCTGATCGCTGGTGCCGACGGCGTGGAGCGACCGATCCACGGCGGCTCTTATGGCGTGGGCGTTTCGCGGCTGGTCGGCGCCATCATCGAGGCCAGCCACGACGAGCGCGGTATCGTATGGCCGGACGCGGTGGCTCCGTTCCAGGTCGGCCTGATCAATCTGCAGCAGGGCAACGCCGATACGGATGCAGCCTGCGAGACGGTCTATACCAAGCTCAGGCAGTCCGGCATCGAAGTGTTGTACGACGACACTAGTGCTCGGGCTGGCGGCAAGTTCGCAAATATCGATCTGATCGGTCTGTCGTGGCAGCTGGCCGTGGGGCCGCGCGAACTGAAGAACGGTCAGGTCGAATTGAAGCGACGCGCCACCGACGAGCGAAGCGTGCTCAGCATCGATGCCGCGTTGGCGGCCCTGGTCGATGCGCGCCCTCGACGCGATTGAGTTCCACTTTTGCTTAAGCGCAGCGACTGCGCTCTCATCTATCGATACAGCAGGACACGAACATGACTCAGCCGCTCTGGCAAAAATCCAATATCAAGATCGACGCCCGCATCATGAAGTTCCTGGCGGGTGACGACGTCTTGCTGGATCGCGAGTTTTTCCTTTACGACGTCACCGCCAGCAAGGCGCATGTGGAAGGTCTGGCCAATATCGGCGTGGTCAGCGCGGACGAGGCCGCAGCCCTCAAGCGTGAGCTGGACGTGCTGGC
The DNA here is from genome assembly GCF_026283945.1 of Dyella humicola. NCBI lineage: Bacteria > Pseudomonadati > Pseudomonadota > Gammaproteobacteria > Lysobacterales > Rhodanobacteraceae > Dyella > Dyella humicola. Next base: position 1,334,165 of record NZ_JAPDPC010000001.1, read on the forward strand.
GGATGACTTCCGTGCCGGCAGCTTCGTGCTCGATGATCGCTACGAGGACTGCCATTCCGCCATCGAGGCGCGGCTGACCGAACGATTGGGCGATGCAGGCCGACGTGTACATACCGGCCGCAGCCGCAACGATCAGATCCTGGTCGCCACGCGTCTGTGGCTGAAAGACCAGCTGGCCACACTCGAACAGCACTGCCGCGCCATCGCCGGAGTCTGCCTGGATCGCGCAGCCAAGCCAGGATCGCCGCTACCGGGTTACACCCACCTTCAGCGTGCGGTGGTGTCGTCCACCGGCATGTGGTTCGCCGGTTATGCCGAGGGCTTTATCGACAGCGCGCTGCGCGCCCGGCAAACCACTACCCTGATCGACGCCAACCCGCTGGGTACGGCCGCAGGCTACGGCGTCAATATGAAGCTCGACCGCGAACACACCACGGCGGCATTGGGCTTTGCGCGCATGCAGATCTCGCCGATCTATGCCCAGTTGTCGCGTGGCAAGTTCGAAATGGCCGTGCTGGAAGCGATCGGCGGCGCGCTACTGGATGTGCGTCGGCTGGCCTGGGACTTGTCGCTGTTCACCACCGCCGAGTTCGATTTCGTCAAGCTGCCGTCCGAATACACCACCGGCAGCTCGATCATGCCGAACAAGCGCAACCCGGACGTGGTGGAGCTGCTGCGCGCCAGCTACGCCAGCGTCGCTGCCGCCCGCACCGAGATCGAGCAGCTGCTGTCGCTGCCTTCCGGTTACCAGCGCGACCTGCAGTTCTCCAAGGGCTCGCTGTTCCATGGCTGTCGCCATGGCCTGGCTGCACTGGATTTGATGCCGGACCTGCTGGCTCGCATGGAATGGAACGAACCGGCCATGCGCGCCGCGATCGAGCCAGCCATGTACGCGACCGACGTGGCGATCGAACAGGCCGCGGCGGGCGTTCCATTCCGTGATGCCTATCGCGCGGCTGCCGACGCGGCGTCTTCCGCCGGTGCGGGCCGCACGCCGGAGGGCAGCCTGGCGGCGCGCGTGTCACCCGGTTCTGGCCATGACCTGCGCCTGGACGAATTGCGCGCTAGACTCGGCCATCTGGACGGCTAAATGGTGATTGGCATGGGGACCGTCAGTACGGGGAGTGCCGAACATTACCGCTGGGGGCAGGGGTGCGACGGCTGGCATCTGCTGGCCGGCGATGACCTGAGCGTGATCGAAGAGCGCATGCCGCCAGGTGCGGCCGAGATTCGTCATCGGCATGCGCGGTCGCGACAGTTCTTCTACGCCCTCGAGGGCAGGCTGACGCTGGAGCTCGATGGCGTCGTTCACCTGCTGCAGTGCGGCCAAGGACTGCACGTGCCGCCGGGCGCCGCGCACCAGGCCCGCAACGAAGGGAGCGTCGATGCACGCTTTCTGGTGGTCTCGGCGCCGCGCAGCCACGGCGACCGCGTCGCGGCTCCCCTGGATGCCCAGGCATGAACTTCGAGCCGGCACGGCATGCTTTAGTCGAGCAGCCGTTGCCGGCTTGGCGGCGGGCGGTATTGAAGGTCGGCAGCAATCTGCTGGCGGCCGACGGTGGTGGCCTGACCCCCCGTTACGCCGAAGCACTGGCGGCTTTCATTGATGTCAGTCGTGACGAGGGCAGGGAGGTCATCCTGGTGTCTTCCGGTGCCGTGGCGGCAGGACGCGCTTTGCTACGGCAACACGTGCCGCCGGGCAGCGATCTGGCTGCGCGTCAGGCACTGGCCGCGCTTGGCCAGGCGCCGATGATCGCGTTATGGCAATCGCTCAGTACACGGCCGGTGGCGCAAGTGCTGCTGACGCATGATGACTTGCGCAATCGCCGTCGCTACCTCAATGCGCGCGTGACGCTGCGCGAACTGCTCACACTCGACGTGTTGGCTGTCGTCAACGAGAACGATACCGTCGCCGTCGACGAGCTGAAGCTGGGCGACAACGATAACCTCGCCGCCATTGTCGCTGCCCTGGTCGATGCCGACCTGTTGTTGATTGCGTCCGATATCGATGCGCTCTATAGCGCCGATCCACGCCTCGATCCCACGGCGAGGCCAATGGCCCACGTCGATGCGGTGACGCCCGAGATACTGGCCATGGCCGGCGGCACCGGCAGCAGTGTGGGCACGGGCGGTATGCGCACCAAACTCGAGGCGGCCGCCAAGGCCGCTGCGGCAGGCATTCCCACCGCATTATTCAGCGGGCGCGATGACGTTGCAGTCGGCGCGCTCGGGCGCGGCTATCTGCGCGGCACGCTGTTTGCTGCTGGCGGGACTCGCATGCAGGCACGCAAGTACTGGCTTCGCCATGCACCCGCGGCGCCCGGCTGCATCCGGGTGGATGCAGGTGCTGCGCGCGCATTGGCCAGCGGTCGCGCTTCGTTGCTACCGGGCGGTGTGCTTGAGGTGGCTGGCGAATTTCACCGTGGCGACCTGGTGGAGATCGTCGACGCCGCCGACCGGCCCGTGGCGCGCGGCCTCTGCCAGTACGGCGCCGCAGAAGTTCGGCGCCTGTCCGGCCGGCATAGTCGCGATATCGAACACATATTGGGCTATAGCTATGGCGCCGAAGTCGTACATCGCGACGACCTGGCTACCCTGGCCCAGGCGGAGACGGCGGGAGAACGCAGCGCATGAGCGACGTCCGATCACTCGCACTTGCTTGTCGCGATGCGGCGCCTTCGATGGCGGCTTTGGATACGGCCGCCAAGACGACACTCCTGCGTGGCATGGCAGCGTCGCTGGAGCAGCATGCCGATGCGATCCTGGCGGCGAATGCGCGCGACATGCAACAGGCGGTCGACAAGGGATTGCACGGCGCCTTGCTGGATCGGCTGCGCCTGGACGCCACGCGCATCGCGGCCATCGCCCAGGCGCTGCGCGAGGTGGCTGGTTTGCCCGACCCGGTGGGCGTCGTGACTCGGCGCGAGACGCGGCCCAACGGTATCGCGGTGGAGCGGGTACGCATTCCACTCGGCGTGGTGGCGATGATCTACGAGGCGCGACCCAATGTGACGGCGGACGCGGCCGCGCTCTGCCTCAAGGCGGGTAACGCGGTGATCCTGCGCGGGGGGTCGGAAGCGCTGCACTCCAATATGGCGATTGCAGCAGCGTTGCACCACGCACTGCGCGCCCATGGCTTGCCTGAAGCCGCGATCACCCTGCTGCAGGATCTTCGTCGCGAAGCGATGGTGGAACTGCTGCAACTGACCGATATCGTCGATCTCGCCATTCCGCGCGGCGGCGAAGGCCTGATTCGTTTCGTCGCGGAGCACGCACGTGTTCCCGTGATCAAGCACTACAAGGGCGTTTGCCATCTCTACGTGGACGACACTGCCGATGTTTCGCTGGCATTGAACCTGCTGGTCGATGGCAAGACATCACGTCCGGGCGTATGCAATGCGCTGGAGACGTTGCTGGTACACAAGGATGTGGCGGGGGTTTTCATGCCTCGCGCCGCGCAAGTATTGCGCGAGCGTGGCGTGGAGCTGCGCGGTGATCCGGCAACCTGCCGCCTGGTACCAGATACGAAGTCGGCGACGGAGGATGACTACGCCGCGGAATTTCTCGACCTGATCCTGGCGGTGCGCGTGGTGGCGGACCTCGACGAGGCGATCGCTCATATCAGGCGCTACAGCTCCGACCATACCGAAGTCATCGCCACGCGTGACGAGGCCGCCGCACAGCGCTTCGTGCAGGCATTGCGCTCGGCGGTGGTGATGGTCAACGCGTCCTCGCGTTTTTCCGATGGCGGCGAGCTTGGCCTGGGCGCTGAGATCGGCATCTCGACCACGCGCCTGCATGCCTACGGACCGATGGGTGCCGAGTCGTTGACGATCGAGCGCTTCGTGGTGCGTGGCGAGGGCCAGCTACGACATCCACAGAGCCGCGTAGCGAATCCCGACAAAGGCACCTGATTCCTTTGTAGGGGCGCATCCAGTGCCAGAAAGCCAACGGAGCGGGACGCCGTGATCGCGCACAGGGTGCGCTCCTACAACGGCTTCTTTTCGGTCGCGTTCCAGGCCAAAGCAGAAGACACGGGTCCTGGCGCGACCAGCCACCCGCCGTTGCGAGTCGTTAGGAGTTTCAGGCGTCGCGCGCGGCCCATCCCTTGACCGCTTCCACAAAGGCCCAGCAATCCACAAACCGGTTATACAAAGGCGCCGGAGAAATTCGAATCACATCCGGCTCGCGCCAGTCGCCGATGATGCCGTGCTCCATCAGATACTCGAACAACGCGCGCCCCCGCTCACGACCACCCAGTACGCGGATGGACAGCTGGGCACCGCGGCGTTGTGGATCGGTAGGTGTCACCACCTCGAGCACTTGACTCAACTGCGTATGCACCAACCATTCCAGGTAACCGGTGAGTCGCAGCGACTTCTCGCGCAGGCGCGGCATGCCTGCACGGCGGAAGATTTCCAGGGATACGCGCAGGGGAGCCAGTGCGAGGATGGGCGGATTGGAAAGCTGCCAGCCGTCGGCGCCATAGGTGGGCACAAACTGCGGCCCCATCTGGAAGCGGGTGGTCTTGTCGTGGCCCCACCAGCCGGCGAAACGCGGCAACGCCGTGCGCGCGTGGCGTTCGTGCACGAAGGCACCGCCGACCGCGCCGGGGCCGCTGTTGAGATATTTGTAGCTGCACCAGATGGCGAAATCGGCGCCGCTGTCATGCAGTTGCAGGGGGAGGTTGCCCACGGCATGGGCAAGATCGAAGCCGACCATGCAGCCTTGACGATTGGCGAGCCGGGTAATGGCGGCAAGATCGAACGCCTGGCCGGTGCGGTACTGGATGCCGGGCAGCATCACCAGCGCAATGCGAGAGCCATGCTCGGCCAGCATACGTTCGATGGCAGCCATTGACGTGGTGCCGTTCGGTTCGTCGCTTCGAAGTTCGATCAGCGCGGTGGCAGGATCGAAACCGTGGAAGCGGATCTGCGATTCCACCGCGTAACGATCGGTAGGGAAGGCGCCTGCTTCAATCAGGATCGCGTGCCGCTCCGGCGTCGGGCGATAAAAGCTCACCATCATCAGGTGCAGATTCACGCCCAGCGTGTTCATCGCCACGACTTCGGCGGGTTGTGCGCCCACCACGGTGGCGAGGTCGTCGCGCACGAACTCGTGATAGTCCATCCAGGGCAGGCGGCCCTTGAAATGACCTTCCACCCCCAGCTCGCCCCAGTAGTCTAGTTCGCTGTTCAGCGCGGGGCGCACGGCCCGCGGTTGCAGCCCCAGCGAGTTGCCGCAGAAGTAGTGGCTATCGCGGCCCTCATGCGGCGGGATGTGGAACTCATCGCGGAAGTGGCGCAGCGGATCGGCTGCATCCTGGGCCTGCGCCCAGGCGAGGGTGGCTTCGTACGGTGCGGACATCGGAATTCTCGTGCAGTGCGCATGGCGCCCCTTGCAGGGCGCGATGCGATGAACCGGATTACTTCAGGCGCGCGGCGATGGCGTCGCAACCCTTGTCGAAGGCAGCCTTCCAGGCGGGGCCCGCCTGACTTTGGCTTGGGCGCACGCAGCGCAACTGGATAGCGTGGTTGCCCTTGAGCCAGTAGCGCTCGGTGTAGCTGAACTGCGCGCCGTTTTCCTGTGCGGTATAGACGAAGTTTTCCGCCGCTTGAGAGGCGCCGGCCTGAAAGCCGGTAAGGGCCTTGGCCTTGCTCATGGCGCCGCTCACGTACTGCTGGAAGGCGTTGGCGTCGGCGACCTGCTTCACTGTCACGGTAACGCGGGCGAGGCTGCTGGCTGCGGTGGGCGAGGGGTCCGGTACCTGGAATACGCGTACCTCCGGATCGCCCTGCGTCTCCATGATGCTCACCCAGGAGTCCGGCGTGCTGAAGCTGACGCTGCCCTCGGCCATGGTGACATCCGTGGCGTGGGCTGCGCTGGCCAGCACGAGGGCGCTGGCGAGAACCATATGGCGGAAAAAGCTCATGCCTGCTCCTGTGAGGCGGTGGGTTCGAAACGGTGGAGTGACAGCCCCAACCATTCCAGTGCGGTGCCGTGGAAGAGCCGCGCACGGTCAGCGTCGTCGAGACCCAAGGCCTCGATGCCGCTACCCGGATGCTGCTCCCCCAGCGGGAAAGGATAGTCGGTGCCCAGCATGACGCGGTCGACGCCGGTCACATCCAGGAGATAGCGCAAGGCTTGCGGATCGTGCACGCAGGAATCGAAATACAGGCGCTGGAGGTACTCGCGCGGATTGCGCGGGTTGTCGGTGGCCACCAGGTCCGGGCGCATGCGGAAGCCATGCTCGATACGGCCGATGCTCCACGGAAAGCTGCCGCCGCCGTGGGCCAGCATCACGCGTAGCTTCGGCAGCCGCTCAAGCACGCCGCCGAACACCAGGCAGCAACCCGCGCGCGATTGTTCCGCCGGCATGCCCACCAGCCAGGGTAGCCAGTACTTGGGCATGGTGGCTGCGCCCATCATGTCCCACGGATGGACGAGTACCGCGGCGCCAAGATCCGCGGCCGCCTCGAAGAACGGAAACAGCTCCGGCGCGTCCAGGTTCCAGTCATTGCAGTGCGAGCCAATCTGCACGCCTTGGAGGCCCAGTTCGTCGATACAGCGCTCCAGCTCACGGATGGCCAGCTCGGGCGACTGCAGCGGCACCGTGCCGATACCGGCGTAGTGGCGCGGATAGTCGTTGCACAACCGGGCGGTCTCATCGTTCAGGTGTCGATGCAGCTCCAGCGCCTGGTAACCCGCCGCCCAATAGGAGAACAGCACCGGCACGGTGGAGATGACCTGTACGCCGACGCCAAAACGCGCGTAATCGTCGATACGGTGTTGAGGATCGAACGCCGAGTCCCACACCTCGCGAAAGAACTTGCCGTCCTTGTAGATACGGTGGCGCCCATCGTTGTGGATCATCACCGGAAAACGTTCGTCCCCGTATTTGGCCGCCAGATTGGGCCAGTCGCGGGGCAGGATGTGTGCGTGGGTATCGATCTTGAGCATGGGGCCCAGTGTAAGTCCTGGACGGGTGGGCGTCGCGGGGGGGGATTGGGCCATCCATCGCCGCGGCGTTACCCGGGTAAAGGTGGGGTCAGGGCGTTTCCCATGGCCTCCGGCGTGCATTCGCAACCGATTTGCCGGCATCATGCGAAGGGTGATCACGCCAACAGTCGGGGGACACCATGAAATTCCTGATGATGATCTACAACGACGATGCCTTGTTGAACGCGCTGCCGGCGGGCGAATTCGACCGCCTGATGCGCGGTTGTTTCGTTCACGCCGATGAGCTGCGGGCCCAAGGCTGCCTGCTCGATTCGATGCAACTGGAGCCGCCGGCGCAAGCGAAGTCGCTGCGCATTCGTGACAGCAAGATGAGCGTGATGGACGGGCCGTTTGCCGAGGCCAAGGAATATCTCGGTGGCTTCAACCTGATCGAGGCGGCGGACATGGATGAGGCGGTGCAAATGGCCATGGCGTTCCCATGGTCGCGGACAGGGCGGATTGAGATTCGTCCGGTGCGGGATACGGATGCCGTGCGGCGGCGCGTAGGGGCTTGAGCCCTTTACCTTCTCTCCCCGTCGGGCGACCCGAAGGTAGTCCCTGTGGGAGAGATGACTGAGGTGAGCCCCGAAAAAGGGGTAAAGGACGGGTGCTCGCGGATGAGCTGATTCAAAGCCGGCTTCGAATGCTGTTTTATCGCTAGATTGACCCCTCACCCCAACCGTCTCCCCGCAGGGGAGAGGGAGCAGGGAAGTCACACCGTCGCTGCGGATTTGCTGCGACTACGACCCGTGATATGCGCCAAAGTATTCACGTTGTCGACGAGGCGGTCGCTGATACGCGTGAGCAGCCCGGCGGCCTGTCTGTCTTCGGTCATATTGAGCAGCGCCGCGTACGTACGTTGCAGGCTGCGCAAATCAGGCAGGCGCTCCGGTGCGCGTTGCGCACGCAACGCCGCGCCAATCTCGTGCAGCGCGATGGAAACATGATTGACGAAGGCGCACATCTCCACCTGCTCGGGCAGACTGTCGTGATCGTCGATCAGCGCTTCCAGCGCCATCGCGGTGCGCGCGAATCGATTGCCATTGGCAAACAGCGCGTTGGCCAGTTCGAGCAGGGCGGGCGGCGTCGCCGGTTCGGCACGCATGCGGTCCAGTGAAGCCTGCGCGTTGCTGCGTGCCGTGCGTGCAGCCGTGCGTGCTTCGCGCCGGCCGTCACGTCGTTCCGGATTGGCCAGGGCCTGCATGTAGTTCGCATAGGCGTCCAGCATGTCCGACAGCGCGGCGCGAGCGCGCCCGCGCTCCCAGGTGGGCCAGAGCACGTAGGCGATCAACGCCATGCCGCTACCCAGGGCGGTATTGATCACGCGATCCATCACCGCGTCGCTGGAATTGACGCCTTCGAACGACAGCAGGATCACCACGGTGCCGGTCAGTGCCGCCACGGCCACCCCGTAGTGCGCCGTGGCGAGGTAACGGAACGCCATGCAGAGCAGCGCCATCAGGGCCAGATGCGCCCATGCATCATGCGGGGTGTAGTGCAGCAGGGCGGTGGTCAGCACCAGGCCCAGCACCGTACCCACCACGCGCAGCAAGCCAAAGTTGAAGGTCGCCGCGAAGTCGGGGCGCAGCACGATGGCGGCGGTCATTGGCAGCCAGTAGCCATGAGGTAGCTGTAGCTGACGCGCCACCAACAGCGTGGCGGTCAGCGTGACGGCGCTACGCACGGCGTGGCGGAAGGCCACCGAATGCGGGGTGAGATTGGCGCGCAGCGTGGCGCGCGCCGAGCTGCTGCGCAGCGCCGCCGGCAACGGTGTTTCAGCAGCGGCGGCACGCAGTTCACCGCGACTACCGGCCCAGTTTGCATTACGCACGGCAGCGGCAAGCTGACCGGAGAGTGCGTGAATATGTGTCGCCAGACCGTCTGCATCGCCTCCGTTGCCAAGCAGCGCGTTTTCGCTGGCTTGCAGGGTTTGCAGGGCATGTTCTGCCTGCCGGGGTGAGTCGCCCGCCTCCAACGCATCCGCGACCGCCGCGAGCACGCGCGCGGCATCGCCACGGAACATGGCGTGGATGGTGGCGTTGGCGCGCAGCTCCGCCATGGCGGTGAGTTCAAGGCGGATGCGTTCGGCCAGCTCCAGCAACACGCCAAACGCTTCCATCGCGCGACCGCGCGCGTGATGCCGGCCGAGCAAGGTGTGCTGTAGCGTGGTCATGGCCTCGGTGAGTGCGGGAACGTCTGCGTCGTCATGCGCCTGTTGTCGCGCCAACGTGGCCAACCCGCGATACACCGCCGCCAGCGCGTGGCGTTCCGGCCGGTAACGCTGCAGTGGCCACGCAGCGACGGAAAACACGGTAAGCAACAGGCCGCCGGCAAAGATCAGGGCCGATGCACCAAGCGCTTCGCCCAGCGGCCTCGGCGAGGCCGCGGTGACCACCAGCAGGATCATGCTGGTCATGCCGACACGGGTCATGTCGGTGCCGAACACCACCAGCAATCCACCGCAGAAGCCAAACGCAGCGGTGGCGATCAGGATGGGGATCAACTGGTCGCCGAGCAGAAAGCCGATCAACGAGGCCAGTCCGGCCGCCAGCGAGGCCAGCAGCAGGCGTGCCATGCGCTGGCGATACGGTCCTGGCTGGTCGGAGAACATCGTATCCAGCGCGCCGGCGCCGATGCCCAGGCCGACGCCCGGGTGGCCGCTCGCGATGCCGATGGCCAACGGCAGAATCACCGCTGCCGTATTGCGCAGTACGACGCGCACCGGTACGTCGGGCCGCTTGGCGGTGAGCAGGCTGTCGACGACCGTGGCGCGTAGCGAGTAACCGCTGGAAGACATGGGGCTTCGTTCGCTCCTAAACGATAGGCAAATTCTGCACGATGCAGCCTGAAGCTGGCGCGACGGACAACACCGTGACGGGTTACGGAGTCGCCGAACCGCTTGGCTGGCTTGTCAGCGCGTACAGGATGCGCAGGTCTTGCGCGTCCAGGGTGTCACCCTCCATGCCGCGGAAATGATGGTGGAACGAGCGCACCGTCGCGGCGCGGTTATCGAGGGAGTATCCGACCATGCCCAGCGCCATCCACGGGTCGAAGTCCGCTGGCGGGTCCGCCAGCGTTCCCTGCGGCCACCATCCAAAGCCGGCATCCGCCAATTGTTTCCACGGGAACAGCGGGCCCGGATCATCCTTGCGTCCTGGCGCCAGATCTTCGTGGCCGATGATCTGCGTGCGCGGAATACGCAGCCGGGTGGTGAGGTCGGTCAGCAGGCCCAGCAGGCTGTCGATCTGTGCCGGCGCAAACGGCGACTGTCCGTCGTTGTCGAGTTCGATGCCGATGGAGGCGGAGTTGACGTCGGTGATGGTGCCCCAGCGTCCGGCGCCAGCGTGCCAGGCGCGTAGCTCGTCGGGCACCAGCTGAAAAATGTGCCCATCGCGGCCAATCAGGTAGTGAGCGCTCACCGGGCCACTGTCGTTGGACGTGCGTAGCGTCTGAAGGCTCTGCTGGGCCGAATGGCCGCCGGTGAAATGCAGCACGATCAGTACCGGCCGGCGCTGGTCGAAGTTGGGCGAGGGTACCCATTGCGCCATCGGGTTGCGCGCCGGGGCGGTCGCGCAGGCGGCGAGCAGGGCCAGCAGCATCAGCAACAGCAGGGTGCGGCTGATGGGGAGCAGGCGCGCATACCTGGGGCGAACGAAAGGCATGGCAGTCACGGTGGGTGGGGTAGGGGGAACGTGCCGCAGCCACCGAGGAACGTCAAGCCGAAAAGCAAACGGCGCCCGGTTGCCCGGACGCCGCTGTGCCTGTTTCTTTCAGGGAGGGTTTAGGCGCGGCCGGCGAACTCGCCCGTCAGCGTGTTCACCCACACCTTTTCCTCGTTGCTGATGTACTCGGGCACCTGGATTTCGATGCCGGTGTTGAGCTTGGCCGGCTTGGTGCGCTTGGTGGCGCTGGCGCCCTTCATTTCCGGGGCGGTGTCGACCACGGTGAGCGTCACGCTGGTCGGTACCTGCAGGCCCACCGGCGCATCGTCGATCACCTGCACGTAATAGCCTTCCACGCCTTCCACGATGTAGCCGGCGTTGTCGCCCACCAGTTCCGGCGCCAGCATGTACTGCGTGTAATCCTCGTTGTCCATGAAGACGAACGCGTCGCCATCCATGTACGAGAAGTTCACCTCACGGCGCACCAGATCCATTTCCTTCAGATCGTCGTCGGCGCGCAGGCTCAGGTCGAACTTGCGACCACCGGGGATGGAATACATGGTGAAGCGGAATGTGACGTTGCCGCCACGCGCGGTCGGCGAGCTGCGCTCGATGTCGCGCACCTGGTACACGGTACCGTCGTGTTCGATCACATTGCCTTTCTTGACGTCGGAAGCTTTCATGGGAAGAGCTCAGAGGTGAGTAAGTGAGGGGTGAGTAGTGAGGGCGCGAATTCGTGCGCGCACGGCGAATCCGGAGGTCAAGGAACGAGCAACAGGCTGGCGCCCTCGCTACTCGCCCCTCATCCCTCGCTTTACTTCGGCTGCAAACGCACGGCGCCGTCGAGGCGGATGGTCTCGCCGTTGATATACCGATTGCCGAGGATAAAGGCGACGGTGTCGGCGAACTCCTCCGGCTTGCCCAGGCGCGACGGGAACGGAATCGACGCGGACAACGACTCCTGCACCTGCGGCGGCATGCCATCGACCATCGGCGTCCAGAAGATGCCCGGGGCGATGGTCGCCACACGGATGCCGAAGCGCGACAGCTCGCGCGCCATCGGCAAGGTCATGGCGACCACGCCGCCCTTGGAGGCGGAATACGCGGCCTGGCCGATCTGGCCTTCGTAGGCGGCCACGGAGGCGGTGTTGATAATCACGCCGCGCTCGCCGTCTTCACCGGCCTCGTTGCCCTGCATGAGGGCGGCGGCGGCCTTGGCCACGTTGAAGCTGCCCACCAGGTTGACCATCACGGTGGTGGCAAAGGTGTTCAGCGGCATCGGGCCTTCCTTGCCCAGCATGCGGCCAGCGCCGAGGATGCCGGCGCAGTTCATCACCACGTTGAGCCCGCCCAGGGCGTCGCGCGCGGCGGCGACGTTGGCCGTCACTCCTTCCTCGGACGTCACATCGGTGCGGAAGAACGTGGCGCCCAGCGCCTTGGCGGCTTCCTGACCCTTCTCCTCGTTGACGTCGAACAGCGCAACGTTGCCGCCATGGGCGACCAGATGCTGCGCCACCGCGTGGCCGAGTCCGGAGGCGCCGCCGGTAATGATCGCCTTGACCTGATTGAGCTGCATGGGGGTGTCCGTAAAGCTGTAGAAAACCCTTATGTTAGCTGAGTGGACCCGTTGAGGTGCTTACCGCACGGAGCGACGCATGCGACGCATTGCCATCCTCACGCCCGGTGCACGGGTGGCCGGCGTATAAGCCCTGGGTGCAAGTACCGCGTGTTGCGGCGCGGAGTCTGGTCGGCCGGGCGAGGGGTCATGCGCCACTTGGGCTACGGGCGTTGGTGGATTCAGGCGCACCTTGTTGGGGCGCCTGCCAGGACGTGCGCGCTTCGGGCCGTGTGCGGAGCATGCCGGTTGATCCTCCGTCGCTGCGTGCAGTCCGTGGCATGGGGCATGGCCGGCCTACTGGCCGCGTCGAGCTGCGCCGCTGCTGCCCCGGAACCGGCGAGAGCCACGACCGTAGCCAGCTCGATCTTTCCGGTGTCGTCGACGGAGTATTACGCCACCGCTTCGCAGCTTTCCTCCCCGCTGCGGCCATTCGCCCATCTTCCCGAGCATGCCCCGAGCAAGGTGCACACGGCGGTCGTCACTTTGCCCGATCCCGTCGAGACACGGCTCGGACGCGCGTTCGACATCGAAATGACGGCCCTGATCAGTGCCTTCCAGGCCGACGACTACGTACTGGATAGCTTCGCCTTCAGTTGGAAACCGCGCGCCGCGGACGGTAGCGATGTGGGCGTCAGCGCGGCTGAAGTGGCACGCAGGCTGCCCAGCGTGATGTTGTTTCGCAAGGATCTGTGGCGCCAATGTTCCGGTGCCGCCGATCCCGGCTCGACCGGCGCAGTGTCGTGCGACTCGGACTATTACGTGCTGTTTCTCGTCGGTGAAACGCCAAGCTTCGGCATCCATCCGGAGGCCTTCAGACGCGCCGCGCGCTGCGCGCTTGCCCTGGACGGTGGCAACCGGCTGCCCGACGGCGGATTTCCGCAGGCGCTAAGTCGAAATGACTGCGACCAGACCGAGGCAATACTCAAGGATGGATCGCCCGTAGCGTGGAACTGTCAGCTTCATCTGAACGTCATTGGCCCCGCCTTTTCGGGCGCTATGGAATCGATGGTCGCGGCGTTGAGCCAGGTCGCCCAGGATGCAGAGTCGATGGTTTGTGCGACTGGCGCCGCAGGGACGTCAACAGCGCGTCGCCATTTCGGCATTGAGCTCCTTACCCCTTCTGCCAGTGTCGACAGCAATGAAAATGTTCCGCGTCACACGTATCTCGCTGCATCAAAGACCGCTGCCTTCAAGACCGAGCTGACGTATCACTCTTTGGCTTACAGCGTGGCCGATCAGATGAGTCGCGTTCGCCGCTATCTGCAGACCCGCCTGGACAGCGACGATGCGGTCATCCTGCTGAGCGAAGAGTCCAGTTTCGGTCAGGGGGCGACCGTCTCGGCTGCCACACCCGGCAAGACGGGCATGACGGAATGCCCAATCCATGGCAGTGGATGGTTCGATGCGAAGAATTCCCCTGGGCCATGCCTGAATCCTATTGTGAGCGTGCTGTTTCCGCCAAACATCGCGGCAATCCGGTCCGAGCACGTCAAGCTCAAGCAGGACCAGGACAGCCAGCGCCGCGCGTTGTTGCCGAGCCGTGTGCTCGAGCTCGATCTGACCGGTGTGGAAAACGGCGTCGATCAACCGCCGACGTATCAGCCGAGCCTCAGCTCCCGTTCGGATGAACTGACGCTACTCCAGACCTTCGATGCCTTGAACAAGTACGTGCATCCCAAGGCGGCGATTGTCGTCGCTACCGATGTGCGTGACCGCCTATTTCTGTTGAGCGAGTTGCGCGATTCATTTCCCGGTGCGCTGCCGGTCCTGCTTGAGCAGGACAATCTCATCGTCCACCCCGATTACCGCAACACCAGTCGGGGTAGCATCACCATGCCTGCAGGCGACAGCTTGGTATGCATGTCGAAGACCGAAGGATTGTCGAAGGCTGGAAACCTAGTCTCTTGCGCCGGTGCGCCTACATCGCCCCCAGGAGCGGCGCTGCAGGACGATCCTTCGAACAAGCGCTATTTCACGTTTGCGACGGACTACGCCGCGAATACGTTCCGTGCCGTCGTATGCCTCCTGGGTTCGCCTTCGGACCCTGGCGTGCCATTCGGTTGTTCTGGCGGCGATCCTCACATGCTGGTGGCGACCCTTGCGGGCTTTCAATTCATCGACGAGGGCGATTTCATTTCTCCTGGAGGCCTCAAGCGGCATCGGGACCTCCAGATCGTCTCCGACACGCGTATCGAGTTGCAGCAGCCGGTTTACCTTTCGATGCTGGTAGTGCTCGCGATTCTCTTCACGCTCGCGGCCTGGCAGATCTACAACGGACGTGCGGCCACGCTGGTGATGCTGCCGATCAGCCGTTTTGCGCTGCGTTGGATGGATCTGCATAAGCCGGCCGCGGTCTCCGATGGTGTCGGTAGCCCTGCCGTTCCGGATGCTTCGAAGCGGCCGTCCGTAGAGGGGCGTCTGGGCCTGCGACTTCTGGCCATGCACGACGGCACCGGGAGCAAGACGTCGTTTCGCTGGTTGGTTCCTTGGCTAACGTTCGCGCTGGTGGCCATGGTCATTGCGGTGTACAAGATTCTTGCCATGTCTCCACCGGCCTCGCCAAGGGACACGGACCTCGCTCACGGGCGCGATCCACGGGCGGCGATATGCCTGGTCCTTGCGTATTCCTGCGTGCTCATTTTCACTACTTTGCGCATGCGTGTATGGAACGAGCGGTGCCGGGAGATGGCCGAGCATATCTATGCGACGTCGCGACTGAAGGCGCGGCTGCTGCAGCGAGGCCATATCCGCGCACTCATCGCTGCCGTCGTTCTGTTGGTCACGCTCTCGCTATGCATCAACGAATACGAGCCGGCCAGCGTCGACAATATCTGGCTTTCGGGGCTCAGTGGTGCCTTTGCACTGGGTAGCAGCAGCTTCTTTCTGGTGCTGTTTCTGGAAGGCCTCGATCGCTGGCGCTGCATCAGCCTTGAACTCGGCAAGACCGTGCCGGAAGTGCGCCGCCTCTATGGGTGGGCGGATTGGCCATCGCCGCGCCTGCTGGACGAGCGGCCGCGAAGTCCGTTCAACATCGTCTTGCGCATCGACAACTACAACGCCCTGAGCAAGCCTGATACGGCCACTTGGATGGGCCTGACGAATTACCTGCTCGTCGGTTCGTCGTTTGACATAAGCAATCAAGTGAACATCCGGGACTGGCAGGCGCATCTGGTGGCAGAGATGAAGGTTGCCGCCGAATCCGTGCGTACGTGCGTGTGGAGTTCAATCCTTGGTGCAGCCGTGGCGCTAATGCTGATGCAGGTCTACACGCCTGTTTACGAGCGCCTTCAGACCATGGCGGCGACCGTGCTGCTGACGATCGGCTTCGGCGGCATCGTCTATGCGGTGCTTACGCTGGAAAAGGATTTCCTGCTTGGGCGCATGTTCACCAATGACAAGGACGGTCTGACGTTCGCTGGCGCGCTGGCGGCGCTATGGCCCAAGTTGCTTGCGCTCGGTTCGCTTCTGGTCACCGTGTTCCTGCCAAATGCGTGGGATTGGCTCGGGGGCATTGTGAAGGCCGTCAATTCGTTGCATTGAAGGCGTGATGCCGTGAGTACCGCGGAGGCAGGTGAGCATTGCCTCGGATCAGCTCGGTGACGTCGCCGCTCTAAAAAGGTTTTCGAGTGCGCCTGGCGCCAGTGCGGGGAACGGCATCACGGCTACCGGTGGCGTTTCCGGCGCCTGCAATTCCTTCTGCCACACACCCACGTCCCACCAGCGGCCCAACTTGTAGCCCGAGCTTCGCCACACGCCGGCCGGCGTGAAGCCTATCGCCTCGTGCATGATGACGCTGCCTTCGCCGGGCAGGGTGATGACGCCCACTGCCTGGTTCAGTCCTTGCAGGCGCATCGCATCTAGCAGCACGCCATAAAGCCGGCGGGCGATACCTCGCCGACGGGCGTCGGCATGCACGTAGATCGAAGTCTCGGCGATCCAGTCGTAGGCGGCGCGTTCGCGAAAACGGCTGGCATAAGCGTAGGCAAGCACGCGGCCCTCTTCTTCCCAGACCAGCCACGGGTACTGCTTGAGCCGGCCGAGGATGCGTTCGCGCATGGCTTCCACGCCGGGCAATTCGGTTTCGAAGGTGGCCACGCCATGGAGGACCGATGGCGTATAGATGTCGTGGATGGCGGCCGCATCGTCGGCATGAGCGATTCGAATCATGCGAGGGACTTCTCCATGCAAATGCTGAGTGGGTTGGCGCGATGCTCACCGAAAGGCGCGCATCGGCGGTAGCCGGCGCGTCCATAAAGTTCCAGCGCCTCGGCCTGGGCCGTGCCGGTTTCGAGTCGAATCAGCTTGCCACCAGCTCGCGCAACTTGCCTCTCCAGGGCTTCCAGCAGCTGCTTGCCCAGGCCCAATCCGCGACAGGCGGGCAAGACGTACATGCGTTTCACCTCGACGTAGTCCTCGTGCCAGACGCAGGCACCACAGGCGACGGGCGTGCCATCGACGCGAGCGGCAAGAAACGTGACATTGGGTTGCTTGAGCGCTTCCACCGACACCGGCTGGATATTGCCGGTGGGATACAGCTCGGCCAGATAGCCGTCCAGCTCGTGGATCAGCGGGGCGATATCCGGCGAGGCGGGATCATCAATATCAAAGCGGAGCGCGGGTGCTCTCAGCATGACTCGTACTTCCAGTTGCGGCGCTTGCCTTCGGCCAGCCATTCCAGCGTCGTGGCGATGCGTTTCTGCCGCGTGGCCTCGGTTTTGGCTTCAGTGATCCAATCGACGTATTCTCGCTGGGCGCTGGGCGGGAAGCCGTCGTAAGTCTTTCGCGCCGCCGCATGCGTCTTCTGCGCAAGCAGGGCGGCGAGGTCGTCGGGCATGGCGGGCGGCGGCTTGGGGGCGCTCTTGGGGCGCTTCGGCCTGGCACCTGTGTCGATCACAGCCATCGCCTTCTTGATCGAGGCGGAGAATGCCTTCTTTGGCGGCAGGTCTTTCAGCGTCGTGATCCTGCCGAATTGCCCCATGCCTTCGTCGTCCGAGTCTTCTTTGTCGCCGACGACATCCTTGTGTCGCCAGAATCCGAACGCACAGTGTTGCTTGAACGCCGCCATCTGGCACATCGGCGAGCCGCGATAGATAAAGAACGGCATGCTCCACTTGATATCTTCTTCCGCCTCGGGGCAGCTGGCGTGCACCAGCGCGCGCAGGTGTTCGAGTATCGGCTGGGCGAAGAGTGCCGATTTGGCGATATAGCTATCGACGCGTGGATCGTGGCTGCCCATGGCGAGGCCTCACAGTTCGCGGATAAAGTATTTGTCGCAGCTGAAGTGGCCGGTGCCGCCCATCGGCGCGTCCAGCCTGGTGAAACCATGACGACGGTAAAGCGTTTGCGCGGCATCCATGCCGCTCAGGGTTTCCAGGTAACAGCGCTGGAAGCCATGTGCGCGCGCCGTATCGAGGCACAACTGCATCATGGCGCTGCCTGCGCCGATGCCACGCGCCTCGGGCAGGAAGTACATCTTGCGTAGTTCACAGACGTCCGCATCGCCGCCTTCCAGGGGCGCGATGCCACCGCCACCGATCACCACGCCGTCGCGCTCAACCACGAAATACGCGCTGCGCGGTCGCGCATACGCTTCTTGCATGCCGTCCACTTCAGCGTCATGAATGGCAAAGCCCGGGCCGTCGGCACCAAACTCGGGCATCACGGTGCGGATGATGTTCGCCACGGCAGGGTTGTCGCAGGCTTCGATGGGGCGGATAAGAAAGTCGGTCATGGCGTCGTTGGTGGTGTGCGGTAGATGGTGCCGTCCTTCATCACGAAGACGGGCTGCTGAAGATCGTCGATATGCGTGCTCGGATCGCCGTTGAACGCGACGAGGTCGGCACGCAGGCAGGGGGCGATGCGGCCGAAGCGGTCCTGCTGACGGAGAATGCGCGCCGCTACATCGGTGGCTGCATGCATGGCCTGGGGGGCTGTCATGCCGTCGCGCACCATCGCGGCGGGTTCGCGCCAATTCTCGCCATGGGTGAACACGCCCACATCGCTGCCGTTGCCGATGGTCACGCCGAGCTTCAGCGCGGTGCGGAAGGCGCGTTCGGATTCGCGCATGCGCGGCGTGGGTTCGCTCTGTCCAGGCACGTAGTGTTCGAAATACTGTGCGGTCGATTCCACCGCCGTCAGCGTGGGTTCGTAAGCCACGTTATGTTGCTTGAGCAGTCGGAACGTGGCTTCGCTGGCGCCGTAACCATGTTCGATGCTGTCCACCCCCGCTTCCACCGCCAGGCGAACACCGGCATCGCTGGACGCGTGCGCGGCCACCGGCCGGCCCGAGAGATGGGCGGTATCGACGATGGCCTTCATCTCGGCCAGCGACAATGTGGGCTGCGTACTGCCGTCCGTGCCGACGCGGTAGTCGGCATACAGCTTGATCCAGTCCGCGCCGCGCCCGGCCTGTTCGCGCGTGGCGCGTATGGCTTCGTCGACACCGCTGATCTCCTGCGCGCCACTGGGTAGCTCCATGTCGGGCCGGAAGCCGCGAGGGCCGGGTCCATAGCTGGCCGTGGCAACGATGGCGCGGGTCGCCACGAACAGGCGCGGTCCGGGAATCATGCCCTCATCGATGGCGCGCTTGAGCGAGACGTCGGCAAAGCCGGCCCCTTCCGTGCCGAGATCGCGCAAGGTCGTGAAGCCTGCCAACAGCGTGGCGCGCGCATGCGTGGCGGCTTCCAGCGTGCGGTAGTCCTGCGGCTCCTTGAGCACCTGGTCGTTCCACAGGGTTTCGTTATACGGATGCAGGAACACGTGCGAGTGCAGGTCGATCAGGCCCGGTGTCAGGGTGGTGCCGGGCAGGGCGATGTGTCGCGCCTCGGCGGGAGCCTTGATCGCGTCGACCGGCCCCACCGTCGCGATGGCGCCGTCATGGACCAGCACGGCCCAGCCGCTGTGCGCGCTGTCGCCGTCGGCTGTCCAGACGCGCTCAGGCAGCAACAGGATATCGGTGTGGGATGGCACAGCCATCGCGGTCGTGGCGCCAAGCACCAGCGTGGCCAGGAGTGCGCCAGTCCAACCTTTGTTTTGATTCCACCGCATCGCCAGTTCCCACGGGGCCAAGGCCCGATTCTAGCGAGGTGTGGCGTCTGGCGGCGAGCCGGTGGCTCAGCGTGAAGCGTGCCCCGCGTCCGCCATCAGCTGTTTGCAATCCTCATCGGGCGCCGGCGTGGCAGTGACGCAACTCTGGAAGCCGGCAGGCAAGCTGGCATTGACGCGCGTATCGCCCTCGCGGACGGCGAAGTGCAGCGGCGGTGATGCGCAGGCGGCGCTGGCGGGCGCACATTCGTTCGCTACCACGGTGTAGTGGCACTCGCCGCTCTCGCTGCGCAGGCAGCGAAAGCTGGCGAGCGGTCCGGTGACGTTGACCTTGCTGTAAACCACGTCATGGCCATTGGCGATCGAATGAACCACGACCGTACGTCCCTGTTCGCAGCCGGCGAGCAACAGCAGCAGGGGAAGCAATGCGATGAACTTGTTCATGGGGACCTCTTGCGCGGGGCGCTGCGTGGCTTCGCCAGGAAGCTCACATGTTGCGGAACAGCGCCATGAAGGGTTGGCTCACCACCAGCGTTTCCGGACGCTGCTTCAAGCGCAGCGTGCCCTTGCCGGTGTCATCACGAACAATCGACGCGATCGCCCTGAGATTGACGATGGTCGAGCGATGGATCTGCTTGAACAGGCTGGGGTCGAGCATGGCCGCCAGTTCGCGAATCGGCTTGCGCAACAGCGCCTCGCCCTCGGCGGTCATGGCCACGGTGTACTTGTTGTCGGCGCGGAAGTAGGCCACGTCGTCCACCATGATCAGGCGCGTCTCACGCCCATTGCTGGCGGTGACCCAGGTAAGCGGTGGCGTCCCCGGAGCGTTGCCGATGGACAGCTCGCGCAGCAGCTCGGTCAGCGCAGCGGTGTCGGCCGGACGGGCACCCACGCGGGCCTTGAGTCGCTGTACCGTGGCGGTGAGGCGCTCCGCGGTGATGGGCTTGAGCAGGTAGTCCACCGCGCCCCGCTCGAAGGCATCGATGGCATATTGATCGTAGGCCGTGGTGAACACGACTTGCGTGGCGGGGCTGGCCTCGGCGGATGCGGCGGCCACTTCCAGCCCGCTCAGTCCGGGCATGCGGATGTCGAGAAAAGCCACATCGGGGCGCTGCGCGTCGATGGCTTCGAGAGCGCTGGCGCCATCTTCGCATTCGGCCAGCACGTCCAGCTCGGGCC
The DNA here is from genome assembly GCF_026283945.1 of Dyella humicola. Taxonomy (NCBI): domain Bacteria; kingdom Pseudomonadati; phylum Pseudomonadota; class Gammaproteobacteria; order Lysobacterales; family Rhodanobacteraceae; genus Dyella; species Dyella humicola. The sequence continues at coordinate 1,354,667 of NZ_JAPDPC010000001.1, forward strand.
ATACCTGGGCCAGCAGGTCGCGCAGGGCGGCGCGTAGCAGCGCCTCGTCCTCGGCAAGAATGGCGGTCGTCATGACGAGGTCTCCGTTTCAGCACTGTCCGCGATTCTTCGTGGCACGGTAATGGTGCTGGCCACGCCTTCCGGTGCGTTGCTGACGACGGACAGCGAAGCAGCGGCGCCGTAGATGAGACGCAGGCGTTCGCGCACGTTCCTCAAGCCGATGCCGGTGCCGCCGCTGGCGGCGCTGAAGCCACGGCCGTCATCGGCGATGGTGATGGTGACGACATCGCCGTCATGGCGCGCGAGTATCCATATGGTGCCGCCACCGGGCTTGGGTTCCAGCCCATGCTTGATCGCGTTTTCGACCAGCGTCTGCAGCATCATCGGCGGCAGCGAGACAGCGCGTAGCGCATCGGGTACGTCGATCTGCAGCGACAGGCGCGGGCCCATGCGCAGTCGCATGATTTCCAGATAGGCGCGGGTGCGCTCCAGCTCATCACCAAGCGTGGATAGCGCGTCCTCGGTGGTAGGCAGGGAATGGCGCAGGTAATGGATCAGGTGCCCGAGCATCTGATCGGCCTGGGCCGGGTCGCTGCGCGTGAGGTACTGCGCGCTGGCCAGCGTGTTGTACAGAAAGTGCGGTTCGACCTGGGCGTGCAGCAGGTTGAGCCGCGCCACCGTGCGTTCTTTTTCGCTTTCCGACTGTGCGGCACGCAGCTTCTCGTGGCGACGCTTTTCGGATACGCGGCGGGTGATGGCGCGGGTGATCGCCTCGGCGTTCTCCAGATTGGTGCCGTCGTCCACGCGGAACCAGTCGCTCCAGGCGCCGGCCTCGGGCTCGCAGATCAGGGTGACGCTGCCGGTGCCATCGCCAGGCGTGATCGTGGCGAAGATCTGGTTGCGCAGATGGCCAAACCAGGTGGACGGATCCAGCCGCCCGAACACGCTGCTGCCGTAGGGCAGGGGACGCTGTACCTTGGCGCGAATCTGCAAGCTGTCGCGAGCGCTCTCGATGTCCTCGCTGCGTGGCAGCTCGCGGATCGCCGCATCGAGCAGGTCGAATGCTTCGTCCGCTTCGAAGGGTATCTCCACGCGCCGCCGCTGCCGGTTGCCCAGGGTGTCTTCGTCGATGTGGCCGGCAATCAGCCTTACGCGGCGCAAGTGCGACACGGCGCCGGTGACCACCATCAGCAGGGCGATGGCGATCAGCAGCACGAACGCACCACCCGTGTCCCGGTAACGGAACGGTGCGCTGTTGGAGATCATCAAGGCCGCGAACAGCAGGACCAGGAACCATGCCAGGACCAGGCGGGCAACGAAGAGCAGACTCTTGATCACGGCGGAACCTTGGGCATCGGTGGAATGGCCGAGAGCATACTCAGCCTGGTTCCGGCCCGGGGGGCCTTTTCGACGAAATCGGGATGGCCGCGACGAAAGCGCCCTGAGCGGGCGTGAAACAGTCGCCCGCCGCCGCTCAGCCGGCGGTGCGAGCCCGCGTCACCCGGCTGGCGGTTTCCTTGTGCAGCTGCGTAGCCAGCCACGCACCGGTGGCCACCAGGATGTCCAGGTCGATGCCGGTGTGCAGGCCCATGCCGTGCAGCATGTAGACCACGTCTTCGCTGGCGACATTGCCGGTGGCGCCCTTGGCATACGGGCAGCCGCCGGTGCCGGAGACGGCACTGTCGACGACGCGTACGCCTTCCTCCAGGCAACTGAGGATATTGGCCAGTGCCTGGCCGTAGGTGTCGTGGAAATGCACGGCCAGTGCGGTCATCGGCACTTCTTGCGCTGCCGCGTGCAGCATGGCGCGCGCCTTTGCCGGCGTGCCGACACCGATGGTGTCGCCGAGGGAAATCTCGTAGCAGCCCAGTTCATGCAGGCGGCGCGCTACGCGCACCACGTCGCTGAGGGCTACTTCGCCCTGATACGGGCAGCCAAGCACGGTGGAAACATAACCACGTACTTTCACCCCGTCCGCGTTGGCGCGCGCGATCACCGGCGCGAAGCGTTCGATGGATTCGTCGATGGTGGCGTTGATGTTCTTGCGGTTGAACGCCTCGGACGCTGCGGTGAACACGGCGATCTCGCTGACGCTGACCGAGCGGGCCCGTTCATAGCCCTGCTCATTGGGCACCAGCACCGGGTAACTCACACCGGGTACCTTGCGGATGCCCTGGTAGACCTCGGCGGCGTCGGCCATCTGTGGCACCCACTTGGGGCTGACGAAGCTGGTCGCTTCGATCGTTTGCAGGCCGGTGCCGGAGAGACGATCGATCAAGGCGATCTTGACGTCGGTTGGCAGCAAGGTCTTTTCGTTCTGCAGGCCATCACGCGCGCCGACTTCGACGATGCGGACGTGGTCGGGTTGAGCTGATGGCGTGTTCATGGCGTGCCTCTGGATCCTGGCGATCAGGGATGAGCGTCTGCAACAAACCGAACCAGCACCGCATCGGCTTCCACGAAGTCGCCTTGGGCGGCGCTGATCGTTTCGATGGTGCCGGCACGGGGCGCTTTCAATGCCAGCTCCATCTTCATCGCTTCCATCACCAGCAGTTCCTGGCCCTCGACCACGCTATCGCCGGGCTTGGCCTTCACCAGCACGATACGACCGGGCATCGGCGCCGCGATCTGGTTGCCGCCACCGCCTTCCGTGGTGTGCCAGGCAAAAGCGGGCGCGCGTTCGAAGCTGTGGCGGTTGCCAGCACGGTCATGCACGGTGACACGGGCGCCGTCGGTCCGCGCCGGCAGGCGCAGCGCTTCGTCGTCAAAACGCGCACTGAGGTACTCGCCATCGTGGCGTGCGCCGCGCACATCGACGTTCGCCTCGCCGTGATGCAGCTGGTAGTTGCCATCGTGGCCGTACGCTTCTATTTCGTAACGCTGGCCGTGCAGTGATAGGGCGACAATGTGCTTGCCTGCATGACCCACGCGCCATGCGTCGGCGCGTGACCAGGGCGAATAAGGGTCGCTGCCATCACGTGCGTTCGTCATGGCAGCGCGCTCGTCGTCTAGCAGAGCCGCCACCGCTGCGGCAAACAGCGCGTGCGGATCCGGCGCCGCATCACCGGCGAGAAATTCCTCAAGATGGCGATCGAGATAGCCGGTGTCGATACGACCCTCGACCACGGCGGGATGGCGTGCCAGTCGTTCGAGAAAGGCGATGTTCGATTTCGGTCCCACGATCTCGCCGCTCATCAACGCATCGCGAAGACGCTGCAACGCCTGTGGGCGATCCTTGTCCCAGACGATCAGCTTGGCGATCATCGGGTCGTAGAAGATCGTCACCGTGTCGCCTTCGATCACGCCGCCGTCGATGCGTACATGCCGCGAGGGCGTGGGCAGGCGAAGCGTTTGCAGCTTGCCCGAGCCTGGCAGGAAGTTCTGGTCGGGATCTTCGGCGTACAGACGCACTTCGATGGCGTGGCCGTGCGCGTGGACCTGATGCTGCGACAGCGGCAGGGGCTCGCCAAACGCGACGCGCAATTGCCACTCGACCAGATCCAGTCCCAGCGTCTCCTCGGTCACCGGATGCTCGACCTGCAGGCGCGTGTTCATCTCCATGAAGAAGAATTCGCCACCCCGGCCGACGATGAACTCTACCGTGCCTGCGCCGACGTAGTTCACCGCCTTGGCGGCGGCTACGGCAGCGGCGCCCATCGCATGGCGGCGCGCGTCATCGAGAAAAGGCGAGGGCGTTTCTTCCAGTACCTTCTGGTAGCGACGCTGCGCCGAACATTCACGCTCGTTGAGGTGGATCACGTTGCCGTGTGTATCACCGAATACCTGGAATTCAATATGGCGCGGATGCTCCACATAGCGCTCGAGGATTACGCGCGTATCGCCGAATGCGCTGGCCGCTTCGCGCTGCGCAGACGCTAATGCGTCGACGAACTCGGACTCGTTGCGCACGATGCGCATGCCCTTGCCGCCGCCACCCGAGGCGGCTTTGATCATCAACGGGAAACCGGTGCGGCGTGCCTGCTCGGCCAGCACCTCGGCCGACTGGTCGGCACCGTGGTAGCCAGGAACGAGTGGCACCTCGTGCTGTTCCATCAAGGCCTTGGCGGCCGCCTTGGAACCCATCGCATCAATGCTTTCCGGGCGTGGGCCGATAAAGGCGATACCCGCATCGGTACAGGCGCGTGCAAACGCCGTGTTCTCGGACAGAAAGCCATAACCCGGGTGGATTGCCTGCGCGCCTGACTTGCGCGCCACGTCCAGGATCACGTCGCCGCGCAGATACGAATCCGTCGGTCGCGGACCGCCAATGGGCCACGCCTCATCGGCCAGCCGCACATGTTGCGCGTTGGCATCCGCTTCCGAATACACGGCGATGGTGCGAATGCCCAGGCGTCGGCAGGTGCGGATCACGCGACAGGCGATTTCGCCGCGGTTGGCAATCAGTACGCGCTCGAACATGCGGCTTCCGGGGTTGTGCGAAGTGCCTAAACGTAGCAGATCGGCGCGACGGAGCCGATGCGCGGCGCAGCATTCAGGCGATGTCCGCCTGTCATCGTTGCCATGCGCGCAGCAAGCTCGCAACGCCCCTCGCCGTCATCTCCGCGAATGCTGGACAAGCGCTAAGCGCGCAGCACGCTCACAGGTCCCCTCACCGTCATCACCGCGAAAGCGGGGATCCAGTGCCTTTCGCTCTGTTGCGATGTGACCGCAACCTGGCTCGCCTGCCGCGGGCTTCCGCTGCCCTGCCGGGCAGCGGGTTACTTTTCTCTGCGTGGCCAGAGAAAAGTAACCAAAAGAGAGGCCACCCCGATAGCGCGCCTTCCGGGCTTGCGCCCTCCAGGTGCGCGGGTGGGTTACGGAGGTTTGTCGACAGGGCATCCTGCCCTGACGACAAACTGGCTTGCATCCATGCAAGCCACCCTGCGGGCTTTTCCTCCACCCACCCGCCGCGCCATAGGGGACCCGGGAAGCAAAGAGCAGCAGCCAGAGCCAGAGCAACCCCCAAAGCCAAAGCCAAAGCCAAAGCCAAAGCCAAGAGCAACTTGCCAAGTGCAACCGGCAAAGTGCGATGAGCAGCGCAACGCGCTGCTCAAGCCTTCGGCTCTGCTTTTGACTTTCGGGGCCCCTGTGCGGCGGTGAGGGGCGGACGATCAGGCCCCGCAGGGGGCATCGGCAGGGATGCCGATGCCTTTTCGTCAGGGCAGGAGCCCTGTCGAAAAGCCCGGCCGACCCTCACGGACTTGCCGAGCGATCAGCTCGGCAAGCGCCAAGCGGGGTGCCTTTTCTCTTGGTTACTTCTCTTTGGGCAAGCAAAGAGAAGTAACCCGGCCTCCGGCAGGAGGACGGAAGCCCGCCGCAGGCGAGCCCGGTCGCGGCAGCCCCACATCAGAACGACGTCGCCGGAACGATGAGCAAACGCCCAAGCGGGCGCTACGCGCCACCCTCACTCCCCCTCCCAATAATCCACCGACGACCCCGGCACATTCACCACGCGAAACACCTGCGGCGAACCATCCGCAGCCGGCCCGTATTCCGCGATCACGCCGTACTTGCCGGTATCCGGGTATTCACAGACCTCCGGCGTCTGCTTGGTGCTCACCGCGAGATAGCGCAACTCGACGGTGCCGGTATTGATGATCTGGTGGGCGCGTTCCGGACCACCGGGCGGGCAGGCGATGACATCGCCGCTGCGGATGGGGTGTCGTTCGCCGCCGATGCGCACCTCGCCGGTGCCTTCGAGCACGAAGAACATTTCCTCGTTGAATCGATGGCAGTGGAAGGGAAACGCGCGCTTGCCCGGTGGCACGGCGGTGATGTTGTAGCCGAGCTTCTGCGCGCCGATCTGGGCCGAGAATCGTCCCATGCGCGCCTCAAAGCGCTCGGCGACATCGCCTGTGGGACCAAGGCCCGGTGGGAACGATTGCAGTTCGACGTCGGCGATATTGATGATGGGATGCGTCATGACGCGGCGTCCGGTGGAGGGGTTGCAGAGTTTCGCCCTGGGGATTCACGTTGGCGGGCGCAGGAAGGCCTGGGCTTGCCGTCATTCCGGTTGGTGACACACCGCTTCGATATTGTGGCCATCCGGATCGAGCACGAAGGCGCCGTAATAGTGCTCGTGGTAGTGCGGGCGCAACCCGGGCGCGCCATTGTCTTTGGCACCGGCAGCCAGCGCGGCGTGGAAGAAGGCATCGACGGCGGCGCGATCAGGCGCGGTAAAGGCGATATGGACCGGTCCGGTTGCCATGCCGTTTGATGACGTACCGACCCAGAAGTTGGGCACGCCTTTCACGCCGAAGCCTGCATGGTCGCCATCGCCGGTTTGCTCGGCCGTTACCTCCATCACCAACGCGCCGCCCAGCGGCGCTAACACCTTGCGATAGAACTCGCGGCTGCGTTCAAAGCCGGAAACCTGCAGGCCGATATGGTCGATCATGGGTTCGTTCCTTGAGTTGCGTGTGGCGACGGGCGGCGAGTATGCCGTGGGCCGCGTCAGTCCTTTGTGCACCAACCGGGTTGGCGCTTGGCGAGGAAGGCGCCGAGGCCTTCCTGCCCCTCGGGCGACACGCGCAGGCGCGCGATCAGTGCAGCGTTTTCCTGGTCGAGGCGTTCCGCTTCGACCTCGCTGGCACCCGCTACCCGCAGGGCGAGCCGCTTTGCCTCGGCCTGCGCCAGCGGTCCTGCCTTGGACAACGAGGCCAGCGCCGCGTCGACCGTTTCATCCAGCTTCTCGGCCGGCACGCACTGATGCAGCAAGCCAATCTGCAGCGCCGTGGCCGCATCGAACAGTTCGCCGGTAAGGAACAGACGACGTGCATGGCGCAGGCCGATCGCCTGGATGACGTAGGGCGAGATCACGGCCGGCACCAGGCCGAGCTTTACCTCGGTAAGACCGAAACGCGCGCCGTCGACGCCGATGGCGATGTCGCAGCAGGCGACCAGGCCGACACCGCCGCCGTAGGCCGCGCCGTTGACGCGGGCGATGGTTGGCTTCGGCAGATACTGCAGGGTGCGCATCAGGCGTGCGAGTCGCAGCGAATCGTCGCGGTTTTGCGCTTCGCTGGCACTGGCCATGCCGCGCATCCAGTTCAGGTCCGCACCGGCGGAAAAACTTGCGCCGGCGCCGCTCAATACGACCGCGCGCACCGCGGGATCCTCGCCGGCCGAGGCCAAGGCGGCGGCGAGCTCGGCAATCAGCGCGTCGTCGAACGCGTTGTGAACCTGCGGGCGGTTCAGCGTGATGCGACGGACGCCGGCCTGGTCGGCAATCTGGATGCTGGCGGTCATGCGGGACTCCCGGAAAAGACGCACATCATAAACAGGGGGCTGGCGGTCCGCGTGCACTGCATGACACGGCGGAATACCGTACAATGCGAACCATTCTTATTTGAGTGGTAGCCAGTGCGCCTGTCCGACCTGCCGAAAGGGTCTCCTGCCGTGGTGGACCGAGTGGACGATGCTCATGCTTCCGACCCGATTGCGCAGCGTTTGCGCGACCTCGGGTTCGTGGAGGGCGAGCCGGTGCGGGTGGTGGCGATCGGCCCGCTCGGCGCCGACCCGTTGTTGATCCAGATTGGCTCGACCCGCTTCGCGCTTCGGCGCAGCGAGGCGGCCCGGGTGATGGTGAACGCGCAGGTGGCGGCATGAGCGCCAGCACCTTGCGCATTGCCCTGGTCGGCAATCCCAACTGCGGCAAGACAGCGCTGTTCAACCAGCTCACCGGCGGTCGCCAGAAGGTGGCCAACTATGCCGGCGTCACGGTCGAGCGAAAGGAAGGCCGCTTCAGCACGCCGTCCGGTCGCGTGCTGTACGTGCTTGATTTGCCCGGTACCTACAGCTTCGACGCGAACAGTCCGGACGAGCAGATCACCCGTGATGTGTGCGAAGGCGTCTATCCGGGCGAAGCGGCGCCGGATCTGATCGTCTGCGTGGCTGATGCCACCAACCTTCGTCTGCATCTGCGCTTCGTGCTCGAAGTGAAGCGCCTGGGCCGGCCGGTGGTGCTCGCCTTGAACATGATGGACGCGGCGCGTCGCCGCGGCGTCGTCATCGATGTGCCGGAGCTGCAGCGTCGGCTGGGCCTACCCGTGGTGGAAACCGTCGCCGTGCGACGCGATGGCGTAAAGGCACTGATCGCCCAGGTGGACGGTGAAATTCCGCAGGCGGCGCCCGCACAGCCCGACGATGCCGACAGTCGCGCCGACCTGCATGCCCAGGTGCGCGAGTTGCTGGCGGCAACGGTGTCGATGCCGCGTGCCACGGCCGAACTCGACGATGCGCTGGACCGCTGGGCGCTGCATCCGGTGTTTGGACTGGCGATTCTTTCGGTGGTGATGTTCCTGGTGTTCCAGGCCGTGTATGCGGCGGGCAAGCCGATGACCGATCTGATCGGCGATGGCTTCAGCTGGCTGGGCGCGCATGCAACCACCTGGATGCCGACCGGACCGCTGCAGAGCCTGATCGTCGACGGCATCTTCGGTGGTCTCGGCACCGTGCTCGGCTTCCTGCCGGTGATCCTGGTGCTGTTCTTCTTCATCCTGGTGCTGGAGGAATCGGGTTACCTGCCACGCGCAGCCTTCCTGCTCGATCGCCTGATGGTGTCGGTGGGTTTGACTGGGCGCTCGTTCATTCCGCTGCTTTCCAGCTTTGCGTGCGCGATCCCCGGCATCATGGGTACGCGCAGCATCACGGATCCCCGCGACCGGCTCGCCACCATCCTGGTGGCGCCCTTGATGACCTGTTCAGCACGCCTGCCGGTGTATGCGTTGCTGATCGGCGCCTTCATTCCCACGCGACGCGTGCTTGGCGTCTTCAACATGCAGGGCCTGGTGCTGTTCGCGCTGTATGCCGCTGGCGTGCTTGGGGCGATGGGCGTGGGTTGGGTGATGAAGAAGCTGCGGCGCGATCGCAGCGAGCACGCGTTGCTGATGGAACTACCGTCCTACCGCCTGCCCAAGGTGCGCGATGTGGCGATCGGCTTATGGGAACGCGGCATGATCTTCCTCAAGCGCCTGACCGGCGTGATCCTGGGGTTGACCGTGCTGATGTGGTTCCTCTCCACCTTCCCGTCGGCGCCAGCCGGTGCCACCGGCCCGGCCATCGATTACAGCTTCGCCGGCTATATCGGTCGTGGCTTGCAGTACATCTTCGCGCCGCTGGGCTTCAACTGGCAGATCAGCGTGTCCCTTATTCCCGCGTTTGCCGCGCGCGAAACCGCCGTGGCCGCGCTCGCCACGGTCTATGCCGTGGGCGGTGATGCGGCGAACGGCGCTGGTCTGGGCCAGGCCTTGGCGGCGAATTTCTCACTGGCCAGTGCGCTGTCGCTGCTGGTGTGGTTTGCGTTTGCGCCGCAGTGCATGTCCACGCTGGCGGTGATCCGCCGCGAAACGAATTCGTGGCGCAACGTGGCGATCTCGTTCGGCTATATGTTCGTGGTGGCTTTCGTCGCCTCGCTGCTGACGTACCAGATCACGAGCCTGCTGACGTGAGCACCGGGCTGATGGTGCAATACATCGTGATCGGCGCGATCGTGCTGATCAGCGCGCTGGTGACGTTCCGCAAACTGGCGCCGCAACTCACCAACCGCTGGCTTGCCGCTGCCGCGCTGCGTTTCGACCAGCCCGGTCATGCCGCCTGGCAACGCTCGCTTGGCCGACAGCTGCAGCCGAAGCAGGCCACCGGCAATTGCAGCGATGGCTGCAGCACATGTGGCGCCTGCGGCCCCAAGCCGCCGGCGGCACATGTCGATGGGCAGCCGCTGGAATTCAGGCCACGCACGAAATAAGCCTGGTTGCCGCACGGCATGACCAGGAAACGCGATGCCTCACCTCATTCACTGGTGATCGGGATTCTGCGTATCCGACGACGGTTTTTTGCCGTCCTTGTAGGGCGTCTGGAAGTCCTGTTTGGTGATCGGGGTGAGGATGCCAACGGTAACCGTGCCTGACAGCAGATCCGTCTCGAACTTCGGGTCGTAAGGATTCCGGCTGGCCCGCAGTTGTTCGTAGGCGATGGCGCCATCGGTGTTGTGGACACCGGTGACTTCGCCAGGCGTCGTGGCGAGGATCCCGCCATTGCCGACGTCATAGTTGGTGGGTTGCTGATGGCCGGCCAGGCCCACCATGCCGCCGGTCAACATATGCGGCGCGGCCGAGCCGACGCGCGATCCGGTGGCCGACATCAGCACTTCGCGCCAGCGTGCCTTGGCCCGCACCAGGGCGGTGGCGTCGCCAAACCTGGGCAGCAACTCGCGCCAGATCTCGTTGGCCTGTTCAAACTGCGCGGGTGTCAGATGCGCGTAAAGCAGCTGCTTGGCATAGACATACTGGGTCTCGCCGCGCTCCGCCGCCAGCGCGAACCATGCCATCGCGCGCGGCAGATCCACGCCCGAACCATGGCCATTGAGATAGAGCACGCCCAGGTTGTATTGGGCCGGCTTGTACGCCCAGGAGGCCGAGATCTCATACATGGCAATCGCGTGCGCATAGTCGTGCCGCTGATTGGCCAGGGCGCCGAGATAGAAGAAATACTCGCCGGGACGGCCGTCATCCTGCGGCGTATTGAACGCGTCAGTACGGCTGGTGGGCACATCCGGCGTGGCGTGAAAGCTGACGACTTTCGGGAGCGGTGTCTGGGCGTCGATCGGAATGGTTGGCAGTGAGGCGTCGCTGTCGTTTGCGTGAGCTGGTGCGAGGGCCAGGCAGAGCAGGACGGGGAGGAAAAACGAGACCGATTTTGTGAACCTTTGCGCAGTCATGGCGGTGCCTATGATGGTCTGCGAGGGGACAGGTTCACGCTACTCCGGTTGCCGCAAAGGGGCAACGTCGGGATGGGCGCTTGTACCGTCCATCACCCGCGAAACCGCTTTCGGCGCTCCGAGAATGATAAGGGTGCGGTCTCGGCCGTGGTGCCGAGGGATAGCCCCGACGCTAGGGATTCGGCAAAGAGTCATATCCCGCACTCTCCGCCGGACCGAGATACGACGGCGGAACCGGTACCCTGCTCAGCACCAGCTTCTGCAGCACCGCGTTGTCGTCGAGACGCCACACCTTGATGACGTGTTTGCCTGCCGTCATGTCCGGGAACGTTGCCCGCAGAACACGCGCATTGTCCTCGACGGCCTGGTCCCAGTCGCGCTGTTCCTGGGTGCTCGTCCCGTTGGCCGCGGGCGTCATGCGGTCGGTCAGTATCTGGATGGCGCCGTCGTCGACGGACACGCCCATCCTGACGCCACCGCTGGCCATCGTGTCGAGCGTGGGCACCATGTAGAGCTGTAGCGCGAGCTCGCCCGACTGGTGCAATGACACGTCGTATTCGAGACGCACGCCATCCTGTGCGCTGGTCGGCGGATGGCCTTGCGGTAAGGCGACGACCGCGCCGAGCGTGCGGCCGAGATGCGCAATGGCGCGCCAGCTCAGGCCTTTGCCGTCGACGGCGCGGCTGTAGTGCGGCGCTTCGATGCTAATGACATCGTCCTTGGCGGTCGTTGCCGAAGCGGTCGAAACGGGCGCGAACACGATCGGCTTCGCGACTCGCTGGGTCGTCACTCGCTTTACCTCGGGCATCACTTGCCGCTCGGGCTGCTGCCAGCCGCTGTAGCCGATATGCGTCTGCGCCATCATGCCGTCCCACTTGCCGCCGTTCAGCGCGTGATAGGCATCGGTAATTTCTTGATCGCGCCGGAAGGCGGCTTCCGCCTGGTCGGCAAAGACGTTGGCGCGTGGATCGCCGACGGCTGCCAGTCGCCGGTTCCACGCCACGGCGTAATAGAGCTGGTAGAAGTTCGACAACGCGAGGATGGGATGCTCCACCAGCTGGAAATAAGCGTCTCGCTGATCCGGCGGAAGCGTGGCCTTGACCTTGAGCATGTCCTGCTCGAGCGCCTGCCACTCGGCGATCATCGTGCCGAATTCGCCACCGTCGAGCTTGTCTCCGGCATCGGCGCCGAGCTGGAAGCTACCGGCGTCGATAAGTTCCGGCTTGCGTCGCGCCGCTAGCTGGCTGTACCGGGTGATGAGTTGCGCGATCGCGCTCGCCTGCGTTGGCCCGAAGGTGGCGCTGGCCCAGGCGTCGGGATACTGCGCAAGCGCATCCGGCGTCATCGCCTCGGGGTTCCAGGCCTGCCTCAAGAAGAAGCTGAGCGGAAACTCCATTGGTTTGAGATCGCCGACGTTGACGATCCACAGGGCGCGGGCGCCGCGCGCATAGGCCAGATTCATCTGCTGCCAGACCTTTTCGATCTGGTTGGTATTGATCCACTTGTAGTTGCGCGGTCCGCCGACGTAATCGAAGTGGTAATAGACGCCGTAGCCGCCCTGGCGCTCGCTGTTCGCCCTGGGAAGTCGCCGGATCTGTCCCCAGTTGTCATCCGCGAACAAGAGGGTGACATCGTCAGGCACCTTCATGCCGTGGTCGTAGTAATCCTGCACTTCCTTGTAGAGCGCCCATGCCTGCGGGGTCTGTTCCGCAGGTTTGCCAGTGACGTCGGCGATGATCTTGCGCTGGTCCGCGACGATGGTTTGCAGCAGCTGCGTGGCGGTGCCTTCGGTCATTGGCTCGTCGCCGTCGCCGCGCATGCCGACGGTCACCACGCTTTCGTAGCTCTGGCCATCGCCCTTGGACATCATCCGCTCGATGCCTCCGCGCCAGAACGTGCGCAGGTTCGCGCCATTGGTTGCATAGTTCCAGGGGCCGCCGGTGATGCCCTGGTCGGTGTGCCGGTGCCATTCGTCCTGCGCGCGCATCATGGCCTCATGATGCGAGGTGCCCATCACGATCCCCATGGCGTCGGCGAGCATCATGTTCTGCGGGTCGTCGTCGTTGAACGCCTTGGGTGCCCACATCGCCGGCCACAGGAAATTACCCTTCAAGCGAAGCTCGAGCTCGAAGACATGCGCATACATCTGATGGTTGATGCCGCCGAAATGTTTCTTCGCCCAGCCGGTGAAGCTCGGGTCCTCGTCGTTGATGAAGAATCCGCGATATTTCACCCGGGGCTGGTCGCGGCGCGATCCGGCGGTGAGGAAGACGTTGGCCTGCTGTCGCACCGGCACGTCGGCGAACCAGTACCAGGGCGACACGCCGATCTTCTCCGAGATGTCGTAGGTGCCATAGACGGCACCGCGTCGATCGGCGCCCACGATCACCAGCGCCCGCGCTACGTGGGGGAAGGGATGGTCGACGACGATCTGGCGAAAGGCCTCCCACTGTCCGGCGAGGTCGCTGGCCTCGATCTTTCCCGCCCGGACCAACCCGTCGATGACCGGGCTGTGGCCGAGCACGCCGATAACGACAAGATTTCCGCCCGCAGGTTGGACTTGCTCGTAGCGCTGCGGAGCATGCCCGCTCACGCGCTGCAGATCCGCGGCGAAGCTCTCCGCGACATACCGCACCGCAGGGTCGGCCGAAGCATCGATAAGCAGATTCGCCGGCTGGCTTTGTTGGATCAGGGCGAAACTTTCCGGCCTATCATGCGAACAGACGGAAACCGGCGTCGTGCACGCATGGGCCACGGATCCGCAAGCCATGGCGGCGAGGCCCATCAGCATGCCCAGGCACTGCCGCGCGCGGCCGATGACCTTGCCGGAAGACTGGCCTCGACGTGTGCCTATGACGAACGGGATCTTGGCCAGCGAAGGCATTCGCATCAATCTCTCGCTTGAAGTTAGCGCTACCATCACTTCATAGCAGGTGACCGTCGCATGCCACAAGCGCAGGCCGTGGGCGAACCGTTCATCGTCGCGGGCTAAAGCGTATCGGCGAGGTGATCGAGGATCATGGCCCAGCCTTCCTTGGTGCGATCGCTCCACTCCGGCAGCACGCCTGCATGCGTTAGCGTGACCATGCAGCCGCCCGCGTCGCGCTCCAGTTCGACCGTCACCTGCGTATACACGGCGGAATATTTCGGCACGGCAAACGTAAAAACCAGCCGCTGCGGCCGCTCGATCGCCAGGTATTCGCCGACATGCTCGACATCCTCGCCGTTGCGCCGGTCGACAAAAATGAAACCGCCGCCGACCCGTGCATCGATCGCCACCTTCACCATCTCGCCGCCGTCCGCACTGAACAGCCAGCGTCCCGCGGTGGCAGGATCGAGCCAGGCATCAAAGACGCGCTCAGGCAGGGCATCGAAATGGCGCGTTACGCGAAGCGTGCGCACGGTAGAAGTATTCATCGCGTTTTACCTTTGCGGTAGGGCTTGCCCCTGGCGCGGCCTTCGGCCTTGAGCAAGGCATCGAGCCAGACACTGCCCGCTGTAGGTCAGGCGGGCAGTGTACACGGCGTCCGCTGGACTCCCCATGTCCCGTTCGATGGTGCTCCTCGCATGGACGATGGCGGGCTGGTTAGAATCGGTGGACTCTCAAGGAACTGGCCATGCACACGCCGCCGCCCACTGACAAACCTTTGCCCGACGGCGATGACACGGAAATCACTATTCCACCGACTGTACTGCGTCACCCGCCCGGCCATGGCCTGATGGACGCACTCGATGTCGCCGGTCACGACGAAGTGCAACACGAGGCGGCGCTGCGCGATTCGGCGTTGCGGCCACCCCGCTAAGCGGCGAAATAAGCCAGCTGTTCTTACATGCGGAACACGCCGTAACGCTGAGGTTCGATCGGCGCGTTGAGCGAGGCGGAGATCGCCAGGCCGAGTACTCGGCGCGTATCGGCCGGGTCGATGATGCCGTCGTCCCACAGTCGGGCGCTGGCGTAGTAGGGATGGCCCTGGCGTTCGTACTGGTCGCGGATGGGGGCCTTGAAGGCCTCCTCTTCCTCGGCGCTCCAGGTTTTACCCGCCGCCTCGATACCGTCGCGGCGCACCGTGGCGAGCACGGATGCCGCCTGCTCGCCGCCCATCACGCTGATGCGCGCGTTCGGCCACATCCATAGGAAGCGGGCGCCGTAGGCGCGACCGCACATGGCGTAGTTGCCCGCGCCGAAGCTGCCACCGATCACCACGGTGAACTTGGGCACGTGCGAGCAGGCCACAGCCGTGACCATCTTGGCCCCATCCTTGGCAATGCCAGCGTTCTCGTACTTCTTGCCGACCATGAAGCCCGTGATGTTCTGCAGGAACACCAACGGTACGTTGCGCTGGTTGCACAGTTCGATGAAGTGGGCGCCCTTGAGTGCGGACTCCGAGAACAGGATGCCGTTGTTGGCGATGATGCCGACGGGGTAGCCATGGATATGCGCGAAGCCGCAGACCAGGGTCTTGCCGTAGCGCGCCTTGAACTCATGAAACTCCGAGCCGTCGACGATACGCGCGATCACCTCGCGGATATCGAACGGGCGGCGCGTGTCCTGCGGAATCACGCCATAGAGTTCTTCGGCGGCATAGCGTGGCTCCGCCGGCGTGCGTAGCGCCAGCGGCATGTCCTTCTTCCGGTTCAGGCTGGCGACGATATCGCGGGCGATCGACAATGCATGCGCGTCGTTCTCCGCGTAGTGGTCGGCCACGCCGGAGACGGACGTATGGACGTCTGCGCCGCCGAGCGCCTCGGCATCCACTACTTCGCCCGTTGCGGCCTTCACCAGCGGCGGGCCGCCGAGGAAGATGGTGCCCTGGTCGCGCACGATGATCGTTTCGTCGCTCATGGCCGGCACATAGGCGCCGCCCGCCGTGCACGAACCCATCACCACCGCGATCTGCGGTATCCCCAGGCCCGACATGCGTGCCTGGTTGTAGAAGATGCGGCCGAAGTGTTCCTTGTCGGGAAACACCTCGTCCTGCAGCGGCAGGAAGGCGCCGCCGGAATCCACCAGGTAGATGCAGGGCAGGCGGTTCTCCAGCGCGACTTCTTGCGCGCGCAGGTGTTTCTTTACGGTGATGGGGAAGTAGGTGCCGCCTTTCACGGTAGCGTCGTTGGCGACCACCACCACCTCGAGGCCGTTGACCCGGCCGACGCCGGTGATGATGCCTGCGGCAGGCGCCGCGTCGTCGTACATGCCGTGGGCCGCCAGGGGCGACAGTTCCAGGAAGGGCGAACCCGGGTCGAGCAGGGCGCGGATACGCTCGCGTGGCAACAGCTTGCCGCGGGCCGTGTGCTTTTGGCGGGCCTTGTCTCCGCCGCCTTCCGCGCTACGCGTCAGCTCGCGATGCAGGTCATCCACCAGGGCGCTCAACTGCGCGCTGCTGGCCTGGAATTCGGATGACCGCGGGTCGATCTGCGAGACGATGACGCTCATGAGCCAAGACTGCCGTTCGGGTTGAACCCTGGATAATAACGGCCCGGGCCCGACAGCTGTACCGGCATCCCTAGGTAAGGGCGAAAAAAAACCGGCCGCGCAAGGCGGCCGGTTTTCGGAAGAACATGTGAAGCTTAGTGACCAGCGGTCGAAGCAGCAGCCGGAGCAGCAGCGGTCGAAGCCGGAGCAGCAGCGGTCGAAGCCGGAGCAGCGGCCGGAGCAGCAGCGGTCGAAGCCGGCGCAGCAGCCGGAGCAGCCTGCTCGGTCGGAGCAGCAGCAGCCTTCTGAGCCTGGTCAGCAGCCTGCTGAGCCTGGTCAGCCGACTTCTGAGCGTCCTGCGCGGAATCCTGCGCGCCGTTGCTGCAAGCCGCCAGCAGCGCGACGAGCGCGGAGGCGAGTAGGGTACGCGTGAACTTCATGGTGAATCTCCTTTGCCGTGGAATGCCGTTTGGCGGGCGTATTAATAACGCTTTCGTGGAAAATGCGCCACAACTTTAGGTAATGCGCCTAAAAAACGGTTAACCGCCTTTCAGCGGCGGCCGTTTGTACGGCCGCCGTGAGGGCCCATCAGTCGATGCACTCGATCGCGATGGCGGTGGCTTCGCCGCCGCCAATGCAAAGCGAGGCCACGCCACGCTTGAGGCCGCGGGTCTTCAGTGCATGGAGCAAGGTGACCACCAGGCGGGCACCGCTGGCGCCGATCGGGTGGCCAAGCGCACAGGCACCGCCGTTGACGTTGAGCTTGTCGTGGGGGATGTCCAGCTCGCGCATGGCAGCCATGGCGACCACGGCGAAGGCTTCGTTGACCTCGAAGAGGTCGACGTCGCTGACCTTCCAGCCGGCCTTTTCGAGCACTTTATGGATCGCCGTCACCGGCGCGGTGGTGAACCACTCCGGCTCCTGCGAATGGGTGGTGTGCGCGACGATGCGCGCCAGCGGCTGCAGGCCACGCGCCTTGGCGTTGTCGGCCGACAGGAGCACCAACGCGGCGGCGCCGTCGGAAATGCTCGATGAGCTGGCGGCGGTGATCGTGCCGTTTTCTTTGCGGAACGCGGGCTTCAGCGTGGGGATCTTGCTGACATCGGAGCGGCCCGGCTGCTCGTCGATGTCCACCTTGACCTCGCCCTTGCGGCTGGCGACGGTGACCGGGGCGATTTCGCCAGCGAAGGCCCCTGCCTGCTGGGCGGCCTTGGCACGTTCGACCGAGGTGGTCGAGAAAGCGTCCTGTTCTTCACGGGTGAAGTGGTACTTGTCGGCACACAGCTCGCCGAACACGCCCATGGCCTTGCCGTCGTACGGGTTGGTCAGACCGTCCCACGCCATATGATCGACCAGCTGGCCGTCGCCGTAGCGAATACCGGTGCGCGCGTTGACCATGTGAGGTGCGTTGGTCATCGACTCCATGCCTCCCGCTACCACGATGGCGGCCGAACCGGCCTTGATCAGGTCGTGACCCAGCATGATGGCCTTCATGCCCGAACCGCAGACTTTGTTGACCGTCGTGCAGCCTACGCCGACGGGCAGGCCTGCACCCAGGGACGCCTGACGCGCCGGCGCCTGGCCGAGGTTGGCGGGCAGCACGCAGCCCATGATGACTTCGCTGATGTCCGCGGCGGCGACGCCAGACTGCTCCAGGGCTGCGCGGATAGCTGTTGCACCCAAAGTAGGGGTAGGCACGCCGGTGAACTGGCCGAGGAAAGAGCCAATGGCTGTGCGCTTGGCACCGGCGATGACAACACTGACGTCCGACATGGGGATCTCCGCAAGTACTTGATGGGGCAGGGGTGCCCGGTAAATAGCTTGCGGATTATCGCAGTCCCCAGCCAACCGGGGCAAACCACGCTTACTTGCGATAGCGGTGCGGCCTTACCGACATTTAGTTGCGTTTCCGTTGTGCCAATATCTCCTCTGTGGCGCGTAATGCGCGTGCGGGGGGCACGCCCTTACGAGATTGCAGAGACGCATGGCACGCTGATGGGGGTTGCTATGACGACGGGTGAGCTGGGTTTGCGGCCGCGCCGCATGGCGGTGCTGGTGGCGATGGCACTTGGCCTGGGCGCCTGTGGTGGGGGTGGCGGTAACAGTCCGGTGAAGACGGTATCGACACCGCCGTCGACGCCACCGGCTACCGCGGTACAGCCGCCCATCGATGCCCAGCTCAGCCTCACCAACACCTATTCGGCGCACGCCGCGGGCTACACCGGCGCCGGTGTCACCATCGGCATCGTCGACTCCGGCGTCATGGCGAGCCACCCGGCCCTGGCCGGACGCGTGGTGAAGGAGCTGACCTATGTCAATCCGAACACCAATAACCTCAGCGTTGATGATGTATCCGGCCACGGCACGTATGTAGCGCAGATCGCCGCGGGTGCGGCGTTTGCGCAGTTCCCGGGCGGCATCGCGCCGGGTGCCGATATCGTGTCGGCGCGCATCATTGACGACAATGCGCCCGATGATAACGGCTCGACCACGCCGACCCCGGTGACTTCGTCGGATGCCATTCCGCTCGGCCAGGTCAACGCCGACCTGATCGCCAATGGCGTGAAGGTGATGAACAACTCCTGGGGCGGCGTCAGCTGGAGTTCTACCGACACGGTCACTACGCAAGGCTTCCATGATGCCTACAACACTTTCATCAATTCATGGGGTGGGCTGGTGGTGTTTGCTGCCGGCAATGATTCGCAAGCCAATCCCAGTACCATCGCGGCGTTGCCCAGCCTGGCTCCCGATCTGGAGAAGGGCTGGCTGACCGTCGTTGCGTTGAACAGCAATAGCCCCACGCAGTTGGCCAGCTATTCCAACAAGTGCGGTATCGCGATGAACTACTGCCTGGCGGCGCCAGGCAATGTCATCGCCACCGGCAAGAACGACACCGCCACCAATGCCTCCTACTGGATTGTCGAAGGCACCTCGCTGGCGGCTCCGCAGGTATCGGGCGCAGCTGCATTGGTATGGCAGGCCTACCCGTATTTCAGCAACGACCTGGTGCGACAGACTCTGCTAGGCACCGCCGATCCCCTGGGTGGCTCACAGCCCAACACGACCTTCGGTTATGGCGGACTGGATGTCGGCAAGGCCGTGAACGGGCCGGAACTGTTCAACTGGGGCGACGTCACGGTCAACTTCAGCGGCACCTCCAGCTGGAACAACCCCATCTCGGGCGCCGGCGGGCTGATCAAGCAGGGCCCCGGGACGCTGACGCTGACCCAGCCCTCGACCTATACGGGATTGACCCAGGTACAAGGCGGCATGCTGGTGGCCAATTCGCTGGCAGCCAATGTCAGCATTGGGGCACAAGGCGTGCTGAGCACGACGCCGAGCATTGGCGGTTCGGTGACCAACGCGGGTGTGCTGGCGGTGACCACCAGCGACACCATGGTGGCGGGTAACTACACCCAGCAGGGCGCAGGTCGACTCGCCGTGGCGCTGGGTTCCGCCTTGCGGGTCACCGGTACGGCGACGCTTGGCGGTGGTGACCTGTTTGTCCTCGGCATTAAACAGGGCTATTTCGCCAACCTGCATACCGACGTGTTGACGGCTGTCGGCGGCATCAACGGCACGTTCTCGGCGCTGAACGAGGCGCCGGGCGTACTGCTCACAGCGTCGCTCAACTACAGCGCCACCGATGCCTGGTTGAACGTAAGTCAGGTGCAGGCGAGCGCGGTGCAGGGCATGGCCTATACGCCGGCCTCGTTCGGGGCGGCCCAGCGGGTGGATGGCGCCTTCACCCAGATCAACACGCAGGTCGGGCAAGGCAGCGCAGGCAGCGGCGGGGCGATTCCTACGAACTTCATCAGTGGCGCGGCGAACCTGCAGCAGACTGCGACGACCAGCGCGCTGCAGCAGTCGCTGTCGAGTCTCTCCGGCCAGTTGCACGCGGCCAGTGCGGCGATGACGTTCGATGCCATCGATGCCGGTACGCGTGCGCTGTCCAACCGTTTTGATCAGCTCGCTGATGTCACGTCGGTGGGCGGCTGGACCCAGTCGCTGGGTGATTACGGCAGCATGAGCCGCAGCGGGTATAGCAACGTGGGCTATGACCTGAATGGCTGGATGGTGGGACAGGATCGTCGCTTCGGCAGCAACGGTGTAGTGGGTTTCGCGGTCAGCCAGAGCCAGGATCTCGGGAGGCTCGACGAATTCGCCGACCAGGGTCAGAGTCGCGCCGTCGAAGGCATGCTCTATGGCGGCATCAGCCAAAACCAGTGGTACGCGATGGGCCGGTTCGGCGTAGGCAGTTACCGCGAAGACATGCGTCGACACGTGGAACTGGGCAGCGATGTCGAGAGCGTGGCCAGCGACACCAATGGCCGCTACCGCATCGCCTATGGTGAAAGCGGCTACCGCATGTCGCTCGGTGGCGTTCACTTCACCCCTTACGTCAATCTGCAATACGCGAATATCGAAACCGATGGTTTCAACGAGCTGGGCGGTGATGGTTTTGGCCTCAAGGCAAATGCGCAAACAGTGCAGCGCTGGCAGGCCGGTGCCGGTTTGCGTGCCGGCAGCGATTGGGCGCTTGCTGGCGGCGGTCATCTGAGTCTTCAGGGGCACGTGTTGTGGCAGCGTGCCTTCAGTATGAGTGGTGACCAGATCAACGCCAGTTTTGCCGTGCTCAACCAATGGGCGCCGCTAGGCGGCATCGGTTTGTCCCGCTATGGCGGCGATGCCGGGCTGAGCCTGGATTGGGCGATGACGGCGCGCTCCACGCTGTCGTTCGGCGTCGATCAGTACGTGGCCCAGCATGATCGCGGGAAGATGAGTACGCTGAATTATCGGTTGGGGTTCTGACGCTTCGCTTTTCCCTCCCCCCTTCGGGTCGCCCAGAGGGGAGAGGAAGCAAGGACGTTACGCCTTGCCGTGGAACAGCTCGCGACCGATCAGCATGCGGCGAATTTCGTTGGTGCCGGCGCCGATCTCGTAGAGCTTGGCGTCGCGCAGCAGGCGACCGGCGGGGAACTCGTTGATATAGCCATTGCCGCCCAGCGCCTGGATCGCTTCCAGCGCCACCTTCACCGCATTCTGCGAGGCGTTGAGCAGGCAGGCGGCGGGATCGATGCGCGATTTCACGTGGCTGTCGAACTGCTGCGCGACCATGTAGGCAAAGCCACGCGACGACTGCAGCGCCGTGTACATGTCCGCCACCTTGCCCTGCATCAGGCCGAACGTGCCGATCGGCGCGTTGAACTGCTTGCGCTCGCGCACGTATGGCAGGGTGATATCCATCGCCGCCTGCATCAGGCCGATCGGACCACCCGACAGCACCAGGCGCTCGGTATCCAGGCCGCTCATCAGCACGCGTACGCCTTCGTTGACTTCACCAACGATGTTTTCGGCCGGAATCTCGCAATCTTCGAACACCAGCTCGCAGGTATTGGAGCCGCGCATGCCGAGCTTGTCCAGCTTCTGCGCGGTGCTGAAGCCCTTCATGCCTTTTTCGATGATGAACGCCGTCATGCAGCGACTGCCGGCCGGGCGCGGCGCGGTGCGCATGTACACCAGCAGCACATCGGCGTCGGGGCCGTTGGTGATCCACATCTTGGAGCCGTTGGCGACCCAGACGTCACCTTTCTTCTCGGCCTTGCAGCTCATCGATCCGACCACGTCGGAGCCGGCGCCGGGTTCGCTCATCGCCAGCGCGCCCACGTACTCGCCCGAGCACAGTTTGGGAATGTACTTGCGACGCTGCGCTTCGTTGCCGTTGTGGAAGATGTTCTGCACGCAGAGGTTGGAGTGCGCGCCGTAGGAAAGACCTACCGAACCTGATGCACGCGAGATTTCCTCCATCGCCACCAGGTGCGCGAGGAAACCCATGCCGGAGCCGCCGTACGCTTCGGGAATGGTGACGCCAAGCAGGCCCATCTCGCCGAACTTGCGCCACAGGTCCACGGGAAACAGGTTCTCGCGATCGATGTGATCGGCACGCGGGGCAATCTCCTTCTCTGCGAAGGCATGCACGCTTTCGCGTAGCAGATCGATATCTTCACCGAGAGGAAACGGGCGCATCGCAAACTCCGGCCTGGGGATAGGGTGGGAACGAAATGGTAGCGCAGTAAGCTCTCGGAGCTTTGGCGCAGCGCATCACGGGCAGGCCGGCGGCGGCACGACGCGTCGGGGGATGCGTGTCACGGGCTGCTTCCGCCCCGTGCACGAGGACGCCTCACGGGTCGGTGACAGGCTGCGTTCCTGCCGGCCGCGCGCCGTCATTCCACCTTGGCGAGGTTGCCCTTCAGCTGTACGCCGGACATCAGGAAGCCGACATGGCATTCGTAGGTCTGGCTGTCGCTGTACTCGACGTTGTCGTAGTTGCTGACGATGCCCACGACCGCATTGGCCCCAGCCGCCTTGGCCTGGTCCTGCAGGCTGATCAGCACCGATTGCAGCACCCACGCGCAAGTCACGGGATCCTTCTTGCCGAATGCATTCGTCTTGCGACTGACTTCGGCGTTTTCTTTCAGAACGTTCAGCTTGCCGCTCGGCTGGGTGCCGGCGAAATAGAACTTCACGCTACCGTCGAGCTTGCCGCTCTTCTGTCCTTCGGCGAGCGCCTGCTCGATTGGTAGATGCACCACGCGGTCGGCTGCCATGCTGGCAACCGGCACGGCCATCATCAACAGGGCGCTCAGGCTTAGGTGTTTTGCTTTCATGCGATGGATCTCCTGGTGTGCAAGGAACAGCAAGTCATCAGTGAAGAGCAGCGGGAGATGGTCATGACATGCTGCCATCCCTGCCGTGCAACAGCTTCAGCACAGGCCACCATTCACCGCCAGCACCTGGCGCGTGATGTAGCCGGCCTCCGCGCTCAGCAAGAACTGCACGGCGGCAGCGACGTCGTCGGGCGAGCCCATGCGCTGCATCGGAATCATCGCGAGGATTTCGTCCAGCGGCAGTTCCGCATCGAGCATGTCGGTGTCGATCAGGCCGGGCGCGACGCAGTTGACGGTGATCCTGCGTTTGGCCAGTTCGACCGCCAATGCCTTGGCGGCACCGATCACGCCAGCCTTGGATGCGCTGTAATTCACCTGGCCGCGGTTGCCGATCAGGCCCGATACCGAGGTGATGCAGACGATGCGGCCTGCAGCGCGGCGACGGATCATCGGCATGATCAAGGGATGCAGCACGTTGTAGAAGCCGTCCAGATTAGTGCGCAGCACCTGGTCCCAATCGTCACCGCTGAGGGCAGGAAACGCGCCGTCACGGGTGAGGCCGGCATTGCAGACCACGCCGTAGTAGGCGCCATGGTCCGCGACATCCTGTTCCAGCGCGATGGCGCAGGCGGCGCGGTCGGCGATGTCGAACTGCAGCACGCGCGCCTGTCGACCCAGCGCCTGGATGCTGTTCTGCACGGCCTCCGCTTCGTCGCGGCGAGAGCGGCAATGCAGCACCAGATCGTAGCCAGCCGCAGCCAGGCGCAAGGCGATGGCGCGGCCGATGCCGCGACTGGAGCCGGTGACCAGGATGGTCTCAGACATGGTGGAGTTCCTCTGCATCCGGTGGACTGAAAACGGTAAGTCGTGCCTCAGCGCGCACGCCCGGCGCGTCGATACGGCAGGCGAATACCCCCATGCCTGCTTCGTCATGGAAGTGACGCAAGGCTTCGATGCGCAGTTCGCTGCCGGCGGGAAACGCGTCGGCCGTCGCATGGTAATGCCGCGTGCCGAGCAGGAAGCCGAGACGTATCGGCGCGCCGGCCGCCAACGCATGACAGCCGGCCCAGGCGGCGATGGCCTGGGCCATCAGTTCGAGCCCGGCCCAAGCGGGCAGGCTGCCATCGTCGGCCACGAAGGGTTCGCCAGCGCGTACGCGGCGGGTGCAGACAATTCTCTCGGCTTCGCATGCCTCGACCTGGTCGAGCAGGATCATGGCATCGGCATGCGGCAGCACCTCGGCCATCGCCCACCGGCTCACCTCGCGTCGCCCAGGATCAGGCAGGCGTTATTGCCGCCGAAAGCGAAGGCATTGCTCATCAGGTGGCGCTTGCCGCCAGCAGGCAGATGGTCGCCGACGCCGGTGAAAGCCAGCGCGGGCAAGGCCGGATCCGCTTCGCCGTCCCATACGTGGGGCGGCAGGCGCCGCTCGGCGCGTGTATCGCTGAGGCTCAGCCAGCAGAATGCGGCTTCCAGCGCGCCGGCCGCGCCCAGCGTGTGCCCGGTCATCGACTTGGTCGATGAGCAGGGCAGGCCCGCTGCGAAGACCGCCCTGACGGCCTGACTTTCCATCGCATCGTTGTGCTCGGTCGCCGTGCCATGCAGGTTGAGGTAGTCGATCTGGCCGGCGTCCAGGCCGGCGTCACGCAGAGCGTCACGCATGGCTTGTTGCGCGCCCAGACCCTGCGGATCCGGCGAGGACATATGGTACGCGTCGCTGCTGGCGCCGCCGCCCAGGAGCTCGACCGGGCCAGGCTCGCGCGTCACCAGGAACAGCGCGGCCGCCTCGCCGATATTGATGCCGCGCCGGTGGCGCGAGAACGGCTGGCAGCGCGCCACGTCCAGGGCCTCCAGTGCATGAAAGCCGTTGATCGGCAGACCCGCCAAGGTATCGGCGCCGCCGCACAGCACGGCGTCACACAGGCCCAGGCGAAGCAGTCGTCGCGCGCTCAGCAGCGCGCGGGCGCCTGACGTGCAGGCAGTGGAAATGCCGTAGCAGGGACCGGCCACATCCAGCCATTCGGCAAGACATTCGGCCGGCGCGCCCAGTTCCTGGTGGGCGTAGCGGTAGTCCGGCGGCCAGGCGCCGTCGCGGCGATAGCCGGCGATGCCGTGGCAGGCTTCATCGATGCCGGTCGTGCTGGTGCCAATGATGACGGCGACGCGTTCGCTGCCGTAACGGGCGATGGCAGCGCGAATCGGCGCCTCGATCTCCTGTGCGGCGGCCAGCAGCAGGCGGTTGTTGCGATTATCGCGATGACGGGCCAGGGCGGCCGGGATGGCAGGCAGGTCGATGCGCGCGGCGGCCAGCGGCAGACTGCCCTGTGGCAGCCGGCCCGATTGCGGACGGATGCCGCTGTCATCGCCGGTAAACAACGCTTCGGCGACGGCGGCCTTGCCGGCACCGAGCGTGCAGACCACGCCGAGTTCGTTGAGGTAGGTTTTCATGTGCTCGCGAGCGGTTTGCGCGCCGCCACGTTGACCAGGGTTTCCTCGCGCTGCCCGGGCGGCGGTGGCGCGCGCAGGCCCCAGCGTTCCAGCAAGCCGAAATCGCTGGAGCGGCTCCACCACAGATAGGGCAGGGATACATGCCGCGGCTCGATCTCGAAACCCTGTCCACGCAACATGGCAAGGTATTCGTCGGCACTCTTCTGCACCTCCATCGGATGGCGGAAGAACCAGCGGATCACCCAGCTATCGATATACGCCTTGGTCGACTCGGCGAACAGCAGCAGGCCGCCGGGCTTCAGCACGCGCCAGAACTCGGCGAGCGCGCGCTCCTGCTCCACCAGATGGTGAAAGGTCTGGTGACAGAACACGATGTCGGCGCTGGCATCAGGCAGCTGGATCTGTGCGCAGTCGGCGGCAAGCAGGGTCGCCTCGATGCCTTCACGTTGCGCCTCCGCGTGCGCCAGCGCCAGGCTGTGCGGATCGGCGTCCAGACCGATCAAGCGGTCAGGCTGGAACGCGTCGCGCAGCAGGCGGAATGATCGCCCCTGACCGCAGCCGACGTCGAGCAGGGTGCCGCCGTGCGGCAACGGCTCGCCGATCAGGCGTTTCAAATCGTTGATCGCGACGCGCAGCACGTGATGCTGCCAGGTCTGCGTGCGCAGGAACTGAAAGCCGAGACGGGTTTCTTTCACATACGTTGGGCTGGCGTAAGTCATGCGTGGCGGGTCCGCGCGGCGTCGTCGGCCGTAGCCGTCGACAAGGAGAGGGGATCGGCGTCAAGCGTCGCCAGGCGACGCTCGACGATATCGGTGAAGACGCGCGGTGACAGCAGCTGCATCTCGCCCGCAGTCGTTACGGCGACCTGGATGGTGCTGGCGCGCGTGACGCGCTCGCCGGTCTGTGCGTCGCTCAACAGATAATGCAGCTTGAGCCGGTTGTGCCACTCGATCAGTTCGGCGCGCACACGCAGCCGTTGGCCGAAACGAGCGGCGCGTACATAGCGCAGCTGCAAATCGATCACCGGCCATACGTAGCCGGCGGCCTTCATTTGCACGTAGTTGTGGCCGATCTCGTCAAGCAGCGCGCAGCGTGCCATTTCAAGGTACTTCACGTAATGGCCATGCCAGACCACGTCCATCGAGTCGACGTCGAAGAACGGCACCTGCACTTCGATGTCCGTGCCCAGCACGCCTCTAGTGCGCATCGTCGGTCTGTGCATTCGGTGTCTGCCAGTAGGGGTAGAAGTTGAACCATTGCAGCGGCGCTTCGAGGCAGCGCCGGGCCAGCCGCTCGGCATAGCCTTGCACCCAGCCGCGGATCGCCTCGTCGCGTTGTCCGCGCTGCCAGGTGGGTGCCTCGAGGAAGCGCTCCAGGTGGATGCGGTAACGCCCGTCGACCTTCAGGCAGCAAATCAGATTGACCGGGCAGCGCAGCAGCCCGGCCATCAACCACGGGCCTTGCGGGAACGGCGCGGGGTGTCCAAGAAAATCGACGGTGACGCAGCGTCCACCATGCAGGGGCACGCGATCGCCGGCGATCGCCAGCCATTCGCCCCGCTCGATGCGCTGCGAGAGATCCATCATCAGCGCGGTGTCGAGGTCGCTGACCTGGATCAGGCGCAAACGCTGCTCGCCGGCTTCGCCAAGCAGGCGGTTGAAGCGGTCGACATGCCGATTGTGCACCAGCACGTTAAGCGGTACCTGGTCGCCGAGTTCGGCCATCGCGCGGCTGACATCCTGGTTGCCCATATGCGTGCACACCAGGATCTGGCCGCGGCCGCTATGCCGGCTCGCCAGCAATTGCGTACGCACGCCGTCGGGATCGTTCAGCTCCACCTGTTCCAGTCGCAGCTTGCCGTTCCATACGTCCAGCCGGTCCAGCAGGTACTCAGCGAAGGCCATATGCTGGTCGAACACGCTACGCAGGCGAGGGCGCAAGTGGTCGTTGCCACTCCATGCCGCCAGGCGCGACTGGTATTGCCGCGCGGCCTGGCGCGTGCGAGCGCTAAAGATGAAGAAGTACGCCACGATCAGATAGAGCAGCGGCGACAGCGCGCGTCGCCCAAGGTGTCTGGCGGCCGCTGCCGTGAGCTTCATGAGAACGAAGCTGCCGCGCTCCTTCTGCGCCGCCCAGTGACGTTCATGCGCGAGCGGTTTAGTCATGTTCGGCGGAGTTCCAGGCAAAACGGCCGGAGGAAGCTTCACCATCGCCAAGCCGGTAAGCGAAATGCAGCTTGTGCGCGGCCGCGTCGTGGCGCAGCTGCAACTGCAGCTCGTCGCCCGGACGCAGCAGGCGCTGGAATTTGAGCATGTCGATGCGCCGACACTGGCGCGGCGTACCCAGGCGCTCAGCGGCCAGCTCCAAAGCCCAGGCGAGCTGCACGACGCCAGGCAGCACCGGCAGGCGGGGGAAATGGCAGGTGAAATGGCGCAACTCCAGCGGCAGCCGAAGTTGCAGCAGACTTTCATCAGCGTGCGTGTGGTCGGCCAGCAGCAAGGCGTGCGCGGGCGGCGGCTGCCGGATCAATGTATCGATGTGCTGCGGATCCTGCACCTCGGGCCAGTCGTCGCACAGACGCCAGGACGACGGTGCTTCGATGGCTTGTTCCGCGAGTCGTCGTTGCAGGGCGTCGATGCAGGCCAGTCGCCCCTGTCGACGCAGCGCGGCCACGCCGTCGGCATTAAATTGCAGCAGTACACCGCTTCGTGCGACGGCGACGCGTTCCACCCAGGGATGCGTTGCCAGCACGGTCGCGTTGCCTTGCGCCTTGATCATGCTGCGGTTCTCAGGCGCTTGCGCAGCAGCCACTCGCCGCCGAACAGCGTGCCCATGATGAAGTAAGCAATCAGGCCGTTGTAGAGCGTCCACCAACCCAGCGGCGCCCATAGCGTAAGTACGGCGGAGACCAGCCCATTGAACATGAAAAAGCCCACCCACACCCAGGTGACCTTGCGCGTGTACGGGATCGCTTCCGCTGGAAGCTCGGGTTCGCTGACGCGCGCAATGCGTTCCACCATCGGCGGGCCGTACTTCAGGCTGATGCCGAAGACGAACAGCAGCAAGGCGCTGATCAAGGTGGGGTACCAACGCAGCATGGCGGCTTCGCCGCTGAAGGCGAGCAGTGCGCAATACGCCAGTGCAGCAGTGATCATCCAGCGGCCGCCCGGCTGTTTCAGCAGGCTCGGTGCCCGGATCAGCCAGATCGCACCCAACACGAGTGCAAAGAGCGGCGTCGACACATGCTCCATCCCGAAGTAGACCAGGAACGGGTACAGCAGGCCGACCACCGGCAACAGCAGGGAAGTCAGCTTGCGCATGCGACTTGCTGCGCCTCGACGAAGGCCGCCAGGCTCGCCACGGTGGCGAAGTGCTGGCGTGCATCGCGCGAATCGGAGGCGATCTGGATGCTGTAGCGATTCTGCAGCGCCAATGCCAGCTCCAGCGCGTCGACCGAATCCAGGCCCAGGCCCTGGCCGAACAACGGTTGTTCCGGCGGGATGTCGGCAGCTTGCAGGTGCTCAAGGTTGAGCGTGTCGATGATCAGCTGCGCAATGTCCTGTTGCAAGGCATTCATGGCGAGGCTAGCTCCTTGGAATAGAGGTCGTGTAGATGGTCGTTGAGTCGACGGGAGGCTATCGGCAACGGTGCTTGGGCATTGAATGTGGCCGGATCGATGTCCGCGCCCACGCGCAGGCGCACATGGAAGCGACGGTCGGGAATGCTGTGCCAGGACTCGGCCTTGGTCAGCGTGGTCGGCTGTACCGTGATGAATACCGGTGTGATCACCCGCGCGCCGCGCAGTGCGATGGCCGCCGCGCCGCGATGAAATACCGGCGACTGGTCCGGCATGGTGCGGGTGCCTTCAGGGAACACGATCAGCGTCTGTCCTTCGCGCAGGACTTCGGCAGCTTGCTCGAGCATCTCCGGGCTGCCGCTGTTGCTGATGTATTCGGCGGTGCTGATCGGGCCGCGCATGCACGGGTTGCGCCACAAGCCCTGCTTGACCACGCAATTGGCGTCGCGAATCTGCGAGATCAGAAACACCACATCGATCAGCGAAGGATGGTTCGCGATCACCATCTGTCCGGGCTGGTTCAGGCGCTCCGCGCCTTCCACGGTAAACGTAAGTACGCCGCTGCGATACATGAACTGCACGTGCCAATGGAACGCGCGGCTGATCGAGGCGCGCACGCGGCGGCGATGTTGCAGCCGTCCGCCCGGCAGCACGGAGAGCAGCGGAAACCACACCAGCCGCAGCAGCAGGCCGCCGATACCGAACAACAGAAAGCTGAGGCCGGTCGCGACCAGCCGCCACAGATAGAAGTCGCTCTTGCGGAATGTCAGGTCGTCGGCTGCCAGATCCATCGTCTCATCTTCCATGCATGTTGCAGAGGCTCGCGCGGACCGTGCAGGGCGCGCAGGAACGCGAGCGCATGCGGCCACGCGCTGGTGTAGCCCTGATCCGAATTGCGTTGCAGCCGCAGCTGCCAGCGCGAGTTGGGCGGTTCGCCACGATCGGGCCCTGTCTTGTCCACGCGCAAGGCGAGGGCGTAGGAGAACGGTACGTCGTCGATCCAGCCGGCGTAAGCCGCGGGTGGCCGTTCTTCGGCGAGCACCACGATGGCCGCAGGTGCGCCCTGGTCGAGCAAGGTGGCGGCCTCGAGCATGGCGTGCTCGAAGGTATCCGCTTCGCCCGCGATGGCACTGGCTTCGCCGCGCTGGCCGCGCAGGATCGACCATTGCCCGGCAATCGCGTTGTGCACGGACAGGCCGAACTGGGTCGGCGACAGCGGCTTCTGATCGATCACGTCGCCAAGCAAGGCATAAGTGCGCGGCGTTTCGCCATGGCGCGACGCGAAGACCAGCGGCAGCTGTTCGTTGTCATCGCATAGCGGCCATGCGACCGCCAGCGCCATGCGCGCCATGCGGCTCAAGCGCCGGCGTTGCATCGCTGGCAGGAAAGCGCAATCGGGCTGCTCGCCCTGATCCGGTGGAGTCCATGGTTCCCGCGTCCAGGCCTGCCAGGCGTCGTTGGTTTCGAGGGAAGGCGCCCAGGCGCGCCATTGGGCAATGCGCACATCGATCATGCGTAGGCTTCCTCAGCTGCGCGGAACAGCAGGGCCGCGCAGCTGCCGCCGAAGCCGAAGCTGTTGGACAAGACGCTGCGGATGCGCCGAGGGACGGATTCCTTGATCAGCGGCGCCGCCGCGAAGGCGGGGTCCGGCGTTTCGATGGCGCTGCCGGCAGCGACGAAGTGGTGCCGCATCATCAGCAGGCCGGCGATGGCATCCAGCGCGCCGGCCGCGCCGGGGGCGTGGCCGATCAAGCCCTTGATCGACGACATCGGTGGCGGCGCGGCACCGCGTTCGCGGAACACGCGCTCGATCGCCTGCCATTCGGCCAGGTCGCCCTGCGCGGTGGAGCAGGCATGTGTGTTGATGTAGTCGGGGCTGGCGTGAGACGCGAGCGCCTGGCGCATCGCCCGCGCGATGCCTTCCGCACCGGGGCCAACCATGCTTTGCGCATCGGTGCTGGCGCCGTAGCCGCACAGTTCGGCAATCGCGGTGGCGCCGCGCCGGCGCGCATGCTCCAGCGATTCGAGCACCAGCACGCCCGCGCCCGCGGCCAGCACGATGCCGTCGCGATTGGCGTCGTAAGGGCGCGAGGCCGCGACCGGGCGTTCGTTGCTGTTGACTGACAATGCACCCATCGCGTCGAACCACAGCGCGGTGGTGTCGTGCAATTCCTCGCTGCCGCCGCAGATAACCAGATCCTGCTTGCCCAACTGGATTAGCTCCATGGCCTGGCCGATGGCATGCGCACCACTGGTGCAGGCGGCACTGACGACGTGGCTGCGTCCGCCAATCTCGAAGGCGTAGGCCAGGCCCGCCGCTAGCGCGCTGCTCATGCCGCGCGGCACGATAAACGGCGACAGCTTGGCGATGCCGCGCTTGTGGAAACTGTCGAGCGCGAACTCATGCTCGCTCATCGCCGCGCCACCGCCCATCACCAGACCACAGTGGGGTGATTGCAGGTCGCTGGACGTGAGTTGCGCCTGCGCGATCGCCTCGCCCATGGCCTGCCACGCATACCACGTCGTGGCGGAAAGAAACCGGCGCAGCTTGCGCGATGGGGCATCCAGTGCCGTTTCGTCTACCGGACCACCGACACGGCAGCGCATACCGAGCGCCGCCAGCGTATCCATAAAACGGATACCGCTGCGCCGATCCTGCAAGGCGCGAAGCAGCGCGGCATTGCCCGTGCCCGCGCAGGACACCGAACCCATGCCGGTCACGACGACGCGCGGCGGGTGGCGATGTCCGTCTGCGCCTGTCATGCGGCGCAGGCCTTGAAGATCAGCGACGTATTGATGCCGCCGAAGGCGAAGTTGTTGTTCATCACGTAGGCAGTGTCGATATGACGCCCTTCGCCGATGATGTAATCCAGTACCGCGCATTCCGGGTCGGGCTGCTGCAGGTTGATGGTGGGGGCGAACCAGCCTTCGCGCATCATTTCGATGGCCCACCACGATTCCAGCGCACCGCAGGCGCCAAGCGTATGGCCGACATAACTCTTCATCGAGCTGATCGGCACCTGCGCGCCGAGCACGCTGGCGGTGGCATGGCTCTCGGCCACGTCGCCGCGATCGGTGGCGGTGCCATGCGCGCTGACGTAGCCGATGGCCTCGGGCGCCAACCCTGCATCGCGCAAGGACATGCGCATCGCCACCGCCATGGTCTCGCTGGTGGGCTGGGTGATGTGGCTGCCGTCGGAATTGCAGCCGAAGCCGACGATCTCTGCGTAGATGCGTGCGCCGCGTGCACGCGCATGTTCGTACTCTTCAAGCACCAGCGTGGTGGCGCCTTCGCCCACGACCAGGCCATCGCGGGCGCGGTCGAACGGACGCGGGGTCAGCGCTGCTTCGTCATTGCGCGTGCTGGTGGCAAACAGCGTATCGAACACCGCCGCACCGGGGCCGGACAATTCCTCGGCGCCGCCGCACAGCATCAGCGTCTGCTTGCCTTGCTGGATCGCCTCGTAGCCATAGCCGATGGCCTGGCTGCCGGACGTGCAGGCGCTGGAGGTCGGCACGATGCGCCCCTTCAAGCCGAAGAACACGCCGACGTTCACGGCGGTGGTGTGCGACATCATCTGGATGTAGCTGGTCGCGGTGACGCCTTGCATCGATCCCGTCGCCAGCATGTGGCCCATGGCGCGAATCGGCTCCACGCTGCCGCCGGACGAGCCATAAGCCACGCCCATGCGCCCATCGCGTATCGCTTCGTTGCCGTGCAGTCCCGCGTCATGCAGTGCCCGCTCGCTGGCGGCGACGGCGAGCTGTGCGACGCGACCCATCGAGCGCACTTGCTTGCGCGGCCAGGCCGGCAGCGTGAAATCGTCGACGGGACAGCCGAGGCGACCGTTCAAGGCATCGAAGTAGTCCCATTCCGGCATGCGGCGAACGGCATTGCGATAGTCGCGCAGGCGCGCGGAGATCGTGGCCCAGTCATGACCGAGCGGTGTGATGCCGCCGATGCCGGTGACGACGACGCGCTTCATCGGCGGGCATCCTGTGTGGAAGAAGATAAGTTCATACGTCTACGTACTCGTGGACAGGGCTGGCTACCGGCACCAGCAGCGCGGTGAAACCGATACCCAGCAGTAAGGTGATGCCGAAGTGCTGCAAGGCCGGCATCGAACTTAGGGCCAGCAGACCAAAAGAGAGCAGGGCGGTGACGGCTGACAGCAGCACGCCGGCATAGGCCGCACCGGGCAGGTGCGCCGCATGCGGCTCACCCTCGTGCAGAAACACCGCATAGTTCGCCCCCACGCCGAGCACCAGCATCAGCGCCATCCAGTGGAACAAGGTCAAGGGCTGGCCGAGGTAACCCAGCGCAGCGAGGGTCAGGCCGATGCCGAGCAGCGGCGGTGCGATCACGCGCGGCGCGGCGCCGCGATAGCGCCAGCCGAATACAGCCGACACCAGCGCGAGTGCCGCAAGCAGCCAGACGCTGGCGTATTCGCGATAGCGGCTGAACAAGGCCGAGATGCTGGCGGGTTTGTCGACCAACTCCACTCCGGCCAGACCCATGGCGGCTGCTCGCAGGATGCCGGCATCGTCCTGACCCTGCGGCAGTACGATGGAACCGATGTTGCCGTTGCCCTGGTCCATCCACAGATAGCGGAACGGCGTGGAGACCGGCATGGCCAGCCACTCGGACAGGCCAAGCGGTTTGCCGGGCCAGGCGTCCACGTACGCGTTGACTGCGTCAGGGCGCAAGCCCGCGTGAAGCAATAGCGTTTCGATGTGCGCACGGCTGGCGAACAGCGACGCGAGCGCTGCCTGGTTGGCTTGTTGCCGCTGCATCGACGGCAGCATGCCGGCCACGCCGGTCCAGCTCTCCAGTTGCCCTTGTTGCACCAGCGTTTGCAGGCGAGCTTCCAGCGTTTCTTCGCGCTGCAGTACCTGCTCGGCGCTGTCGCCGTGGACGAGATAGAACTGGCTGGTATTGCCGATACCGGTGACGTCGCGGATGCGCGCCTCCTGTTTGGCGAGTTCCGCGGGAGACGTAATCAACAGATGAATATCGTCGTCATGGCTCAAGAGCAACCAGCCGGGCAGTGCTACCAGCAACAGCAGCAGTGCGGCGAACATCCCCCGTCGACCGCGACCAAGGCGGCCGGCACGACGCTGCAGCGCCAGTGCGAGGCACACCAGCGAAGGTGCCAGTGGCTTGCTCGCCGGCTTGACCAGCAAAGCGGGCAGCAGACAGAACACACTGAGGCATGCCGCGAGCATGCCGACCATGGCGAAGCAGGCCATCTGGCGCAGCGCCGGAAACGGCATCAGGCCGAGCAGCGCATAGCCGAGCAGCGAGGTGGCCAGGGCCAGCAGCAAGGCCGGTCGCACCTGGCGCACGCCACGTTCGGCCTGCCACGCCGCGCCGGCATTGGCGCGTGCACACAAGTACTGGATCGAATAGTCCACCGCCTCGCCCAGCAAGGCTGCGCCGAATACCAGGGTCAGCAGATATAACTGGCCGAAGATCAGCAAGGTGACGGTAAGCGCGCAGACCACGCCGATGGCGGTGGAGAGAAAGGCCAGCAGCAGCGGACGCGGCGAACGATAGGTCCACAGCAGCAGGACGGCTATGCCCAGGGTCGAGGCGAGACCGACGACATGCACATCGCGCTCGGCGCCGGCGCGCGCTTCGGCGGCATGGAAAACGGCCCCGGCGCGCAGCAGCCGGACGCCCGGATGGTGTTGCGCCATGGCCTGTTCGGCCCGTGCCAGCGCGGCCAGCGCCGCTCGCTGCACGCTGTCGTCGTAGGAGGAGCCGCCCAGTGCGGCCAGCACCATCACATAGCTGCGATCGTCGCGATGCGCGGTGAGCAGATTGTCCTCGGGTGTAAGCGGCGAGCGGCTCCAGGGTTGCTGGTCCAGCCAGTGTTGCAACCAGCCGAACGGATCGTCCTGCAAGGCCACGCCGACGCCAGCGAGGAAGGGTTGATTGAACCGGCGCGCCAGCGCCTGTGCCGGGTCGTAATCGGGACGCAGCAGCGCTTCGCGGTCGGCGTCGGTGAGCAGATGGAAGCGGTGCGCGAGATACGGCGCGAAAGCGGCATCAAGGTCGAACGGCGGCAGCTCGGCGGTGACCGCGGAGAACGCAGGTTCGGCGGCGAGCCGCTTGCCCAGTTCGCGCGCTGCATCCTTGGCGGTCGCGTCGTCGGCATGTTCCACCAGCAGCACCATGCGATCGCCGTTCGCATGGGCGAGGCGCTCTACCGCTGCTTCCGCCAGCGGGTGGCGCTCGGTGGCCGGCAGCAGCGCCAGCAGGTCGGTCTGGATCGGAGAACCGCCGCGCCCGACCAGCAACCAGGCGCCCAGGCCGGTCACCATCAGGACGAAGGCGCCGAACAGGATGGCGCGCCACGGCGAGGTGAGGCGGTTCACCGAGGTACATCCAGCGCACGCTTCTCCAGCGCACTCAGGGGGCCGGCGTCGCGGGTATGGGCAAAGCGGATGGTGGTGCTCTCGCCGCTGGCCAGTTCAACGCTGATGCCTTGCAGGAATTGGTCGCCGTCGAGTTCGATCCGCCGCAGCACGCGTGCCATGCGCTCCTGCCGCGGCGTAAAGCGCAGGGTCCAGTGCGCCGGCGTGCCTTGCGCCTCCACCGCGAACTGCCGCAAGGCATCGTCCGGCTTGCCGGACAGCATGGATTGCAGCATTTGCGACACCTGGGCCACGCCGCGGTCACCACCGCGCACGCTCTGCAGTTGCCCCTGTTCATCGATGCGAAGTGTGCGTGCACCGGTGAGGGCGATACTTTCGCGATAGGGCTCGGTGACCTGCCACAGCATGCCGTGGCCCACCACGAACAGCAGCTCGCCGCGGCTGAACTGCGGTTGCGTCAGTGCGGGATTCTCGCGGCTCTGGGTGAACGCTGCGCGCACGCTGGTGTGGCTGCCCAGTTCATCGAGGACGTGCTGCAACAGGTTGGCATCCTGCGCATGCGCAGGCAGGCCGAACGCGAACCAGCAGAGCAGGGCGGCGATCAGGCGGCGCACGGCGCCTCCCGCCGGCTCACTCGGCGCCATAACAGCCGCGGCGCGCGTGGCAGCATGCCCAGCAACAGGCGCGTATGCATGGCCGAGATGCGCAGGTTGTCGCGCCACATGCGGAAATGCGAAAGCCCGTTCTCCGGGTAGATCACCCGCGTAGGCAGGTTGCGCACCGGCAGGCCACGCCAGCTCAGGCGCACCGCGACCTCAGTGTCGACATCCATGCGCGCTGGCAACGGCTTGCGCGCAATTTCGGCGCAGGTGGCGTCGAGGGGATAAAGACGGTAGCCGCACATGGAATCCTGGATCGCCATCGACAACGTCTCGATCCACACGAACACGTGGGTCACATAGCGGCCGTAGAGGCGTGCGCGCGGCACGCTGTCGTCATAGATCGGCTTGCCACAGACCAGCGCCTGCGGATAGGTCTGGCTTTCGGCGAGGAAGCGGGGCGCATCGGCCACGTCATGCTGGCCATCCGCATCGATCTGCAAGGCGTGGGTGAAGCCTGCCGCGCGCGCGGCCAGCAGGCCGGCGGTGAGTGCACGTCCCTTGCCCTGGTTGTGCGGCAAGCGCAGCAACTGAATGTCCGCCTGGCCGAGCGCCAGCGCGTCCAGCACCTCACGCGTGGCGTCATTGCTGCCGTCGTCCACGATCACTACAGGCAAGCCCTGCGCGCGCAGCGACTGCACGGTACGCACGATCGTGTCTTTGTGGTTATAGATCGGGATCAGCGCGCAGGGCGCGTGCGCCCCGTTGCGGGTGGTATTGCATGCCTGCATGGACGGAGCCGGCCCAGTCAGCGGTCGAGCAGGGCTTTGACCGTTGCCACCACGTCGCTCACCGTGCGCACGCTCTTGAAATCCTCGGGCTTGATGCGCGTGCCGGTCATGTCTTGCACCTGGATGGCCAGATCGACGGCGTCGATGCTGTCCAGTTCGAGGTCGGTGAAGAGGTGCGTCGCCGGCGTGACCCGGGCCGGTTCGATCTCGAAGGTGTCGTGCAGCACCTGCCGAAGCCGGTCCAGGATGTCCTCGTCGCTGACGCCGCTTGCCATGGTCGTGCTCATAAATCCCTGTTCCCGTCGTGCCCGCTACGTTCCCTGTCATGTCGTGCCGGTTCCCCGGCTGGCTTTTACGCACGATCACGAGAACGCGACAGCGTCGTTGGGCGCTGTCGAGATCGGAAGTCCGCTAAATGTGCACCCGCGTAACGGGTCCCCTGTTAATCCGGCTTACCTTGGTAGGCAAAGCCGCACAATTTCACGTTTCTTCGACAATTCTAGCAGAGCTCTTGTGACCAGCGTGATGGCCGGGGCTGGCTCAGGCGTCTCACACGAGCGTAAGTTCTCTCGATAAGGCGGCGAGGCGATCGCGCTGGGCGAGCACCTGGGAGAGCTGTCCGAGCACCAGTCTGGCCGTTTCATCGCCAGCGCTCTGGAGGCAAGGGGCGTCCGTTGGGACCTGTCCGCATTCGTCGCCGGACGTGGCGCTGCGCTTGGCGAGGGCTTGCGCCAGTTGCTCCAGCGCCTTCACGGTGAACCCGCCAACCTGGACAACGGTCTCGCGCGCGGGGCCCGCTGGCATCGCCTGGCGGTTCGCGCCCAGTGCCGAGAGTTGGCCCAGCAAGACATGGGCGGTGGCCAGAAAGCGCAGCAGCGTCTCGCTGCCGCTACGGTGCCGCCCAGGTTCGCGCAGCATCTTGGCCAGCGCACTGCTGAGTGTGGCATGGGCGTTGTGTGCCTCGCGACGGGCCACGCGATAGTCCAGATCGTCGCGGCGACCGCTGGCGTATTGCGCCATGATCTGGGCGAGATAGCGCGCGTCGCTACGCACCGTGTCGGCCAGCACATCGTCAAACCGGCGGCCCTGCCAGTCCGGCAGGATAAAGCGCATCGCCAGCGCGGCGATGGCGGCGCCGATCAGGGTGTCGAGCAGGCGCGGCAATATGACTTCGTAGCCGTTGCCGACCTGATTGAAGCAGAGCACGACAAACAGCGTGATCGCTGCGGTGGCCGTGGCATAGCGGCGCAAACGGGCGGCAAAAAACATCACGCCCGACGCCACGATCAGCGGCATCTGCCAGGGACCGAACGGCAGCAGCCGTAGCGTGGCCCAGCCAAGCACCAGCCCGATGAGGGTGCCGATCATGCGCTGTACCAGCCGGATGCGCGTCGCACCATAACTGGGCTGGCACACCAGCAAGGTGGTCAGCAGGATCCAGTAACCGTGCCGTGGATGCACCGCGTGTAGCACGGCATAGCCCGCCAGCAGTGCGATGCCGAGTCGTAGCGCATGGCGAAAGCGGAACGATTGTCGGGTCAGCTGGAGGCGGATGCGCGTCCAGGCTTCGCCGAGCGATTGCGGGCTGGGATTCTGCAGGGTGCTATCTGCCCCGGCAGCGGGCAACCCGACAGGCGTTTCACCTTGCAGCTGCGCCTGGATCGCCAGGAGGTTGCGCACCAGCGCATCGAGCGAGCGCAGCACGTGCTCGGCGGGTGGATGGACTTGCGCGCGCAGCGCCATGACGGCGCCTTGGAGATCCCGTGCCGATGCGCGGGTCTCGATAGCCACGGGCGTCTCCGCTCGCAGACGCAACGCTTCCGCGCGCTGGCGACAGTTGCGCGCTTCAAGTTGCAGCAGGTGCTCGCAGCGAAATAGCACATCACTGTGGAACAGCGCTTCGGCAAGCGCGTCATACGGGTAATGCGTGGAGCTGATGCGCTCATGGATATCCTGCGCCATGAAATACAGTCGCAGGCGTTCGGCCGTGGCGCCCCGCGGACGCCTCGCGCCGATGCGGTCGATCAGGACCAATCGCGTGTCGTTGAGCGCTTCCACCACGCGTTCGTTCTTCATGGCCAGCGCAAGCTGCAAGGCTTCCCGATCGACCCCATGGACTGGCATGAACAGAGCGGCCTTGCCCGCGAGGCAGTCGGCCAGTGCGTCGAACAGACGCGCCAGCGAGTGCCGTACGGCTTGTTGCGGCGCCACCACGCTCCATGACAGAGAAAGCACGCCGTACCAGGCCGCGCCTGCCAGCAGGATCAATGGCTGGTGCCACGGGTCGATGACCATGCCGGCCTGGTCGGCGCCAATCATCGCGTACACCGCCAACAGCAACGTGGCGCCTGCCACCGTGGCGTAGCGCTCGCTGATGGCGCCCAGCATCACCAGCACGAAAGTGGCCAGCGGCAGGCCTAGCGCGAACGCGATGGGGTAAGGGAATAGCCATTGCACCGCGAAGGACGACACGGCGAAGCAGGCCAGTGTCACCAGCAGGGTACTCAGGCGGTTGCGCCAATGGTCCTCGGTCTCCGCCAAAGCGCAGGCAATCACGCCAAGCAGGGCCGGGCTCACGGCGTCGAGACGGTCGACGGCGAAACACCAGGCCGCAGCACCGCCCAACGCGAGCAAGACGCGCAGACATTCGGCAAAGCGATCGGAACCGCGCAGGCGGCGCCAGCGATGGGCGAGAGTGGCAGCAGGCATGCGCGCCAGCATACGACGTAGGCAGTATGGGCAGGCGGGACCAATAAAAACGCCGGCCAGGGGCCGGCGTTTTCGGGTAACGCTACGCGTGCTTACTGACCGCGCATGCGACCGGCGAAGCGCGGACCATGGTCGCCCATGTTCGGCAGCTTGATCTTGCCGATGGCCGTGATGCGCTCTTCGGCCAGACGGTCGGCCGCCTTGTAGGTCGGCACGCCTTCGTTCTTGGAGATTTCGAAGATGCGACCCAGGTTGTAGTAGATCGTGCGCATCATGCGCATCGCACGTTCGCGGTTGTAGCCGTCGATTTCCAGCGACACGTTCATCACGCCGCCCGCATTGACCGCATAGTCCGGCGCATACAGCACGCCGCGACGCTGCAGCTCGTCACCGATGGCGTCGGTGGCCAGCTGGTTGTTGGCCGCGCCGCAGATAATCTTGGCCTTGATGCGGTCGATGGTCTGCTCGTTGAGCGTACCGCCCAGTGCGCACGGCGAGTACACGTCGGCGTCGACGTCGTAGATCTCGTCCAGGCCCACGGCTTCGCAGCCCAGCTCGTCGACGCAGCGCTGCACCGCATCCTTGTTGATATCGGTGACAAACACCTTGGCGCCCTGCTCACGCAGCAGCTTGATGAACTCGCTGCCCACGTGGCCGCAGCCCTGCACGGCGTAGCTGTACTTGCCCACGTCTTCGTTGCCGTGCTTGACCTGCAACGCGGCCATCAGGCCCTGCAGCGTGCCGAACGCGGTGAACGGCGACGGATCGCCCGAACCGCCATGCACCTGGTGCACGCCGGTCACGTATTCGGTTTCACGGAACACGTATTCCATGTCGTTGACGTCGATGCCGACGTCTTCGGCGGTGATGTAGCGGCCGTTGAGCGAGTTGACGAAGCGGCCGAACGCGCGGAACAGCGCCTCCGACTTGTCCTTGCTCGGGTCACCGATGATCACCGCCTTGCCGCCGCCCAGGTTCAGGCCGGCCACGGCGTTCTTGTAGGTCATGCCGCGCGACAGGCGCAGCACGTCGTTCACCGCGTCCTGCTCGCTCTTGTACGGCCACATGCGCAGGCCGCCGAGCGCCGGACCCAGCACCGTGTTGTGGATCGCGATGATGGCCTTCAGGCCAGCGTCCTTGTTATGGCAGAAGACGACTTCTTCGTGACCCGTGTTGGCGATGGTTTCGAAAATCATTGGAACGGTGACTCCAAGTTGAGTGCCCGGGGATGGCACGCTGGAATGGAGGCGGGAACGATGCAGCACGGCCCCGCCAAGGCAGAAAACGCCTGAAACTCAAACGCCCCAGCAGAGCTGAGGCGATGAGGTTAGATCCCGATTGTAGTACGGCGCGCGGCAGGGCTGGTGTCGCGGCGCATCAAAGCGCTGGCGTATGGGCCCTTTGTGCGCTGACACGCCGTGGTTTTTGGCGTGCCACAACACGCCAGTGGCTTAGCCGGCGACCCACACACCCACGTTGAGATGCCAGCCGTCGTTCCGACGCTCATAGTGCGGGTGCACATAGTGATAACCGGCGCGCTCGGCTTCCCAATGGCCGCGATGAGCAATGTACTGATGACCGTCCCAGTGCCAGTAGCCGCGGGCCCAGACGTAGCCGTGACGCGGTGCCGGCTCGACTTCCACCACTTCCACCGGCGGCGGTTGCGGGGCGATCACTTCAACGTACTCGCGCTGCACGACAGGCTCGCGTTCCACCACGACCGGGCGCGGACGGGCCGGCTGCTCGACGACACAGCCACTGGCCAGCAGGGTCAACGCCGTGAGGGCGACTAGACGAATCGACATAGTTGAGATGCCTTATGTGAAGGAAAAGTGAGTGTTGTGGTTGAACAATGACGTCCATAGCTGAGGCTTAGCTTTCTCGAACCGATCATTTTCATTCGACATTTTCTTTGCCGGCAAGGGCTTGCGTTTTGTCCTTGCTCTCTTTCCCGCACCAGTGCGTGATTGACCCGGCTATCTCGTTGACATGGCTGGCGGCCAGGCGGTTTGGCAGCGAAAAGATCGGGTTTCATCGCCTCATGGTTCGCAAGTTATTGCTTGCTCAGCGTCCCCAGTAACCCTCGTGCAGATGCCAGCCGTCGTGATGACGTTCCCAGCGGGTCTGGTGATAGACGTAGCCGGGACGGACCGCCATCCAGTTGCCACCGACCCACACATGGCGCTGACCTTCCCAGCGCCAATAGCCAGGCGCCCAGACAAAACCCGCGCGCGGCGGCGGAATCACTTCAAACGCGGGCGCCGGCGGCGCCACGTCGATGCCGATGTCCACGGCGACACCCGCCGCTGCGGTTGGGGAATAGACCGCGCTCGCGCTGGCGATACCGAGTGCTGCGAGCAGGGCGAGTTTGCGGGTGGTGCACAGCATGTGGGGTCCTCCTTGAGGTCGCCGCACCGCGCGGCTTTAGGGCGGAAAACGACCGCCCCCCAACCGTGTTGACCGGACCCAGCTGTCTCGTTCAGTTTCGCGCAGACTGGATATCGGCGGCCATTCATAAACTGAGCCTTGAAAAAGAACGAACGGTCGTGCTATTTTTCAGCTATGAGTGCGATCCCGACCAGCAAACGTGCGGCCACCCGCGAACTGATCCTTGAGCATGCCTACGAGCTGGCCCGTCGTGAGGGGCTGGAAGGCCTGTCCATTGGCTCGTTGGCGCAAGGCGTCGGCATGTCCAAGAGCGGCGTCTTCGCCCATTTCGGTTCACGCGAGGATTTGCAGCTGGCCGTCCTGGAAGCAGGGCAGTTGCGCTTCCTGCAACGAGTGAAGTGGCCCGCGCTGAAGTTGCCGCGAGGCCTGCCACGGTTGCGAGCGATCGTGTCCCACTGGATCGACTGGTCATGCGAGTACGCGAGCGGTTGCGTACTGCTCACCGCGGTCAGCGAATACGACGGCCGCGAAGGTCCGCTGCACGACGCCGTCACCCGTCAGCAATCGGGATGGCGCCAGGAAATGTGTCGCGCGATCAACCATGCCATGGAGAACGGCGAGTTGGGCGAGGACACCGACCCGGCCCAGCTCGCCTTCGAAATCTACGCACTCATCCTGGGCCTGCATCACGACGCGGGCCTGTTTGGTTTTGAACAGGCCCGCCAGCACACGCAGACGGGCTTCGAGCGTTTGCTTGCCAGCTATCGTCCTGCCCCTGATCGGAGGGCCGCGCCATGACTCGCACCACCACCGCCGCCAAACATCATCACGCTACCGACGCGCTCAAGCTCAAGGCCGTGCGCGCCGGTTTCGCACTCGCCAGCCGGCTTGCACCAGCGCGCGCAGTGAACCGCGCGGCACAGCTTTTCGTCACGCCATTCGGCAGCAGTCGCGCGCGCGCCCAGCGTGCCC
Source organism: Dyella humicola (assembly GCF_026283945.1). Classification (NCBI taxonomy): domain Bacteria; kingdom Pseudomonadati; phylum Pseudomonadota; class Gammaproteobacteria; order Lysobacterales; family Rhodanobacteraceae; genus Dyella; species Dyella humicola. Next base: position 1,397,330 of record NZ_JAPDPC010000001.1, read on the forward strand.
AGCCCGATGCGGACATGACCTTTGCAGAGCTGGATATCGCTGGCCAGCGCATCGCCACCTATGTCTGGGGTGACCCGAAGCGGCAGCCTTATGCCTTGCTGGTGCATGGCTGGTCGAGTTTCGGTTTGCGCTATTTGCCGTGGGTGAAGTCGTTGCGGGCACTGGGTTACGCGGTGGTGACGTTCGACCAGCCGGGCCATGGCAAGAGTGGTGGGCGCTATTGCTCGCTGCCGGATTTCGTCAACACGGTGCGCGAGGTCGGCAAGCACTTCGGCGATGCCGCGCTGACCATCGCCCATTCGCTGGGCGGCACCGCGGCCGCGCTGGCGCAGGGTGATGCGTGGCATGCGCAGAAGCTCATCCTCATCGCGCCTGCTGCCGATCCGGTGGACGCCACCCGCCGCTTCACCCGCTTTGTTCATCTCGGCGGCCATCTCAATGGGCGCCTGCACGATCGCCTGGAGCTGATGTCCGGCGTCAACATCCACGACCTGCAGGTGCATCGTCATTTGCCTGCGCTCGGCCAGCCGGCGCTGATCGTTCATGACATGGATGACCAAGACGTGCCCTGGGCCGAAGGTGAACGCTACGCACGCTACTGGCGCGGCGCGCGCCTACTCACCACGCAGGGGCTGGGTCACCGCGACGTGCTCGACGCACCGGAAGTCATCGAGGCCTCGCTGGCGTTTTTGCGTGGCGAAGTCGTGGGTGAGCGCGTGGTCTCGTCGCCGAATTTGCCGTTTGGCGATAGCTGACTTGGCGAACTCGCTGCCGGGATGACGATAGGTGGTTGTCTCGGCATCAATACCCAGGCGAATGGCCGCCCCGCGCCCCCGTTACATTGCAGCGCAAAACCCTTGCGAATCATGGCCTCTGCGCCTGGAGGGCATGGGCACCCCGCGCCGCAACATGTTCCGAACGTAACCATCCATTAAAATCGGGGACTACGCCGCACTGCAGTTTCGGAGTCCCCATGAGTTCCCCCGCCCAGCACGTTCCCGCCAGCGCCGCCCAGGCGGAGACCCGTCCACTGCGCTTCGTCACGGCAGCCAGCCTGTTCGACGGCCACGACGCGGCCATCAACATCATGCGTCGCATCATCCAGTCGCAAGGTGCGGAAGTGATCCACCTCGGCCATAACCGCTCGGTGGAAGACGTGGTGCGGGCCGCACTGCAGGAAGACGCCGATGCCATTGCGCTGTCGTCCTACCAGGGCGGCCATGTCGAGTATTTCAAGTACATGGTCGACATGTTGAAGGAGCATGGCGCCGCGCACATCCGTGTGTTCGGTGGCGGTGGTGGCACCATCACGCCGGAGGAGATTCGTGAGCTGCAGGCGTACGGCGTGGAGCGTATCTACCACCCGAACGACGGCATGAAGCTCGGTCTGGTCGAGATGATCGAAGACGTCATGCAGCGCACGCGTGCGGCCGCCACCCAGCGCGCCAAGCTGGAGCAGGCCACCACGGTGGTGCCGCTGGTCGACATCGACGACGAGATTTCCATTGGCCATATGCTCTCCGCCATTGAGGAAAGCGAGCTGCCGGAAGCGGAGCTGGAACACCTGCGCAAGCAGTGGAAGATGGCCGGCAAGCAGACGCCGGTGCTCGGCGTGACCGGCACCGGCGGTGCGGGCAAGTCGTCGGTGGTGGATGAACTGCTATTGCGCTTCCTGCACGCGTTCCCGCAGATGCGCATCGCCGTGCTCGCGGTGGACCCCACGCGTCGCCGTAGTGGTGGTGCTTTGCTGGGCGACCGCATCCGCATGAATTCGTTGCGCAGCCATCGCGTGTATATGCGCTCCATGGCCACGCGCCGCCAGCACGCCGCCACCAGCGCGGTGCTGCACGACTGCATCGATTTTCTCAAGGCGCAGCCGTACGACCTGATCATCGTGGAAACCGCGGGCATCGGCCAGAGCGATTCGGAAATCGTCGACCTGGTAGATTTCCCCACCTATGTGATGACCAGCGACTACGGCGCCGCCAGCCAGCTCGAGAAGATCGACATGCTCGACTTCGCCGAACTGGTGGTGCTGAACAAGTTCGACAAGCGCGGCGCCGAAGACGCGCTGCGCGACGTGCGCAAGCAATGGAAGCGCAACCGCACCGCCTTCAGGCTCACCGACGAGCAGGTGCCGGTATTCCCCACCATCGCCAGCCAGTTCAACGATCCGGGCGTCACCTGGATGTTCTCCAACCTGTGCCGCCTGCTGCGCGAGAAGCTCAGCCTGCCGGCCGAGAAGTGGACGCCGAACCTCGACACCACTTTGAAGGAGCCGCGCGCCACCGTGCTGATTCCCGGCAGCCGCGTGCGCTATCTCGCTGAGATCGCGGAGCAGGGTCGTGGCATCAACAAGGAAATCGAGCACGAGGCCGAGTTCGCGAGCAAGGCGCAGCATTACTACGAGTCGTTGAAAGATCTGGGCGACGACAAGTTGCCACGTGCTCTGGCTCGCTACGAGTCCGCCGTGTTGCACGAGGAGGGCGCCGACCGCACCTTGCTGACGCTGCGCCAGCGCTATAACGAAGCGTTGAAGGAACTCAGCCACGAAGCCATTCACCTGCTGCACGAGTGGCCCGCGCGCTACAAGTCGGTGACCGACGAAGTCAATGAGTACAAGGTGCGCGACAAGGTGATCCGGGTGGAGAACTACCGCATATCGCTGAGCCACCAGAAGGTCCCCAAGGTGTCGCCGCCCAAGACCAAGGACTGGGGCGACCTGCTGCGCTTCCTGATGCGCGAGAACCTGCCGGGCCATTACCCGTACACCGGTGGCGTGTACCCGTATCGCCGCACCGGCGAAGACCCGACCCGCATGTTCGCGGGCGAAGGTACGCCAGAGCGCACCAATCGCCGCTTCCATTACCTGAGCCAGGGCGGTGCGGCCACGCGCCTGTCCACCGCGTTCGACTCGGTCACGCTGTATGGCGAAGATCCGGCCCCGCGTCCGGACATCTACGGCAAGATCGGCAACTCCGGCGTCAACATCGCCTCGCTCGACGATATGAAGAAGCTGTACTCCGGCTTCGATCTCAGCGCGCCGACCAGCTCGGTGTCGATGACCATCAACGGTCCCGCGCCGATCATCCTCGCGATGTTCATGAACACCGCGATCGACCAGAACGTGGAGAAGTACCTCAAGGCCGATCCCGCACGTTGGGCTGCGGCCGAAAAGCATATCGCCGAGTTGTACGCCCACGGCCAGCGCCCGACGTATTCGGGTGAGCTGCCCAAGGGCAATGAAGGTCTTGGCCTTGGCCTGCTTGGCGTCACCGGCAACCAGCTGGTTGACGCCGAGACCTATGCGCGCATCAAGCAGGAGACCCTGCAGAGCGTTCGCGGCACCGTACAGGCGGACATCCTCAAGGAAGACCAGGCGCAGAACACCTGCATCTTCTCCACCGAATTCGCGCTGCGCATGATGGGCGACATCCAGCAGTACTTCGTCGACCACAAGGTGCGCAACTTCTACTCAGTATCGATTTCCGGTTATCACATCGCCGAAGCCGGCGCGAACCCGATCAGCCAGCTCGCCTTTACGTTGAGCAACGGCTTCACCATCGTCGAGTACTACCTTGCGCGCGGTATGAACATCGACGACTTCGCGCCGAACCTGTCGTTCTTCTTCTCCAACGGCATGGACCCGGAATACACCGTGATCGGCCGCGTGGCCCGTCGCATCTGGGCACGCGCCATGCGCGAGCGCTACGGTGCCAGCGCGCGCAGCCAGATGATGAAGTACCACATCCAGACCTCCGGCCGTTCGCTGCACGCGCAGGAGATCCAGTTCAACGACATCCGCACCACGCTGCAGGCGCTGTACGCGCTGTTCGACAACTGCAACAGCCTGCATACGAATGCCTACGACGAAGCCATCACCACGCCGACCGAAGAAAGCGTGCGTCGCGCCGTCGCGATCCAGATGATCATCAACAAGGAACTGGGCCTCAACTTCAACGAGAACCCGTGGCAGGGCAGCTATATCGTCGATGCGCTCACCGACATCGTCGAAGAGGCCGTCTACAAGGAGTTCGACGCGATCAGCGAGCGCGGTGGCGTGCTCGGTGCGATGGACACCATGTACCAGCGCGGCAAGATCCAGGAAGAGTCGATGTTCTATGAGCACAAGAAGCACGACGGCAGCCTGCCGCTGATCGGCGTGAATACGTTCCTGCCCAAGGACCATGGCGGCGAGATCGCCACCGAGATCGAACTGATCCGTTCGACGGAAGGCGAAAAGGGTCAGCAGATCGACAACGTGCTGGCTTTCGGCAAGGCGCGTAACGACATGGCCCCGCATAGCCTCAAGACCTTGCAGAACACCGCGCGTGACCGGAAGAACGTCTTCGAGCAGCTCATGGAAGCGGTGAAGTACAACTCACTTGGCCAGATCAGCCACGCGCTTTACGACGTGGGCGGCGAATATCGGCGGAATATGTAATTGCCGTCAGGCGGCATGAAACCCCTCTCCCCCATGGGGAAGGGGTTTCATGGATGAAGCAAAAACCCGTCCCACTCAGAGGTACTGGGTGGGGCAGGGGAGTAAGCGGATAAGTGGGCCAGCAACGCCTCAAGCCGCCGTCCGCGACACTGGCAACGTCACCACAAAACAATTGCCCGTCTCCCGTGCCGATACGCAGCGGGCCGTCCCGCCGTGGTGCTCCGCGATCTGTCGCACCAGCGACAAGCCCAAACCGACGCCCACGCTGTAGCTGCTGCCCGCTCGCCGATAGAACGGCTCGAACAGCCGTTCGTTGTCGGTGCCTTCGAGAAGCTCACCTGCATCGCGAACAGCGACGGTCACCGAGTCGTCGTCATGGACTATCTGCAAAGCGATGGGTGGCTTGCCGTGGCGTTGCGCGTTTTCCAGCAGGTTACGGACAAGCCGGCGCAGCAGGCGAGAGTCGCCTCGTACCGACACCGGGTCGCCAGAAAGTTGGACATCGTCAAAGCGCGCGCACTCTTCGGCGGCCAGCGCAAGCACGTCGATGTCTTCGGTGGCCCGGATATCGGCAATCGCATCGAGGCGACTCGCCAGCAAGATCTCATCAATAAGCACGTCGAGCTCGTTGATATCTTGATCCAGCCCGATTCGCCGTTGCGGATCGATGGTTTCCTTCATCAGCTCGGCGGCCATACGGATGCGCGCCAGTGGCGTGCGCAATTCGTGCGACGCGTTGGCGAGCAGGGTCTTGTGCGCACCCACCAGCTTTTCGATGCGTTCGCTGGCCTGATTGAAGCTGAGCGCGAGCCTGGCCACCTCATCCTCGCCTTCCACCGCTACGCGGACCGATAAATCACCCGCTCCAAGCGCTTCGACCCCGTGCTGCAGTCGTTCCAGTCGGCGCGACAGGCGCCGCACGATCGGATAGGCGCCAGCGCCTATGGCGAGCGCGAGGATGAGGAAGACCAGCATGACCGCGAGCATCGAATGGCCTGCCGGCATGCGCATGCCTGCGGCGATACTGAGGTGCCATGCCGCGCCCGCGATCAGCGCGAAGGCCACCAGGCTGCCGAGGAGGGCGAGATAGAAGCGGAGATACAGGCGCACGCCGTCAGTCCTGCGCCCGGGCAAACACATAACCCGCGCCGCGCACGGTGATGATGCGTCGAGGGCGCTTGGGGTCGTCCTCGATCAGCGCGCGAATGCGCGAGATATGCACGTCGATGGAGCGGTCGAACGCTTCCATATGCTCGCCCTTCAGCAGGTCCATCAAGCTGTCGCGCGACAGCACGCGGCCACTGTGCGTGGCCAGCGCCACCAGCAATGCGAACTGATACGAAGTAAGGCTGCGCAGCTCGCCGTCCACATAGAGTGCGCGCGCGTCGCGGTCGATTTCCAGGCGCCCGAAGCGCAGCAGCTGCTCCGGTGCAGCGCCGCCGCGCCGCCGCATGATCGAGCGGAGGCGCGCCAGCAGCTCGCGCGGTTCAAACGGTTTGGGAAGGTAATCGTCGGCGCCCAGTTCCAGTCCCAGGATGCGGTCCATGGGCTCGCCGCGCGCCGTAAGCATCAAGACCGGCAGGTCGGAACGGCTGCGCACACGGCGGCACACGTCGAGCCCGTCCATATCGGGCAGCATCAGGTCAAGCACCATGGCCTGAAAGTGTGCCGTGGCCAGGCGCTGCAGCGCATCGGCTCCCGAGGCCGCTGCAGTCACATGAAAGCCCGCCTGGCCCAGGTAATCCTGGAGCATCTCCGCCAGACGGGCGTCGTCTTCCACCAGTAGCAGGTGCTCAGCCATATGGCCTGGCACTGTAGGTGCTCCGGGGCGCAAACGCGAGATCGGTCACCGGCTCAATGCTCGGCGTGATGCTGGGCCATCGCATCCCTCGCTTGCTTGCGCTGCGCGGGCGTCAGCGCATCCGCCACGTCGGCAAGGTGGTCGACCAGTCGCTTGGAGGCAAGGTCCATTTCGTGCATCTTGGCGACGCGCAGTCGCTCCAGCGCAGTACGGTCAACGGTATTCGCCGTCAGCAGCGACATGATCTCACCATGCCCCGATTCGAGCTGCGCATGAAAGTCACCGAAGTCGGTGGCGGTCTGCTTCATCAAGGGGTCGAGCTTGGCTTTTTGTGCATCGGTGACGTTAAGCGTGCTGTACAGGTGCTGGCTCATCGCATCGGCCGAGTGGCCGGCCGCCATGCCGGCGTGGGAATGAGCGGGCGGGGGCGTGCCAGCAGGCGACGTCTGGCCCATGGCGCTGACGCCCATGGCAAGTGCGCCGGCCGCCAGCAGCGCCAGGGCCCATGATTTACGGGCAGCACCGTTGGAACGGCCGGCAGCTTGCGGAAGGTAAGTCTTCATGAGGGTTCTACTTTCGACGAAGCACATGCTTCAAGCCCAATGTGCTTCACCCTCGTAACTGGCGTTTTTCGGGAATGTAAAGTTTTATGAAGAGGTTAGCGAAAACGGGCGGAGCCCGCTTTGGCTAGAAGCGCGCTCCGCCCGTCGATAGGTTCAGCCCTGGATCGGAAACCCTGGTTGGCTAAATGGAAGCCTGGAAAGCCGCAAAACGCGACTTAGTGGGTCAGTGCGATATCGATGATGACGCCAGTGGCGATCGCCGTCAGGATGAGTTGACCATCATCGCTACGCACCCAGCGATAGCCCGGATCGGGGCGGCGCACGTGATATCGCTCGTAATCGGTGACGTAATACTCATGCGAGTAATAGCGATCCGGCATCCGTTCGCCACGTCGATAGGCCTGCTTCTCCCAGCCGCGGTGTTCACCGTTGTCGTGGTGCCCTTCATCCCGATAGTCACGATCATGGCCATGATCATCATGATCATGCCCGTGATCATCACGATCGTGGCCATGATCGTCGCGATCGTGGTCATGATCGCGGTGATCGCGATCATCATCGTGGTGTTGGTCATGGTAGCGACCATCGTCCTGGGGGGATGCATAGGTAGCCGCACTGCCGGCGAGCAGGGCGGCCGTCACGACGTAGATAAACAAGCGTTTCATCAATCCTCCAGAGTCAAAGTGACCAAGGCGGATGAATGCATCCGCCATCTCAAAATAAACACTGCCACCCTACAAGGTCGATGCGCGAAGCTCGAAGCCCATGTCCGGTCGGGTACCGCGAATGGGGCAACGATCGCACAACTGGCAACCCGCAACAGCACAAACTCGCGCTTGGCTCGTAAATAGTAATGGACCCGTTCAGCATGCGATTTCCGACCGGAGGTCGGGTTCGAGAAAACCGGATCAATTTTGCGATGGAGTGCACAAAAGTGCGGAGGTCTCAGCGCCGCATCGCCAGGACTCCATCCAGCGCCAGCTGCGCCTTGAAGCCCGCTTTTTCCAGGCGCTTCGCCACCTCACGCGGGACATCGCGGTCGCTGGTGAGCTTGTTGGGGCTGCCGGTGTAGTGGAACAGGCGCCCGCCCCGGCGGAGCACGCGCGCCAGCTGGTCGTAGAACAGCTGTGAGTAGAGCTCGCCGGCGATGCCGAAGCGCGGCGGATCGTGCAGCAGGGCGTCCACTGAATGGTCGGCCACTTGCGTGATCGCCTGTGACACGTCGGCATGGGCGAGCCGCAGGCGGCCGCCATGGGCAGGCTCTTCCGGGTCCGGTGACCATGGGTTAAGCGTGCGAAGCCACAACACGTCAGGGTTCTTCTCGAACGACTGGATGCTGGCCACGCCAGCTTCCAGACAGCAGGCCGCGAAGTAGCCGAGGCCGCCACAGGTATCCAGCAGCACCTTGTCGCGCGGCTCGACCAAGGCCACTTTGCGGCGCGCGTCCTCAAACGGCGATTCCTTGGATGTGGGCAGCATCTTTATGCCGTCGATCTCGAAGGTGGGCGCGCCCCATTCGGTGGGCACCAGCTTGATCAGCGAGCCGGAAAAACGCGATACCGGCGCGAACTCGTCGCCGTCCCAGTAATAAATCGTGCGGTCTTTCAGCTTGTGCGGATACGGGTAGCGCTGGCCTTTCCACTCCCAGGTGTCCGTCTGCAGTGGCGCGCTGCCTTTTGTGCGGCCCAGGTCCAGCGAACCGAGCCATTCGTTCGCATCGGCTTCGCGTGCAGCCAGCAGCGTTTCGGCGATGGGGCGCGTGAGCAAGGGGCCGGAATAATGCGACAAGACGGGTAATCTCCTGGAGTGAGCGTGCGCAGATGTTCGTGTTAGCGGGATCGGAGCTGGGTCCGCGGACGTTGCCCCGCGAATCTGCCGGCGCGAGTGGCGCGTGCTGGGTGGACGCGCACAGTCGAAGGATATCGGTGCGCCTGCAAGGGCGCAAAGACAAGCTTCGACTGGCAACGTCCCCGCCATCGAGGTGGCGGGTTTTGCTGGGTCCGCGCGACGAAGTCAGGTCGCCAAGCGCTTGCGCAGGTTTTCCGCAAAGCGCTCGGCCGCCTCCTGGCGACCCTCGAAATGCAGGCAGGGTTCGATCATTTCCAGCTCCATCAGCAGGAAACGGCCCTGCGTGATTACGCCGTCCACGCGTGCATAGGCGGCATCGGCATGGCCTATCGCGGCCGCTGCTGCCAGGACTCGTTTGGCGCTGGCGACAAGCGCTGCGTCGGGCTCGATCGCCTGGGTGGTGCCGCCGAATTCGCTTTGCACCCGGTAGTCGCCCGTTGCCGGCCGCTTGATCACCGCGTGGCTGAATTCGCCATCGAAGAAGAGCAGGGACCACTCGCCATCGCTCACGACTTCGGGCACGAAAGGTTGCACCAGGTAGTCGAACTCCGGCGGAAGCTGGGCGACGATCTGCTTGAACAGCGCGTCATCGCTGCTGCCGCGAGCGGTGTGTCTGGCGGTGCCACTGACGGTCGGCTTAACCACGACTTGCTGCGCTGGCATGGCAGCCAGCGTTTGCAGCAACTGGCTGGCCGGAACCATCTGCGTGGGAATGATTTCGACCCCACGCGCGGCCAGCTCCAGCAGATAGCGCTTGTCGCTATTCCAGCGCAGCAGTGCCTTGTTGTTGATGGTCGGAACCGGCAGCTGATCCAGCCATTGCCTGAAGGCCGGGTAGTGCTTGAAGTAGTCCCATGTCGTGCGCATCAGCACCGCGTCGAACTGCGACCAGTTCACCTCGGGGTCGTTCCAGACGCAGGCGATCGGTTCGATGCCGAGGCGTTGGAGCGAAGACGCGAGATGAGCGTCGTCGGGATGTATGTCCGGGATAATCACGGACGTGGCAATGGCGAGTCGATGGACGGGGGAAGCAGGCATGGCGAAACCTCCTGTCATGGAGGGCGCCCTTATCAGAGATCCAAGCCGAGCGTGGCGGATTGACTCCGTCGCAGCACCCCTCGGCATTGGCTGCGCGACGACCAGCGTGCGCGCAGTGGGAAGCATCAGAAAACAATGCATGGATAGTCTGTCCGAGCACGTGCTACCCGTCAATCTTGAACCACCCGTCCCATTGGCAGACGCAGCCGCGCGATGGCAAATGCGACCGATAGCCCGCCAGATATCGCCTTGGGTGTCATCCGGCGTGGCCCTCGGCTACGGTTGCTCGGAAGAGCTCAGGCTCGCATGTGGAGTCGTCATGCGAGTCCCGTCGCGCGCGTCAACAGGAGTAAGCCGGCGGCTACGACCAACGCTCCGATCACTCGCGCCACGCGCTCACCTTCGGGTGCGAGGCGTTCGGCGGTAATGGCGGCCGTCACCAGCGCCATCGCACGCCAGTCCATGACGCCGACAACCAGCAGGATGGCCGTCATGCCAGTACAGCAGACGAGGCAGTGCCGGCCCAGGCGCAGGCCGTGTCGCCATGCCGTGGCGGCGTCTGCCGGCAGCGGAGCGTCGCATGCCGGCGTCGTCCGGCAGTGGGCCAGGTGGTGCGCTTTCCACGCCGTGAACTGCAGCGCGCCGGCGATCAGGACAACGACGCTGGTCGCCACCGGTACGCCGCGCGCCAGTTCTGGCAACTGCATTGCGATGGCGGCCAATGCGACGCCCAGCGCAAAGGCGGCCAGGCCAAATACGCTCCATACGAGGAAGTAGCCCGTGCCCACCAGCGCGCTCAGCTGCCCCAGCTGCGTATGGCCCAGCCTGACCAGCGCCTGGCGGTAGTACCAAAGCGCGGGCACTAGGGATGGCAGCATCATCGCCACCATCATCATGGTCCACATGCCGAGGAACGACGCCGCGACACCGATCCACGTCTGCCCGGGCATCCGCATCCACGCCATTGACATGGTCCAGCCGCCAGGCATGGGCATCTCGCCCATTGCCGACATGGATCGGCAGCGGACGATGGTCACCGTTGTGCTGGCGGCGAAGAGCAGGGCAGCTCCGCCGATGAAAGTGCGCTGGGATGCTCGCGCGCAAGCCATGCCGCGCGAGGCCTGCCGTTCCCTGATGGTGCCGACGGCGTTCATGATGCGGCTCGATGCTCGCCGTACTCGTCATGGCGGCGCCACCAGACACCTTGCTCGTTGCGTCCCAGCGGCGCGCGATCGAGCCACTGGTACATGCCCCACAGGCCATCCAGCCCGCGCGCATAGGTGGAATACGTGTGGTAGACCACGCCATCCTGGAATACGAAGGCGCTCACGCCCGGCCGGTCGCGTGTATAGGTGGCCACGTCGGTTCCGGTCATGGCCGCCATCTGCGCGACGGGTCCCTCCTCACCGCGCAATTGCCACTCTTGTACGGACTTTCCTGCCAGCGGCGCCTGTGCCGGCGCTGCCGCTTCGCGACGGTAGTTGTATTCGATGCCGATCTTCTGCTGTTGCTCCTCGGTGAAGCCGACGTCGAAATCGAAGTTGAAGTCGCCACCGCGCGTGGACGCCCACGGAAACTTCCAGCCCATCCGGCGCTTGTAGGCCTGCAGCTTGGCCAGCGACGCGCGCGACACGGCCGCCAGCGTGACGTCGTGGTTCGCCAGGTGCACGGCGAATCCGTCGAAGCCGTCGGCTATCGACGAGCAGGACGGGCATCCCGCGGTGTAGTCCGGTCCGAACATGAAGTGATAGACGAGCAGCTGCGAGCGTCCCTGGAACAGATCCGCCAGTGAGGCGATCCCTTTATCGGTATCGAAGCGGTACGCCTTGTCGACCTTGACCCAGGGCAGCTCCTGACGCTGCCGCGCCAGCGCGTCGCTGTGCCGCGTCAGCGCCTTCTCCGCATCGAGCAGCTCGAGTCGTGCCGCCAGCCATTCTTCACGTGTCCCCGTCTTGTGCATGGTCATCGTCGTGCCCTCCGTTAGGTGTGCTTCGTCGTACGCAAGCATGTCGATACGACGTGCTGTTGGGTGCTCGTGAGGTAGATTAGGCGCGGGTATCGACGGGTGGGAGTGACAAGTGTGGCGGGATTCCGATGGACTCTCTGATCACAGCTGCAGCGCGTTCACTCGCGGCGGGTGACCCGCTCGGCGCACTGAACCTGGTCGCCTTGCGCGACGATGCAGCTGCGCTCGCGCTGCGCGGCATTGCGATGGCGCAGCTTGGCGACTTCGTTCGCGCCAAGGCGCTCGTGCGACGAGCGGCGCGCGCCTTCGGTGCCAAGGAAGCCGTGGCCCGCGCGAGGTGTGTTGTCGCCGAAGCCGAGATCGCGCTCATCTCGCGCGATCTCGGCTGGCCCGCCAACGCGCTCGATACGGCACGCGCGACGCTCGAAGCGCATGGCGATCGGGTGAACGCGGCGCATGCGCGCTATCTCCAGGTCAGGCGCCTTCTGCTGATCGGGCGTCTCGACGAGGCCGAACGTACGCTCGACGAATTCGACCCCCGGTCGCTTCCACCCGCATTACGTGCCGCCCACGAGTTGGTCATTGCGGGGATCGCGATGCGGCGACTGCGCACGAAGACGGCGCATGCCGCCCTGGTGCAGGCCGCGCACGCCGCACGCATCGCGGGTATTCCTGCGCTCGTGGCGGAGGTCGAAAGCGCGGCCCACGTATTGAACACGCCAGCGGCACGCCTGTTGGCGGGCGGCGAGGAGCGCCACCTCCTGCTCGACGAGGTCGAAGCGTTGCAGGCGTCGAAAGCGCTCGTCGTGGATGCATGCCGTTATGTCGTGCGTGACGCACTCACCGTGGTTTCGCTTGCGAGGCGCCCGGTGTTGTTCTCGCTTGCACGTACGCTGGGCGAGGCGTGGCCCGCCGACGTGCCACGCGACATACTCATCGCGCGGGCGTTCAGAGCCAAGCGACCCGACGAATCGCATCGTGCGCGGTTACGCGTTGAAATCGGACGGCTTCGCACGCTGTTGCACGCGTTCGCCGGCGTCAGCGCCACGCAGCGCGGGTTTGCGCTGGCTCCGCATCACGCGCGCGAGGTCGTCGTGCTGACCTGGCTCGTCGAAGAGCAGCATGCCGCGGTGCTGGCGTCGCTTGCCGATGGCGAATCGTGGTCGAGCTCGGCGCTGGCGCTTGCGTTGGGCATTAGCCAGCGCACGGTGCAACGCATACTCGATTCGCTCGCAGCGGTTGGCAAGGTGCAATCGTTTGGCCGCGGCCGAGCACGTCGTTGGATGACCCCACCCATGCCAGGATTCACGACGATCTTGTTACTCCCCGCAGCGCTACCGAGTGACTAGGATGGACGCATGAACAAATCAACCGCCGAAATCCTTCGCGAATATGGCCCCTTTCCGGGTGTCGACCACGTGCATGGCGTCTCGTTTGACGGCCAGCACGTCTGGTTCGCATCCGGTGGCAAATTGAACGCCATCGACCCTGAGAGCGGGAACACGGTGCGCTCCATCGATGTCGCGGCACATGCAGGAACGGCCTTCGACGGCGAGCACTTGTTCCAGCTCGCCGAGGATCGCATTCAGAAGATTGATCCGAAGACCGGTCGTGTGCTCGCAACCATCCCGGCACCCGGTGGCGGCGCTGATTCGGGGCTTGCCTGGGCCGAAGGATCGCTATGGGTCGGGCAGTATCGCGCCCGCAAGATCCATCAAATCGATCCCGAGACCGGGGCAACGCTTCGCACGATCGAGTCCAACCGCTTCGTCACCGGTGTCACCTGGGTCGACGGCGAGCTCTGGCACGGCACCTGGGAGGGTGACGAGAGTGAATTGAGGCGAATCGATCCGCACACGGGCGAGGTCCTGGAAAGACTCGCCATGCCACCCGGCGTCGGCGTGTCGGGGCTCGAGTCCGACGGCGGCGATCAGTTTTTCTGCGGCGGGGGAGCGAGCGGGAAACTGCGCGCCGTGCGCCGACCCAAACGAGTGTCCTCGGCAGGGCGCAAGTAACCGCGGGGATGAGGACAGAAAGACGAAGTCTCGTCCGCGGAGCCGAAAGCGTTGCTGCTGCGATGGGTCACCACACGCCGGGCAACAGGCGAAAGCGGACCTTGCTGGCGTAGTCGCGATAGCCAGGTAGGCCGTCCATGAGCATGGCTTCTTCGCCGAATATGCGCAGCGCCAGCAGCGGCAGGAACACGACCAGCCCCAAGAGTCCCCATAGCGAACCCAGCAACAGGGGCGCGCCGATAAACAACAGCAGCGCGTAGCTGTACATCGGATGGCGTACCACGGCGTAGGGACCGCTGGAGATGACGGTTTGGGCGCGTTCCTTTTGCAACCGAATCATGACTGACGCGAAGTGATTCGTCCGAAGGACCTGGGCCCAGCCGCAGAACGCGACGATGATCAGGCATGCGCCGAGCACCTGCGCCCAGGTCGGCGTATGCGACCAGCCGAATCGTCGTGCATCCAGGCCCATCAACATGAACCAGGCAAAAAAGCACAACACCATCGCGATGATCACGGCCCGATCCCGGGCTGCCTGATCGCGGCTGATCGGCGACTTCATTCTTTCGGCCAGCAGATCGGGATTCGTCTTCAGCAGCCACACACCGATGGCAAAGCCGCAACCGGCGAAAAGCGCCAGAAAAATCCACGCCTGCGGCCACGCCAGAGTACCGGCCGGAAGGAACAGCAAGCTCCACAGCAGAAGCAGGCGAAAGGTCTGACCGAAAAGCTTCTGGGCCATGAAGCGGACTCCCGGCTGGCTGAGGCGGAGTCTAGAGCCAAACGTGCATGGCGAGTGCCGTGCGCAGGGCTTACGCGCGTGGGCGGAGCGTCCCTCGGCCGCTTGCCGGCGTGGGGTACAGAAGCGCATCGCAGGGATTGGTCGCCGCGTTGAAGGCAAGGTCCGCATCTGGTTCATGGCGGACACATGGGCCGCTGTCCGTGCGCTGTCCGGACAATCCGTGCAGTTGTCCGCGGACAATCCGTCGCCGTCGGCTGATATGCGTGAAATGGCTTGGTTACGCGGCTTTCCGAGGATGCCGGTGCTTGGCACGGGGCTTGCCATATACCTGGTGAGAGCTTCCCAACCCGATCACGGAGAACGGCCATGAAATTCGAGACCCTGATGCTGAAAAGCCTTTTTGCCGCCAGCCTGCTGGTTTGCGTGCTGACGATGGGCTCCATGATCGCGTCGCAGACGAATGCGCCGGGCGCCGTGGCCACCCAGGTTTCTGTTGCTGCCGCGACGAATGCGCAAGGCTGAGTTGTCGCCCAGGCAGAAGGTGTGTTGAGCTTGTTGTTTGGCCATCCAAAGCGGGCCACTGGCGATGGCGGCCCGGTTTGGATGGTCAAGTCGGAAGGCCAGATCAAAAGGCAAGGCGCGCCGCCGAGAAAGCAGCGCCGGTCGTCGCTGATTACTGTTCCCGCGTAAAGTCCATGGTCCAGTTGACCTCCCACGTCTTGCCCTCGTCGGCAGAGTAGGCCTGTTCCCAGTGCGCCGTGGTGGGCGTGATCTTCGACCAGACAAAGCGGACACGGACCGGTTTTCCACGTAGCGTGTCGGTGGAATAGAACGTGCCGATGCCGTTCTCAAAGTGCCCCTTCACCGGTGGGTCGAGTTCGCCAAAGGGATCGCGCCCATCGAGCCACCAGATGGCCCATTGTCCGGTCTTGGTGTCGTATGAACGCAGGCCAACGCCTCGGTAAGTACCCGCGGGCGTGTTGAACACGTTGTCGTCGACATTGGCATAGCCATCCATCAGCTTGCGCATGCGGAGCGTGCCCTCGAACTCTTCCCAGTCATGGCTGTTGGCCAGCTTTTCCTTGAGCTTGCGATGGTGGCCGTGCCAGTTGCCGACCAGAAAGTCGAAGTCGTGCAGGCCGGAGAGATTGGTCTTGCCGATCACGGCTTTGGGGGTGTCCTGCGAGGCATGCAGGAGCGTTGCCGATGCGATGACGCTGGCCGCCAGGGCAGCCATAAACACGACGCGAAAGCCTTTCATGGGGCGGTCCTTCTGCGGTGGTGTTCGCCTATCGTCTCTCCGTCGAGGATCACGGCACCAGGGCCTTCCGGCGCGAGGCCCAATTCGTCAGCTCAATGAAAGACGGACTTGTCATCATCACCTCTTTCCCGGGCCATCCTTGGACGGCTCGGGTGAGGTTTGTTGCTCATTAGCAGCAAGGGTTACTGCCGCGTGAATGAGATGTTTTCCACGCGATACGTTCACTGCCGACAGCTACGCGTAAGTTTCGCGCAAGTTAATCGCCGATGAGCGGATCTTCGGTGCCCAGCGCGCTAGGTGCGGCAGCCGATCTCCAAGTTACCAGTCGTCATCAAGATCGATCGTGAAAATACCCATTTTGATGTATCACAACATCGCCCAGGTGCCGGATGGCGTGCGGGTGTACCGCAGCCTTTACGTGTCGCCTGCATCGTTTGCGCGGCAAATGGGCATGTTGAAAAGCCTTGGCTACCGCGGACTGTCGATGTCCGATGCCATGCCCTACCTGAGTGGCGACCGCGAGGGCCGCGTTTTCGTCATCACGCTGGACGACGGCTATGTGGACAACCTCGAGTCGGCGGCGTCGATCCTGCAGCGATTTGGCTTCACGGCCACCTGCTATGTCGTCAGCGGATCGCTCGGTCAGTACAACTCGTGGGATGACGAGAAGCTAGGCATACGCAAGCCGATCATGTCGGCGGAGCAACTGCGTGCATGGCATGCCGCGGGTATGGAAGTGGGCGCACACACGCGCACGCACGTCCGACTGAGCCAATGCAACGACGAACAGCAACGCGACGAAATTCAGGGTTGCAAGGCGGAGCTTGAACAGCACCTTGGCGCGCCCGTCACGCAGTTTTGCTATCCCTACGGCGACTACGACGAGCGCGCTGTCGCCGTGGCCCGGCAGTCTGGATTCGCGGCTGCAACCACCACCGATCGCGGTCGCGCCAGCTCCGGGAGTGACATCGATCTCTGGCGCCTGCCACGCATTCAGGTGGCCCGGCATCATCTGCTTCCGCAGGTGGCCGCCAGGATGTTGACTCGTTACGAAGACCGACGCGCATGAAACTACTTTTTGTTGGCACCAACCCCGAGAACACCGGCGCCGCCACCCATTTCGTCACGCTGGCCAAGGCCATGTCGGAGGCGGGGCACGCGGTTGAAGGCATCGTGTCGCGGCGCGGTCTGATTGGCGAAGGCTTTGAGGCCGCGCGCATTCCCGCGCACTACAGCTCGTTTCGCAACGTCTACGACCTGCGCGGTTACGCTGCCGTGCTCAGGCGCATAAGGACGTTCTCGCCGGATTGGCTGGTCGGCAATTTCGGCAAGGAGTACTGGCCGCTGATTGCCTGCGGCCGCCTGACGAATACGCCGGTGGCCTTGTTCCGCCATCGCACGCCGCGCATGAGCAAACTCTCCGAATACGGCGTGCCACGCATGGCGCAGCGCTTTATCGCTGTCTCCAACTATGCGCGCAACGCGTACCTCAAGTGGGGCGTGCCTGCCGATCTGGTGTCCATCTCGTACAACCCGGTCGACACGGCTCAGTTTCGGCCGAATCCCCAGCTTCGGGCGGCCGTACGTCACCAATGGGGCATTGACGACGATGCCATCGTGCTCGGTTACGTGGGGCGCATGCACGGCGGCAAGGGCGTGACCACGCTCATGCGCGCGGCGAACGAAGCCATGGTCAGCAACAGAAAGTTGCACGTGCTTTGGGTCGGCAACGGCCCCGAAGAGCAGGTGCTGCACCAGATGGCGGCCAGCAGCGGTGTGGCGGAACGCCACCACTTCACCGGCTGGGTGGCCGATACCGAGCGCTACTGCAGCGCGATGTCGATGCTCGCGTTCCCATCGGTGGAGCCGGAAACCTTTGGTCGCGTCGCCATCGAGGCCCAAGCCTGCGGCGTGCCGGTCCTGGGCAGTGATATCGGCGGTGTCCCCGAGACGTTGCAGGACAAGGTCACTGGTTTTCTGATCGAGCCCGGCAACGTCGCTGCATGGCGCGATGCGATCATCAAGCTGTGTGATCCGCTGCGTCGTGACGAGATGGGCCAGGCCGCGCGCGCATTCGTCATCGAACATTTCGGCAATGCCGCCGTGGCGAGGGATTTTGCCGAGCTGCTAGGTCGTGCTGGCCACGCGCATCCGCACGGTGATCATGCCCACGCGTAAGGCGTGGGTGGTACGCACGCTACGACGCGAACGTTGCGGTGGCGCTAGGTCCGACCTCGCTCGCTGCCACGGCCAGACCCGACACCACGCCTAGCGACGGGTCGCCCTGGACCAGCGGAATCTCTGGGAAAGAGGCTTCCACGCGCGCCTTGATCTGCGGTGAGCGGGAGGTGCCTCCGGTGAGAAAGACGCTGGCGGGCAGGCTGTCCAGGTCGTCGCGTACCGTCGCCAGCGTGCGCTCGAGCTGGCTGAGGAAGGTTTCGATGGCGGCGTTGAAATCCTCGCTGCTCGTATCCACCGCCAGGCCCGGCTCGATGAAGTCCAGCTCGGCGCGGTAGTGCGGCGAGCCGCTCAAGGTGATCTTCGTGCGCTCGGCCACCTGGTTGAGGCGGGTGGTGGCGCCAAGTTCCTGCAAGGCGCGCAGGCGTGCGCCGTAGGGCGCGGGCACGAGGCGATAGTTCTGCTTGCGGAACTCGCGCTGCTTGGGCAGGTTGTGCACGCTGGCCGCTTCCACAAACTGATGCTGTGGCACGCGAATGGTGTCCTTGCCCAACAGCGGCATGAAGCTGTGCAGGCTGACGCTCACATCCAGGTCGGTACCGCCCTTGGGCAGGCCCCAGCTGCGCGCGATATTCGGTGCCACGCCACCGCCGAGCTCCGCATGCGCCACGTCCGTGGTGCCGCCTCCGATATCGACGATGAGCGCATGCTGCCGCGCCTCGAGGCTCTTGTGGTAATGCATGGCGGCCGCGGCAGGCTCTTCCAGGAAGATCACATGGTCGAAGCCGGCCACCGCTGCCGCTTCTCGCAGAATCTCAATCGCCTGCTCCGAACCCTGCGCTCCCATGGAGCTGCGAAATTCCACCGGCCGGCCGATGACCGCGCCGCGCACCGGTACGCCAAACTGCTTGCTGGCGGTAAGGCGGATGTGTTCCAGGATATGCGTGGCGATATGCACGATCACCTTGCGCACTTGCGAGTCCAGGCGGTAGCCGAACATCGACTTGGGTGACTCGATAAGGTTGCCGCCACCGCTATCCAGATACCCCTCCACCGCATCCTCGCCAAACAGCGCATGCTGGAAGCTGGCGACCGAGGCCGTGGCTTCGCGCGTCTGGTCCTCCATCCACTGCCGGCGCACCACGCGCAGCGCCTCATGGCGCAGATCGTCTTCGCTACGCGACACCGGCACCTGTCCACGGGCCGCCGCCGCGGCGGCCTGCTGGCGCTGCTGGGTACGGGACAGACGCAATTGGGCCTCAAGCTGGGCTTCCAGCTCTGGCGTCAGCGCGAAGTCATTGGGGTCCGGCACCAATTCCGGAAAGAACACAGCCGTACGGAACTGCTCAGCCTCGCCAAAGCGGACCATGGACAGCTTGCCGTTGACGATGGCCGCGGCCGCCGAATAGCTGGTGCCGAAGTCGATACCGATATACATGAGATCACGAGGTTGCGGGGTGGCAACCTGCCATTATGACGGGTGCGCGCGGATTTGCCCAAACTGAGCGGATTCGGCCCGTCTTTCCCCTGGGGCGATGGGCGTGCACCCATAGCCCCGCGGTACTTGTTTACGGCGACTTCAGAGGTTCTCTCGAATCATTTCCACGACGTCCGCTCCGCGCCCACGAAGGATGGCTCGCGTGGTGTACAACGCCATGCCCATGACCGCTTTGGGCTCGATAAACGGTGGTTTGAACAACTCGAGCGGATTGACGATGACGTTGAGCAGGGCCGGCCCGGGCTGAGCGAGCCACTCGTCAATGGCGGCTTCCAGTTCAGAGGCCTTGCTGACGGTTTTGCCCCAAAGGCCGATGGCCTGGGCGACTTTGCCAAAGTCGGGATTCTTCATGCGCGTGAACGTGTCGAGCATGCCTTCCGACATCTGTTCGATCTCGACGAAGCCCAGCTTGCTGTTGTCGTAGACGACAATCTTGACCGGAATCTCTTCTTGTATCGTCGTGAGCAATTCGCCAAACAGCATCGACAAGCCGCCGTCGCCGCAAAGCGCGATGACTTGACGCTGCGGTGCGGCTTTTTTAAGTCCGAGCGAACCGGCAAGTGCGGTCGCCATGGTGCCGTGCAGAAGGCTGCCAAACACGCGGCGCTTGCCCTTGGTGTCGATGCAGCGCGTCGCCCAGAAAATCGGCGTGCCATCGTCGCCCGTAAAAAGCGCGTCGTCGTCCGCGCGTTCGCTGACCAGGGTGGTTAGGTACGATCCTGCGATGGTGTCGTTACGACCCGGCCCGACCTGCTTTTTCCAATCCGCCATCAGTTCGTGATAGCGATGCACATAGGTCTTCTGGAAAGTGTCGTCCGTCTTTTGATGCAAAAGAGGAAGCAGGGCGAGCAGGGTAGGTTTGATGTCGCCGACGGCACCTAAGGTCACATGGTGACGTCGACCGAGATGCGTGGGATCGATGTCGATCTGAATGATGTCGGCCTTGTCGGGGTAGAACTGGCGCCAGGCGAAGTCGGCTCCCAGCAGGAGCAGCGTGTCGCAGCCCAGGATGGCCTTGTAGCCAGCCTCGTTGCCGAGAATACCCGTCATGCCGATGTTGTACGGGTTGTCATGCTCAAGAAAGCTCTTCCCTCGCGATGTATGTGCGATAGGCGCCTTGAGCCGTTCCGCGACCGCGAGGATCTCGCTCAATGCGTCTTCGCATCCGGACCCGCCATAGATCGCGATCTTTTCGCCAGCGTTGAGGATCTTGGCTATCGCCGCGAGCTCATCGTCGTTGGGACGAATGGTCGGACGTGGCGAGTGAACGCGATAAGGAAAGTCTTCATGAACTTCACCGTGCGAAATATCGACGGGAACGATCAGCACGGCGACACCGCGCTTGGTGATGGCGGCCTGGCAAGCCATCACTGCCTTTTTGCGGGCTTGCTCCGGGGTAAGAATCATCTCGCAGAAGACCGAGCACTCCTTGAACACTGACTGGAAATCCACCTCCTGGATGAACTCGAACCCCATCTCGCTCATCAGGACCTGACTGGCGATCAAGACCATGGGTGAGCGATTGCGGTTGGCCTCGTACAGGCCATTGATGAAGTGCAGGCTTCCCGGGCCGCAGCTTCCTGCGCAGGCGGTCAATTCGCCGGTGAAAAGTGCCTCCGTGCCGGCGGCGATAGCGCCTGCTTCTTCGTGACGAACATGCACCCAATCAATGGAGCTTTTAGCAAGATATTCGGCGATCAAATTCAGGGTGTCGCCGACGATGCCGTAGCAGCGTTTGACACCGGCTTGCTCAAGGACTTCCACGATGATTTCGGCGACTTTCTTGCTCATGGTTTGCTCCGCGCTATGACGTGTTGGAGAAGTCCCGAGGACGTGCCGGCGGGGTAAAGGCGAGACGGGGCCTGGCCCCCATGGCCAAGCCCCGTTTCGCTTGCGCGGAGACGCTACTCGTGGCGGCGTCGTCGTTAGGTGGACAGTGAGCTCTGTCCCGAGATGGCGCTGAGCTGATCGCTTGCGCCGAGGCGGCCCATCAGGCCGCGCGTGCCGGATAGTCGGTGTAACCCTTCGGGCCAGGGGTGTAGAGCGTTGCCATGTCGACGCTATTGAGCGTCGCGTTCGTCCGCATGCGCTCCACCAGGTCCGGATTGGCGAGGAACGGACGTGCGAAGGCGATAAGATCTGCGTGGCCGCCGTTGAGCGCCTCTTCAGCGCTCGCACGGTCGAAGCCGCCTGCAAGAATAAACAAGCCCTGGAACGCAGCGCGCAGCTGCAACTTGAACGCGGCAGGCACGGGCGGCGCGCCCATGTAGTTATCCATGGCCGAATGATCCAGCACATGGAGGTATAGCAAGCCCAGATTCGACAGCTCCCGCGTGAGCGCCAGGTATTGAGCCTCGACGTCGGGGAATGCGCCCGTGCCATTGAACACGCCGTAAGGCGATAGCCGGATGCCGACGCGATCGGCACCAATGGCGGCGACGGTGGCGCGAGCGACCTCGAGTGCAAAGCGATTACGGCCGTCGATGCTGCCACCATAGGCGTCAGTGCGCTGGTTCACATTGGCGTTCAGGAACTGCTCGATCAGATAGCCGTTGGCCGCATGCAACTCGACACCATCGAATCCCGCTTCGATGGCGAGTCGAGCCGACCTCGCATATTCATCGACGGCATGGGCGATGTCGGTCGCGCTCATTGCTCGCGGTGTGCTGCGCGGCTGCATACCCTGCGAGTCGGTGTGCATCTGTCCTGGGCTCGCCGCGGCCATCGGGCCGATCACTTCCGCACCGGTAGGCAGGTTGGCCACATGGGACACGCGGCCTGTATGCATCAGCTGCACGAAGATCTTGCCGCCTTTGGCGTGGACTGCATCGGTGACCCTTTCCCATCCACGCACTTGCTCATCGTTGAAGAGTCCGGGAATCCGGGCGTAGCCCAGGCCGTTTGGTGACGGTGACGTGCCCTCGGTGATGATCAGGCCCGCCGAGGCACGCTGACCGTAGTATTCAGCCATCAACACGCTGGGAACGTTGGCGTCGCCGGCGCGACTGCGTGTCATCGGTGCCATCACCGTGCGATTGGCGAGCTGCATCGAGGTGGTCGCGAGAGATTCGAAAAGCATGACGGTTCCTCTGCAAGTGCAGAATGTTCGAAAACCTGTGGTTGGCCGGGGGCAAACCCGGCAATCGCATGCCGGCCTCAGGAGGCTTGCGGTAGATAGATGGGTCTGGCCGCCGCCAGGCCTTGCTGCACTTGCACGGTGCGTTCATCAGCCAGCACCTCATCCTGGCCCGCTTCGAGCCCATCGAGCGCACGCTTGACGATCTCCTCTGCGCTGGACTTTGGGGCGTCGAAAGCACTCGCAAGCTCGGTATCGACAAAGCCCATGTGCAGTGCCGTCACTTGCGTCTTCTGCGCCGCCAGTTCGATGCGCAAGGCATTCGTGAGCGACCACGCGGCCGACTTGCTCGCCGCATAGGCGGCCATCGAGCCGCTGTTGACCCACGAGACGACCGACAACACATTGAGCAGGGCACCACCGCCGTTGGTCTTGAGTACCGGCGCAAAGTCCTTGCTCATGCGCAACATCGAGAAGAAATTGGTCTCGAAGATGCGTCGTGTGACCTCTTCGCTGTCTGCCGCAAGAAAGCCGCCGAGCTGCGTGATGCCGGCGTTGTTGATGACCAGCGTCACATCCGACGCCAGTTCCGCGGCTGCCGCCACGTCGGCCGGGTTGGTGACGTCGAGTCGCAGGGGCTCAACGCCGGGTAGCGTGATGGTGGCAGGGTCGCGCGCGCCGGCGTAGACCTTGCGGGCGCCGCGGGCGAGTAATTCGCGTGTGAATGCCAGGCCGAGCCCGCGATTGGCTCCAGTGACAAGGACGGTAGCGTTCTCAATGTTCATAAGAAACTCCAAGGATAGGGGAAACAGGTTCATTTGATCTTGATGACGGCTTTGCCCTTTGTGCTGCCTGCGGCCAAGTAAGCCAGGGCCCCGTTGATTGACGCGTATGCGGAGACGCGATCGATGGCGGCACCGATGACTCGTCTTGATGAGTTTGGGCGTCGCTTCGGAAACGGTTGTTTCGCAGGCATTCGGGATGGGCAGGAAAAGTAGACCCTTCCAGGTCCATCCACTAGACAGTAAATTCGGGAGGCACCCTTCCAGCGATGAAAGGGTGTGGCCCAACTTGAAGCCAAGACGATCCGGTTGGCAGCGGTTGCTTGCACCGTGGGCACCTCCGCCGCGTCGGTAAGCCGACCTAAGAAGCGAACCGAAACTCGCCCGCGATGGTCGACATCGGCTTGGACGCGGTGGGGCGGATATGCATCGCTTGCCGTAGCAAGGCGGCATGGCCGCCGGCCGCCATAATGTCGAGCGCGGTATGGATGTTCTCGTCGCTGCTCAGGCCCAGGATCGCGGCGCCCAGGATGGCGTTGGCTTAGGCATCCACCACGATCCTTACAAGGGCAGGTCCTTGCCCGCCTGCTCGCTAATGAGGAACTCGGCGTACCAGTCCGGCCAATTCTCATCGCGTTGGCCGCCGGTCCGCTTCTCGTGCTCGCCGTGCGCGGCCTCCGCCCGCCGCAGTGCCGCCGCGAGGTCCTTCGACGAGGCGAAGGTCGTGATGCCGGTGTCAATGCGCCCGGGCAGCCGATGGGTGAGCTCCTGGAACAGCCAGCCATTGCCGTCCGGATCGCTGAACGAGGCGAACGAGCGGTAGCTTCGACGCTCGGGATCCAGGCCGCTAACCCTGGTGCGCCCGAACAGGAAGGGCTGGTCCGGGCCGGCGTACACGCCAGCGGCGTCGTGGAACACGTCGCTGATCTCCACGCCGCGACCGACCAGTTCTTTGCGGGCAGCCTCGACGTCGGAGACGATCAGGTACAGGCCCTGCGCGGAACCAGGAGTGGCCGCGGTGACATTCTTGCCGAAGATGACCGAGCACCCGGAGCCGGGCGGTGTGAACTGGATGACGCGAAAGTAGCCATCGTCGGACGCAAAGTCAGCGTCTAGCCGCCATCCCAAGTCGCCGTAGAAGCGCTTGGCGCGATCGACGTCCGAAACCGGGATGACCACGATCTCGAGTTTCATGTCCACGCCCCGCGCATGCGGGGTCTCGGCTGCAGCGCTGCTCATGTGAACCTCCGATGGCTTGGGCCGCGACGCGGCCCTCGGGTTGGATGACAGGAAGGCTTGGTGAACGACCGGGCGGTGGAGGTCGAAGCGGCAAGCGTAGCGTGGGCTAGATGACGCGCTCGTCGTCACCGCGGGCAAAGTCGGCGCTGAGCTGTCCTCAGCAAATGACCGCCGAGGTCCGCAAATCCACTAAGCGCTGAGCTCTAAGGCGGTGGTGGAGGGCGGCAGGTAGACGATCGCTTGCATGGTCGCCATGCGACTGGCTTACCTCGGCATATCGACCTTGAGAGCGGCGTGCGTCGCTCTATCCGAGTCGTCTGCTGTCGCTCTCTTACTGACGAAACCCGGCTCGCGAAGCCGCATGTCCTGAAACAGGGCCGGGCGTAACGATGGCACCTGGGCGGCGCGATGCCGTCGGGGACCCGGCGCTATCTCCGGGCGGGAGAGATCATTGGAGGCCGGGACATGTCGGCGCTCCCAGCAGGTTTTAGTCTTCCGCAGCCATTTCGCGGCCCTGCTGTCGGATCAGCGCTTCCTCACGTGCATCGTTGATGGACTGGCGGATGCTGTCCAGATCAACCTCGGTTTCGTCCGGCTCGAACTCGCCGGTCAATTCCGTATCGGGTCGCAGCTCGCCGGCCTGGAACAACGCCCACATCTCTTCGCCGTACCACGTGTCGAACAGCTCCGGTGCCCAACGTCCAAGATGTGCAGTGAGGTTGTTGACGTCGCGCAGCAGCATCGAGCGCGCCGCATTGTTGCCGCCGGCACTGACGACTTGCGGGAAATCGATCACCACCGGTCCATCCGGATCGACCAGTACGTTGTACGCGGACAGATCGCCATGAATCAGCCCGCAGCACAGCATCAGCACCACCTGTTGCATCAGCACGCGATGGTATTCACGCGCCTTCTCCGCACTGAGTTCAATCTCACCCAGGCGTGGCGCGGAGAAGCCTTCGGCGTCGGTGACCAGCTCCATCACCAGGACACCGTGGAAATAGCCATGCGGTTCAGGCACACGTACGCCAGCGACGCGCAATTGGTAGAGCGCATCAACCTCGGTGTTCTTCCAAGCTACTTCCTGCTGCTTGCGCCCGTACTTGCTGGCCTTGCCGATCGCACGCGCCTCGCGACTGCCTCGTACCTTGCGACCTTCCTGATACTGCACGCGCTGCTGGAAGCTGCGCTGCGCCATGTCCTTGTAAACCTTTGCGCAGCGCACTTCGTCGCCGCTGCGGACGACGTATACCGCCGCTTCCTTGCCACTCTTGAGTGGTCGCAGCACTTCATCAATGACGCCGTCATCGATCAGCGCCTGCAAGCCTTGGGGGGTCTTCACGGTGTCTCTGGGGGGTGGTTGGCGCAGCGACGGCGGCCATTAACCCCCAAGTTTCGCATTTTCGGGCAGGTGTGGCCATCGAAAGATGGGGTGGGTGCAAACAGCAGCCCTGGTTCAGCACCTGCAAACGTCCGTTTCTGGCCGCGAACCGGGCATTGCAGCTGGTTTTTCGGGTATTGAGCCTCAACGAAGGGTAGGCACACCTGAACAGCCCTATTTTTCTTTTTACGGGTTTTCGATGCGCGTATATCGACTCGAACCCTTCACGCGCTCTTGCGGTCACGTCGCGCAAAGTTCCCTTGGTCTGCACGGTCCTATAACGGCTAAGTAGAAGGGGCTTTTGCGCGAATGGCTACGGTTGAAGCTATCGCCCCGTCCCGCGCCACGATCGATCGGGCTCACCGACATGGCGATGACGAGCGCTGATTTCGCGGATAAGGGTTGACGCCACGCTCAACGCGTCATTTCGCGTGACAAACGCCCGTGCACTCGACAAGTGAACCTTCTCGCGAGGGCCGCCCGAGCGGGCTTCCGCGAGCGATCAAATCGACGAGGGAGTGCTCATGGCTACCGATTCGAGCGCACTGGTTGAGCGTAGCGAGCGCGCCTGGCGCGGCTTCGCAACGGGTTCCTGGCAGAGTCGAGTCAATGTTCGCGAATTTATCCAGCGCAACTACGATCCCTACGAAGGTGATGGTACGTTTCTGGAAGGTCCTACCGAGCGTACACGCGACCTCTGGCAAACGTTGCAGCCTTTGCTCGCTGAAGAACGGGAGAAGGGCATCCTCGATGTGTCGCAGGTCCCCTCTGGCATCCTGGCCCACGGACCCGGCTATATCGACAAGGAACACGAGCTGATCGTCGGGCTGCAGACGGATGCGCCCCTCAAACGCGCGATTATGCCGTTTGGTGGTTGGCGAGTAGTTGCCGCGAGCCTTGAATCGTATGGTCGCACGCCTGACCCTGCGCTGGGCGAAATCTTCACCAAATATCGCAAGACGCACAACGACGGCGTCTTCGACGCCTATACCCCAGACATCAGGAAGGCGCGCTCGTCAGGCGTCATTACAGGCCTCCCTGACGCCTATGGGCGCGGCCGTATCATCGGTGACTACCGACGAGTCGCGCTCTATGGCGTCGACTTCCTCGTCGCGGACAAGAAGCGCGAAAAGGCCGAGCTGGACGACCGCCACTCGACCGAGGATGTCATACGCCTGCGCGAGGAACTGTCCGAGCAGATCCGCTCGCTCAAAGAATTGAAGCTGATGGCGTCGAACTATGGCTATGACATCGCCGTGCCGGCGACCAATGCGCGCGAGGCGGTGCAGTGGACTTACTTCGGCTATCTAGCCGCGATTAAGCAGCAGAACGGCGCCGCCATGTCGGCAGGGCGCCTGTCTAGCTTCTTCGACATCTATTTTGAACGCGACCTGCGGGACGGTACGCTCACCGAGTCACAGGTACAGGAGATCATCGACGATCTGGTGATCAAGTGGCGCATTGTGCGGTTCTTGCGTGCCCCTGAATACAACCAACTTTTCTCCGGCGATCCCGTATGGGTCACCGAAGTGATCGGTGGCAATGGAGAGGACGGGCGCACTCTTGTCACAAAGACCGCCTTCCGCATGCTTAATACCTTGTACAACCTCGGCCCCGCACCGGAGCCCAATCTCACGGTCTTCTGGTCGCCGCGGTTACCCGACGGATTCAAGCGATTCGCGATCAAGACTTCCATTGATACCAGCTCGATCCAGTACGAATCCGACGACCTCATGCGGCCCAAGTGGGGCGACGATTGCGCGATTGCCTGCTGTGTGTCGGCGATGCGTGTTGGCAAGCAGATGCAGTTCTTCGGGGCGCGCGTCAATTTGCCCAAGACGCTGCTGTATGCGCTGAATGGCGGACGCGATGAAGTGAGCGGCGAGCAGGTGGGTCCCAATCTCGCGCCAGTGACGGGTGACGTGCTGGTCTTCGACGAGGTGATGAAGCGGCTCGATCCGATGATGGATTGGTTGGCGAAGACCTATGTCAATGCGCTCAATATCATCCACTACATGCACGACAAGTACTGCTATGAAGCGATCGAGATGGCGCTGCATGATCGCGACATCCTGCGCACCCTCGCCTGCGGCGTTGCCGGGCTTTCACACACGGCGGATAGCCTGTCGGCAATCAAGTACGCGACGGTGAAGCCCGTGCGTGACGAGCGCGGCATCATCGTGGATTTTCAGACCGAAGGCGCCTTCCCGTGCTTTGGCAATAACGACGATCGTGCTGATGACCTGGCGAAGACGCTGGTGTCGATGATGATGAACAAGATTCGCATGTACCCCAGTTATCGCGATTCGGTCCACACGCAATCAGTGCTCACGATCACGTCGAACGTGGTGTACGGCAAGGCAACGGGCAACACCCCTGACGGGCGCAAGAAGGGCGATCCGTTTGCACCTGGCGCGAATCCATCCAACGGCCGCGACACGCATGGTGCACTGGCAGCACTGATGTCAGTCGCCAAAATTCCCTACGACGATGCCGAGGACGGTATCTCCCTGACCCTATCCGTGGTCCCCTCCGCCCTCGGGAAGGAAGAAGATCGCATCACCCGGGGAGTCAACGCGCTGGACGCCTATTTCTCGAGCGGCGGTTTTCACGTCAACATCAACGTTCTTAATCGCGAAACGCTGCAAGAAGCGATGAAGCACCCGGAGAAGTACCCGCAGCTCACCATCCGGGTGTCCGGCTACGCGGTGAATTTCGTAAGACTGACGAAGGAGCAGCAGCTCGACGTCATTAACCGCACCTTTCATGGCGCCATGTAGGGCGACATATGAGCGAGCCGCGCGTAGGCAGCCGCTACGAACTCCACATCACCCGCGAGGGCGCGACGGAGAGCAGGGCGGAGCGCGACTATTTCGCCGTACATCCAGGCGATGTCGAGGAGGTCAAGGACGAGGACGACCTGGTGGGCTATGTCCACTCCTACGAAGTCGGGAGCACGGTGGATGGGCCCGGCATCCGCTTCGTCGCCTTTCTCAGCGGCTGCCTGCTCCGATGCCAGTACTGCCACAACCCGGACACCTGGCATAAGCGCAACGGCCACCCGGTGACCGTTTCGCGAGCGATGCATGAGATCGGCAAATACGCGCAGGTGCTCAAGACCTGCCGTGGCGGTGTCACCCTCTCCGGCGGCGAGCCGATGGTGCAGCGACCTTTCGCCATGCGCATCTTCCGCCACTGCAAGGAGCTGGGGCTGCACACCTGCATGGACACTTCGGGCCGCCTTGGCGATCGGTTGAGCGATGACGAGTTGATGGACATCGACCTGAACCTGCTCGACATCAAGTCGGGCGACCCGGCCATCTACGAGAAGGTCACGCGTCAGCCGCTGCAGCCGACGCTCGATTATGCAAATCGCCTGTCGGCGCTCGGCCGCCCCATGTGGGTTCGCTTTGTGCTCGTTCCAGGCCTCACGGACGACTACGACAACGTCGAGAAGGTGGCCGATATCTGCGCCGGATTGAAGTCCCTCGAACGGGTGGAGATCTTGCGCTTCCACCAAATGGGCAGCGACAAGTGGCACAAGCTCGGCCTCGAATACCCGCTGGAGCATTGCGAGACACCCAGCCCGGAGTTGACTGAACGCGTACGCGGACAATTCCGCCGCCGCGGTTTGACTGTGTACTAAGGATTGAAGGAGAGGCAACGTGGAATTCGTCAAGGCGCTGCTTGAGCACCAACCCATGATGGCGATGTTCCTCACTATCGCCATCGGCTATCTGGTCGGCGAAATCAACGTCAAGGGATTCTCCCTGGGCGTGGGTGCCGTCCTCTTCGTCGCCCTCGCCATGGGCTGGTTCGCGCCCAAGTCGGCACCGTCACCGATGGTTGGCACGCTCGGACTTGCGTTGTTCCTGTACACGGTGGGCGTCCAATACGGCAAACAGTTCTTCCTGGGTCTGACCAGCGCGGCTGGCCGACGGGCAAACCTGATGGCACTCATCGGCGTGCTTCTTGCCGGCGCGGTAAGTGTCTTTATCGCCAGGTCTACGGGCATGAAGCTTAGTTACGCGCTCGGCCTGTTCGCCGGTTCTGGCACCAGTACACCCACGTTGCAGGCGGCTATTGCCTTCGTCGGCAACGACGATCCCGCCGTGGGCTACTCCGTTTCCTATCCGTTTGGTGTAGCCGGGCCCATCCTCTTTCTCTACTTTGCATTTCTGTTGCTCAAGCCAAAGATCGAGGCCGCCACGACGGCTGGACTCGAGCTCATGGAGATCGCGCTGCGCGCCCCGGACATGGCAGGCAAGACGCTCGCAGATGTGACATCGGAGCTGCCGTCTGGTGTGCAGATCGTGGCTCTACGGACGGCGCATCATAATCAGCCGGTGTCGCCAAGCATGGTCGTTGCGGAGAATGATGTCGTGCTGGTCGTCGGCCCCTCAAAAGAGGTACTTCAGACGGTAAGCAAGCAACTAGGAGAGGCCGCACCAGGTCGCGTCGTCAGGGATCGCGGCGACCTCGATTATGTGCGTGTATTTGCCTCTCGCCCGTCCGTGGTCGGCCGGATGATTGGAGACCTGGCGCTGCCGGGAGGAATCGCTACTGCCATTGTGCATGTCCGCCGCGGCGACACAGAACTCACTCCGCGTCCCGATCTTGTGCTCGAATTCGGTGACCGCGTTGGCCTGCTCGCCAATCGGAGCGAGTTTGGGCCCGTGCGCAAATTATTTGGCGACTCCATCAAGGGCACTGCGGAGTTCAGCTACATCTCGATCGGGCTCGGCATGACGCTGGGCTTTCTCCTCGGCGCCATCCAGTTTCCCATCCCTGGTATCGGCAAGATCGCCATCGGACTGTCCGGTGTGCTGATCGTGGCGCTTATTCTTGGCCAACAGCGGCGAACCGGGGGCATGAATTGGACAATTCCGCTTTCGGCGAACCTCGTGATGCGCAACCTCGGTCTCACCCTCTTTCTTGCGCAGGTGGGCATGTCCTCGGGGCCGAAGTTTGCTGCGACAGTTACCGATACTGGGCTGCAGATGCTTGGTCTCGGCGCAATCGTCCTAGTCGCACTCGTCTTGCCCATACTGCTCATGGGCTTTCTGGTCTACAAGCTGCCGTACGACGAGGTCGCCGGAATAGTTTCCGGTGCCTGCGGCAACCCGGCGATCCTTGCCTATGCGAACAAGCTCGCACCGACGGATCGACCTGATATTGGTTACGCGATGATCTTCCCCGGCATGACGATCGTGAAGATCCTGTTCGTGGATATCATTCTGGCGCTGTTTTCCGGATAGATAGCGCGCACCACTGTTCAGCGATGACGTACGAGGGCAGCGTGCTACCCAGTGACAGACGGGCCAGGGCCTTCCCTCGTAGCCGATTGGTCGCTATTCCCGGGGTCATGCGGCGTCGTCGTTAAAGGCTTCACGCGGAAGCGGCCCGAATTAACGCATGGCCAGCGCCGTCTTCAAGGTATGGCGGGCAATCATCAGCTCCTCGTTGGTGGGGATTACCCATGCAGACACTTGGCTGGCCGGTGTGCTGATGCATGGCCCACCCGACTGGTTCGACGCTGAGTCGAGCTCCAGGCCCAGCCACGCGGCGGCATGGCATACCTGTTCGCGTATGGTGGGCGCGTGCTCGCCTATGCCTGCGGTAAAGACCAAGGCATCGACTCCACCGACGGCGGCAGCCAGCGATCCCAGTTCCCGCCCGATACGGTAGGTGTACAGAGCGATAGCGAAGCGCGCGCGCTCGTCGTCGCTGTCGAGCAGCGCCCGCATATCACTCGACAGGCCGGATACACCGAGCAACCCAGAGTCCTTGTAGATCAGTTTTTCGATGGCCCGCGCATCCATGCACAGTTCATCCATCAAATAGAGGATGACGCCGGGATCGATGCTGCCGCAACGGGTTCCCATGGGTAACCCGTCCACGGCTGTGAAACCCATCGTGCTGGCCATGCTGCAACCACTCAGCAGTGCACACATGCTGCTGCCGTTGCCCAGATGCGCCACGATCGTACGTCCCGCGGCCGCCTTCGGATCGAATTGCGCCAGCACGCTGGCGATATATTCGTAAGAAAGGCCGTGAAATCCATAGCGCCGCACACCGAGCCCCGTAATGGACGGCGGAAGCGCAAAGGCCTGCGCCACTTCGGGCTGCGCGCGATGGAAGGCGGTGTCGAAGCAAGCCACCTGAGGCAGGTCCGGACGCAGGGCGGCAACAATGGCGACGGGCTTGAGGTTGTGCGACTGATGCAGGGGCGCGAGCGGGACGAGCATCTCGAGGGCGGCGATCACCTCCGCGGTCACCAAGACGGCATGCGTGAACTTCTCGCCACCGTGCACAACCCGGTGGCCGACAGCCACCAGCTTGTGATTCCCGCGGTGGTCGCGCAAAAGGTCCACCAAATAAGCGATGGCGTCGGCGTGCCCAAATTCGACGCCCTTACCCCAACTCGTCGAATCGATCTCTCCACCATGTGCGTCCCTGACCGTCGAACGCGGCGTCGTGTAGAGGCCTTCAATCTGGCCGCGCATCACCAGCGGAAAAGCTTCGTCGCCTGCTTCGAATACGCTGAACTTGATGCTCGATGAGCCGGCATTGAGTACGAGAATGACATCGGCCATAGGCTCACCCCAGAACCTTCCCGGCCTGACGGCGGGCTTTGGCGACCAAGACGGCGACGGCACAGGAAGCAAGTCGGCTGATGACCGAATCGGCTCGACTCGTCAGGATGATGGGTACACGGGCACCAAGCACAATGCCAGCGGCATCTGCCCCCGCCAGAAATGACAAGCTCTTCGCGAGCATATTGCCCGCCTCGAGGTCAGGCACCAGGAGCACGTTCGCGCGTCCCGCCACCGGTGAATCAATCTTCTTGATTCTTGCAGCCTCGATGTCGATGGCATTATCGAGGGCTAGCGGGCCGTCGACGATCGCGCCCGTAATCTGGTGGCGATCGACCATCTTGCACAGCGCCGCTGCATCAATGGTGGATGGGACCTTGGGATTGACGGTCTCCATCGCCGACAGAATGGCCACACGTACCTCTGGCACCTGCAGTGCATGTGCGAGATCGATCGCATTCTGCAGAATGTCGGCCTTTTCCTCGAGCGTGGGCGCGATATTCACTGCGGCATCAGTGATGATCAGTGCATCAGCATGGCCAGGCACGTCCATCACGAAACAGTGGCTGACGCGCCGCGCGGTCCGCAGCCCGGTGTCACGTCGGACAACCGCCCCCATCAGCTCGTCAGTGTGCAGGCTGCCCTTCATCAGGGCTTCGGCCTTGCCCTCGCGCACTAGCTGAACCGCCGCGGTCGCTGCCGCATTGCTGTGGGGTGCATCGACGATTTGCACTTGGGACAGGTCAATCCCGCCAGCGCCCGCGACGGCCTCGATTCGCTCGCGTGGCCCGACGAGAATCGGCTCAATCAACCCCAGTTGTGCAGCTTCCATGGCTCCCCCCAGTGAAGCCAGATCGCAAGGATGTGCGACCGCTGTTGGCGTGGGCGGAATCGTCTTGCAGAAATCGATCAGCCGTTGGTATTTCGCGTGCTTCGTATCCATCGTGGTTGCCCTCGCTGCCCGGTGCAGGGGCATGTTGGGTCGGCCTTGATGCCCGCATCACTCGTCACACGCGATCAGTCTCTCGGGGAAATGACGCCCCGATGGCGACGACGAAACGACCTGGCTCGACTTCCGCGATCATTTCCCAGATACCGTGAACGCCGCGCAAAACATCGAGAGGAACATCAGGCTGGCAATTCGCTGACTCTGAAACTGGCATCTATCGCGTGACGAGGCAAAGCGCGCCCCGCGGATTCTCGAGTCAATCCAGCCTTAAACTCAGCGCACGTAGCGTGTAGTCGCCAGGGCAGGGCGCATCCGTGAAACCAAGCCGCTTAGCAAGGCCTCGCATGCTGGCATTGGTCGACAGGACATAGCCTTCCATACGCTTAAAACCCTGCGAACGCGCAAGGCCAATGAGCGATTCCATCAGACGTCGGGCCAGACCGAGCCCGTGCCAGTCGTCCGCCACCGTGACGGCAAACTCACAGATATCGGTGCCGGGCGCCGTGACGCAGCGAGCACCCCCGACGGCGATCTCCCGTGGATCTTCCCCACTAAGGGCTATCAGCGCAATACACCGCTCTGGAGCCGGGCTGACGGTCGAATCCACAATGTTCTCGGGCACGGCGCGTACCGCGGTGAAGAAACGTGTGTAGCGCGCTTCGGAACAGAGACGATCAAACGCAGCCTTGATCTCGTCCAGGTCGTCAGGACGGATCGTTCGCACCAAGACGCTGCGGCCATTGCGAAGCGTCACCGAAAGCGGATGAAAATCGGCCTTCTTCTCATCGTTTTCCATGGCTACCTCCTGCAAAGCCAGGCCTGAGTGCGGAAGGTACAGATATCACGATTTTCTACCGAACATTTTCTCCCTACAACGGTTGGTGCGCGGCCGTTCTGTCAGGCAGGAACTTCGATGCCGCCAGTTTCAACTCTTTGCCCGGCAGAGCAATGAGGGCGGAGGGGGTTCATGCCCTAGGCCACCGATGTTTGTACATCGTGTACATATAGGGGTGTCATGCGCAAAGCCTGGGGCCGGTCAGTGGACAGAACTCCATAGGCGGTGCGCCTCAGCGTCCCATAGTTTGTGTTTCTGGCCGTGCGCCTACACAGATCATGGCGTCTGTAGAGAACCATAGTCTGTGCATGCCTCATCGCTTCAACGAGTTACGTTTCGTGCCAGATCGGAAAAGCGAGCCGATGTGATCGCATAGTGTGTGTATTCTCATCAAGCTAGAGGGAGACAGTTGCCCGTTGGAACGCGCCTGGACGATGTGATTAGCACGCGTTATCGCGGGTAGAGGCTACCTGGAAGGGGCGTTCGAGGAGATCAATGTTGCAGCCAGCAGGCAGTGGCCACTAGCGATCAAGCAATCCGACCTTACACAATCCTACGACGATCACCATGCCGGAGCTCCAAGCCGCCGCCAAAGCAAATGCCTTGTACCACCGCCTCGCCGCCATCGGATCGGCGCTCCACATGCCCTCAATACTCGTACTGATCCGGGACCTGGTAGGGGTCGGCCGCCAGGCCATCCAGCAGTTTGGACTTGAACTTCTCCACCGCCAGCGGAAGCTGGGCGACCGGAAAGTTGCGTGAGTCTAGATGGACCACTTCTGTCGCCACCAGGCGCGGACCATCACATAGAGCTCCTACCACTTGCGGGTCATTCTTCTGGTTGTTAACCGATTCGAGCAAAGGTGCCGCCGCGCAGTAGCTGTCAGCCTGAGGCAATTGATCAGCATCCACGTAGAGCTCGATGCGAGGCGATTGTTCGAGAGACAACCTTCCTCGGTGTGCAGTGTCGAAAGTCGCCATGGTCGTTCCATCAGTCACTTGATTGACGGTTTGATCCGCACTCTCACCAGGGATCGCGCCGTGCACATCGATGGGAATATGGGTCATGCTTGTCTGCCAGGCCTCAGCAGAATCCTGATTCTCAGCCCAACGGGTATTGACGGTGGCATTGCAACCAGTAAGCGCTGCCAACGGAAGCACGAGTAGGAAGGCTGCCCTAGAACGAACAGAAAGACGGTGTTTTAGAAAGTTCATGGAACTGTTATCTCGTATGGCATTAGGGGAGGGGGGCTATATCGCCAGGTTTGCCAGGGAGGCCGAGCAAGAAACCTCCGTGACAACACCGAAAGACGTTGCCCTAGGGAGGAAATTCGGGGCTACCGCTCGCCCACCTAGTCATCTGTGGCCACAGGTGTTAGCGCGCGTAACTCCGTATGGCGGCGCAGGCCGGACCTCCTGCCGTCACGGCGGTGTCCCGAGCCTGAGGCTGTTCCAACGCCTCCGGTGCGAGCTGCGAGGGATAATCGGTATCCCAGTCCACGCGCCCGTTGATCCGGCTAGGCGGCGAAGCGCATCCATCGTCGGTGTGGGACACCTGAAGCAACTGGCGCGGCTCAATGACGTGTGCCGAATCATTCGTTCCAATCGGTTGCCCAGCCAGCAATGGGCCACCAGAAAGGCCGATGATCAGCAAGACGACCCTCGCTACAGTGCGTGTATGGGAGTGCGCCGTATTTACAGAGAAGCGTGAAGTGTTCATATGAGATTCGCTGTTCAATGGCGAGGAATCGCCGTGAGATGAGCCCCTGCGTCTGTGCGTCAAATTGTGATGATTACTCGTCCAAATGGGCGTCCCTCGACCTGGCACCGAATCGCCTCTGCCGCATGTTCAAGCGGAAAGGACTTGGCTACGATCGGATTGATCTGGCCAGACTTGAGAAGATTAACGATTGCTTCCCATGCTTCTGTCCAAGCAGAAGGTTGATTGTTGAAAAGCAAGAAGCTCTTTAAGCTGGCACCCTTCCAGATCAAGTTCGTCACATCGATCGTCGATTTTGTGCTTGCCGCGTAGCCGAGCGTGGTGACGTTGCCGCCTGGGGCCAATGCCTCGAGCGCGGCAATCAGAATCTCGCCATCGACACCGTCCATGGCCTAGCATCCGCGCGCGAGGGTTATGCCTGCTTTCGGCTGGAGACACATTTGCTTAGTGCCACCCGTGAATCGTACAAGTGACGTTTCTCGTGCGACATGTGCGCGCTATCGCGGGTACGTGCGACACAGGCAATCTGCTACTGCGCGGCCACTGGGCCAAGCGTCGCCGAGCGAGCTTGGCCCCGCGGGGAGGGAGGTAGGTCGTTTCCCCAATTAGGCTAGGGGGCGCAGGCGTTCCTGAAGCTCGATGGGGAGCTTCGCGAACCAGCTGTCTTCCTCACCAAGCGGCGGCAGGATGTGGCCAAACTCCAGCACGCCATGGCTAGGAATGTCGGAGACGTAGACCCAGACACTCTCTCTGGTAGCCTCTGCGATCTCGGAAATTTCACTGGCAATACGAGTAAGTATCTTGCCTTTTTGGTCTTCGGTGCGACCCGATCGAATGTCTGCGCGTACCCAGATCTGATCTCTCGTGGCTTCGATCCCCCCGACAAAATGCGACTGGGCACCGATTTCACTAAAGATGACTTGGACGAAGTAGCGGGGCGCCCAAGCCTCTTCATGATGTATCTCAGTGATGGCTTTCGCGATGCGCTCGCGTTGGCCTGGCGACAGTCGTCCTGCTTTTGTCCAGCATACATAAGTCGGCATAATGTTCTCCAGTGAGAAAAAGTCGTGCGCCCGCACCTTCATATACGGCTCGGCGTGCGCTTTTAAGTCAACCGCATCCAAGGTTCGTCTGCGACGTACAGCGAAGCCTCGACTGACAGCATCGACACCTTTGGTCGCGCAGCGACCAGGCAATCCTAGAGTCCGGCAAAATTGGGCTTCCGCTTTTCACTGAATGCTGCAATTGCTTCCTTCGCCGCTCCAGCAGTGATCATTTCTCCAAATACAGAGGCTTCTTCCTTCATCTGAGCCTCGACGGCATGGCGCATGCTTACCTTCATAAGGCGCTTGGTCTGGATCAACGCAGACATCGGCTTTGCCGTTAGCTTTGCCGCTTCGGCCTGCACGAAGGTAAGCACATCGGCAGATGGCAGGACTTGATTGACCAGGCCCATCTGTGCCGCGTCATTTGCATCGAATGGCTCTCCCGTAAGCATTGCCCGTGCCGCACGCTGGTAGCCCGCGAGCTGAGGCAGTAGCAAGCTCGAAGCCGCTTCCGGGCAGATCCCGAGATTGACAAAGGGGAGGCTGAATTTCGCGTTCTCACCGGCGAAGACGAGGTCACAATGGAGCAGCATCGTCGTGCCGATGCCGACAGCTGCGCCACAGACGGCAGCAAGCACCGGTTTCGGAAATGTGGCGAGTTCGCGCAAAAATCCCCAGACCGGTGCATCAGGTGAGTTGGGCGGATTTTGGACGAAGTCACCCAGATCATTGCCGGCCGAAAATATCCGCTCGTCGCCACGAAACACAACAACGCGGACCTGCGAATCGGCATTCGCCTGCTTTAGCGTGCTTGCGAGCGACGTGTACATCGCTGCTGTCATGGAGTTCTTCTTTTCAGTGCGATTGAACTGGATGGTCAGCACGCCATCACGCATATCGGTCAACAAATCGCTCATAAAATTTCCTCGTAATTCGGGCACAACAATTTTCAGCGACGCATTGTGGCGACCTGCTTAGGCCGCGCGTGCAAGACGATGGCTAAGCAATCACGGTAGCTGAGTAGTCGCGGACTGCCTTCTCCATGGCATCCATCAACTCTGTTTTCCCGAGACCTTGCCTGAGTAGTCGCGTGCCAATCATGGCGGCGAAGGTCACCATGGCGTGATCATCAATTGCTTCGGCGGTGGTGGGGGCCGCGCCCCCGTCATCTGCCTGGCCAATGAACTGCCTGAATAGACCTTCTGTTCCAGCTTTATAGGCTTCAAAGGATTCCGTGCTTGCGTTCTCGCTCGCAAGGTGTGGCGCAAACGAAATCATTGGGCATCGCTTTTCCGGTGCCCGTTTTCCAAGGTAGTAGTCAACGATGTCAGAAGTGCGAGTGGACCCGTCCTTGTCCTCGGAACCTACCTTGCGCCAGGTGTCAAACGACTCACTGAAAGCGAGATCGAGTACCTCGGCGATCAACGCATCCTTGGACTCAAACTGCTTGTAAAAACCACCAACGGTCATGCCATTCGCTTTCATGACGTCAGCGACTGAGACATTGTCGACCCCATAGCGACGAAAGAGTTTGTTGGCCGTCTGAACGACCTTGGATCGGTTTTTGATGGCCTGGTCTTGCGATGAGCGTCCCATGGCGTTGCTCCAGAACAATTGATGAACTCGTCGCCGGGCAACCGCGGGCGCCCGACTGTCCTTTTGCCTGGTTAGATTATAGGCACTTTCTTTTTTAGATTGCAAGTGCTATCTATTTATAACAGCAAAGGAGGACTTATGACCACTACGTATGAGGCAAGCAAGACGGCCTTGCTTTGCATTGATCTATACAACGACTTCCTTAGTGACGGTGGCAAACTTTGGCCTTGGGTCGAAGAGCAGGCTAAGGAAGTCAATCTTCTGGATAACCTTAGGACGATCGTGGCGGCGTGCCGGAGAGCTGGCATCGCTGTCTATCATGTGCCGCATCATCGGTGGGAGCCTGGCGACTATGAAGACTGGAAATACCCATCCCCGTACCAATTGGGCGCAGCACAACGCCAGGCGTTCGCCAAAGATACGTGGGGAGGTACTTTTCATCCTGACTTTCGAGTTCACGAAGGTGATGTAGTGGCTACCGAGCACTGGGGCTCCAGTGGCTTTCCCAATACGGATCTGGAGCACAAACTAAAGCGATTCGGTAAAGAGAAGGTGATCTGCATCGGCCTTCTTGCGAACACGTGCCTTGAAGCCACGGGCCGCTTTGCCATGGAGCTTGGCTTTCACGTTACGCTGGTTCGTGACGGAACGGCCGCACGATCGAGAGAAGCACTTCACGCCGCAATCGACATTGACGGGCCGACCTACGCACACGAAATCTCGACGACGCAAGAGTTGCTCGCAGCCATTCATTTCCCTTAGGCGTGAGTGAAACCACGCGGTCAACGTGCCAGTGACTCTGCGTACGGCATGCGCAGCCTGCTTCGGCAGCGCGTGGTGTTCGGCGCTGCCTTCCGGTGCCTTGATCGATCCGTTCGGCGAAGCGTACGGCCGGCTCCTCCTGCGCTCTCCAACCTTTATCGTCTGCTTACGGACATTGGAGTGGACAGAACTCCATAGTCGGTGCGCCTAGGCACCCCATGGTTTGCGCTTCTGGCAGCGCCGCGACACAGACTATGGCGTCAGTAGAGAGCCATAGTCTGTGCATAACCCTTCGCGTCAACGACTTAGATTTCACGCGAGATCGGAAATGCGACTCGATGTGATCGCATAGTGTGTAGTCAAATGAAGCTGGAGGGCGACCCTTGCCCGAAGGAAAGCGCCTGGACGATGTGATTGGCGAGGGAAATGGTGGGGAACCGATTCGACGCAGAGTGGGCTGGTAGAAGCTGCCTCCCGCGAGGTCAGTTGGTGATCACAGTTACCGCGACTTCGATGTTGCCGCTCACCGCTTTGGAGTAAGAGCATATCTGATGGGCCGAGTGCACGATGGCCTCAGCGACTTCCTGCGCGAGACCCGGTAGGCGGACACTGAACGTAGCGCCGAGGAACCAGCCCGGGCCTGTCTGGCCCAGATCCACCTGGACGTCCACGGAGGCATCGGCGGGAAGCGTCACCTTCCTCAGCGAAGCGGTAATGCGAAGCGCGGCGACGTAGCAGGCCGACCAGGCACCCGCGAACAACTGCTCCGCAGTCGGATGCGATTCAACGGCAATGAACTCATAGTTTCCCCCGCCTGGGGCAGACAATTTGATGTCGACGACACCAAGCTCGCCACGCTGCGTGCTGGGGTCGTCGTTGACGGTGGTGTGGGTCGTTCCCGTGAAGAAGACTTTATCGATCTTGGCCATGACCTGTTCCTCAAATTTGGTTCTTGCCCCAGAGAGGGCGCCTGCGTAGATTTCGTATGCGACATGTGCGGGGCAGTCCGGTCAGCAATGAGGTTTGAAGGCGCCCCAAAGGATCTTCTAGCGGTAGGGCATCGAAAGGCGTCGCGAATGACGCCATGCCACCCATTCATGCACTACGACCAGGTAAAAGCCGGGCATCCATTCGCCTGTTCTAATTCCCGGTCGTTGCATGGATTTCCGCAATGTAGCCACCGGGGAACAACACCATGGCGCTGCGACGCCCACTCGCCTCGTAGGGTTGGACCAGTACCTTGGCGCCGCTGGCAGTGGCCTTGGCGAGCGTCGCGGGCAGGTCACTCACTTCATAGCCGGTAAGCTCGCGGCCGTACGGCCAGGACAGCTTGCCGTCCGTGACCTGCACGGACATCTTGCCGAAGTCGGACTCGATGCGAATGCGGCGGAAGCTTTCGCCCGCGCGGCCGATCTCGATGCCCGGCGCGTGCGCATCGTCGTTTACCACCTTGCCGTGCGAGAAGGTAAGGAAGGCGTGCATGAACGCATCGGCGCGATCCGGCGATACGTACACTCGGTTTTCCGGCACGGTCTCAAATGGCGTGTAGTTCGGTGCGGCAGTGTGCCAGTACAGCTGCATGTTCACGCCGCCGGGCCACTGGATGACGGCGTCGCGGCCGATCGGGTCGGGAAATGGCGCGACCAGCACGTCGGCACCTGCTGCACGTGCCGCTTGAATGGCTTCGTCCATATCTTTCACGAGATAGCCGGTGCGCTCGATGCCGAACGGATACGGCACCGGTGTACGAAAGCCGAATAGCGAGATGGTGCCCACCGGCGTCTGGAGTAGTTGTGAGCTCGTCTGGCTCGGCGTGGGCGTGACCTGCACTAGCACCTGCTTGCTGCTCTGCCCGCCGAAGGTGGCCAGGAAGCTCTTCGCGAAGCGATCGACATCGGTCGGGTCCACATAGACATGAGTGGTGTCGTACTGCGCGGCCACGGCGACCTGTGGTGGCGTGGGTGTCGTATGCGCGTTGGGGTGCGATAAGAGTGCGCCAGCCGTCGGGTCGACGTGGGCATGAGCAGTGTCGTATTGCGCGGCCAGGGCAATTGGCGGAAGAGGGAGTGCCGTTTGCGCAACGGCTGGGGAGGCGAGCACGCTCAGCGACAGCACGAGTGCAGGGAGAAGGGGGAGTATTCGCATGGTGGGACTCCTGGTTGATGAGAGTTGATATCGGCGAGACGCGAGTCGCTCGCGCGCGTCATGCCAAGCCGCCGTCAGCAAACCGCCGACCAGGCCGAGATGTTCGAAAAAGACGTTGGCCGCGGGCAGGCGTTGCGGTGGCGGCAACTCCCAAAAGCGAGCGACGACGAGAGCTTCACGCAGCGCGAATAGCGCCAGCGTTGCCGCGCCGGCCCAACGCAGCACGCCGGTGAGGATGGCGAAGGAGGCGCCCAGCTCCAGCGCGATGACCATCGTGGCAAACACGGGTGGTGGCGCGAGGCCCAGGCGCGCCATGTCGGCCATGGCGCCAGGGAAGTCCAGTGCCTTGTCGATACCGCCTTGCAGGTGGGTTGCGCACAGCTGGAAAAGCGACATCCAGCGCGCCACGCGCCAGCCGGAGGAAAGTAGCTTGCTCATACTGCCCAGCACGCGCAGCCAAGTGCACCCCAGAACGACTTGAGATCGCTGATCGGCAGGCGGCTTGACCACGCCGTAGCGTGATCGTGGCCGTGGATGCCGCAGGCATGAGCGCAACCGCACGCGGCCGGTGCGGCGACGCGCACCTGGGATTGCACAGACCGGTCGGCCCAGGCGCCATAGCCGCCGTAGCGCCGCACCGGCGACCAGTCGGGCATGGCGGGCGGCGGCGTGGCCTCATCCAGGTCGGCGAAGCGGCCCGCGCCATAGACCACCTTGCCGCCCACTATGGTCATCTCGGAACTGATATCGGCGATCTCGCTCTCGGTGCAGGCGAAGAAATCGCGGTCCGGCACGATGAGGTCGGCCAGATGGCCCACCTGGATGTGACCCTTCTTGCCTTCCTCATCGGAGAACCAGGTGACGTACTCGGTCCACATGCGCAGCGCGGTTTCGCGGTCCAGGCAGTTGCGCTGCGGGTACAACCGCAGCCCGCCCACGGTACGGCCGGTGATCAACCAGGCCAGCCCCACCCAGGGGTTGTACGAGGCCACACGGGTGGCATCGGTGCCAGCGGAAACGCGCGCGCCTTTTTCCAACATGCGCGCCAGCGGCGGCGTGGCTTCAGCCGCGCCGGGGCCGTAGCGCTCGACGAAGTATTCCCCTTGGTAGGCCATGCGATGCTGCACAGCGATGCCGCCGCCCAGCGCGGCGATGCGGTCGATGGAGCGCTCGGAGATGGTTTCGGCATGGTCGAAGAACCAATGCAAATCATCGAAGGGAATGTCCTGATTGACGCGCTCGAACACATCCAGTGCGCGGCTGATGGTTTCGTCGTAGGTGGCGTGCATGCGCCAGGGCCAACGGTTCTCCGCCAGGATGCGCACCACGTCTTCGAGGTCCCCCTCCATGTCCGGCGACATGTCCGGACGCGGCTGCCGGAAGTCTTCGAAGTCCGCCGCGGAATACACCAGCATCTCGCCGGCGCCGTTGTGGCGGAAATAGTCGTTACCCTGCTTGTACGTCGAGCCGCGCGTCCACTGGAGAAAGTCGTCCTTCTCGGCCTTCGGCTTCTGCGTGAACAGGTTGTAGGCGAGGCGAATCGTGAGCTGATCGTCGTCGGCCAGCTTCTGGATCACCGCGTAATCCTCGGGGTAGTTCTGCGAACCGCCGCCGGCGTCGATCGCGCCGGTCACGCCAAGCCGGTTGAGCTCGCGCATGAAATGACGCGTGGAATTGAGCTGGTACTCAAACGGCAGCTTGGGGCCTTTGGCCAATGTGGCGTAGAGGATCGCCGCGTTCGGCTTGGCCAGTAGAAGGCCGGTGGGGTTGCCGGCGGCGTCGCGCGTGATCTGGCCGCCCGGCGGCTCGGGCGTATCCTTCGTGTAGCCCACTGCGCGCAACGCGGCGCCATTGAGAATGGCGCGGTCATACAGATGCAGAAGGAACACCGGGGTATCCGGTGCGACGGCATTGAGCTCCTCGATAGTTGGCAACCGCTTCTCGGCAAACTGATGCTCGGTGAAGCCGCCCACCACGCGCACCCACTGCGGTGACGGCGTGATGGCCACCTGTTGCCGGAGCATGGCCATGGCATCGGCCAGTGAGCGCACGCCGTCCCAGCGCAGCTCCATGTTGTAGTTCAGGCCCCCACGGATGATGTGCAGGTGGTTGTCGATCAGGCCGGGCAACACACGGCGGCCATGCAAGTCGATCACGCGGGTGGACGGGCCAGCGAGTGCCATCACTTCGGCGTCGCCGCCCACAGCGACAAAGCGGCCATCGGCGATGGCTAGGGCACTGGCGGTGGGTTGCGCACGGTTTAGTGTGGTGATGAGGGCGTGGTGAAGGATCAGATCGGGCGTGTTGGTTTGGCTGTTCATGATTTTGCCTCAGTCGTGACGCCGTCACTGCGCGTGCGCGTCCTCTGCGGCGGCTCGCCGAACACATGCGGGCGAACCTGTCTGCGCAGCTGGGTGGTTTGTTGGGCCGCCGTGCTATGGCGGCCCAGCAGATGTTTGACTAACGATGGGACCTGTTCGCCCGCCAAGATGCCGGCCAGACCGATCAGCGCGATCACGGGCGGGGCTGGTGATCGCACCTTGAGCAGGCCGTAGATCACGCCGATCAGGAAGCCGGCGGCAAGTGAAAGGATGTATGCCTTCATGGCACTTCCCGCAGTGCGGTGGAGGAACGGCCATCGGAAGTAGACGTCACCCCTCATGGGCGCCGAACATG
This sequence comes from Dyella humicola, assembly GCF_026283945.1. NCBI lineage: Bacteria > Pseudomonadati > Pseudomonadota > Gammaproteobacteria > Lysobacterales > Rhodanobacteraceae > Dyella > Dyella humicola. The sequence continues at coordinate 1,441,487 of NZ_JAPDPC010000001.1, forward strand.
GTCTTGGCGTAGATCACACCAAGGCCGTACGCGCCACCATTGGTTTTTGCGATACCCGTGGTGATGTCGTAGGTCTCGGCGCGCGCCCAGTCGCGTTGCAGTTCAAGCAGGTACTGCAACGACGTCATCGGCCGCGCACCGGCCTGTACCATGCGATCCACGGCGCGGTCGTGAGCTTCGGTCGAAACATCGCCGCAGGCATCAGCGATGACGTACACCTCAAAGCCCTGATCCAGTGCCGATAGCGCAGGGCCGACAATACACACCGAGGTCCAAAGGCCGGCCAGCACGATGCGACTCCTGCCGATCTCACTGACCTTGGCGATCACCGCCGCGTCTTCCCAGCTATTCATTGACGTGCGATCGAGCAGCGCTTGGCCCGGAAAGGGCGTGGTCACTTCACTGAACATCGGACCAGAGAAACTCTTCTCGGCGACGGTGGTAAGAATCGTCGGCACTTTGAAGCTGGCGGCGGCTTGCGCCACCAAACTGGCATGGTTGCGAAGGTTGACGGCGTCGATGGAGTGAGTGGCGAAGGCCATTTGCGACTGGAAGTCGATCATGATCAACGTGTGATCCGTCGGCGTCAGCAGCTGCTTTCCGGGGGTCGCTTTAGCGGTGATGGACATAGAGATTCCTCGTAGTCTGGGTGTGGCGTGGTGGCGCCGTTGCTTAGGGAAAACAGGGCCTATCGCGAGGCCTGATGACGGTGATTACTGGACGCCTTCGGTCGCGCTATTGGCGGCCTGTTTTGCGTTTCATCGATCTCTGAAGACCTTCGTTTCGGCAACTTCATTGGCTGCAGAAATTAGTCCGATGAGGAAGAGTTCGGAACGTGGGTCAGGCTCATATCGCTTATGACGATTTGTATGAGCGCTTGGCGCAGGCCATGGGGTGCAACGTTTTGACGGGGACCGACATCAGACCCAGTCGAAACACCAGCACTTCTGGTTCGACGTAGCACCGCCCATCGCGAGATATCGCGCAATGAACTAAAAAGCGATTTCAAAGCGGGTGCTGACGGAGCAGAATGCTTACGTGCCCGCCAACTCCTAGCACCGGCCTAAGCTATGGATCTGATTGCCGCACTTCAGTCCTTTCTCCGGGTTGCCCAGACCGGGTCGTTCTCGGCCGTGGCGGCCGAAAGGGGAGTGACGCAGCCTGCCGTTTCGCGTCAGGTCAGTGCGCTGGAGGACTATCTCGGGATAAGGCTCGTCCACAGAAGCACCCAGGCGGTGACGCTGACGGATGAAGGGCGCGAATTCGTCGCGTCTGCCCAGCACTTGGTTGACGCCGCAGAGGCATTGCAGCATGCCGCGGGTCACCGCCGAGGGAAGCCCGTAGGACGGGTTCGCATCGCCTTACCGGTAACACTGGGACTGTGTCTCAGTCGCCGCCTTGGTCGGCTCCTCGACCAATGTGATGAGTTGTCCGTCGACATCATTTTGCGGGACGGTGTGAGCGATATGATTGAGGAGGGCCTGGACCTTGAAGTGCGACTTGGCCCTATTGGCGACAGTTCGTTGGTCGCGCGGCACATTGGTCATACCTCCTCGTTTTTGGTCGCTGCGCCGAGTTACCTGATACGACACGCGCCCCCCAGGCACCCCCTCGACCTTCAACGACACGACTGCATCATTTATCCTCGCTGGGGGCGCGATGATGTCTGGTGGTTCTACGATAAAAATGGGGAAGGGACGGAAGCGGGCACCGAGATTCCGGTCACAGTGCATGGCCGCCTGAAGGTCAATCACGCTGACGCGGCGTATCACGCTGTACTCGATGGGTGTGGGATCGCCCTGATGTCCCACCTTATGGTGTCCGAAGACATCCACGCCGGGCGGCTACATCAGTTGCTCCCTGATTTTCCGACGCGCAATTTTCCCCTCTACGTCGTCTATCCATCGCGACGCAGCCTCCCGCCACGCACCTGCGCGGTCATCGACTATTTGATGACGCTCATGAGCGAAGACACCAGCATGGCTCTGGATGGCATGCCAAGTCAGACCCACCGTCTGTAAACATGACTCCTTCTCCGCGGTTCGCGTGTATTGCCGCTCAGTCTGGCAGGAACTTCGTCACGCCCAGTTTCAGCCCTTTGCCCGGCAGCGCCATGAGTGTGGAGGTGCCGTGCGCGACCATGTCGCCTGCCTCGTCGAAAACGCGGGCCTCGGCATAGCTAATTTGCCGTCCTGCGCGAAGACAGCGGCCTTCTGCACGCAGGTGGCCGCGTGTCGCGGCCTTCAGGTAGTTGAGCTTGAGGTCGACGTTCACCAGGCCTGCATCTTCGGGTAGGCGAAGGAAGGCGGCCCAAAACGTGGCGGTGTCGATCAGCGTGGCAAGGACACCACCATGCACAATGCCAAAAGGCTGCAGGTGGCGTTCGGCCAGGTGTAAACCAATGAGGCAGCTGTCGACGTTGAGTTCGTCGATGGTCATGCCGATGAGGTGAGGGTAGGGCGATTGGCGTACGCTCTCCTGTACGGCCTGAATGTAGGTTGGGTTGGGGGTCATTGGTTTGGCTCTTGAGGGGACGACGCACACGTTAACCCATGGGCGGCCAGGTAGATCACATCCGATCCGAAAGGGAACGGTGCGGCGGTTCGCCATTAGCTCGAGGAGTGCGGTTTACTTGAGAACCCAGTGACTGGGCCACCCAGGTTGATTAGGTCGCGTTACCGATGGCGGCATCTGCTTTTCAATGAATCACCGAATCTGACGCTGCCAGATCCCAAACCCAATGCCGCAGAGCGCGATGATCCCGAGAAATGCGAATCCATCCTGCGCACTAAGGAAAGCGGCTTGGGAGGACACATCCTGACTGACTTTCGCAAGGGCCAGGCCATTGGCTTCGACGGGCGAATGGCCGAGTGCCACGAGTGACCGGGTCAGGGTATCCATGGTGGATTGGTAGGCCGGGTTGTAAGGATTGACCTGCTCGGCCAAGCGGCTGTGGTGCAGCGCGTTCCTGTGCTGCTGGAGAATGATGGTGGTGGCGGTAGCGAACGAATAAGTCAATTGCTTGACGATATTCTTGAAGCGGTAGCCATGGTTAAAGCTATTGATCGCGAAAACGCTGAAAGTCGCGTTGGCCACTGGCAGATCCATCGTCAACAAGAGGCCGGCGCGCATCAGCAGTGGGGGTATCAACCATGACGCGCTCACGTTGGGAGGCATGCGGGTAATCCACAAGCAAAGCACAAAAGCGATCGAATAGCCTGGAATGATGATCCACTTCTTACGGGCAACCCTGGCGGAGTATTTGAAATATATGAAGCACATCGGGAGCGACGCCATGGCGGCCAGACCAACCAGTCGTCCCGTATTTTCCACGGGATAGCCAAGACCAACTTCCAGGAGACGCGAGAGCAGGAAGCCAAGTGCGCTGCTGATGTAGTAGTAGAAGATATACATCACGATGCCGGTCAGAAGCATCCTTTCCTTGAGGACTTTCAGCTGAACCAGGGGCCTTGGGTGTTGCCATTGGTGCCGCGCAAACCAGCCGATCGCAACGAGTCCCAGAGCAGTCAAGATGATCAGATCGGGAGAGGTGCTGAATATCTCAAACCGCACTTGTTGCATGGCAATCTGCAGGGCTCCGATCGCCAGCGCGAAGACGATGTAGGGCCAGAAATGGCTTTCCCCGCGCTCCTCAGTCGGTCTCTTTCCGATGGCCGGAATCGCAACCAAGGCGAACGCGGCGATTCCGAAGCTGACTATCGACGTGCATGCAAATAGGGAGCGCCAGCCAAAGTTTCCAACCAGGTATCCGCCTGCCAATGGCGCGAGAGCGCTTCCAAGCAAAATCATGCTAAGGAAGGTGCGTACTGCGCGTGGTCGCTCCTGGGGCGTGAAACTCATCTGGATAAGAATGCGGCAAGCGCTGAGCATCGGCCCCATGAGGTAGCCTTGAGCTCCTCTGACCAGGGACAACTCGAGCGAGGATTCGCAGAGGGTGCAAGCAGCCGATGCCACCGCAAACAGCAATACGCATCCGATCAAGTAACGACGAAAGCCGAGTCGTTCTACCCACCACTGCTGCTGGAGGATCCCAAGCACCGCGGCGACGGCGTAGGTGCTCGCAGCCCACACCAGCTCGTCCGGGGATGCGTTGACGCCGCCGGCGATGTCACTGGCGAAGAACGAGAACATCGCGTTATCGAAATAATCCATGCCGACACAAAGGCCGATCGCCCAGGGAAAGAGGCGTTCGAGCAGGTGTGATGCGGTGTCGGGCCTGATGTTTGTCAGTTGGCCGTGTTGCTGGGGCCTAGGCCAGTTCATTCGTCAGTTCCGGCAAGACCGTGAACAGGTCACCGACCAGGCCAAAATCAGCGACGCTGAAAATAGGCGCCTCTGGGTCCTTGTTGATCGCCACGATCACTTTCGAATCCTTCATGCCGGCCAGATGCTGGATGGCTCCTGAGATGCCGACCGCGATATACAGTTGTGGCGCGACGATCTTTCCCGTCTGGCCTACCTGGTAGTCGTTCGGAACGTAGCCCGCGTCGACAGCGGCTCGTGATGCTCCCAGCGCTGCACCCAGCTTGTCCGCGAGCGGCTCGAGAAGCTTCCTGTAGTTCTCTGCGCTGCCCAGGCCACGGCCACCCGAGACGACGATCTTCGCCGATGTCAGTTCCGGGCGTTCCAGCTTCGTTTCGTCACGGCTCACGAACTGCGAGCTCGCGCTGCCCTCTGCGGCGCTTATCTTTTCGATCGACGCGCTGCCGCCTTCGGTAGCTACGGCGTCAAAACCGGTCGCGCGGACCGTGATGACCTTGATCGGATCCTTTGATTGAACAGTGGCAATGGCGTTGCCGGCGTAGATCGGCCGCTGGAACGTATCGCCACTGTCTACTGCCGTGATGTCGCTGATCTGCGCCACGTCAAGCTTGGCCGCGATACGCGGTGCGACGTTCTTGCCGTAAGCGGTTGCCGGCGCAAGGATGTGAGAGTAATTCCTCGCGATGGTCATCACGGTCGATTCAAGGTTTTCTGCGATGCCGACCTCGAGCTGTGGCGCATCGGCCAGCAGCACCTTCGACACACCTGCCATCCTCGCCGCCGCATTTGCCGCGGCTTGCGCGTTGTGTCCCGCCACAAGAACGTGGATATCGCCGCCAATCTTCTGCGCCGCCGCGATCGTGGTCAGGGTCGCCGTCTTGATCGACGCATTGTCATGCTCTGCAATTACAAGATTCGTCATTTGCTTTGTCTCCACGGCCCGCTCAAGCCACTTTGGCGTTGGCCTTCAGCTTTTCCACCAGCGTTTTCACGTCCGGCACCATGACACCAGCGGAGCGCATGGCCGGTTCAACGACCTTCAGCGTCTTCAGTCGCGGTGCGACGTCCACGCCCAGTTCCGCGGCCTTGATGATTTCCAATGGCTTCTTCTTCGCCTTCATGATGTTCGGAAGCGTCACGTAGCGTGACTCGTTCAGGCGCAGGTCGGTCGTCACCACGGCGGGAAGCGTCAGCGATAGCGTTTCCGTACCGCCATCCACCTCGCGCGACACGACAGCTCTTCCGTTCGCCACAGTTACCTTCACTGCAAAGGTGGCCTGAGGAAGGTTCGCCAGCGCCGCGAGCATCTGGCCGGTCTGATTCGAATCGTCGTCAATGGCCTGCTTGCCGAGAAACACCAGTTGCGGCTGTTCCTTGTCGACGAACGCCTTGAGCAGCTTGGCGACCGCAAGCGGCTGCAATTCGTCAGTCGATTCGATCAAGATCGCGCGGTCCGCTCCGATCGCCAGTGCCGTACGCAGCGTATCCTGGCATTCCGTCAAGCCGCACGACACAGCGATCACCTCCGTGGCGATACCTGCTTCCTTCAGGCGCACGGCTTCCTCAACCGCGATCTCGTCGAACGGATTCATCGACATTTTCACGTTCGCGATATCGATGCCCGTGCCGTCCGGCTTTACCCGGACCTTCACGTTGTAATCGACCACGCGTTTGACTGGCACTAATACCTTCATGCTGCTCTCCTGCAAGGACTGATCGGCATCTGCGTAGTTCGCGCGATGCCTGCACATCCGGATTAATGGACCGCGACCCGCCTCAGCGCCTGGCGCATATCGACCTCGAATCGGCGAATGATGTCGGCAAGCGGTTCGATTTGGTCGACGAACGCGAGCGAATGGCCGGCGGCGAGCAAGCCTTTGGACCAGTCGCCGGTGACATAGGCATCGCGGCCGACTTTGCCTGCCACCAGCGGCATCAATTCTTGAATGGTCACGTTCGGGCTCTGCGCCTCGATTGCCCGGACGGCGGCGGTCGTCTCGTTGCGCAGCGTCCGCACGGTATTGCGCACGGACTGCATGCACAGTTCGGTGTCGGTAGGCTCAGCTTCCACCAGCCGCCGCTTGTAGTCGGTATGAGCCCAGACCTCTTCGGCCACGATAAAGCGCGTGCCGACGACGACGCCCGCTGCACCCATTGCGAGCGCCGCGACGATCTGTGAACCACGACCCACGCCACCGCCGATGAGATAGGGAATATCGAGATGACTTTCGGCCCACGCCGCGTTGACGAACGAGCCCACCATGTCGAGCCCTGGATGTCCGCCGCATTCCGCGCCGACGACCGCGACAGCATCGACGCCGATCGATGCGGCCTTGACCGCATAGCGCACCGCCGGAACCTTGTGAAGTACCTTCACTCCGGCGCCCTTGAGAAGTGGCATGAACTCTTCCGGATTTCGGCCCGATGTTTCGACGAATTTCACGCCTTCATCGACGATCAGATCGAAGACTTCCCGTGTCCTCTCACCGGGCACCAGCTTTGGCAACATCGAGACGTTGACGCCGAACGGACCACCGTCACAAAGGTCTCGACAACGTCGGATTTCGCTGCGCAGCTCGTGGGGGTCAGGGAAGCTCGCTGCGGTGATGAAACCGATGATGCCGGCGCGCGATGCCGCAGCGACGAACTTCGCATCGGCAAGCCACATAAGTCCGCCGGCGACGACGGGCAAGCGCGTGCCAAAGAGCTCGGTGACGGTATTGGAGAATGGGAATGGATTCATGGCATGCCAGCAGCAGGGACTATGTCAAATGACGCGATCAGACCGCAGTCGTGAGAGTTGTTCTTCGGAAAGGTTGAGCAGCGACTGAAGGACGTCGCTAGTGCCTTCGCCCAGCGGCGGCGGCGCGCTTCGGATCGGTAAACGCGCCCCATCGAAGCGATAGGGCGGCGCAAGCACGTGCGTGCTTCCTGCTTCCGGATGTGGCTGTTCTGTCACAAGCCCGCCTTCGGTCGCGCGCCGGGACGTAAGTGCCTCGTGAAGTCCGAGCACTTCACCGCCTGGAATGCCGGCCTGGGCAAGGCGCTCCTGTAGCTCGCTGCGCTTTCTCCGGCGGATCTCGCGTTTGAGCTCGGGGGCGAGAAGCTCGCGGTTCACCGCGCGGTCGATGTTTGTCCGAAAACGACTGTCCTCGGCCAGGTCAGGGCGGTCGATCACATCGCGACAGAAGCTCTCGAACTGCCGGTTGTTGCCGACGGTAATGACGATGGGGCCATCGGCTGCGTCGAACACGCCGTAGGGCATAATCGAAGGATGCGCGTTCCCGTAACGCGGCGGATCTTCGCCGGTTTGCAGCGCTTCGAGTCCGTAATACGAAGTGAGCATCAGGCCGCAATCGAACAGCGCCATCTCGATGTGGCGGCCCTGGCCGGTCTGTCGGCGCTCGAACAGCGCGGCGAGCACCGCTTGGGCCGAGTACATGCCGGTAATCAAGTCGACAGCGGCAATGCCGAATTTGAGCGGCGGACGATCGGCTTCACCGTTAAGCGCCATCAGCCCAGCCTCGCCCTGTACCACCAGGTCGTAGCCGAGCCGCGCGGCCTCCGGTCCCGTGCGGTCGTATCCGGAAATCGAGCAATAAATCAGATCTGCATGGTCCTGTTTCAGCCGCTCGTATCCGAGACCGAGTTTCTCGGCGCCGCCGAATTTGAAGTTCTGGATCACGACGTCGCTTTTGAGTGCGAGTTCACGGGCGATCTGTTGGCCCTCGGCGGTTTGCAGGTCCAGGCTCACCGAGCGCTTGTTTCGGTTAAGGCTGTTGAAATAGGCGGTTTGGGTCGAGCCGATCCGTGCGCCGTAATCACGGGTATCGTCGCCGCGTTCCGGGCGCTCGACCTTGATGACTTCAGCACCCAGGTCCCCTAGCACCATGGCGCAAGTCGGCCCCGCGAGGACGCGGGAGAGTTCGAGAACGCGGACGCCGGCGAGCGGCAGTGAGGAAGTCAGATTCGACATGGCGAGTCCAAATGACGGGGATAGAAGGCGAGGGTGCCGCTACTAGCGCGAACAGGTGGCCGGTGCGCTGCGCAACGCAAAAAAATCAGCGCGGCGTTTATCGAAGAAAGCGCGAATACCTTCGGCGGCCTCGTCGTCACCGAGCGACTCCGCCATCTGACTGGCCTCGAGCTCAAGTTGCGCGTCGAGGCTGTTGCCTCCGGCGCTACGGCACAGCGCCTTGATGCGGGCCATCGCTCTCTGCGGGCCGTTCGCGAGCGTTGCGGCGAGGGCGGTGGCGTCAGCCAGTGCACCTCCGGACTCGGCGAGGCGATTGACGGCGCCAAGCGCATGCATGCGCTCGCCCCCGACGGGAGCGCCCGTCATACACAGTTCGGTCAACATCTGCCGCGAGACCAACTCTGACAAAAAGGCGGTAGCGCCGGCATCAGGCGACAAGCCGACCTTCACGTACGCGACCGAGAACGATGCATTGCGCGCGGCAACCAGCATGTCACATGCAAGTGCGATCGACAGGCCGGCGCCGGCTGCCGCACCCTCCACAGCCGCGATGACAGGTTTGCTGCAGTCGCGGATCGATCGAATCACGTCGTGAAGGACCTCGATGCCATCGCGCCGTTGCTCAGGCGACATCGCTCGCCGAAGGGCCAGCCGCTTTAGGTCGCCTCCGGCGCAGAAGGTGCTGCCGACGCCGGTCAGCACAATCGCACCAATGGCGGGATCGGCTTGTGCTTCCACCAGCTTGGCCGGAAGAGCCGCGAACAACTCCGGAGTAAGCGCGTTTCTCGCGGCCGGGTTGTTGATGGATAGAACCTGCACCGCGCCGTCGCGATGCGTGAGAAGGGCTTCATGCATAGCTGATGCTCCTGCCGAGTGAACTATAGCGTTGGAGATGATGGTCTTCGTCGCCCAATTGATGATCGATGGTGACGAGGCGCTTGGCGTAATGCGCGAAAGGAAGTTCCCAGGTCATACCGATTCCGCCATGCAGTTGGATGCATTCTTCAGCGACGAGCGTGCCGATGCGGCCGATGCTGTACTTTGCTGCCGACAGTGCACGCTCTCTCGTCACCCGCTCGGCGCCGATCGCCGCCGCCGCATTGATCACGGCCGAGCGCGCCTGCTCGATTTCCAGCAGCAGGTCGGCCATGCGGTGTTGCAGTGCCTGGAAACTGCCGATGGCGACCCCGAACTGTTTGCGCGTACGCAAGTAGTCGAGCGTGAATTCCTTCGCGACGTCCATCGCGCCGACGGCCTCCGCGCACAACGCCAGAACGCCTAAGCCGATGCTGTGTTCGAGTATTCCGAATCCTGCGCCTTCTTCGCCGAGCAGCGCATCGGCGCCAACCCGCACGTCGTTGAGAGTGACCTCGGCTGCCCGTCCGCCGTCGATCTTGCGATAGCCGCGAACGGCCAAGCCCGCGGCGTCGCGCGGAACGACAAACAGTGAGATGCCGGCTTCGGCATCGTCGGCGCCACTCGTGCGCGCTGAGACGATGAAGACGCCCGCTTCCTCGCCCTGTTGCACGACGGCCTTGGCGCCGGTCAGTACCCAGCCATCAGCACCGCGTACGGCGCGCGTCGACACCTTCGACAGCTCGTAATGCGAGCCCGGTTCATCGTGCGCAAGCGTCGCGAGGGCAGTTCCTTCGATCAATTTCGCCAGTAGTGCCTTTTGCGTCGCGTTGCCGGCTCGGGCAATGGCGTGTCCAGCGATCAGCGTGCCGAGGAAAGGCTCCACGACGAGGCCGCGCCCGAGACTCTCGAACACGACGGCGATATCGAACCCGTCGCCGCCGAAGCCACCGTCAGCCTCGTTGAATAGCGCGCCAATGATGCCGAGTTCCGCAAAACGGCTCCACAGTTCTTTGCTGAAGCCGTCGGGCGATTGCGCGATCCGGTCGCGCGTCGCGAAGCCGTATTGCTCGGTGACGAACCGATTCAGCGTGTCCGCCAGCATCTGGCGGTCTTCTGTATGTTGGAAGTTCATAGCGTGCGTCCCTTACAATCCCAGGATCATCTTGGAAATGATGTTTTTCTGGATCTCGTTGGAGCCGCCGAAGATCGACAGCTTGCGATTGTTGAAGTAGGCCGACGCGGCGCCGGCTGCTCCCTCAGGGCCGACTGGAGCTCCGTCGTAGCCCTCGTGCAGTGCTTCCTCGATGTACGGCTGCGCATAGATACCCATCGCACGTCGGGTGAGCGACGAAATCTCCTGGCGGATTTGAGTGCCGCGGATCTTAAGCATCGAACTCTCCGCACCGGGCACGCCGCCGCCGGCCACCGCCGCGACCATGCGCAGATTGGTGGTTTTCATGTTCTCAAGATCGATTTCCACTCGCGCGAGGCGTGCGGCGAACTGCGGGTCTTCGGCGAGTGGCCGGCCTCGGCGACGTTGCTTTTCGGCCACTTTGCGCAAGCGCTTGATCGCGGCGACCGAGAAACCCACGCCTGCGATATTGGTGCGCTCGTAGGTGAGCAGATACTTCGCGCAGGTCCAGCCCTTGTTCTCTTCGCCGACGAGGTTCTCAATGGGAACGCGTACGTCCGTCAAAAACACTTCGTTGACTTCGTGCTCGCCGTCGAGGGTGATGATTGGGCGCACTTCGACACCCGGCGTATTCATATCGATCAATAGGAAGCTGATACCTTCCTGCTTGCGCACGTCGGTTGCGGTTCGCACAAGACAGAAGATCATGTTTGCGTAGTGACCGAGCGTGGTCCACGTCTTCTGTCCATTGACGATGTAGTGCTCGCCTTGTGCATCGATTCCGCGCACGGCGGTCGTTCTTACCGAAGCGAGATCCGAGCCTGCGCCGGGTTCCGAGTAGCCTTGGCACCACCAGTCCGATCCGTCGAGGATGCGTGGGAGCCAATGGCGCTTCTGCGCATCGCTGCCGTATTTGATCAGCACTGGCCCAAGCATGTTGACGCCAAACGGCACTACACGCGGCGCGCCGGCCAGGGCGCATTCATTCTCGAATATGAATTTCTGCACTGGCGTCCAACCCGGGCCGCCGTGCTCCTTGTCCCAGTGGTTGGCAAGCCAACCCTGCGCATGGAGGATGGCGTGCCATTCGGCCATATCGGCGCGCGTCAGGCGCCAGCCGTTGTGCACCTTGTCAGAAAGACGCTTCGGTAGATTGTTCTCCAGGAAGCGCAGCACCTCGGTGCGAAAGGCTTCTTCTTCAGGAGTGAAGTTGAGATTCATGGTTCGCTTTACCTCAGTAGATTTCGAAGAGCCCTGCGGCACCCATGCCGCCAGCGATGCACATCGTCACGACGGCGTATTTCACGCCACGTCGCCGACCCTCGATGAGTACGTGTCCGGCGAGGCGCGCACCGGTCATGCCGTAGGGATGGCCAATGGAAATCGCGCCGCCGTTGACGTTCAGACGCTCCGGTGGAATGCCCAGGCGCTGCTGGCAGTAGATCGCCTGCGAGGCGAACGCTTCGTTGAGTTCCCACAGGCCAATGTCGTCCATCGAGAGTCCGTGGCGCGCCAACAACTTCGGCACAGCGAACACCGGAGCGACGCCCATTTCATCCGGTTCGCAACCCGCTACGGCGAGGCCGCGAAACGCTCCAAGCGGAGCGAGGTTGGCCTTCTCGGCCGCCTTCGATTCCATCATCACGCAGGCTGATGCCCCGTCCGAGAACTGCGATGAGTTACCCGCGGTGACGTACTTGTCTGGCCCCTTGACCGGTGGGAGCTTCGCGAGCGCTTCGTAGGTTGTGCCAGGGCGATTGCACGTGTCGGCAGTGATAAAGACCTCGCGCTGGCTGATGGCGCCGGTTACCTTGTCGGTGACGGCCATGGTGGTAGCGACCGGAACGATCTCGTCGAAAAAGCGTCCGGCAACTTGGGCCTCATGCGTTTTGCGCTGGCTTTCTACGGAGAAGTGGTCCTGTGCTTCGCGGCTGACCCCATAGCGTTGGGCGACGATGTCGGCGGTGTCGATCATCGTCATGTAGAGGTCCGGCTTGTGCTCTACGATCCATGGATCGAGGCCACTCACGCCGTCCTCGCGCGTTCGAATGCCAGAGATGCTTTCGACGCCGCCGGCAATCATGGCCGGCGCGCCATCGACGACGATACGGCCGGCGGCCATGGCAATGGCCTGAAGGCCGGACGCGCAGAAACGGTTCACGGTCACGCCCGCGATCGACAGCGGCAGTTCCGCGCGAATCACGGTCTGGCGCGCCACGTTGCGGCCAGTCGTGCCCTCGGGATAGCCGCAGCCGAGGATCATGTCCTCAATCGATCCAGGGTCGACGCCGGAACGTTCGACGGCGGCGCGTACCGCGAACGACGCGAGTGTGGGACCGGCTGTGATGTTGAACTCGCCGCGATGGGACTTGGTCATCGGCGTGCGTGCGGTAGAGACAATAACGGCTTCGCGCATAATCGAATTCCTGAAGCGAATTAGCTGGTTAAGCGGACTGATTGAGGCTGGCAAAGTCGGCGCCGCGCTCAACAAGATCGACGAGTAGAGGCGAGGGCTGCCAGAAGAGGGGATCTTCCTGCGCGAATCGGCGGATATCAGCCAGCACCGTCGTGAGGCCCGCCTGATCGGCGTACTTCATGGGCCCGCCGCGATAGCGCGGAAACCCGTAGCCGTAGAGAAGCGTCACGTCCACGTCGAGTGGCCGCAGCGCGATACCCTCGTGCACGACGTTTGCGCCCTCATTGATCATCGCGGCCATATAGCGGCGCATGATCTCTTCGTCGGTGAAGCTGCGCGGCGTAACGCCGGCACGTAAACGCTCAGCGTCGATGATGGCCTCGACGTCCGGGTCGGGTGTTCCGGTGCGTTGGCCATCGGTGTACAGGTAGTAGCCGCGCCCGGTCTTTTGGCCGAACCAGCCGCGCTCGCACAGACGGTCGGGGATTTGCACGTAGCGCGCGCGCGGATCGCGGGTCGCAGCGCGGCGCTTGCGCGTGGCCCAGCCGATGTCGCCACCGGCGAGGTCCGACATCTGGAACGGTCCCATCGGATAGCCGAACTCGCGCACCGCACGGTCGATCTGATAGGGCGATGCTCCGCCTTCCATCATGTGATCGGCGGCGGTGCGATACACGGCAAGGATGCGGTTGCCGATGAAGCCGTCGCATACGCCGGCACGCACGGGCACCTTGCCTAACACCTTCGCCAGCTCGAAGGCAGTCGCAACCACATCGGCGCTAACCTGGCGAGGCACTACAACCTCCAGAAGCTTCATGATGTTGGCGGGCGAAAAGAAGTGCAGGCCGATCACATCGGCCGGACGCGAGATGCCGACGGCGATGGCGTCGATGTCGAGATAGGAAGTGTTGGTCGCGAGGATCGCGCCTGGCTTGCAGACGCGATCGAGTTCGGCAAACACGGCCTGCTTAACCGCCATGTCTTCGAACACGGCCTCGATGACCAGGTCGGCGGCAGCGAGCTCGTCATAGGCGGTGCTGCCGCTCCAGCGCTTCATCACCGCGGCCTTGGCTTCGGACGTCATGCGACCTTTGCCGATCAGACCGTCGTAGACCTTCTCAATGTGCGCGCGGCCGCGGGCGAGTGATGCTTCGTCGCGCTCAATCATCGTGACGGGCAGCCCGGCGTCGAGCAGGGCGACCGCAATACCGGCACCCATCGTGCCGCCGCCGACGACGCCCACGCGGGCGATGGAGCGTGGCTTCGCCGTGCGGGTTTCCGGCGCTTTCAGCACTTCGCGTTCGGAGAAAAACGCATGGACCAGACCGGCCCGCTGAGGGCTGTCGAGGCATTGCATGAACAAGTCCCGCTCGACGCGCAGGCCATCGTCGAAGGGCTGATCGAGTGCGGCTTGCACCGCGTCAAGAATTTTTAGCGGTGAGAAAAGTCCTCGTGATGCTCGCGATACCTCGGCGCGCACTGCGTCGATGGCGGCGCGGCTGGCCGCGCGATCGGCGAGTCCGCTGGCATCGCGGGTCCGCCTTACGGGGGCGTGGGCAGCGAGCAACTCTTGCGCATAGGCGAGACCTTCAGCTGCTAGATCGCCACTTTGGCTGACGCGGTCAATCAAGCCAAGCTCGCGCGCTTCCGCCGCACCTACGTGACGGCCGCTCAACATCAGATCCAGCGCATGCTTGGCACCAATCAGGCGAGGGGTTCGCTGGGTGCCCCCAGCGCCAGGCAGCAGCCCCAGTTGGACCTCGGGCAAACCTAATTTTGCGCCGACGGCGGCAATCCGGTAGTGCGCCGCGAGCGCGACCTCCAGCCCGCCGCCGAGCGCCGCGCCCTGAATCGCCGCAACCACGGGTTTGTTGCTGGCTTCTATCCGGTTGCAGACCTCGGGCAATGAGGGCGACAGTGGCGGCTTGCCGAATTCGCGGATATCCGCGCCACCGATGAAATTGCGACCGGCCCCGGTGAGCACGACGGCTCTGACAGTGGGATCAGCCGCCGCGGTTTCGATGGCGGCGAGCAGACCACGCCGCGCGTGGACGCCCAGCGCATTGACGGGTGGGTTGTCGAGGGTCACGACGAGAATGCCGCCGCAAAGTTCCGTTCTGACGACGGCGTCTGACAATTCCGAAATCATCGTCCTTGTCTCCGTAGAGTGGCTTTTGTGTGGACCTAATCGTGAAACCACTCGATAGGTTTGACAATCCAACTACGAATTGACGGTCCGTCAATTACGAATTGACAATAGTCGCGCTGAGCAAATGAATCCCGGGAAGCGTTGCCAAGGATGATCTGAGACCACGGCCTACGCGGTGGTGCAGGCGAGATGTCGAACTCGAACTCTGCTGCGGACTGCCCGGATGCGCTACCTCAAGCCCACGTCTGCGCGATAGACAGGATTTCGTCGCGAAGGTAGTCGATCAGGGCTTGCGTCGATGGCGATGGATAGCGGTTGGGAAGCGTGAGGATATACAGCGAGGTCTCCGGTGCCGCGACACGGTATTGCGGAAGGATGGGGACCAGCCCGCGGTTCATCAGCGCATGCGGTACATAGGCAGGCAACACGCCGATCCCCATGCCCTGACACACGGCTTCCGCCAGGAAAGGGTAGTCCGTTGAGTGCAGCGAAGGCGCCATCACAATCGTGTGAATATCGGCATTGTTTTGCCGGTTCGTCAGCGTCATCGTGACGTGCTTGCCGGAGAGTGGCCATGCGACCAGCGTCTGTCTTTCCAGGTCGGCGGGATGTTCGATCGGTCCGTGCTGCTCTAGATAGTCGGCCGAGGCGTACACATTCCAAACGATGGAGCATATATGCCGTGCCACGCAATCAAGCGGAGGCTTCGCCGTGATTCGCAGCGCTACATCAACTTCTGCGCTGATGAGATCCTGGATGCGATTGTTGAACATGACATTGAGGGTAATGCCCGGATAGATGCGCGCGAATTCCAGCAGCTTCGCACTTACGAACATTCTGCCGAAGCCGGTCGGCACGCTGATCCTTACTCGCCCGCTAAGCGTCTTCCCAAGGCTGTCGATGGAAGCGCGCGCCATGCTCAGCTCATCCAGCATGCGTTGACCGCAGTCATACAGCGTGCGACCGGCCTGCGTGAGTTCGATGCTTCGCGTTGAGCGACGCAGCAGTTGTGCACCGGTCTCGCGTTCCAGCAGCTTCAGTCGGTGGCTGATATTGGCACGCGTCATGCCGAGCTTGCGCGCAGCGGCGCTGAGGCTGCGCGCTTCGACGATCTCTACGAAGATGCCGATAAGGTTCAAGTCCACGGCGCGGTTGCCAACTCAGCCCGAAGAGGCCTCAGTCTATCGTAGCTGGACTGACTCCGAGAATTCGGCAGGACACGGTCTTTGCGTGTGGGCTGCCCTGGCGTGCGCCATGCGGCGGTCGTTGCACTCAACTAGACCGGGTCCCGGGGCGAACCGTCGTCGATATCAATGCATGAAAACTTGACGGCCGATGCGGGAAAATCGGTGTGCGCTTGCGTTCGACTTCGAACATCGCGCTTGGATGCCCCTGTCAGTCCTTTCTGGAGCCAATGTTCAACACTACCGAGCATGCGCCGAGGTGGGTGTCATCGAGCCCTAATCACTCAACTTGTCCCTAGGCTCGCGGCCTGACTTCAACGGCCGCATGTCCCCAATGGCCTAGATCAGGAGTCCCCTCATGGCAAGCAACCAAAATACCATCAACCTTACACAACGAATGAAGATCGGCGACTTCCTTCTGCGCCGTCTCGAAGAAGCCGGCATCCGGCACCTGTTCGGGCTTCCCGGCGACTACAACCTCACGCTGCTGCAACAGCTATACGACGCCGGCAAGCTGACATGGGTCGGCACCACCGGTGAGCTCACCGCCTCCTATGCAGCGGATGGCTATGCCCGGTTGAATGGACTTGGTGCGCTGCTCGTCACGAACGGGGTTGGCGCGCTGAGCGCGCTCAACGGCGTCGCCGGCTCCTGTGCAGAGCACGTCCCGGTTATCTGCATCAGCGGCTCGATACCGCTCAGGTCCATTGACCGCGGGCTCGGCATGCACCACACCATGGCCGATGGTGATTTTGATCACTTCCTACATGCGTACTCGCATGTAACGGCGGCGCAGGCCAGGATCACCCCACGCAATGCGGTCGCCGAGATCGATCGATTGATTCTCACCGCGTGGCGCGAAAAGCTTCCGGTGTACATGGAGTTCCCATCGGACATTGCTTATCTCGACATCGAAGTTCCCACGACGCCGCTCGTTCTGGCGGATCCGCCCAGCGATCCCGAGCGGCTGCGTTCGTGCATCGCCGCCCTTGCCGAACAGCTGTCCGCCGCGAAGTCACCCGCGATCCTGGTGGATGCGGATGCCGACCGTTTCGGCGTCGCCGCCACGCTCATGAAGTTGGCTGAAAAAATGCAGGCTCCAGTGGCTGTGATCAACGCAGCCAAGGGCGTTATCGACGAGTCATTTGCCCAGTACGTTGGCATCTACGGTGGCAAGGCGAGCGAGCCAGGTGTGCGCGAGACGATCGAGAACAGCGACTGCCTGCTTGCTGTCGGCTATCGACCGATCGAAGTGACGACCGGGGATTTCACGGCCTCGCTGCCCGCGAACACGATCCACGCTCGTGGACATTCGATCGACGTCGGCGACGACAACTATCAGGCGGTGACGCTCAAGGAAGTTCTCCACGGCGTCATAGACACGGTCCCGCAGGTCAACAAGCGCACTCCGCGCGCTGTTGCGGCAGCGGCGCCAAGCACGCATGCCGACCATTCCGCCAAGCTGACTCAAGCCATCTATTGGCAGGCCATTCAGGGATACCTGCGCCCTGGTGATGTTCTGTACGTCGACAACGGCACGTCATTTTCCCTGCTTGGCCTGAAACTCCCGCCGAATTGCACTTTCATTGGGTCGATCAATTGGGGATCGATCGGTTATTCGGTAGGGGCCCTGCTTGGCGCACTGACAGCGGCGCCAGGTCGTCGCCACCTGCTGTTAATTGGCGACGGTTCATTCCAGGTCACGGCGCAGGAGCTATCGACGATTCTGCGGCACAACCACAAGCCGGTGATCTCGCTGATCAACAACGGCGGATACACGATCGAACGCGGCTATATAGGCAAGACCGAGGCCTACAATGACATCGCCAACTGGTCCTATGCCGAACTGCCGAAAGTGCTTCGCCCTGACACCACGGCGCGATCGTTTGTGGTGAAGACTGGCGGGGACCTGCAAAAGGCCCTCAGCGCCCCAAACGACAGGCTGATCTTCATCGAATCGATGATGGACTCCTGCGACGCTCCCGCGCCTATCTTGAGGAGCAGCAACCTGGGTGCCGAGCTCGACTACGGGCCTACCGGCCCGCAACACCGCGAAGGCCTGCAGCTCCGACCCTCCACAATGGAGACAAGAATGTGACGAGACCAATAGCATCCTCTGCACTACCGAAATCGGCACGGGTGCCACGGCGGCGACCTTGGTCGCGCTTTTCTCGCCACAGGGCTGCAGCTCGTGGCAACCGACGTTGCCCCGAACTAGGAATCTCTGCGAAGGAAGTCTGTGGAGTATGCCTGACCCGCACTGAAGCGACCCCGCGTCGGTAGGTCCGTACTATGGGTACTTCCAGGCACCTTTTAACTAGTCCACTTCGGACACAAGGCGAACTTCGCCGAATCGGACTTGGCCACCGGGGACTGCTAGGGCTGGGTGATTAGGTCAAGTTATCGAGGGTAGGGTGGGCGCCAGCTTCCAGCCCCTGGTGCGGCAAGCGATCACTCATCCGCAGCCAAGCTGGCGGCGCCATTGGCGACAACGTCTCGAAGCCGCAAGTCTGCAGCCTTAAGTCGTCGGCCATCTTGGGAGCGAACCTCCAGACGCGCCAAGGGCTTCCCCGTTTTGGTGTCGACCAACCTCTCCATGGTTTCGCCAGGTGAGAAGCATGACTCGGAGCCCCACTGGCGCAGGGCGATGATCACTGTGAGCAAACCTTCGCCTTTCGGCGTCAGCGCGTATTCGCGATAAGCGCTGCCATCGGCCGCTGGGACGCTTTCCAGAATGCCCAATTCCACCAGTCGGCGTAGGCGCTGCGTGAGGATGTTCCTGGCCAGGCCCAGGCTCTGCTGAAAATCGCCAAAGCGGCGGACGCCCGAAAGGGCGTCGCGCACGATCAGTAGCGACCACCAGTCCCCGACTGCATCCAGGCTGCGGGCAACCGGGCAATTGGCTTGCTCAAAGCTTTTCCGTCGCATACGGATTCCTCACGAAAAACCAGTTGCATTATGCAACTAGCTTGGCACATACTGCAAATGTAGTTGCGATATTAAACTAGCTCTGGCAGCCCATTCCGACATGCCGAGCGGGCCGTCTGATACCCCCACGGAGAACCCTCGTGAAAGCCATCCAATATCAAGCGTACGGTAGCTATGACGAAAACCGCCTGGTCGAGGTGGATCGACCACAACCCAAGGACGGTGAGGTGCTGGTGCAGATGCGCACCGCGGGAATCAATCCACTCGATAACACGTTTCGCTCGGGCCACATTTACCTGTCCACGCCAGAAAACCTGCCTCGTATCGGCGGTCAGTCAGGCGCGGGCATCGTGGTAGAGACGTTGAATGCCGATTTCAAAGTGGGTGATCGCGTGTTCGTCAGAGGAGCGGGCGCAGGCCTGGTTGCCGACGGCACGTGGCGAGAATACGTAGCGGCACCAGGAGCCGGGTTGGCCCATGTGCCTGCGAAATTGGATGACCAGCATGCTGCCGCCTTTCTGGCAGGCGCGGGTTATCTGACCGGCTACCTGGCGCTGACGGAGCTTGCGCATTTCAAGCCGGGCCAGTCCGTGCTTGCTCCGGCGATTGGCAGCGCGGTTGGCATGGAAACCATTCAGATTGCGCGACGCCTCGGCGCGTCGCTGGTGATCTCGACGGCCAGTACAACGGAGAAGGCCGAGCGTGCTCGCGCGGATGGCTACGAGCATGTCATCGATCTTTCCATGGAAAGTTTGAAAGACGGCGTCATGCGCATCACCGGCGGAAAAGGCGTCGATGTCGTGGTTGATGGTGTGAGCGGAAAGCTGACCGGCCAGGCGCTTGCCTCGCTTGCGTTCGGCGGCACGATTGTCGTGGCCGGTTACGCTGGCGGCAGAGAGGCGGACATCAACGTCACCGACATCATTTGGAAAGCCGCAACAATCCGAGGGTTCACATTTAGATTGTTTGCGGCGGAAACAGTTGCTGCGGCGAACCGGGCCATTCTCCAATACCTGCAAGAAGGCGCATTGAAGCCGACAATCGGCAAGGTCTTCCCGCTAGCACACGCCGCCGAGGCGGTGCGGTATCTGATCGAAGACCGTCCTTATGGGCGAGTCATCATGGAAATTTAGGACGGCGCGAGACTACGCGGGTAGACGTCCTGGACGCTCATGCCCGCGTTAGCGCATGCATCCCCAAAAAAACCGGATGAGTTTTCCCATGAACATCAAAGGCAGCATTGCCCTGGTGACCGGGGCCAATCGTGGCCTCGGCCTGGCATTCACTAAAGCCCTTCTGGCAGGCGGCGCGAGCAAGGTTTACGCAACAGCTCGGGACCCATCGGCGATCACGGTACCAGGCGTAGTACCAATCAAGCTTGACGTCACCGATCCCGCCGACGTGGCCGCTGTGGCTGACCGCCTCGGTGATGTAAACCTTCTCTTCAATAATGCGGGTGCGGCGGTGCGTGCGCCGTTGCTTGGGTCGCGTGCGGAAGAAGAGCTGCGCATGCTTCTCGACGTGAACTTGTTTGGCGTGCTTCTCACGACCCGGGCGTTTGCTCCGGTTCTGGCCAGGAACGGCGGTGGTGCCGTCGTCAACATGTTGTCTGCATTGAGCTGGATTACTCAGCCAGGCACTGGCGCCTACGCCGCAACAAAGGCCGCGGCATGGGCACTTACCAACGGACTGCGTATCGAACTGAAAGCACAGAAGACGCAGGTGACGGGTGTGCACGTCGGTTTGATTGATACGGACATGGCCGCGGGCTCCCCAGTGGAATTGGCGCGGGTCAGTCCACAATTCGTTGCTGAGACCGTGCTGCAGGGCATTGAGGCTGGCCAGGAAGAGGTGCTCGTCGACGGCACGGCCAAGGCTGTCAAGGCGGGCTTCAATGCCGACGTGCCGCTGTACGTGGCAGTGAGCTCTGCCAGGTAGTTTCATCTCAACTTGGCCGAGGCCACGAGAAGATCGTCGTCGCCACAAGGGCGTAGCGCGGATACGAATCCTCATTTTCTGGCGCGTGGCGCGTTGAAATTCACAGACTTTGCCCATCTCGACCAGCTACCCATCCACCTCAAGTTGGATGGCGCGAAGAAAATCGACCAACGCACCAATATGCCCCGCCCTGACGAGCTGCCATGCAGTAAGCCCGCCCAACGTCAGGATTGGGTCGCTGCGATACCAGGCGGCCACACATGCGGGGTCTGGGTCGATTAACCGAGCGATATTGAGAACATCAATGTCGCTCAGCGCACATGGCCTCGAAGCCACTGAAGGCTGAGGCGCCGCGTTCGCGGCGCTTTCAGCTTGTGATTCGTTGGTTCTTTGGTCCTGCGCGACTCGCCATGGCCAACGCTCGTTAAACTTGAGAGGACCGAGAGACATGGTGGGATCTCCTGACAGGTCAGAGGTGGGCCTTGAACCAGTCAATGGCCTCGCGAGATGCAGTGTCGAATTCACCCAGGTAGGGGTCAAAGTGACCGCCCTTAGTGATGACCAGCCGTTTCGGTTCGAGTGCGCGTTGGTAAGCCTTGAGGGCAAGATCCGTTGCAGCCGTATGGTCGTGCTCGGCCACGAGCATGAGTAGCGGCGTCGGGGATACTCGATCGACGAAGTCGCCTGGGGAGTACATACGCGCCCACCGCGTGGAGCGCACGGTGACTTTGTTCTCCCACACTCCCTCCGGTACGGGACGGAGATAGAAGCTCACAACGTCGGCTGCCTTGTACGACGCAAGCTTGGTGAGGTCTTCGCTGACGATCAGTTGGGTGGCGGGCGGCTCGCCCCGCAGCTGAGCGCGTTCATCGGCTGCGAATTTAGCCTCCAGATCGGCGACTGCGTCGGGCGTTACGCGACGGAGACCAGCGGCGTAACCGTCGATGGTGGGAACCTGGGAGACCACCGCCTTCAAGCGTCGATCGGTCGCGCCGAGGACGATGGCATGGCCTCCAGCGAAGCTCGTACCCCAGAGACCCACGCGGTTCTCGTCCACTTCAGGCCGGTCTTGCAGATAGGAAATGGCGCGACGCCAATCCGTAATCTGCACCCATGGGTTGATGTCCTGCCTCGGCACGCCGCCGCTGTCACCAAAACCACGATGGTCATGGAGAAGTACGACGAAGCCGGCGTCTGCGAGAGCTTCCGCCATCGGCTCGATACCGTGGTATTTCGTTCCACCGTAGCCATGAGCCATGGTGACGGCGGGCAGCGAACCAATACGGTTCCCTGGAACAAAAAGCCAAGCTGACAGTTCAATGCCTCCCTCGGCGGGAAAGCGGACTTCTTCTTTACGGAACATGGCATAGCCCTCATTTGGATTACTTGTTAGGCAGCTGGCCTAGGAGATCGGCCAGCTCGAGTTCCGCAAATCGCGTTTGGAATCCGCTGTGAATGGCGGCCTGGATTCGGCCGATAGCTTCGGGAGTGCGGACACCCTCGGCGAACAGGTCAGAGTCGTGTCGGAAGTCCTCAACAGGAGCGAGGGCAATGGCATTCACGCGCTCTTTGACAACGGCGTGCCCGGTCGCGGGAAAGCTTGCGATACGTTTGGCCAATACACGGACAAAATCGTCGAGGAGTTCTATCGGCAGCGCACGATTGATCCATCCGTACCTTTCAGCGGTATCAGCGTCGTAATCTTCCGCGCTAAGCATCACCTCCAAGGCGCGCGCGCGCCCCAAGAGCCGGGTGAGATGCTGGGCGCCACCGCCGCCGGGAATGAGGCCAAAGGCAGCCTCCATCTGGCTAAAGATCGCCGACTCGTGCGCGGCAAAACGCATGTCGCAGGCGAGTATGAATTCACTTCCGGCACCGCGAACGCGTCCATCAATTTGAGCGATCGTGACAAGCCGACTGGCGCTGAGGTGGCGAAAGAGAAGTGCGATAGAGGCTTCCCCGGTGAGCTTCGCCGCCTCTTCTCGGTACTCCTTAACGCGCATGACATCGACGTGCGAAATGAAGTAGTCCGGGTCGTCGCTCTTGAACACGATCACTTTGTAGGCGCTGTTGGCCTCTGCTTTCCTGATGAGCGAAACCAGGTCACGGACCAGTGCCGGACCTAACAGGTTCATCGGGGGTGCGGCGATTCTCACGAACAAAACCGCCCCTTCACCGCGCACGGTGAGTGTTTCAAACTGCATGGGATGCCTCGCTAAGGTGGAGTAATGGTTGGCGGGTCGCGCTGTGCGCGGCTAAGGGCTAGCGCCATCAGCAACGACTTCTACGAGGGGCTTGCCCTTAGGCACCACATAGGTGCCGAGCTCCGCTGCGTTGCGCGATCCAATATTCTTTGCACTGTGGATGACGCCTGCCGGCACGAACAGCACATCGCCCTGACCGAGCGTCCTGGGTGGCTGTCCTTGAAGCCGATACTCCAGCGTACCCTCGAGCACGTAGATGATCTCTTCGCCGGGGTGCCGGTGGCTGGGCGCAACCTTGCCGGGATCGATGTCGACACGAGCTTGCACCGTTTCCCATCCAGGGAGGCTAAGGTCGTGGCGCTGCAGATCGGTCCGTTGAACACCTACCGGCTGTGCATGCGCGGATTGAATGGCGGCGGCGCACGCAAGCACCCATAGGATCGCCGTGTTTCGAACAGCGCTCATGGTTGCTTCTCGCTCACTTGCTCACGAAGAGGGCGGAAGCCGGCGCGAACTTCTTTGGCAAACAGCTGCGGTTGCTCCCATGCCGCGAAGTGGCCGCCCTTTTCGGCCTCATGGAAGTAGATCAAATGCGGGTAGGCGCGCCGGGTCCACGATTCCGGTGGGCGATAGGCGTCCTCCTGGAACACGCTGACTGCCACTGGCAATGTGATCTCGGTTGTCTTCTGTGCGGCTGAGAACAGTGGGCTGCGGCCCTTGTTTTCCCAATAAAGCCGACCCGCTGACGCAGCACTATCCGTCAACCAATAGAGCGTGAAATCGTCCAGGACCTCATCCTTGGATGGAGTCTGCTTGGGGTCATTGCCATAGTCCCAATGCACGAAGCCGGGATGCCCGAGCATGAAGGCGGCCATGAAAGCGGGGGAATCCGTAACGCCGTAACCGATCGTTTGAGGACGAGTTCCCAGCATGGTGATGTATGACGTGGCGCCCTGCTTGCTGTAAGCCGCGACTGCGTCAAACGTGGCGCGCTCCTTATCGGAAAGGCCAGCGGGCGCAGGTCCACCGGTGGCCAGGGCAGCAGCCACTTCTGGCGGAATCGACGCGGGCAGGTTGAGATGGATGCCCAGAAGACCCTTGGGTGCCTCACGCGCCATGGCGGTCGTAATCAAGGCGCCCCAGTCTCCGCCCTGGGCAACGTAGCGGCTATAGCCAAGGCGGCTCATCAGCTCTGCCCACACATGCGCGATGCGTTCCGGACCCCAACCCGTGTCGGTCGGCTTGCCCGACAGTCCATAGCCGGGAATGGACGGAATCACCAGGTCGAACGCGTCCGCATCTTTGCCACCGAAAGCCGTCGGGTCCGTCAACGGTCCGATGACCTTCGTAAACTCAAACACTGAGCCTGGCCAACCATGCGTGATGAGCAACGGAAGTGCCTTCGGGCTCTTGGAGCGCACCCAGATGAAGTGGATATCCACGCCATCGATGTTTGTTACGAACTGCGGTAGCGCATTGAGACGAGCTTCCGCCTTGCGCCAGTCGTAGTTCGTCCCCCAGTACTTAACGAGTGCCTGGAGCTTTTCGAGCTGCGCCCCCTGGGAACGATCGCTGACCGTTTCCTTATCCGGCCAGCGGGTCTCCTCCAGGCGTTTGCGAAGGTCTGCGAGCTGCTCGGCCGAGACGTGCATGCGGAAGGGGCGAATGGCCTCGGCGACGGTATGCGAACCAGCGGCCACCGGGGACGTGGATGAGGCGTCGTCATTACCACCGCGCGCGGCGCTTGTGACGGTTGAGAACGACAGTGCCAGGGCGATGGCAGTAGC
Source organism: Dyella humicola (assembly GCF_026283945.1). Lineage (NCBI taxonomy): Bacteria > Pseudomonadati > Pseudomonadota > Gammaproteobacteria > Lysobacterales > Rhodanobacteraceae > Dyella > Dyella humicola. Next base: position 1,466,343 of record NZ_JAPDPC010000001.1, read on the forward strand.
CGCGTACTTCAGTTTCATAGTGGTTTCCTCAGGGGAGTGACGCGATGAGTTGCTCGGTGGTGAGAATGGCGTGTGCGTACGTCGGGCCATTCAGTTCGTGCGCCGCGTGCATAAGTTCGGGAGATAGCGCGGCGGTGGCATCACGCACCAGCGTGACGTGGTAGCCGAGCTCAGAAGCGAATCGAGCGGAGCATTCGATGCATGTGTTGGCCAGCAGACCCGCGAAAATGACGTGTGTGATCCCACGCTGTTTGAGGCGAAGGTCGAGGTCGGTGTTGGCGAACCCGCTGGAACCCCAATGCTCGGCTACTACGACGTCGCCTTCCTTCGGCGCGAGTTCTGGATACCAGTCGCCGCCCCATTCCCCGCGCGCAAAGTGATGTCCGCGCATCACGGAGCGTTGACTGGGTGTCGGGTGAGCCCAATCTTCGTAGTCGCCCGCCTCCCAGCGGCGGTGGGGCACGAAAAAGATCGGGATTCCATGTGCCCGCATGGCGCGGTCTAAGGCCACCAGGTGTTCAAGGAGGTTAATGTCGTTGGCGACCGGCTCAAGGCGCGGCCAGACCTTTCCGCCGTGGGATAGAAAGTCGTTGTATGGGTCGACCAGCAGATAGGCCGTTCGATTTGAGGGGTAGGTGAGGTGTGGCATTGGGGGCTCCGGTCAAAACCCGCCTGGTCATCCAGGTGCCGGGTACGGAGCACACGCTAGTAGCTACCAAATTCACGCAGTAGCCATTACTTTCGGGAGGAGCCCTTTCGTGAGGTGAGAGGCAATGGACCGATTCGACGGCATAACCACTCTCTTGGCCGCGGTCGACGCAGGAAGCCTCTCAGCGGCAAGCCGACAGTTACGGATTCCATTGCCAACCGTCAGTCGGCGGGTCGCCGATCTCGAAGAGCAATTGAAGGTGCGACTGCTCTTGCGGGGTCATCGAAGCCTCACGCTAACGGAAGCAGGGCGCTCGTACGTTGCCTCATGTCGCCGCATCATGGAGGACTTGGCCGAAGCAGAACGCACGGCCATTGGTGAGTACCACACCCCACGAGGAGAGTTGGTCTTCAGCGTCCCGCTTGTAATGGGGCTGGCCCAAGGCCTCCCTGTCGCTGCGGAGTTTCTGCGGGCCTACCCGGACATTCGCATGCGGGTGCAGCTCGTCGATCGAATCGTGAATTTGCTTGAAGAGCACGTGGATGTCGCTTTACGTGTCGGCGTGCTACCCGATAGCAGCTTGGTCGCCACGCGCGTTGGCATGATCAAACGCGTTCTATGTGCGAGCCCCGAATACCTGAAAGAGCATGGCAAACCAACGTCCCCGGAAGAACTCTCTTCACACCACTGTGTTGGATACGAAACCATCACGGCGGGAACAAATTGGGACTTTCACCACGAAGGACGCATGCAGACAGTCGCCATATCCCCAAGAATCATCGTCAATTCTATCGAGGGCGCAGTTGTTGCCGCGACCGCCGGCGTCGGCATCGCTCGCGTATTGTCGTACCAGATCGAGAAGCTGGTGGCGGCTGGAGCGTTGGTTCAACTGTTGGAGGCGCACGATCCGCCGGCCATGCCGGTAAGCCTGATCTATCCTGAGCAGCGTCAAGTTCCACTCAAGTTGCGAGCCTTTCTGGATTTCGCGATCCCTCGACTTCGAAGTCGTCTCAGTCACGCAACTTAGGCGACCCCTAGATTCACCGACTGTCCGATTTCGACCCACGGCCGCATTCCCCGAACCAGGGCCTCTCATCGATGGTCGCGGAGGCGGGGTGATTAGCCCGTGTTTCGATGGTAGAGCGAACGTCGCCTCGCTATGGGTGTTGCAACGACCGACTGAACCCGCAACCCAAAGCAGGCCTAATGCCGTCGGTAATGGAGAGAAGCGCCGACCTCGCTGAGACCCGTCGTGGTCGTAACGCTTGTGTCGTCGTTAGCGCTAGCAGCGAGGTCTCCACGCCAGAACTGTCTGTTCCAAACCTGGCAGGGCGCGACTCGTCGCGTTGTCACGCTCTCGGCTCGGATTCGCTGCTCGTTCAGGCCGGTACTTCAACCGGCAAACGCTTCCTTCTGCGTTTGAGCGAAAGTCTCAAAAGAGGTTGCTTTTTGTCCGGTTACTTCCTCTACCGCACTGGAAACCTGTGCTGTGTAGCCCAACTTCACGACATGATAATGCTCTAACAAGGCTTCGACGATTTCAGCAGGCATACCTGCTCCTTGCATAGAAGCGCGAGCAGCGTCAGTCGGTACATCTACGTACTTAATTACTTTCCCGGTCACCGAGGAAAGAATCTTCGCAATGTCGGCACCAGAAAGTGCCGCTGGCCCCGACAGGTAATACGCTTTGTTCTCATGACCTTCTTCCGTCAAGACCCGATAAGCAACCTGGGCTATATCGCGAGCATCGACGTAAGCCGATTTACCCTCGCCATGCGTCGCATAGAAGGCCCCATGAGCACGAATGGTATGTGAGCTGAACTTGCTCAAGTTCTGCATGAAGGCATTTGCGCGCAAGAACGTATAAGCAATGCCGGACTGTTCCATTTCATTTTCGATCGCCCTGTGCCACTTGGCCAGCGTGTCCAAGTCGATTTCAGCCCCGCCGCCCGATAACTTGACAAGATGTTTCACGCCGGCGGCTTTCGCTGCGCGAATGATCGAAGAAGAGAGCTCCACAATGTCCGGAACAAGCGGTGTTGCAAAATACACTTTTTGGATTCCGATCATGGCCTTTTCTAGCGAGTCGACATCGTTCATATCGGCTTGAACCAATTCGACACCTAAGGCTTGCAGTTCGCTCTTGTTGCTTGTCGGGCGAACGGTGGCGCGAGTTTTATGGCCATTCTTGATCAGAAGCCTGACCAACTCCTTGCCTGTTGTTCCCGTGGCTCCAATCACCAAAATGGTTGCAGTCATACCTGATTGACTCCTCTTATCCGTTGCTTTCACTTGATCAAGCCTCACAAAAAACGGGTCTTTGCTCGTTTGTAGTCGTCGAGCATGTCTCTGTCGGGTGCTCGAACCAGACACTGGGTTTCGCTCGTTGCGGGAAAACATTGCCGTGGTGACTAACGATCCCAGCGGGTCCGCAGGAATCCAATCAAGCTGATGGTCGCTGCCACAATGACGCTGACGGCGACCAGTACGAAAGCAGCGTGCAAGCTCGCGTAGCCTTGCAGGACTAGCACCATCGCGGTCAGCGCAAATATGCAGCGCACCACGCTCGCAGTCATCGGCCAGAGGATGCGTCGTGCCCCTTGACCTGCGAAGTAGAGTTCGAAAATCACGCCTAAGACAACATAGAAAGGTGCTACCACATGCAGGTATTGCGCGCCGACCGCGATAACGGCGCTGTCGTGGGTAAAAAGACCTAGCCAGGCTTGCGGAAAGAGCGACACGAACAATCCAACCAGGCCAACCACGCCGGCAACAAACAATACGTTCACGATCGCGACGCGTCGGGCACGCACCACGTTGCCTGCCCCCAGGTTCGTGCCCACCAGCGTGATCGCGGCGGTGCCGCAGCCGAACATCACCGGCGACAGCAGCATCTCGAGGCGGGAGGCAATGCCGTAACCTGCGATGGCGGCGACGCTCACTGCACCGGCCGCGGCGGTCAGGGCGGTGACTGATATGGCCAACATGACCACGTTGATCGACGACAACAATCCGACGCCGAGAATTGCATTGAAATGCTGGCGCTGCAGCGGATAGCGGCGTAGGCGTAGCGTCGAGGAGGGCGAACGCATGTAGACGATCACCACGGCGAGCGCGGCGATGCTGCACAGCACCTGCGCTATGCCGGCGCCTGCCACACCCATGCGCGGCGCACCCAACCAGCCGTTAATCAACACCGGCGACAGAATCAGGCCAGCGACCGCACTGCCCATGATGGTCAGAGCCGGCACCTTGACGTTGCCGGCGCCGCGCAGCGCCGCCTGGAGCAACAGCATCATCCAAAACGAGATCGCACCTCCGAACAGTATGTTGGAGTAGAGAACCGCCTGGTCCAGCGATGATCCGCTGCCGCCGAGACTGCGGTACAGCGCGGGGCCGGCCAACAGCACCACCAGCGAGAACAGTCCACCTCCTACGGCGCCGATGACCACGGCGTGCCAGGCTAGGCTCTCCGCCTCGCCCTGACGGCGTGCGCCTATGGCGCGGGCGATGGCGGAGGATACGCCGCCGCCGATGCCGGCACTCGCTACCGTGGTCATCAGCAACATTACCGGAACCACGAGCGATGCTGCGGCGATCGCTTTCAGTCCCAGTGAGCTGACGAAATAGGTCTCGGCGACACTGAGCAAAGTCGTCATGAACAGCACGGCGACTGTCGGCAAGGCAAGGCGGATCAATTGTGGCAACAGTGGACCGTGGAGCAGAGTGCTGGCCGGCAAGTTGCCAGAGGACGGAGAGATCTTCTTGACCTGATTCGCAAGAGTAGCGGACATGAATTTTGTCTATGAAGGGGAGGAGCAGGCCGGCGTGAATGCGCTGCGTGACGGCGAGCAAACTAGGCGGTGGAAATCGGCCGCGCGCGGTCGATCCGACCCTGCCGGCGGTCGGTGACGAGGATGGTTTCGTGGAACAAGTGGAATCGGGGGAGGAGCTGCGATGGGGCTATCCTGGGTCCGCCGGAGCCACTTGACTAGTGCAATGTTTGGAACCACATATTGCATGGAATGAAAACATACGATCTGAACCTGCTGCGCACACTCGACGCGCTACTGACCGCCGGTAGCGTCACCGGCGCCGCCGAGCGTCTTCACCTGAGCGTGCCGGCGACCAGTCACGCGCTCGCGCGTCTTCGTGAGATCACTGGCGACCCGCTCCTGGTGCGCGCTGGTCGGCGCCTGGTGCCTACGCCGCGTGCAATAGCGCTGCGCGAGCCGGTAGCGCGATGGATCGCGCAGGCCGCGGCACTGGCGCAGGCGCCGCGGGGAGAAGAATTGGCGGACACCGAACGTAGCTTTATCGTGCGCGCGCCGGATAGCTTCGCGATCGCCTTCGGCGGCGCCCTCGGCGCCGTGCTGGCGGCAGAGATGCCGCGCGCGCAGTTGCGCTTTGTGACCGAGGCACAAGAAGACGCCGGTGCGCTGCGCGACGGTCGCGTCGATCTCGACATCGGTACGTTCAGGCCGCGCGACCCGGAGATTGAAGTCGTCGATTTATTTCGTCAGGCGCAGGTCGCGGTCGTGCGCGCCGGGCATCCGTTCGCCGAACGCCAAGCAACCGCGCGCCGCTACGCAGCACAGGCGCACGTGGATGTGCAGCGACGTCCCGGGGCGCCATCGGTGGTCGATGACGCGCTGTCCGAGCTCGGCCTGGCGCGTCGCATTGTGCTCACCGTGGCGCACGCCAGCGCCGCGCCCGTCGTCGCCGCAGGGGGCGGCCTCGTCGCCACCCTCAGCGAGCGATTGGCGCAGGCAATGGCGCCAGGCCTCGGCCTCGTGGTGGTGCCGCTGCCGTTTCTTCCGCGCGGCGAGACAGTGGTCATGGCATGGCATCCGCGCCAAGCAGCCGACCCGGCGCACGCCTGGTTGCGGAAGCAGGTGCCGGCGGCGATTGCTGCCTCGAGTGCCCCTATAAGCTATCGGAGAGTTTCAACGTCCTCGACTTGATCCCAGCCGCAAGCACGGCGCACGCTGACTAGCGCGGAGATAAATGTCTGAGAATCTCCGAGCCGTGATCGTCTTAGCCCTTTCGTGCGCCAGGGGCGCGAGCCTGGGCTCTACACGCAAGCGTGGCCAAGGACAGGTTGGGAGCGTCTGCTTCCGACCTACCGCTACCTTACAGCGGTGCTTGAACTAGCCCTTCCAAAGTTTGAAGGCGCGGAGCTACCTGGGCCACCTGTGGCGCACTTGCTCTGTTACCGCGACGCGATGGTTACATGGATGAATTCAGCTGCGGATAGTCGTTATAGCCGCTCTCGCCGCTGCCATAAACCGTCGCCTCGTCGACTTCATTGAGCGATGCATTGCAACGGAACCGTTCTACCAGATCGGGGTTCGCAATGAAGGCGCGCCCGAAAGCTGCCGCATCTGCCTCCCCGCGCTCTAGTGCCATTTCCGCGCGTTCGCGGGTAAGGCCATCATTGACAATCAGTGCGCCTTTGAAGAGGCGACGAACATCTTTGCCAATCGACTTATCGCCATAGTCCGGGAACTCACGGGCGAAGATGAACGCAATATTGCGGACGCTCAGCTGATCGGCCACGTAAGAGAAGAGCGCACGTGGATCGGAATCATGCATGGAGTGAGCGCTCGACATTAGGTTGAGATGCACGCCGACCCGACCGGCAGGCCAGACCGTCAGTAGGGCGTCGATCGTCTCGAGAAGAAGACGAACTCGGTTTTCAATGGAGCCGCCATAACGATCGTTGCGTTTGTTTGAGCCATCGTGCAGAAATTGATCGAGCAGATATCCATTAGCCGCATGCAGTTCAACTCCATCGAAGCCCGCTCGCTTGGCATGGAGCGCCCCGACCCTGAAGTCATCCACGATCGTGGGTATCTCATTGGCCTCAAGTGCCCGCGGAATCGAAAAGGGACGCTTAGGCCGAAGCATGCTGACGTGCCCCTCCGGTGCTATCGCGCTTGGCGCTACCGGCAGCCTTCCGTCCAGGTGGGACGGATCGGAGACGCGTCCTACGTGCCAAAGCTGAGAGACGATCAGTCCCCCCGAATCATGAACGGCGGCGGTCACGTTTCGCCAACCGGCAACCTGTTCTTCGGACCACAGGCCGGGGGTGTTGGGGTAGCCGACGCCTTGAGGCGTGATGGAGGTTGCCTCGGTAATGATCAATCCCGCACTGGCGCGTTGGGCGTAATGCTTCGCCTGCATCGCGCCAGGACTACGAGCATCAAATGCACGCATGCGAGTAAGGGGTGCCATGACGATGCGGTTTTGCAGTGCCAGGTCACCGATTTGTAAGGGGTCAAATAGAGTGGGCATGTGTTGAAACCACTTAGTTAGATGTCGCAACGGAATGTCGGACGCCGAGGCCGCTGGAGCGGGCCTGATGAGGAGGCCGCCGGACGTCGCCAGAAGCCGCCCTCTGATGGGGATCGACGCATCGGGAGGGGCGAGCGGCCAAGGAGGACTGTGGCGTCGTCGATCACGCGCAGAAGTTTTGTCAGATTCCGTCCACGATCACCAGGCTGCCGTTCGTACTCTTGAGCCTAAGGCCAAGTATTTTTTGGTAGGTGGCCGATTCGTAACAGCGTTCCGCCGATTCTCGTGACGGAAATTCAGCGATCACGGTGACAGGATGCTGCCACTGACCATCGCGCACTGTCACCGTGCCACCAGCAGCGAGAAACTGACCGCCAAACGGCTCGGCCGCGTTTCCAACCTGCGCTCGATACTCCGCGAACATCGCTTCATCGTGCACAGTCAACGTTGCAACCATGTAGGCTTTCATCTGGAATTCCTCTTAGAACTCAATTTGCTCACTGCAGACGTCCAGCGTGCGACGTGGTTAATCGACGCATCACTAGGCTGTGCTCTCCGTAAGTTCGCCCGAGGCGTTTCGCGATTCGATGGCGATGACCGAGTTTTTGAAAGCCCTCTCAAGAACCCGCCTCCCGATGGTTCCGAGTACGAAACCGAGTATTCGGCCTTTGAAGTTCTTGCCCTTTCGAATGACGACCACATCGATATCTGTCGTCCCATTTGGTTGACGTGTGAAGGTGTAGGTGTGTCTCGATGTCTCGCCCCATACGTTGGAATCGGTCGTCGTTAGGACGACGCGCTTAAGATCGGACCAGTCGTAGTGAAGACGTTCCCAGATTCCGCCCGAACCCTCCGTCACGTCGGCTTCCGTGTGGCCGCGGTGATGCACCTTGAGGTACTCGTCGGCGCTGTTGCCAAAAAGTTTCGAACGATTCGGTCCGAAATCGGTGAGTCCTTGTACGTATTGCTCTGGCGTCAAGGTGGTTTGCTGATGAAGGTAAATCGTGGACATGTCTTCTCCTTATTCCCCCGCCAATGGTTGACGATCAGAAGTTCGTGGTCTTACGCGTTTCCGACGCAGCCCGGCTTGTTGCTAGGTTTCGTTTCGAAAGATCGCGATATTTTCGGCAAGCCATTGTTGAAGCGTTCTTGGAGGCTTGCCAGTCAACGCCTCGACGGTCGAGGTAGTCTCTTCAAGAGCGGAATCGCGAAACATCTGGTCCAGTCCGACCAGCAAATCGGCGACCAGCGGCGCGAGGCCGTCAGCTAACAGCGCGGCGCGCTGTTCCTCGCGCGATTGATGTTTGTACGTGACCGTGTGGCCGAGCAGGATCGACAGGTGTTCTGCAATTTGCCGCATGGTCCACGCACGCGGCCCGGTCAGGTGATAAGCCCGCTGCGACTCCAAAGTGAAATCCTGGAGGAGCGCCACGCGTGCTGCGTCGGCGATGTCGCGCGTATCGATAAAGTTCACGCGTCCGTCGCCGGCGGCGCCCACCCAGGAGTCGGCGGCGATTTGACTTGCCGCTCGTTTGAGAATGTCGGCGAATGCCGAGGGCCGTAGGAGCGTCGACGCCACGGGCTGCTGAGCCAAGTGTGCTTCGATCTGCATATGCCAGGCAAAGGGATTGAGACGGGAGGCGGGCCCCAAGGCTGATAGTTTGACGATATGGCGTACGCCAACAGCGACTGCGCTGTCGATCAACGCGATCTCATTGGCGACTTGCTGTGGCGAGGTGCCGTGCGAAACGAACAGCCGATCGGCACCACGAAGTGCCTCCTGAAGCGTATGCGGCTTATCGAAATTGATCGCGGCGAGGTTGGTGTCTTTGGGCGGTTGAGCCGCGTCGGGCCGCCGGGTCAGCACGACGATGTCGACCGGATCGGAAGCGAGGAGGCCGGTCAGCGCCGAGCCGACGCGCCCCGTCGCGCCCGCTATGGCGATACGCGGCCTGCGCGGTAGCCGTTGAATGCTCTTGGACATGCCTAAGTCCTCCATGTATCATGGAATGGTCGTTCCAAGATAATGTGGAACGATCGGTCCAGGATGTCAAGGGAGGCGTCATGAGCGGCAAGCCACAATTTGATGAAGCTACCGTGATCGCTGCGGCCATTGAGGTTTTCTGGCGTCACGGCTATGCCGCCGCTGCCATCAGCGACCTGACGGAGGCCACGGGCTTATCGCGCTCCAGCCTCTACCAGCGATTTCGCGACAAAGATGGGCTGTTCCAGGAGGCTCTCGCGACCTACACGCAGCGAGTCCTGCGGCGCATGAACTCCGCCGACGCAGATACCGCTCGCGGGCGAATGAAGGCGCTGCTCCGTGCGTTCTTGCCAGACGGATCCGGTCGACCCGCCGGCTGCCTGATCGGACGCAGTTGTGCCGAAATTTCATCGCTTTCCGGAGAAGGGCAGGCTGCCGCACTGGCGGGGGCGACACGTCAGCGTGAGATCTTTGAGGGCCTTCTGCGCGAAGGCGTGGCGGCGGGTGAGTTGGCTGAAGATGTCGATATCGATGCCATGGCATGGCACTACCTCGGGGTGCTGCAGGCCGTATTGAACTCCCCGCAAGCCGGTGCTGATCCGCGCATGCTCGATCGCATGATCGATGTCGCCATGGCGGTTTGGCCTAGCGCCCCCCAAAAGGGCTCTATGTCAAAAAATCAAAGAAAGCGCGCAGCTTCAACGGTCCGTGGCGCTGGTGCGGGTAAAGAACGGTGACTGGCATTGTTGACTGCTTGTATGGCTCAAGCCTTGGCTTGATAGCGGTAGGCCCCCGCTTTCGTAGACGGTTGCGACCTTAACCGGTTCACACCTTGGTGTTGTATCGACTACGAACTCCAAAGTTCGATTCCTAGGCGTTCTCCAAAGGTTGTCATTTGCTTACAAACTTTGGAGTGGGCATGACACCAAAGTGCGTGCAGTTTTGAAAAGCAAAGTCGGTGCAAGTTGCCACGTGTCCGTACCGACTTTGCTTGGCCGCTGACGGCAAAGTGTGTGCATGTCCGATTGGAACAATCACTTCGGTCTTACCAGTTCGTTCCAGTCCGGTCTTTTGACAAGCAAAGTATGTGCAGGGAACGTCTCGGGTCACGCCGGCTTTCGACCGGAGACACGTTCGATTGGCGCAGCCCGTGAATCGAAGAGTGACGTTTCGCGTGCGATAAGCGCGCGTTATCGCGGGTAAAGTGCGCTCCTGCCAGTCGGGCTCGGACGGGTGTCCGAGCAATCTAAATGCTTATCATCGGTCGTTCATGTGGCGCCATTGGGTGATTTTCAGGCGCGTACGTCTGTCGGATTGGCCGTGCTTGACACTCCCGAGAGAAACGCTCGGTTGAATTCAGTGACGAACGCCATCTCGCCAGGGCCGGGGCGGGAGCGAAGTACGTTCGCCCGTTCAACCAAAATCTCATCGGCATCGGTGGCCAACACGGCCATCGTCTCTTCGATGAAGGGTTTTAGCGGCATCGCGCGCGGCTCTTCATTGCTGTTCAGCAGATCCGTCTGAACCCACGGCGGCGCAATTTCGAGCACCCGCACGCCGCTATTTCTAAGCATGAAGCGCTGCGACATGGCAAAAGAGTGCATGGCGGCCTTTGTGGCGGAGTAGACGGCCGCCGGTGCCAGCGGAACGAAGCCAAGCACGGATGTGACGTACATGATAACGGCATCCTTCTTGGTCTTCAGGTGTTCGACGAAGGCGGATGTCAGGCGCATTGGACCAAGAAGGTTGGTCGACAGGATATCGAGCATCTGTGCGTCGTCCAGCACCGCAGCAGCGTCGTCGATCTGCATGATGCCGGCATTATTGATGACCACGTTGATGTCGGGAAAACGCGTGATTGCCTCCTTGGCTGCCGACTGGATGCCATCGGCGGTGCTGACGTCCAGAACAAGGGAGACCATGCCCGGATTGGCTTGAACGACGGCTTCAAGAAGCGCCTTCCGGCGGCTAGCAATGATCACTGTGTTGCCTGCCTGGTGCAGAGCTTCGGCCAATGCCCGCCCGATGCCAGAGGCGCCGCCGGTGATGAAAATGGTGTTTCCGTTGGTTTTCATGGGATTTTCCAGGGCCTGATTTGAGGGAGGTTTGGTGGTTGTTGGTGAATGGCGGTGCCGCCTCGCGCTGATGCGAGCTACCTAGGCAGCGACGCGTGCGTTGCGCCGCATAACCTGCGGTGGTTGGGCAAAGGCACGAAGAAAGGCGCGGCGCATGCGTTGCGGATCGATGAATCCCGTCTGCGCGGCTACTTCGTCAATGGTGTGACGGGTTTGTTCCACCATGATCCTGGCCGCTTCAAGGCGGAGATTTTCGACGGCTTTGGCAGGCGACTGCCCAGTCTCAGATCGAAAGGCGCGGCTGAATTGTCTTGGACTGAGGTGCGCCACCTCTGCTAGGTCTTCCACCGTCAAAGGCATAGAAAGGTTTCGCCGTGCGTATGTGAGAGCACTCTGGATGCGGTCCGACTTGGCATCCATTTCCAGCAACGTCGAGTGTTGTGACTGGCCGCCTGCACGCCGATGATAGACCACCAGGTTCTGCGCGACCCTTCGAGCGAAATCGGCACCAAAGTCTTCCTCAATCAACGCGAGCGCCAGATCCACGCCTGCGCTCATGCCGGCCGACGTGGATAGAGCGCCGTCAATGATGAAGATGCGATCTTCTTCCACGCGCGCCTTGGGGAACTGCTTCTGCAACTTGTGCGCATGGAACCAGTGCGTTGTCACGCGATGTCCATCGAGCAACCCAGCCTCACCAAGGATGAAGGCGCCGGAGCAGACCGAAGCGACTCGGCGTGACTGGCTTGATGCCTCAACAATCTGCGTAAGAAGGCCAGGGCTGGCCGCGTCTGGAACCATCTTTCCTACGACCACCATGGTGTCCAGTAGCTGTCCGGATAGCGAATTGGTTGCCATTGAGCCGCCCATTGAGTTGGTCACTTGTCCACCATGTTCGGACAGTGCGCGAATGTCATACAGCGAATCGTCCGCAATGACGTTGGCAAGTTCGAAGGCGGACGCTGCCGCCATCCACATGACCTGAAAATGATCAGGAAGGACAAAGCCCACGGTTCGCGTGATGCGCGATTCCGCCAGGGCGGAGAAAGGGCTATTTGATCTGATAGCAGTTCTCATGCGAATCGTCCCACGATGTCGCTCGTTTTCGGGCGGGGAAAAGTAAAGGCGAATTTCCATTCGACGGGCGCGATGCTAGACCTGCGGGTCAATGGCCGAAATGTCGCAAAACCGCCTTTTTGAGCCATTGACAATTTCTATCGAATCGATAGTTGAAATAAATTGACGCAGTGCTGCGTTGGCCTGACCTTGGCTAGTCGTGGAATCGCTCTGCCTATGGCCTCGCGCCAAAGCTGGCACTTTCGACGCACGGGCTCACTCGCCGTGGAACATTCAGATTGCGCAATGCACAACGCCTGACTGCACCCAGTTGGCAAGAAATTCGCCCGAGCGCCGCACGCCACTGTCTTCGCCAAGATGATCGACGAGCGCGGAACACAGTTCGACGAAGCGGTTGTCGTCATGGAGAACACGCAGGGCCGCGTGTTCAATCGCATCCAGCTGCCTGAGTTGGCACACAAAGCCTTTGCGCCAGGTAATCAGGCCGCCGACTACAGGAAGCATCTCACTTTCCGGCAGGCATTCACCCGCGAGCCATGCATGCCACAACTCGGCGGCGTTGGTCGTGGCCTCGATCTGTCGCAGGCTTGGCGTGAGGTAGAGTCGAGCATTGTCCCAATTCAGTTCGCTGAGTATGCGGGTCGATGGGACGTCCGCATCTGGCGCGACGAAAGACTCAGCCAGCGACCATTCGATCCAGGAAAATTCCTGTATGTCAGGGCTATGCGGGTAACGCTCCTGCAATGTCGCATTGAAGTCCGCACCATAGGCGTCAAGTGTCCAAGCCTTCGGTGGGTGCCTGTTGACATGCTGTATGGCCGCTTGCACGAATTCGTCATGGCCGAGCCAGTAGTCAAGCATGGGGTAACTTGCTTCCAGGCAACGCACAAGTTGTGCTCGATAGTTGTTCTGGTACACCCCGTATCCCGGCGCTTTCTGTGCATCGGTTTCTTGGCCATTGGTCGACCGAGTCACCCAGGTGCGCATCCTTTGCTGTATGGATAGGAGGTTCATGCCGCCTCCGGCATCTGACGCGGGTCCCGAGCAATGTCGCGCGCGATATCCAGCTCGCTGAGCAGTGTCACAAGCGATGGAATGTCGTCATCGCGTTCGATCATCGTGGCGACCGGTCCGAGCATCGATACTGCATTTTGATAAAGTTCCCATACGGCTCCGCACACAGGATTGTCATGCGTGTCAATGAGGAGCTCGTTGACCCTTGTGTGGCCTGCAAGATGGATCTGGCGGACGCGGTCCGCTGGAAGGCCACGCATGAAGGTGCCCGCGTCTAGCCCGAGATTTTGCGAAGTGACGTATAAGTTGTTCACGTCAAGCAAGAGGCCGCATCCCGTGCGGCGAGTCATGTCCGAAAGAAATTCCCATTCCCCCATGTCCTGTTGGTCGTAACGAAGATAGACAGACGGATTCTCGAGAAGCATCGCTCGGCCGAGCGCCTCCTGCGCCATATCGATATGACGGCACACGATATTCAACGCCTCAACCGTGTAAGGCAGCGGGAGGAGATCATGCGAATTGAAGCTGCCTATTCGCGACCAGCTCACGTGGTCGGAGACGAAAAGTGGTTCGATGTCGTCGACCAGTGCGCGCAAGCGGCGTAGATAGCCCTGGTCAAGGCCGTCGGCCGAACCGATGGACATCGATACCCCGTGCAAGGCGACGGGGTGGCGCTCGCGCACTTGGCGCAGGATATGGCGTGGCTGGCCGCCGTCTACCATGAAGTTTTCCGAGATTACCTCTACGAAATCCACTGGCACAGGGGTGTCGAGAAAGTCTCGGTAGTGCTCCTTACGCAGGCCGAGGCCAAAGCCGGCGAATGTCGGGGGTGGCGCGAACATGTCGTTTGCTCCGGTCGAGAAGAAAGGCGGGCCCGCGGTGCAGGGCCCGCGAAGACATCATTTCGGTTCGGTGAGCGTGCCGCCTTCTTTCAGGCATCCGCTCTTTGTTTTCACGACGACGCCCTGACCCTTACAGTTGTTGAGGCCCTTGCAGTCATTCTTGGCGGTGGCGCAGAGGCTCTGACCCTTGCAACTGTTGATGCCGTAGCAACGGACCGGCTCTTCCTTCGCACCGGGCTTGTCATCGGCGTGGACGGGAGCGACCGAAGCAATGGCCAGCGCGACGAGCGCGGCAGCGGAGGCGAGACTGGGACGCGATTTCATGGCAGTACTCCTTGGAGATGTCCGGGGTGGACGGTGGGTGAACGGTCAAGGCGCGCTCATGGCGGCTTCCTCGATTACCTTCGCGACCGCTTCGGGCTGTGAGATGTAAACGAGGTGGCTGGCTTTGATTTCTGTGACCTTCGAGCCGGCGCGCTGATACATCCAACGTTGCAGGTTGGGGCTCAGCGCGTGGTCTTCGGTGGTCACCACGGCCCACGTCGGCTTGGTATGCCATGCAGCGGCGGATATCGTCGCGTTGAAGGCCGCCGAAGCCGCGCTCGCCTGCGATGAAGCAAGGAAATCTGTGCGATTCTTGATCAGGTCGCCACCAAAGTCGTCGGCGAACTTGGTCGGGTCGACGAAGAGATGGCCATCACGCGTGGCGACAATGTCATTGTTCGGGGAGGGCATGGAGCCGACCAGTTGGCTCAGACTTTCGCCCTCGCTCGGTTGCACCGCAGCCACATAGACGAGAGCCTTAACTTTGTCGCGGTTGCCGGCCACAGTGATGACTGCGCCCCCGTAGCTGTGGCCAACCAACACTACCGGACCATCCTGTTGGCGGATAAGTTCTCGAGTGAGATCAATGTCATCGGCCAGGGTTTCAATGCGTGGCTGCTCGACCGTCACGTGGTAGCCCTTGTGGATCAGGATGTCATGGACGACACGCCAACCCGAGCCATCGACAAATGCTCCAGGAACGATAACGACGTTTTTGATGCCGCTAGGAGAGGGCGCCGGATCGTTTGCGAAGGCGGCGCCCGTGGATGCCATCAGCGCGATGGCAACACTCATGAGGGTACGCATGGTTGAATCCTTGCTGTGGTCTGAGAAATCGGAGGGGATGGTCCCGCGTGCGGCGCGGGAGCCGTCAGAGGCGCAAGAGCTGGTCGAACGACCACTTGCCACCACCGCGAGCTAAGAGCGGAAGAAGCAGTCCCGCCCAACTGAGGTGTGTGGGCCACGCATCGGGGTAGACGAAGACTTCGATCACGGCCGTCATGCCCAACAACGCCAGTGCGGACACGCGCGTGAAAAGGCCAAACGCGAGAAGGACCGGAAACAGATGTTCCGAGCCGGTCGCCAGTCGTGCCGCCCAGTCGGAAGGAATGAGTGGCAGGTGGTATTCCGAGGCGAATAGATCGTACGTGGACGGCTTGATGGTCAGAAAGCCCGCCACCTTTGTGCGGCCCGACTGGAAGAAGACCGCGGCAATCCCGAGGCGGGCGACCAGTAGCAGAAGGGATTCTGGAATGAGTGCGGACCTGTGCGGTATCGCTTCTGGTTGGATCGCCTCTTCCGGAGGCGGAGATAGTGCGAGGGATTTCCGCCCAATCATGACTTGGCCTCGAGTGAGCCATAACCTTTGGGCGTTTTGATCTTGGCGCAGGTGCCTTTGTCGACGAGCACCCAGGCATTGCCCTGGTAGTCCGCTTTGGCGGTGCCGGCGCACGTGGTGCCCGGCCCTGCCGCGCAGTCGTTCTTCCCGGCGAGCGCGACACCGTAGCACTTCTCCATGGGCTTGGCGGCCTGGTCGGCGTGAGCTGCTGGCATGAGCGAAGCCAGAGTGATGGCGAGCGCAGCGGCGACGGTCGCGTGAGACATTTTCATGGGAGCCTCCTTGGGCTTGGGGAGATAAAACAACGCATGGGGCCAGCGCGATCATCACGGCAAAGCCGGCATATCCTCCAGGCGGCGAACCAACTACGTTCGACATATCAGTCGATCTCGCCGCCGGCTCCTTACAGCGTTGTGTCGCTTCCTGCTCGGTGGGAACGAGCGCACTCGTCTTGCGTTAATCCATGCTAGATCGCGCATGATCCATCTGAAAGGTCGTAGAACGGTCCATTCGAGCCGCGCAGATCAGCCGGGAAAACGGACGCATTAGATCTAGCTTGGAAGGTCGCGCTGGCATTGGCATCGCGGGTTGCCAATAGGCAAGCGAACGCAGGCGACCGGCGCGCCACGCGCTTGCTTAGTTCAATGATTACCGCGCAGAGTCTGTGCTTCAGGGGCGCACGACGCACGGCGATCATGGCCGAAACTGCACGTTTCCTGCGGTTGATCCGCCGGGTCGCTACGTGGAGCGGACACCGTCGCTACAACGCATCTCTTTATGGGAAGGCGCAATGCACGCAGCTGCCAGAGGTTTTCCGGCCAATAAGGGTAGTAAGTGCATCCCAACTCTTCGAAGTAGACAGAGACGACCGACAGCCGTGACTAAACACAATTGGCTGGCCCGTGCCCCAGTCCTTGTAGAAAATCTCTACGCCGTCTTTAGTGGTGATTTTTCCGCTAACTACACCGCCAGCCTCTCGACAGGCAATCGGGAAGCATTTGAGTTGCAGCTCCTGGACCTCAACATTCCCTTTTCGTACGTCAAGGGCGGCGCGGGAGCGATGGACCATCCGGGCCTCGCGATCTTCCAGGATTACGCGGGCTTCAGGAAAGTCATCTTTGTCAGCAGCAAACGGTATCAACAGCGTTTCAGCAACATCAGGGTCGAGCAGGTCGGTAATCTGGCTGAGGTATCTCTGGACTATCAGACCGCGCTTCAGGGAGATCAGTACGAAGGATCGGGTTGGAAAGTCATGCAGCTGATCAAGCTCAACGGCCAATGGAAGATCGCGAGCGAGTTTTTCATTGGGTATGACGAGAAGTAAGCGGAGCCGCCACGTTGTCCGCGTCGTCCGTCGCGACTGAAGCGGGATCGCCGGCTCTGGTACGCATGCCGGGAGACGGCTGACAGGGCCCGGTGTATGCTGGAAATACGCGTCGGTCGGAGCCGGAAAAGCCGGGGCCGCGACGCTGACGCCTACCGTCAAAGGGCTGCAACGATGGAGCCGACATCGAGCACGCTGGGCGAGATTCGCGCGACGCGCGAACGACAGATCCGCACGGTCATTGAGCAGGCGCCGTGGTTTGAGGCGGGGCGTCCCGAGACCTTGGTGGCCTTGCTCGATCACGCGACTGCCCGTCAGCTGCGCCGGGGCGACACCTTGTCCCGCAGTGGTGAACGCATCCAGCAACTCACGCTGGTCATCGACGGCGTGCTGGAGGTCAGTTTCACCGCGCGCTCCGGTCGACGGCACATTACCGGTTATGCCGTCCAAGGGGAGCTGTTCAATCTTGTGCCCTTCATGGATGGCCAGGGCGCCGGCCGTGACACGGTGGCCCTGACCGATGCGTTGATCCTGCAACTCAGTCGGCCACTGGTCACGACGCTGATGGGCCAGGATCCCGCGCTGAGCGCGGGCATCACCTTGTTGTTATGCCAACGCTCGCGCCACACCTACGACGCCCTGACCGACACGGCCTTGCTCTCGCTTCGGCAGCGCCTGGTGCGGATGCTGCTTCATCTGGGTAGCCAGGTAGGCCGGCCACGTGCGGACGGGATACACCTGCTGCCGAAGATGTCCCAGACCCAACTCGCCGAGTACGTCGGCGGCTCGCGCACGAAAATCAATCAGGAATTGAAGCAACTGGAACAGGAAGAGATCATCAAGGTGGCCTATTCCAAGATAGTCATTCGGGACGAAGCGCGCCTCATGGCCATCGCGATCGATCGATAGGAACGGCGCCGTGGTCTCGGCGCCACTCACCGATTGAAGCTGACGGGCGCACCCACTCTGGGCGCATTGGGCTACCTTGTGGGCACTCAATCGTGTCGGTAGATCTGGTAGCTCGGCAGGGCGTCGCGGTAGTCGGGGCCGGGGTAAATGCCGTGCAACTGCCGGAAGTCGGATACCCAGTAGTGACCGTCGTACCTCGCCGCGTGACCTTGCGGATGCCCGGGCGCAGGCTGGATCACGACGACATCGCCGCGTTGGGGCTCGTCCTGGACCACATGGAACCCGGCCGCGCGCAAGGCCGAGCCCATGTCCTTGGCCATCGGGGTGCGGTCAAGGGCAATGCCCGCGGCCTCCACCGCGCGGCGCACATGAAGCGCGCATTCACCGTGGCCCCGCGATGCCACATGCCCATGGGCATGACCCGCCGCTGACCAACCGACGGCCGGCGGCAATGCGAACAGCAGGCCCAGCACAAGAGGATTGCGTGACTTACGTGACTTCGTCTTGGATGGTTTCATGATCGATACAGGCAAGTGGGGATGGCTGCGTCGTGGGCGTAGGTGATGGACATCCGCACATCGGTCCCTGGCCACCGAGCGTGACCACGGCCAAGGGCCCGAATACCAAGCACGAGAAAGACCAGGGGGGCGTGCTGGGGCGCGACGTTCCGTTTCACGGATGTCCACGGCGCTACGCCATTATTCGGAAGGGTGCCAAGGACGTCTGTCCCGCACTGAACAAAGCCGCTCATGCCGCACTGCCATCGCTCATCCTGAGGCGCGCACGGCGATTACCGGGCTCCTTAGTGCTGCGTACGGCGCTTAAAGCACGGGTCGACGGCCCCGAGGCCGTCCATCCCTATTCCCCTGGGCATGACGCCAAAGTGCGTGCAGTTTTGAAAAGCAAAGTCGGTGCAATTTGCCACGTGTCCGTACCGACTTTGCTTGGCCGCAGACAGCAAAGTGTGTGCATGTCCAAATAGAACAATTACTTGGATTTTCCCAGTTCGATCCAGTCCGGTCTTTTGACAATCAGAGTATGTGCAGGGAGTGTCTTGGGTCATGCCTGCTTTCGGCTGGAGACACGTTCGATCGGTGCCACCTGTGAATCGTCCGAGTGGCGTTTCTCGCGCGGGAGGTGTTGAAGGCAGCCCCCATCAGCACCGGTGCAACAAAAATGGCCAGGATGAGACTGGGCGGAAAGTCCAGACATGGCCCGTGGGGGAGCAGGGCTACCAGCGCTCCTCCCACGGCGAGGACAGTGGGGTAAGGGATGTGCAAGCGCCTGGCCAGTGACGAGACCAACGCTGCGCCAAGTAGAAGAGCAAGGACAGTTTGAAATACTTGCATGGGATCGCCAATTTTCCGACGAGTTACGCGGTCAGGTGAAGTCGGGTTGGCCACTCCGGTTAGGCCGCGCGTACGCGCGACCTAACCAATCCTTCGTTGGTAATGCTGTGGCCAACTTCCGCGGCCTCGTCAAGATTGTGCAGATACCCGTCCAGCAAACCAGGCGTCCGACAGCTTGTTCATTCCGAGATCCCTTCGGTATTGATCAGGGTGCGCTCCCGGCCATGGCCGGGAGCGGTGCAGGCGCGTCTTCGGTCTGGCGGCAAACCTTGAACCACGCTGCGTACAGCGCCGGGACGAAGAAGATCGTCAGCAGCGTCGCCACGGTGAGGCCACCCATGATGGCGATCGCCATCGGCCCCCAGAACACGCTGCGCGTGAGCGGGATCATCGCCAGCACGGTTGCCAGCGCCGTCAGCACGACCGGACGGGTTCGGTGGATGGCGGCATCCAGCACCGCGTTCCAGGGATCCCGGCCCTCGGCGATCTCGGTCTGCACCTGGTCGATCAGGATCACCGAGTTGCGCATGATCATGCCGCCAAGCGCAATGATGCCAAGGATCGCGACGAAGCCGAGGGGCGCCTGGAATACCAGCAGGGCAGGCACCACACCAATCATTCCTAGCGGCGCCGTCAGCATCACCATCGCCATGCGGGAGAAGTTCTGCAGCTGCAGCATCAGCAGCAGCATGATGCTCAAGCCCATCAGGGGTGCCACTGCCATCAGTGCACCGTTGGCCTTGTTGCTCTCTTCGACTGCGCCACCGACGTCGATGCGATAGCCCGAAGGCATCTTCGCCTCGATGTCCTTCAGCATCGGCACGATCTGCTGCGTCACTGAGACGGCCTGCTCGCCATCCAGCACATCGGCACGCACGGTGATCGCCATGTCGCGATTGCGACGCCACAGCACTGGCTCCTCCAGCTTGTAGCTGACCTTCGCGACCTGCGACAGCGGCACCACGGTACCTTGGCGGGTGTAGAGATTGATGTCCTGCAGCGTGTCAAGATTCAACCGCTCCGTGGGCACCGCACGGGCCACGATGTCGATCAGGTCTTCGTGTTCACGCAGCTGCGAAAGGGTCGCGCCGTTCATCACGGTTTGCGTCACCAGTGATACGTCGGCCGGCGATAGGCCGAGCGCGCGTGCCTTGTCCTCATCCAGGTCCACCTTCAGTGCGCGTACCGGGTCGTTCCAGTCGAACTGGACATCGCGCACCTTGGGGCTGGAGGCCACCACGTGCTCCACTTCGCGGGCGATGCGGCGCACGACCTGCGTATCTGGGCCGACGATGCGGAACTGCACCGGGAAGCCGACCGGCGGGCCAAGCTCCAGCCTGGTAACCCGCACCCACGCTTGCGGGAACTGCTGATCTGCCGCGGCCATGAGCCGCAAGCGCACGCGTTCGCGCGCTTCCAGATTCTTGGTCATCACTACGAACTGGGCATAACCAGGATTGGGTAGCTCGGGGTTGAGCGCGAGATAGAAGCGGGGCGCGCCAGCGCCGATGTAGGAGGTATAGAACTCGACATCCTTCTCTTTAGCCAACACCGCTTCCATCTTTTTCACTTGCGCGGTGGTCGCCTCGAACGAGGCGCCTTCCTTCATGCGCAGGTCGATTACCAACTCCGGACGATCGCTGTTGGGGAAGAACTGTTGCGGCACCAGCTTCACACCCACCAGCGCCAATGCCAGCCCAATCGCCGTCGCGCCGATCACCACCCAGCGCCGCTCGATGGCCCGATCGATAAGGCCGCGCAGCTTGCGATAGAACCTGCTGTCGTACGGGTCGCTGTGGTGAGCGTGTTGGCCCATGTCCTTAGGCAGCAACTTGACCGCGAGGTACGGCGTGAACAGGCCGGAGCAAACCCACGACAGCAGCACCGCGGTGCCGACGATCCAGAAGATGCCGCCCGCGTATTCGCCGGAAGTGGACTTGGACATGCCGATGGGCAGGAAGCCGGCCGTGGTGATAAGCGCGCCAGTCAGACGCGGCATCGCGGTGGTCGAGTAGGAGTAGCCCGCAGCCTTCACGCGGTCCCAGCCGCTCTCCATCTTCACCACCATCATCTCGATGGCGATGATCGCATCATCGACCAATAGGCCCAGCGCGATGATCAGCGATCCGAGCGAGATGCGCTCGAGGTTCCAGCCCATCGCCAGCATGACGATGGCAACGCCGCCCAGCACCAGCGGCACCGATGCCGCAACGACGAGGCCAGTGCGCCAGCCCAGGCTCACCAGGCTAACCACGATCACGATGGCCAGTGCCTCCATCAGCGAGCGCTCGAAGTCCCAGACCGCGTCTTTCACCACGGTCGGCTGGTCAACTACTTGCTGCAGCTCTACACCGTACGGAAGCTCGGACTGGATCTTGAGGACGGCCTGGTTCATCGCCTTGCCGAGCTGGACAACATTGCCATCGCTGGTCATCGAGATGCCGAGCATCAGCACTGGGTGGCCGTCGTATCGGACTGTGTAGGTGGATGGGTCCTCCAAGCCGCGCTTGACGGTCGCGATGTCGCCGAGCTTGATCTGTCGGCCACCGGCCGAGATGGGCACGTTGCGGATGTCGTCCAGGTTATTGAACTGACCGCTCATCCGCACCATGACACGGTCGCTGCGGGTATCGACCGAGCCGGCCGGCAGAAGCTCATTCTGGCTGCGCACCGCTTCGGCGATCGCCGCCGGCGTGATGCCCAGCGCGGCCAGACGCTCGTGCGAAAACTCGATGTACACGCGCTTGGCCTGCTTGCCGATGACGTCCACCTTCTTGACCATCGGCACCTGCAGCATCTGGCGCTTGATGGTCTCGGCTGTGTCAGACAGCTCGTCCTGGCCGATGCCGTCGCCCTTGATGGCGTACATCAGGCCATAGACGTCGCCGTACTCGTCGTTGACGATCGGACCGATGACGCCTTTGGGCAGGTCCAGGCTGATGTCCTGGAGCTTCTTGCGGGCCTGATACCAGGCCTCGCGCTGATCCGCCTTGGAAGTGCCACCTTTCACGGTGATCGTCATGCCGCCATAACCCTGGCGGGCGAAGGTCACCACCTTCTCGAAGTGATCGAGCTGCTCGAATTTCTTCTCCATGGGGTTGAGCACTTCGTTCTGCATCTGCTCGGCGGTGGCGCCCGGCCACATAACCATCGCCGTCATCGAGGGCACGGAGAAGTTCGGATCCTCAAGCTGGCCCAGCCTGGTGAAGCTGATCACACCAGCGATTGCCAGCACGAGGATCAGAAAGAGGACGACTGCGCGATGACTCAGCGCCCAGTCGGTGAGGTTGAAGTTTTTCATCGCGTAGCCACCGTGTTCGGTTCAGCTGCAGGGGCGCCGGACAGTGCGACCTGCAATCCGGGCGCCATCTTCTGCACGCCCGCGGTTACAACCAGGTCGCCGGCCGGCGGTCCGGAGACCAGCACGTCGTCGTTTTGATAGCCCTGCACGGTCACGCGCACGAGTTCAACGGTGCCCACCGGCTGCATCCCGGTGTGCTTGACCACCCATACCGCAGGCTGTCCGCCGTCCTGCGTGAGCGCCGTGGCGGGGATGGTCGCCGTGAGCGTCCCCGACATCACGCGATCGGCCAGCAGCGTGGCGGTTGCGCCGAGCGGGAGGACACGAGCTTCGACCGGCTTCAGCCGAGCACGGTATGTGCGCGTCTGCGCTGCCGCCTGCGGCGCCAGTTCCCTTAGCGTGACATCGAAAATCTCGTTGGGTGCGCTGGCCAGCGACGCCTTGAAGTGCGCCGCCTTGAAGGTTGCGAACTGATCCTCGGGCACATCGGTGACGATCTCGGCCGTCTCGGGATCGGCGATCGAGACCACCGGCTGCCCCTCGGGGACGACCTGCCCGACTTCGAGTGCCACCGAGGTCACGAGACCGCTGCGGGACGCGCGCAACACGGTGTACTTGGACCGGTTTTGCGCAAGCTCCAGGTTCTTCTGGGCGGCCTCGGCATTTGCGCGCGCCTGCCGCGCGCTGCTTTGCGCACGCTCATCGTCCGAGCTACTGACGGAGCCATCGGTCTTCAGCGCATTCAAGCGCTGCTGGTCCGAATCAGCCAGGCGAGCCTGCGTAGTTGCGGCGGCCCAGGCCTGTCGTGCGGCATCTTCTGCCAGCCGATAGTCGTTGTCTTCAAGCACAGCGAGCTCGTCGCCCTCGTGCACAAACTGGCCGACATCCACCTTGCGCTGGGCGACCTTGCCGGCGACTCGGAAGGCCTGGTTCACCTCGTAGCGTGACTGCACGGTGCCGACGTAACGGTGAGCCTGGCGGGCGTTGTCGTAGCGGAGCTCGACGGTGCGAACGGGGCGAGGCGCCTGCACGGGCGGTTTGTGCGAACTGCAGGCGGAGAGCATGACGGTTATGGCCAGCGCGCCGGCCGCGGTAAGTGAGTTCTTCAAAGTGGTTCCCTTTGAGGGCGAAGGGTTATCAGGAATGCGACGGACGGTTGGCGCCGGCGGTTGCGGAGCGGGCGACGGAGGGTTCGAAAACCTGCCAGCCTCCACCCAGCGCCTTGTAGAGCTGCACGCTGTCGAGCAGCAGTTGGGTGTGACTGTTGTTGGCACTCAGGCTTACCGCGAGGCGGGCGCGCTGCGCATCAAGCAGCGGCAGCAGGTCAATCTGTCCGCGGTCATAGAGCGATTGCGCACGGCTCAGCGCCGCTTCGGCCGAGGTGGCGGCGGTATTTAGAGATCCTGCACGCTGCTTTTCAGCCGACAGCGCGACCAATGAGTTCTCCACGTCTTCAAGCGCGCGCACCATGCCGTCCTCGGCGCGAAGCAGCGCCTCACGCTGGTTAGCCTTGGCGACGTCGTTGATTGCCTGCGTGCGTCCCGCATTGAATATCGGCATGGCGAGCAGGCCCGCCACGTTGGCGAAGCGGGCGGCGCCGAGACCGATGCCATTCATGGTCAAATTCTGCTGGCCAAATGACGCGCCGAGAAAGAGCCGCGGGAACCATTCGGCCTTGGCCTGCTGGCGGCGCGCATTCGCTGCATCGAGCTGAGCCATCAGCGCGAGCACGTCCGGGCGGCGCTCCAGCAGCTCCGCGGGCTGTCCGGGTTGAATGTCCGGCACGATCACATCTCCCTGCCAGGGCTGGATGCGATCGGCATTGAACGCCTGGTCGCCGATCAGCACCGCGATGCGGTGCCGCGACACTGCCGCAACTGTTTCCAGCGGCGGAATCTGGGCGCGCGCCGATTCGGCGTCGGTGCGTGCTCGTTCCACGTCGAACTGCGTCGCCAGACCCACGCGGCAGCGCGCCTCGACCAAGCGCAGCGTCCCGTCATAGGCGGCTGAAATCGCCCTCAAGGTATCGAGCTGTCGAAGCGCACCGACCAATGTGAAGTAGTTGCTGGCGACGTCGGACATCACCATCAAGCGCACGCCTCGCACGTTGTCTCCCGCAGCCATGGCATCGGCATCGGACGCGGATGCACCCGCACGCAAGCGGCCGCTGAGATCGACCTCCCACGAGACGTCCAATCCCGCGCCGGAGCCCTTGGTATCCGGCAGGACCTGCTTGATGGCATCGCTGTAGCCGGAGTCCTGTTTGAACCCACCGCCGACGGCGCTGACGCTGGGGTACAGGAAAGACCGGCTGACCGTTTGTCCGGCGTGCGCGGCATTCAGGCGCTCGGCGGCGATCTTGATGTCGCGGTTCTCCTGCTCCGCGCGACGAACCAGTTCGGATAACACCGGATCGTGGAACGTCTCCCACCAGGTGGATTCGGATTCGATGCTGGAAGCCTCGGCCGCAGCGAACGAGGAAGGCACGTCAACCTTCGGGTGATAGACCGGCGCGGTACAGCCGGAAAGAACCAGTGCGATCGTCGCGGCAAGCGTTGCCGCGACGACCGTGCCGGCCAACCGACCGGCACGGTGGGAGGTTTTCTGTCCGGCACGGCCGGACAGGGATGAGTCGGATGGAAGTCGCGGCATGGGAATGGACTTGTGCGGATTCGAGGGTGTGGTCAGCGTAGGGCGCCGACCGAGCGAAGTCGTAAGCGTTGCGTCGCCATTCGGTCGGCGTTGAGACCCTCACGGGTCCGCGGCGTCCGCTTCGCTTTCGCCGGCCGCCGAGGCGAGATCGAAGACGATCGATTCCAGCAGGTCCTCGGCGGACGAAAATTCGCGCTGGCATCCAGTGACGAGATTTTCCAGCCGGCCCACGAGGGCCCCGGGCGTGGCGTCGCCACGCAGCTTCAGCACGTACGCACGGCGGTTCGGGTACTTGGATTCGGGATTGAGAACCATCGCAGACCTATAGATGAAATGACCTAGGTCACAGCGTAGGTCGGCACGGCGCGGAGGTCGTCAGCAAACCGTCGTGATTCGGTCGCGAGTGCGCCCGCAAAAGGCCCGGAGCGAATCGCAACCGGTTACTTACGATCCGAGCGTGACTCGCTTGACGCAGTCGGCCCGGCACGGCGCGACGAACTCGTTTTGCACTTGGAATTGGCGGGCCTCCTGAGGGTTCCGGCCGCGCTCACACTCGCCGCGGGACTGTGGGGCGATGGGTGAGTGCAAGGGGCGAACGCGCGGCTCCGCGTGACACTGTCAGGCCGGCTTCGCTCTTGTTAATAGCGAACGCGCTCTGCCCACCAGAGCCGTATCGGCAGCCTCGGGCAACCGGCCGACCAGCGTCCGGAGGGCGCCGCGCTCCTCGAGCGTCGCAGCGTGGTGTTCGCACAACTCGACCAAGGCGAGCAGTTCAAACCAGGACGCATCCTGTATCCGCGCTTCCTCGATGGCGTGCCGTGCAGAGACGGCGCCGGCATCGGCCTGGCCACGTGCCCATGCAATCGCCGCCTCGAGCAGCAGTAACTGGGGCAGGTACACGCGCTCGGCCAGCTCCTGCGCGACCTGCAGGGCTGTGGTGAGCTCGGCTTGTGCAGCATCGATGTCACCTGCCAGCATCAGCGCTTGCGCCGCATACCCGAGCACCTCGCTGGCACCGGAGCACATCCCGAACCGGGCGTTCTCTTCGTAGGCCTCTCGGATCCGGCGATAACCTCCGCGCGGATCTCCCTGCCAGGCGTCCGCCCAGCCGCGGAACCACTGGCATGCCGTTCGGCCCTGTCCAAGGGAGAACTCGTCGACCAGTGCCTGCATCTCGTCAGCCAAAGTCGCGACACGCTCGGCATTGCCTAGGCGAACCTCGAGCAGTGCCTCTAACCAGTTGGCCACCAAACGCGTCATCGGCTGCCGCAGCTCACCGGCGCGCGCCTGCGCTATTTGCACCTGCGCGCGTGCCTGCCGGACCAGGCCGCAACGCACGAGCTCGATAGCCAGCGTCCCAAACAGGGTGACCTGGGGATCGGCAACGAAGATCTCCTTCGCCGCAAAGTCCAATGACTCGGCGTAGACGAGTCCACGCGCGATCCACGAGCGCGCCGCGTGCGACTGGCCCTGCAGATGGTGGACTTCGCTGTGCACGATGCAGGCGGCCAACATAAGCGTCGGATCATCAGCCCCGGACGAGAGCGTTTCGGCACGCTCCGCCACCGCGAGCGCCTGTGCATAGTCGCCGTGCAGGCTCAGCAGATAGCCGAACCCGTGCAGCAGGCGTCCACGCATCGGGTGCTCGGGGGCATTCGCCAGCATCGTGTACGCACGTTCGAACGCATTCCTGGCTTTGCTGCCGACGCCAAGCGAGTGGAAGGCAGCCACGCCTTGCAGCGTGTTTAAAGTGATCTCGAGCGTGTCGCGTTCCGGCCCTTCCTGCGCCAGCTGCAACACGACCAACGCACGCTCCGTGAACCCTATGCAGGCGGCAGGACTGAAGTTCAGGAGTGCAGCTTCCGCTGCGTCGGCGTAGTAGCGCAGCGCGGTCATCGGTTGGCGCCCGCGATCGAAGTGCATCGCCAACTCCGTCGCAGCGACCGGCACTCCGGCCGAGCGTTCGTATTCGAGGGCGACGCCGACCTGGTGGTGCAGGCGCGTGCGCACTGAGGACGGCGTACGGTCATACAGCACCTGGCGGAAGAGAGCGTGCCGGAACGCGTAGGGCAGATCGATCGCCTCGTCACCTTCTACAGCCCGCGACGGCTTGAGCCACATCTGTTCGCGCACCAGCTCCTCGCAAGCGTGGGCCACCGAAGCAATGTCGCGCTCAAGGGTCAGCGAAACCGTCTCGGCGCGGAACTCGACCCCGCACACTGCTGCGGCCGAGAGCAGCGCACGCTGCTCCTGTCCAAGCTTGGCGATGTAGTGGTCGATGATGGCCGCCAGGTTCTCGGGGACCGCCACATCCGTCAAGCGCGCCTCGATGGTGGCCTCGTCGTTGCTTCGGTCCATCACTTCGCTGATGACCGACGACACGAACAGGGGCACGCCATCGGTGCGCTCGTGCAGGGCGCGTACGAAGGCTTCGTCGCGCGCGAGCGAGCCCGAACGTTGCGCGACATAATCGGCGACTTCCGTCTCCGAGAAGGGGTCAAGCACCACCTCCTCACACAGCCTTTGCAGACGCAGTTCGTGCCGCAACGAGTTGAGCGGGTGATCGAGCGCCACCACCTCGGTCACGCGGAAGGTTGCCAGCCACATCAGTCGCGTATGGCCGCGTCGCCGGGCGACGTAATCGATGAGCTGGATGGTCGCCCGATCGCTCCAGTGCAGGTCTTCCGTGACCAGCAGCAGCGGCCGCTGGTCCGTGTAGCGATCCAGTAGCTCGCCCATCTCCCGCAGCATGCGCTCCGGACCGACGCCGACGAGTTCGCGCCGCAACGCGTCGCGTTCCTCCGAGGTGCTCAACCATGGCAGCTGCAGCAGCCAAGTCGGTGCCACGGCGCGCAACAGGGCCGGCAGCGCGGCATCGCCGCGGCACAGGCCGGCCAGGGCCTCCAGTACCGGCAGGTACGGCTCGCCTGTGCCGTAGTGCTCCACGCAATGGCCGCGCGCGCAGGCCACGCCGTCGAGACTGGCAGCGAACTGTTCGATCAGCGTCGTCTTGCCGATCCCCGGTTCGCCGGCGATCCAGACCAAGGCGCGCCGGCCGTCGCACGCCAGCGCCCATGCCCGTTGCAGCCTCGCGAGTGCGCCGGCACGGCCGATGAACGGCGCCGACGGTCGCTCGTCCGCCGCCGATATCGTGACGGGTGCGGGCAGCGTCGCCGTCGCGGGAAGCAGCGGGGCAATGAAGCGATAGCCGCGTCGCGGCACGGTTTCGATGTAGCGGGGTTGCTGAGCACTGTCACCCAGTGCCGTGCGCAGGTCGCTGACGGCCGTTTTGAGCACCGAATCGCTGACGAAGCGGTGTCCCCACACCGTATCAAGCAGGGCATCTTTGGTCAGCAGCGCCCCCGGCTGACTTGCGAGTACACACAACAGTGTGAAGGGCGTGGGCGCCAGCGCTACCGACTCGCCTTTGCGCAACAGGCTGGCATTGGCTTCGTCGAGCTCGAACTCGGCGAACCGGATTCGGGCCGGGTTCGGATAAGAGTGTGGACGCGTCACGCTTATCTCCTACGCTCTGGTAAGAATTGTAGCTTTGCGCAGAGGCGTCTGATCATTGGGTTTGTTGCCAGGCTTTGGCTCGCGCGGCTTCCTGTTCCTGCCGGCATTCGGAGAGTGGCCTGAATTCGCGCTCTCGCCGGCAGACCAGGCGGGCCCTCGGCGCCAAGCCCTCGCGATACAGCGGAACGTGTCGCGATATGGCCGTAACGGCGCTGGGTTTCCAGAACCTGGATGCCCGCTTTCAGAAGGGCAGCAGGGCGCGAGCGAGGCGGAAGGATGCCGAATCGCATTTTGGTCTTAAGGCAGGGAATACGACCTGGGAATCAGTGGGACGTCCTGCCGCCTGCCATGTATTTTATCGTGGCGAACTGGCCCCCTTGCCCAGCCTCTCGCTGGACGTCGGTCGGTTCCAGCATCTGCAGAGCCCGTCCCAATAGCGACTCGACCGCCGACACCGGCCCCTCGGCCATGACGCAGCGGTCAGGGCGGACGATGGCCACCCAGCCCACCGGTACCAGGCGCTGGAGCACGTTTTCGTCCAGAGCCTCCAGGCGCCTATAGGTCGGTGCCAAATGCTGCGCCTGGCCGCGGTGGCACCACTGCCACACCTTGCCGTCGAGACGGCTCCAGCGGCTGAGCAGCTCGGGAGCTAGATGTTGTGCCGGGTCCACGCCGAAGCCGATCAGAGACCATTGCAACCCGAGGACATCGTCGCTGAGCTGGGGCGCCGTTCCTTTGCCCATGCGCACCCACCCTTGCGGGAGCATCGATCCGGCCAGGAGCTTCCGCGCGTGGCGGTCACGCCAAAAAAGTCCTTCGTCGAAGAGCTGCGGCGGCTTGATCTTCAGGTCGTCAAAGGCGGTGCGACCGGCGGGCAGCAACCGCAGCGCGCGGATCAGCCCGTGGACGGCGAAGGCTACAAGGCGGTTGCGTGGCATCACCAGCATGCCGAGAAAACGAGCGAGGTAAATGATCTTGCGCGCATGCGGGCGGCGCTCCTGGTCGTAGCTTTCCAGTATCCGCGCGTCCACGTGGCCTCGCGTCACTCCCGCGAGCTTCCATGCCAAGTTCGCCGCATCGCGCAATCCGGCGACGAGGCCCTGACCGGCGAAGGGCGGGGTGACGTGCGCCGCGTCTCCTACGAGGAAGCAGCGGCCCTTGGAGAAGCGCCGCACCTCGCGGGCGTGGAAGCGGTAGACCGCGGTGCGCTCGATGTGAATCTCGTTCGCCTTGCACCACGGCGCGAGCAGTGCACGTACACGCTCCGGCCGTTCCATCTCGCTGGCCTGCTCGCCCGGATGGAGCATGAACTCCCAGCGCTGCCGGCCACCCGGCGCACACATGCGCGGCGTGGGTCGGCGCGGGTCGCAGATGAACTCGACATGGTCAATCGGCATCGGCACGTCCAGCGCGTCGACGATCAGCCAGTCCTGCGCGAAGGTACGCCCCTCAAATTCCAGGCCCAGCGCGCGACGCACCAGCGAGCTGGCACCGTCCGCACCGATCAGGTATCTGGCACGGACCTGGCGCCGTAGGCCACTACTATCTCTGAGGGTGGCTTGCACGCAACCACCTTCGTCAACAAAGCCCTCGAGCACCACGCCGAGCCGAACATCCACGCAGGAATGCGCGGCGAGCCTGCGGCGCAATGCGGCTTCCAGCTCCGGTTGGTGAAAGGTCACCAGCATCGGATGGCCGTCGATGATGCGGGCGGTGTTGATACGCGCGAAGCAACCAAACAGGGGCGAGTGATATTTCACCTGGGGGACCGCCACCTTCGCGAAGTCGTCTTCGCTTAGGCCGACCAACTGCAGGACGCGCAGCGCGTCGTTGTCGAGCGCGATGGCGCGCGGCTTCTCGAACACTTCGGTGGCGCGGTCGATCGCCAGCACCTGCACGCCGTAGCGGCCGAGCAGATTCGCCAGCGCGGCGCCGACCGGCCCGAGTCCTACCAGCAGTACGTCGACGTCAGGACTGGTGTCTGAAAGTTTGGGCCGGGCATTCATGCCTTCTTCCCCCGCCACTGCGCCGATACCGGATACCGGCCGGCCAGCGCGCATGCCGCCAACCGCAGCGACTCTGGTCCGGACAGGTCCACGTTGGTCCCCCCGCCGCCAGCAGGCAGGCTGTTGACCTGAACTTCGCCCAATCCCTCAGCGTCCAGCGCCTCGCGCAAAACCCGAGCGAGCGCGATCATGCGCAGCTGTGGCTTGGACACTTTGCCCACGGTGGTGAGCGGCAGGGCCGGCAACACCTCGATCCGTACGGGTACTGCCGCGCGCTCCGGGATGCGAGCCCGGGCATGGTCCATCAGCTCCGCCACGCTCACGTGCGCATCGCAACGCAGCGTCACATAGGCCACTGGTAGCTCACCGGCGTGTTGATCCGGCTGCCCGATAGCCGCCGCCATCGCCACGGCTGGATGCGCGGCTAGCGCGTCTTCGATCAACTGCGGGTCGATGTTATGACCGCCGCGGATGATCAGATCCTTCGCGCGTCCGCACAGGACCAGGTAACCATCGTCGTCCCAGCGGCCGAGGTCGCCGGTGTTGAACCAGCCGCCCTTGATCCAGACACCTTGGTTGTCGCTCTCGCGAAGATAGCCCGGGAACAGATTGGGACCGCGCAGACCTATCACGCCTGGACTGCCGGGATTTGCCGGCTCCGTGCCGGGCTTGCCATCGGCACCCAGCGCGAACAGTCGGATTTCCTGATAGGGCAGACGTCGGCCCACGGTACCGAGTTTGCGCTGGCCCTGGGGCGAGTTGACGGTGGAGACGCAGCTGCCTTCGGTGAGGCCATAGCCCTCATGCAGGTGCGCACCGGTGATGCGCTCGAAATCCAGCGCCACCTGACGCGGCAGCGCCGCGGCGCCGCATAGCACGTGGCGCAGCGTTGGCACGCCACCTTCGGGCCAAGGCTTGTCCAGCAGGCTGGCAAGTACGGTGGGCACGGCCGAGAAGGTGGTAGCGCCGAAGCGGAGGGCGATCTTCCAGAACTCGTCCAGTACGCCCGGAGCGCGGTAGCCGCCAGGGGTGAGCAGCACGACCTCCGCTCCACGGTGGAAGGCGCCCAACCCAGTGACCAGAGCACCGTTCACGTGGAACAGCGGCAGTCCGGAGAGCACCACGTCCTCACGGTTGTCGATCCATTGCATGGCGCAGGCCATGAAGGCTTCATTGAGGTGGCTGTGCACAGCCACCTTGGGGTAACCGGTAGTGCCGCCGGTATGGAAGTAGGCGCAAGCGGCGTCTTCGTCGAACGTATGGTCGAAGGTCAGCCAGTCCGCGACGGCCGTGGCGAGCACTGAATGGAAATCGAGTACACGCACGCCGCCGCGCGCGGGCATCTGGCCGCTTGGAGCGCTTGCCAAGGACTGCCCTAACGCCATGCCGTAGTCCACCTGCAGGACGGTGTGCACCGTGCCCACTCGCTCGGCGACCTGCACCGCCTTGTCCCATATATCGGAACCGGGCGCCGGCCCCAAGGCAACGAGCACTTCGGCCTTCGTCTCCTCGCAGATGCGCGCGATGTAGGTCGCATCGAGCATCGGGTTAATCGGGCTGGCGATGGCGGCCGCCTGAGCGCCCCACAGCGCCAGGTGGCTCTCGATCAGGTTCGGTAGCAGTAGCGTTACGGCGGCCATCGGGGACGTGACGCAGGCATGCAGCGCGTTCGCGGCCTGGTGCACGCCTTGGAGCAGCGCACGGTAGGTCAGGTCGCGCGTGGGCGCTTCTGCACTACCGGCCAGCAACAGACGGATGGCTACTCGCCCTGCATAATGCTCGCAGGCCTCGCGCAGTAGGTCATAGGTAGTGGTGGCAGGTACGCGTGCCCGCCAAGGGGTGCGTTCAAAGCGCTCGATGTCGGCGAGCGTCGCGATAGCGGTCTGGGCCAGGGGCGTGCCCGCCATGGAGTCGATGAGCATGGTGTGGGATTCCAATGTCAGGGCGCGACGATGGCGGTGGTCTGCACGCCGAGGTCGATCACGCTGTCGTCCGTGCGAATGGACGCGTGAATGCAGTCGCCCGGCTGAAGGTAAGCCGGATTGCCAGCGCTCTTGCGCATGAACAGGCGCCACTTGGTGGCGTCACTCATGAAGTGGCGCATCACGAACATGACGGCCTTGCCTGGCGCGCGGGCGGCGCAACCGGCGGGTGTTCCGGTGGCGATCAGGTCGCCGGCGCGCAGGTCCTGCAAACCACTGAGTTCAGTGAGGGTAGCTGCCGGCTGGTGGATCATCTCCGCGCAGTAGGCATCCTGGCGCAGCTGGCCGTTTACGCTGAGTTGCATGCGCAATTCCGGCCAGCGCTTCCATTCGTCCACGGTGAGCAGCGTCAGGCGCGGACCCACGGGGCCGAAGCCGCGGTAGCTCTTGCCCTTGTAGAACTGGCCCTGCGGCAGCTGCACGTCGCGGGCCGACAGGTCGTTAACGATGGTCACGCCGGCCAGCCAGTGCTTCAGATCGTCCGGCTGCACGGTGGTGTGCGACGGCACGTCTCGGCGTAACACCAGCCCGAGTTCGATCTCGTAATCGAGCAACCGCACATGCGCTGGACGCGCGACCGGCGCATCGGCCGCAGTGATGCAGGACGAGGCCTTGGTGAAGAGGGTATTGAATGGGAAGTCCTCGACGCGGAGGCCTGACTCGGCGACATGGCTGCGGTAGTTGATGCCTTGGCAGATGAACTGTTGATTCTGCGTCACGGGGGCAAGCAGCCTCATGGCTGCGAGCGACAGCGTCGCGTGTGATTCGTCGATGCTCCAGAGCGCATCCCAGTGGTGTGCAAGCAGTTCACCGGTGGTGTTCGCGTGCAGGGGCAGGGGGGCGATACGGGAGCCGAACTGCACGCCCCATTGGGCGGTGGAGGAAGTCTCGGATTCGAGGAAGCGGACAATAGTGCGGGGCATAGGAAAGTGATCTCAGAGCCAAGGACGGGCAGGCGCGCCGAGTGCCGAGCCGAGAAGCTTCAGGCGCTCGGGCGTGAGAGCGCGGCGGCGCAGCAGGCGCAGCACGCGTAACAGGGTGCGCAGATCCTTGCGCGGCTTCATCGAGGTCGGCGCGTCGGCGCCCCAGGCCCAGATGCCACCGAAGGTGAGCGGCGAGTACTCGGTCTCGTGGTCAGCGGTGAATAGGTCACCATCGGTGTAGTGCTCGTGCTCGAAGCCGTCAGGGTCGCGCCAGTAGTCGAAGAGCTGGCTGCCGAGCAGGTGCCGGCCGATACCCCACAGATGCGAGTGGCCAGCCGCGCGCAGCACCTGCTGGCCCTGACCGAGAGCGTCGAGGTCGATCACTTCGTAGGCGCTGTGCTCGTACTTGTCCTCCAGGCCGCCCACCAGCACCAACGTATGGTGATCGGTGGGCTCATCGCCCAGGTCGAGGCGGCAGAACGCGAGGTTCGGGCTGCCGTCAGGCAAGTACTGCACGTCGGTCGGGATCAGGCCGAGCACCCGTAGATACCACTCGGCCATTCCTGCGAAATCCAGCGTCTGCAGCACCACGTGCCCGAGCTTGGCCACATGGGCTGGCTCGATTGGAGTCCGCACTGTGCGGTTGACGCGCGGTGTGTGTCGGACGGTGTTGGCTGTTCCCGTAGTTGACGCTCGCAATGGCGTCGGCTCGACACGCGCCTGGCCCTGTAGCAGCCAGATGCTGCGGCCGCTGGGGTCGCGAAGCGTGACGCCCCACCCTCCGCCCGGGATCACCTCAGATGGGAGCAAAGTGGCGCCGAAGTTCTCGACGTACGACGCCAGATCGGTATCGTCCGACATGCGGAACGCCGGCCCCACGAAGCGGTTCGCCGGTCCCTGCTCCGCGACAGCGATGCACGGAGCCGTGCCGGCCCCTTGCGCAACCAGGCGTTGCGGTGTGGAGCTAATGATGTGGAAACCGAAGTCGCGCCAGAAGCGCTCGGTCGGCGCGAGCTCGCGCTTTTCCCAGCGCAGGAACGCGAGCTCAACGGCGCGCCCGGCTGCGCGCGGTCTCAGCAGAGGTTGTACCCCCTGCGGTAGCCGACTCTCGCGGTAGGACTCGGACTGCCGCAACACTGCTTTGGTTTTTGCCATCGTATGAGCCTCAGAAGTCGTGCTGGTAGCTCAGCATCAGCATTTGCACCTTGCTGGTTAGAGAAGTGCCGGTACTGGCGCCGGTGCCCTCCACCGTGGTCCTGGGATTGAACTCGTAGCCGAGGTTGAGCGAACTGGTACGGCCGAGTTGTCGGGACAGCCCGGCGGTAAAGGCTTGGTCGTGGATCGACGGGACGAACAGGTTTTGCACGGTGCGGTCGCTGCTGATCTGGCGCCGGCTGCGGCTGTAACCCGCTCTAAGCGTCCACATGCGATCGAGCGCCCAGGCAACGCCCAGTCGCTCGATCGGCTGATTGCGCCAACGAAACCCGTTGGGGTCCTTCATAGCCTTGATCTCGCCCCAGTTGACCTGCAGCCAGTCCGCCGCGACGGTGAGCGTCGACGTTGCTTGCCAGGCCGCACCGACGCCGTATTCGCTGGGTACGTCGAGATGGCCGTCGCTGTAGGCCAGGACGTCCTGCCCGTAGCCAGCAAGACGGCTCATGTGCGTGCGGGACTTGAGGTTGAGGCCGAGCGACAGCTCGGACGTGGGCTTCCACAGCAATCCTGCGCGCACGCCGACGCCGCTAGCCTGTTGTCGGCCATGGTCCGGTAACGGCATCAGGCCACCGGGCACCGGCGCCGGAACGATGACGCCCTGCGTCTCGAACCATTCGTGGGCAAGGTTGAGCGCCAAGCCGAACGCTAGGTTTTCGCGTGGCCGCCAAGCGACCGTTGGAATGAACTCGACCAGCGCGAGCGATTCCCTCGCATTCGATGCGCCTGGCACCGGCAGCGCGGGCTGCTTGTAATCGGCCCCCGCGCCGCCGAAGTCGATGCTCAGGCCCAGCGTCCAGTCGGGGGACGCATGCCAGTTCACGCCACCCTCGGGACCAGCCGTGGTGGTGCGGTTATGCAGTTCGTTGCCCGGCATCACGTACTGGGACGACGAGTCCCCATGGAACACCTGCAGGCCCAGGGCCATGGAAGTGGGCACGAAGGCGAGGCCGGCCGGATTGTTGGCGGCGGCTTCGGCGTCCAGCGGCAAGGCGATCGCTGCGCCACCCATCGCGGCGTTGGCGGCCCCGTGTCCGCCCGGCTGGGCACCGTTCACGGCCGAGGCCTGTTCGCAGGACGCCAAGAGGCCCGCAGCACACACCACCCGAAACATTTGCTGAAGCTTGGTCTTCATTTCATTCACCCCCGCATCACAACACAGTCATAGTGACGAAAATGTCATCATGACGAATGTGTCGAGATTAGGGTAGGATCGGAGCTCGAGGCGAGCTGCAGCGCAGCATTGGCTAGGGCTGGAAATATTCGGTCCGGATGGCTGGGCAGCTAAGCCTGCCGAGTTCAAGGTGGTGCGCCGCCCATCAAACGATCGGCCGTTGAGCGTCCCGCTGAGCCGAACGGCGCAATCCAAGGCAAAATCGGACCCCATGGAAAGCCAAGACCATCGACCTCGCGTAGCCGCCCAGCGCCGTAAGCGCATGCGATCGCTGCTGTTGAGTAGTGCGCTTCAGCTGGTTGCCGAGAAGGGGCCATCGTCGACCTCGATCGATGATGTCATTGCCGCTGCAGGTGTCTCGCGGGGCACTTTCTACAAATACTTCCCGTCACCCGAAGCATTGGTGCAGGAGCTGGCCCTCGAGGTAGCCAAGGATCTGGTGTTCCTGGCAGATCCGGTGGTGCGGCAGCGCGATGACCCGGCAGAGCGCGTGTCGTGCGGTATCCGCTTGGTTTGCCGTCTGGCGCTACACCACCCCTTAGCCGCCGCGTTCCTGGTGCAACTGGGGTGGCCGGACACGCAGGGGCCGAACCTGTTGCTCGACTTCGTGCGCCGCGACGTTGCGGAAGCGATGAAGCGTGGTCGCTTTCGGACGATGCCGTTGCCGCTGGCACTCAACATAGTGTCGGGGGCCGTCATTGGCGCGATCCACTGCATGTTGAAGCCAGGATGCGAGCACGACTTCGCCGAGATGACGGCCGCGGTCACGCTTCGAGCCCTGGGTGTTGCAGGCAAGACTGCCGATGCTCTCGCCTACAAGCCTCTGGCGTCGATCGATGCGTTTCCGCAGGGCCTGCTGGCCGTGACATCACCAGCTTCAGGTGGTGCTAAGCGAGGCAAGGCTGGCTCGCCAAAGGGAAGGGGGCAAAACAAACCCCCGGGCGACAAGCGTGCGCGAACCGCGTGATCTTTTACAACGTGGAAAAAGCGTCACCGGCTTGCTGCCAAGGGGCTCGATGGAGTTATCGAGAGTAGGGAAGAGGCGCTCGGGACGCAGTCCCCCCAGTACGTGATTAGAGTGCATCACCCAGCTCAGCTCCAATCGCCGCAACCAGTACAAACATTGGTGTCATGCCCAAGTAGGCATGACACCAAAGTGCGGGCGGTTTTGAAAACCAAAGTGCGTGCAAATTGCCGTGTGTCTGCACAGACTTTGCCTGGCCTCAGACAGCAAAGTATGTGCATGTCCAAATGCGTCAATCACTTGGATTTTCCCAGTTCGCTCCCGGTCAGGTCTTTTGACAATCAGAGTATGTGTAGGAATCGCCTCGAGTCATGCCTGCTTTCGACTAGGCGGACGTTCGATCTTTGCTGCCCGTAAATCCTACGAGTGGACGTCTTCGTACGATCCGGCGACAACGCGATCTCCGGCGCCGCCGTGGGCGCGAGTGCCGTGGTCGAGCGCGCTCGACTGATCGCCAGCGACGGCCTCAACTTCGAGTTGAGGCACATTCTGGTCAGCCGTAACAATATGGCGCTTTCGCTGGATAACACCGCCGTACGCGATGAACTTAAGCTCGACGAGCATTTGTTGGCCGTAAGTTTCCTGCGCGACGGGAAGACTTCGGCGATCGAGACTTACCTCTCCGATTTGTCCGGCATGAACGCCTTCTTCCCCGCGCCATCGTCTTTGCCGCGTTACTGCGCCGCCAGCTGCAGCAACGCGGCGGCGGCGCCGATGTTCTTCTCCATGGAAGGTGGCAATTGATGTCGGGTGATCACGTAATCGGCTTCGTTGTAAGCGATCCACGTTGCCCCTTGCTCGTCTTCCCACGCCAATGCCTTTAGCGGCAAGTCCAGCCCGACAGTAGGTGATGCCTGGAGCAAGGGCGTGCCGGCTTTCGGGTTGCCAAAGATCAACATTTGTTCGGGCCGCATGGCGAGTCCGGCCCTTGCCGCGTCGCCGCTAAAATCGATTCGCGCAAAAATCGTCAGCTGGTGTTCGGCGAGGATTTGCTCGAGACGTTGCAGCGTTTCGGAGACGCCGTGCTGGGACCGGATCTGGACGATTCCCTGGTCTGCCTGTGCATTCGTCATGGTGAGATACCCCAGGGTGGTTGCCAGCAGGATGGAGCGAAGCACGCTTCCCAGGGATTCGGCCTCACCGCTGTTCATCAATAATTATCATGCTGGCGTGGATGCGAACGCTTTGTGCAGGTCACGGCGATGGGCGATGGGCCATCGCCAGCGGATGCCCCAAAGACGCCAGTTGCTGCCGGCCAGCTTCATCCCGATCCATATCGGGACGTCCGAGCGGGACGCAACCTCCACGCATGGTGGAGGCCGCGCCCGAGGACACTCCGCACGATCAGGAATCGTGCCGGCCATTACCTGGACAGCTTGCGCCCCAGGAAATCGCGCATATAGCCTGCGATCTCCGCCGCATGCGTTTCCAGCGCGAAATGCCCGGTGTCGAGCAAGTGAATTTCGGCATCGGGGATATCACGCCGATACGCTTCGGCGCCGGGCGGAATGAAGAACGGGTCGTGCTTGCCCCACACCGCGAGCAGCGGCGGCCGGTGCTCGCGGAAGTACGCCTGAAACTCCGGGTAGCGCGCCACGTTGCTGCGATAGTCCAGGATCAGGTCGAGCTGGATGTCCTGCGCGCCCGGCCGGGACATGTAGCCGATGTCGAGCGTGTAGCCGTCGGGCGATACACGCCCGGGATTGGCGCCGTGGCGATATTGAATGTCGCGAATGGTTTCCGGCGCCAGCGCAACGCGGCAGGCGTCGCGGTGCTCCGGAGTTGGTTCGCGCCAATACGTCTGCCAGCTTTCCCAGGCATCACTGAAGCCGTCGAGGTAGGCATTGCCGTTCTGCGTGATGATCGCGGTCACCCGCTCCGGGTGAGCCAGTGCCAGCCGCAAGCCGGTGGGTGCGCCATAGTCGAAGATGTAAAGCGCATAACGGGTGAGTGCCATCGCATCGACGAATTCACCGATGACGCGCGCCAGGTGGTCGAACGTGTAGTCGAAATCCTCGCGCGGAGGTGCCTTGGTTTGGCCAAACCCCGGTAAGTCGGGGGCAATCAGGCGGTAGCGGTCCGAGAGCAGGGGAATCAGGTCGCGAAACATGTGGCTCGAGGTCGGGAACCCGTGCAGCAGCAGAAGTACAGGCGTGTCCTTCGGCCCCGCCTCGCGGTAGAACACCTCGACGTCTCCGAGCTTTTTGCTGCCGTAGGTCACCTCATTCATGGTCGGCTCCTCGACGCGAGGGGCATGTGAGCCCCGAGGGCTCGTGGCGAACGAACTTGCGGCATAGGCCAAGGCGCCCAGCATGCCGCCGGCGAGTACGCGGCGACGTGAAGAATCAACGTTGGAATTCGCCATGTCAGTGGGTTGCATGGTGTTTTCGCTCCTGTCGGGAAGTCCGGGAATGGTTTTTGCGCGCGCGGGCCATTATAATACTACCTACCGTTCGGTAGGATTTCCACCCATCATGAAGGCAACACTCGAAACCATCGTGGGCGAGGCGCGAGAACTCTTTCGTGATCACGGCTATGCCGGCGCATCCATGCAGGACCTTGCCACCCGCGTGGGTATCAAGAAGGCCAGCCTCTACACCCGTTTTTCGACCAAGGAGGCGCTCGTCAAAGGCGTGCTGGAGCTCACGGCGCAGGAAACGCTGGCCGACCTACCGAGCGACACGAAAAATCGCCCAACACGTTACGAGGCTCTCATTCGGCGCATCGCAGAGGATCTCAGCCGTCGTGGCCGCTGCGTTGGGCTGCA
The DNA here is from genome assembly GCF_026283945.1 of Dyella humicola. NCBI lineage: Bacteria > Pseudomonadati > Pseudomonadota > Gammaproteobacteria > Lysobacterales > Rhodanobacteraceae > Dyella > Dyella humicola. Next base: position 1,506,083 of record NZ_JAPDPC010000001.1, read on the forward strand.
CCTGGCATATGGCATACAGGACGAAACGCCGGAAGCGGCTGAAGCGGTCCGCGAATACTTTCGCAACTTGCGGCAATACATCGCCGACACCTTGACGCCGTTCCTGCCGAAGGCGCATGCGCTGGATCTTGCCGCGGACTCCCTGATCAGGCTGGAGGGCGCCACGCTTTGGATCGTGTTGGAAGACGATACAGCCCCGATGGAGCGCGTCGTCGCCTCGTTGCTCGCCGAAGTGCAGCACGCCATCAAGGTATCGGCACGGAACGAGGCAAAGAAGGGAGTGCGCAAGCGCGCACATCGATGAAGCGTTGGGCGGCCGGCTGGCCAGGATAGAAAGCCAGGTGCGTGATCACCTCGACAAGTTCGTGGCGGATCTTGTCGTTTTCCAATGCCTTTCTTCTCCGGCTGTGATGTTGTTGTTCCGATGGATTGCCGCCATCGCATCACTGACAGGCTCATGGTTCACGCCACCGTGCCTCAGAAGGCCCCCCTTGGAATGAGCCTTACAACACCGTCCTGACCCAACATCCACCTGACTCACAAACTAAAAACGACAGAGCCCCGCTGAGGCGGGACTCTACGAAGTTGCAGAGGACTGTTCATCGCCATCCTGACCTACTGCAGCCAGGTCCAAAGACACTAGCTCTTGATAAAGGCGAGGAGGTCAGCATTAATGACGTCGGCGTGAGTGGTCGGCATTCCATGGGGAAATCCTGGGTAAATCTTCAATGTCGCATTCTTCAGGAGCTTTGCCGATAGAACGCCTGCGTCCTTGTACGGAACTATCTGGTCATCATCGCCATGCAGAACGAGGGCCGGCTGGTTGATCTTCTTCAGGTCTTCGTTGAAATCCGTCTCGGAAAAGGCCTTGATGCAGTCATAGTGCGCCTTGGCGCCCCCCATCATGCCTTGACGCCACCAATTGCGAATGATCCCCTCCGATATCTTGGCGCCCGGGCGGTTGTAGCCATAGAAGGGGCCCGTTGGAATATCGAGATAGAACTGGGCCCGGTTTGCCGCCAGCTGTGCGCGGAGACCGTCGAACACCTCGATGGGCGTGCCTCCCGGGTTGTTCTTGTTCTTGACCATGATGGGCGGCACGGCGCTAAGGATCGCAATCTTGGCGGTCCGCTCTTGACCGTAGTGGGCAACGTAGTGCACCACCTCGCCACCGCCCGTTGAATGTCCAACGTGAACGGCATTTCGCAGATCGAGGGCCTCTGTCAGTGCTGCCAGATCCGCTGCGTAATGGTCCATGTCGTTGCCATCAAAAGTCTGGGTGGATCGGCCATGCCCGCGACGGTCATGCGCAATCACCCGATAGCCGTGACTGAGGAAGAACAGCATCTGGGTATCCCAGTCGTCGGCAGATAGCGGCCAGCCATGACTGAACACAATGGGCTGACCCGTTCCCCAATCCTTGTAGTAGATCTCGACGCTGTCTTTGGTGGTTATCTTGCCGCTTGAGCGAGGCCCTTCGGCTTTGGATGATTTGGTCGGCGATGGGGCGCTTTTGGCGGGGGAACTGGCAGTCGAAAGAATTGGCATGGCCATCGCTGCTGCGACGACAGAACCGGCGTTGGCAATGGTCTGACGGCGCGAATGACTGATGCGCTCGCTTGCCTCTTGGATACTCATGGCTGCGTCTCCTCACGTGAATTCGACTCGGGGAAATGTCACTGCGTGGATGGCTACCCTGCCCAATCCCAAGATCAAGAAAAGCGCGCAACGGGCGGGTTGCGAATCGAACCATCCAGGCGAAAACCTGATCGAAGTGACATCGACTGCTGGCGAGCCATCAACGCCCACTCATCACGTCATCCCATGGATGACGACATCGTCAGTGGGTGGATGGATCGCCGCTATGGCGGTTCAATCCTTGATAGACAAGGCGATCGAAAAACGCGGGATTGATGACGAATTGGCCCCACTTGGGATCGTATTCCGCGCTCGGCTTTGCCGCCAAAACCTCATCAAGGGATTTGCCCTGCTGCTTAAGCGCAGCAACGTTCTTGCGCACGCCCACGAGCATATCCCTGAAGGCCAGGAGCTGCGCACGATCGCCAACGGGACCGTGCCCCGGAATAATGATGGTGTGATCCGTGCACAGGCCTAGCGCTTCGTTGACGGCAGCAATCATGCCGTCGATGCTTCCGCCGTGCGCATTATCAATGAATGGATAGATCCCGTTCCAGAATGTGTCGCCAAGCACGAGGACATCTGCCTTCTTGAAGTACACGACGATGTCGCCATCGGTATGCGCCGGCGAGATCGGCTTCACCAGAACGGTTTCGCCATTAATTTGATAGGTGCGATCCTTGGTGATGATCTCGGTAGGCCTGCCCCCTTCGGCCAGCGGCGGAAAGGTATAGTTCCAATCATCCACGCGAGTGGTTTGCGACACGTATTTCGCCGTGTTCGGTGTAGCAACCACGATCGCCCCTAAGTCATGGACCCATGGATTTCCATCGGTGTGGTCCCAATGCCAATGCGTATTGACGAGGTATTTGACTTTCTCGACCCCGAGCTGGCGCAGCGCCGTCACGAGTCGATCTTTGGAGAGCGCGATTCCGGCGTCGACCATGAAGGCGCCGTCCTTGCCCGTGAGGACGGCAATATTGCCACCGGATCCATCAAGCTCGCTGATCGATCCACGAATGGCATTTGTCTTGATCGGTGTCGTCTCGGCCGCCTTGTTGATCATGATCACGGGGCTGGTCGACTCCGCTGGCGACGCGATGGCATTGCCAGCGGCGCCGCAAGCCATGATCCCCGCAGCGGCAAGCGCGAGCGCCCACCGGGTCGATTGCTTCTCACGCCTAATCTTCATGTCAAATCTCCCGACTGTCCGACCAATGCGCCGGACGAAAAGCCAATGCAGGAGTCACTGTAGCCCCAGGTCCGCGAGCAACTCAGCGGTGCGCGAACGCGCGCGCGTTCATCAGCATGAGCCTACCCCTGTGAAGAAAGCATCACTGTTGCGCACGGGCATCGGCACTACTTCAGGCCGGCGGCGTGAGCGGAACGAGAGCGGAAGGGCGCGATCAGTGTCCGCCAGCCACTGCCGCTGGCTGTGGTAGCAGCTTGCCTCGAACGAGTAGGTTCAGCGTTGCTATGGCCATTCCAAGGATGATCAGGTTCGCGGCGGCGAACAAATAGGGCGCAAGCAAGGCGATGGGGCCTGTCTCACCGCGTTCAATCAGGCGCAGCGGCGCGGCAGCCAAGGCGGCGACACCAAAAGTGAATCCCCAATAGCCCGGAGAGAACGGCTGCTCTCTGATCCATGGCAATAGGCGAAAGGGTGACCAGACATCAAGTGCCGCAACGCTCCCGATGATCAGCGAGAAAAGGGCGTGACGGCACCGGTGTGATGCATCCTTCACGCGGGGGGCGCCATGCTAGTTGTTGGATGCATCCGTGCATCGCTGCAGTTGGTCGCTGCCCAGGGGCGACATGGTGGCTTGACCATTGATCCGTAGTCCGGCCCATCGATCGGACGGTTGGGAGGTCTGCCATGAACATCGTGCACATAAAGCAGTGGGAATGGGCCATGGCCCGATCGAAACGCTTGTGCATTTCGATCAGGAACGCATTGCCGAACGGGTCGTACAAGCGCCGTTGCTGGCATTGACCCACTGCTGATGAGGGACACGAGCCATGGATCCCAAAGATCGAGACAACACGCGGGGTGCTGAACACAAGGGCAGCGTATCCGGTGGTGATGAATCCGGTCCGAAGCAACGTCTCTTGACCCGCCGGAAAGTTCTGGTCGGCCTTTCGGTCTTGCCTGGTGTCGCCCTATGGGGGCGTTCCATGGCGGACACTCTGGCGGATGTGCCAGCGCGTGGCCCTGGCGACCTGCTGGGCAAGTACAGCGAGCGCTCGAAGTATGTCCAGATAAGTCGTGTTCCAGAGGCGGGGCCGGGCGTGAGGAATGTTGAGCCGATCAACGCGATCAATTCCAAGGCGCCTCTCGACAAATTGGTCGGCATCATCACGCCCTCGGACCTGCACTACGAGCGCAGTCACGCGGGCGTGCCGGAGATAGACCCAGCCAAGCACCGCCTGCTGATCCACGGCATGGTGAAGAAGCCCATGGTGCTTACCGTGTACGACCTGATGGCCCTGCCTTCGGTCTCCCAAATCCACTTCATCGAGTGCACAGGTAATGGCTGGGAGAACTGGAAGAAGGCCGACGAAAACCTGACCGTGCAAAACACCCATGGTCTGGTCAGCTGCAGTGAATGGACTGGGGTGCCACTCAGGTTGCTAGTCGATATGGTTGGCGTGGATCGCCGGTCACTGTGGATGCTTGCCGAGGGTGGTGATGGAGCCGGTGTCGACCGAAGCATTCCCCTCACCGACGAAATCCTCAATGACGCGCTGGTTGCCTACGGTCAAAACGGGGAGCCCATCCGGCCGGCGCATGGCTATCCGATCCGGCTGATCATGCCGGGCTTCGAGGGCAACTTGAATATCAAATGGCTACGTCGTCTGAAATTCGGTGACCGGCCATGGATGACCCGCTGGGAGACTGACCGCTACACGCAGCTGCGGCCCGACGGTAAGGCGACCCAGTTCCAGTTGCGGATGGACACCAATTCCGTCATTACGTCTCCCTCCGGCATGATGGAAATCCGTCCCGGCTACAACCGCATCACCGGCCTAGCCTGGAGTGGCCACGGCAAGATCGCCAAGGTTGAAGTAAGCACGGACGAGGGCAAAACCTGGAAGGTGGCTCAACTGAACCTGCCGGTGCTGTACAAGGCGCAAACCCGTTTCCAAATGGATTGGCTGTGGGATGGCAAGCCGACCATGATCGTCAGTCGTTCGACTGACGACAAAGGCAACATCCAGCCTGACCGCAGGTCCTTCATCGCCCGGGTGGGTAGTAACGCGCTGTTTCACTACAACGCGCAGCAAACCTGGAGTATCGATTCCAATGGCAAAGTACACAACGCTCTGTCGTAATGCGGCCGCGCTCTCGGCCTTGCTCAGCAGCACACTGGCAGCCGCGGCGCCGCCCGACTATGGCGTCGGCCGCGCAGCGACAGCGGAGGAAATAAAGCTGTGGGATATCGACGTCCGTCCCGACGGCGCCGGATTGCCCGAAGGCAAAGGCACGGTGGACCAAGGCAAGACGGTGTTCAACACCTACTGCGTCGCCTGCCACGGGGCTAATGGCCAAGGTGGCATCAGAGACCGTCTGGTCGGCGGCCAGGGCAGCCTGGCAACCGACAAGCCAGTGAAAACCGTCGGCAGTTTCTGGCCGTATGCCACCACGTTGTTCGATTACATCCACCGGGCCATGCCGTATACCGCGCCCGGATTTCTGAGTATCGACGACACCTATGCCGTAGAAGCCTACCTGTTGAACCTCAACGGCATCTTGCCGGACGGCGCCACACTCGACAGAGCCTCGCTCCTCGAAATCAAGATGCCCAACCGCGACGGCTTCGTGCCTGAGCCTGAATTCGTCCACGTCACCAATTCCAGGTAGACGTCGTTTCACGAGGCACCACTGGCCGCGATTGCCGTGCAGAAATGAGCGATTTTGGGAGGTGTGGAGTGACTTCGTACGAAGAAAAACTTGCGCTCGCGCGTGGATTTCACGCCGCCCTGGTAAAGCGGGACTGGGCGGCGATCCGCAATCTTCTTGCCGATGACGCTACTTGGGTGCTTCCTGGGGAGAATCGAATCTCGGCACCTGCCGAGGGGGCGGATGCTGTGGTTGAGAGAGCACAACTCATCGCCAGTTTTGGCTTGAACTTCGAGCTCAAACACATTCTGGTGAGTCGCCACAACGTCGCGCTGTCGCTCCACAATACGGCAGACAGGGAAGGATTGAGACTTGATGAGTACCTGTCGACGGTGTTCTTCCTGAAAGGCGACAAGATTGGAGCCATTGAGACGTATTTGTCGGATCTGCCTGGCATGAACGCTTTTTTCGCGCATTGAATAATGCGCTGCTCCGGCGATGACGGCACTTCCAGTCTGTGAGTTGACCATAGGAGGAAGCCCCATAAGCAGTCGGCTGGTTACCCCGGAATTCAAACAAGATGCGGTCCGACAAGTGGCCGGACGGGGCCATTCAGTCAGGGATGTGGCCGCCCACCTCGTGCGTGATCGATAAAGTCAAGTTATCAGGGGTATCGGGTACCTCATATCTGAGGCCCGCCGCGCCACCACTTTAGCGCGTCAGCGTCCGACCAGGAGACCAAGTTCGGGCCCCTCCGCGGAGGGGCGATACCTTGCTACGAAGGGAGACCTCAAAGTGCCCCGGTCTTACTCATGGGCGATGCTTTGGGTTTCCCTGTGGCTTGCAGAGCGCCCTCACTCCGAAGCTTCCCGGCGCTGTTGCCTGGCTGCAGGCCTCTACGCCAATTTCCGGCGCTGAAACCAATGCTTGTACACGCCTCCTGGAACCAATGTTTGTACATTCGGTACAAACATTGGTTTCATGCCCACTATCTGCCCACCAGGCCATGACTTCAGGCCCATGCACTAGTGTTAACTCAATACTATGGTTCACTCCAAGGTAAGTAGCAGTGCGGGTGGGTTGTGGAAGATACCGTCAGCCATCTGAAGAAATTCCAGAAGGAGCTCTCGGCCGGCACCGTCTCCCTGGTGTTGCTGGCCGTGCTGGGGCAGTCGCGTCAGCCGATGTATGGCTACCAGATCGCCAAGCGCCTGGAGGATGTGGGGGAGGGCGTGTTGGCGGGTAAGCAGAGCGCGCTGTATCCGGTGCTACGCAATCTGGAAGGGGCAGGCTTGCTTGCCAGCGAGGTCGAGCCGTCGATCAGTGGGCCGCCTCGTCGCTATTACCGCATTACGAAGTTGGGTCGCGAGGTGCTGCGTGACTGGGTGGATGCCTGGAGCGCTACGCGCGATTCCGTCGATACCGTTTTGCAAGGAGGGGTGTAATGAACGCACCACGTACGATTGCCGAGTATCTGAAGCAATTACGCGACGCCCTGCGTGGCGCGGATCCGGCCTTGATCCAGGATGCGCTGTATGACGCGGAGGAACATCTGCGCGCCGAACTGGCCGAGAATCCGCAGCGTGGGGAAGCCGAGATGCTGGCCCATGTGGTGGGCACCTACGGCGCACCGGATGAAGTGGCCGATCTTTACCGGGATCAAGAGATCAAGATCCAACGTGCGCTGCGTCCGCCGCCGATGCCCAAGCGTCGCTCCGCCATGGGGCGCTTCTTTGGCGTCGCTGCCGATTCACATACCTGGGGCGCCATGTTCTACATGGTGCTGGCACTGGCCAGCGGCATCTTCTATTTCACCTGGGCGGTGACCGGCATTTCGCTGTCGCTGGGTTTGTTGGTGCTGATCATCGGCATCCCGTTCGTCGTGCTGTTTCTCAGCACCGTGCGTGCGTTGTCGCTGCTGGAAGGGCGCATCGTGGAGACGATGTTGGGTGTGCGCATGCCGCGCCGTCCGCCGTATCCGAAGCTTGCGGGCATGTCGCTGTGGCAGCGTGTGGGAGCCATTTTCACGGATGGACGTACCTGGACCATGCTGTTCTACATGATCCTGATGTTGCCGCTAGGCATCCTCTATTTCGTCTTCACCGTCGTGCCCATGATCGTTTCGCTGGCCTTTATCGCTTCGCCGATCGGCTTGGCTTTCAACAACGATAATCTCCTGATCAATTGGGGCTTCGGATCGCATGAGCCAGGCTGGGGCGATGCGATCGTTCTTTGCATCATCGGTATCTTCCTGTTGTTTGCCACGCTGCATCTGGTGCGTGCGCTGGGCAAGCTTCACGGTGCCATCGCGAAGGGCTTGCTGGTTCGCTCGGACGATCAACGGGCTTAAGCCAGGACGATATTCGCGCTCGCCGCCCGGGCCGGTGCGTGGATCGGCCGCGTGCTCACACCAGTTGCAGATCCTTGGGCCTGGCCCCCGGAAACACGTTCTGCAGTTGGCTGCCGGATAGGCCCCAGGTCTTTCCGAACAGGCCGCCGAGCAAGTCGCGGTAGTTGGTGAGTACGGGGTAGTCGCGGTTCTGCAGCAGGTTCTGTGCGTTCACCGCCACTTGCGGTCCCGCGATGCGGCCACCATTGACCTTGCCACCGAGTACCCAATGCACCGTGCCGTGGCCGTGGTCGGTGCCCTTGTTGCCGTTCTCGCGGAACGTGCGCCCGAATTCCGAGATCACCACGACGACGGTGTTGTCCCACTCGTCACCGAGTGCATCGGCATAGGCGGCCAGGCCCTTGCCGAGGTTAGTGAGGTTGTTGGCCAGTTGGCCGGTGGTGCTGCCCTGGTTGACGTGGGTGTCCCAGCCGCCGATGTCGACGAAACCCAGGCGGTACTGGTCGCGCATCATGGTGGCGATGCGGTGGGTTTCGTCCGCGAAGTTCTTGGAATTGGCGGCACCACGATTGGCATTCATCATCTCATCCTGCAGTTCCTTTGAAACGGTCTGGCGCAGCTCAAGGCCGTCGCTGGCGGCAGCGGCGAGCGAGGTGTTCTGGTACATGCCTGCCAGGATGCTGGCTTGTCGATCGTCGAACACGGGCTTGGTATTGCCGCGCAACGAGATGTTCGGAATATCGTGATTACCGCCCTGGAAACTCAGCGGCAACGCATCCGTAAACGCGATGGAAGGTACCTTCGCCATCTGGCCCGACAGGCGGGCCATGAAACCGGAGCGGAAATCGCTGCGCTGGTTGCTGGGCTCGCCCGATTCGATATTGTCCTGCGTTTCGAAATGGCTGCGCGACATGTCGTCGGTACCGGCGAATGGCACGAAGGCGAGCTGGCGTTTCTGCCATAGCGGATAGAGGCTGTCGCGCAGTGCAGGATTAAGCCCCCATTCGCTGTCGAGCCCGATCACGCTGTTCTGGTTGTACGGGTCCGGCTTGGCGATCGATAGCGTGGGGCGCGACTCGTAATAGAAGTCGCTGCTATGGGGTATGAGCAGGTTGTTGCAGTCGTAGCCACCGCGCAGGAACACCAGCAGAAATCGTGGCGCTCCGGCCGGTGCGGCAAACAGTTTGCCGGAGAACGACAGGGCAGGGGCGGCGACAGCGGCAGTGGCGGCGGCGAGCAGGAATTCCCGGCGATTCATGGCGGTCGGCCTCAGCGGTAGTTGAAGTCGGGAGACGAGAGCAGGAAGGTGTTCCATTCCTGCTGCGAAGTAGCTTTGGCCAGCGCGTCGCGCGTCTGCGGGCTCAGCCGCGGATCGAAGGTGTCGTAATAAAGCCGCGTGGTCAGCATGGGGAAATCGCCGCCCACCTTGACCGTGCCTTCCGGTGTCAGCAGGCGGTTGTTGCCGGTACCGATCGCGCCCGCGATCTCGAAGCGTTTGGCCATCTGTCCGGAGCTGGACCAGCCGCTGCCCTCCAGCGGCCAGCCATCCGGCGTGAGGCGGCCGAAGACGGGCTCGCCCAGTTGGTTGAGCCAGTTGAGCAGGGGCTTGGCATTGGCGATGGGTTTGCCGTCGTAGGCCATGCGCACGGAGGACACCACGAACTGCATCGGATCCTTGAACTTCTTGCCATAGCTGGTGGCCAGCTCCTTCGACTCCAACATGGTGCGCATGACGGCGGCGATGTCGCCATCCGTACGCTGGAACGTCTTGGCCATTCGTGCGACCAGTTCCGGCGGTGGTTCATCGGCGACAAAGTATTCCGCGAGCTTCTTGGAGATGAATTGCGCGCAGGCCGGCTGGCGCGTGATCAGGTTGACCGCCTCGGTCACTTCATCGAAGCCGCTGCCCTTGATCTTCTGGCCCAGCAACATCTTGTCGCTGTAGTCGTGGCGTCTCGGATTGAATTCGAACAAGCCGTTATGCACGAACATGGCGGCATAGCGCGGATGCTCTCGCAGTGCGGGGCGATCGCGCAGCGGCGCGACGCCGGAACCGGTGAGGATCAGGGCCAGCTGCTGCACGTCCTGCTGGGTGTAGCCGGAACCCACGCCGAGCGTGTGCAGCTCCATCAGCTCGCGTGCGTAGTTCTCGTTGACGTGGTCCTTGGCATTCTGGGCGTTGTCGAGAAACTCCATCATGGCCGGGCTTTCCAGCGTGGCCATCACTAGGTCGCGGAACTTGCCGAGCGCGTGCGGACGGATCGAGTTCTGCACATAGTCGTTGGCCACCCAGCGCACACGGCCCTTGGCGGCGTAGACGCTGAAATGGTTGAGCCAGAACCAGACCATCTGCTCCTTCAGCTGGTTCCCGCCATAGATGGCGTGCAGCAATTCGATTTGCTGCGCCTGCTGCCCCAGATCGTTGGCGTGCTGCTGCTGGGCTTTCTTGACGGCGGTCTTGTCGTCGCCATCGGGCATGTTCTTGATTTTCTCCTGCTCATCGCGCAGGTTGGTGAGCAACTGTTCAAGCGGCGTGTTCGCCACTTCGTAGGTGTTGATCAGTGCGGTGACCGGGGCTGGCAGGCGGTCGTCGCTGTCATGCTGATCGAGTTGCTCGTCGAGGAAGCGTGAGCGGCCCAGTTCGCGGTAGCGGGTGACCGTGGCGCTATCCAGCTCGAAGCCGTCGCGGCGTAGCCAGGCGATGTCGTCTTCGCTCAGGGGGCGGGGATCTCGTGCCATGGCACCGGCAGGGCCCAGGACCAGCAGCAAGCCGAGCAGCGCCAGCCAAGGGCGGCCGCCGCGGGACGGGACTTTCAGGGTAGGGCGCATGCGTCGGAATTCCTGGTGAGAGTGAATGACGGCGGTTGCTGACCAGTGTCAACGCGGCAGTCGTCGTCCCGCTTACCGGGTATCGCGTGGGAATGTGATCCATTAGGCACGGATTCATGCGGGGACGCGCCCCTCTTGTCGCCGCCCCCGTCTTCGTCAGTCCAGCGACAGCTGGGACCCCGTGCCGGGTGAGGGCCGTGCATCAAAGCAAGTCACGGGATGACCGCTTCGCAACGGTGAAGCGCCGCCAGCCTGGGCAGACCTTCGACTGTCGAGCGCCGCGGGGATGACGACTTGGGGGAGGGGGCTCGCGACGACGCCGAAAGACCAAGTCCGGGACGATGCGGTTCACCGCTTGCCGCGGGATAGACCCCGCTTTCCGGCTCTCTCCCAAAACGGGGAGAGCGAGTGATCGCGAGGGTCAGAACTCGTCGACGAACTCCACCACCACACCGAGCTGACTGGCTTCGACCTCGGCCACGGCATGAACAGCATCGGCGTGGACATGGTCGGCTGCACGTACCTCGATCAGGAACAGTTCGCCGCTGCTGTCATCGGTCAGGTCGCTGAAGTCGAATTCGTCGCGCATGTTGAGTGCGGGATCGTCGATCTCCTCCACGTGCTCGATGCCATCGATGCCATGCAGGATGGTAAGCAGCGTGTTCGCGTCATCGCGGCTGCCGGTCATGCGGATGCGGATCGTGGGCATGGTGCTCTGCTCTCGTTTCCACCGTCTTCATGCTGACGCCAAGCATGTTCACGGCAGGTGATCATCGACGAACCGGGCCGCCCTGCGTGATGCACCGCTCGATCAGGGTGAACACGTTCTAAAATGTGCTGTTTGCCGGAGAACCCTTGTGCCCAAGATTTACGACCGCGCCTATTTCGATAAGTGGTATCGCCACCCCGACCACGCCGTCGGCTCGCCGGCCGAACTTCGGCGCAAGGTGGCGATGGTTGTGGGGCAGGCTGAGTACTACCTCGGGCGAGCCGTGCGCACCGTGCTGGATGTCGGCTGTGGCGAAGGTATCTGGCGGGCGCCGCTGCGTGCCTTGCGGCCGGGCATTCATTACCAGGGACTGGATGCCAGCGAATATGCGGTGATGCGCTATGGCGCTCGCAGGAATATTGGCCTGGCGCGCTTCGGGCAACTGGAGCAGCTGCGCTTCGATCACCGTTTCGATCTGATCGTCTGTACCGATGTCCTGCATTATCTGAAGCCGGCCGAAATTCGCGCCGGCCTGGTAGGCATCAGCGACATGCTGGAAGGCGTCGCCTTTCTCGAAGTGTTTACCGGCCGCGACGGCGTGGATGGCGATATGAACGGCTTCCATTCGCGCGCGCCGTCCTGGTATCTAAAAGCATTCGGCGAAGTGGGGCTGCTGCCGTGTGGCTCGCACTGCTATCTCGGGCCGCGACTGGATCGCCGTATCGCTGCGCTGGAGCGGGCGCAATTGCCAGGCTGATCAAAACTCCAGATGGGCGCGCAAGCCAGCGAAGCGGGCGGGGCCTCGATCGCGGTTATAGCCGGGGTTATGGATCAGCTGGAGATCCGGGCTCAGCGTGAGATGCGCGATAGGCGTGAAGCTGTAATACGCCTCGAGAATCTGTTCGCGACCGTAGTTGAGTGCACCATCGCCCAGGACAAATCCTTCGCCGCCCAGGGCCAGATAGTCGCGGTGAATCGACGACAGTCCATTGATGACTACGGCCAACGAGAAGTGGTCCGTGGGGCGCGCCCAATGAGCGCCGGACAGCTGGAGGCCACCGCTGACGGTGCGGTCAACTTCGGTGAACACGAACGATTCGGTGCGCCCGTCGTTCCAGCCCGCGCGCAAGAACATGCCGGTGTCGCCGTCGTCTGCCAATGGCAGTTCGCCGTTCAGGCCGAAACCGTATTTGTGCCGCCCCGGCTGATCGTCGGCCCGGATGTCCGGCAGCTGGCCGGTGGCCTGCGCGATGGCGATGGCATCCGCGTAGATGCCCATGCGGGCCTTGTTGCGAAAGGCCAGCAGGCGCAGCGCCCAACCATCGGCCTGCGGTTGCAGCGTCAGCTCGATCTGCTGTCCGTTTGAGTCGGGCAGGGAGTAGACGAGGCGTTGCCCGTTCGCTTCGTAAGGCATCAGATAGACACCGTAGCGCAGACTCCAACTCGGATGGATCCAGGCCAGCACGAGTCCGTCGGTATAGCCGCGTGTATCGGCAGCGAAATCCCAGGCGGTATTGTTGAACAGCGACCAGTTCATGAACTGGGTACGCGTGCTGCCGGCATAGCGGTTCTTGTCGAAATCGTCGTTGACCGACATCTTGCCCAGCTTCACTTCGACGCGTTGCGCCGCTTCCTTGCCTGGCAACTGGTCCTGGCTGCGTTCGACATCGACGGTGTCCTCACTCAGGGGCAGCGCCCAGCGCAGGTAGGCGCGGGCGAGATAAGGTCCCTTGCCGAGTCCGGCCGTGCCCGAACGGATGACATCGCCATTGGTGAGGCCGCCAAGGCCGGTGGCACCTGAAACGCCTTCACCCTTGAACATCTCCATGTCCAGATAGAACTGCAGGTGCGCGGGCAGGGCCATGCCGAAATAGGCGCCGAAGGTATGCGAGCGCGCGGTGTCGCCCTCCGGACGCAGGCTGAGGTTGCCGGCGTAAGGTGAGTGCAGCGAATCCTGATGCTGGTCGACAAAGGTGTATTGCGCGCCGAGCCATTGCGGCACCCACAGGCTCGCTTCATCGGCATAAAGCGGCAGTGCGGCGAGCATCAGGCATGCCGCGGCTTGGACTCGTGCAAATCGCATGGTTCAAAGGAGTGTGTTGAGGGGGGCGAAAGGGCAGACTCTAGCGCGTCAAGGCGATGATTATCGCCTTATCCAGGAGCAGACCCATCATTCTGACCTTCGGGCGGCTCGTCGCATTGGCGCACGATAGCGGGCATAAATCGTGTTGCGCCGATTTAGATGGGTGCCATACCCGTTACCAAGAGGCTGAAACTACGATGCCGTTGGTTTTAGTGGGCATGGCGATTTCCACGTGCAGATTTGGCCGCAGCAGTGGCAGTAGGTCCAGGGTCCATTGCGTCACGTTTTTCCAGCGCACCGCTGACCGCATATAAGACGGCATCAGTCGCGCCTTTACAGGCACGAAGTCCGGCGAAAGCACCTGGAAATACCGCAACACTTCGCGGCGGCTGTACTCGCGCCAGTGGTGGCCATACGTATGCGTTTTCAGTATCTCTTCGACCGAAATGCCCCCGCCCTTCCCTGTGACGTATCTTGCGAGTTGCCACGCGCGACCCTTCCAGGAGTAATAGTTTGGCGTTGTAACAACGATGCGGCCACGGGGAGCGAGGATGCGATGTACTTGCCGCCACAAGTTAATCGGATTGAACGTAATGTGCTCGAGAATCTCTGTAAACAACACGATATCCACCGAGTTGTCGGGGATCGCAGCCAGTTCTTCAGCACGTTCGAGATCGGCGCAAGGGAGCAAGGGGATGGTCATCGCATGGGCGATGTTTTTCACGCTCTCGGCATTGAACGTACTGGGCATATCGACAGCGGTGACGTCAAAGCCGGCCAGTCGCCACATGACGGCCTGGTGAAGCCAATGTGCGCCAATGTCCAGAACACGACTGCCGTCATTCCAGGTTGATTTGAATTCGTCCAGCGTTGTCGCGAACCGCTGATAGTGGTCGGCGAGGTACTCACCAGCGGGAATGTCATAACGCTCGAAAAGCGCAACAAATTCACGATATGCATGCGCGTCCCGCGCCCGAACTACTTCAGTCATGTTGTCTCTACTGATCCGGTGGCCGTTGCTCAATCGTGGGTCTAGCTGCGCATGGTCTGGATGGTTCAGTGCGGACCACGCAGTTTCAAGCTTGATGTACGCCTGAAGGTTCGATCATGGCGGACTGGATTGCAACCTCGAAAAGCCAGACTTCGTGTACCCGTACCCTGTCATTGAAGCCGGGCTGTCTTTGCGATCCATCGAGGTGCGAAGGTCAAGCACCTGGAACGCATTGGCTAGGCAAAAAAAACGCCCGGCAAGCCGGGCGTTTTTTTCGTCACGAGAGGTCAATCAACCACGCGAAGCGCGCTTGCGATCGTTCTCGGTCAGGTGCTTCTTGCGCATGCGGATTTCCTTCGGGGTGACTTCGACCAGTTCGTCGTCGTCGATGAAGTCCAGCGCCTGCTCCAGCGAGAACTTGGTCGCCGGGGTGAGCTGAATCGCATCGTCCTTGCCGGAGGCGCGCATATTGGTCAGCGGCTTCGGCTTGATGGCATTGACGGTAAGGTCGTTGTCCTTGGCGTGAATGCCGATCAGCTGGCCTTCGTACACCGAGTCACCCTCGGCAGCGAACAGCTTGCCGCGGTCCTGCAGCGGCCCAAGCGAGTAGGCCGGGGTGGAGCCGCCCGCATTGGCGATCATGACGCCGTTGAGGCGCTTGGCGATCGCGCCGACTTCCATCGTGCCGTAATGGTCGAACACGTGGAACAGCAGGCCCGAACCCTGGGTCAGGGTCTTGAACTGGTTCTGGAAGCCGATCAGGCCACGCGCCGGAATCATGTACTCGAGGCGCACGCGACCCTTGCCGTCCGGCTCCATGTTCTTGAGCTGGCCCTTGCGGATGCCCAGGCGCTCCATCACCGGACCCTGGTGGATCTCTTCGAGGTCGACCACCAGCTGTTCGATCGGCTCCATCTTCTGGCCGTCGATTTCCTTGATGATCACTTCCGGGCGCGACACGGCCAACTCGTAGCCTTCGCGACGCATGTTTTCGATCAGCACCGACAGATGCAGTTCGCCACGACCCGACACCAGGAACTTGTCGGCGTCGGAGCCGTCTTCCACGCGCAGGGCAACGTTGTGCACCGTCTCGCGCTCGAGGCGCTCGCGCAGCTGACGGCTGGTGAGGAACTTGCCACCCGACAGGTCCTTGTTGCCGACGAACGGTGAATTGTTGACCTGGAAGGTCATGCTGATCATCGGTTCGTCAACGGTCAGCGGCGGCAGCGCTTCGGGCGTGTCCAATGCGGTGATGGTGTCCGAAATGGTCAGCTCGGGAATGCCCGAGATGGCGATGATGTCGCCGGCTTCGGCGGTGTCCTGCTCGATGCGCTCGAGGCCGAGGAAGCCGAGCACCTGCGCGACCTTACCCTGGCGCTTCTTGCCATGGCGGTCGATCACGGCCACCGGCATGTTCTTCTTCAGCGTACCGCGCTGGATGCGGCCAATGCCGATGATGCCGACGAAGTTGTTGTAGTCGAGCTGGCTGATGCGCATCTGGAACGCGCCGTCCGGATCGACATCGGGCTTGGGCGCGTGCTGCATGATCGCTTCGTACAGCGGGGTCATGTCGCCTTCGCGGACGTTCTCGTCGAGCGAGGCGTAGCCATTGAGTGCCGAGGCGTAGACGATCGGGAAGTCCATCTGCTCATCGGTGGCGCCGAGGCGCTCGAACAGATCCCATACCTGCTCGACGACCCACTCCGGGCGGGCGCCCGGGCGGTCGACCTTGTTGACCACGACGACCGGCTTGAAGCCCATCGCGAACGCCTTCTGGGTCACGAAACGGGTCTGCGGCATCGGGCCGTCCATCGCGTCGACCAGGATCAGCACGGTGTCGACCATCGACAGTACGCGCTCCACCTCGCCGCCAAAGTCGGCATGGCCTGGGGTGTCCACGATGTTGATGCGATTCTTCGCACCGGTCTTCTTGTCTTCCCAGGTGATGGCCGTGTTCTTGGCCAGGATCGTGATGCCACGCTCCTTTTCCTGGTCGTTGCTGTCCATCACGCGCTCGGCCAGCACGGTGCGCTCGTTGAGCGTGCCGGACTGTTTCAGCAGCTGATCGACGAGCGTGGTTTTGCCGTGGTCGACGTGGGCGACGATGGCGATATTGCGCAGATTTTCGATGGACATGAGGTCGGCTCGGGCGGCGCTGGGGCCGTCACGTGAGGTTTCTGAAGGGCGAATCGGACGATTATACGGACTTATGTGACAACTTGCCTCAACTACGCTTGCAAACCCGTTCAGGCAACGAAAACGGGGGCGGCGCCGAGGGTTCCGGGCGGGGTGGCCGGGTGTTTCGCGCCGGGTTCGCAAGTTCATGGCATCACGCGACAGCGACCACTCCTGTGCTTGAGTTTCGTAGATGATGCATCTGCTCCCACTTTTGGTGGACGGCATGAATAAGGGTTTTCCTCGATGGATCCTGCTGCTCGCGCCCCTGCTGGCGTCGTGCGCTACCACGCCCGCGTCCAAGGAGTCCGGCATGCAACACCCTGGTTTCGTGCGCGGCGAGGTGCGGGTCACCGAGCACCGTGCCGGCGACGACCTGCTCAGCGCCGGGCTCGGCTTGCCAGGCCTGGCCGGCGCACCGTCGCCCTTTGCGCATCCATCGCGGCCGACGCCAGAGGAGTTGCGGCGACGTGCGATCCAAACCAGTTGGAAGGGCATCGCCGATCTCGGCCCGTTCGGCGGTTTCGGCAGCGCATACGGGGCTGTGCCCAAGGTACCCGGTCGCGAGTACCAGGCATTCGCATGGATTCCAGGCGCGCACTCGCCGCATCGTGTGCTGCTGCAGGTGCCCGACCAGTTCGACGGCACCAAGCGCTGCCTGGTCGTGACGGCATCCTCGGGTTCGCGCGGTATTTACGGGGCCATCGCGTTGGCAGGTGCGTGGGGGCTGCCGCGCGGCTGCGCGGTGGCCTATACGGACAAGGGCACCGGTGCCGGCTATTTCGATCTCGCCGACGATAGTGGCGTGGTACTCGATGGCACACGGGCCAGACGTGGCACGGCGACGCTGGAATTCGAGCCTGCGGCCACCCGCTCGCATACCGGTATCGCCGTCAAACACGCGCATTCGGGCGACAACCCCGAGGCCGACTGGGGCCGTCATGTGCTGCAAGCCGCGCAGTTTGGCCTGGCCATGCTCGATCGCGCGTTTCCCGAGCAGGCACCGTTTACTGCGGAGAACACCCGCATCATCGCCACCGGTCTTTCCAATGGCGGCGGCGCGGTACTGCAGGCGGCAGGGCTTGATGAGGAGCACCTGCTCGCAGGCGTGGTCGCACTGGAACCCAATGTACGGGTGCCGGAGCAGGGACGCGCGCTGTTCGACTATGCGACCGAGGCCTCGATATGGATGCCGTGCGCGCTGCTCGATGCACGCTTTGATGCCACGCCGTTGGCACGCACGTCCCACGATGAGGTGCCGCCCGCATGGGCGCAGCGTTGTCATCAACTACACGAGCGCGGGCTGGTCAATGGGACAGTTGTGAGCGCCCAGGCAGCGCAGGCGCATGAACATCTTCGCTCCATGGGCTGGACCGACGAGGCGATGGCGACGGCAGCCAGCAGTACGTCCTTCGATCTGTGGCGTGCCGTGACGGCCGCTTATGCCTCCGCGTATATGCGACGTGGCCCGACGGATATGCCATGCGGTTTCCACTACGCCGCCGTGGGCACAAACGGCGCGCCCGGCACAGCGGATCCGGCGATGCGTGCCGCCTGGTGGGCTGACGCGTCGGGTATCCCGCCGGGGAATGGCGTGGGCCTGTTGGGAGGGACAGATCACTCGCTCGATCCAACCCTGCCGGGCGCGCTGTGCCTGCGCTCGCTATGGGAGGATACCGACGCCAGCACGCAGGCATTGCGCGACGGTGTGGCGGCCACCACGGTAAAACTGCCGCGTGCCAGCCTGCCGCTGTGGGTAGTGCATGGTGCCGCGGACGGACTGTTGCCCACGGCCTTCACCTCGGAACCCTATATTGCCTGGCTGCGCGGCAAGGGTGGGCACCCCTTGTATTGGAAGGTGCCGTACGCACAGCATTTTGATGCGTTCCTGGCATTGCCGGGCTTCGGCGACAAGCACGTGCCCCTGCTGCCCTACGGTTACGCCGCGCTCGATCGGTTATGGGCGCATCTCTATCAGGGCGCGCCGTGGCCGGCCGTGGTGCCGACGCCTGCACCCCAGCCGCGGGGCGCAGGAACCCTAGATCCGGCGGTACTCGATTTGCCGGCAACCTGGTCACCCGGGCCGGGTTGAAGCGGTTTTTGCCGGTCGCACGCCTTGTGAGTCGCAGCATGCGACCCCAGCTACGGTATCCTTGCCGCCCCGCAGGGCGCCCGTGGCTGCGCGCCGCCTCGAAACCTAAGGATTTCCGATGACCATCAACGTCACCTTCAATACCAACCGCGGTCCGATCCATCTGCGCTTGCATGACGACAAGACCCCGGTGACCGTGGCCAGTTTCGTCAACCTGGTCCGCCGTGGCTACTACGATGGCCTGTCGTTTCATCGCGTCATCGCCGATTTCATGGTCCAGGGCGGCTGCCCGGAAGGTAGCGGCCGCGGCGGCCCGGGCTACCGCTTCGAAGACGAGTTCAACCCTTCGCTGCGTCATGACAAGCCGGGCGTGCTGTCGATGGCCAATGCCGGTCCGCGCACCAATGGCAGCCAGTTCTTTATCACCCATGGCGCTACGCCGTGGCTGGACGGCAAGCACAGCGTGTTCGGCGAAGTGGTCGGGCCGGAAGATCAGGCCGTCGTCGACGCCATCCGCCAGGGCGACGTCATCGAGAAGGTGATTCTTGAAGGCGACGTCGACGCACTGCTGGCCGCCCAAGCCGAGCGCGTCAAGGAATGGAACGACGTGCTCGACCAGCGCGGCTAAGCGCGCTTTGTCGTGCTGATGTGAAGAAGCCGCCGTTCTCGCGAACGGCGGCTTTTTTTATGCCTCGCGCTGTCATGGCAGCGTACCGAACAGAAGCCTAGAATTCATGGGCTCCACGCGATCTGCGTCATCCCAAATTCCAAGGAGATGTAGCCATGTCATTTTTGAATGATCTGCTCGGTGGTGGTCAGGGCAATGCGGCCGGTGGTGCTTCGCTGATTTCAGTCGCCGGTGCGCTGATTGAAAAAGCGGGCGGAGTGCAGGGACTGGTGGCCATGCTGCAGCAGCATGGACTGGGCGAAGCCGCGCAGTCCTGGGTCGGCAACGGTTCCAACCAGCCGGTATCCAGCGAGCAGCTTGGCCAGGCCCTGCAGAACGGCGGCCTGGGTCCGGTGGTACAAGAGGCAGCAGGCAAGCTGGGCGTCGATCCGGGTCAGTTGCTGGGCCAGCTCTCGCAAGTGCTGCCGCATGCGGTCGATCACCTCACACCCAACGGTGAGGCCCCGGCTCCGGGGCAGGGCGGTCTGGACCTGGGTTCGCTCGCCTCGCTGGCGGGCAAGCTCTTTGGTAACAACGCGGCCTGAGCATCGCTCGTGCGATGGATATCGGCGGTGCGCAAGGCACCGCCGATATCGAGGTGCGTCACGTCGAGGCGTTGCGCCTGAACAGGAAGTGGTAAATCGCCAGCAGAATGACCGCGCCGCCGATCGATCCCAGGAAATGCACCAGGCCCGTTTCGCCCCACCACCCGAGCTTCTCCCCGATATAGGTGGAGAGGAACGAACCGGCGATGCCCAGGATGGCGGTAATGATGAACCCCATCGCTTCTTTTCCCGGCGTCAACGCCTTGGCGATGATGCCTACAACCAGACCGACAATGAATACCCATAGCCAATGCATATTCGTGTGTCCTTGGTGATTGTTCGAAAGACCCCCTGAACCATGCTGCCGAGCCGCCCCCGGCCAGCCCCGTCGTCACGTCCCATCCGCTTTGCAGCGGGCGGTAGCGGCTTGCGCATCATGCAACGTTCACCACCCGTCCGCACAGGGTATTTCCAGGCCAGCGCGGCATGGACAGGCAGATGGCGCACCGCCGCATGCTAAAATCGCCCGGTTTGCTGCCTTCGTCCCCCCATACACGAGGAAGTCATGCCCCAGCTCGCCCAGCGTGTCGGTCGCGCCAAACCCAGCGCGATCATGGTCATCGCCGAAAAGGCCAAGCAGCTCAAGGCTGCCGGTCGCGACATCATCAGCTTCTCCATCGGCGTACCGAATTTTCTTCCTGGCGAACATGTCTATGCCGCCGCGCGTGAATCGCTACAGCACGATTCCGGGCAATACGGCAGCAACCGCGGCGCCGATGCCTTGCTGGATGCGTTTCTGGCGCATATCGAAAAGCTGGGTTTCACCGGCTATGGCCGCGCCAATCTCTCCATCGGCATCGGTGCCAAGCAGGTGCTGTACAACCTGGCCGAGGCCTTGTTGAACGAAGGTGACGAAATCACCTTTGCCGCACCGTACTGGACCACCTACCGCGACATCGCCGACATCCTTGGCGCCAAGGTCAACGTGTTGCCGTGCCCGCCGGAGCAGAACTACAAGCTCACGCCCGCGCAGCTCGATGCCGCGCTGGCACGCAAGCCCAAGGTGTTCCTGTTCAACAACCCGTCCAACCCCACCGGCATGGTCTACACGCGCGAAGAAATCGCTGCGTTGGCCGAGGTGCTGGTGAAGTATCCCGACACCTGGATCATCACCGACGACATCTATAACTCGATGGTGTTCGACGGCATCGGTTATCACAACTTCGTGCATGCGAGGCCGGAGCTCAAGGATCGCTTGATCTTCGTTGACTCCGTGTCCAAGACCTACGGCATGCCGGGTTGGCGCGTAGGTCTTATCGCGGGTCCGGAAGTCGTGGCCAAGGCCATCACCACGCTCAATTCCAATCACATCACGAGCCTGCCTGAAGTCATCACCGCTGCGGCCATCGCCGCGTTCGGCGGCCCGCAGGATGTGCCGCAGGCCAAGTGTGAGGAATTCGCCGGCAAGCGTGACATCGTGGTGGCTGCGTTGCGCGCGATCCCTGGTGTGGTGTGCCCGCGTCCGCAGGGCGCGTTCTACGCTTTCCCCGATATTTCCGTGGCGTTTGGCAAGAGCCACCACGGTGTGCGCATCAACAGCGATGTCGACTTCTGCGCTGCGCTGCTCGAAGCCAAGGGCGTGGCCTGCGTGCCGGGCTCGGCCTTCGGCGAGCCGCGCGCCCTGCGCATTTCCTATACCTGTCCCACGGCACAGTTGCAGCCTGGGTTGGATCGCATTCAGGCGTTCTTTGCTGAATTGACCTGATCGGTATCGGGCCCATGCTGCAAGGCATGGGCCTTCTTTTATGTCTAGTCGTGTATCTAGCCAAGTTGAAGGAGTTACCCTGATGAAAGCCCCCGTTCGAGTTGCCGTTACCGGCGCAGCCGGCCAGATCGGTTACGCCCTGCTGTTCCGCATCGCCGCGGGCGACATGCTGGGTCCTGACCAGCCGGTGATCCTGCACCTGCTGGAAATTACGCCGGCACTGCCTGCCCTGCAGGGCGTGGTCATGGAGCTCAACGATTGTGCGTTTCCGACGCTGGCCGGCGTGGTTGCCACCGACGACGTCAATGTTGCGTTCAAGGACGTCGATTACGCCCTGCTGGTCGGCGCGCGTCCGCGCGGCCCGGGCATGGAGCGCAAGGACCTGCTGGAAGCGAACGGCGCCATCTTCGGCCCGCAGGGCAAGGCACTGAACGATCACGCCAAGCGTGACGTGCGCGTGCTGGTGGTCGGCAACCCGGCCAACACCAATGCGCTGATCGCGCAGCAGAATGCCCCGGATCTCGATCCGAAGTGCTTCACTGCGATGGTCCGTCTCGACCACAACCGTGCGCTGTCGCAGCTGGCTGAGAAGACCGGCAAGCACAACACCGACATCAAGAAGATGACGATCTGGGGCAACCACAGTTCCACCCAGTACCCGGACCTGCACCACGCCACCGTGGGCGGCAAGGCTGCGCTGTCCCTGGTCGACCAAGCCTGGTACGAGAGCGACTTCATCCCGACCGTGCAGCAGCGCGGCGCGGCGATCATCAAGGCGCGTGGCGCTTCGTCGGCCGCCTCGGCTGCCTCGGCTGCCGTCGACCACATGCGCACCTGGGCACTCGGCACCGCCGAGGGCGACTGGGCTTCGATGGGCATCCCGTCCGACGGTTCGTACGGCATCGCCCCGGGCGTGATTTACGGCTACCCGGTGACGGTGAAGAACGGCAAGTACGACATCGTGCAGGGTCTGGCGGTCAACGACTTCTCGCGTGCCCGCATGGACGCCACCGACAAGGAATTGCGTGAAGAGCGCGCCGGCGTCGAGCACCTGTTCGCCAAGAAGTAAGCATCGGGTCACACGCGTACTGCGTGCGATTTGACGGAATGGGCGGCTTCGGCCGCCCATTTTTCTTTGCACCCGCCGCGTGCGCCGAATCACTCGCACGAGAGGGCTGTCGACGCGGCCATGGATGGGTAGAATCCCCAGATCGTCCATCGGAAACTCGACATGAAACAACTTCTTGCGATCGCTGCCTGTAGTGTCTTGCTGACTGCCTGTGGTGGTGCCCATGGCTTGCGCGACAGCACGCCGAAGATGAGCAGCCGCACCACCAAGGACGTGCCGACCTACCTCGAGTGCGTACGCGCGAAGTGGGCCGAGACCGCGCAAGTCAGCCTGTCGAACAAGAAGGAAGAGGGCACGCTGTCGGCCAGCGACAAGACGGGAGCGCACGCACTGCTGAACGCAACGGCTGATGGCACCGGCGCCTTGGTGACGATGTACGAGCGCCAGAGCGAGAAGAAGGACTACAACTCGAGCTACCGCGACGCAGCGGTCTCCTGCCTTTGACGGTCCTGACGGCGCGATGATTTCGTTCCCGGATCGATCGCCGCCAAGTCTCGACCAAGGTCGCGAGGCCCGCTTCACGTTGCTGATCCAGGCTAGCCTGGATCAGCAACCGAAGGAGCAGGGAGGCGCGATGCGTTACGAGGAATTTTACCGGCAATCGGTGGAGCAGCCCGAGCAGTTCTGGGTCGAGCAGGCGCAACGGATTCATTAGCGTACGCTGCCGCGGCAAATTCTCGACGCCTCGAATCTGCCGTTCCGCCGCTGGTTTGTCGGCGGCACTAGCCATCTCTGTTGCAACGCCGTCGACCGGCACCTGACCGAGCGTAGCGGATAGCTTGCACTCGTTGCCATTTCCACCGAAACCGGCATGACGTGCGAGCTCACCTATCGCGATCTTCATCGTCAGGTGAATACCTTCGCCGCGGTGCTTTGCTCGCTGGGCGTGGGATACGGCGATTGGGTCGTCATCTACATGCCGAACATTGCCGAAGCGGCATTTGCGACGCTTTCATGTGCCCGCATCGGCGCCATTCATTCCGTCGTATTCGGTGGTTTCGCAGCGCACAACCTGGCCCTGCGCATGGAAGACGCACAGCCCAACTTGCTGATCGCCACGGACGCTGGCATGGGTGGTGGCAAGGTCTTTCCCTGCAAGCCGCTGGTCGACGCGGCGCTCGAAGAGGCGCGGCATCAGCCGGCCCACGTACGGTTGATCGATCGGGGACTCGATCCGCCAATGACGCGCGTCGCCGGGTGCGATCTTTACTACGCCAGTTTGCGTGCCTCGTATTGAAGGGGCAGGTGCCCGTCGTGTTTGCCACACTCAGGCAAGGTGTCACGGAGGAGCTGCGCGCCGTGGCGAAGGCGATGCAGCAGCGGCTGGTCGAACAACTCGGTGGCGTGGCCAAGCCCGCGCGGGTGTATGTGGTGAACGTGCTGCCCACGACACGCTCCACCAAGGCCTGCTG
Organism: Dyella humicola; assembly: GCF_026283945.1. Classification (NCBI taxonomy): domain Bacteria; kingdom Pseudomonadati; phylum Pseudomonadota; class Gammaproteobacteria; order Lysobacterales; family Rhodanobacteraceae; genus Dyella; species Dyella humicola. The sequence continues at coordinate 1,530,309 of NZ_JAPDPC010000001.1, forward strand.
CGACGTTCACTGCAGACCTTGGTGGAGCACGATGATGCGGGCGATCTCTCGACGCCGGATGATCTAGGGGCGCTGGACGAGGTTCGGCGAGCACTCAAGCGCGGCCCGGAGCAAGACGGCTGAGCCGTTGCATGCTTTTCCCTCTCCTTTTTTGGGGGGGCGCAGGGCAGGGCCAGGGGCCAAGCTGGCGATCGGGACGGTTCGAAGCGGGCTTCGTTTTGCTTTCAGCTCCGCCGGGAGCACCCCCCTCATTCCAATCGCTGCTCTCCGATGGGACGGTCTTCGGGTCTCCCAGAAGGGAGCAGGGGTGAGCGCCACGAGCCACGTATAGCGCATGCAGCGTTCGAAACTTTTCATGCTGCCGCGCAACAGGGTTTGCACACGTGGTGCGCTAAAATCGATGCTTTAACGCGGAGGTTCCATGGCCCAGCTCGCATCCCCCGGCGCGAAGTTTCGCGCTGCTCTCGCGGCCGAACACCCCTTGCAGGTGATCGGCGCCATCAACGCGAACCACGCCTTGCTCGCCAAGCGCGAGGGTTATCGCGCCATCTATCTGTCGGGTGGCGGTGTGGCCGCTGGTTCGTTGGGCCTGCCTGATCTGGGCATCAATACGCTCGATGACGTGCTTACCGACGTGCGCCGTATCACCGACGTATGCGATCTGCCCTTGATGGTGGATATAGACACCGGCTTTGGTCCAAGCGCCTTCAATATTGCACGCACGGTCAAGAGCCTGATCAAGTTCGGCGCGGCGGCCTGCCATATCGAAGATCAAGTCGGGGCCAAGCGGTGTGGTCATCGTCCGGGCAAGGAAATCGTGCCCGTGAGCGAAATGGCTGACCGAGTGAAGGCTGCGGCAGATGCCAAGACCGATTCGGATTTCTTCCTGATCGCCCGCACCGACGCCATCGCGGTGGACGGCGTGGATGCAGCGATCGAGCGCGCGATCGCCTGCGTCGAAGCCGGTGCCGATGGCATCTTCGCCGAGGCGGCCTACGACCTGCCGACTTACCGCCGTTTCGTGGATGCGGTGAAGGTGCCGGTACTGGCCAATATCACTGAATTCGGCCAGACCCCCCTGTTCAGCGTTGAGGAGCTTGCCTCGGCCGGGGTCGGCATCGTGCTCTATCCGCTTTCGGCATTCCGAGCCATGAACAAGGCGGCGGAGAATGTCTACACCGCGATTCGCCGTGACGGTCACCAGCGCAATGTCATTGACACGATGCAGACGCGCGAGGAGCTTTACGACCGTATCGGCTACCACGAGTTCGAGCGACGCCTGGACGATCTCTTCGCCAAGAAGGGCTGATCGGCTGTCCCGTGATCCACGCGGCAGCATGTTGCCGCCCATGTTTGATCTTGCATGTGTCTTCAGGAGATGTACCGAATGACTGAGCAAACCCTTCCCAAGCCGAAGAAATCCGTCGCCCTCTCCGGCGTGGCTGCCGGCAACACCGCGCTTTGCACGGTGGGCCGCAGCGGTAACGATCTGCACTATCGTGGTTATGACATCCACGACCTGGCGGCCAAGGGGTGCTTCGAGGAAGTGGCTCACCTGCTGGTCCACGGGGTGCTGCCGAACTGGGCCGAGCTGAATGCCTATCGGGCCAAGCTCAAGCGCCTGCGCGGCCTGCCGGCACCGGTGAAGAGCGCGCTGGAGCTGCTGCCGGCCGCCACCCATCCGATGGATGTGATGCGCACGGGTTGCTCGGTGCTCGGTACCATGCTGCCAGAGAAGGACGACCACAACGTCACCGGCGCGCGCGATATCGCCGATCGCCTGATGGCGAGCTTCGGTTCGATCCTGCTCTACTGGTTCCACTACAGCCACAACGGCAAGCGCATCGAGACGGAAACCGAGGACGAATCGATTGCCGGGCACTTCCTGCACCTGTTGCATGGCAAGAAGCCAAGCGAGCTGCATGCGCATTCACTGGACAAGTCGCTGGTGCTGTACGCCGAGCACGAGTTCAACGCGTCCACTTTCACCGCGCGTGTCATTGCCGGCACGGGTTCGGACATGTATTCGGCCATCACGGGCGCCATTGGCGCGCTGCGTGGCCCGAAACACGGCGGCGCCAATGAAGTGGCGATGGAGATCATTGCGCGCTATCGCAACGCGGCAGAGGCGGAAGCCGACATCCGCGCCCGCGTGGAGCGCAAGGAAATCATCATCGGCTTCGGCCATCCGGTTTACACCGTGTCCGATCCACGTAACGAAATCATCAAGGAAATTTCACGCAAGCTCTGCACGGAGGGCGGCAATCCGACGCTGTTCGACGTGTCCGAGAAGATCGAAAAGCTGATGTGGGAACAAAAGAAAATGTTCCCCAATCTCGATTGGTTCTCGGCTAGCGCCTATCACATGATGGGCGTGCCAACCGCCATGTTCACGCCGCTGTTCGTCATCGCACGCACGTCCGGCTGGAGCGCGCATGTGATCGAACAACGCGAGGACGGCAAGATCATCCGCCCCAGTGCGAACTACATCGGTCCGGAAGACCGGGTGTACGTGCCGATCGAAAAGCGCTGAAATCACGCCGATTTCATGCCATGAAAAAAGGGAGCCAATGGCTCCCTTTTTTTTCGTCTTTTGTTTAGGTTCAGGACCCTGTACGACATTGCTATCGTTTTGTGTGCATGGGTGTAACGCGGTTGATACACCCACCTACATGCAAGCAAAGTTGTTGGCAATGTTCCGCAATACCTTGTTTTGTCGACCACTGCTGTCGAGCGAGTCGAGCCATATTCACGATAGGCCGATCTACGGTGTAACAGGTATGAATCAGCTTTGTCCCATGGCAGCCTGACCAATACCAGAATCAACCATCAAGAGCATCGTCAAGTACCTGATTTCTTGAGCATCACGTAGGTGAACACGGTTACCGTCCAAGTGGCACGCATGTTGCGATCACGATGTGCTGGGTCGGCAACTCCAGCAACACAGGGGGTCACCGCATCGTTCCAGGAGTAATGACTATGCGTAAGACTCTAATAGCAACTGCGATAGTGCTGGGACTGGGCTTGGCTCTCCCCGCATTCGCAAGTGACAACACCAATACCGCTGGCGATTACAGCACCCAAAGCAACACCACCAGTGAGGCGAACCCGATCACCATCACCACTACTGACTCGTTCAATACCAGCAGTGTCGAGTCCAACAGCACCTTGTCCGGCACCGTAAGCAACTTGAGCGTCTCCTACATTGGCAACTATGTGTCCAATGAGGGCGACGCCAATGGCGGACGTGGCGGCAACGGTGGCAAGGGCGAGGGTGGCAAGGGTGATGGCGGCAAGGGCGGCTCCGGCGGTGACGGCGGCAACGCTCATGCCCGTAGTGGCCATGCCGGCGGCAGTGGCGCCAACAGTGGCGGACAAGGGTCGTTCTCCGGCGCGGCTGGTGGCGATTCTGATGGCGACAACTACGCCAATGCTCATTCGCGCAATCATGGTTCGGGTAGCAGTGGCGCCGCGACTGGCGGAAACGGCACGTGGGCAGGCGGAGCCGGGACGGCCGGAGCCGCTACGTCGACCAGCGGTGCAGCCACTTCCACTGGCGGTACCAGCGGCGCAGCGACGGCCGATGCCGGTGCAGGCGCAGCGGGTGGTGCCGGCGGTAGCGGTACGGGTGGTGCTGGCACGGGTGGCGCGGGCGCAGCCGGTGGTGCAGGCGGTTCAACCTCCGCCAACGGCGGTACCTTCGACATGTCGAACAACATGGGCGGCGCAGCCGCAGCGGCGGCCGGCATTTCGATCCTGGCGCAGAACAGCGGTGCGGCATCGCTGGTGCAACAGGGCGTGAGTGTTCAGGCCAATCTGACAGTCCATTGAGTAGTAGGGACACGGCACGGCGGGATTTACACCCCACCGTGCCGGTTTGTCGCCGCTGATTGGGCGAGGAGGATCGCGATGAGGTGTCCTCGCGGTCGGTGTGGTGGTCTGCAACTTGGGAGAGGTTACCGTGCGTATCTTCCGTCAGATGCTTGCTTGTGCCGCGCTGGGCGTGGCTGTAATGCCCGCTGCCGTTCTGGCTGACGACGACGGCATTCCGCCCGCCTACCTGATCACGGGTGATGATTCGCCCGTGGGCGTGTATGTGGCTGCGGTGCGATGCGATTGCAGCAATGAGGCGGAGGACCTTGGGCAGGCGGTCGACGGTACCACGCTGTCGAACTCGAGCGGTGGCACGTCGGTGACACAGAACACGACGTTGACGGGCTCGCAGTCCAACGATTCCGCCGACCATATCGTCTCGGGATCCAACCTCATTACGGGCAACTCATTTGCTGGTGAGGCGGGCATCCCTGTGGTGATCCAGAACTCTGGCAGCAACGTATTGATCCAGAACGCGACTGTCTTAAATGTAGAGTTCAAGCCGTGAATAGATTCGCGGCGCTGCTGGCGGTACTGGCGGCGCTTTCGTCCGGAATTCATGCCAGTACGCCGGTGGGCGTGCTGGGCGGGCAGGGCAACACCTATACAGTGCACCTTACGAGCCTCAAGGAGGCGCGTTACAAGAGCACCTTGCACCAAAAATATGATTTCAGCTGCGGCTCGGCTGCGGTGGCCACGTTGCTGACTTATCAGTACGGCTATCCCATGAACGAGCAAGTCGCGTTCGAGCAGATGTATACGCACGGGGACCGCGCGAAGATCAGCAAGGAGGGCTTTTCGCTGCTCGACATCAAGCGCTTCCTGGGAGCCAATGGGTTCGAAGCCGACGGTTTCAAAGTGCCGCTCGACCGACTGGAGAAGGAGAGACTCCCCGCCATTGTGTTGATCGACGACAAGGGCTATCACCATTTCGTGGTGATCAAGGGCATCCGCAATGATCGCGTGCTCGTGGGAGATCCTGCGCGGGGCACGCGCATCATTCCCATCGATCACTTCATGACGTTATGGAAGAACGGGCTTCTCTTCGTGATCCACAATCGCCGAAACTTGGCGGTGTTCAATAGCCCGAATGACTGGAAGGTCGCTCCGTTGGCGCCGTTGGACACCAGCATCGACCGCAACGGTCTCTTCAACATGGTAATGCCCAAGCGCGGGCCGGACGACCTCTGAGGGCATGGCCATGAAGCCGATCATCCGCATCATTTGCTTGAGCACGGTTTTACTGACCGGCGGCCCCGGGATTTACGCTGCGCTGGCGCAAGAGTCCGCACCGTTGTCTGCGACCCCTCCGGTGTCCCCACAGCAGCTGTCCATCGTTGCGGCTCAGCACGCCAGCGAAACCGGCAGCAGCAGCGAAATGACTGGCTGGACTGCCGTCAGCGAGGACACACTCGACGACATGCGTGGTGGCTTCGACCTGGGCAACGGGCTGGTGGCGTCCTTGGGTATCGATCGCGCCGTGTATGTCAACGGCGACCTGGTCACGTCGACCAGCTTCAATATCCCCGATATCTCGCACATCACCACGACGCAGGCCGCGGCGCTGAATACAGCGCTCAACTCGGTCTCGCTGACCCAGGTCGGTCCGAACAATACGTTCGATCCCGGGTCACTTGGCCACACTACGGCCGCAACGGTCATTCAGAACACGCTGAACAATCAGAACATCCAAAGCATCACCACCATCAACGCTTCATCCAATTCGCTAAACGCATTCCGGCAGGCGAATTTTCAGAGTGCGTTGCAGCAGGCCGAGCTGCAATCGTTGGGGCACTGATCGCCATGGAACGCACGCCATCCGAAGTCGCTGTTTTTCTTTCGAACGCTGCAGCCCATGGTTGCAGCGCGCTCGTACACCATCGACCTTAATCAGAGAATCATAAGGAAGCATGATGCGATACGCAGCGAAGCGATACCTATGGTCGGCAGGGTGCGCGGGCCTGGTTGCACTGGGCGCCCCCGTTGCAGCTCAACAAGGCGCGGCATCGCAACCGGCCCCGTCAGCAACGCAATCGGTTCCAGCAGCGCAACCGGCCCCGCCAGCAACGCAATCGGTTCCAGCAGCGCAACCGGCGCCTGCAACGCAGGCTGCTCCAACAGCGCAACCAGCTGGAGCAACAGGAGCATCCACGGCTCCGCCATCCGCGAACGGCGTCGCCTCCGACGACGTACGCAAGAAAGTGGCGGAGCAGGGTGAGCGCATCGATGCGATGCGCAGCCAGATCAGCGCGCAGATCGAGCAGCTCGATGCGATGAAGCACGCCCTGGCGGCGCAGGAAGCCGATTACCAGGCGTTGCGGCACGCGGTGGGTATGGATGAGCTGGACAAGCAGCGCGCGGGCAGCATATCGGCGGGTGGGCCTGGTGCGTCGGCGCTGCCCATGCCGGCGGGCCAGGCACTTGCGTCCAACGCACCATCGACCAGTGGGCAGTCATCTCCGCAATCTTCCGATGCATCAGGTCAGCAGCCGGTCGGCGAGGCGCCGAAGGTCGATACCCGCCCGCCCGAGGTGGCGCCGATCTTCCAGCAACCTGGCGTGTTGACACCAAAGGGTAAGTTCATACTCGAACCGGCTTACCAGTACGAATATTCATCAGCGGAGCGCGTGGCACTGGTCGGTTACACCGTGATCCCGGCGATCCTTATCGGTCTTATCGACGCGCGCCAGGTCAGGACCACCACTCAGATCGGCTGGCTCACGACACGCTACGGCATTACCAATCGGCTGGAAATCGAAGTGCGCGTGCCATATGTCTACCAACATACCGACACGGTGAGTCGTGAAATCTTCACGGGTTCCGCTACCGACGTCGCCTTCGGATCCAGTGGCAACGGAATCGGCGATGTCGAGGCGACGGCACGCTACCAGATCAACGTTGGCGGTCCCGACAAGGCATTTTATGTGGGTTGGCTGCGCTTCAAGTCCCGCACCGGCAGGGATCCGTTCGATGTCACCACGGACTGCGTACAGCGCTGCGTGGAGGCCGTGATCAATGGGACGAATGAGGCGAACCTCCAGGCGACAGGCACCGGCTTGCCCCTGCAGCAGCCGCAAGGCACAGGCTTCTATGCGTTGCAGCCGGGCGTCACCTGGCTGTATCCGTCCGATCCGGTGGTGTTCTTTGGCAACGTGAGCTACCTGCACAACTTCCCACGCAACAACGTCAGCCGAAACATCCTGCTGGGCGGCACGGAGTATCTGGGCAAGATTTCGGAAGGCGACATTGCGGATGTGAGTATCGGCATGGGTTTGTCGCTCAACGAGAGGGCCTCGTTAAGTATCGGCTACGACCAGAGCTTTGTGGGCGTGACCAAGCAGAACAACAAGACCGTGCCTGGCTCCGTGAAAACCGTGCTCGGCACGCTGTTGATCGGTGGATCATGGCGCATGACCGACAAGCGCACGCTCAACTTCACCCTGGGCGTGGGCGTGACCCGCGATACGCCGGATGCGACGGTCACCGTGCGCGTGCCGATGATGTACTAGGGCCAGTTCGCCTATCCGCATGGTGAGCGATTTATGCGCAGGCCTTGGAGCATACTCACCGCTCCGAAGAGCGGTGAGGCGTCGCCGCGGTTAAAGACCTTCCTGCTGCATGGCAGCCTTCACGCCGGCATCGTCAAGCATACGCTGCTGAAAGCGAGCGAGGTTATCCAGTCCTTCCAGGTTTACACCCTTGGCCATGGCCCAACGCAACACCACGAAGAGGTAGGGGTCGGCAAACGAACGTGTACCGGTCAGCCATTCCCGGCCGGTCAGTTGCGCATCCAGTCGCTCGTAGTAGGCGCGCAACTTCGCTAGCGCCGTGCTGCGCAATGCTTCCTGTGCGGCTTCACCCTCGACGAAACGTTCCGGTCGGAACACTGGGCGAAATGCTGGATGCAGATCTGAGTTGATATAGGCCAGCCAACGGTTCACTTCCGCGCGGCCGCGAGCGCTGCCGTCACCGCCCAGGCCGGATTCCGGGTACTTGTCCGCCAGATAGTTGAGGATGGCTGCATTCTCGGTCAGTACCCAACCATCATTCTCCTGTAGCGCCGGTACGACGCCGCCCGGACTGATGTTGAGGTACGCCGGGGAGCGCAGTTCCTCACGTTCGACACGATGCGTCTCAAAGGGCTGGCCAATCCATTCCAGTGCGATATGGTCGGCCAGCGAGCAGGCGCCCGGCAGGTAATACAGCTTCATGCGTTGTTTCCTTGGGCTGGTGAAGCTGTCCAGTGTCGCCGGTCGGGCGACTTCGCCTCAAGCTTCGTTAAGGCGCCGCGCTTGCTTACGTTGTCCCAACCAGCCAGTCAGGCAGACGCCGATGACCAGCAGCGCGTCTAGTGTCCACTTGGCCCACGGGTTGGCCTCGAACCAGGGTGCCACCCAGTGGTCGTGCGCCATCATGCGAGCGGCTGTCCAGGCAATGGCTGCCGCGCCGATGTAGACGATGATCGGGAAGCGCTCGATCAGGCGCAAAATCAACGACGAACCCCACACCACCAGCGGCACGCTGATCGCCAGGCCGATAACCACAAGTACGATCTGACCATCGGCGGCACCGGCGATGGCCAGCACATTGTCCAGGCCCATCAAGGCGTCAGCGACGACGATCGTGCGCATGGCCGTCCAGAAACTGCTCGCAGCGTCGACCCCATGCGCCGGTTTCGCCTCGGTTTGCAGGAGCTTCCAGGCGATCGGCAACAGCAGCAGGCCACCCGCCAACATCAGGCCGGGTAGCTCCAGCAGATAAACGACGACGCCGGTGAGCGCGATTCGCACGGCGACAGCGCCGACGGTGCCCCAGAGGACGGCCTTCTTCTGTATTTGACGGGGGAGGTTGCGCGCTGCCAGCGCTATAACGATCGCGTTGTCGCCCGCCAGTACCAGGTCAAGCAGGACGATGGCGAGCAGGCCAGAGAGAAAATCGGTCGCGATGAATTCCATAGAGGGGTCTCTGCGCGTCGGACAGATGCAGCAACAACGGACACGCGCGGCCCGCGATTACTGCAAAAGTCTCGTTCGCGGCAGAGCCGCTGCAGTGACCGGAGCGGAGTCTCGCTCGTGATGACGACCACTGCATGGGTACAAAGAAGCCGTACCCTGGAACTACTCCCTTTTGGGGTCAGTATTGCGCCATTGTCGATGTCGTTATGCATGTCAGTCAAGCCAAGCGCCATGTTCCTGCCCTACGGCCAGAACAAACTTTTGAGCACGCTCGCTGGAACCGCGAAGGTGCGTGAATCACACCCTACTTGTTGGGGGGGCGCGAACGCGGGCTTCGGCTGGGTCGCGCCCGAGAGGGTGCGTTACAATCAGCGGCTGATTGTGTGATTTTTTGATCGTGCCTTAGTCACGGGTGAAATCTTCGCCTAGGTCGCCGGCACGGGGACTTCAAGTGTTGCGACGCGGGCGAGGTAGCATTTCCATGTGCCCGCGCGTGCCCCGAGTGTCTGGCCTGCGCTGAGTCGAGGCGTTTATCTCCAGGGTTCTGATATATATGAATACCGTCTACCGCCAATCCCTTCCCGGCACGTCGCTGGACTATTTCGATGCGCGCGCCGCCGTGGACGCGATCCAGCCGGGCGCCTATGACGCGCTGCCGTACACCTCGCGCGTGCTCGCCGAGAACCTGGTGCGCCGTTGCGATCCGGCGATCCTCACCGAGTCGCTCAAGCAGCTCATCGAGCGCAAGCGCGAGCGCGATTTTCCGTGGTTCCCGGCGCGCGTGGTGTGCCATGACATCCTCGGCCAGACGGCCTTGGTGGACCTGGCCGGCCTGCGCGACGCGATCGCCGAGCGCGGTGGCGATCCGGCCAAGGTAAATCCAGTGGTGCCGGTGCAGCTGATCGTCGATCACTCGCTGGCGGTGGAATGCGGCGGCTTCGACCCGAACGCGTTCACGAAGAATCGCGCCATCGAGGATCGCCGCAACGAAGATCGCTTCCACTTCATCAACTGGACCAAGAAGGCGTTCGAAAACGTCGATGTGATCCCGCCGGGCAACGGCATCATGCACCAGATCAATCTGGAGAAGATGTCGCCGGTGATCCAGGTGCAGGACCGTGTGGCCTATCCCGATACCTGCGTGGGCACCGACAGCCATACACCGCACGTGGATGCGCTCGGCGTCATCGCCATCGGCGTGGGCGGCCTGGAGGCAGAGAACGTGATGCTCGGCCGTGCCTCGTGGATGCGCCTGCCTGACATCATTGGCGTCGAGCTCACCGGCAAGCGCCAGCCCGGCATCACCGCCACCGACATCGTGCTTGAGCTCACCGAGTTCCTGCGCAAGGAGAAGGTGGTCGGTGCCTACCTGGAGTTCCGCGGCGAAGGCGCGGGCAGCCTCACCCTGGGCGATCGCGCGACCATCTCCAACATGGCGCCCGAATACGGCGCCACCGCTGCGATGTTCTTCATCGACGGCCAGACCATCGACTACCTGCGTCTCACCGGTCGTAGCGACGAGCAAGTCAAGCTGGTGGAAACCTATGCCAAGGCCGCGGGCCTGTGGGCCGACATGCTGGCGCATGCCCAGTACGAGCGCACGCTGACGTTCGACCTGTCCTCGGTGGTGCGCAACATGGCGGGCCCGTCCAACCCGCACAAGCGCCTGCCCACCGCCGATCTCGCCGCGCGCGGCATCGCCGGCCAGTGGCAAGAGCAGCCGGGCCAGATGCCCGATGGCGCGGTGATCATCGCCGCCATCACCAGCTGTACCAACACGAGCAACCCGCGCAACGTGATCGCGGCAGCGTTGCTGGCGCGCAACGCGAATGCGCGCGGGCTTACCCGCAAGGCGTGGGTGAAGAGTTCGCTAGCACCCGGCTCCAAGGCCGTGGAGCTGTATCTGAAAGAGGCGAACCTGCTGCCGGAACTGGAGAAGCTAGGCTTCGGCATCGTCGCGTTCGCCTGCACCACCTGCAACGGCATGTCCGGCGCGCTCGATCCGGCGATCCAGCAGGAAATCATCGATCGCGACCTGTACGCCACCGCGGTGCTGTCCGGCAATCGCAACTTCGACGGCCGTATCCACCCGTATGCCAAGCAGGCCTTCCTGGCCTCGCCGCCGCTGGTGGTGGCCTACGCCATCGCCGGCACCATTCGCTTCGACATCGAGAAGGACGTGCTTGGCGTCGACGCCAACGGCCAGCCGGTGACGCTCAAGGACATCTGGCCGTCGGATGAAGAAATCGACGCGATCGTGTCTTCCAGCGTGAAGCCTGAGCAGTTTCGCAAGGTCTACGACCCGATGTTCGCGCGCACCGGGCACACCGGCACGAGCGCTGCGCCGCTGTACGACTGGCGCCCGCAGAGCACTTACATCCGCCGTCCGCCGTACTGGGAGGGTGCCCTCGCGGGCGAGCGCACGCTCACGGGCATGCGTCCGTTGGCGGTGCTCGGCGACAACATCACCACCGACCATCTGTCGCCGTCGAACGCGATCCTGCTCGACAGCGCCGCAGGTGAATACCTTGCCAAGATGGGCTTGCCGGAAGAGGACTTCAATTCGTACGCGACCCACCGCGGCGATCACCTCACCGCGCAGCGCGCCACCTTCGCCAACCCGACGCTGCTCAACGAGATGGCCGTGGTCGATGGCGAGGTGAAGAAGGGCTCGCTTGCCCGTGTGGAGCCGGATGGCAAGGTCATGCGCATGTGGGAAGCGATCGAAACCTATATGGACCGCAAGCAGCCGCTGATCATCATCGCGGGCGCCGACTACGGCCAGGGTTCGTCGCGCGACTGGGCTGCGAAGGGCGTACGCCTGGCTGGTGTGGAAGCGATCGCGGCCGAAGGCTTCGAGCGCATCCATCGCACCAACCTGATCGGCATGGGCGTGTTGCCGCTGGAGTTCAAGCCCGGCACCAACCGCAACACGCTGGGCATCGACGGCACCGAAACCTTCGACGTGCTGGGCGCGCGCACGCCGCGCGCGGACCTCACCCTGGTCATCCATCGCAAGAATGGCGAGCGCGTCGAGGTGCCGGTAACGTGCCGCCTGGACACCGCCGAGGAAGTGTCGATCTACGAGGCAGGCGGCGTGCTGCAGCGGTTCGCGCAGGACTTCCTTGAAGCTTCGCAGGCGGCCTAATCGTTTTTACCCGTCATTCCTGCTTTCGCGGGAATGACAGGTAAATCGAGGTGCACCGCTCGTGCCGCCTCGCGTTTGGGACTCTACTCGCGCATTGCGCGCTGGCTTGGTCCAGTCATCACAGGACAACATACATGGCATCGCTTCCCCAGCTCCGCATTCCCGCCACCTACTTGCGCGGGGGCACCAGCAAGGGCGTGTTTTTCCGCCTGCAGGACCTGCCCGAGGCTGCGCAGGTGCCGGGCGCCGCGCGCGATGCGCTGTTGCTGCGCGTGATCGGCAGCCCCGATCCCTATGGCAAGCAGATCGATGGCATGGGCGGCGCCACGTCCAGCACTAGCAAGACGGTAATCGTGTCCAAAAGCAGCCGGCCGGACCATGACGTGGATTACCTGTTCGGCCAGGTAGCGATCGACAAGGCGTTCGTCGACTGGAGCGGCAACTGCGGCAATCTCTCGGCGGCGGTCGGTCCGTTCGCCATCGCCGCAGGCGTGATGGACCCGGCGCGCGTACCGCGTGATGGCATCGCCACCGTGCGTATCTGGCAGGCGAACATCGGCAAGACCATCCTTGCGCGTGTGCCGATGACCAACGGCGCCGTGCAGGAAACAGGCGATTTCGAGCTCGATGGCGTGACCTTCCCCGCCGCCGAAGTGCAGTTGGAGTTCATCGATCCGGCCGCCGAGGAAGAGGGCGCAGGTGGGGCCATGTTCCCCACCGGGCACCTCGTCGACGACCTGGAGGTGCCGGGCGTCGGCACGCTCAAGGCAACCATGATCAACGCTGGCATTCCCACCATTTTCGTCGAGGCCTCCGCGATCGGCTACACCGGCACGGAGCTGCAGGACGCCATCAACAGCGATTCCAAGGCGCTGGCGATGTTCGAGACCATTCGCGCGCACGGTGCGCTGCGCATGGGCCTGATCAAATCACTCGACGAGATCGCCACGCGCCAGCACACGCCCAAGGTGGCCTTCGTCGCTGGACCAGCTGATTACGTCGCGTCGAGCGGCAAGCCGGTGGCGGCGGGCGACATCGATCTCCTCGTGCGTGCGATGTCGATGGGCAAGCTGCATCACGCCATGATGGGTACGGCAGCGGTGGCCATCGGCACCGCGGCGGCCATTCCAGGCACGCTGGTGAACATGGCCGCAGGCGGTGGCGAACGTCAGGCGGTGCGCTTTGGCCATCCGTCCGGGACGTTGCGAGTGGGTGCCGAGGCGGCGCTGGTTGACGGCACGTGGACGGTCACCAAGGCCATTATGAGCCGCAGCGCGCGCGTGCTGATGGAGGGCTGGGTGCGCGTGCCTGTTGGGTGAAGCCGCTTGCTCGCTACGGTCACGGCGACATCGTTAGACAACCTCGATAAGAGTTTGCGTCAAGCGAACGAGTAAGATCATCCGGGCACGATGGCGGTTTCCCTGTTGCCACGAGACGAGCCTCATGAGTGTCCATGACATCCGCTCGGCCAAGCGCCCAGACCCCGATCAGCCGATGGTCGACGTCGCCAACTACGTGATCGACTTCAAGATCGATTCGAGCGAGGCATACGACACCGCGCGCTACATGCTGCTCGACTCGCTGGGCACGGCCATGCTTGCGATGAAGTTCCCGGAGTGCGTCAAGCATCTCGGCCCCGTCGTGCCGGGCGCCACTCTGCCGGACGGTGCGCGCGTGCCAGGTACCAGCCACGAACTGGACCCGATGCAGGCCGCGTTCGCCATCGGTACGCAGATCCGCTGGCTGGATTTCAACGACACCTGGCTGGCGGCCGAGTGGGGCCATCCGTCGGACAACCTCGGCAGCATTCTGGCCGTGGCCGACTACCTCAGCCGCAAGGCCGAGCGCGAGGGCGGCCAGCCGCTGACCGTACGCGACGTGCTGACCTATGCCATCAAGGCGCATGAGATCCAGGGGTGCTACGCGCTCAAGAACAGCTTCAATCGCGTGGGCCAGGACCACGTGATCCTGGTGCGCCTGGCGTCCACGGCCGTCGCCACGGCCATGCTGGGCGGCACCCGGGAGCAGATCATCACCGCCGTGTCGCATAGCTGGATCGACAACGGCGTGCTGCGCACCTATCGTCACGCCCCCAATGCCGGCCCGCGCAAGAGCTGGGCTGCGGGCGATGCCTGCCGTCGCGCCGTGATGCATGCGATCAACGCGGTTTACCGCGGTGTGGTGGACTACCCGTCGGCATTGAGCGCCAAGACCTGGGGCTATTACGACGTGGCCTTCAAGGGCAGGGAGTTCGAGTTCGAGCGCCCGTTCGGCAGCTACGTGATGGAGAACGTGCTGTTCAAGATCAGCTACCCAGCGGAATTCCACGCGCAGACCGCAGTGGAGTGCGCCATGCAGCTGCACGGCGCCGTGGCCGGCAAGATCGACCAGATCGAAAAGGTGGTGATCGAGACCCAGGAAGCCGGTGCCCGCATCATCGACAAGACCGGCCCGTTGGCCAACTACGCCGATCGCGACCATTGCATCCAGTACATGGTGGCCGTGCCGCTCATTTTCGGCCGCCTCACCGCTGACGACTATAACGACGACGTGGCTGCCGACCCCCGTATCGATGCCCTCCGCGACAGGATGGTGGTCAGCGAGAACCCGCTGTTCACCAAGGACTATTTCGACCCGGACAGGCGTTATATCGGCAATTCGGTCCAGGTATTCTTCAAGGACGGCAGCAGCACGGAGAAAGTGGCCATCGACTTCCCAATCGGCCACCGCAAGCGCCGTGCCGAGGGCATCCCGGTCCTACTCAAGAAGTTCGAGGCGGCCCTGCGCGGCCACTTGCCGGCCCACCGGGTCAAGGCCATTCTTGAGGCCACGGCTGACCCAGCGAGGCTGGATGATATGCCCATTCAGGCTTTTTTGGGGTTCTTCACGTTGTAAAGACGGCGTGAGCTGAAAATGAACAGGCGTTTGGGGTCGATTCGCAATTGTTTAATTTTTGCTAAACTACTCCGCGCCCGTTTCGGGTAACTGAGCTTCATAGGTTCTAAAGTCATGTCCGGGGATTCGATAGGAGTTGGTTTCCACGGCTGATGTAATTCCCGTCTGGGGTGAACGGACGCGCACACCAATAAACGAGGAGACACCTGATGAAACGTAAGGGCCTATACATTTTTATTGCCCTCGTACTGGGCGGCGCAGGTGCCGTTCATGCACAGGACAACACTTCCAGCTCGACGTCGACCACCACACAGTCGACCCCCGCCTCGGGCTATGACGGTCGTTGGTATATAGCCCCCACGGTCGGTGGCTACTACAACGACACCAAGCGCAACACCAATAGCACCCAGTTCTACTATGGCCTGGGCGTTGGTCGGTTCTTCGGTCCGAACTGGTCGCTTGATGTCTTTGCCGATCGCACCAAGCGCACCATCGACGACAGCCTGGGTGGCGGTCGTTGGTCGAACAACAACTACGGCGTAACGGCCCGCTACTACTTCCTGGATTGGAACGCATGGCGCCCGTATCTGTTGGGCGGCGTGATGGGTAGCCAGCACATCACCCAGATCAGTAACGGTTGGGCGCCGGCGGCTGAAGCAGGCGTGGGTCTGTCGAAGACGATCACCGACAGCTCCGATTTCCGCGTCGAAGGCGGCTACCGCTACGACTGGGACAATGTGACGCTGCGCAACAGGAACGGTTACGGCGACTGGTTCTTCGGTGTCAGCATCGTGTCTCGCTTCGGCGAGCCGGCCGCTGCGCCCGTGGTCGCGCCGCCGCCGCCGCCGCCGGATTGCTCCAAGCAATTCCGCAACGGTGTGAACCTGTGCGACAACAAGTGCCCGGATCTGCCGGAAGGCACGATCGTCGGTCCGGATGGCTGCCCGCAGAAGGTTGTGATCGATCTGCGCGGCGTGAACTTCAAGTTCGATCGTCCGAAGAAGGGCGAGAAGGACATCGCACCGTCGTTGGCCGAGCCGACCAAGGACTCGCTGGCTATCCTCGATCAGACGGTCGATACCCTGAAGCGTTACCCGCAGGTGCGCGTGCTGGTGGCTGGTCACACCGACAATGTCGGTACGGCCGAGTACAACCAGAGCTTGTCGGAGCGTCGTGCGAAGATCGTGTACGACTACCTGATCGCTCACGGCATCGATCAGAGCCGCCTCGATCCTCCGGTGGGTTATGGCTTGACCAAGCCGATCGACACCAACGACACGGCCGAAGGTCGTGCTCGCAATCGTCGTACCGAGCTGGACGTTCAGCAGTAATCGCAGCAACTGCAAAGTTGGAAAAAAGAGCCCGGCACTGCCGGGCTCTTTTTTTTGCCTCGTCGCGCATGAGTCGCGACGTTGCTTTCGACGCTTGCGTGCACGGCAATGGGAAAAATCATGTGGGCGTCATGCGCATCTCTTTGTGAGCTTCATGCGCTTTGTCAGTGACGTTTTTCCTGTCGACCTTGCGCGCATGCTCTGGCGACGCACGCTCGATGGTCGACATCGCGCACCTCGGCGAGTCACGACATGATTGCTGGCGGCATGCGCATCAGGAGCGAATTCGATTTGTCGACATGGCTCGCATGCGAAGGCAAATCATGGATTTCTGCTCATGTCGTGCGTGACGAATTGCACTTGTTGGTCGACGTCGCGAGCATGAAAAGCGATTCGTTAGCGACACTTTGTCGCACTCATCAACATGATCGATGCATGCGCAAGATGCGCTTGTCTGAACCACGGTTCACCAACCTCGTCTCGTATTGCGTGCGATGCGCTTAACGATTTTGCTACACTCCGCCGCGCTCACGATCTCGTGAATTTTTTTTGATCGCGACGTGAAGCAAAGGGATGGCACAAATCCCTGGACGTTGAAGTTTGTTTTAGACGCGCGATTTCCGTCTGGGGTGGAATGGACGCGAATACCAATAACTAGGAGACACCAGATGATGAATCGTAAGGGCTTGTACTTCATGATTGCCCTGGCCCTGGGCGGCGTAGGTGCCGTTCACGCGCAAGACAACACCGCCGGTGCTGCCACCACGACCACGCCTAGCTACGATGGTCGCTGGTATATCGCTCCGACCGTCGGCGGCTACTACAACGACACCGATCGCAACACCAACAGCCGCCAGTTCTATTATGGCCTGGGCGTTGGTCGCTTCATTGCCCCAAATGTCTCGATCGATCTGTTCGTCGATCGCACGAAGCGCACCGTCGATGGTAACGCGGCGCTGCAAAATCGCTGGGCCAACAACAACTACGGCGTGACCGCTCGCTACTACTTCGGCGAATGGACTGCATGGCGTCCGTACCTGCTCGCAGGCGTGATGGGCAGCCAGCATCAGAACGCCGTCGACAACGGCTGGGCACCGGCTGCCGAGCTGGGCGTGGGCGTGTCGAAGACCGTCACTGACAGCACCGACCTGCGCGTCGAAGCGGGTTACCGCTATGACTGGGACGACAAGACCCAGCCGAACAAGAACGGCTACGGCGACGTGTTCCTCGGCGTCAGCATCGTGTCGCGCTTCGGCGAGCCGGCTGCTGCCGCTCCGGTGGCTGCTCCCGCGCCGGCACCGGCTGCGCCGGACTGCTCCAAGCAGTTCCGCAACGGTGTGAATCTGTGCGACAACAAGTGCCCGGATCTGCCGGAAGGCACGATCGTCGGTCCGGACGGTTGTCCGCAGAAGGTCGTCATCGACCTGCGCGGCGTGAACTTCAAGTTCGATCGCCCGAAGAAGGGCGAGGCTGACATTCGTAAGTCGCTTGCCGAGCCGACCGCTGACTCGCTCGCGATCCTGGATCAGGCTGTCGACACGCTGCAGCGTTACCCGCAGGTGCACGTGACCGTTGCCGGCCACACCGACAACGTCGGCACCGCCGAGTACAACCAGGCGCTGTCCGAGCGTCGCGCGAAGATCGTGTTCGACTACCTGACCGCGCACGGCATCGCTGCCAATCGCCTGGAAGGTCCGATCGGTTTCGGCAAGAACAACCCGATCGACACCAACGACACGGATACCGGCCGCGCCCGTAACCGTCGCACGGAGCTGCAGGTCAAGCAGTAATCGACCGGTAGGGCAGTACCGAAAAGCCCGGCTTTTGCCGGGCTTTTCTTTTTGTGTGCCGGCATCGGCCCGATGAATCCCGCGACCACGCGGGTACGCCATCGAACTCAACGGCGCACCCGATCGCCCAATCGCCTACCATGTGGCAAGGCGGCTTTCGTCGAGACCCTGTCGTTCGACTACTCATGCGTACTCTCCGACCCAACACCTCAACACGCACAGAGGCTGCACCACGTCATGGTTTGGCGCGCGTGCTCAGCAAGCTCGGAGTGTGTTCGCGCAGCCAGGCCGAAAAGGCGGTGCGCGAGGGCAGGGTAAGTGTGGATGGGAAGGTCGTGCTCGATCCCGAGCGTCCCACCGATGTGCAACGCCAACAGATCCGTCTGGACAACGAGCCCGTGGTGGCCACGACGCGTGTCTACCTCGCGCTCAACAAGCCGCGTGGCATTGTGGTCAGTGCGGCAGACGAGCGTGGTCGCGACACCGTATACGACTTGTTGAAGGATGCCGGGTTACCGTGGCTGGGTCCGGTGGGGCGCTTGGACAAGGCCAGCGAGGGTTTGCTGCTGTTGAGTAACGACAGTGTCTGGGCAGCACAGCTCACCGAGCCCAAGCATCACGTGGACAAGACCTATCACGTGCAGATCGACCGCATTCCGGATCAGGCGCTACTGGATCGGTTGATCACGGGCGTCGTCGAGCAGGGCGAGCGCCTCATGGCCAAACGTGTCGTGCTGCTTCGCACGGGCGAAAAAAACGCTTGGCTCGAGATCGTGTTGGACGAAGGACGCAACCGACATATCAGGCGCTTGCTGGCGGCGCATGAGATCTCCGTGCTGCGGCTGATTCGCGTGGCGATTGGGCCGCTGGCGCTGGGTGAGCTGGCCAAGGGGCAGTGGCGACCCTTGAGCGCTGACGAAGTGCGGGCGTTGGCGACGTCCTAACTCTTCTTCTTCTCCCCCAAGGGGAGAGGACCGAGGTGAGCCCCAAAAGGGGGTAAAGGGCGGGTGCTTGCGGAAGCGCTGCAAACGTGGCCGCATTGCACGGACGGTGTCGCAAGACTCGCCCCTCACCTCAACCCTCTCCCCGGAGGGGAGAGGGAGTCCAGCGATCAGATTACGCCCAGCTTCTTGCCCACCTTGGTGAACGCCGCAATCGCCTGATCGAGATGCTCGCGCGTATGCGCGGCGCTCATCTGGGTACGGATGCGCGCCTGGCCCTGCGGCACCACGGGGTAGAAGAAGCCGGTGACGTAGATGCCTTCGTCGAGCAGTTCGGTCGCCATGGCCTGGGCCTTCTTGGCGTCGTAGATCATCACCGGCACGATTGGATGCACGCCCGGCTTGATGTCGAAGCCCGCCTTGGTCATCTGCTCGCGGAAATAGCGCGTGTTTTCCTTGACCTGATCGCGCAGGTCACCCGCGGCGGCGAGCATCTCGAACACCTTGATGCCGGCGGCCACCACGTGCGGCGGCAGCGAGTTGGAGAACAGGTAGGGGCGCGAGCGCTGGCGCAGCATCTCGATGATTTCGCGCGGGCCGGTGGTGAAGCCGCCCAGGGCGCCGCCGAGGGCCTTGCCCAGCGTGCCGGTGATGATGTCGATCTTGTTCAGTACGCCGTTCACTTCGGCCGAGCCGCGACCGGTGTCGCCGAGGAAGCCGGTGCAATGGCATTCGTCGATATGCACGAGCGCACCGTATTTCTCCGCCAGTGCGGTGATCTGGTCGAGCGGGGCGATGAAGCCATCCATCGAGAACGCGCCATCGGTGGTGATCAGCTTGGTACGCGCGCCCGCCGCGTCGGCCGCCTGCAGCTGCTTCTCAAGATCCGCCATGTCGCAGTTGCCGTAGCGGAAACGCTTGGCCTTGCACAGGCGGATGCCGTCGATGATCGAGGCATGGTTGAGCGCGTCGGAGATGATCGCGTCTTCCTCACCCAGCAGCGGCTCGAACAGACCGCCGTTGGCGTCGAAGCAGGCGGCGTAGAGGATGGTGTCCTCGGTGCCGAAGAATTCGGCGATCTTTTTTTCCAATTGCTTGTGCAGGTCCTGCGTACCACAGATGAAGCGCACCGACGCCATGCCGAAGCCGTGGCTATCCAGCGCGTCCTTCGCGGCCTGGATCACGTCGGGGTGATCGGCCAGCCCCAGATAGTTGTTGGCGCAGAAGTTGAGTACTTCCTGCCCGCTGTCCAGGCGGATCTTCGCCGACTGCGGTGAGGTGATGATGCGCTCAGCCTTGAACAGGCCTTGCTCACGGATCGATTCGAGTTCGCTGGCGAAGCGCGACTGGCCGGGGTAGCTCATGGGGAATTCCAGCAGGGCAAAGGGATATTTTGAGCCCTTGAGGCCGCGCTGGGAAGGAAGCGGCGCGGGGCAGCCGTGGCCGGCGCCCCGCGATGGGCCGATCAGGCCTGATGCAGGCCGAACTCCGCCCGAGTCGTCTTGCCCTTGTCGTCGATGCCGTCGGGCGTGAGCTTGGGGTCCTTCAGTGACACGCGCTTGTCGTCCAGCTTGCCCTTCAGCCACGTCTGTACGGCAGCGGCGCGTCGATCAGCCAGGTCATGCATGGCCTTGGCATCCACGGCGACATTGGTTTCCATCAGGCTGCGCATTTCGTCGGGCTCGAGCGACTTCTTCAGGCCGATAACGTTTTTCGGCTTGCCCTTGAAGTCGTCGTCCTTGTAGGCGCGTTTGAGGTAGCGCTCGTACTCGTCGGGCGTCACGTTGACCGCGGCCAAGGCCGCCGCCGAGGTGTCGGCACCCTTGCCCGTCTGATCCAGGGCCTTCTGCTGGCGAACCATGTTGTCCACGGTGACCTTGCGCAGGCCGTCCTCGTCCTTGGACGGATCGACCCGTCCGGTGATGTCCAGATTGAGCGCGGGCTTCTGGTTGAGCATGGCGACGATCTTGCCGAGCCGCTCCTGGGCCTGGGCGTCCAGCACGGCGGAACCAGGCTCGAACTCGACAAAGCCCAGGTCCTCGTGGCTGCCGCCACTGAAGGCAGCTCCCAGCAAGCGGAACGGCGCGGTGGCTGCTTTGGCGATCAGGTTGCCGATGGCGCGCCAGATCAGGCCACCCATGCTGAACTGCGGATCATCCAGGGAACCGGACACCGGCACGTTCACATCGATATTGCCCTGGGTGTCCTTGAGCAGCGCCACCGCCAGCTTCACCGGCAGATGGGCAATGCCGGGGCTTTCGTCGCGATCGCCGAAGGTGAGCTGGGTGATGAAGATGTGGTTGTCCGCATTGAGCTTGCGCTGGTCAAGCGTGTAGTGGACATCCATCGTGAGCTTGCCCTGGGTAATGGGGTAGCCCGTATAGCGGGTGGAATACGCGGTGAGGCGGGTCAACTCGACGTCGTTGGCCTTGCCCTTGATGTCGAGGAAGGCCACCGGTTGCAACGGATTGATGGTGCCGTCGATATCAACGGGCGAGTTGTCGTCCAGTGCGGCCTGCACCGATAGAGCGGCCGGCGGACCGCCTGCCGCACTGCCGATGGTGCCGATCTTGCCGGTCAACTTGGTGAGGTTGGCGGTGTAGTTGGGCTTGATGAAGTTGTCGGTGTAGTTGAGCTGGCCGTTCACCAGCGTGATGCCGCCGATAAGAATGTCCGGCGCAGGGCCGGCGGGCGCCGTCGTGGCCGCTGCTGTCGTGGCCACGGCCGCCTGTGGCTTGGGAGCGGCAGGCGCGGCAGGCGTGCTGCCTTCGGTACGGGTCACCGACACCGGCGCGGCTTCCGGTTGCGCGACGACTTCGGACAGGTTCAGCTTGCCGCTCGCATTGACGATCACGCGGGCATAGAACGAACTGAGCACGAGGCTGCCGATATGCATGCGCGGCGCGCCGCTGCCGTAGGTCAGCTCGACGTTGCTGGCGCTGAGCGTCCGCCAGCGCAGGAAGTCGTCACCGGTGAGCTTGTCCTGGATGCGCACCTGTTCCAAGGCCGCGTTGCCGCGGTAGGTGAAGGCGGGCACCGTGCTGCGGCCGTCGTAATGCAGCTTGCCGTCGCTGCTGATGCGAGCGGTGGAGATAGTGACGTTCAGCGGTACGCTGATGTACGACTCGAACGGCGCAATGTCCAGCTGCTTGGTGCTGAGCTGGAGATCGGCCATGGTGGGTAGCGGCTGCAGCTTGCCAGTGGCGACAAAGCTGCCCTTGCCGATGGCGCCACTGAGCTTGAGATCGCGCGGCTCGTTGAACTTGTCGCTGAGATGTTCCAGGCCACCCGTCAGCGACTGGATGTTGATCGTTACCGGCTTGTCGCCAGCCGCCAGGTCGGTGAGCGCGACCGACGCGTTGTCGAAGCCGAGATGGGCGATGCTCCAGTGCCACGGCGGACCACTGTCCGGGGCGGCCTGGCGTCGTGTGTTCTTGACCGCGAACAAGTCGACGATGCTGATGTGCTGGTTTTTGCTTCGCTGTACATCCAGGCTCAGGTTGCTCGCGGTCACCGTGCCCAGCTGGATCTGGCGGCTGGCCAGATCGATCAGGGTGAGCTCGGCTTCGAGCTTGCCCCAAGCCACCGGTGCGCCGTGACCGCTGAATTGCGGCTCGAGGGCAAAGTCCGTGACGGTGGCATGGGCGTCGGCAAGATGCACATTCGTCGTCTTGCCCCAGTCGAGCGTCAGTGGGCCAGTGGCGTCGAGTTTGCCCTTGGTCATGCGCGCGCCCACGGTCGGCGCGGCCATGGCCTGTAGCGGCACCATCTCCACCTGTTTCAGGCCGAGCGTCGCCACGAGCTTGGATGCCGGCAAGTCGAGCGAGCCCTTGGCGGTGATTTCGCCCTCAAACAGCTTGCCGGTCAGATCGAGCTTCGCCGGCGGCGCGGCGAGCATGCTCAGGCCTTGCAAGTTGCCATGCAGGTTGAGCAGGTCGAGTTTGTTCTGGGTTGCGTCGGTGTAGTGGACGGTGCTGTCGCTGAGCACGAGCGATGCGATGCGCAGGTCGGTCGGTGTGGTTGGTTTGCCGGCCTCTGCCGGCGCAGAAGAGGCGGTGAGCGCGTCAAGGTTGCTATGCCCGTCCGCACCCTGCGCGTAAAAGAGCTGCGCCCGATCCAGCTTCAGCACGCCGAGGTGATAACGCGACACCAGTGGCTGCACGTCGACCAGTTCGGCGCTGCCGTGACCCACCTGGGCTATGGCGGCACCGTGGCTGCTGTCGAGGGCGAAATCATCCAGCTGCAGGTTGCCGGTGAGCTGCAGCTCCGGCGTCGACTTGGTCTGCACGAAATGCAGGTCCAGCGTGCCGCTCAGCAAGCCCTTGGGGATGGCGATGGGCAGTGGTGTAGGCGCGTAGCCGATGTAGCGCGAGAGATCGAGTCGATCGAGCTGGAAGTTGATGGTCGACTCGCGACTGTCGGCAAACGGCTTGGTATGGCCGTCGATACGCAGCGCGCTGCCGTCCACGCGCATCGCCAGCAGCGGTTGCACGAAGACATCGGTGTCGCTGGGCAGGTTGGCGATGAAGGGGATACCCAGTTCCAGTTGTTCGACGTGATGATTCGCCTTCATCAACTGGTCGTCGAACTGGATGTCGCCGTTATGCACGCTGATGTTGGAGAGCGCGAAGCGCGCGGGTGGCGTCTTCGGGTCCGTCGGCTTGGATGCGTAGCGGTCGATCAGGTCGCTGAAGTTGAAGCGCTGGTCCGCCGTGCGCACGATGTGGATGCGCGGATGCTGCAGGGCCAGTTCGTCCAGCACCGGCGCCATGCGGAACACCGACGTCCAGGACGCATCGATCACGGCCTGGTCGATATCCACGAAGGGCGACTTGCCGTCTCGGTCGGCGATATGCAGTTGGTCAAGCTGCAACCGCAACGTGTAAGGGTTCAGGTGCGCGGCGCCCACGGTGACCGGTCGCTGCAGTGCGGCGCTGGCGCGAGATTCGATCTGCGAACGGATGATCGAGGGCGCTGCCAGGAAACCGAGCAGTCCGAAGACCAGCAGCACGATGGCCAGGATCAGCAGCGTCTTGCGTACGCGGTGGGATCGATAGACGGTGAGGGCGCGATCGCGTCCCTTGGCCATGAAAGGGTTGCTGAACAGATCAGCCATGCGAACGATGCTCCCGTATCATCGCGCGCCGACCGTGCACCGCCCTCTGGCCGTGCACCTTCACAATCCTGGCGATTCTGTCGGCCGCCCTGGTTGCAGTGTACTAGGGCGATCCTGACCGCAAAGCGTCTTCCCCACCGATTGGCCGGTGGGGAAGCGCGTTATGTGATGGCCTTGTGGAAACTCAGTTCCAGGAGCAGACGACCTTGCCGCACTTACCGGCGTCCATCAGGTCGAAACCTTTCTGGAAGTCGTCGATGGCGATCTGGTGCGTGAGCACCTTCTGCAATGGGAAGCCGGTCAGCACCATCTGGGTCATCTTGTACCAGGTCTCGTACATGCGGCGGCCGTAGATGCCCTGCATGGTGAGGCCCTTGAAGATCACCTTGTCCCAGTCGATGCCGGCGCCCTTGGGCAGGATGCCGAGCAGGGCGATCTTGCCGCCGTGGTACATGCAGTCGAGCATGTCGTTGAAGGCGCGCGGGTTGCCGCTCATTTCCAGGCCGATGTCGAAGCCTTCCATGTGCAGGTCCTTCATCACGTCCTTCAGCGACTGGTTCGCCACGTTCACCACGCGGGTGGCGCCCATGTCCGCCGCCAGCTTCAGGCGATAGTCGTTGACGTCGGTAACGACGACATTGCGTGCGCCCACGTGCTTGGCGATACCGGCGGCAATGATGCCGATCGGGCCGGCGCCAGTAATCAGCACGTCCTCGCCGATCATGTCGAACTCCAGCGCGCAGTGCGCGGCGTTGCCATACGGGTCGAAGAACGCGGCCAGCTCGGACGGGATCTGGTCCGGGATTGGCCACAGGTTCGAGGCCGGCATGGTCATGTATTCAGCGAACGCACCGTTGCGGTTCACGCCGATGCCGACCGTGTTCGGGCACAGGTGCTGGCGGCCGGCGCGGCAATTGCGGCAGTGGCCGCACACGATGTGGCCTTCGGCCGAGACGCGATCGCCGATCTTGTAGCCAGTGACGCCCGGGCCGATCTCTACGATGCGGCCGACGAACTCATGGCCGATGGTGAGGCCGGGCTTGATCGTGCGCTGCGACCAGTCGTCCCACTTATAGATATGCAGATCGGTACCGCAGATCGCGGTCTTCTCCATCTTGATCAGCACCTCGTTGGGGCCGACCTCGGGAACGGGCACTTCTTCCATCCAGATGCCCTGTTCGGGCTTGCGCTTGACCAGGGCTTTCATCATCTGCGGCATGGGACTTCCGTGGGGAGGGCGGGAAAACGCCAATTATAGAAGGGCGGACGTTGCGCCGCTTTCGTGCAGTGCAGCGTGGCCGAGGGAGTGGTTCGGAACTATTGGCGTAAGTTCGTGCGATTGTTTGCGGGGAACCGTCCTTTGGGCGGGCGACGGGTCCGTCGTCAGCAACGATGGCCTGGTGCCGACCAATCATCATGTGGAGTTTGGTGTCATCCAATACAACAGCCATGCGAAGCGCGACCTGATTCAAGACGGCTTCGTGGCTCAGGACCGCGCCCAGGAGGTGAGGACGAAGACGCCATGTTGAGATGGATCGATGGACAGCCCACGGCCAACGTCGTGCGCCCCCAGATCAATCAAATGAACCCATTGATCGCTGCGGGCAACGCCACGCAGGAAGGCGACCTGCTACTCGGCCTGACGCAGCGCGTGAATCCGGTTACCAGCAGCGCGATGAGGATCTCATCGCCGGCATACGTCGCCAGGTGCGGTGGCGCCATGAGGCAGCCGTGGAGAAGCGGCTGCTGAGTGCGCTACTCACGCGC
Source organism: Dyella humicola (assembly GCF_026283945.1). Classification (NCBI taxonomy): domain Bacteria; kingdom Pseudomonadati; phylum Pseudomonadota; class Gammaproteobacteria; order Lysobacterales; family Rhodanobacteraceae; genus Dyella; species Dyella humicola. The sequence continues at coordinate 1,556,125 of NZ_JAPDPC010000001.1, forward strand.
TATCAGAAGTTGCCGGAATCACAGCGCCTGCCGGAGCTTGATGCAGCTTTTGGCAAGGCCGCGGAACTGGCAGCAAAGCGGAGTTCACACGGGTTTCATGACGCGAAGCATCTAGTACGCCGGGCCTACGCCACCATCCTTAGGGGATAGCCATGGAAAAGCATTCGGACGATTGCTGCGCGCATGTTGAAGCCGACGGTCAGCGGCGAAGGCTACTCAAGTCCGCACTCGGGTTCGCCGCGGTAAGTGCCCTGGGCGGTCTGCCGTGGGTGATGCCGGGCGTAGCCGAGGCGGCGGCGCTCACCAGGGAACTGCGTGACGCGATGACCCCGGACCAGGTTATCGCGGCGATGAAAGAAGGCAACCAACGCTTCCGCTCCGGCAAAGGGATGGCGCACGACTATCTTGCGCAGAAGCGCGCCACCGCGGAAGGCCAGTTTCCTGCGGCGGTGATACTTAGTTGTATCGATTCGCGTGCGCCGGCTGAGATCATTCTCGACATGGGGATCGGCGAAACCTTCAATGGTCGCGTGGCAGGCAATATCGCCAACGACGATCTGCTGGGCAGCATGGAGTTCGCATGCGCCGTGGCGGGTGCCAAGCTGGTGCTGGTGATGGGCCACACGGGATGCGGTGCGGTCAAGGGCGCTATCGACGGAGCCAAGCTGGGGAACCTGACGGGCCTGCTCGACAAGATTAAGCCCGCGGTCGATGCCACGACCTTCAGCGGCGATCGCAGCAGCAAAAACGATGCGTTCGTTGATGCGGTAGCCGCCACCAATGTTCGCCACACCATCGATGAGATACGCCGCCACAGTTCGGTACTGGCTGGACTCGAGCGGGACGGCAAGATCAAGATCGTCGGCTCGATGTATCAGCTGGTGGGTGGCAAGGTCGATTTCCTGAGCTGATTATCTCGTGCTGTGAAGCGCGTAGCGTCGGACAGTGGCCGTCGGGGGAAGGCGCTACGCCGGTTACACTGGCGCCATGCCTGCTTCTGCCATTTCCTTTGAGCACCGCCCACCCGCGATTTTCCTGATGGGGCCAACGGCCTCCGGGAAGACCGCGCTTGCCTGTGCGCTCAGCGAGCGTTTTCCGGTCGACTTGATCAGCGTCGACTCGGCCCTGGTCTATCGCGGCATGGACATCGGCACGGCCAAACCTGACCAGGCCACGCTGGCCCGCTATCCGCATCGGTTGATCGATATCCGCGATCCGGCCGAGCCCTATTCGGTGGCGGATTTTCGCGCCGACGCCCTGGCGGCGATGCGGGAAATCACGGCGCAGGGCAGGGTGCCACTGCTGGTGGGCGGCACCGGGCTGTATTTCCGCGCGTTGCAACAAGGCTTGTCGCAACTGCCCGAGGCCGACCCCGCGATCCGCGAACAGCTCAGCGCCGAGGCGGCCTTGCTCGGCTGGCCGGCCATGCATGAGCGCCTCGCCCAGCTTGATCCGGCCGCGGCCGCGCGTATTGGTGCAAACGATGCGCAGCGCGTGCAACGCGCACTCGAGGTCATCCAGTTGACTGGGCGGCCGTTGTCCGAACAGCAGCGGGGCGGTAGCGGCGAACGCTTCCCCTGGCGCGTGCTCAAGCTCGCCTTGCTGCCAGCGGACCGTGCGCCATTGCACGAGCGGATCGCCCAGCGTTTCGACGCCATGCTCGCCGACGGATTTCTCGATGAAGTGCGCGCGCTACGCGTGCGCGGCGACCTGCATGCTGATTTGCCGGCGATACGGGCGGTGGGCTATCGACAGGCCTGGGAACACCTGGATCGCCAGACGGATGCCGCCGAGTTCCGTGACCGGGGCATCTTCGCCACGCGGCAACTGGCCAAGCGGCAGATCACCTGGCTGCGCAGCGAGCTTGATGCACGAGTGTTAGATCCGGCACAGCCCGGCTTGCCGGAACATGCCGAACAGGCCCTGGCGCTCTTTCTCGGACATCCCGTCTAGAACCTGGGGATCGCTTCGGCGAGGCGGCTTCTAAACGTCTTCTTCACACCTGCCGAAAAGCTGCATTTTCTCTTTCATCAACGATTTAAAAGTGGTTAATATTCGAAGCATTGGGTCGGGGCGCCAGGTGCGTCTTTTCTCCGGCCTGTCCGTTGCGAGGGGAGAACATAACAATGTCCAAAGGGCAATCATTGCAAGATCCATTTTTGAACGCATTGCGCCGTGAGCGCGTCCCGGTCGCCATCTACCTGGTCAACGGCATCAAGCTTCAGGGCACGATCGAGTCCTTCGATCAGTTCGTGGTGCTGCTGCGCAACCAGGTCAGCCAGATGGTCTACAAGCACGCCATTTCCACCGTGGTACCGAGCCGCAACGTGCGCATGGGCAATGGCCATGACGGGCACGACGGGCCCGGTGACGCGCCAGCCGGGGCCACCGACGCGGAAGGTTGATTCAGCCGGCCCGACAACCCATGTGGATAGGGCGCCGAGTCGCTTAGACGCGGTGCGGCGTCATCCGTTGGTCGTGTATCGACATACACTTCACCATTCCGGCATGGTTCCGTGGGCCGGTGGCTTGCGGGGCGGCCCATCCATATAGGTCATCCCACCCTCGTGTTTGATCGTCAAAAGAAAGGCGACCGCGCCGTACTTGTTCTCCCGCATTCGCGCGGCGAGGGTGATGCGGGGCAGCGTGCCGAAGAATTCGCCGAGCTGGTGAAGTCGGCTGGTGCCGAGATCCTGGCCAGCATCGCCGCCCGCATCGACGTGCCCAATCCCCGCTATTACATCGGCACCGGCAAGGCCGATGAGGTTGCCGAAGCGGTGCGGGCGCTCGACGCGGATGTGGTGCTGATCGACCACATCCTGTCGCCGGTGCAGGAACGCAATCTTGAGAAGCTGCTCAATATCCGCGTGGTCGATCGTGCAGGCCTGATCCTGGACATCTTCGCCCAGCGTGCCCGTTCCCACGAAGGCAAGCTCGAAGTGGAACTGGCCCAGCTCAAGCACCTGGCCACCCGCCTGGTGCGTGGCTGGACCCATCTGGACACCCAGCGCGGCGGTGCCATCGGCAACCGCGGCCCCGGCGAAACGCAGCTGGAAACCGACCGCCGGCTGCTGGCCGAGCGCGTCAAAATGCTCACCAAGCGGTTGGAGAAAGTGCAGACGCAGCGGGGCCAGCAGCGCCGTGCGCGCTTGCGCAATACGGTGCCGCGCGTGGCCCTGGTGGGCTACACCAATGCCGGTAAGTCGACCTTGTTCAATGAGTTGACCGAAGGCGAGGTGTTCGCCGCCGACTTGCTGTTCGCCACCCTCGACCCGACCGTACGCAAGCTCGATGGCCTGTCCTGCGGGCCGGCCGTGCTGGCCGATACCGTGGGTTTTATCCGTGAGCTGCCGCATGATCTGGTGGCCGCTTTCCGCGGCACCCTGGCCGAAGCGCGTGACGCTGACCTGCTGCTGCACGTCAGCGATGCCGCCGACGAAGAGCGCGAGCGCCTGTCGCGGGTGGTCGACCGCGTGCTCGAGGAAATCGATGCAGGCGACCTGCCGCAATTGCGGGTGATGAACAAGATCGACCTAGCCGGCGTCGAACCGCGCATCGACCGCGATGGCGAGGGGCGGCCGCACACGGTTTGGCTTTCCGCCGCCACCGGCGCAGGGCTGAATCTGCTGCGCCAGGCGCTGGGCGAACTCCTCGGTGGCGAGCGAGTGCAGTCGGAGCTGCATCTGCCGTTGTCTGCCGGTCGCCTGCATGCCCGCCTCAAGGCGGCGGGCGCGATTGCCGGCGAAGTGGTGGACGAAGATGGCTGGCGCCTGGCCATCGATGCGCCGCGTAGCGTCATTGCGCCCCTGAGCGGTGGCAGTGCCGCCGAGGCGGCCTTGCTGCAGGCATTGCTGGGGACCGTCGAGGAACCCCTGTAGTAACGCCGCTCAGATCGACCAGGACCGAGGCGCTCCTCGCCGGGAGGGGCGCGCAAAAGCCGCGCTGCGGCACAAGATCGGGGGCAGGCTCAAGCGGGGGAGGAATCCCCGTCCGGCTCTGATAGAATCACCAGCGTTTGTGCGGCCTTTCCGTGCCTCGGCGGCACACTTGCCACGACGCGCCCTAGCCACCATGTCTAAACCCGTTCAACGTGCTTTCCGGCCAAAGTTGCCGGCCTCCCAGCGGCCTCAAGGAGACTGACCATGGCCTGGAACGAACCCGGTAACGGGCAACGTGATCCCTGGGGCAAGAACCGCCAGTCCGGCAACAAGCCGGGCCTGGAGGACATGCTCAAGCAGTTTCGCAACCGTCTCGGCAACTTGGGCGGGGGCGTCGGGGGCATTTTTACCATTCTGCTGGCGCTGGTATTGGCCTGGTTGCTGATCAGCAGCTACACCATCGTCGATGCGCGCCAGGCTGGCGTCGTGCTGCGCTTTGGCCAGTACTCGCGCACGCTTCCGCCAGGCTTCCATCTCAAGCTTCCCGCGCCGATCGAGACGGTTACCAAGGTTGGCACCACCGAAATCCGTTCGGTGTCGGACAAGGTGCGCATGCTGACCAGCGACGAGAACATCATCTCGGTCGACTTCAACGTGCAGTACCAGGTCGCCGATGCGCGCAAATACCTGTTCTCGTTGAGCGGCCCGCCCGAAGACACGTTGCGCCAGGCGGCCGAGGCGGCCGTGCGCACCGTGGTCGGCGCCAATGTGATGGACAACATCCTGACCAGCCAGGGCTCCGAGCCGACCGTTCCGGCTGTGCCGGCACCGGCAAGCAGCACCGCCGCTACCAGTGCTTCCACCGTGGCAGCCGTTCCGGTAACGCCGGCGGCGCCGGCTGTTGCGCAGACCCGCGACACATTGCAGCAGCAGACGCGCGAAATCCTGCAGGCCACGCTGAACGAATATGACGCCGGCCTGCTGGTCACCGACGTCAGCTTCCAGAACGTGGCGCCGCCTCAGGAGGTGAAGGACGCCTTCGACGACGTCAATGCCGCGCGCGAAGACAAGCAAGGTACCGAGAACAACGCCCGTGCCTATGCCAGCCAGGTGGTGCCGGTGGCTCGCGGCGATGCCGCGCGCATTTCCGCCGAGGCGCAGGGCTACTCCGCCCAGCGCGTGGCCATCGCCACCGGTGAAGCGGCCCGCTTCAACCTGATCCTCAAGGAATACAAGGCCGCGTCGGACGTGACTCGCAGGCGCCTGTGGCTAGAGACGGTCGAGGACGTCATGTCCAAGAACCCGAAGGTGCTGGATGGTTCCGGCGGTCGCAACATGATTTATCTGCCGCTCGATCGCGTGACGGGCAAGGAAGTGCCGGGCGTGGGCGCGGTGATGCAGTCCGCGGGCAACGATGCCCTGGTCGGCAAGGAGAAGCAGCCATGAAGTTCATCTCCGGCATCATCGTTGTGCTGATCGTGCTGATCGGTTTCAACAGTCTGTTCATTGTGAGCGAAGGTGAAACGGCGCTCGTGCTGCAGTTTGGCCGCATCGTGCGCACCGGTGACCAACCCGGCCTGCACTTCAAGTTGCCCTTCGTGCAGCAGGTGATGACGTTCGACAACCGCATCCTCACCCTGGAAGCGCCGCCCGAGCGCTACTTCACCTCGGAGAAGAAGAGCGTCAACGTCGACTTCTTCGTGAAGTGGCGCATTGCCGACACCGCCACTTATTACCGCGCCACCGCCGGCGACGAGCTGCAGGCGGCCAATCGCCTGACGCCCATCGTCAAGGATGCGCTGCGCTTCGAGTTCAACGGTCGCACCCTGCAGGAGCTGGTGGCTGCTGGCCGCAAGGACGTGACCGAGCGCGTGCGCAAGCAGACCGATGCGGCGGCTGGCAAGAGCCTCGGTATCACCGTGGTCGACGTGCGCATCAAGCGCATCGACCTGCCGGACGAAGTGAGCGAGTCGGTCTACAAGCGCATGCGCGCCGAACGCACCCAGCTGGCCAACGAGCTGCGTTTCACCGGCCAGCAGGCTGGCGAGACGATCAAGGCCGATGCCGACCGCCAGGCCCAGGTCATCAAGGCCGAGGCTGAGCGCGATGCGGCCAAGGTGCGTGGCGAGGGTGATGCCCAGGCGGCGGCGATCTACGCGCAGGCTTATGGCCAGGACCCCGAATTCTTCGCGTTTTATCGAAGCCTGGCGGCGTATCGTAAGTCGTTCGAGGACGGCAAGGGCGTGCTGGTGCTGAAGCCGGATTCGGAGTTCCTGAAGTATTTCAACGACGGCGCATCGTCCAGGCATTGAGTGGTAATGGACGATGTCGCGTGAGCTGCTGCTGGCCTTATGCCTGATGCTGGTGATTGAGGGTCTGGTGTTGTTTGCCGCGCCGCATGGCTGGCAAGCCACCATGCGCGAGGCGGTAAAGCTAAGCCCGCGTACGTTGCGCCTGTTCGGTGCAGCGGCCATCGGTATCGGTCTGGTAGCGCTGCAGCTGATGCATTGAGTTAACGCGGTAGATGGGCCGTTCAATCCATCGCGCCTCACCGGCGCTGGAGTGACGAGCAAGCCTCTTCAGCCGAAACCAATCGCCCCGCCCGGGGCATCCAATTTCCAAATTAGCGAGAGCAACATCATGGGCAAGTCAGTAGTCATCCTTGGTGCTCAGTGGGGCGACGAAGGCAAGGGCAAGATCGTCGACCTGTTGACCGAGCGCGTTGGCGCCGTGGCACGTTTCCAGGGCGGCCACAATGCCGGCCACACGTTGGTGATCGGCGGCAAGAAGACCGTGCTGCACCTGATCCCCTCGGGCATCCTGCGCGACGACGCGCTGTGCCTGATCGGCAATGGCGTGGTGTTGTCGCCCGCCGCGTTGAAGCAGGAAATCGAGGAGCTGGAAGCGCAGGGCGTGGAAGTGCGTTCGCGCCTCAAGATCAGCCCGGCCACGCCGCTGATCATGCCGTACCACATTGCCGTGGATAAGGCGCGCGAGATCGCTGCCGGCGGCAAGGCCATCGGCACCACCGGTCGCGGCATCGGCCCGGCGTACGAAGACAAGGTGGCTCGCCGCAGCGTGCGCGTGGCCGACCTGATGTATCCGCACGAGCTGCCGGAAAAGATCAAGTGCGCCGTCGAGTACCACAACTTCATCCTCACCCAGTGGCTGAAGGCTGAGCCGGTCGACTTCCAGACCGTGCTGGATGACGCGCTGGCCTATGGCGAGTTCATCCGCCCGATGGTGGACGACGTCGCCACCATCCTGCATGACGTGCGTAAGGAAGGCGGCAACATCTTGTTCGAGGGCGCGCAGGGCGCGCTGCTCGACATCGACCATGGCACCTATCCGTACGTCACCTCATCCAACACCACCGTGGGCGGCGCGCTGGCCGGCACCGGCGTGGGCGCGGGCGACATCGACTACGTGCTGGGCATCTGCAAGGCTTACGCCACCCGCGTCGGCGGCGGTCCGTTCCCGACCGAGCTCAACGACGAGATGGGCGAGCGCCTGCGCAAGGTCGGCAACGAGTTCGGCGCCAGCACCGGCCGTCCGCGCCGCTGCGGCTGGATCGACCTCGTCGCGCTGAAGCGCGCCGTGCAGATCAACGGCATCAACGGCCTGGCCATCACCAAGCTCGACGTGCTCGACGGCCTGCCGACCATCAAGGTCTGCATCGCCTACGAATATCGCGGCAAGCGCCGCGAACTGGCCCCGCTCGACGCGGATGGCTGGGACGAGTGCAAGCCCGTCTACCTCGAGTTCCCGGGCTGGGAAGAATCCACCGCAGGCATCCGCGACTGGAACAAACTTCCGCCTGCCGCCCGCGCCTACCTGCGTGCCGTCGAAGAACTCTCCGGCTGCCGCCTGGCCCTGGTCGCCACCGGCGCGGACCGCGACGACACCATCGTGCTGGACGACCCGTTCGCCTGACTCGTGGCTGGTGGTTGAACTGCAAAAGCCCCGCATTGCGGGGCTTTTTGTTTGCGCTCATGATCGCGTCTGCGGCGGGCGGCGTGGGTCGCCTGTCACCGTTCCGTTTTGCTTCGATCTTCGTTGGTGTGCCGGCGTGTTGGGTTGGTCCCGCCGTCTAGGCGCGACCTGACTCCATAAGGACCTAAGTATGCGCAAGCTTCTGGTATCCGCCATCGCACTGGCCTTGGCCGGCGTCTCGTTCACAGGCATGGCCGCGCCGGCCGATCCCACGCCAGCGACGGCCTTGACCACGACCCAGTTGCCGCGTGCCGTGCGACCCACGCATTACAACGTGTCGGTGGTGCCGCATGCGGCAAGCTTGAGCTTCGACGGCAAGGTCAGCGTGGATATCGAGGTGCTCGAGCCCACCACCAGCATCACCCTCCATGCCATCGACATGAGCTTCAGCTCGGTGCAGCTGGCGGGGCCGAAGGGCGCGCCGGCGTTCGCCGCACCCAAGGTCAACGTCGACGACGAGGCACAGACCGCTACCTTTACTTTCGACCGACCGATTCCCAAGGGCAGCTACACCTTGGCGATGGCCTATACCGGCAAGATCGACACGCAGGCCAATGGCCTGTTTGCGATCGACTACGACAGCCAGGCCGGCAAGCGGCGCGCGCTGTTCACCCAGTTCGAGAATTCCGACGCACGCCGTTTCATTCCCTCGTGGGATGAGCCTGCGTTCAAGGCCACGTTCGACCTGGAGGTCACCGTGCCGTCGGATCAGATGGCGGTCAGCAATATGCCGGTCGCGTCGAAGACCGACCTCGGCAACGGCCTGACGCGTGTGCGTTTCCAGCCGTCGCCGAAGATGTCTACTTACCTGCTGTTCTTCGGCACGGGTGAATTTGATCGGGCGACCACCACCTCCGATGGCACGGAAATCGGTGTGATCACGCAGAAGGGTTTGTCCTCGCAAGGCGCCTTCACGCTGGAATCGGCCAAGAAAGTGCTGCACGAGTACAACGATTATTTCGGCGTGCCGTATCCGCTGCCGAAGTTGGACAACGTGGCTTCGCCCGGCAGCAGCCAGTTCTTTTCCGCGATGGAGAACTGGGGCGCGATCTACACCTTCGAATACGCACTGCTGCTCGACCCGTCCATCTCGACCCAGTCGGACAAGCAGGGGGTGTTCAACACCGCAGCGCATGAAATGGCGCATCAGTGGTTCGGCGACCTGGTCACCATGCGCTGGTGGGACGACCTGTGGCTCAACGAAGGTTTCGCCTCGTGGATGGCTGCGCGTACCACCGAGAAGCTGCATCCGGAATGGAATACCGCGTTGGACGCCGTGGATACGCGCGAGTCGGCCATGAGCCGCGATGCAGTGGCTACCACGCACCCGGTGGTGCAGCACGTCGATACCGTCGAGCAGGCCAGCCAGGCGTTCGATGCGATTACCTACTCCAAGGGTGCGGCGGTGATCCGCATGCTGGAAGGCTACGTCGGCCCCGAAGCCTGGCGCGCCGGCGTGCGCAATTACATCAAGGCCCACGCCTACGGCAACACCGTTTCCGACGATCTGTGGCACGCGATGGATGCCGTTGCGCCGGGCAAGCAGGTCACCACCATCGCGCACGATTTCACCTTGCAGCCGGGCATTCCGTTGATTCGGGTGGAAGCAGGCGCCTGTATCAACAACACGACCACGCTCAAGCTCAGCCAGGGCGAGTTCACCAAGGATCGCCCCGACAAGACGCCATTGCGCTGGCATGTGCCGGTCATTGCGCAAACCCAGGGCGGTACGCCCGTACGCACGCTGGTGGACGGCGAAGCCACGCTTAAGGTGCCGGGTTGCGGGCCGGTGATCGTCAATGCAGGGCAAAGTGGTTACTACCGCACGCTCTATGCACCGGCGCAGTTCGCCACGCTCGAGGCGAGCTTTGCCAAGTTGCCGCCGATCGATCAGCTCGGTCTGTTGAGCGATACCTGGGCGCTGGGCATGGCCGGTCTGCAGCCGGCGTCGGACTTCCTCGACCTGGTCAAGGCCACGCCGGCGAATGCCGACCCGCAGATCTGGGATCAGGTGGCGGCCAGCCTTTCCGCGCTCAATGACTACTATCGCGGCGATGCCACGCGACAGGCGGTTTTCCGCAGCTTCGCCATCAAGCAGCTGGCGCCGGTGTTCGCGCGCGTCGGCTGGGAGTCGAAGCCGAATGAAAGCGTGCCCACCACGATCCTGCGCAACCGCCTGATCAGTGTGCTTTCCAGCCTGGGTGATCCTGGCGTCATTGGCGAGGCGCGCCGCCGCTATGCAGCGCAGGCGACGGATCCCAAGGCCATGCCGCCGGAGTTGCGCAAGACCGTCCAGGCTGTCGTTGGCAGGCATGCCGACGCCGCTACCTGGGACCAGCTGCACGCGGCCGCCAAGGCCGAAAAAACACCCTTGGTAAAGGACTGGATGTACGGGCTGCTGTCCTCGGTCGAGGATGAGGCACTCGCCAAACGCGCACTCGAGCTGGCGCTCACCGACGAACCCGGCGCCACCAACAGCGCCAGCATGATCAGAGTCGTCTCCCGCCTGCAGCCCGAGCTTGCCCTCGACTTTGCCTTGGCGCATCGGGAGCAGGTGGACAAGTTCGTCGACGCCAGCTCGCGCAGTCGTTACTACCCGCCGCTGGGCGCCAACTCGTTCAACCCGGCAACCATCGACAAGATCAACGCTTACGCCAAGACCTACCTCGCCGAAGGCTCGCGACGCGACGCCGAGACGGCTGTAGCCAACATCAAGTACCGCCTGTTGGTTCGCAATCAACGCTTGCAGGAGATTGATGCGTGGTTGGCGAAGAACGGCCGTTGAGGGAGCTCGCAGCTAGCAAGGATTAAGCGAGGTGGAGGAGTCGGCCAAGAAGGCTGAAAGGTCTCCCGTCCGTCATCCCTTCGACTATTGAAAGCCGCATGGATGGCGATCTCGTGACGTCTGCACTGAGAAGGAGCGGGAGGGCGAGCTAACGCCCACCCGCTCCCTGCAGGCTTACCTTCCCAAGTCACTCAAGATCCGCTTGGTGTACTGCAGCGGCGTGCTGGTGCTGACCGAATTACACGTCGGCGAAGCGGTGCTCTGGCTACACGGCGTATCGCGATCCAGTGACCAGAAGTGCACGCCGGCGAGGCCGTTGGCGACGGCGTAGTTCACCACGGAGTCGGTGTTGGCGATCGAGAAGTTCTCGTTCGACGTATCGTTGACACCAATCATCGGGGTCAGCTCGATCTTGCTGGCCGGGATGCCGTAGGTATGCTCCAGGTTTGTTACTGCCTGGATCGCGGACTGGCCCATGTCGCAGACGCTGCCCGATACCACGCAGACTCCGCTGCTGGGGCCGCCGTAGTCCATCGTCATCAGGTTGATGGTGTAGTTGGTCAGGGTGGAAGCCTTGATCGCTTTCACCACCGAGTCGCCGAGGCTGTTGAGGCCGCCGTAACTACCGTCCGACGCGCCCAGCGTGGCCAGCGTGAACGAGAAGCGCAGGTTCGGATACACGCTCTGGCCGTATACCGCGGCCGCGACCAGGGCGTTGATCTGGGCCGAGCTCTGACCACCTTCAATATCAAAGTCGACGCCAATCAGCTGTGGCGACATATACCGCGAAAGGAACGCAGCGAAGTTCGCCGTGCTGCCGCAGGTGAAGGTGCCCGCCTGGCCGCCCGTGGAGACGATATAGGGTAGGCCAGCACTGGAGAGTGCTGAGACGTTGGCACTGGCGAAACTGGCGCCGGCCACGCCGCCCCAGTTCTCGCTACCGCATTCACCGGTGGCGAAGGCGAGGGTAATCCCGCTGAGATTCGTCACGTAGTTCGACTTCAGGCTGCCACTGCCGACGACGGGAATCGCCGAACCTGTGGCGGCCGCCGTCTGCATCACGTTGGTGTTCCAGTTGAGGTTTACCGTGATGTCTTTGTACGGACTGAACACAAGATTCTTTCCTGTCCCCGGGGCGGGCGCGGGTGGAGGAGTCGTGCCACCGCCGGAGCCGCCACCACTACTTCCGCCACCGCTGCCGCTGCCGCACGCGCCCTGGGAGGTCCACGGTTGGCCGGAGCCCGAACCGCCGTTGTTGGTGGCCGGGTCATTGCCCTGGGTCCACCAGTTGGCCTTGTAGTTGATGCCACTTTCGCTGGCTGTATTGCCGGCCGTATAGACGGCCGAAGCACTCCAGGCGGCCGCACAGGCCGGAAGGCTCTGTGCCTGCACCGTCTGCACGGGCGCCATCGTCATCAAGCTCATGGCCATGGCGCCGCCTGCTGTGGAGCCGAGGGCATGAAGTGCTGTACGTAACCACACGACCGATTGCTTTACACGCATGAGTGATCTCCTGGTGATATTGCATCGTTACGGCGGATTGTTCCTGGGCGACAGGCCGTGTTCCGGTCGGCCATCTGGGCTGGTCGCATCAAAGCGTCCCTGCACACGCCACGGCGTCCCGTGGTCGGAGCGATGTCGTCATGAGTCCCCAATGACAACGTTGTCTCCATCGTTGCCGGCAAACTGTGACGGTTGCCGTGAAATTGCAAAGCCGTGACAGGTGCATATGGCGAGACGGTTATCTCCCGCAATGCAGCACGTTTATGCGACATCTCGGCGTGCGCACGAACAATTCGAGATGATTGTTGGCTTTGATGGATGATGCGTCGCGAAACTGCCGTCTTCGCCCCAGCGGGCGCTTGTTGTCTTCATGCCGGCGCTAGCTGACAACGTTGTCTGCAAGATCTGCTGGCGGCGAGCTGCTGCGGTGATGCCACGAGACGCCTTCCTGATCTTGTTCCAGTGCGGCATGACAAAGAAAAAGGGCTCCGCATGCGGAGCCCTTCTTGTTGTCGGCGAGCCTTTGTGGCGTTACGCCACGTTCGGTTCGCTGAAGGCTTCGATCTCGCCCTTGAACGCTTCTACCGGCACGCAGCTGCAGAACACGTTCTTGTCGCCGTAGACGTTGTCCACGCGCGCCACCGGCGACCAGTACTTCTGCAGCTTCAAGCTGGGCAGCGGGAAGGCAGCCAGTTCGCGCGGGTAGGCATGGGTCCACTCGGTCGCCGACACCATGGCGGCGGTGTGCGGAGCGTGCTTGAGCGGATTGTCTTCACGATCAAGCTTGCCCTCGTCCACGGCGCGAATCTCGTCACGGATCTGGATCATCGCGTCGATGAAGCGATCCAACTCGTACTGGCTCTCGCTCTCGGTCGGTTCGACCATCAGCGTGCCGGCTACCGGGAAGCTGAGCGTCGGGGCATGGAAGCCGAAGTCGATCAGGCGCTTGGCCACGTCTTCCGCGCCGATGCCGGTGGCATCCTTGAGCGGACGCAGGTCGAGAATGCACTCATGCGCCACCAGGCCGTTACGGCCGGTGTAGAGCGTCTCGTAATGCGGCGCCAAGCGCTTGGCGACGTAGTTGGCGTTGAGCAAGGCCACCTGGGTGGCGCGACGCAAACCACTGTCGCCCATCATGGTGATGTACATCCAGCTGATCGGCAGGATCGAAGCCGAGCCGAAGCTCGCCGCCGAAACCATGCCTACTTCGCCCTCGCCGCCGAATGTGCGCGGCAAGAATGGAGCGAGATGCGACTTCACCGCGCAAGGGCCCACGCCCGGGCCGCCGCCGCCGTGCGGAATGCAGAAGGTCTTGTGCAGGTTGAGGTGCGATACGTCCGAGCCCCACTTGCCGGGCTTGGCCACGCCGACCAGTGCATTCATGTTGGCGCCGTCGGTATACACCTGGCCACCGTGCTCGTGCACGATCTCGCAGATCTTGACGATGTCTTCCTCGAACACGCCGTGCGTGGACGGGTAGGTGATCATCAGTGCGGCAAGGCGATCGCTGAACTTCTCGGCCGCGCGCTTGATGTCGTCGACATCGACGTTGCCGTTTGCGTCGCACTTGGTCACCACCACCTGCATGCCGCACATCTGCGCGGAAGCGGGGTTGGTGCCGTGGGCCGATTCCGGAATCAGGCAGATATCGCGATGCGCTTCGCCGCGCGAGCGATGATAGGCGCGAATCGCCAGCAGGCCGGCGTACTCGCCCTGCGCACCTGAGTTCGGCTGCAGGCTCACCGCGTCGTAGCCGGTGCATTCCACCAGCATCGCTTCGAGTTCTTCGATCAGCTGCTTGTAGCCGGTGGCCTGGTCGGCCGGCGCCAGCGGATGGATATTGCCGAACTCCGGCCACGTCACCGGGATCATCTCGGCGGTGGCATTGAGCTTCATGGTGCAGCTGCCCAGCGGGATCATCGTGCGATCCATCGCCAGGTCCTTGTCGGCCAGCGAACGCATATAGCGCAGCAGCTCGTGCTCGCTGTGATGCGTGTTGAAGGCCGGGTGGGTGAGGAACTTGGTCTTGCGCTGCAGGCCCACCGGCAGTGCGTCGCTGGTGGTTGCGTCGAGCGCATCGATATCAGCAATAGCCGCACCGAACAATGCAGCCACGGCGACCACATCGGCACGCGTGCTGGTCTCGTCGAAGCTGATGCTCAGGTTGTTGCCATCAATCGGGCGAAGGTTGATGCCGGCGGCGTGTGCCTTGGCGTGCAGCGCGACAGCGTCTACACCCGTGACGTGCAAGGTATCGAAGAAGTTGTTGCCCACGGCTACACCAGCCGTACGCAGCGCGCCGGCCAGGATGGCGGCAAGACGATGCACGCGACGGGCAATGCGGATAAGGCCTTCCGGACCGTGATAGACGGCGTACATGCTGGCCATCACTGCCAGCAGCACCTGGGCGGTACAGATGTTGGACGTGGCCTTCTCGCGGCGGATGTGCTGTTCGCGCGTCTGCAACGTGAGGCGGTAGGCCGGCTTGCCTTCGGCATCGATGGAGACGCCGATCAGGCGGCCGGGCATCGAGCGCTTGTAGGAGTCGCGGCAGGCCATGAAGGCGGCATGCGGGCCGCCAAAACCGAACGGCACGCCGAAGCGCTGGGTGTTGCCCACCACGATGTCGGCGCCCCATTCGCCCGGCGAGGCGATCAGGGTCAGCGCGAGCAGGTCGGTGGCGACGCAGACCACGCCGTGGCGTGCATGCACGTGGTCCGCCAGCGCCTTGTAGTCGCCGATCTGGCCGAACGTGTTGGGGTATTGCAGCAGCACGCCGTAGCTCTCGACGTGGGTGGCTTCGCTGTCGTTACCGACGTGCAGCTCGATGCCCATCGCTTCGGCGCGGGTCTTGAGCACTTCCAGCGTCTGCGGATGCACGGCGTTGGAGACGAAGAACACGTTCGACTTCGACTTGGCCGAGCGCTTGGCCAGCGTCATTGCTTCGGCCGCGGCGGTACCTTCGTCCAGCAGGGACGCGTTGGCGATCTCCATGCCGGTGAGGTCGGCGCACATGGTCTGGAAGTTGATCAGCGCTTCCATGCGACCCTGCGAAATTTCGGCCTGGTACGGCGTATAGGCCGTGTACCACGCCGGGTTCTCGAGGATGTTGCGCAGGATGACATTCGGCGTGAGGGTGCCGTAGTAACCCTGGCCGATGAAGCTGCGGAACACCTGGTTCTTGTCGGCAATGGCGCGGATCTTGGCCAGCGCTTCCACTTCGGTGATCGGCGAGGGCAGGGCCAGCGGGGCCGGCGACTTGATCTTGCCCGGCACGATGGCGTCGGTCATCGCTTCCAGCGAGTCGTAACCGAGCAGGCGCAACATGGTGGCGATTTCGGCATCGTTGGGGCCGATATGACGCTCGATGAAAGCGTCGTGGTGCTCGAGGTCACGCAGGGAGGGGGTAGCGTTCTGACTCATGACAAGGGCGTCCGGAAATGGCCAATAAAGGCCGGACGTGCAAGCCGCACGTGGAGCGCCCCTCTGTCCTTTTGCCTGAGAGTTTGGAAGCTTGCGCTTCGTGCCCCTTCGGCGCCGGATTCAACCGGTCTCTCCAGAGTGTTGTTGCGGGTGATGGTATGGGGCCTGAGCGATTACGGGCGTTGCGCCTTCGGCAGCGGCTCTCACCGCTTCTCCCACCACGCGCTAGCCCCTAATTATAGAGTGCGGCGGGGCAGTTTGCCTCCCTATCGGGAAGAGACTTCGGTTGCACTGCCTCCTGGGCGCTTAGCGCTTGTGGCAGATCGTCTCAGGAGGCTTAAGATGAAAGGCCCGCCCCCCCCCGGAGCCCTCGATGAAACAGCCCCCGTTCCGACTGGCTCAGATTGATCACGTGGTGCTGCGCGTGCGCGATATGGTCGCGATGGAACGTTTCTATTGCGATGTATTGGGTTGCCGGGAGGAGCGTCGGCAGGACGACATCGGCCTGGTGCAATTGCGCGCCGGTGATTCGCTTATCGACTTGATATCGCTCGACGGCAAGCTGGGACGGGTGGGCGGCGCGGCGCCAGGCGTGGAAGGTCACAACATGGACCACCTGTGCCTGCGGGTGGAGAACTACGACGAAGCTGCCATCGTTGCCCATCTGAAAACCCATGGTGCACGCGTCGGCGAGATCGGCTCGCGCTATGGCGCCAAGGGCGAAGGTCCATCGATCTATCTATACGACCCCCAGGGAAACATGGTGGAGCTGAAAGGTCCGCCGGCCGCTTGAGCGGTAGCGCCGGAGCACTCGGCCAGCCTTCACCTGGCGCAACCGCTCGCCGGGCTACAGTGAAACAGATGCTCTGACGGATCGCAGGCGGTGACACGTCTCACCTTGCGCCGCTGCGCAAGCCCAAGCCTCACGCTGACGCCACGGGACCGGCGACGGCTCAGGTGCCGCCCACGGTCCCATCCCGATAGTCGATCTTGTTGAGGAGTACGAACATGGCGACCTACGTCTCCCTTACTCACTTCACGGACCAGGGTATGCGAACCGTCAAGGACACGCTCAAGCGGGCCGAGGCCGTCAAGACGGCGGCAGGAAAATATGGCGCGAGGATCAAGGATATCTATTGGACGCTCGGGCAATACGACATGGTGGTCGTCATCGAGGCTTCCGACGAACTGGCGGCTACCGCATTTGCACTGACCATCGGCGCTGCCGGCAATACGCGCTCGCAAACCTTGCGTGCTTTCCCACCGGAAGAAATGCAGGCCATTCTGAGTAAGGTCGGATAGTGCGGACCGCGTTCGATTCCGAGCTGTACCCGGAAACGAAGAAGCCCGCCTTGCGGCGGGCTTCGTCTACAATTGGTGCCCAGGAGAGGACTCGAACCTCCACGGTTTTACCCGCTAGTACCTGAAACTAGTGCGTCTACCAATTCCGCCACCTGGGCAGGTGTCCCGCTGCTTTATGGGCTGCGTGAGCCGCGTAGATTAGGCATGTGACGGTAGGTTGTCAACTATTCTTTCACTGATTTTTCATCGAGCCGCGGTGTTCGCGGTTCGACACCCCAGACAAAGGCAAGGATGTGACCAAAAAAAAGGAACCGCGCAGCAGCAAGCAGGGAGCCAAGCAAGGCCCCGCTGCGCCAAAGAAAGCCGCTCCCCGCGCCAAGCGCTCGGCGCTCGATCCGACCCCGCGCAAGCGGGTGGGCGAAGTGAGCGACCCGCATGCGGAGCGCGAGGCGCAGCGCTATGAGCGTCCCATTCCCAGTCGTGAGGCGATCCTCGCCCTGCTGGCGGAGCGGGGCGAGTTGTTGACCGAGGCGCGCATCGCCGAGACGCTGTCGCTGCACGACGAATACGACATCAATGCATTGCGCAAGCGCCTCGGCGCCATGGTGCGCGATGGCCAGTTGCTGCTCGGCCGCCGCGGTGGCTATGCACCGACCAACAAGCTCGACCTGATTCCCGGCGTGGTGCTGGCCAATGCCGAAGGCTACGGCTTCCTCAGGCCAGATGATGGTGGCGATGACCTTTATCTTTCGCCGCAACAGATGCGCATGGTGTTGCATGGTGATCGCGTGCTGGCCAGTGTGGTGGGTATCGACCGTCGCGGCCGCAAGCAGGGCGCGATTGTCGAAGTGCTCCAGCGTCGCTCGCCACGACTGGTCGGTCGCGTGGTGATCGAAAACGGCGTGATGCTGGTGGCGCCCGATGATCGGCGCCTGCACCAGGACATCATGATCGTGCCGGGGCAGGACCTGGGCGCACGCTCCGGCCAGATCGTGGTGGCAGAAATCACCGAGCCGCCGACGCCGCATCGTGGGCCGCTCGGCGCGATTCGCGCGGTACTGGGTGAGCGGCTGCAGCCATCACTCTTGGTGGAGATGGCGATCGCCAGCCACGATCTGCCGCACGAATGGCCGGACCCGGTGATGCGCGAAGCGGCGCAGGTCGAGCCCGAGGTAAGCGCGGCGGAGCGCGAGGGCAGGATGGATCTGCGCGCGTTGCCGCTGGTCACCATCGACGGCGCCGACGCGCGTGACTTCGACGACGCCGTGTTCGCCGAGCCGCGTCGTGGTGGCGGTTACCGACTGGTCGTCGCTATCGCTGACGTATCGCACTATGTGCAGGTCAATGCCGCGCTGGACCGCGAAGCCTATCAGCGCAGCACGTCGACCTATTTCCCGGGTTTTGTGGTGCCGATGCTGCCGGAGACGCTCTCCAACGGCATCTGCTCCCTCAACCCCAAGGTCGAGCGCCTGTGCATGGTCTGCGACATGCAGATCGATGCCGAAGGCGTGGTGATCCGTTCGAAGTTTTACGACGCGGTGATGCGCTCGCATGCACGCCTGACCTACGACCGCGTGTGGCAAGCCATTGGTCTCAATGATGCGGATGCGCGTCACGAGCTGGCTGACGTGATGCCGCAGCTGGAGCACCTGCATGGGCTCTACAAGCTGATGGCCGCGCAGCGCAAACGCCGCGGCGCCATCGATTTCGAGACACCGGAAGTGAAGTTCCGTCTCGATCAGACCGGTGAAGTGGCCGCCATGGGCGCCACTCAGCGCAACGATGCGCATAAGCTGATCGAGGAATGCATGATTGCCGCCAACGTGCAGGCGGCTCTGTTTCTGGAAAAAAAGAAGATTCCCGCGCTGTTCCGCGCGCACGAGCCGCCGCCGGCGGAAAAGTACGAGGATCTGCAGCAGTTCCTGCGCGAGTTCAAGTTGCGCATGCCACCCGTCGAGGACGTGACGCCGGGCGATTTCGCCGACGTGCTGCGGCTGGTGCAGGATCGCCCGGAGCGAGAGCTGATCCAGTCGGTACTGTTGCGCGCGCAGAGCATGGCTGCCTACCAGCCGGACAATCGTGGGCACTTCGGCCTCGCGCTGGAGGCGTATGCGCACTTCACGTCGCCGATCCGCCGCTACCCCGATCTGTTGGTGCATCGCGCGATCCGCTATGCCATCACCGGCGGCAAACCGTCGGGGTATAGCTATACCCCGACCGAGATGGCGAACATGGCCGTGCACTGCTCGCAGCGCGAGCGCCGTGCCGAAGAGGCCGAGCGCGATGTCGATGAGCGCTTCAAGTGTGCGTGGATGTCCAAGCACGTGGGCAGCGAATTCGAAGGCACCGTCACCGGAGTCACCTCGTTCGGCCTGTTTGTGGAGCTGGACGAATCGAAGGTATCGGGGCTGGTGCATATCAGTCAGCTTTCCAACGATTACTACCACTTCGATCCGGTTCGCCATCTGTTGAAGGGCGAGCGCACGGGTGCGCAACATCGCCTGGGCGATCATGTGCGCATCCAGGTACTGCGTGCCAGCCTGGAGGATCGCAAGATCGACTTCCGCCTGGTGGCACCGCGCGCTGAAGCCAAGCCGACTGGCACCGAACGACGCTATGACTATGCCGCTGCCGGTGATCGCTACTCGCTGCCCGCAGGACGCAAGGCGACGACGCGGCCGGGCTCGCGCGATAATGCGGGCACGGTCGTACCGCGAGCGGCGGCAACGGGCAGGAAGGACGCGCCGGTCGCCGACAAGCATTCGTCGGGTGGGAAGAGCCCGGCGGCTGGACAAAGCATGTTCTCCAAGGTCAAGTCGGCGGCCCAGGGCAAGTTCAAGGCAGTCAAGGCTGCTGCGTCCAAGGCAACCTCCAGAGCCCGCAAGGGCAGCAATAAGAAAGGCTAAGCATGAGTGACAGTTGGATCGTTGGGATCAACCCAGTCGAAGGTGCGTTGAGCAACGACGCTGCGCGTGTGCGCGAACTGTTGGTGGAGCAGGGGCAGCGCAATGCGCGCGTGCAGGAACTGGCCACACGCGCCAAGGCGCTGAACATTCCCGTACACCACCGGCCGCGCGAGCAGTTGGACAAGATCGCCGGTGAGGCACGGCATCAGGGTGTGGTGGCGCTTTACGAGGCGCCACCGATGGGCAATGAGAACGATATTCCCGACTTGCTGGCGCAGGCAGGTCAGGACGCCCTCGTGCTGGTGCTGGACGGCGTGACCGATCCGCACAATCTTGGCGCCTGCCTGCGTAGTGCGGCGGCGGCGCGCGTGACGGCGGTGATCGTGCCGAAGGACCGCGCCGTCGGCCTGACGCCGGTCGTACGTCGTGCATCGGCAGGGGGCGCCGACCGCGTGCCCTTGATCGCCGCCACCAATCTCGCCCGGGCGCTGCGTACCTTGAAGGATGCCGGCGTGTGGATCACCGGCCTCGCCGGCGACACCGATACCACCATCTACGGTATCGACATGAAGGGTCCGTTGGCCCTGGTGCTGGGCAGCGAAGGTGAAGGCATGCGCAGGCTCACGCGCGAGACCTGCGATTTCGTGGCCAAGATTCCCATGCCTGGTGCGATGGAGAGCCTCAACGTCTCCGTCGCGACCGGCGTTGTTCTGTTCGAGGCATTGCGGCAAAGGAGTGAAAAGCGATGACGTTCTTCTGGCACGACTGGGCTGGCTATATCGGCGTATTGCTGGTGCTGTGCGCATTCCTGTTGCTGCAGCTGCGCAAGCTGCATGGCAACGGGATCATCTACCAGCTGATGAACGTGCTGGGCGCCATCGGCGTGGTGCTTTCGCTGATCTTTGGCGCGGCGTCCATGAATTGGCCGGCCTTCCTGATGCAGGTGGCGTGGATCGTTATTGGCGTCTACGGCATCGTGCATTCCGCACGCCTGAATCGAGGCATGCGTTGAGTTTGTAGCGGTGAGCGGCCCTAAGGGGTCGTGGGGCATTCAGCTCGCATGTGTAAAATGCAAACCTGGCCTCGCAATGGGGCCAGGCTGTGGGGACGACTCCACAAGCGATTTTTTTTAGCGGGGACGGCCTTGCTCTTCATCCAGAGGAGTGGCGTTATGCCCTGGATCTATCTTGCGCTCGCCGGCCTGTTCGAAGTGGTCTGGGCGATCGGACTCAAATACACCGAGGGTTTTACACGTCTGTGGCCAAGCGTGGCGACGGTAGCGGCCATCATCGTCAGTATCGTATTACTCGCGATGGCCGTGAAAACGCTGCCGATCGGGACGGCTTACGCGATCTGGACCGGTATGGGGGCGCTAGGCGCCGTGATACTCGGCATGCTGCTGTTTGGCGACGCGGCGTCACCGCTCCGGCTCGCCTGCGTGGCTCTCGTGCTAGTTGGCATCGTGGGTTTGAAACTCACCAGCGGAGCACATTGATTCGTTGCGCGTAATGCATTGGCTGGAGCGCACAGCATGCGCTTCAGCCAATGGAGCCGAGAGGCGATTAGTCCGACTTGTCGCCAAGCTTGGTGAATTCCGGGCTGGAGGTGAAGTCGCGCTTCGCGCGCTGAGCTGTCAGCGGCTCACCGTTCACTTGGTACCAGATGTTCTCGGCGATGTTGGTGGCGTGGTCGCCGATGCGCTCGATGTTCTTGGCCATGAACAACAGGTGCGTGCACGGCGTGATGTTGCGCGGGTCTTCCATCATGTAAGTGAGCAGCTGACGGAAGTAGCCGGTATAGGCCTCATCCAGTTCGGCATCGTCCTTCCACACCTGATAGGCACGTTCGGCATCGCGGTCGCGATAGGCCATCAGCACGTCGCGTACTTCGGCCGCCGCAAGCTCGGCCAGGTAGCCCAGGCCACTGGTGGGCGCGACGGGAGCGACCATTGACAGCGGGATCGAGCGCTTGGCCACATTGGCCGCGTAATCACCGATCCGCTCGATGTCGGCAGCGATGCGCAGCGCGGCGAACACATTGCGCAGGTCGCCGGCGATGGGCGCGCGCAGTGCAAGCAGGCGCACCACGTCATGGCTGATTTCCTGCTCGAGCAGGTCGATGGCGTCATCGTTGCCGACCACGTGCTGGGCGGCGCGTTCGTCGCGGCGCTCGATCACGTCGATGGCCGATTCCAGCTGGCCTACGGCGAGCTCGCCCATACGCACGATTTCGCCGGTGAGGCGGGTCAGCTCGTCGTCGTAGCTCTTGATGATGTGTTCTTTGCTGCTGCCGCTCATGGTGCTTTCCCGAGATGCGTTGGATAGGGAAGGGTGTGGCGAGTCCCGCCCCTCACCCCGACCCTCTCCCCGGAGGGGAGAGGGAGGATAGTGCTTAGCCAAACCTGCCGGTGATGTAGTCCTCGGTCTGCTTCTTGGTCGGCTTGGTGAAGATCTGCTCGGTGCGGTCGAACTCGATCAGCTCGCCCAGGTACATGAAGGCGGTGAGATCGGAGCAGCGTGCCGCCTGCTGCATGTTATGGGTGACGATGACGATGGTGTACTCGCTCTTGAGCTCTTCCACCAGCTGTTCGATGCGGCCGGTGGCGATCGGGTCGAGTGCGGAGGTCGGCTCGTCCAGCAGCAGCACTTCCGGCTTCAGAGCAATGCCGCGCGCGATGCACAGGCGCTGCTGCTGACCACCGGAGAGACCCAGTGCGTTCTGCTTGAGCTTGTCCTTCACTTCGTCCCACAGCGCTGCGCTGCGCAGGGCCTGTTCAACGCGGATATCCATGTCGGCGCGCGACAGCTTTTCGTGATGACGGATGCCGTACGCCACGTTCTCGAAGATCGTCATCGGGAACGGCACCGGCTTCTGGAACACCATGCCGACCTTGCTGCGCAAGCGGTTCATCGAATAGTTCGAGTCGAGGATGTTCTCGTCATCCAGGACGATTTCGCCCTTGGCCTCGAGCTTGGGATAGATCGCGTAGATACGGTTGAAGATGCGCAGCAGGGTGGACTTGCCGCAACCCGACGGGCCGATGATGGCGGTGACCTTTTTCTCCGGGATGTCCATGTTGATGCCTTTCAGCGCATGGAACCCGTTGTAGTAGAAGTGCAGGTCACGCACCTTCAGCTTGGTCGGCGCAATCTGGATGGGCGAAGCCGCAGACTGCGGGTGGATGCCGGCGGCGGCGGACTCAGTCATGGGACACCTTGTTGCGTGAAAGGACCAGACGGGAGGCAAGGCTAAGCAGCAGGACGAACATGGTGATCACGAACGCACCGGCCCAGGCGATGGCGTGCAGGCCCTCGCCCGGATCGTTCGCATATTGGTAAATCATCTGCGGCAAGCTGGACATCTTGTCCATCGGGTTGAAGGTCAGATAGTTGTTGCCGAACGCGGTGAACAGCAGGGGGGCCGTCTCGCCGCTGATGCGGGCCAGCGCCAGCAGCACACCCGTGATGATGCCCGAACGCGCCGCGCGCATCAGGATCTGCGTGGTGAGCTTCCATTGCGGAATGCCAAGCGACAGTGAAGCCTCGCGCAGCGTGGAGGGCACCAGGCGCAGCATCTCGTCGGTCGTGCGCACGATCACCGGCAGCGCGATCAAGGCGAGCGCCACGCCGCCGGCCAGGCCGGAGAAGGTGGTGTTGCCGCTGGTAAGCGCCGTGGTGGGCAGCACGATGATGGTGTACACGAACAGGCCCAGCACGATGGATGGCGCGGACAGCAGAATGTCGTTGAGGAAGCGGATCGACTCGCCCAGGCGGGTACGGTTGGCGTATTCGGCCAGCCAGGCGCCTGCCAGCACGCCGATCGGCGTGGCAATGGCGATGCCGATGAAGTTGATGATCAGGCTGCCGACCATGGCGTTGAGCAGGCCACCATCCTCGCCGTAGGCGGTGATCTTGGTGAACAGCTTCAGATTGAGCGCACCGATGCCCTGGCGCAGCGTTTCCCACAGGATCCAGGCCAGGAAGATCAGGCCGATCAGGGTGGCGAACATGCTCAGTGTCAGCGCCACCGCATTGGTGATGCGACGACGGGTATAGAGGTACGAACTGTTCATCAGCGGCCCTCCTTATGGGCCAGCTGCCGCAGCATGAAGCGCGCAATCAGCAGCACGATGAAGGTGACCACGAACAGCAGGAAGGCCAACGCCATCAGCGTGGATTTCTGCAGGCCGGCGGCCTCGCTGAACTGGTTGGCGATGGTGGAGGCGATCGAGGCGCCCGGATCCAGGATGGACGGCGACAGCTTCATGGCATTGCCCAGCACAAAGGTCACCGCCATCGTCTCGCCGAGAGCGCGGCCGAGGCCCAGGAAGATGCCGCCGATGACCGCCGAGCGGGTGTAGGGCAGCACGATGTCCCATGAAACTTCCCAGGTGCTGGAACCCAGCGCATAGGCCGATTCCTTCAAGCGCGTCGGTACGGTCTGGAACACTTCGCGCATCACCGAGGAAATGAACGGGATGATCATCACGGCCAGCACCATACCGGCCGTCAGTACACTAGCGCCGAACGGATAGTCGCTGCCGAACAGGCTGCCCACGAAAGGCACATGCTGGGCCACCCACGACAGCTTGCCGTCGTCGGGCTTGTTGCCCAGGTAGCTGGTCAGCCAGGGCTTGATGTGATCGGCGAAGAAGGGCGCAAAAATAAACAGGCCCCACATGCCGTAGATGATCGAAGGGATACCGGCCAGCAGCTCGATCGCCGAAGCAACCGGCGTGCGCAGCCACGGCGGCGCCACTTCAGAAAGATAGAGAGCGATGCCGAAGCTCACCGGCACGGCGATGAGTAGGGCGATCAGTGAGGTGGCGATGGTGCCGTACACGGGCACCAGCGCGCCGAACGTGTCGCTGCTTGGGTCCCAGGCGTCGCTGACGAGGAAGTGCCAGCCGAACGTGGCGAAGGCGTGACGACCACCCCACAACGTGGCGCCCGCGGCGCCGAGCAGGCAGGCCAGGACCAGCAGGGCGCAGGCTTTGAGCAACCAGCCGAACAGGCGATCGTGCCGCGCGTCGCGGTGCGAGCGCGCTTCCTGTGCGATAGCCGTGGAGACGGCGCCTACGTTCGCTTGCATGTAATGTCGATCCCTCAGGTTTCTCGAGGTCCGGCTGGCACGGGGGCCTGCCCGGTCGGTAAGCGTGCGCCAAAGCCAGGGTGTTTTTCCAGCAGCAAGCCGCCCGACGTTGTCGGGCGGCCCGTTGTGGTGCCATCAAGCCTTGACGTTAGATCGTGCCGGTTGCCGTAGCATGACCGGCACGAGCGGATCTCAGTGCTTGTACTCGCTGGCCCAGTAAGCCTCGATCTTCTTGACGAGGGTATCCGGCAGAGCGACATAGTCGAGTGAAGCGGCGTCTTTCTGGCCGTTCTCCAGCGCCCACTTGAAGAAGTCGAACGCGACCTTGGTGTGCTCGGCGTTCTTCGCCTTCTTGTACATCACCGCCCAGGTGGTTGCGGTGATCGGCCAAGCGTTTGCACCCGGCGCGTTGGTCATGATCAGGTTGAAGTCCTTGGCGCTGGCCCAGTCGGCGGTGGCGGCGGCGGCGGCAAAGCCTTCGGCGCTGGGAGCGACAAACTGGCCGGCGGCATTCTTCAGGTTGATCCAGCTGATCTTGTTCTTGACCGCGTAGGCGTATTCGACGTAGCCGATCGAACCCTTGATCTGCTTGACGTACTGCGACACGCCTTCATTGCCCTTGCCACCCACGCCGGTCGGCCATTCCACGGCGGTGCCGTACTTGACCTTGCTGGCCCAATCCGGGCTGACCTTGGACAGGTAGTTGGTGAAGTTGAAGGTGGTGCCCGAGCCGTCCGAGCGATGCACGACCGTGATCTTGGCGGTCGGCAGGGTCAGGCCGGCGTTCAGCGCGGCGATGCGGGGGTCGTTCCAGTTGGTGATCTTGCCGAGGAAGATGTCGGCGAGGGTGGCGCCGTCCAGCTTGATCTGGCCTGCTTCGATACCGGCGATGTTGACCACCGGCACGATGCCGCCGACCACGACCGGGAACTGGCCCAGGCCGAACTGGGCGAGGTCTTCAGCCTTGACCGGCGCATCGGTAGCGCCGAAATCGATGGTGCCTTCCTTGATCTGCGCCACGCCGGCGCCCGATCCCACCGACTGGTAGTTCAGCTTGTTGCCGGTCTTTTCGGCGTAGCCGGCAGACCACTTCGAGAGCACCGGGTAGACGAAGCTCGAGCCGGCGCCGGTGATGTCGGTGGCCTGGGCGGCCATGCCGAACAGCGAGGCGGCAGCAAAAACGGCGGTCACGCCGATGCGAGATAGGGACTTGGTTGAGGTCAACACGGTGGCTCCTTAGCGAAGGGTTACGGGGATTCCCGCCCGCCCTCAATTTCATGCGCAACGTGTTGCAATGAGATGAGCTGAATGTTTCAACAGTATGACAATCCGTCACGGACTGTCATCTTGCGGCCCCGGCACCGCCGTGACGGCGCGGCGCCAGGGCGGCTTCCGCGCGCTTCCGATCTCGCAAGATCTAGCGATACACGGCACTTACGGTGTATCGACGCCAACGAACTCGCGTTCGATCGTCTCCAGCCGGCGCCAGCGATTGATGATGGTGCAGAACAGTTCTGCCGTGCGCTCGGCATCGTAGATGGCCGAATGGGCTTCGCGCGTGTCAAAAGGAATGCCGGCGGCCTGCACGGCCTTGCTCAATACGGTCTGTCCGAAGGCCAGTCCGCTTAACGTTGCCGTATCAAAGCAGCTGAACGGATGGAACGGGTTGCGTTTGTGCGCACAACGGCGCACGGCGGCATTGAGGAAGCCCAGGTCGAACGCCGCGTTGTGCCCCACCAGGATCGCGCGCTGGCAATCGGCGTCGCGCATCGCATCGCGGATCGGCTTGAACACGTGGTCCAACGCCAGGCGCTCGTCGAGCGCGCCGCGCAGCGGATTTTCCGGGTCGATGCCCGTGATCTCCAGTGCGCGGGGATCGATATTGGCACCAGGGAAGGCATGCACGTGGGCTGACACCGCCGGCAGCGGTTGCAAATAGCCCTCGGGTGTCATGCGCAGGACCACCGCGGCGATTTCCAGTAGCGCATCGCGCTCTGCATCGAAGCCACCGGTCTCCACGTCCACGATCACCGGCAGGAAGCCGCGGAATCGCTCGGCCATGCGGCCGGCCATGCTGTTGCTGAGTATCTCCATCCAGCAAGCATATCAGCCGGCGCCGGGGCGCCGACTTAGCCGTCGCTAAGACGAGTGTCTTCGTTTTGTCACATGACGTGCATGTAACGGTAAAGCGACGACCTCATCCTCCCTAACCGAACCTTAACTGACCGGCCATGTGATCGAGGGGGGCGGTCGAGGTGATTCTTACCAACATGCGGAGACATTCCATGCGTTCCAAGTTGCTCGCGGTAGCGATTGCTGCCGGTTTGGGCGTTACCAGTTTTTACGCCAGTGCCGATCCGGCGCCGGCTAGCCAGTCTTCCAAGACCAGCTCGACTTCTACCCAGAATGCAGAAATCGAGGCGCTGAAGGCCCAGTTGCAGGCGCTTCAGGCCAAGGTGGTCGAGCTGGAGCAGCGCACGGACGCTCAGTCCGATATCAACGTCTCCACCGGCCAGGCCGTGGAGCAGGTGCAGAAGACCCAGGCTGCCACGAACGATCAGATCAAGAAGTCGGCTGACAAGATCGCCTACAAGGGCGTGAACATCACGCTGGGCGGCTTCGTTGAGGCTGCGACGATCTATCGCTCGGCCAACCAGGCTGCGGATATGGCGTCGAACTTCAACACGATTCCGTTCAACAACGTCCCGACGGCTCATACCAACGAACTCCGCTTCAGCGCCCGCCAGAGCCGTCTCTCGGCCTTGGCGCAGGGTGATGTGGATCCGCAGACGCATCTGGCCGGCTATTTCGAACTCGACTTCCTGGGCGCTGCGCAGACCGCGAACTCGAACGAGAGCAACTCCTACAATCCGCGCATTCGCAACGTCTACATGACCGCGGATTGGGACAATGGCGGCTGGCACCTGCTGGCTGGCCAGAACTGGTCGCTGGTCACGCTCAACAGCAAGGGCATCACCCCGCGCACCGAGCTGACCCCGCCGCAGATCGATGCGCAGTACATCCCCGGCTTCAGCTGGACGCGTCAGCCGCAGATCCGCCTGGTCAAGGATTGGAACAAGGAGTGGTGGCTGGGTATCTCGCTCGAGAACCCGCAGACCACGTTCTACACCAGCCCGAACCAGGCCAAGGCGCCGGTGCAGTCGGTGTACAACATTGCAGCTGGCTCGGGCTTCAACTCGGCCAACACGCTGTCGCTCAACCACATCCCCGATGTGGTCGTGAAGCTGGCCGTGGATCCTGGCTTCGGTCATTACGAACTGTTCGGCCTCGGCCGTGCGTTCTATAACCGCTACAACGGTTCGAACCAGGACACCTACGGCGGCGGCGTCGGCATCGGCATGGTCCTGCCGCTGATCGACAAGCAGCTCGACTGGCAGTTCTCGGGCATGACCGGCAAGGGCATTGGCCGTTACGGCAGCTCGCAGATGCCGGACGTGACCTTCAGCCCGAATGGCAACCTCGCGCCGATCAAGCAGAACATGCTGCTGACGGGTCTGACCTGGCACGCCAATTCCGACATCGACGTCTATCTGTTCGGTGGCCGTGAAGCGCAGTTCAAGAAGGACTTCCTGTACAAGGGCGCCGCGCTCGGCCTGGGCAACCCGGCTTACAACAACAGCGGTTGCGAAATTGAAGGCGGTACCTGCGTAGGCAACAGCCGCCAGATCTGGCAGGGCACGGCAGGCTTCTGGTGGAAGTTCTACCAGGGCAAGTTCGGCAAGATGCAGTTCGGTATGCAGTACTCGCACACCGATCGCGAAGCCTTCGCTGGTCAGGGCTACGTCAACAACGTGCTGGTCAACGGTGCAGCGACGCCGTCTGCCAAGGAAAACATGTTCTTCACCAGCTTCCGCTACTACCCGTTCTAAGCGGTACGGCTATCGCAAGGGAGTTCGACCCAGGGATGGAGAAACGGCGGGCAAGATGCCCGCCGTTTCTGTTTTTCCGCCAGGCTCTCGCGTGACGCGTCCGTCAACGGGCCGAGGCGGCGCTTGCCGTCATCGCGGTATCGCTGTTGGGCAAATCGCTGCGGTCCCAGCCACCGCCCAGCGCACGGATCAGATCCACACTGGCCTGCAGGCGGCGCGTGCGCACCTGCTCGGCGCTGCGTTCGGCCTGCAGCGTGGCGGTCTGCGCACTGACCACGTCGAGATAGTTCACCGCACCTTCGCGATAGCGGTTGGTGGCGATCGTCTGCGAATCACGGGCGGAGCTGGCCGCGTCGTCCTGTTCCTGCGCTTCCTTGCCGAGCTGCTGCAAAAGAGTGAGGTTGTCTTCCACCTGTTGAAATGCGCCCAGCACGGTTTCCCGATATTGGCCCGCCGCCGCGTCGAGATTGGCCTGTGCCGCCTGGACCTTGGCGTGCCTGAGGCCGCCGTCGAACAGGCTCATGGCCAGGTCCGGGCCCAGCGCCCAGTAGCGGTTGCCCGCGCTGAGCAGGCTGCCCATGCCCGTGTTTTGCCAACCAAATACGGCGGAAAGACTCAGCCTGGGGAAGAACGCGGCACGCGCAACGCCAATCTGCGCGTTGGCGGCGAACACGCGCCGTTCCGAGGCCGCGATGTCAGGGCGTCGTTGCAGCAATAGCGAAGGCACGCCCAGCGGTATCGACGGTACGTTCATCGGTGTTTCGGACGGCGGCAGCGAGAAGCTGGACGCGGATTCGCCGACCAGGCTGGCAATCGCGTGTTCGGTGAGTGCGCGCTGCGCACCGACTTCGGACACTTGGGCCATGGCGTCGGACCATTGCGTTTTCGCGCGGCTGACATCGAGGCCGGAGGCGACGCCACCTTGGAAACGGCGCTGGGTGAGATCGAGGCCCTGGCGATACGCGTCCAGTGTGTCCTTGAGGATGCGTGCCTGCACGTCGTAGCCACGCAGGCGCACGTACTGGTCGGCCAGTTGCGCCTCCAGGCTCAGCTTGACCGAGGCGAGATCGCCGGCCGCCGCCGCCTCGTCCGCCTTGCCGGCGGCGACTTCGTTGCGCACGCGCCCCCACAGGTCCAACTCGTAGCTGGCGCCAAAACCCAGGGTATTCGCGCTGTACTCGTTCGGCTGGTTGCTGCCGCGTAGAGGACGATTGTCGGACTGGCGGTTGCGCAGGGTGCTGGCCTCCACGCCCAGGTGGGGATACAGGTCCGAGCGCACTTCGCCCACCACCGCGCGTGCGGCGTCATAGCGGGCCAGCGCCACCGACAAACTGGGGTTGGCCGCATCGAGCTGCCTTTCCAGTCGATCCAGCTCGGCATTGTCGTACACCGACCACCACGGTCCGCGCGAGGCGGTGTCGGCGGGTTGTGCTGGCGACCACAGGCCATCCTGGGTCTGGCCCGCATACGCGGCGGGCAAGGGGTCAAGGCCCGGCTTTTGATAGGTGGGCGCCAGCGAACAGGCGGGTAGCGCAGCCACCGCAGCAAGCGGCAGCAAGCGCCGCAGCGCCAGGGCCAAGGTTGGGTTCATGCGTGTCATGGGCTCACTCCACCCTGGCCTTGCCGCCAGTCGCGTCGGCATTGGCTGCCACCTGTACGCGGTCACCCTGCATCAGCGAATCCGACGGATGGTTGATGATACGGTCGCCGGGGCGCAGGCCCTGGTCGATCTGCAGGCGATCACCCATATCCATGGCGATATGCACATCACGCAGCTGCACCTTGCCGTCCTGCCCGAGCACCGCGACCTGCGGTCCCTGCGCGCGGAAGATCAGTACCGTGGCGGGCACCGTCATGGTGTGGCTGTGGCTGTTCAACGGCAGGTGCACCTCGGCATAGGCGCCGGGCAGCAAGCCGCCCTTGCTGTTGTCCACTTCGAATTGCGCGAGCAAGGTACCCGAGGCCTGGTTGACCGCGCCCGAATTGCCGATCAGCTGGCCGCTGAACAGTTCGCCCGGATGATCGGGAACGTCCAGCTGCACGCTCATGCCCGGCTTGATCGAATCGGCATAACCCTGCGGCACTTCCACATACAGGCGCATGCGACGCGTGTCGGAGATGGTGAACAACGGCGCGCTGTTGTCGTTGGTGGCGCTGATCAGGTCGCCGATGTCCGTATTGCGCGCCGTCACGGTGCCGGCAAACGGCGCGGTGATGTGCTTGAACGTCTCCATGGCGGCGATGCGATCGACATCGGCTTGCGCCGCCAGCACGTTGGCCTGGGCTGCCTCGGCTTCGCCGGCCTTTTCGTCCGCCTCCTGCTTGGAGACGGAGTTGGAGGTGAGCAGGTTCTTCCAGCGCTTGTCGGTCAAGGCGGCGAGACGCGCATTGGCCCTGGCGCGTGCGAGGCCGGCCTTGGCCTGTTCGAACTGCTGATCGAGTTCCGGCGTGTCGATCTCCGCCAGGGTTTCGCCCGCGTTGACCTGGCTGCCGATGTCGCGGGCCCAGCTCTTCACATAGCCGCCGACACGCGCGTGGATGGGGGCGCTGATCCATGCATCCAGATGGCCAGGTAAGGTGGTGGCCTGTTGGCCCGCGCCGACATCCGGTTCGATCCATTGCACGCTGGGAATCACCTGGGCATCGGTCCACTTGACCACGCGGTGGTAGTCATACGCGCGTACCGAAATGCCGGCGATGGTGGCGAGCAAGGCTGCGCCCAGGCCGAAGCGCACGGCACGGCCCAGTTTCGGCGGTCGCTGCGGCGTGGCAACGGGGGCGTCATGCGACATGGACGGGTTCTCCAAGCAGGGAATCGGTGGATGCCTGGGCCTGCTCGCGGCCGTGCACGAGGCTGAAGATCACCGGCACGAACAGCAGGGTGGCGAAGGTGGCGAACAGCAGGCCGCCGATCACGGCACGGCCCAGCGGCGAGTTCTGTTCCTGGCTCAGTGCCATCGGCAGCATGCCGATGATCATCGCCAGCGCCGTCATGCAGACCGGACGGAAACGCGTGAAGCCCGCTTCGAGCGCGGCTTTCACCGCGTCGCCATGTTCGGCGAGGCGTTCGCGGCAGAAACTGACCACCAGGATCGAGTTGGCGGTGGCCACGCCCATGCACATGATCGCGCCGGTCAGTGCCGGCACCGACAAGGTGGTGTGGGTGAGGAAGAGCATCCACACGATGCCGGCCAGCGCCGCGGGCAGGGCAGTGATGATCACGAACGGATCGAGCCAGGACTGGAAGTTCACCACGATCAACAGATAGATCAGTACGATCGCGCCGACCAGGCCGAAGATCAGGCCGCCGAACGCTTCGTTCATGGTGCCGACCTGCCCGTGCAGGCTCACCACCGTGCCCTTGGGGCGGCTCGCCGCGAACTGCGCAAGTACCTTTTGCACATCGCTGGCGACAGCGCCGAGATCCCGGTCCTGTACCGAGGCGTAAATGTCGTAGGACGGCATGATGTTGTAGTGCGATACCACCGCCGCACTGGGCACGCGGGTAAACGTGGCGATGCCGCCGAGAATCTGACTGGCGCCCTTGCCGTCCGGTGTCACCGGCAGGCTGGCCACGTCGGCCATGCTGTCCATCTTGTACTGCGGCGTGGCGGCGACAATCGGATACGACACGCCGCTCTTCGGATTCAGCCAGAACGCGGGCGCCACCTGCGAACTGCCGGCCAGCGAGGCGACCATGCTGTTGGTGACGTCGCGCTCGGTAATGCCCAGTTCGTCGGCACGCGTGCGATTGACCTGCACGTTGAGCTGCGGATAGCTGGTGCTCTGCTGCAGCCGCACGTCGGCGATGCCGGGCACGGAACGCAGGCGCTTCATGATCTCCATCGCATAGGCCTGGTTGGCGGCGAGGTCGCGACCGGCGATGGAGACGTCCAGCGGTGCCGGTGCGCCGAAGTTGAGGATCTGCGAGCTCATGTCGGCCGGCAGGAAGGCGAACTGGGTGCCCGGGAATTCGCGCGGAAGGCGTGCACGCAGTTGCTTGACGAAGTCGGCCGTAGGCGCGTGATCTTCCTTCAGCGCCACCTGGATGTCGCCGTCCTGCGGGCCGATGGTGCCGCTGCTGTTGTAGACCATGTTCACGCCGCTGAGCGGCAAGCCGATGTTGTCGATCACCGTAGCCAGCTGATCCGGCGGGATGACCTTGCGGATGGCCGCTTCGATGTGATCGAACTCGGCCGCGGTCTCTTCCACCCGCGTCCCCATGGGCGCACGTACATGCAGGGCAATCGAACCGGCATCGACGTCGGGAAAGAAGTCGCGTCCCAGCAGCGGTACCAGGGCGAACGATGCCAGCACGAAGCCCAGGAAGCCGAGGATGAAGCGACGGCGATGGGCGAGCGCGATGGTCAGCGTGGCGTGGTAGAGGTCACGGACCTGGGCGAAGCGGTGTTCGAAGCGCTGTTGGAACGACACCATGGCGGCGACCAGCGCGTTGCGACGACGCGGCGGGTGTTGATCGCCCTCATGGTGGTTGATGTAGGCATCTTCGGGATGGTCGCCGGCGCCCGTTTCGAGGTGATGCGGCTTCAGCAAATACATCGCCAGGGTCGGCACCAGGGTGCGCGACAGGATGAAGGACGACACCATGGCGAAGATCACCGCCAGCGCCATCGGCCGGAACAGGAAGCCGGCGATGCCGTCGAGCATGAACATCGGCACGAACACGATGCAGATGCACAGCAGCGAGACGAAGGCAGGCGTCACGATCTGCCTGGCGCCATCCATGATGGCGGTATGCACGTCCTTGCCCTGTTCCAGATGCCAGTTGATGTTCTCGATGGTCACCGTGGCATCGTCGACCAGGATGCCGACAGCCAAGGCCAGGCCGCCCAGCGTCATCACGTTCAGCGTTTGACCGGTGGCCGAGAGCAGGGCGAGCGCCGACAGGATCGACAACGGAATCGATACCGCGATGATCACCGTCGAGCGCCAGCTGCCCAGGAAGACCAGGATCATCACCGAGGTGAGCAGGGCGGCAATGATGCCTTCGCGCGCCACCGACGTGATGGCGGCTTTGACGAAGATGGACTGGTCGCCGAGCAAGGAGATCTTCAGCGTATTCGGCAAGGACTCCTTCAACAGCGGCAGCAGTTGCTTGATGCCGGCCACCACGGCGAGCGTGGACGCATCGCCGACTTTCAACGCCGGCATCAGCACCGCGCGATGGCCATCTACGCGCACCACATTGGTCTGCGGCGCGGCGCCATCGCGCACGTGGGCCACCTCGCCCATGGTGATGGTGGCGCCGTGAATCGTCTTCACCGGCAGCTGGTTGAGCTCGTCGATCGCCTCGGGACTGTTGTTGAGCTGGACGTGATACTCATAGGTGCCGATCTTGGCCGTGCCCACCGGAATGATCTGGTTTTGCGCGGCCAGCGCATTGCTCACGTCCTGTGCCGACAAGCCCTTCGCCGCCAGCGCCTGCGGATCCAGGTCCAGGGTGACCTGGCGCTGCGCGCCGCCATACGGTGTGGGGACGGCCACCCCAGGCACCGAGGTCAGCGTCGGGCGCATCAGGTTCAGGCCGAGGTCGAGGATTTTCGACTCGGACAGCTCCTTGCTCGACAGCGCCATCTGCAGGATGGGTACGGTGGACGCGTTGTAGTTGAGAATCAGCGGCGGCGTAATGCCCGGCGGCATCTGCTTCAGCACCGTCTGCGAGATCGAGGTGACCTGCGCGGTCGCGGTGCGGATATCCACGCCCGGCTGGAAGAATATCTTGACGATCCCCATGCCGGGCAGCGACTGCGATTCGATGTGCTCGATGTTGTTGACCGAGGTGCTTAGCTGGCGCTCGTAGTAGTAGACAACGCGGCCCGACATCTGATCGGGCGGCAGGCCGTTGTACGACCACACCACGCTGATCACCGGAATGCCGATGTTGGGAAAGATATCGGTGGGTGTACGAAACGCGGCCAGCGGGCCGGCGATAAGAATCAGCACCGCCAGCACGATGAAGGTGAGCGGTCGAGACAGGGCGATGCGGACGAGACCAAGCATGGGACGGTTCCGGCTATACGTCGGCACGATGGCGCCGCGGCGTGACGGCTATGCCGTCACATCGAAAAGTGCTGAGCGGGAGAAGAGGCGCTAGCGGGGTGGCCCGGAACGTGTTGAGTTGCTGCGGCGGATCGTCATGTCATGGCTCGATGCTGGGCGTGAGGCCGATACGGCCATGATGGCAAGCCAATCTTGTGGAAACCTTTTGGGGGGCTAGCAGGCTCCTTCTCCCCGCAGAGGAGAAGGTTGGGATGAGGGGCGGGTGTTCGCGATCGCGCGTTGTCCGAACGTTGCCGCCAGCTTGCCGCTTACGCAGCGGGCGTTTCGATCGCCTGCCGGCGCTCGAGTCACTTTTCTTTTGCTGGCCCAAAAGAAAAGTAACCCAAAGAAAACGGCCTTAAGAGCTGGTAGCACTCCGTGGGATAGAAGCGTTGGAAGGTTCCCGCGAGCCAATAGCTGGTCGCCCACGGCGAGACACAGCGGCTACCCCGCAACGCGCCAAAGCGGTGAGGACTTAAGGCAGGGTCGGCCAAGGGGCGTGACGCTTGCGGTATCCGGGTGCGCAGATGGCCACCGCACCACCCACGCTTTAAACCCTCTGCGCCACGGCGCGTTGCGGTGTAGCCGCGGTGTGTAGGCCGTGGGCCGCCACTCATTCGGCTGGCCACGCCCGTCAGGCTCGTATCCCACGCCATGCTATGAGCTCTCAAGGCCATTTTCTTTGGGTTACTTTTCTTTTGGGCCAGCAAAAGAAAAGTGACCCGGACCGCGGCAGCGGTTCGGAACGCCCGCTGCGTAAGCGGCAAGCTGGCGATATCGCTAATAGATGCGCCATCGCAAGCACCCGCCCCTCATCCCAACCTTATCCTCGAAAGGGAGAAGGAGCGAGAGGCTCGGCGCTCAAAGGGGCGATCGAAACGTCTGCTTCGCAAGCGACGACGCTGGGCTATCGCTCCATCGCAAGCACCATCCAAAAAAGCAAAGAGGTCCTCAACCCGGCTCAGCCCCCATACGAATGCGCACCAGCAACCCCCGCCCCAGCGGGGATTCCAGCAGTTCGATCGAGGCATCGTGCAGCTCGATCGCGCGCTGCACGATACTCAAGCCCAGGCCAAAGCCCCGGGTGGCGCTTTCCACTTCGCGATGGAAGCGCTGGAACACCGCCTGGCGCCGCCCCTCCGGTATACCGGGGCCGTTGTCGCAAATGTCGATCACCGCCTGCTCGCCCTCGCGCCGGATGGCCACCTCGACCTGGCCTGCATCCTCGGTGTAGCGCAGCGCATTCTCGATCAGATTGCGGAACATCGCGGTCAAGGCCACTTCATGTCCCAGCACCATCAGCGGCGTGTCGTCGTGGTTGAGAGCGAAGGCGATATCTTTCTCTGCGATCAGCGGCGCCAGCTCCTCGATGACCTCGATGGCGAGGCGGGTCAGGTCCAGCAGGGCTCGCTGTTGGGAAGCTGCGCCTGCTTCAAGTCGCGCCATCGCCAGGATCTGTTCGATGCGTCGCCCCAGGCGCGCCATGCTTTGCTGCGCGTGGCGGACCGTGAACTCGATCTCGGCCTGATCGTCGGTGATCATCGCGCTTTCCAGGTGGATCATGGTGGCGGCCAGGGGGGTGCGCAGTTCGTGCGCCACATCGGTGGCGAAGCGATGCTCGCGTTCCAGTGCGTCTTCCAGGCGTTCCAGCTGCTGGTTCAGCGCCGCGATCAGGGGCTTGATCTCCTGTGGTGCATAGTTGAGCGGCATCGGCCTGCGGCTGCCCGGGGTGCGCCGGTCCAGCAACTGGGTCAGCAAGGCCACCGGACGCAATCCGCGCTTGACCGCAAAGCTCACCAGCAAGGCGAGCAGCGGGAGGCCGATCAAGAGGGGCAAGGTGTGCTCGATCACCAGGCCGCGCGCGATATCCAGGCGGTTGTCGGCACGTTCCCCAATGCGGATGACCAGGTTGGCGCGGTTTTGCAGGGTAAACATGCGCCACAGCCCGCCATCGTGCTGGATGTCGCGGAAGCCGCGCTCGTCGCTGGTGGGCGGTGGCAGGTCGGCCAGGTTCGAGGTGGCGGCAATCAGCTCGCCTTGCGGGTCATATGCCTGGAAACCCACTTCGGGTTCGTAATTGTGAGGATGCACCGAGACCACGACGCCGTGATGATGACCATCGCCGCTTTGCGGAATGCCGGGCAGGTCGGCCTCATGCAGTGGCAGCTGGCCATGGGCGATCAAGGTGCCCAGGGTGCGGCCGGCCTGGGCCAGGCGGCCGTCCAGCAACTCGTTCATCTCGCGCAGTTCGCGGCGATAGCTGATCCAGCCAAGCGGGATCAGCACGACCACCATCACGGCGATGATCAGCAGGGTCAGGCGCGTGCGAAGGCTGGCGGTGTGTGGCGTCATTTGGGTTCGCGCGGAATCATGTAACCAATACCGCGTACGGTATGGATCACCTCGGTGCTCAGCTTGCGTCTCAGCCAATGCACCTGGACTTCGATGGCATTGCGCTCGACGACGGTGTCGAGGCCGTAGACCGAGTTTTCCAGCGTCTCCCGGCGCACGATACGTCCCGCGCGCTCCATCAGCACGCGCAGCACGCCGAATTCACGGCGGGTCAGGCTCACACGTTCGCCGCGAAACTCCGCTTCGGCGGTGGCCAGATTGAGGCGCAAGCTGCCCACTTCCACCAGGTTGTCGGCCAGTCCCTGGGTGCGCCGCGTCAGTGAGCGGATACGTGCGGCCAGTTCGCCGAGATGAAATGGCTTCACCAGGTAATCGTCGGCACCCAGGTCCAGTCCGCGTATGCGCATTTCAAGCGCGTCGCGTGCCGTCATGACCAGTACGGGGGTTTTCACACCTGAGCGGCGTGCCTCGGCGAGGACTTCCAGACCGTCCTTGCCGGGCAAGCCCAGGTCCAGCAAAACGAGGTCGACCGGGTCGCCACGCAAGGCCTGCGTGGCCTCGCGCCCGTCGCGCAGCCAGGTCACCGCGTAGGACTGCTGCTCCAGCGCATGCTTGATGGCCGCACCCAGCTCGGCATCGTCTTCTACCAGCAGGATATGCATGCCATTACACCTGTCTCGGCCCGGGGGGAGCGCGGCACGAGCCATCGCCCGTCGCCATGATCCGCAACCATCCTTTTGTGGATCTTTTGCCGACGTTGCGGGCGCCAGACGCCGTCACGTTGGCGCGTGAGATGCGTCCCGTCAATCGTCGCGGTGGCGGGTGATCCCCCAAAAAGAAAGACGGCGGGCTGCTGTCCGCCGTCTTTCGCCCTGTAATGGCGCCTAAGGAGGGCGCCGCTGGAAACGCTATGCTACTGCGAGTCGTCCTCAGTGCGGCTTCGTTTGCGCGGCAGCAACGATGGCGTTGCGAAGGTCAGTGGGGCTCAAGGCAACGCCCTGAGACTCATCGATGGCTACGGCCTTCATTGACTGCGGTTTCAGCGTGAGATGACGTTGCGCCTCCCAGGCGGCGGCCTGCTGCTGGGCGAGCGCGAAGTCCTCAGGGGTGGTTCCAACGAAGCCGACTACGGCGTAACCACCGGCCATATCGACGGTGTAGGTCTCAACAGCAGAGGCATGTGCCTGACCGAGGCAGGCGACACCCAATGCAATGACGGTGGGGATGATCAAGCGTTTCATGGTGTTCACCTCGCTGACGGGGGGCTTCCGGGGGAGGCTTAACCTTAGGCTCCTGCACCCTTTTAAGCTTGATGAACCTGCGTGAAAGTTTGAGGGATTCGTGATGTTTGGGGGCCTTTAAAGCGTCATCCGTGCCACAAGTCATGCATTTTCAAGCGGCAGTTGTCTTGTCTTTGTAACGGCACAGATCACGAATGACGCATTGGGGACAATCGGGCTTGCGCGCCTTGCAGACGTAACGGCCGTGCAGAATCAACCAGTGATGTGCGTCCTGCTTGAATTGCGCAGGAATCACCTTCTCAAGCTTGTCTTCTACGGCGCGCACATCCTTGCCTGGCGCAAGACCGGTGCGATTGGCCACGCGAAAGATATGTGTGTCGACCGCAATGGTCGGATGGCCGAATGCCGTGTTGAGCACGACGTTGGCGGTCTTGCGTCCGACGCCGGGCAGGGCTTCCAGTGCTTCACGTGCATCGGGTACGTCGCTGTCGTACTGGTCGACGAGAATGCGACATAGTGCGATCACATTCTTGGCCTTGCTGTTGAACAGGCCGATCGTGCTGATATAGCGCTTGAGCTCATCCTCGCCGAGATCGAGGATCGCCTGCGGCGTGTTAGCAACGGGATAAAGCTTTTTTGTCGCCTTGTTCACACCGACATCGGTGGCCTGCGCGGACAGCACTACGGCGATCAGTAGTTCGAAGGGTGTGGTGTAGACCAGCTCGGTCGTTGGGTGTGGATCGATTTCGCGCAAACGGGTGAACAACTCGACGATATCCGCGCGTTTCACGAAACGTTTCCTTGTTGTTTGGCGCGCGCTCGCGCAAGTGCGGCCAGCACCGGGTTGCTCTGGGTGGCAGCGGCATCCACCGCTGCCTTCCGCGCCACCAGCTCAGCGTCTCGCTGCGCCTGATCACGCGCCAGTCGTGCTTCCCGTTGCTGAAAGTGCCTGCGCGCAGCATCTGCGTGTGCCGGGTCGTTCACCTGTGCGAGCGGCATGGCTTCGAGCACGATGCAGTCGACCGGGCAGGCCGGTACACAGAGCTCGCAGCCGGTGCAGTCATCGGCGATGACTGTATGCATCAGCTTGGCGGAACCGACGATGGCGTCGACCGGGCACGCCTGAATGCATTTGGTGCAGCCAATGCAATCGGCCTCGACGATGCGGGCCAGCGTGCGTGGCTTTTCCAGGCCATGCTCGGGGTCGAGCGGCAATTCGGGCACGTCCAGCAACGCCGCGAGCCGGGCGATGCCAGCGGCACCGCCCGGCGGGCACTGATTGATCTGCGCTTCGCCGCGTGCGATTGCGTCCGCGTAAGGGCGGCAGCCGTGATAGCCGCATTGCTCGCACTGGGTCTGCGGCAGCAAGGCGTCGATGCGATCGGCTAGCGACATGTTCGTTATGGGATCAGCGGACGGTGGCACCCGGCTTGGCACCCTGGTCTGCGTCGAGCAGGAACAGGTCGCCACCGCCTTCGCCAGCCGACAGGATCATGCCTTCCGACAGGCCGAAGCGCATCTTGCGCGGGGCCAGGTTGGCGATGAACACCACGTTGCGGCCCACCAGCTTCTCCGGCTCGCCATAGGCGGCACGGATGCCGGAGAAGATCTGGCGCGTGCCGAGCGGGCCGGCATCCAGTTCGAAGCGCAGCAGCTTGTCCGAGCCATCGACGAATTCGCACACGGTGACCTTGCCGATGCGCAGGTCGAGCTTGACGAAATCGTCGATGCCGATGATGGCGGCGCCGTCGACGGAAGGTGCGGCGGGTGCGGTGCTGGCTTCGCTCATGATCTTGCTGGATTCCTTGAATTTCTTGGCGGGGGCGGGCTTGGTCTCGGTGACGCCAAGGGATTCCCTGGACGCTTCCACCATGGCCTCGACATGCTTGGGATCGATACGGCCGAGCAGGGGCTCGAATGCGTTGACGGTGTGGTTGTGCAGTTCGGCGCGAGCGTCGTCGAAGCCGCTGATCGGGGCAGCGAGGAAACGCTCGGCCGCTTCGACCGTCGCCGGCAGCACCGGTTTGAGCAGGCCCGACAGCAGGCGGAACGCAGCCAGCGCAAACGAGCACACCTGGTGCAGTTCGTCGCGGCGCGAGTCGTCCTTGGCGATGGCCCACGGTGCCTTGGCGGCGATATAGCCATTGACCATGTCGGCCATGGTCACGAAGCGGCGCGTCACTTCGGCGAACTCGCCGCTGCCATAGAGCGCTGGCACGTCGCCGTACAAGGACAGCAACTCGCGCCACAGGTCCTGCTCTTCATGGCTGAAGGCGGGTGCGAGGCGACCGTCGAAGTACTTGTGGATGAAGCCCGCCGTGCGACTGGCGATGTTGACCCACTTGCCCACAAGGTGCGAATTGACGCGCTCCTCGAAGGTCTTCAGGTCCAGGTCCACGTCCACTGGCGTATCGCTCAGCATGCTGGCGAAGTAGTAGCGGAGGAACTCTGGATGCAGTTGGGCATCCAGGTAGGTTCGCGCCTTGATGAAGGTGCCGCGCGACTTGGACATCTTCGCGCCGTTGACGGTGAGGTAGCCGTTGACGTGTAGCGCCGTCGGCGTGCGGAAGTTCGCGCCATGCAGCATCGCTGGCCAGAACAGTCCGTGGAAGTTGATGATGTCCTTGCCGATGAAGTGGTGCAGTTCGGCGTGGCTGCCCGGTGCCA
Organism: Dyella humicola; assembly: GCF_026283945.1. Taxonomy (NCBI): domain Bacteria; kingdom Pseudomonadati; phylum Pseudomonadota; class Gammaproteobacteria; order Lysobacterales; family Rhodanobacteraceae; genus Dyella; species Dyella humicola. Next base: position 1,597,216 of record NZ_JAPDPC010000001.1, read on the forward strand.
GGAAATCCTCGAACTTCAGGTCGGTGCGATCGCATAGCGCCTTGAAGCTGGCGAGATAACCGACCGGCGCATCCAGCCACACATAGAAATACTTGCCGGGCGCGTCGGGTATCGGGAAGCCGAAGTAGGGCGCATCGCGCGAGATGTCCCAATCCTTCAGGCCGCTATCAAGCCACTCGCGCAGCTTGGCCACGACACCGCTGTTGGCGACCGGCTGGCCGCCGGTGAGCTTGCCGCCGAACCAGTCACGCAGCAGCGGTTCGAACTTGCCCAGTTCGAAGAAGTAATGTTCCGAAGCGCGCAGCACCGGCGTGGCACCCGACATCACCGAGGTCGGGTTGATCAGGTCGGTGGGCGCATAGGTGGCACCGCAGTTCTCGCAGTTGTCGCCGTACTGATCGGCGGTGCCGCAGTTCGGGCAGGTGCCCTTGATGTAGCGATCCGGCAGGAACATCTCCTTTTCCGGATCGAACAGCTGCTGGATATCGCGGCGCGCGATAAATCCGCCATCGCGCAGGCGCGTATAGATCAGCGAGGCGAGCTCGCGGTTCTCGTCCGAATGGGTGGAGTGGTAGTGATCGAACGCCACGCCAAACGCTGCGAAATCAGCCTCGTGACCAACGCGGATGCCTTCGATGTAGGTTTCCGGTGAGAGGCCAGCCTTCTCGGCAGCCAGCATGATCGGCGTGCCATGCGCATCGTCGGCACAGACGTAGATGGCCTCGTTGCCCTGCATCCGTTGCGCGCGCACCCAGATGTCGGCCTGGATGTAGCCCAGCAGATGGCCCATGTGCAGGGGGCCATTGGCATAGGGCAGGGCATTGGTAACGAGTAGGCGACGGCTCATGGGCGGCGACGGCTGCAGGGGGCCGGACATTATGGCATGCGGACAGTGGAGGCACGCCCTGGTGCGCGAGGGCGTGACGTGCGATCGCTATCCGGCGATCTGCTGGGTGCGGTGGATGATCTCGGCCGTCACCTGTTTGCATGTTTATGCACGATTGATTACATTCTTTCGCGTTACTCCATTCCCCGGTACATAGGTGAAAGCCATCCCGGAGGGCGCCATCGCCGGCACCGATGCCCCGTCGCATTCCGCCGGCAAGTTCAGTGCGGCCGACCGCCTGTCGGTGGCGTTCGCCGCGATGGCAGGTTTGCTGGTGCTGGTCGGGCTAATCGTGAGGATCGTGCAACGATGAATGCAGCTGTCGACACCGTGATATTCGACCTGGGCAATGTCCTGATCGGCTGGGATCCGCGCCGGCTCTATCGTCAGCTGTTCGACGACGAAGCCCAGATGGAATGGTTCCTGCGCGAGGTATGCAACAGCGCCTGGAACGAGCAGCAGGATGCCGGCCGCCCGTGGACGGAGGCGACCGCCTTGCTACGCGGCGAGTTTCCTCAGCACGCTGATTTGATCGATGCCTACCATGAGCGATGGGAAGAGACGCTGGTCGGTGCCATGCAGGAGAGCGTGGCAATCCTGGCCTCGCTCAAGGCGCGCGGCGTGCGTTTGCTGGCGTTGACCAACTGGTCGCAGGAGACCTTTCCGATCGCGCGGCGGCGCTTTGATTTCCTGCCGTGGTTCGAGGGCATTGTGGTGTCCGGAGAGGAAGGCTTGATCAAGCCCGATCCGCGCATTTATCAACGCCTGCTGGAACGCTACGCCGTCGATCCAGCCCGCGCGCTATACATCGACGATTCGGCGCGCAATGTGGCGGCAGCCGAAGCGCTGGGCATGCGAGGCTGGTGGTTTCGCGATGCCGGCGGTTTGCAGCAGCGATTGGTGGAGCTTGGGTTGCTGGACGGCGCTGCCAGTGAGCGTCGCCATGGCTAAGTCGCCCATCGTCATGCCCGACAGCGGCGTGCTGCCAGAGGAGCGTCAGCAGCGCATCCTCGCGCAGTTGCGGCATGACGGCAGGGTCGTGGCCGCCGAGCTGGCGGCTGCGTTCGATGTATCCGAGGACTCGATTCGTCGGGACCTTCGCGAGCTGGCGGCGCAGGGGCTTTGCAAGCGCGTCTACGGCGGTGCCTTGCTTCCCGCGGCGACGCCGACACCTTTGAAGCAGCGCCGAGGCGAGCATTCGGCGCGCAAGCTGATGCTCGCGCGCAAGGTCGCGAGTCTGGTACGCGCAGGGCAGACTCTGTTGATCGACGCAGGCACCACCAACGCAGCCATTGCTACGGTACTACCTGCCGATGCCAGGCTAACCGTGATTACCAACGCCCCACATATCGCTCAGCTGTTATTGGATCGCGAAGGCTTCGACGTGCTGCTGATCGGCGGCCGTATCGACGCCGCCATCGGCGGCACGGTCGGGGCGCAGGCGGTGGAGCAGGTACGCCGAATTCGCGCCGACCTGTGTTTTCCCGGTGCATGCGCCATTGATGCGGCTCACGGCCTGTGGGGTTTCGATAGCGAAGAGGCGTTGTTCAAGCGCGCGATGATCGAGGCGAGCGACGAAACGGTGGTGGTTGCCACGGACGACAAGCTGGGCGCCGTCGCCACGCATCAGGTGGCTGAGTTGTCGCGCGTGCAACATCTGGTCGTGGAGCACTCGGCGGACCGCGCCGCGCGTGCCGCGTTCAGCGCGCGCGGGGTAGCCGTACATCGGGCGGAGGCTGCGCCGGGCTAGCTGTTACGGCGTTCTCTCCCTCGGGGACGACCTTCGGGTCGCCCGGAGGGAGCGGGCGTTGCCAGGTATTACTGCTGGCGTTCCCACACCTGGCTGCGGCCAAGCAGCGAGAAGCCGATGTAGCCGCGTACGGTGAGCTTGGCGCCGTTGTCCTCGGTCTGCAGCTTGACCTTGTAGACCTTGCCGGTCTTCGGATCGAGGATCTTGCCGCCGTCCCAGACATCGCCGTCCTGGTGCACGCCCCACATGATGTTCATGCCTTCGACCGGCTTGTCCTTGCGTTCGCCATCGCAAGCCTTGCAGGTCGGGTGCGGGCCTTCGTCGGACTGCAGCACCTGCAGCACGGTCGCCTTCAGCTCACCATTGTCATTGGTGATCTGCACGATGGATTTGGGCTTGCCGGTGACATCATCAATCGTTTTCCAGGTACCCACCGGCGTGTTTTCTGCGGCAAACACCGCGCCGGCACCCAACAAGAGACCCGTAGCAACAGCAAGGCGGAGCAGTGACTTCATGAGTGATCTCCCGTACGAAAGAGTATGGACTGGAGCCTGACCGACGCCGCGCGAAGCCGTCAAGCTGCATTGCGCAAGGCTGGCGAGGATGGGTTGGCGGCGTGGACTGGCATAATAGAAACCCCCACATGACGGTCCACATTCTTTATGACGCAGGCGAGCGAAGCCCTGGTCCGCCACATTCTCGGCGCTCTTGATGATCCCCACACCGGCGCTCCGCTGGCCGATGCCGTGCGCGCGATCGGCGTGGATGGCGAGCGCGTTTCGGTGGATATCCAGCTGGGTTACCCCGCCGCTGGCGCCATCGACGCCATCACTGCGCGCGTCAAGCAGGCGCTTGAGGCCGACCCGGCCATCGCGTCCGCGTCGGTGTCGATCGGCACGCGCGTGCATGCCCATAAGGTGCAGGGCACGCTGGCGCCGCTGCCCGGTGTGAAGAACATCATCGTGGTCGCCTCCGGCAAAGGCGGCGTGGGCAAGTCCACTGTATCGGCCAACCTGGCGCTGGCCCTGGTCGCGGAGGGCGCCAAGGTGGGCGTGCTCGACGCGGACATTTACGGTCCCAGCCAGCCCCGCATGCTCGGCATCAGCGGCAAGCCGCAATCACCGGACGGCAAGACCATCATCCCGATGCAAGCTCACGGCCTGCAGGCCATGTCGATCGGTTTCCTGGTGGACGAAGAGACGCCGATGATCTGGCGTGGCCCCATGGTCACCCAGGCCATGATGCAGCTGATCAACGACAGCCGCTGGGAGCAATTGGACTATCTCATCGTCGATCTGCCCCCGGGCACCGGCGACATTCAACTCACCCTGTCGCAGAAGGTGCCGGTGGCCGGCGCGGTCATCGTCACCACGCCGCAGGACATTGCCCTGCTGGACGCGCGCAAGGCGCTGAAGATGTTCGAGAAAGTGGACGTTCCGGTGCTAGGCGTGGTGGAGAACATGGCCACCCACGTGTGCTCGAACTGCGGCCACGAGGAACACATCTTCGGCGAGGGCGGTGGTGTGCGCATGGCCGAGCAATATCACGTGGCCTACCTGGGCTCCTTGCCGCTGGATATCCGCATCCGCGAACAGGCGGATGGCGGCACGCCGACCGTGGTGGCCATGCCGGATTCCGATCTGGCCGCCCGCTACCGCGAAATCGCCCGCAATACGGCCGGGCGGTTGTCGCGGCAGCCGCGCAACAAGTCGCTGGGGCTCGGCAAGATTCTGGTGCAGGGCGCGCCGTAGGCGGGAGCTGGTCCATTCCGGCAGGTGCTAGCCGCGCGACCCACGTGTGGCCTCACCGTCATTCCCGCGAAGGCGGGACAAGCCCGAAGCGCGCAGCACGCTCGCAACTCCCCTCACCGTCATCCCCGCTTCCGCGGGGATGACGGTGAGGGGGGCGAGTTTGCTGCGCGCTTGTCTCGCGTTCGCGGGGTAACGGTCAAGAAGCTGGCCGGAGCCGAAGCCCGACATGACCAATGACCCAGTCTCAGCTCCAACGACTGGCGGTCACACCGCCATTTCCGCTATTTTCCGAGTCTTTATGCCGGCCGCCATGGCGGCCACCCCCTCCGGGAGTTCGAGTGAGCATCAAATCCGACAAGTGGATCCGCCGTATGGCGGAGCAGCAAGGCATGATCGAGCCGTACGAGCCCGGGCAGATCAAGGTGCGCAACAACACCAAGCTGGTGTCGTACGGTACGTCCAGCTACGGCTATGACGTGCGTTGCGCGCGCGAGTTCAAGATCTTCACCAATATCAACTCGACGATCGTGGACCCGAAGGCGTTCGATCCTTCCAGCTTCGTCGACGTCGAGGCGGATGTGTGCATCATTCCGCCCAATTCGTTCGCGCTGGCGCGCACCGTCGAGTATTTCCGCATCCCGCGCAAAGTGCTGACCATCTGCCTGGGCAAGAGCACCTACGCGCGCTGCGGCATCATCGTCAACGTGACGCCGCTGGAACCGGAGTGGGAAGGCCACGTCACCCTGGAGTTCTCCAACACCACGCCGCTGCCGGCAAAAATTTACGCCAATGAAGGCGTGGCGCAGATGCTGTTCCTGGAGTCCGACGAGGAATGCGAAACCAGTTACAAGGACCGTGGCGGTAAGTACCAGGGCCAGCAGGGCGTGACCCTGCCGCGGACCTGATCGCGCTCACTGGCGGCGTACGTCTACAACTCAATTCGTCACACACCTGAATGGATGCCGTCCGGATCGGCTGCGATGATCCGTCCCGGCGCTACACTTCCATCGTTCACAACGATTCTTTGCAGGAGATCCGCATGATCCGTTTTTCCACGCTGCTGTCCCGTGCGGCTGCAGCCATCCTGCTGGGCAGCATGCTGGTGCTGGCCGGTTGCCACAGCGGCAGCACCAAGGACAAAGTGCGCACGGCTGATATGAAGAGCCAGTTCGACACGGTGATCCAGGCTTACAAGAGTGGCCAGTTCGTGGTCGATGGTGCCGTGCTGTCGGCACTCGACACGGGTAGCCATTTCGCCTACCTGAAGGACCAGGGCAAGCTGCCCAAGACCATCCTGCTTGAGCCCAGCGACGATTCGAAGATCCGCAAGCAGCACCTGCAGTACATGGCGCGCCTGCAGATCGACTATGGCTTCACCGTGTACTACGACGATGGTGGCGAGCTGAAGAAGATCAGCGTCATCGACACCAAGGCGCGTGACCTCGAAGACTACAAGGCACCGCCCAAGGCTGCTGACGCACCGCCGCCGCAGCAGCACCACTGATCGTTGCCTGTATAAGGAAAAGCCCGCGGAGCGATCCGCGGGCTTTTTTCTTTTCTGGGCTCTACAGCACGCGTAGCTCGTTTTGCAGTCGCCCAAGCATCTGCTCGAGCTCTTGAGGTTCGTAGTGCTGCGCCGCGCCGCTGCCCCAGACCGGACCCGGCCAGGCCGAATCGCCTTGGCGGCGGCCCACTACGTGCACATGCAGCTGACGCACGATGTTGCCAAGCGCGCCGAGATTGAGCTTGTCGAACGCAGCGATCGCGCGTAGGGCTTGCGCGGCGCGATGTGCTTCCAGCCATAGCGTGGTTTGCTCGGCGGCGGCCAGGTCGCAGATCTCGACCATGCCAGCTCGACGCGGTACCAGCACCAGCCAGGGAAAACGTGCATCGTTCATCAGCAGCACGTCGCAGAGGTCAAGCGAGGCCACATGACGCGTATCCGCGCGCAATCGCGTGTCGATGACGAAGTCGCGTTCGCTCATGCGCCGTGCGCCAGATGCTGGTCGAAGAACGCCAGCGTGCGCTGATAAGCGAGTTTTGCACTGGCTTCGTCGTAGTGATCGCCCACGTCGCGGTTGAAGGCGTGGTCGGCTGGGTAGGTGAAGATTTCCATCTGCGGCAGCAACTCGCGATGCTTCTGCACCATGGCGGGAGGAATGGACTGGTCGAGTTCACCAAAATGGAACATCACCGGGGCTTGCAGCTTTTCGCCCAGAAACGGCACATTGCGGGCACCGTAGTAACTCACTGAGGGCAGACCCAGGCGGATCGCCGAAAGCAGCGCCACGGTGCCGCCCCAGCAATAACCCACCGTGCCGACACGACCTGCGGACGCGATGGCTTCCGCCGCGCTGGCAACGTCCTCCACGGCCCGGTCCAGACCCAGCTCCGCCACGAGCGCCTTGCCGCGCGTGTAGCCGGCCTCGTCGTAGCCCAGTTCCACGCCCGTCTCAAGATGGTCGAAGAAGCAGGGGGCAATGGCCGTATAGCCCGCCTCGGCGAAACGATCGGCGACGCTGCGTACGTGCGCATTCACGCCGAAAATTTCCTGGATGACCACGATGCCGCCCTTCGGTCTGCCGGCCGGCTGGGCCAGGTAGGCGCCGATGCACTGCATGCGCGTCGTGTTGAGATGGATGCTCTGACCCATGGCGGTTCTTCCCGGATTGGCGATGGACGATTCTAGCCATTCAGAGAAAACCCCTGGCCTCACGTATAATGGTCCGTTTTCCGCATAGTTACGGTCACTCGGCATGTCACAAGCTTCGCCCAAAGTGGGATTCGTCAGCCTGGGTTGCCCCAAGGCGCTGGTCGATTCCGAGCGCATCCTCACCCAGCTAAAAGTCGAGGGCTACGAGATCGTGCCGAGCTACGGCGCTGCGGATGCTGTAGTGGTCAATACCTGCGGCTTCATCGATGCGGCGGTGCAGGAATCGCTCGACGCCATTGGCGAGGCCCTGCACGAGAACGGCAAGGTCATCGTCACCGGTTGCCTCGGCAAGCGCGCGGACCTGATCCGCGAGGCTTACCCGGACGTGCTCGCGATTACGGGCCCGCAGGACTATGCCAGCGTGATGAGCGCGGTGCATGCGGCATTGCCGCCCAAGCGCAATCCGCTGCTCGACATCATTCCGGATACTGGCATCAAGCTCACGCCGAAACACTATGCGTATCTGAAGATTTCCGAAGGCTGCAACCACCGTTGCAGCTTCTGCATCATCCCCTCAATGCGCGGCGACCTGGTCTCGCGTCCGGTCGACGAGGTGCTGCTGGAAGCCGAACGCCTGGTGAAGGGCGGCGTGAAGGAACTGCTGGTGATCTCGCAGGACACCAGCGCTTATGGCGTGGACGTGAAGTACGCCGAACGCCAGTGGCGCGACAAGAGCTATCGCACGCGCATGACCGAATTGTGCGAAGGCCTGTCGGAGCTGGGCGTGTGGTCGCGGCTGCACTACGTCTACCCGTATCCGCACGTGGACGAAGTGATGCCGCTGATGGCGGCGGGCAAGATTCTTCCCTATCTCGACATCCCGTTCCAGCACGCCAGCCCGCGCATCCTCAAGCTGATGAAGCGCCCCGGCAATATCGACAAGACGCTGGAGCGCATCCGCAACTGGCGCAAGGTGGTGCCGGATCTCACGATTCGCAGCACCTTTATCGTCGGGTTCCCTGGCGAGACGGATGCGGAGTTCGAAGAGCTGCTCGACTTCCTGCGTGAAGCCGAGCTGGATCGCGTCGGTGCGTTCGCCTATTCGCCGGTGGATGGCGCCAAGGCGAACGAACTGCCGAACCCGGTATCCGAGGAGCTCAAGGAAGACCGCCTCGAGCAGTTCATGGCCGTGCAGGCGGAAATCTCCGCCGCCAAGCTGCAGCGCAAGATTGGCCGCACGATCAAGGTGCTGGTGGATGAAGCCGGCGCTGAGGGTGCGGTGGCGCGTTCTGCCGCCGATGCGCCGGAGATCGACGGTGTCGTGCATATTGCCGGTGGCCAGTCGCTCAAGCCCGGTCAGTTCGTCGACGTGGTGGTGGAAGACGCCGACGAGCACGACCTGCACGCGCGCCTGGTCGGCTAAGCCTTGATGCGATGAGGGCGTGATGCGATACGTCGCGCCTGCTCGCGGAAGCATCGATCCCACGGCATTTATGCGCCTGCCGTTGGCGGACTGGCAGGCGCCCGCCGAATGGCTGCTGGGTGAGCACTGGCCGTCCATCGACGTGCTCAACGCCGCCCGTTCCGCCGCGATGCACGAACGCTTCGTGGCGCAGACGCTGAGCTTGCTCAATGATGGCCAGCATTACGAGCAACGCATTGCCACGCACGGCGAGATCGCCACGCGTGAATGCAACTGGCATGACCTGTTCAACGCCGTCATCTGGTTGCGTCATGCGGCGCTCAAGCGTGCACTCAACGCCCAGCAAGTCACTGAGATCGCCGAAATGGGAACCAAGCTGCGTTCGCGGCCGCAATACGCCATGACGCATTTTGATGAGGCCGGCGTGATCGTGGTCCTGCGCGATCGACGCTTGCTCAAGCTGTGGGACGCGCACGACTGGCACGGGTTGTTTTGGCGCGAACGTGCGGCATGGCTCGATGGTCGCGCCTCGGTCGAGGTCTTTGGCCACGCCTTGCTGGAGCACGCGCTGACGCCGGACAAGCTGCTGGTGGGCAAGGCCCTGGTGTTCCTCGGCGGAGCCGACGGTGGCAAGGCGGCTGCGGTCTGTGCGGACGCCATCGCCGCGGGGAAGCTGCTTCGCGACCCGCTGGAACTGCGGCCGTTGCCGCTTTCAGGCCTTCCGGGCTGGCATCCGGACAATGGCAACGAGGCCTTTCACCGGGCTGCTGCCTGCTACCAGCCGCGTCGTGCGGGACGTGAATACCCGCGGCCAGGCTGTCTTTAGCTCAAGAACTTACGAAATATAAAATTGCGGTGGCGCGGCGATCGCGCTACAACGCCACTAGCGGCAAAACCGCTTTGGAGCAGGCAATGGACATGGCTTGTCGGGCGCGCTCGGGGAAGGGATGGGGTGGATCATGCAGGATGAGCCTGCTGATCTGCCTGCTTGCTCTTGGCTGGCCGTTGCATGCCGAAGGTGGCGCCCCGATCAAGATGCCGGTCGCCATTCGGTTCGGCATCCTGCCGGTCGGCAATGCCGCTGAATCACGCGAGCAATGGCAGCCACTACTGCAGGATCTCGAAAAAAGACTGGGGCGTCCGGTCAATATCGTATCGGTCAGCAGCTATGCGGGACTGTCCGGCGCGATCAAGGATCAACGCGTGGACATTGCGTTTCTATCGGGCCGGTTGGCCACTGAAGCGATCGAGCATCAGCACATGAGCGTGATCGCCCAGTTCGTGCGCGGCGATGGCGGCAAAGGCGACGTTGCCATACTCGTCGTGCGTGCGGATGGTCCCATCAATGACCTCAAGGACCTGCTCGCCAGGCCGGGACACTGGCGTTACGCGCGCGGCGAGATGCTCTCCGTCGCGGGTTATGTCGCGCCGGAGGCTGAGGTGTTCGCTTCGCGGGGGCTCAACTCGGACACTTTTTTCGCTGGCGTGCGCGTGGGCAATCATCAAAATAATGCATTGGCCGTGGCCAATGGCGAAGTCGATGTTGCGACCAATGACAGTCCCGACCTCGACCTGTTCCGCCAGGATTTTCCCGATGAGGCTTCGCAACTGAAGGCGATCTGGCGATCGAGGCCGCTCCCTTCCGAGGTGCTGGTCGTCCGTGATGCGATGCCCGCACCCATTCGCAACGCATTGATCGGGTTCATGAGTGGCTACGGGCATTCCCCCGGTGCTGCAGGCGAGCGTGAACGCGCCAATCTCGCACGCATTCCGGCTTTGACGGGCTTCGCGCCGGCGGATAACAGGGTACTGCAACCTTTTGTCGATATGGAGTTCTTATTGATACGGGAACAGGCCCAGCATGGCCAATGGGTCAATGAACACGCGCGGGAAGCGCGCTTGACCCAGATCGACGCGGACTATCAGAAAGCCCTGCGCGATCTGCTACGGCACTGAGCCGGCATGTAGCTGGCGGGCGCTAAGGGATGATCCGAGGCGTTCAACGACGGTGTCGCACTTTCGGGTACGCCGGTCTGATTTCAATCTGATGGAGATATCGATGTCCGCTTTTGATCGTGTTCTACGCGCGTGCTGCCTGGGTTTGGTAGTGGTCGCGCTTGGCCTCAGTTCGGTGGCCCATGCGCAGATGGCGCCATCGGGCTTGCCCGATGCAGACAAGCAGCAAATCAAGAATTACACGTTAAATGAAGACATCTTCAACCGCCTGGTCGCCGCGACGAAAGAGGCTCGTGCCGAAGGTATTGCACCCAGGGGGGCGCCAGATCCGAGCAAGGTGCACAGCCTGGACGATCTTGCAGCGCAGGCGATGGCGGGGGATCAGCGCATTCCAGCACTGGTGAAGAAGTATGGTTTTACACCACGCGAGTTCATGCTCGCCAACATCGCGCTGACGAACGCCATCCTCGCCGTGCAGGCGCGCAGTGATCCAGCGCTGGCGAACAACCTCAATCCGGTGTGGGTCAATCCGGGCAATATCCGCTTCATCGACACCCATCAGGCCGAAGTTACGGCCTTGATGCAGGGTGGCGCTGACCACCCGGCCAATGGCCAGGCTCAGTAGTCCACCGCCACGATGACGAAGCGGGTCGGCCCGCCGGGCAGTTCCGCTTCAAATTCATCGTCGAGCCGTTTTTTCAGCGCGGCGCGTGCGAGCGGCGAATCGATGCTGATCCAGCCCAGTTTGGCGTCAGTCTCATCCGGGCCCACGATGCGATAGCGAAGGCTCTCGCCGGACGCGGCGTTTTCCAGTTCGATACTGGCGCCGAAGAACACCGCCTCGCGATTGGCCGGCGCGCCCTCGGCGACCTTGAGCGAAGGAATGCGCTTGCTCAGGTAGCGCACGCGCCGATCGATCTCCCCGAGTTGCTTCTTGCGGTAGGTGTACTCCGCATTCTCCGAGCGGTCGCCCTCGGCGGCGGCGGCCGCCAGCGCCTTCACCACTTCCGGGCGCAGCGTATGCCAGAGATGATCGAGCTCGGCCTTGAGTCTTTCGAAGCCTTCCCGCGTGATGATCGCGGTGGATGTGGGCGAGGGTGGGCGCCAGCGGCTCATGCGGATCTGGTGTGCTCGTGCAGTTGTTGCGACAACGCGTCAAACTCGCCGCGCAAGGGGTGATCTGGCCAGGTGGCCACCAGTCTACCAAGCAACACGGCCGCTTCGGCTTGCCGGTCCGGCATGGCGGTCAACAGGCGCGCTGCCAGCAATCCGTAGTGTGGGGCCTCGGGCGAACGCGGCCACCGCGCAAGAAAACCGCGAGACAGTCGCAGCGCAAGGCGATTCATGCCGGATCGCGCGGCGAGCTCCGCCAGCGGTCCCGCGGTGGTGGGATCATCCGGTACGAAGTGGCTATCTAGCTCCATGCATTCCTGCGCAATGCCCAGCGCGCGGCGTGATTCGCCATTCGCCATCAAGGCAGCGATCCAGATCTGGCCGTGCACCAGCAAGGCATCGCGCAAGCCTTCCTGGCGCAGCAGATCGCGGTAGGCCTGGTGCAGCGACGGTGGCGCACCGCGATGCTGCAGACGTGCCGCCAGCATGCCGAGCGCGGCGCGGCGGTCGCTGGATGCGATGGCCTGAACGTCATGCAGCAATTGCGCGTCCTCGTTCTGGCCGTTCTCCGCGGCCAGTGTTTCCGCTTCTGGCATCAGGCCGAAGCGTTCGTGGTGGGTGTGGATCATCGCGCCCATCAGGTGCAGGTTGAGGATGATCAGATAGGTATAGGCGAACGCGAACAGCGGCAGCGACAACAGTCGAGGCAACAAGCTTGTGGCTGCCGATGCACCCACGATCAAGGCGCCGGTCGCAAGATTCAGCCCCACCGGAATCAGATAGGCCGCGCCGAATCGGCGCATCACCTCCCACCAGGTCACCGGGCTCAAGGCCAATTCAATGCTGCCGTCGAAAGCCAGCGACATGTCGATGGCGGGCAGGGTGATGGCGAACAGGATCATCAGTGGCCACACCGCGGGCGGATAGAGCACGCCGCTGAGAACGCATAGCGCCACGGCGAACAGATGTACTGCCGTCAGGCCGCGTCCCGCTGCAGGATTCTCGTCGACACCGATATTCGTCGGATCGGCATAGCCGTTGGCCGTGTGCAGCATGCAGGTGGCCGCATAGCGCCAGGTGGCGGTCCACAAGGCAAACGTGGCGAACACGCCGATAAACGCCGGCAGGATCACCGCGTAATGCGCCAAGGCCAAGGCGGTGCACGTGGCCAGGCCCGCTCCGCGCAGTGGATAGCCGAAGCCCGCGATGAAGCGTTCAAAAAAAGGCGTGTCAGGCGAGACCGTAGCGACGCGGGTCATGGATGGCAGTCGCTCAACGCTCGCCCCCAAAGACGCTACATGGCACAACGGGCATGAGGCAGACGCTGGTGCATTCGTAGCGGCCGATCAAGGTGTCATGCATGGCGTTCCGTCCGGTGGTTGCGTGGTCATTGTAGCCAAGTGGACGCAGGGGCTCGGTGGCCTTCACGTTTTCGTCGCAGCGTTGGCTGTCGATGCAAATAGCGTCTGCGAGTTGAGTCATTGACCCCGTGCGCAGTAATGTCGGCCCTTCGATCCGACAGTGAAGTCGTCCATGTTCCCCCGTGCCTTCCCCCATACCCTGCGCCTGGCTCCCCTGGCCGGCGCCGTCTTGTTGCTTACTGCATGTGCCTCAACCGGCAAAGGCCCCACGCCGCAAGCCAATCAGCTCTACGCGCAGCTCGACCAGGCCAGCAAGGGTTATGAAACCGCCCTGGCGCAGGCGCGGCAGGGTAATGCGGCCGCAGCGCAGCAGACGCTGGATGCATCGCTCGATCAGCTGAAGGCTGCCGCCGCGCATTGCGACAAGACGCCTGGCTGCGATCCGCAGCGTTTCTTCTCGGCGTTTGATCGACTGCTCCGTTTGAAGGATGGCAATTTCTCCGTGGGCGACGACATGGACGCCATGAATGACGAAGCGCCGGAGGGAAGCGTCGCTGCCAAGTCGGGCGCGGCCAGCCTGCCCGAGGCACAACGCAGCGTCACCTTGCTGCGCGGACAGCCGCTTTCCCAGTTGATCGCGATGAACGGCCCGGTAAAAGCAGCGCTGGAAATGTGGCTGACCCAGTGGCGTCCCAACTTGATGGATGCCTATGTCAACTACCAGTTCCTGCGTCACCAGATGTGGCCGCCCTACGAGCGGGCGGATCTGCCGGAGGCGCTGCTGTTCGGCATTCTCGCCAAGGAATCGGGCGGCAAGGTGCACGCCGTGTCGCGCTCCGGCGCGGCGGGGCCGTTGCAGTTCATGTATGCGACGGGCATGCGTTTTGGGTTGGGCATGGAAGACGGATTCGACACCCGCTTCGATCCCGCCGAAGCGGCCCGTGCCAATGCCGATTACCTCAATGAGCAGCTCGGGGTGTTCAACAACAATCTTGAGCTGACCATTGCCGCGTATAACGGCGGCGAAGGTCGCATGAAACGCCTGGTCGGCGACGACACCTCGGTCAGCCTGTACGACCCGCGCATCTACAACCAGCTTTCGCAGGAGACGCGCGACTACGTGCCCTCCGTGCTCGCAGCGGCGTGGCTGTTCCTGCATCCGGAAAGTTACAACCTGCGCTTCCCCCGCGTGGACGGTGTCGCCGGCAGCGTCACGCTCAAGCGGCCGACGTCGCTGACCGAGTTGACGGTTTGCCTGGGCTCGGCCGGCGGCATGAGTGATGGATGGTTCCGCACCTTGCGCAACCTCAACCCGCGCCTGGATCCGCAGGTGGCGCAGCCTGCGGGCACGCGCGTCGTGGTTCCCAGGGTTCTGGAAAAGCCGTTCGAAGCGCGTTGCACCGATGGCCCCTGGCCGATCCTGGCCAATGACCTGCATACGGCCGTGCTGCCCGTCGTGCCGTCCACGCCGGCACCCCCGGCACCGGTGGCGCGATCGTCGAGCACAACCCGGACGCGCGGCTACGTGGTCAGGCGGGGCGATACCCTGACCAGCATCGTGAACAAGCTGGGTTGCTCCTCGATCGAGGAGGTGACCGATATCAACGACCTCAAGCATCACCAGCTCAAGCCGGGGCAGACCCTGAAGCTGCCGACCTGTCGATGAGCAGGCTTCGGCAAGCGTCATGATCTTGTTCGGACAAAGAAAAACGCCGCCCCTGGGGCGGCGTTTTTCGTTCCACGGAGCATGACCGGTCAGGCGGCGGCAGGTGCCTGCATCCACTTCTCGACGGTGTCGGCGCGGTGGTCTTCCTTCAACTCGCGTAGCACGCGCATCAGCTGGCGGTGATGCGGTTGCAGGTTGGGGTACGGCGTGTCCTTGGTCTCGTGATAGGCCGCGGCGAGCCACAGGGCGATACCACGCATGGCCACTTCCGGATTGTCGGAGCGGGCTCGCGCAAAGCCGATATCGGTGCCTTGGCCCCAGGGCAGGTAGCGTTCTTCTGGCGGCGTCCCATAGAGATGCGGAAAGTCGCTGCGTGCTGCCTGCCCAATTTCACGCAGCGCCATGGTGCCGAGTCGAGAGCGGCTGCGCTTGGGTAGTTCGTTGATGCTGTGCTCAATCTCGCGAAATTGCCGGCCCAGCTGCCGGCCGCGGTTCATCGCAATAAGTCGGGTCACGATGCGCACGGGCTGTCCTCGGTCTGACCACGGTTGGCGCGCACACGGCGCTGTCGAGCCGGGATGTTAATCGCGCTCACGATGGCATTGCGCCAAAAAGGTCACAAAACGACGCGGTGCGTCAGCATCCCGTCAAGATTTTGACGCGATGGCCGGTCAGCCCTGGAGCTGGACGCCCAGCCGCTGGCCTACCTTCACTGGCTCTTGCGACGCGAGTCCGTCGAGTTCCGCCATGCCTTCCGGGAACAGCAGGATCACCGTGGAGCCCATGTTGAAGCGGGCCATTTCGGCAAAGCGCTCCAGCGCAATCTTCTGGCCCGTGAATGACTTGCGTCGAATCGAGGAGGCATAGGGCGGGATCACCAGGCCGTCCCACACGGTGGCCACGCTGGACACCAGGACGGCCCCCACCATGACCACGACGAAGGGACCATGCTCACCCTCGAAGTGACAAACCAGTCGCTCGTTGCGCGCGAACAGGCGCGGAATCGCCTCCACCGCGAACGGTGCCACGCTGAAGATGCGGCCGGGCACGTGCACGGTTTCCTTCAGCGTGCCGGCAAGCGGCATGTGCACGCGGTGGTAGTCGCGCGGCGACAGATAGATGGTGGCAAATCGACCGTTGCGGTACGGCACGGCGCTGGCCTCGTCGCCCAGCAGTTCTGCCGCGGTGTACTCCTGGCCCTTGGCCTGGAAGATACGGCCGTCGACGACCTTGCCCAGTTGGCTGATCTTGCCGTCGGCCGGCGAGAGCAGGGCGGTCGGGCTGGCGTCCGCGCGACGCGCATCGGGCCGCAGCTTCCGCGTAAAGAACGCATTGAAGTGCTGGTAGGCCAGTGCATCGGGCTGCGCTGCCTCGGCCATATTGACCTGGTAATTGCGCACGACAGTGCTGATCAGGAAGTCCTTCCACGGCTTGAACGTCCAGCGCGTGGCCCAGTAGACCACCCGCGACAGGGCGCGATGGGGAAGGAGGTATTGCAGGAGTACGTTGAAGGTCATCCCGCAAGTATGAACGATGCGCGCAATTATTACGCCTCGGGCTCGCGTCTGCTCCTTCTCGCCGTTGGGGAGCAGGTTGGGATGAGGGGTGGGTGCTCGCGACTGCGCGACAACTGAGCGCTATCGCCAGGGTGCCGCTTACGCAGCGGGCGTTTCGATCGCCTGCCGGCGCTCGAGTCACTTTTCTTTTGCTGGCCCAAAAGAAAAGTAACCCAAAGAAAACGGCCTCTAGAGCTGGTAGCACTCCGTCAGATAGAAGCGTTGGAAGGTTCCCGTGACTAGGGAACTGACTGCCCACGGCGCGACACCGCGGCTACCCCGCAACGCGCCAAGGCGATGAGGACTTAAGGCAGGCTCGGCCGACGGTCGAGACGCTGGCGGTATCCCAATACTCAGATGGCCATCCGATCATCGACGCCTTAAGCCCTCTACGCCATGGCGCGTTGCGGTGTAGCCGCTGTGTGTCGGCCGTGGGCCGCCACTATTTCGGCTGGCCACGCCCGTCAGGCTCGTATCCCGCGCCATGCTATGAGCTCTTTAGGCCACTACTTTGGGTTACTTTTCTTTTGGGCCAGCAAAAGAAAAGTGACCCGGACCGCGGCAGCGGTTCGGAACGCCCGCTGCGTAAGCGGCACGCTGGCCACATCGCTCGATCAACGCGTGATGGCAAGCCCCGCCCCTCATCCCAGCCTTCTCCTCGAGGGGGACAAGGAGCAGAAGGGAGCGACTCCGCGATCGAGCAGGCCGTCGGAACGCCTGTGTTGCGTCAGTGGCGAACAGGCCGTGACCCGACAACCAAGCGCACCAGGCTAGGCCCGCACCGGGCCACAGCGGCCCCCGGCCCCGCACCGGCTATACTTTGCGACCCCCAAAGACCAATAACCGCCGTGACCCACGAACTCGCCTCCATCATCGACTTCATCCGTTACGGCGCCAGCCGCTTCTCGGCGGCCGGGCTCACTTTCGGTCATAGCCATGACAACCCCATCGACGAGGCCACCCATTTGGTGCTCGCCAGCCTGCACCTGCCGCCGGATATCCCGCCGGCCTATGGCGCGGGCAGGCTGACCACCGAAGAGCGCGAGCGCGTGCTGGCCTTGATCGAGCGTCGCGTCACCGAGCGTCTGCCGGTGGCTTACCTGGTCGGCGAAACCTGGTTCGCCGGCTTGAAGTTCAAGAGCGATCGCCGCGCCCTGGTGCCGCGTTCGCCGATCGCCGAGTTGATCGAGTCGGGCTTCGCGCCGTGGCTGGATCACCGTCATGTCGAGCGGGCGCTGGACTTGTGCACTGGCTCGGGCTGCATCGGCATTGCGATGGCCGAGTACAACCCGGATTGGCAGGTCGATATCGTCGACATCAGTGACGATGCGCTGTCGCTGGCGCGCGAGAACATCGTGTTCCAGCACGTCGAAGGTCGCGTCGAGGCCGTCAAGTCCGACCTGTTCAACGGGCTGAAGGGGCGCCGCTACGACCTTATTGTCTCCAATCCGCCTTATGTCACCGAAGACGAGTACGCGGCGCTGCCAGGTGAGTACAGCCATGAGCCCAAGCTTGGCCTGACCTCGGGTGACGATGGTTTGGATATCTGCGTGCGCATGCTCAACGAGGCGGCCGATTACCTCACTGAGGATGGTTTGCTGATTGTCGAAGTGGGCGAGAGCGAGCACGCGCTGGCGGCCTTGCTGCCGGAAGTCCCGTTCGTATGGATCGAATTCAAGGTGGGTGCGATGGGCGTGTTTGCGCTGGAGCGGCGCGATCTCATCGAGCATGCCGCAGCCATTCGTGAGGCGGCGGCCGCTCGCCAGGGCCGCTGATTCATTACGGTGGAACTGGGCACATCCCGTCTTCGCATCGACGCCTTGCACCTCGAAGACGCAGATGCCCTGTTTCGCTATCGCGCCGATCCGCAGGTGGCGCGTTACCAGGGCTGGCGGCCGGATTCGCTGGCGGACGCCCTGGGCTTCATCGGAATCCAGGTCGGCCTGGCTTCACCCTCGCCGGGATGCTGGTTCCAGCGCGCCATCCGGTTGCGCGATGACGGTTTGCTGATCGGTGATCTCGGCCTGCACCTTTCCGAGGGCCGCCAAGTCGAGTTCGGGATCAGTGTTTCGCCAGCGCACCAGGGGCAGGGCTATGCCCGCGAGGCCATGGCTGCCGTGCTCGCCTACGTGTTTGGCAGGTTGCATGCGCATCGCGTGCACGCGTCCGTCGACCCGCGCAATCTGGCTAGCATGGCGCTGTTGCGCGCACTGGGATTGCGCCAGGAGGCCCATTTTCGCGAGTGCTTGAGGATTCGCGGTGAGTGGGTGGACGATGTCGTGTTCGCCCTGCTGGCAAGCGAGTGGCAGGGCGCGCGGCCCGAAGGCGCATCCTCGAGCGCATCGCGCTAAGCTGTGCGGGTTTCCGTCCAGACGTCCAGAGCCTCGTGTCCAGCAATTCCTTCGGCAAACTCTTTACCGTCACCACCTTCGGCGAGAGCCACGGACCGGCCATTGGCTGCGTGATCGATGGTTGCCCGCCGGGCCTGGCCATTGCGCCTGAGGAATTCCGCGCCGATCTCGATCGTCGCGCCACCGGCAAGAGTCGGCATACCTCGCAGCGACGCGAAGCCGACGAGGTGGAAATCCTTTCCGGCGTGTTCGAGGGTCGCACGACCGGCACGCCGATCGCGCTGCTGATCCGCAACACCGATCAGCGCAGCAAGGACTACGGCGATATCGCCGAGACGTTCCGCCCCGGGCACGCCGATTACACCTATTGGCAGAAGTACGGCATCCGCGATCCGCGCGGTGGCGGGCGTTCATCCGCGCGCGAGACCACCATGCGCGTGGCCGCCGGCGTGATCGCGAAGAAGTGGCTGGCCGAGCGTCAT
The DNA here is from genome assembly GCF_026283945.1 of Dyella humicola. Classification (NCBI taxonomy): domain Bacteria; kingdom Pseudomonadati; phylum Pseudomonadota; class Gammaproteobacteria; order Lysobacterales; family Rhodanobacteraceae; genus Dyella; species Dyella humicola. The sequence continues at coordinate 1,616,164 of NZ_JAPDPC010000001.1, forward strand.
GGCGTGCGTGTGCGCGGCTACATGGCGCAAATCGGCGAGATCACCCCGGGCACCTTCGATTGGGACGTGGTCGAGCAGAATGCCTTCTTCTGGCCTGATGCCCATGAGGTATCGGCGCTGGAGTCTTATATGGATGCCTTGCGCAAGTCCGGCGATTCGGTGGGCGCCCGCGTAAATGTGGTGGCTGAAGGCGTGCCACCAGGCTGGGGCGAACCGATCTACGGCAAGCTGGATGGTGACCTGGCCGCCGCGTTGATGTCGATCAATGCGGTGAAAGGCGTGGAGATCGGCGATGGCTTCGCGGTAGTCACGCAGCACGGCAGCCAGCATCGCGATGAAATGGCCTTGGACGGCTTTACGTCCAATCATGCTGGCGGCATCCTGGGTGGCATCAGCACCGGTCAGGCGGTGATCGCATCCATGGCGCTCAAGCCGACCTCCAGCATTCTCATTCCTGGGCGTAGCGTGAACCTGGCCGGCGAGCCGGTCGAGGTGGTTACCAAGGGGCGTCACGACCCTTGTGTCGGTATCCGCGCCACGCCGATTGCCGAGGCGATGGTGGCGCTGGTGCTGATGGATCACGCTCTGCGTCATCGCGCGCAATGTGGTGACGTGGGTGAGGTAAGTCCCCGCATCCCCTAAGTTACGTGGGCGTACGGCCTTGATGGCTCGCCCCATGCAGAGAGCTTGAAGTAACGCTGATGATCGCCAAACCGAAAGTCTGGGTCGCGCGCCCCCTGTTTCCCGATGTGCTGGCGCGTCTGGCCGAATATGTCGACGTGCAGGCCGAGGCAGTGGAGCGAAAGCACAGCGCAGCGGAACTGCGGGAGAAGCTGGCCCATGTCGATGGCGCCTTGATTGGGCTGTCGGATCGGATCGACGCTGCGGCGCTCGAGGGCAACCATCGGCTCAAGGTGGTGGCCAATCTTGGCGTCGGCTTCAACAACCTCGATCTCGATGCGATGACCAGGGCCGGCGTGCTCGGCTGCAACACGCCCGACGTGCTGACCGAGAGCGTGGCCGACTACGCCTGGGCCCTGATGCTGGCGGCGGCCCGTCGCGTGGGTGCGGCAGAACGCTGGCTGCGGGCAGGGCAGTGGGCGGGCAGTCAGATGCGCTTCGATGACTGGCTGGGCGTCGATGTGCACGGCCGGACACTGGGCATTCTTGGCATGGGTCGCATCGGCCGGGCCATTGCACGGCGGGCCGTCGGCTTCGACATGCGGGTGATCTATCACAACCGCTCGCGGCTGCCCGAGCCGGTCGAGCGCGAATACGGTGCCACCCTGGTGGCCAAGCCCGAACTGCTGCGCCAGGCGGACCACCTGGTACTGGTGCTACCTTTTACGGCCGCGAACCGGCACGCGATCGGCGCTGAGGAGCTGGCTCAGATGAAGCCTTCGGCGGTGCTGGTCAATATGGCGCGGGGTGGCATCGTGGATGATGCGGCGCTGGCGGCGGCCTTGCGTGATGGCAAGCTGGCGGCAGCCGGCCTGGATGTCTTCGAGGGCGAGCCAGTCGTGCATCCGGACCTGCTGGCGTTGGACAATGTGATACTGAGCCCGCATATCGCCAGCGCAAGCGAAGATACGCGCCGCTCCATGGCCCGGGTGGCGGCCGATAATGTCATCGCTGCCCTGGGTTACGGTGAGGCGGCCGGAAAGCCGCCGACGCCGCTCAACCCGGCGGTAATGAGCCACTGGGCAACACGTAAAGCGTGACGATATTCACGCCCGGGCGTGTCGCAGGTTGTTTTGCGCGCCGTCCCGGCTAGATTTCCGTTAATGCGGAGATCGGCGCCGTCGGGCGGTTTTCCGATTACTCCTACCTGATACCGGAATATGAGCAAGAAGAGCAGTTACAAGGTGGCAATGGTTGGCGCAACAGGCGCCGTGGGCGAGACCTTGCTGGCGATCCTGGCCGAGCGAGAATTTCCGATCAGCGAGCTGGTGCCGCTGGCCAGCGAGCGCTCGGCGGGTGAGAAGATCACCTTCGACGGCAAACCGGTCACGGTACGCAATCTTGCCGACTACGATTTCGACGGCGTCGATATCGCGTTCTTCTCGGCCGGCGGTTCGGTCAGTCGCGAGCATGCGCACCGCGCGGCGGCGGCGGGTGCGGTGGTCATCGATAACACGTCCGAATTCCGTTACCAGGACGATATCCCGCTGGTGGTGAGCGAGGTCAATCCGCACGCCATCGCCGAATACACCAATCGCGGCATCATCGCTAATCCAAACTGCTCCACCATGCAAATGCTGGTTGCGCTGGCGCCGATCCACCGTGCCGCCGGCATCGAGCGCATCAATGTGGCGACCTACCAGTCGGTGTCCGGCGCCGGTCGTAGCGGCATGGAAGAGCTGGGCAAGCAGACCGCGGCGATGCTCAGTTTCCAGGACGTCGAGCCCAAGAAGTTCTCCAAGCAGATCGCCTTCAACGTGATCCCGCACATCGATGACTTCCAGCCCAACGGCTACACCAAGGAAGAAATGAAGATGGTGTGGGAGACGCGAAAAATTCTCGAGGACGACACCATCCAGGTGAATCCGACAGCCGTGCGCGTGCCGGTGTTCTACGGCCATGCCGAAGCCGTGCACGTGGAAACGCGCGACAAGATCACCGCGGAACAGGCTCGTGCACTCCTGGAGCAGGCCGAAGGCGTCGTCGTGATGGACGAGCGCAAGGCTGGCGGTTATCCCACCCCGGTAAGCGACGCCGCGGGCAAAGATCCGGTTTTCGTGGGGCGCATTCGCGAAGATATTTCTCACGAGCGCGGGCTGGACCTGTGGATCGTCGCGGACAATATCCGCAAGGGCGCGGCGCTCAATGCCGTGCAGATCGCCGAGTTGTTGATCCAGGATTACCTGTAATGAAGGGCATGCTGTCCGGGTTGGTGTGGTGTGTGCTGGCGCTTGCTGCGCCAGTCCGGGCAGCAGATGTCCAGGCGGCAGGCCCGGTGAGGGACCCCAAGCAGGTGGATCGTGAGATCGCCACCCAGGCGGTCAAGGTCAAAGAGCTGCAAAATGGTGTCGAGCGGGAGGAATCGCGTACGCACCAAAACGATGCGAAACTGAAGCAGCAGGACCAGGCCATCGCCGACCTGCAACAACAACTCAGGTCACTCAAGGGTACGCCACAGGGGGGCGGTCATCTCTAAGTGGGCAGGGCGCATCCGGGGCGCCTTTCCAAGCAAGAACAAACCGTAGCAAGATGTCGTAAGCATTGGCCAGCGCTATTGTTGATTGGCCTGTACCTAACTAAAGTGACGCCTCGTTCCGGGTGCTACCGCCAAGCGGTAAGCCGATAAGAAACGTCACGGGGTCGTTCGGGGGAATACGCGATGAATCGTTCGTTGAAGCTGTCGATGCTAATGGCGCTTGCCTTGGGCAGCAGCCAGGCAATGGCACTGGAACTGGGCCAGATCCAGGTGAAATCGGCCCTGGGGCAGCCCTTGCTGGCCGAAATCCCGGTAAATCCCGAGAGTCCGGCCGAACTGCAGAATCTCACGGCGCGGCTTGCGTCAGCCCAGGATGCGGCTTCGGCCGGCGTCGCCGCCGGCCCGACCATTCCACTGGAATTTGCCGTGGTGAATGGTGCCAACGGCAAGAAGGTCATCCGCATCACCAGCAGTGCCCCAGTCAACGACCCCTATCTCGACCTGTTGGTCGAGGTGAACAACGGCGCGGGCAAGAGCCTGCGCGAGTTCACCATCCTGCTCGATCCGCCGAATTCGGCCGCCAGCGTGCCTGCTACGCATGCGCCGGTGCAGGCCAGCCCGAAGCCTTCGCGTCACGCCACGGCGTCGGCGCCGGCTGCTGCCAGCACCCAGAGCACGGCTGCCGCGGCGCCCGCGCCGGCTCCCGAAGCGAAGCCGGCCAAGCCAGCGCCCGCGCCTCGCGTTGCGGCCGGCGGCACCTTCGGTCCGGTCGAGAGTGGCCAGACACTGACCGCGATTGCGCATGAAACCGCACCGGATGGTGTCGACGTCAACCAGATGATGATGGCGCTCAAACAGGCCAATCCGGATGCCTTCTACCGCGACAATATCAATGCCCTGAAGACGGGAGCCGTGCTTCGCGTGCCGTCTCGCGAGGATGCGCAGGCCACGGCCCTGGCCGCTGCCATGGCCGAGGTTCGTCGCCAAAACGGCGACTGGCGCTCGGGCGCTGCACGCACGCCGACCACGGTGGCCGATGCTGGCACGCGCGCCAATGCGTCGTCGGCTCCCACGGCCACGGCACCTGCCGGTGATCACCTGGCGTTGGTCCCGGCCAAGGAGGGTGCCGATAGCGCCGCGGGTCGCGGCGGCAAAGGCGAGAAGGCCGAGAAGGGCATGGCTGCCCTGCATCAGGATCTGCTGCGCAGCCAGGAGTCGCTCACCACGCTGACCAAGCAGGGTGACGAGTTGAAGGCGCGCCTGAAAGACCTGGAAGACATCAACAGCAAGAACGAGCGCCTGCTCTCGCTCAAAGACAATGAAATCGCCGAGTTGCAGCACAAGCTAGCTGACGCTCGCAAGGCCGCGGGCACGCCTGCCGATGCGATGGTGGCCAAGCCGGCCGCTGCGTCGACGACGGTGACCGCTGCGCCGGTCAGTGCGCCCGCCAAGGCGGCCACCCCGGAGACCGTGGTCAAGGCCGACGCCTCCGCGGCGCAGCCGGCCGCTGCCACCAGCACGCACGCTGCCGCCACGATGGCCGCCGCCACGCCGGCCGCAAGCGCCAGCGCGCCGCAGGCCAGCATTGCACCGGTCGTCGCGAAGCCAGCGCCGGCCAAGCCGGTGGTGAAGCCTGCGGTCAAGCCGGCTCCAGTGGCTGAGCAGGATCCCTGGTACATGCAGACCTGGGCCTGGGGCGCCGGTGCGGTTGCGGTAGTTGGGCTCCTCCTCCTCGCTATGCGCGGGCGTAGCCGCAAGCCGGCCGCGGCTGGAGCAGCTGGCGCATCGTCGCTGGCCGATCACTTCGGCACCACGCCGCCACCAGGTCACGATGGCCCCGATCTGGATCAGGACGAACTGCTTGACCAGCTGGCCGAGCATCCGGACGACGTCGGCCTGCACCTTGAGCTGGTGAGCCTTTATTACGTTCGCCGCGACGTCGAACATTTTGAGGCTGCGGCTGAGGCCATGCATGCCCATATTGCCGATCCGCATCAACCGGAATGGCAGGACGTTGTGCACATGGGCGAGGACCTGGTGCCGGAGCACCCGCTGTTCGCCGCCGCTGCACCCATGTCCCCGCGCGGTGGGGACGAGCACGATGCCCTGCATCATTTCGACCTGGACAGCTACGTCAACGAGGGCAACGCGGATGCGCCGCCGCTGGCCCCGCAGCATGCGGCAAACCAGAAGGTCAGCGAGTATCACTTCGACTTTGACCTGACGCCGCGCCCGGCACATGGCGCCGTGAAGGCACCGGCGCATGAGTCGGAGGCCGTCATGGCAGGCAAGGACGTCGAGGAAGAGCTCGAGACACGCCATGCTTCGACCTGGGAGTTCACCGAGCCGGCAGACGACGTGCTGGCCGAGGAGTCGCATCATGAGCTGGGCCAGCTTAGCGACGACCCGGTCGACACCAAGCTCGACCTTGCCCGCGCTTACGTGGACATGGGCGACCCGGATGGTGCACAGGCCATGCTGGAGGAAGTGATGCACGAAGGCACCCAGATGCAGAAGGACGTGGCCAAGCGCCTGCTCGACAGCCTGCACTGAAGCCAGCGTCTGCGCTGACGTGACTCCCGCTCGGGCCGGCCATGCCGGCCCGAGTGCGTTTAGAGCCTGCTAACCTGTGCGCTTCCGTTTTTGCGTGTCTGGTTCTTCATGCGACTTGCCCTGGGTATCGAATATGACGGCACCGACTTCTCCGGCTGGCAGCGACTGAGCCACGGCGAAACCGTGCAGGGTGCGCTGGAGCGGGCGTTGTCGTTCGTCGCCGCCCAACCCATCGAGGTCACGTGTGCGGGGCGTACCGATGCCGGTGTGCATGGCCGTTGCCAGGTGGTGCATTTCGATACGGAAGTGCAGCGCGATCCTCGCAGCTGGGTGCTGGGCGGCTGCTCCAACCTGCCGTCCAGCGTGGCGGTGTTGTGGGCGCAACCGGTGGACCAGGCGTTCCACGCCCGTTTCTCTGCGCGTAGCCGTCGCTATCGCTACCGCATCCTCAATCGTCAGGTTCGCGGGGCGCTGGAAGCGCGCTATGTGACCTGGGAGCGCTTGCCCCTGGATGCCGCGCGCATGCATGACGCGGCCCAGGTATTGATGGGCGAGCACGATTTCAGCGCCTTTCGCGCCATTTCCTGCCAGGCGGCGCACGCGCGGCGCGAAGTACGGGCCATCAGTGTGCGGCGCGAAGACGAGCAGGTCATCATCGAGATCGAGGCCAATGCGTTCCTCCACCACATGGTGCGCAACATCGTCGGCTCGCTGCTGCCGATCGGGCGTGGCGAGCAGCCGGTGTCCTGGATGAGGGAGCTGTTGGCGGGTCGCAGCCGAGAGGTCGCCGGTCCTACCGCGCTGGCGTCGGGGCTGACCTTTATCGGCCCTCGCTATGAATCGCACTGGGGCTTGCCGGCCGAGGTGAGTCAATGACCCGCATCAAATGTTGCGGCATGACCCGTGTCGAGGACGCGCTGCTGGCGGCGCAGCTGGGTGCGGATGCGATCGGTGTGGTGTTCACTGCCCGCAGTCGCCGGCGGGTGTCGTTGGAGCGGGCGCGCGCGATCTGTCGGGCCTTGCCACCCTTCGTTTCGACCGTGGCGCTGTTCATGGACGACGATGCGGGACTCGTGCAGGAAGCGATCGACGTGGTGCAGCCTGATCTGCTGCAGTTCCACGGCAATGAGCGCGACGACTGGTGCGCGCAATTCGATCGGCGTTATCTGAAGGCCATTGCGATGGGTGAGGGCGCTGCCGCATTGCCGCGCTTGCGCGAATATCCCGGCGCTGCTGGTCTGCTGCTGGATGGGCATGGGCTCGGCGAGGCGGGCGGTAGTGGTAAGGCGTTCGACTGGACGCTGATGCCGAAGGATCTAGCGCAGCCGCTGATTCTGGCGGGCGGACTCACGCCCGCGAACGTAGCGGAAGCGGTCCGCATCGCCCGGCCCTGGGCGGTGGACGTGGCCAGCGGCATCGAGTCGACGCCCGGCATCAAGGACCCGCAGAAGATGGCGGACTTTGTGCGGGCGGTACGCGAGGCGAGCGCAGGCTGATCACGTCGACGGGAGTGGGCTGCTGAACCCCTACGACTGGGCCATGAACTCCCCCTGCAGCCAGGCGGCAAGCGCTTCGGCGCGCAGGGACGGCCCGCGCGAGGGCATCGCCAGCACCCATTGGCCCGGTGTTTCCTGAAACCCCCACGGCGCGATCAAACGCCCACTGGCCAGGTCATCAGCGACAAGCTGCGCCGGGGCGATGGCTGCGCCGCGGCCGCCCACGGCAGCTTCAATGAGGTGGTACAGGTGGGGATAGCCCTGTCCGACCCGTGGATCGCCAGCTAGGCCGGCACCTTGAAACCAGGTTTGCCACGCATTCGGGCGCGATAGCGTGTGCAGCAGTGGCAGGCCCAGTAGAGCCTCGGGTGCGTCCTGGGTAAGCGCGTGGTCCTGGGCGTATTGCGGACTCACCACCGGGCCGATCCGTTCGCGCGCCAGGGGCAGCACCTGCCAACCCGCTGGCCACGGTGGCTCGCCTGCGAGCAGAGCGGCATCCAATCCGTTCAGCGCCTCGTCGAACGATATCTCCTGCGGGCGCAGATGCAGGGCCAGCTCAGGCAGATCGGCCATCAGGCGTTCGAGCCGGGGAATCATCCAGCGCGCCAACAGGCTGACCGGGCAGCCGAGCACGAACGGCGCCTGCGAGGCGTCCTGACGCAAGCCGTCACACACCTCGCGCAGCTGGGCGAATACGGCCGTGCTCGTATCTCGCAGGCGTTGTCCCGGCGGTGTCAGTGCCAACCCTCGTCCCTGGCGCTGGAACAGGGCGATGCCCAGCTCGCTCTCCAGTGCGCGAATGTGTCGGCTGACCGCACCGTGGGTGACATGCAGTTCGGTCGCCGCGCGGTTAACACTTCCCAGTCGTGCCACTGCTTCAAAGGCGTGGAGCGCATTCAGGGAGGGCAGCGGACGGGGCATGGGATTAGTGAGTTTTTCTGACGTATGGCGGCCATCATATCGCTTTTGGCTGGACCGGCTTTGGGGTACGGTGGCAAACGCATGGCGGGAGCGTTCCGCCGCCGTTTCGCGAGTGGATTCATGAGCAAGATCACCGATTTCAGCGTTTACCCCGACGAGCACGGCCGCTTCGGCAATTACGGCGGCAGTTACGTCGCCGAAACCCTGATGGCGCCGCTGGCGGAACTGACCGAGGCCTATCTGCGCCTGCGCCAGGACCCGGAATTCCTGGCCGAGCTGGATCGCGACCTCAAGTACTACGTGGGCCGGCCCAGCCCGATCTACTACGCGGAGCGGTTGTCGCAGCAGGTGGGCGGCGCACGCATCCTGCTCAAGCGCGAAGACCTTAATCACACCGGCGCGCACAAGATCAACAACACCATCGGCCAGGCCCTGGTGGCCAAGCGCATGGGTAAGCCGCGCATCATTGCCGAGACCGGCGCAGGGCAGCACGGCGTGGCCAGTGCCACCGTGGCGGCGCGCTTCGGGCTGAAGTGCGTGGTCTACATGGGCGCGGTGGATATCGAACGGCAGAAGATCAACGTTTACCGCATGAAGCTGCTCGGCGCTGAGGTGGTGCCGGTCACGTCCGGCTCGAAGACGCTCAAGGACGCGCTCAACGAGGCGATGCGCGACTGGGTAACCAACGTGGCCGACACCTTCTACATCATCGGCACCGTGGCCGGTCCGCATCCGTATCCGCTGATGGTGCGCGACTTCAATGCCATCGTAGGCCGCGAAGCACGCGAGCAGATGCTGGAGCAGTTCGGTCGCCTGCCGGACGTGCTTACGGCATGCGTGGGCGGCGGCTCCAATGCGATTGGCCTGTTCCATGCGTTCCTCAACGATGCCGATGTGCGCGTCGTGGGCGCTGAGGCGGCGGGCGAGGGCATTGCAACCGGGCATCACGCTGCGTCGCTGGCGGCCGGCCGTCCAGGCGTGCTGCATGGCAACCGCACCTATGTGTTGTGCGATGACAACGGCCAGATCACCGAGACGCATTCGGTCTCGGCCGGTCTGGACTATCCCGGTGTCGGTCCCGAGCACGCCTTTCTCAAGGATGCCGGCCGCGCGGAATATGTCGGCGTCACTGATGACGAAGCGCTCGAGGCGTTCCACTTGCTGGCACGCACCGAAGGCATCCTGGCCGCGCTCGAATCCAGTCACGCCGTCGCGCAGGCGGTCAAGCTGGCGCGTGAGTATCCGAAGGACGGGCTGGTGCTGTGCAACCTCTCCGGCCGCGGCGACAAGGACGTTCACACGATTGCCGCGCGTGAAGGAGTGCAGGTATGAGTCGCATCGACCGCCGCTTCGCCCAGCTCAAGGCGGCTGGCCGCACCGGCCTGATTCCTTTTGTCACCGCCGGCGATCCGGCGCCGCAGCATGCTGTCGCGCTGATGCACGCCTTGGTCGAGGCGGGTGCTGACGTGATCGAGCTTGGCGTGCCGTTTTCCGATCCCATGGCCGATGGTCCGGTGATCCAGCACGCCAGCGAGCGCGCCATCGAGAAGGGCGTCGGCCTGGTCGATGTGCTGGGCTATGTGGCCGAGTTCCGGCGGCGTGATGCGCAAACGCCGGTGGTGCTGATGGGCTACCTCAACCCGATCGAGATCCACGGCTATGCCCGCTTCGCCGCCGAGGCAGTGCAGGCCGGTGTGGATGGCGTACTGGTAGTCGATTGCCCACTGGAAGAATCGGCCGTGCTGCAGCCGCTGCGCGATGCCGGCCTGCAGCAGATCCTGTTGGCGGCACCCACCACCGCACCCGGGCGTATGGTGCAGCTGTGCGGGTCGGCCCAGGGTTTCCTGTACTATGTCTCGTTCGCCGGCATCACAGGCGCAGCGCGATTGAGCACCCGTGACATCGCCGCGCGCGTGGCCGATATCCGGGCGAAGTCCAAGGCTCCGGTGGCTGTTGGCTTTGGTGTGCGCGATGCGCAGACAGCCAAGGCGATCGCCGGATTCGCGGATGCGGTGGTGATAGGCAGTGCGCTGGTGGAATGCCTGGCAGGCGCGGAGGACGTCAAAGACGTCACCGCGCGGGCGCGCGCCTTCCTTGCACCGATCCGCGCCGCGCTGGATGCGCATTGAGCACACGCTGCGTCTGACGCGGCGTCGCGTCATGAACGTTTGAGGTGTTGCGATGAACTGGCTGCAGAAAATCATGACTCCGCGTGCCCGCACGCAGGCTTCCTCCACCGCCGGCAAGGGCAAGGTGCCCGAGGGCGTGTGGGAGAAGTGCGGCGGTTGCGGCACCGTGCTGTATCGCCCGGAGCTGGAACGCAATCTGATGGTTTGCCCCAAGTGCGGCCATCACCACAATATCGATGCCCGCGCGCGTCTCGATTCCTTCCTCGACGCAGGATCGACGCAGGAATGGTGGGCGAGCATGGAGCCCAGCGACCCGCTGAAGTTCCGTGACTCCAAGAAGTACCGCGACCGCATCATCGCGGCGCAAAAGGCAACCGGCGAAAAAGACGCGCTGTTGGCCATGAGCGGTCGCCTCAAGGGTCGCCCGCTGATGGCTGTGGCGTTCGAGTTCGCCTACATGGGCGGTTCGATGGGCTCGGTGGTGGGTGAGAAGTTCACCCGCGCCGCCGAGCGCGCGCTGGCCGATCGCAGTGCCCTGGTGTGCTTCTCCGCCACCGGTGGCGCGCGCATGCAGGAGTCGCTGTTTTCGCTGATGCAGATGGCGAAGACGTCGGCGGCACTGGCGCGCATGCGCGATGCTGGCGTGCCGTATATCAGCGTACTCACGCATCCCACCACCGGCGGCGTATCGGCCAGCCTGGGCATGCTGGGTGACATCAATGTCGCTGAGCCGAAGGCGCTGATCGGCTTCGCCGGCCCGCGCGTGATCGAGCAGACCGTGCGCGAGACCTTGCCCGAAGGCTTCCAGCGTTCGGAGTTCCTGGTCGAGCATGGCGCGATCGATCTGATCGTCGATCGCCGCGAGATGCGCGACAAGCTGGCGGACTTGCTCGGTGTGCTGATGAAGGCGCCGCGCGTCGCCTGATCGCCGCACCACGAGCCTTCACCAAAAACAGCGTCTCGCCCTGCGAGGCGCTGTTTTCGTTTGTGCTCACTGAAGTTCTCCACAGCTTATGTGGATGCAGCCTGGGTAAGCCTGTGGAAAAGCCTGATTAGTGCCTTTGACGACAAGCACTTGCTACACCGTGATGAAGTTATGAGCAAATCAAGTGCGTGTGCGATGCACTTTTCCACAGGCACGGTGGACGCGGTCGGTGTAAGCCTGTGGAAAAGTGATGTTGGATGCTTTGCCATCAGACACTTGCTACGTCGTGACTACTATTTGCGCAGTTGCTGACACCACGTGCCGCCGAGTTTTCCACAGCGATTGTGGATGGTGATTGCGTAAGCCTGTGGACAAGCTCGAATGTGCCCTTTGCGAACAGGCACTTGTTACGCGGTGACGAAGTTTTGAGCAGCACGCGCGCGCGAGTCGGTGGCAAGGGCGTCGCGTGTTTTCCACAGCCGATGTGGATGCGGGTGGGCAAAGCCTGTGGATAGGTGTGCTATCTACTTGAGTTGAAAGCAACTGCGACGCACTGGCCACGAAATGCGCAACGCGGAGAATCACATCATCAGCGAGTGCAGCGGCAGCAACCATAGCGAGATGGCGCCGAGTGCGCTGCCAATGACCGTCGCAGCGAGCACATCGCTTGGATAGTGCAATCCAAGAATCACGCGCGATGCGCCCACCAGCGTGGTGAACGTCAGCAGCAACGGGGCCAGCACCGGATACCAGGCGAGTGCCACCACGGTGAAGCTCACCGCCTGCAAGGTGTGGCCAGACGGAAAGCTGAATTCATCCAGGGGTGGCACGTGTGCGATGACACCTGGGCAGGCGCGGAACGGACGTGGCCGGCGCGTGTAGCGTTTGAGCAGGCGATAGAGCAGCAAGGCAGCGAGTCCCGTTATCGCCATCTGCGCGGCGGCCAGCAAGCCGTGACGGCCGCCGACGAGGGCGAGCACCAGCATCAGCGAATACCAGAACACACCATCACCGAGTCGGCTGATGATGCCGAAGAACACCCCGACGGCGCGGCGCGTTCCCCAGCGATTGGCCGCCACGCACATGCGGCGGTCAATGGCCAGCCTGGGGCCGGCTGGCAACTCAGGCGTGTGCAACGGCGGCATGGCGTTCATGAGTGCGCTCCTGGGCCAGTTCACGCAACAGGTTTTCGAACTCGCCGATAACCGCATCCGGCGAGAGATTGGCGATGCTGGCGTGCGCCGCGCGCCCCATGTGGCGAATCAGGCTCGCGTTGCTGGCCAGGGTCGTAGCCGATTGGATAAAGGCCTTCTCGTTACCGACGTCGATGCGGTAACCGTTGTGGCCGCTGTGCAGATGTTCGCGCGCAGCGCCTTCCTCGTAGGCGACCACAGGCAGGCCGGAGGCGAGCGCTTCGAGGATGACATTGCCGAACGTCTCGCTGAGGCTGGGAAACGGAAACAGGTCCGCGCTGGCGTAATGGCGCGCGAGCATTTCACCGCGCTGCATGCCAGCAAAAATGAAATCCGGATTGGCTGCCTGCAGCGCCAAGCGCGCGGGACCATCGCCGACCCACACGTAGCGTGCGTTAGGCACGAGTTGCTGGACGGCGCGGAACGTACGCACGGCGAGGTCGAGGTTCTTCTCTGGCGCGATGCGTCCCACATACAGCACGACCGGTGTGTTGCCATCCACGCCCCAGCTACGGCGCAGCTCGACATCGCGGTAGCGCGGATGAAAGAGCTGGGTGTCGACCGCGCGGCGAAGCAGGCGAGCCGTGTCGACGCCGAGGGCGGCCAATTCCTTGGCCAACGCCTCCGTTGGTACCAAGGTAGCCGCCGCGCGGCGATGGAAGCGACGCAGATAATTCCTCACGAGCGGGGTAAGGAAGCCGACGCCGTAGTGGTCGGCGTAGGTGTCAAAGCGGGTATGGAAGCCGGTGGCGGTGGGAATGCCGAGCCGTTTGGCGGTACGCACGGCAGACCAGCCCAAGGGGCCTTCCGTGGCGACGTAGATCGCGTCGGGACGCAGGCGGGTCCAGCGCTCGCGCAGCGCGCTGCTCGCGGGGAGGCCAAAGCGCAGGCCTGGATAGCGGGGGAGGGAGGCGCCACGTACTTCGAGCGTGGTGATGCCGGGTTCGTCGTCGAAGGCTTGTTGTTGGCGTGGGCGGATCAGATCGACCGTGTGGCCTTGCGACGCCAATCCGGCGGCGAGGCTGTGCACGGTCAGTGCCACGCCGTTGATTTCGGGTGGATAAGTCTCGCTGACAATGCCGATGCGCACTTGAACATACCGTCTGCTGGCCCTGAGCAGGTTGCATCCATGGCGTTGCGGGGGCGTGGCGTACGTATGACGGCCGCGTGACGGCTGTTTCGGGCCGTGGCCGCGGGCGCTGAGGGCAGCTTTGGGCGAGTACACTCGGCGCACCTGTCACCGTGGAGATACGTCGATGAAACGCATCTTGCTTGCTCTGGCCCTGGCCACCCTGACTTGCAGTGCCTTCGCCGCGGATGCACCGGCGTTGCCGGTGACGAAGGCCCCCGCCGGTGCCGAGGTCTACATCGTCTCGCCGAAGGACGGCGCGACCGTCGGTCAGGAATTCACCGTGGTATTCGGCCTAAAGGGCATGGGCGTCGCGCCCGCTGGGGTGAAGAAGGAAGGCACCGGCCACCATCACTTGCTGGTCGATGTGACGGACATGCCGGCCGCCGGCCAGCCGATTCCGAAGGACGAGCACCACATGCACTTCGGCAACGGTCAGACTGAAACCACGCTCAAGCTAGCACCGGGCACGCACACGCTGCAGCTGGAGCTGGCGGACGAGAATCACATTCCGTTCGACCCGCCGCTGATATCGCAGAAGGTCACCGTGCATGTGAAGTAAGGCGTTGCGCGGGCGGCTTCGTCGAGGCGAGGCCGCTCCTTGGGTTGGTCGTTAATGCGGCTGTCACTGACCGAAGTACATGGCCACGCCGAGCCCCGCCTCCCACTCAGCGGCCCGACCGCCCAGTCGTCGGCGAAACCAGCTGTCGAACTGCAGTCGTGGCAGGGGCGAGAAAGTGATGCCGCTACCCGCCTGGCTGCCGAAGCGATGGTTCGCATCGCGCAACATCGCCACTTCGAGATAGAAACCGAACAGGTCGTTGACCTGGTAGTTGTAATCGGGGGCGAGCAGGTAATTGTCCTCGCCAGCGCTGCGTTGCCACTGCGCGAAGTAGCTCACGTCGGCCTTCTCGCCGAGCTTCTGGTCCACCACGAGACCCAGGGTGTAGACGCGTTGTTCGCTGCGAAAGTCGGGCGCGCCATCGTTGAACTCCACTGTGCCCAGCACGCCCCAATCCCACACCTTGCTGGACGTGGCCGGCGCCCATTTCAGGCCCAGGCTGGTGTCGCCATGACCGCTACTGACTTGCGCTGGACCCGCGCCCGTCTGTCGTAGGCTGTTGTAAGGCGATCCCCCCAGTTGCAGCTCCAGGCCCGATCCGACACCCAAGCGGAGCAAGGTGTCGAACGTGCTCAGGCGGCTGTTGATGCCTGCATCCTTGTTGAGGCTCCAGTCGGGCAGCCCCTGTTCATAGGCAAATTGGCCGGCGTGCATGGGATTGGTGGAAAAGCCCAGGCCGGGGCGATCGAAGCCAGGTTCATCGTCCGCGAACACGGGCGCGGCGCACGCAAGACCCAGCGCCAACAGGGCAGGAGTGCGGTGCCATCGGCCAGATCGGCTAAAATCCATCGCTTCGCTCCGCAAATTCCAAGAAAACCCCATGACCGTTCGCACGCGTTTTGCCCCCAGTCCCACCGGCTTCCTGCATATCGGCGGTGCACGCACTGCACTTTATTGCTGGCTGGAGGCGCGCCGCCGTGGTGGCGAATTCGTGCTGCGCATCGAGGATACCGATCGAGAGCGTTCCACGGAGGAGGCTGTCCAGGCCATTCTCGATGGCATGCATTGGTTGGGCCTGAATCATGATGAAGGTCCGATCTACCAGACCGCCCGCCTGGAGCGTTACAAGCAGGTTGCCGACGAGCTGCTTAAGGCCGGCAAGGCTTACTACGCCTATGAGAGCAAGGACGAGATCGAGGCGATGCGCAACGAGGCCATGGCCAAGGGCGAGAAACCCCGCTACAACGGCTATTACCGCGAGCGCAACGAGCCGTATCGCGACGATCCGAACCGCGTGATCCGCTTCAAGAACCCGACCGAAGGTTCAGTGGTGTTCGACGACAAGGTCAAGGGCCGTGTCGAGTGGAGCAACAGCGAGCTGGACGATCTGGTGATCTTCCGCTCCGACGGTTGGCCCACCTATAACTTCGCCGTGGTGGTCGACGATATCGACATGGGCATCACCGAGGTGATCCGTGGCGACGACCATGTGAACAACACGCCGCGCCAGATCAATATCTACCACGCGCTTGGCGCGCCGGTGCCGGAGTTCGCGCATCTACCCATGATTCTTGGCCCGGACGGCCAGAAGCTCAGCAAGCGCCACGGTGCGGTAAGCGTGATGCAGTACCGCGACGACGGCTTCCTGCCGCACGCGCTGCTCAACTACCTGGTGCGCCTGGGCTGGTCGCATGGCGATCAGGAGATCTTCTCGGCGGAGGAGATGGTCAGACTGTTCGACATCGGCGACGTCAACAAGGCCGCTTCGCGTTTCGACGTGACCAAGCTGTCCTGGCTCAACCAGCATTACCTGAAGTCAGAGGACCCGGCCGCGATCGCGCCGGAATTCGAGTGGCACCTCACCCAGGCGGGCATCGATTTCAGCCAGGGACCGAAGCCGTCCGAAGTGATCGTGGCGCTGCGCGACCGCGTGCAGACGCTGAAGGAAATGGCCGAGCGCGCGAAGATCTGGTACGGCCCGATCCTGGAATGGGACGACAAGGCCATCGCCAAGCATCTGCAGAACGACACCGCCACACCGGTGCTGGAGGCCGCCAAGGCGTTGCTGGCAGCTTGCGCATGGACGCCCGAAGCGATCCATCAGGTGATCGAGCAGGTCGCCGCCAAGCTGGAGCTGGGCATGGGCAAGATCGCCCAGCCGCTGCGCGTGGCGATGACGGGTACGCAGGTGTCGCCGTCGATCGAGCACACCGTGTATCTGGCGGGTCGCGAGGAAGCGCTCAAGCGCGTCGATGATGCCATCGCCAAGGCGAAGGGCTAAGTCGCAAGCCTGGCGTTTCACTCGCCATCACCTTCAATAGACCGTCATCCCGGCGGCGCACGGAAGCTCAAGGCGACTGGCTCGTCCGCACCCTGAGCGTCGTTAATGCAACGGGTGCAAGCCGGGCGCCGACGCTTCATCATCGCCACTATCGTAGTGATTCGACGGGGTCGACGTGGAGCAGTGGCTGGAAAAGGCAATCCAAGGCGTGGATCCCGACAGTCCCGATGCCTTCCTGCACATCTTCCTGAACCTGATGGCCGTGATGCCCTGGGCGGCGCTGTTCTGGTGGAGCGTGATCTTTGTCGTGGTCGGGGCCTTGCTGGGCTGGTGGCGTGGACGCGTGGTGGAAGGCATCGTCTGGGCCGTGGTGCTGGGGCCGCTCGGCTGGATCGTGGTGCTGGGGCGTCCCCGCCCCAAGCCGCGGCCTGAGCCGCCGCCGCTGCCGCGCAGGCGCTAACGGAGGTTCTTGCGCGGGAGTGTATGATGGCTACCGAGGTGAATTCTTTGAGTCATATCGCTTCCGACAAGCTGCACACGCACCATCACCATGATCACGACGACGCCCAGAGCTTCGTGCGTGCGGTGGAGCATGCCAGCGAGGCGCGCGGTCTGCGGCTGACGCCGTTGCGCAAGGAAGTGCTGGAATTGGTGGCTGCTGCCGGCAAGCCGGTGAAGGCCTACGATCTGCTCGATCAGCTGCGTGAGCGCCATGGCAATGCGGCGCCGCCGACGGTGTACCGCGCCCTCGACTTCCTGCTCGAACACGGCTTCATCCACAAGCTGGAATCGATCAACGCCTTCGTCTCCTGCCATCATCCGGCGGAGGCGCATCAAGTGCCGTTCCTGATCTGCGACAACTGCTCCAGCGCCCAGGAAGTCTGCGACGAGCGCGTGGCCGAGCTGATCGAAGCCCAGGCCAAGGCGTTCGGCTTCCGGCCGCAAGCGCAGACACTGGAAGTGCACGGTCTCTGCAAGAACTGCCGCAAGGGCTAAGGCAGCGCGGCCTCCGGTCGGCGCTTCGCTTGCGTTCGCTACGTTATAATGTAACATGTCTTGCCTGGGGTGGCCCAGGTCGACTCGCGGTGGGCTTCGGTCTTATCCGATGAATACCAGGCAAGAAAAAAAATCCCGCTGGTGGTTCATGGCCGACCGGATTGGTGCAACGGCATCCTTCCTGTGTGCCATCCACTGCGCAGCCTTGCCGTTCGTACTGGCGGTGTTGCCCCTGCTCGGCTTGAGCTTTCTCGCCGATCACCGTTTCGAGCGTGGCTTTGTCCTGTTCGCCTGCCTGCTTGCGCTGGTCAGCCTGATCAGCGGCTATCGGCGCCATCGTCGTCAACGACCGCTGCTGCTGGCGTTGCCCGGCCTGGCGTTGCTGATTACCGGTGTCACGTTTGCCGAGGGTTATTCGATCGCGCTGCATAGCGTGCTGGTGACTTGCGGCGGTTTGCTGGTGGCCTCCGCGCATTTCATCAATCTGCGCACGCATCGCGCTACGCACGTACATGGCCCGCAGTGTGCGCATTGAAAACGTCGGCCAAAGCGGCCGTGATTGTGTAACGGGGGCCGTGCTTTCTAGCATTCGCGTATGAATACGGCTCACGTGCGGACGCACGACCATCACCACCACGATCATGAGCACGGGCATCACGGTCACGCACATGGCGCGACGCATGACCATGGCAGCGTGAGCGGGCGCGAGCGCAAGTTGATCGTCGCCTTCGTGCTCACCACGCTGATGATGGTGATCGAGGTCGTGGGCGGCTTCTGGTCCGGTTCGCTTGCCTTGCTGGCCGACGCTGGCCACATGCTGATCGACTCGCTGGCGTTGCTGCTGGCCGTGGTGGGCGCGTGGTTTGCCCGGCGGCCAGCCGATGCGCGGCGCACGTACGGCTATGGGCGCCTGGAAGTGCTCGCTGGTTTCGTCAACGCGCTCACGCAGTTTGTGCTGGTCGCCTTCATCGCTTTCGAGGCCATCGGGCGCTTGTTCCATCCAGCGGAAATCCTCTCCGGCATGATGCTGGGGGTGGCGAGCGCCGGCCTGGTCGTGAACCTGCTGGTGTTGCGTACGCTGCATGGCCATGCGCATGACGACGTCAACCTGGCCGGCGCCACGCTGCACGTGCTGGGTGATCTGCTCGGCTCGGTGGCGGCGGTAGTCGCTGCCCTGCTGGTGCGCTGGATGCATTGGAACTGGGCCGATCCGGTGCTTTCGTTGCTGGTGTCGTTGTTGATCCTCAACAGCGCGTGGCGCCTGCTGCGCCGATCCGCGCACATCCTGCTCGAAGGCGTGCCCGAAGGCATGAATACTGGTGATGTGGCCGATGCGCTGCGGGGGGCGGATGCATCGATCCGCGACATTCACCATCTACATGTGTGGCAGCTGGCCACCGGCTCGCGCATGGCCACCCTGCATGCGGAGCTGCATGAAAGCGGCAGCAGTGCGGTCGCGATCAGTGCGATCAACCAGGTATTGGCCGAGCGTTTCGGTATTCAGCACGTCACGGTGCAGATTGACTCGGAACCATGTCCTGAACACCAGCGCGACTGCGTGGGTCACGGCAAGCGCTGACGCTTGCGATTTGGGCGGTCACTGATAGGATGGATGACTGTTCACCCTAACGAATCAAGGAGTTTCCCTATGGGCAAGGGCGATCGCAAGACCCGTCGTGGCAAGACTTACCGTGGCAGCTATGGCAACTCCCGCGCGCATTCGCTGCAGCCGGCCGTTGCTGGCGCCAAGGCGACCGTGACCAAGCCGGCCGCCGCCAAGAAGGCTGCTCCCAAGAAGAAGTCGGCATAAGCCGTACTCGCTTCAAAAAAACCCCCGCGCTTGCGGGGGTTTTTTTATGGCCGATGTTGCAGGCGACATCACTGGCTCACGGCTCGGGCGACAGCAGTTCACCGCCAAGGAAAATTTCCCGCAGCACGTTGCTGCCGCCGATCCAGTAGCAGAGTTCGGCTGGTGCGCGCACATTCCAGAGGGCGAGATCGGCCCGCTGGCCCACGGCCAATGTGCCGCGATCGGAAAGGCCCAGCGCGCGGGCGGCATTCACGGTGACGCCACGCAATGCTTCTTCCGGGGTCAGGCGGAACAGCGTGCATGCCATGCTGGCGGCGAGACGCAGCGACAGCAGGGGCGAGGTGCCTGGATTGCAATCGGTGGCCACGGCCATGGCGACGCCGTGTTCGCGCAAGCCGGTGATCGGAGGGAGCTTGGTTTCGCGCAAGGCGTAGTAAGCACCGGGCAGGAGTACGGCAACCGTGCCAGCGCTGGCCATCGCGCGAATACCGTGCTCGCTGAGGTGCTCAAGATGATCGGCGGAGAGTCCGTTGAAGGACGCGACCAGCGCAGCCCCGTCGAGATCGGACAACTGCTCGGCGTGCAGCTTGACTGGCAGGCCCAGTTGCGCGGCACGCTCGAAGACGCGGTGCGTTTCGTTGGGCGTGAAGCCGATGTTTTCGCAAAACGCGTCAACCGCATCGACCAGCCCTTCGCCAGCAAGCGTGGGCAACATGACATCGCAAACCAGGTCGACATAGGTATCACGATCGTCGCGAAACTCCGGCGGCAGCGCATGCAGGCCGAGAAAGGTCGTGCGCACGGTGATGTCCAACGCCTTGCCGAGGCGGCGTGCGACCCGCAGCATGCGACGTTCGGTGTCCAGATCCAATCCGTAGCCGGATTTGATCTCCATCGTGGTGACGCCGTCGGCGAGCAGGGCATGCGCGCGCGGTAGCGCCTGCGCGAACAATTCATCCTCGCTGGCTTCCCGGGTGGCCTTGACGGTGGAGACGATGCCACCGCCGGCGCGCGCGATCTGCTCGTAGCTGGCGCCATTGAGGCGCAGATCGAATTCGTGCGCGCGGTTGCCGCCAAATACGAGGTGGCTGTGGCAGTCGATCAGTCCTGGCGTGACAAGCGCGCCGTCCAGGTAGTCCACGCGCGTGGCCAGCGCTTCGGCATCGCCAGGCAACTCACGCTGTGGCCCGACCCAGGCAATGCGTCCCTGGTGTAGCGCGATCGCGCCATGCTCGATCAGTCCATAGGGCGCTTCGCCGGCAAACGTGGCCAGCGTGGCATCGAGCAGTAGGTGGTCCCAGCGTGTGGTCATGTGCGTCAGCGCTGCTGTGGGGACGACGAAGTGTCATCCGGGTGATCGTCGGAAGGCGGAATCGGCGTAGCCGGGTCTTCAACCATGGGTTTGCTGGCGTGCTCTTTCATCGCCATGTCGCTGGCGGAAATATCGCCTTCGGCAAGGTCATCGCGCTGCGCCTCTGCATTACGCCGCGCCAGCTCACGCTCATAGCCCTCGATCAGCTTGTCGGCCAGCGCGCGGTACACCGGCTTATGCGAAAAGATGGAAGACGCAGCTCGCGCAATCAGGCAGGTCGCCATGATCGGCAAGACCATTTGCTGGTTCGCGGTGAGTTCCATGGAGATCACGGTGGCCGTCAGCGGTGCCTGGGTGACGCCGGAGAGATAGGCCGCCATGCCAAGCAAGGCCATGGCGGAGACATCCACGCCGGGCAGGATCGTGCTGAGGTTCTGGCCCAGGCCCGCGCCCACCGCCAGGGCTGGCGAGAAGATGCCACCGGGAATGCCCGCCCAGTACGAGGCGATATTGCCGAGGAACTTCAGCGCCCCAAAGCTCGTCACCGTCTCGGCATGACCCTCGAGGATTTCTTTCGCCTGGGCATAACCCGTGCCATAGAGGCCGGTATGGGTGAGTTGGCTGAGCAGTACCAGGGCGAGGCCGCATGCGGCGGCAAACACCACCGGCTGGCGTGCGCGCAGGCGCCCCACCATGCCGCGGAAACCGTGGTCGCTGGGCTGGATAAGCCGGGCGAACAATCCACCCACCAGGCCGCAAACGATGCCGGCAGCCAGCACGGCCCACCATGCTTCGCCCAACGGCAGGCCGATATCGAAATGGCCGAAGTAAGCGTAGTTGCCAAGAATGCCCAGCGAGACGACGCCCGAGACAATCACGGCCGTCAGCAAGGTGCCGCTCATGCGGTGCTCGAATTCGCCGCTCATCTCTTCGATGGCGAACACCACACCGGCCAGCGGCGTGTTGAATGCCGCGGCGAGGCCGGCGGCGGAGCCCGCCAGGATGAAGCGACCTGCCGCCGCAGGCTCATCGAAGCCGAAGCGACGACCCAGCGAATAGAGCAGACCCGCACCGACATGTACGGTAGGGCCTTCGCGTCCCACCGAGGCGCCACCGGCCAGAGCCGCGAGGGTCAGCGCCATCTTGCCGATGGCCACGCGCAGCGACAGCAGGATGTGGCGAAAGTCTTCGTCTTCCACCTTGAGGGCGGCGATGGCCTGGGGAATACCCGAGCCGCGCGTGGGTTTCAACGCGCCCTGGGTGAGCCAGGCGAGCAGGGCGAACGTGGCCGGCGTAATCAGGAACGCCCAGAAGCGGTTGTGCGTCACCACGCCACGGAACAAGCCGTAGGCATAGTCGGCCGCCTGCGCAAAGCCCACTGCGGCCAGGCCCACCAGCACGGCGCCGCTCCAGAAAAGCACGCGGCGACGCCATTGCAGGGGCGAGAACAGCTCCGAATCGGTCAGGCGCTTGAGTCGCGCCGTGTTGGCTTGCGATGGTGCGTGCGCGCGGCCGTCTTCGGTGCCGCTCACTTCTTCACCTCGGACTTGCGCGTCCAACGCGTTTCATAGAGATCGAAGCGACGATCCTTGAGGTTCTGCACCGCGCCGGCATTGCGGGCGCGGGCAAGACTGCCCAGATGGAGATCGGCGAACAGCACGGTTTCGATATTCGGCGTGGAGTCCGCGGCAATGCCATCGCGCGCAAAAGGAAAATCACTGGGCGTCAGGATGCAGCTCTGGCCGTACTGGATGTCGAAATTGTTGACCCCCGGCAGGTTGCCGACGTTGCCTGAAAGCACCACGTAGCACTGGTTTTCGATGGCCCGCGCCTGCGAGCAATAGCGCACGCGCAGATAACCTTCGCGCACATCGGTGCAGAACGGTACGAACAGGATCAGGGCGCCCTGATCGACCAGGTGGCGCGCGACTTCGGGGAACTCCGCGTCGTAGCAGATCATCACACCGATCGGGCCGCAGTCGGTGGGGATGGTCGCCGCGCTGTCGCCGCCGGTGATATTCCACACTGTGCGTTCGCTCGGCGTCGGATGGATCTTTTCCTGTTCGTGGATCGAGCCGTCGCGCAGGCATACATAGCAGACATTGTGGATGTCGCCATTGGCCTGCTCGGTCGGGTGCGAGCCGGCGATGATGTTGATGTTGTAGTTCACGGCCAGGTGGCTGAAGAGCTGCTTCACCTGCGGCGTGTAATGGCTGAGCTTGCGAATCGACTCGACCGGCGACAGTTCCTCGTTCTCGATCGACAGCAGCTGCAGCGTGATCAATTCGGGGAAGGTGACGAAATCCGCGTTGTAGTCGGCCGCGATATCAGTGAAGTATTCGACTTGCGTCGCGAATTCCTCAAAGGAGCGGATGCGCCGCTGCAGGTACTGCACCGAGGCGACGCGCACCAGATCGGGCAGTCGCTGGGTCGACGGAATCGACGGAATATCCGGCTGGTTGAGCAGCTCCGGATTGCGCCAGACCATATGTGCGGCGTAACCCAGCGATTCGTAATCGGACGGCACATAGCCGCGCAGCAGGCCGATCACCTCGAAGTCGTTGCTGCGTTGGAAGCTCAGCGTGAGGTCACGGCGCTTGCCTTCCATCACGGCCTGCACGTAGGCGTCGGCACTGCCATAACGATGGAGGTTGCGCGCGAGGCCCGGGATACGTCCGCCGAATACGATGCCGCGCAGTTTCAGATCGGTGCATAGCCGCTTGCGCGCCTGATACAGGCGCTGGCCGATGCGCATGTTGCGGTAGTCGGGGTGGACCACCACTTCCATCCCGTACAGCCAGTTGCCGTCGGCCTTGTGGCGCGAACCCATGCCGCCACCGGTGATCTGCATCCATGTATGCGGCGCGAGCGCGGTGGCTTCGTCGATACGGAAAGTGGCGCAATAGCCGACGATCTTCCCTTCGTACTCGACCACGAACTGCCCTTCGGGGAAATGTGTCTGCTGGGAGCGCAGCATTTCCGCCGAATGGCCCCATTCAGCCGTGTAGACACGTGCGGTGAGCTCGACCAGTCCAGGTACATCGGCGGGCCGGGCCTGGCGGACCAGTAGCTTCGGAGCGTCTTCTCGGATCTTCTTGGCCATTGGCGCATTATGCCGCAGCGGACTGAACGACGCGGCCGGGCAGGGCGGTTAAACTCGCCGGGATATCCCAAGGAGCAGGCACATGGGCGCCACTATTCCGACCAACTACGTCGCAGATCGACTCTGGACTGCACAGGGCTGGACCAGCGATGCCGGGCTCGCGGTCGATGATCGCGGTTACCTCGTCAGCGCCAGCGCCAGCACCGGCGCGGTGGAACGTCTGGGACACTGGGTGCTGCCGGGCATGCCCAACCTGCATTCGCACGCATTCCAACGCGCGATGGCAGGGCTGGCCGAGCGCAAGGGCAAGAGTGATGACAGTTTCTGGACCTGGCGCGAAACCATGTACGCGTTCGCCGCCGCCATTGGTCCGGAGGAACTCAAGGCCATCGCCGCACAGCTCTACGTGGAAATGCTCAAGAACGGCTACACGCAGGTCTGCGAGTTTCATTACCTGCATCATCAGCCGGACGGCACGCCCTACGCGCAACCTGAGGCCATGTCGCTGGCGTTGATCGAGGCGGCGCACGAAGCGGGGATCACGCTGACCTTGCTGCCGGTGTTGTACATGAGCGGTGGTTTCGATGGCCGTCCACTGACGCCGCGTCAGCGTCGTTTTGGTCACGACGTACCGTCCTACCTGCGCCTGTTGGAAACGTTGCGAGCCCATGAGAACGAGAAGCTGCGTATAGGTATTGCGCTGCACTCGTTGCGCGCCGTGCCGGAGGATGCGCTGCGCAACGTGCTCGCGAGCGATGCTGCGCGGGATTGTCCCATTCACATCCATATCGCCGAGCAGATCGGTGAGGTCCAGGATTGCCTTGCTACACGCGGCGCCCGCCCAGTGGAATGGTTGCTCGACCACGCCGACGTCAACGCGCGATGGACGTTGGTGCATGCCACGCATTTGAGCGCGCAGGAAACCTCGCGGCTGGCGCGCAGCGGCGCGGTGGCTGGCCTGTGTCCCACTACCGAAGCGAACTTGGGGGATGGTCTATTCCCACTTGCCGACTATCTGGACGCGCAGGGGACGCTCGGCATCGGTTCGGACTCGCATATCTCGGTGTCGCCCGTGGAAGAATTGCGCTGGCTCGAATACGGTCAACGCCTGTCGACATGCCATCGCAATATCGCAGCGCGCCATCAGGGCGATAGCGTCGGCGAAACCTTGTGGCGTGCCGCGCTCCGTGGTGGCGCGCTGGCGGCGGGCCTGCCGATTGGCGAACTGCGCGAGGGTGCGCGTGCCGATCTAGTCGTGCTGGATGATCGCGCGCCACTGCTGGCGGCGCGCGATGAGCGCTCCGTCATCGACAGTTTCCTGTTTGCCGGCAACGCGCCGCTGGTGCGTGACGTGATGGTGGGCGGGGAATGGGTCATGCGTCACTTCATGCACCGCGACGAGGAGCGCATCGCCGCGCGTTATCGCTCCACCATGGAGCGGTTGGCGCAGCGCTGACGCGCAAGCTTCATGTCAGGCTGAATGGTGGCTGCGAAATGCATGAACCGCAGCCATCATGTTCGGGTGGTTTCGTCATCGACTCGATGAGGCCGGCGTTCTCCGTGGCTAACACCCACCAAGGAGAACACCCATGCGTCGACTCATGCTGATCAGTCTTGGCCTCGCCGTCATGTTCAGCGCGAGCCTCTCACTCACTGGGTGCGTGGTGGTGGCCCCAAGGCCACATTACGCGGCGCGCGTCTGGGTGCCGGCCTACTACGCACCAGACAGTGTTTATGTTTCCGGGCACTGGCGCGGTTGATGGTGTCGCTCAGGCGCCCGCCGCTATATGTCTGCGCAAGTGTTCGATGAATACTCGCAACTTGGGCGGCACCTGTAGGCGACTGGGGTAATACAGATAAAAACCATCGAAGGGCGGTAGCCAGTCGTCCAGCACAGTTTCCAACTGGCCTGCAGCGATGGCTGCTCGCACGGATGGTTCCACCATATGCGTCAACGCCAATCCGTCGATGGCGGCGCGTATCGCCATGGCGGGCTCGTTGGTGGTCAGCGGACCGTCCACATCGATCTCGAACCATTGGCCCATGGAAGGGCCGGTGGGGTGCGCAAATTCCCAGCGATAGATTGCACCGCTGTTGAAGCGGAAGCGCACGCAATCATGCGCAGCCAGGTCGCGCGGATGCAGCGGTTTGCCGTGTTGCCGGAAGTAGGACGGCGAGCCCGCTACCACTGCGCGTTGCGGACCGCCCAACGGTATCGCCACCACGTCACGCGCGAGGCGTTCGCCGAGCCGGATGCCCGCATCGAAGCCCTCGGCGATCAGATCGGTCAACCGATTCTCGACGTGGATGTCGAGTTTCAGTTCAGGCCATGCGCGCATGAAGTCCGCCAGCATCGGCGCGATCAAGTGATCGAGCACCATTTGCGACACGGCGATGCGCAACGTGCCGATCGGCCGGTCGCCGTGCTGGCGCAGCGCCTCGATGGCGGCATCGATTTCGCCCAGGGCGGGGGATATGCGCTCCAGAAACGCGCGGCCGGCCTCGGTCAGCCCGACGCGACGCGTCGTTCGATGCAGCAGGCGCACGCCGACATGGGTTTCCAGTTGGCGTAGCGTCTGGCTGAGTGCTGAGGCGGTGACCTCCATCTCGGTCGCGGCGCGGGTAAAGCTTCCATGGCGGGCGATCAGCCGGAAGGCGCGCAGGGCGGTTGTATCATCGAGACGCATTAGTTAGCCATGCTTAATAAAGCATCTACAAAATGCCGATTTTTCCCCGCAATGGCAAGGCGCAGACTGCTCCCATTCGATCCATCCAACGGGAGTTCGCCATGTCGCTCGACACGTACTACACCCTGGGCCGCTCCGGCTTGCGCGTCAGCCGCCTCGCCCTTGGCACCATGACCTTCGGTGACAACTGGGGCTGGGGAGCGGCTGAAGACACCGCCCGCGCCATGTTCGACCGCTACCTAGGGGCGGGCGGCAACTTTATAGATACCGCCGATCTCTACACCGACGGTGCCAGCGAGGAACTGCTGGGACGCTTCATGGCCGAGACGGGGACGCGCGATCGCGTCGTGCTCAGCACCAAGTTCAGCTACAACGGACAGCCGGGCAACCCGAATGCGGGCGGCAACGGTCGCAAGCACATCCTGCGCGCGGTGGACGACTCCCTGCGTCGCCTGCGCACCGATTACATCGATCTCTACCTGTTGCATACCTGGGATCAACTGACTCCGGCCGAGGAAGTGGTGCGCACGCTCGACGACCTCGTGCGTGCCGGCAAGATCCGCTACGCCGGTCTTTCGGATGTACCGGCCTGGTATGCCGCGCGGGCGCAGACCTTCGTCGAGGCGCATGCGCTGACGCCGCTGGTGAACCTGCAGCTGGAGTACTCGCTGATCGAGCGGCATATCGAACACGAGTTCGTGCCGATGGCCGCCGAGTTGGGCATCGGCATCACGGCCTGGAGTCCCTTGGGCATGGGTCTGCTGTCAGGCAAGTACAAGGTCAGCGAGGCCGGCGGCCGTGGCGAGGGACGCCTGGCCAAGATTTCAGGAGCGCCGGGTTTCGATCGCTTTACCGAGCGCAACTGGCGCATCGTTGCCGCATTGGAGGAGGTGGCTGCGGCCATGGACAGGCCGATGGCCCAGGTGGCGCTCAACTGGGTGGCGACACAGCCGGGCGTGGCGTCAGTCATCGTAGGCGCTACCAAGCTGGCGCAGCTGGACGACAACCTCGCGGCCTTGTCGTTCGAGATTCCAATCGAGTTGCGCGCCCGTCTGGATGCCGCCAGTGCACTGGAGCCGACCTTCCCCTATTGGTTCTTCGGCGATGTGCAGCAGTCACGTCTTCATGGCGGCGTTGCCGTGGGCAGCAAGCCGGCGGGTTATGCGCCGCCGGTGTACGTGCCTGCTCAGCCACAAGGCAGCTTCAAGGCGGACTGAGCCAAAGAAAACGGCGCCAGCATGCAGACTGGCGCCGTTGGTGTTGCCGGCGTGAGGAGCGCCGTGATCTTGTTATGACGTCGTCCGAATCACTCTTTACTGGGCTGAGCTGGAGCCGCTCACCGGGTGCTGGGCCTTGAACTGCTGCCACTGCTGGCGGCGAGCCTGGTTCTGCGCCTTGATCGAGGCGAGCTGGCTCTGCTGTGCCGGCGTCAGGATCGAATAGATCTGCGCACGGACGGCAGCACGCTGCTGCACGCGAGCCTGCATGGCAGCGCCTTCGGCCTGGGCGAGGCTGGCGGCGGCGGCCTGATAGCCGGTGGCGTTCGGCGCCATCGCCTCAAAGGCCTGACGCTGCTGCTGCAAGGCCTGGCGCTGCGGTTTGTTCTGGGCGAATGCCGTCTGCATGACCTGCTTGATGCTGGCCTTCTGGGCGTCGCTCAGGTTGAGCTTGCTGTAAGCCTCGAAGCCGCCATGATGGCCGTGACCACCATGAAAACCGCCATCCTGAGCGGCAGCAATGGCGAACGGGGCGAGGGCCATGGCCGATGCCAGCACCAGGGCGACAGTAACGTTCTTGCGCATGGGGAATTCCTTGGTCGTTGGGGTGGACTTGCTGGTGTCCATTTGACGACAACGCTATGTGTATGTTCTTTGCCGAAAGGTAAAGAAGGGTAAAGCCGGTAGAGTTAGTGCAATGGCGCGGTTTGAATGGCGCCGGAGCTACCTAACGCCATGTCCAGAATCCTCATTGTTGACGACGATCGCGCCCTTTGCAGCCTGCTGGCCGAGTACCTGCAGCGCGAAGGCTTTGTCGTGGACGTCGCCCATGACAGCGAGGCCGGACTGGCGCAGTTGCACAACCAATCCACGCGGCCCGATCTGCTGATACTCGATGTGATGATGCCCGGCCGCGACGGCTTGGAAACGCTGCGCGAGCTGCGCCTGAAACACCGCTTGCCGGTCATCATGCTGTCCGCACGAGGCGAACCGGTGGATCGTGTGATCGGCCTGGAACTGGGTGCGGACGATTACCTGACCAAGCCCTGCCTGCCGCGCGAGTTGCTGGCTCGCGTGCGTGCGCAGCTACGCCGCAATACGCCCGCGGCGGCAGGCACGCTGCAGATCGGTGCGCTGAGATTGGAGCCGAGTGAGCGTCGCGCATATGTGGGAGAGCAGGAGCTGTCGCTAACCGGCGCCGAATTCATGCTGCTGCTGGCGCTCGCGCAACGAGCGGGTGAACTGGTGGACAAGGCCACGCTGACGCGCATGGCGCTGGGGCGCGAACTGGAACGTTTCGATCGCAGCATCGATGTGCATGTGAGCCGATTGCGCCACAAACTTACCGAAGCTTCTGCCCAGTCACCGCGCATCGAATCGGTGCGTGGCGCTGGCTACAGCCTGATCGCGGGGGGCGCGTGAGTCCGTTCAAGAGTTCGCTGTACTGGCGTCTGCTGATAAGTTTTTGCGCCGCCAATCTGCTGGCGTTGGGGATTGGTGGATTCCTCACCACGCGGTTCATCGCCTACAGCACGGCGGTGGAAATCAACTGGGCCGCCCTGGGGCAGAGTGCCGACCAGGCTTATGCGGGCGGCGGTTCCGCTGCGCTCGCCGATTGGTCGGCGCAGCAGCGCCGCGAAGGCATCGATGCCACCTTGTTTGAGCAGGGCAAGGCATTGGTGCCGATGCGCCTGCCGTCATCGATACAGGGGTCGTTACCGACCTGGCTTGATGAAAAGCGGGATATCGTCCTGCAACCCTGGCCGAATCTTTATGTCGCCGTGCAGCAGGTGCATGGTGCAGACGGTCAGACGCGTCAATTGGTAGCGTTGAGTCGTGTGCATTCAAGGCTGCGCCCGCAGACGCGCCAGACCATTTTCCTTGCCATCCAGGGCGTGCTGTCTCTGCTGTTCATTTGCATGGTGGGTTGGTGGGTGGCGCGCAATGTGGCGCGTCCGGTGGAGGCGATCCGACAGGCGACGCGGCGCATGGCATCCGGTGAACTGTCGGCACGCGTGGGGCGCGACCAGGGTCATGCGCATGATGAACTTGCGCAACTGGCGCGTGATTTCGACGCCATGGCCGAACGCATCGAAGCCCTCGTGGCGCATGACCGAAGCGTGTTGCAGGACTTGTCGCACGAACTGCGCTCACCTCTGGCGCGCCTGCACCTGATCCTCGACCTGGCCCGCCGCAGTACGGATGCCAATGAAGCGGCGCGCTATTTCCAGCAGGCTGAAGAGGAGATCAGCCGGCTGGACAGCATGACCGGGGAAATGCTTGCGCTCTCCCGCCTCGAGGGAGGCATTCCCGGCGTCAATCGCGAACCGGTCGACCTGGTGGATTTGCTGAGTGAATGCATCCGACGCGCCGAGTTGGAGGCGCAGGCTCGCCATATCACCCTGACCTTGCAAGCGGCCGATGCCGTGGTCGTCTCCGGCAGCGAACTGCTGCTGGAGCGCGCGCTGGACAACGTGATCGCCAATGCCATCAAGTTCAGCCCGGTGGGTGGCGGGGTGGAGTTTTCCGTGCAAACCGGCAAGGACGAGGTGGAGCTCTCCATTCGCGACCATGGCCCAGGCGTACCGGCAGGCGAGCTCGAGTCGCTATTTCGTCCATTGTTTCGCGGCAGCAATGCCGTTCGCGTAGATGGCCATGGCCTGGGCTTGGCCATCGTTCAACGCGTGGTGCGCGCGCATGGCGGTGACATTCACGCCGACAACGCCGAGGGCGGTGGGCTGGTCGTGCATCTGCGTCTGCCGTTGACCAGACAGTCAGGGCAGGCGTAGGCCGAGGCTATTGACCTGGTCGATCGCGTTATCGCTACGAAAGTCGTCCGGTATTTGCCAAACTCGACTCTTTGGCAGAGTGAGATCAATGCGTTCGAATGCTCTCTCCGCGGTGGGCCTGGCGCTGTGCGCGGCGCTGTTCTTCACCATGACCTATGTGCTCAACCGCAGTCTGGTAGCGGGCGGTGGCCATTGGGCGTGGGCGGTGATCCTGCGTTATCTCATCACCTTGCCCTTGCTGGCCTTGATCCTGCCTTGGCAGGGCGGCCTGGGGGAATTGCCCACCGAGCTGCGGCGGTATCCGTGCACCTGGTTGTTGTGGAGTGCCGTCGGCTTTGTGTTGTTCGGCCTGCCGCTCACCTGGGCGGCCCATAGCGGACCTTCATGGTTGATCGCGGGCAGTTTCCAGACCACGGTGCTGGCGGGGCCGTTGTTGTCGCCTTTTATTTATCGCGATGAAAGGCGGCGGCTGCCCTGGCGCAGTGTTGCCATTGGCGTGCTGATCGTCAGCGGC
The DNA here is from genome assembly GCF_026283945.1 of Dyella humicola. NCBI lineage: Bacteria > Pseudomonadati > Pseudomonadota > Gammaproteobacteria > Lysobacterales > Rhodanobacteraceae > Dyella > Dyella humicola. Next base: position 1,646,938 of record NZ_JAPDPC010000001.1, read on the forward strand.
GTGTTTGCGCTTCAATGGGGGCACGCACAGGGACATTTGCGAACCGGTGACTGGATCGCCATGGGCGCCGTGGTGTTCTCCGCTTTCGCCTATCCGCTGGGCAATCGGATGTTGCTATTGCACCTGGAGCAGAGTCGCACACGCCTGGGTGCGACGCAGCGCGTATTCGGCATGACCTTGTGCAGCTGGCCGCTGTGGTGGCTGCTGGCGTTGGTGGCGTGGTTGACGATCGGGCCGCCCAGCTTGCGTGAAGTATGGCTGGCGGGCGGCGTGGCGCTTTCTTCCGGCGTGATCGCTACGGTCTTGTTTTTCCGCGCCACCGACATGGTACGCAGCGAGCCGACCTCGCTGGCTGCGGTGGAAGCGATGCAAGCGGCGGAGTTGCTGTTCGCCACGGTGATGGGTGCAAGCTTTCTTGGCGAGGCGTGGCCGCACGGTTTCTCTGCAGCCGGTGCACTGATGATCATCGTCGGCATCGGCTTGTTTGGCTGGGTCAGCGGGCGCTCGGCGGCGGGGCACGATGAGGTCGTGCGCACGCTACGCACCGATCGCGGCGCCTGACCCGGACCTTTGGACCTTGCCTCGGCCGGCAGGCTCGGGTTACACCCTCTGTTCCGGTGGCTGTGCGTGCATTCTGTGCTAGAGGACGTTGCCGGCTTCTTTTCGCAATCTGGGGCGGTAATGGGTTATCGGCGTGGTGCATGGATCATGGCGGGCGTGTTGCTGGGTGCAACGTCCTGGGTAAACGCGGCAGCGCCTGTGATGCCGCCATCGTTGCGTTGGGACGCATCGACGCTGGGCAATCATCGGTATCTGGTGCAAGTGGATGCGCCGGCTGCAGCGGTGCATGTGGTGATCCCCTGGCGTCGCCGCGACGCACACCCCGAACAGGTGGCCGTCATCGTCACCGCTCCGAGCGGCCAGCCGGTAAGCAATGTGCTGCGTGGAAACATCGACCGAGCCAGCGGCGAGCTGGTGTTTCAGGCGGCGCAGGCCGGTGTGTACGCGATCTATTACCAGCCCTACATCAGCCAAGGTCGCAGCAACTATCCCACGGTGACCTATGCGACGCCGAAGGATGGCGCCGAGGCTGCCTGGTCACACAACGTCGGTAGCGGCGCACAGGCCTGGGGCAAGCTGCCGCAAGCACGCGTGCTGCGTTACGAAGCCGTGGACGATTTCGATGCCTACACCGGGATGGAGCGAGCGGCCACGCCGGAGGAACGGCAGGCGCTACTGACAGCGCATCCGTCCGAGTCTTTGCTGTTGTTCCCGGAAACGCGGGCCAACCCGGTGCGCATGTTCGACGCCATTCCAGAAAGCTGGGCGCAGCGCGGACCGGGCGGCGCGTTGAGCGAGAAGGCGCTGCGCGGCGAATACCTGAGCTTTCAGATCGGCGCATGGGCTGCGCGCGACAACGTCGACAACCTGCGCGTCGAGTTCAGTGACCTGGTCGGCGCGGAAGGTGCGCGCATCCCCGCCAGTGCATTCACCAGTTTCAACCTCGGCGGTGTGGATGTCACCGGCAAGCCATTCTCGTTGCACGTCGACGTCCCACGGGGCCGAGTGCAGCCCTTGTGGATGGGGCTCGATGTGCCGGTTTCCGCCAAGCCGGGCGTATACCGTGGCGAAGTCACCATCGCGGCCGATGGCATGGCGGCGCAAAAAGTGCCGCTGCTGATCACGGTGGGCGAGGGCCAGGCGGTCGCGCATGGCGATGACGACCCATTCAAACTCACCCGCCTGCGCTGGCTCAATTCCACCTTGGCCCAGGACGATGCGCTGGTAAAGCCGTTCACTGCAATCAGCGTGAAAGGGTCGACGCTGGGCATGCTCGGGCGCGAGGTGAAACTGGCGGCCAGTGGCTTGCCGGCGCAGATCACCAGCGCCTTCGACGAGCGCATGACCGGCTTTGCGAAACAACCGACGGCGCTGCTGGCAGCTCCCATGCGCCTGGTGGTGCAGGACGGTACGGGCGAGTATGCGCTGGACGCATCCGGGGTACCCACGGTGCAGCGTGATGGCCCCGGCAAGGTGCACTGGCAGGTAGCGGGGAGTGCGGGGCCGCTGCAGGGTGAAGTGAAGGCCAGCCTTGAGGCGGATGGCACGCTGATCTATGCGATTGCCCTGACCGCGAAACAGGCCACCACGCTGCGTGATATCCGGCTGGAGATGCCGCTGAATCGCGACGTGGCCAAGTATCAGCTAGGCCTTGGCCGCCAGGGCGATCGCGCGCCTGCCGAGTTCGACTGGCAATGGAACGTACAGAACAACCAGGATGGCGCATGGATTGGCACGGTGAATGCCGGCCTGGCCTTCCATCTGCGCGACGAACACTACCTGCGCCCGCTCAATACCAATTTCTACCACCAGCAGCCGTTGCGCATGCCGGTGTCGTGGGACAACCACGGACAAGGCGGCATCCGCTTGCGCAGCCAGCCTAAGGCGTACCTGGCCGAGGCGTTCAGTGGTCCGCGCACGATGCAGGCGGGCGAGACCTTGCGCTACGACATCGTCCTGCGCGTGACACCGTTCAAGACGATCAACCCGGCCGAGCATTTCTCTGAACGATTCTTCCACAAGTACGGCGATCTCGATGCGATCAAGGGCGATGGTGCCAACGTGGTGAACATCCATCACGCCACGCCGATCAATCCCTGGATCAACTACCCGTTCCTCGAAGCCTCGGCAATGCGCGCATATGTCGATGCGGCTCACCAGCGCGGCATGCGCGTGAAGATCTACGACACCGTGCGCGAGCTTTCCGACCGCGCGCCCGAAGTTCCCATGCTGGAAAGCCTGGGCCATGAAGTGATCAGCGCGGGCAAGGGCGGCGGCTTCTCCTGGCTGCAGGAGCATCTGGACGGCGACTACATCGCGGCGTGGCACGTGCCGGAGAATCGCGATGCGGCGGTGATCAATGCGGGGCAGAGCCGTTGGCACAACTACTACATTGAGGGGCTGGACTGGCTTGCCCGCAATGTGGGCATCGATGGCTTGTACCTCGACGATGTCGCCTATGACCGCACCACCATGAAGCGCGTGCGCAAAGTGTTGGAAGCACACCGCCCCCATCCGCTGATCGACCTGCATTCGGCGAGCCAGTACAACCCGCGCGACGGCTATATCAACAGCGCGCTGCTCTACATGGAGCTGTTTCCGTACATCGACCGGCTGTGGTTCGGCGAGGAGTTCGACTACGAGAAGACCTCGCCCGCGTATTGGCTCACCGAGATCTCGGGCATTCCGTATGGCCTGATGGGCGAGATGCTGCAGAATGACGGCAACCCGTGGCGCGGCATGCTGTTCGGCATGACCAATCGGCTGGGCTGGTCGCCAGGCAGTGATCCCCGCGGGCTGTGGAAGCTGTGGGACGACGTGGGTATCACGCAGGCGGACATGATCGGCTGGTGGGTGCACGACACGCCGGTGAAAACGAATCGCGACGACGTGCTGGCGACCAGTTATGTGCGCAAGGGCGAGAAGACGCTGATCGCCCTGGCTTCGTGGGCGCCTGAAAAAACCGAAGTGAAGCTCAACATCGACTGGCGTGCGCTGGGTCTTTCGGCCAGCAAGGTCAACCTGGTGGCCCCAGCCGTCGACGGCTTCCAGCCGCAGGCGACGTTCAAGCCGGGTGATGCGATTCCCGTCGAGCCCGGCAAGGGCTGGCTGCTGGTCATCGAATGATGCGCATCGGGATAAAACGGATGGGGTGCGCGCGTTCGCTCAGCTGGGTGGTTGCGCTGGTGCTGTTCTGGGCCACGGCTGCGAGCGCTGATGGTGCCGACGCGGCACCGGCATCCGCGAAGTCGGCGCCACCTGTCACCCGACTCGTGTTGGATGCGCCCGCGTTCGCGCCAGAAACGATCAAGGTGTCCGTCTATCTGCCGCCGGGCTATGAGGCGACGTCGTCGGCAAGCATCCACTACCCAGTGCTGTATGCGAACGACGGCCAGGACATGGCCGCGGTCGGTTTGCAGGAGACGCTGGACAAGCTGTATGCCGAGCATGCGATGCAGCCCGTCATCGTGATCGCGATCGACATGCTTGCCGACCGTGCGTCCGGTTACGGCCTGTCCGATCGCGGGGAGAAGCGAAGCCTGGTCGGTGATTCGCGTATCGGGCCGATCGGTCGTCGCGCCTACGAGTACTCCGATTGGGTCGCGACACAGTTGGTGCCCTATGTCGATGCGCATTACCGCACGCAGCGATCGGTACGCGGTCGAACCGCGCTGGGCTGGTCGCTGGGTGGCCTCAATGCGTTCAACCTGGGCTGGCAGTATCCCGACGTGTTCGGGCGTGTCGGAGCGTTCTCGCCATCGTTCTGGCTGGCGGGCGACCGCAGCAGCGCGCAGGCGGTCGAATCATCGCGTCTGGCGCAAGCCATGGTGAACGGCTCGACGCCGCATCGAGACTTGCGGTTCTGGTTCTCGGTGGGCGCGCGCGAGGAAACCAATGACCGCAATGGCAACGGCATCATCGATGCGGTCGAGGACGTACAGGATCTAATTGGCGGCTATCGTGCGCCCGACGGCTCGCACCTGCGCGGGCTGCGCGATCTTGGCTACGCGGTTGACATGGACTACGCCAGCCACCCATCGCGTGGTGCGGCCGTCGCTTTTTATCTGCTCCCCGATGGCGAACACAACCAGGCCACCTGGAAGCGCATGTTGCCGGTCTTCCTGACGTGGGCCTATGGCACCGGCCAGCCTTGACTGAGCCAGCAAGACCGCGCGGCTCAGGTGCCCGTGGCGGCGAGCGGTGAGTGCGCAACGATGCGATTGCGACCGTCGCTCTTGGCGCGATACAGCGCCGCATCGGCGCGTGCAAGCAGTTCGTCGGCGGTATCAGTGGGGCCGTCGAGACTGGCCGCACCGAGGCTCACCGTCGTCTGCAGCGTGCTGCCGCGGGAATGGACGTGCAATGTCTCGATACTCTTGCGGATGCGCTCGCCGATGGCCATGGCGTTGTCGCGGCTGGCACCGGGCAGGCCGACGATGAATTCCTCGCCGCCGTAGCGACCCAGCCAGTCGACCGGACGGAGCTCTTCTGCGATCGCCACGACCACGGCGCGCAGGCAGGCATCGCCCACCGGATGCCCGAAACGGTCGTTGATGGATTTGAAGTGGTCCATGTCCAGGAACAACAGCGCAAACGGTTCCTTCTGCAAGCGCGCCTCGTTGATGGCGGCGTTGAGGCGGCGGACCAGGGCACGGCGATTGAGCACGCCGGTGAGCGCATCATGGTCGGCGAGGTGATGCGCCATGTCGCGCTCGCGCCGCGCGCGCAGCGAGGCATCCGCCAAACCAATGGTGACGACGATGCTGGCGAACGCCATGGTGAACGGGTAGCCGTATTCGAGCCAGCGCGGCTGATCGAGGTTCAGCAGGATCTGGCTCAGGCGCAGCAAGGTAAACATCACCTGGGGCATCCAGGCGATCAGGAAGAAGCGGGCCTGACGGCCGTGACGCGACACTGCCAGCACGACCGTGCTCAAGGTCCAGAGCTCGGTGAGCATGAACCACACGTTGAAGCTGCTGGCCAGCAGGTGCGTGCGTACGGCAAACGGCAGGCATAGCAGCAGTGCGGCGAGCAGGAACGGCCAGCGCATCCAGCCCAGGATCTTCGCGGCCGTGGGGGTGATCTGCCGCAGTTCGCAGAATTCCAGGATGAACGAGACCAGCAGCGGCGTGCTCAGGGCCGCGAACAGCCAGGGTGCATGGGTACCCAGTGGCACCAGCAACTTGCCGCCAGGCAGCTCGTAGATCTCGCCGCTGCTGAGCATCTGGAACATCAGCTGGAACGTGGTATAGCCGATGAAATACACCAGCACGCGGTCGCGCAGCACCATCCACAGGCACAGCGCCGCCAGGATCATGGTGACCTGCACGCTGGCAAACATGGTGGTCAGGCGGACGTGATTGAGATCCTCGGACTGGTAGCCGGCCAGGTCCGTCAATGCGGGTTTGATCTGCCGCGTGAAGCTGTCGGCAGCGATCTGCACGTAGATCGGTTGTCCTGCATGCAGATCATGCGGCAGCTCCAGCGCCAGGCGATGGCGCGAGAAGCGGGAGTTAACCTCGGTTTGCGCAAACCAAAGTTCACGCGGCTGGTAGTCGGGGGGTGCGTAAACCGTAATACGTATGTACGTCGCACCGGTGAAACTCAGCACCGGCGACGTGTCGCCCTTCCAGTCCGCGTTCGTGTCCAGGCGATACCAACGTTCGGTTTCGACGGCATTGGGGGTATACGCCGAGCGGGTCGGCACGAAATACGCATCCATCGCGCCATGCACGACTTGCGCGGGCTCGACGACGCGCGTTGTCGCTGGCAGCGCCAATATCTGCAGTGTGCTTCCGGGCTGCGCCGCAGGTGCCGCATGCGCCACCAGCACATAGAGCGCGGCGAACAGGCATGCAACGAAAACTACGATGGGTCCGCGATACATGAATCCCCCCATTGTCCGGCCCCCCGTTGCCGGTACCCCGAGTGCATCCGATCGATCGGCTGATACCTCGTTGTGCACTATGTATCACGTTCCCCGGCCGCTTGGAGGCTACCGGTGAAAAAATTGGCGCGTAAGAAAATGCAGTGCGAACAGACGTTTGAGCGACCCTCGATCACGGCGGCGGCAAGTTCTATGCTTGCCACTTCAAGACGTGGGCAAGGCGATTGCAGCATGGCAAGTCAGGGCGAAGTGGAAACGGTGCCTCACTCAGGACATCGGCCGGCGCCGCCGGAGCTTGAGCCGGCACCGTTCATTCGCCACGGCACGCCGATCTTCAGGCAGACCAACCTGGCTTTGTTCGCCGCGGGCCTGGCGACGTTCGGGCTGCTGTATTGCACCCAGCCGCTGATGCCGGAATTCAGCAAGGACTACGGCGTGAGTGCGGCCACGGCGTCGCTGTCCTTGTCGCTGACCACCGGGGTGCTGGCGTTTGCCATGCTGTTTGCCGGCGGCGTGTCCGATGCCTGGGGGCGCAAGTCGGTGATGGCGGCATCGCTGCTGTCGTCGGCCGTGCTGGTGCTGCTGACCGCCCTGGTGCCGGACTGGCGCATGCTGCTGATCCTGCGCACGCTGCTCGGCCTGACCCTGAGTGGCTTGCCCGCGGTGGCGATGACCTATCTCAGCGAAGAGATGCATCCGGAGTCGATTGGCCTGGGCATGGGCTTGTACATCAGCGGCAATGCCATCGGTGGCATGGGCGGACGCCTGGTCGCTGGCGTGATGGCCGATTTCTTCAGTTGGCGCGTCGGCGTCGCCACCGTCGGCACGATCGGACTGATTGCGGGCCTGGTGTTCTGGCGCAGTTTGCCGCCGTCACGACACCATGTGCGGCAGCCGCTGCATCTGGGTGCTTTGTTTGGGCGCTTCAGGCTGGCGTTTCGTGACGCCGGCTTGCCGTGGCTGTTTGCCGAGGGCTTTCTGCTGCTGGGCGCGTTCGTCACGATCTACAACTACATCGGCTATCGCTTATTGGCAGCACCTTACGGACTGAGCCAGGCCGTGGTAGGCACGATTTTCAGCGTCTATCTCATAGGCACGTTCAGCTCGGCATGGATGGGTCATCTGGCCGGGCGGCTGGGGCGGCGCAAAGTGTTGTGGACGGCGTTCGCGCTGATGCTGTTGGGCGTGGGCCTGACCATGACGCGTCCGCTCATCTTGATTGTCGTGGGTATCGTGGCGCTGACGTTTGGCTTCTTCGGCGGGCACTCCATCGCGAGCAGTTGGGTGGGGCGTCGTGCCGGCAACGCCAAGGCCCAGGCGTCGTCGATGTATTTGTTTTCGTACTACATGGGCTCCAGCCTGGCAGGAGCGAGTGGCGGCCTGTTTTATGCGTCGCATGGCTGGAATGGCGTGGCGCTGTTCGTGGCTGCCCTGGTGATGGCAGGGCTGCTGATCGCCTGGCGCCTGTATTACCTACCGCCATTGCCCGGCCCACCGTCCCCGGGCACCGAGCCGCCGCTGCCGCAATAAGGGGGTCGAAGGAGACCGACGCAAGCTGCTTGCCGGAACGCTGGCGACTCCGCTGCCTGGCGGAGCCGCGAGGGATGGGGAAGCGCTTACTGCGCTTCCGGCCTGAGCATGTCCTTCATGGACTGGTAATCACCGTCGTTTGCGACGGCGGGCAGGCCAAGCAGGTGCGTCATCAGCGGATAGACGTCCACGTTCGGGAACGCGGCGACGGTCGCGCCTTCGCGGAAGGCCGGGCCATGCGCGACAAACACGGCCTGCATCAACGGCGACGCATTGTCGTAGCCATGCTCGCCCAGGCTGAGCTTGCCTTTCTTCTTCGCGATGAAGTCCGTGGTGGTGATGCGCCAGCCCACATCGGCCAGGCACAGCAACTGGGGCACGCGTGGGTTGCTGCCATAGGCGAGACGCGCGGGCACACGTGACTTGTCCCAACACGTCATGTGCCGCTGCGGCTTTTCCAACTGCGCTTCGATCTTCGCGAAATCATGGCCTGGCGTGGGATTCAGGCCTGCAAGCACGCCCAGGCTGATGACATCCACACGCGTGAGCGGGATGAGCTTGTCGAGCAGGATGCTGTTCTGCGCCGGCACGGAAGCCATGCCGTGGTCGGCCAGCACGATCATGTTCACGCGGTTGAACAGGCCGCGTTGCTTCATGCCCTGCACCAGGCGGGCGAGTGCGGCATCGGTTTCACGTAGCGCCTGGTCCACTTGTGGCGTGTCCGGGCCGAACGTGTGGCCGGCGTGATCGACTGCATCGAAGTAGAGCGTGAGAAAACCGGGGCGCTGCTCGGCGGGGAGGTCGAGCCAAGCCAGCACCTGATCCACGCGCTGGTCCGGCGTCACATTGCCGTCGTAGGGTTTCCACAAGTCCGGGTGCCGGCCATGAATATCCGCTTCGGAGCCAGGCCAGAACATGATCGCGCTCTTCAGGCCATGCTCGCTTGCGGTTTCCCATATCGGCGTCGCCTGGTCCCACCAGCGGCCGTTGCTTACCGCACCGCGGTCACTGAGCGAGAACTTGCCAAGCACAGGATCGACCATCGTGTTGTTGACGATGCCGTGGTGATCGGGTCGCAGGCCGGTCACGATCGTATAGTGATTCGGGAACGTCAGTGAAGGAAACGAGGGCTGCATGCCGGCGGCACGCACACCGCCGTTGGCAAGCTCGTTCAGCGCGGGGCTGAGACCACGCTCGATATAGTCGGCGCGATAGCCATCAATGGAAATCAGCAGCAGGGGCGTGCCCGCTGGTTTCGTCGTGCTGGCGGTAGGCGCTCGAGACGCCGGTGTGGGTTGATTGGCGCAACCCGCACTGAACGCGATCAGCGAGCAGAGCAGCAGGCGAAACAGGAATTTCATGCGACGGTCCGTACGATGGAATCAAACCCTCGTATCATCGCCTAGTCATATGACCATTACACGATCTTTCTACCGTTTTACCACGCTTTTTCTGCTCGGTTCGCTCGCTTGGGCCGCCGTGGCCTCTGCACAACCGGCGCACACAGGCGAGACGGATGCGCCGTCACCTCAGGGTGCCGTCAACGCAGGCCATCATCGGCCACCGGCGACATCGGCCAAGCCGCAAGGCCCTCGCGCGCCGGTGGTAACGACGCGATCGGAAAACAGGGCGGCAAGCGTGTGGGGTGAACAGGGTGACAAAGAACGCGACGATCACTATCAGCCGACCCAGCGCAATCTGATCGGGCAATATCAGAATGCCGTGACGCCGCCGGTGGATGAGGGCCGCTAGCCGTTTTGCACGCAGGTCGAGTCAACGTGCTTGCAGGGCAGAGCCAAACAAATCGCCGTGGGCGACACCGCTCTCCAATGCCAATAGATAACGTTTCGTCGGCAAGCCTCCACCGAAGCCGGTAAGGCTGCCGTCACTACCGATAACGCGGTGGCAGGGCAGCACGATCGGTAATGGGTTGCGGCCGTTCGCTGCGCCGACCGCGCGCATGGCCAGCGGCTGATAGATGCGCTGCGCCAGCTGACCGTAACTGATCGTGGTGCCATAAGGGATACGCGCCAGCTCGTGCCACACCTTCAACTGGAACGATGTGCCTCGCGGATGCAGGGGCAGCTCAAACTGCTGGCGTTCGCCCGCGAAATATTCCTGCAACTGTCGCCGGACCAGCGTGAATGGTTCGGCCGCGCGCCGCCAGTGTGCTTGCGGCGCCCTCTGATGACGGCCGCTTTCGAACCAGATCTCGCGCAGTCCGTCATCGTCGGCCACGAGTCGCAGGATGCCGACCGGGCTTAGGAATTCGTCGTACCAAATGGGTTCGTGGGATGACATCAGCTTGCTCGCTTCTTCGGCGCGGCGCTGGCCGCATCGCTTGCGCTGCGCCACAAATGCATCACTGCGTAAGCCCGCCATGGACGCCACGCTTCCGCCAGAGCGCTGAGCGCCTTCGTACTGAGTTCCGGCGCATTGCCTGCGGCAGCGCGGCGAAGGATCAGGTCCGCTGCGGGGAATGCGTCAGGGTGGCTCAGTGCACGCATCGCCATGTAGTGCGCCGTCCACTCGCCGATACCCGGCAATGCCACCCAACGCTCGACGAACGTATCGAGTGGCTGTTCGCTGCGAAAATCGATGCGGCCATCCAACAGCGCCTGGGCCACGCCGCGAACCGTTGCCGCACGCGCGGTAGTCAGGCCGCACTCGCGCAGATCGACATCCGCCAATGCTTCCGGGTTCGGAAATAGTCGCTCCAATCCGGGCATCGGCGACGTCGCGAGCGGCATGCCGTAGCGCTTCACGAGTCGCGTGGCGAGTGTACGTGCGGCGGCCACACTGACTTGCTGGCCAAGAATCGCACGCACGGCAATTTCGAAACCGTCCCAGCCACCCGGCAGGCGCAGGCCGGGACGCTTGCGTAGCAACGGCGCGAGCACGGCACTTTGTTTCAGCGTGTCGCTTATCGATCCAGGGTTCGCATCCAGATCGAACATACGGCGTAGTTTCGTGACGACGCCCAGCATTTGCGCCGGCTGCGGGCAATGCAGCTGCAGTTGAAGCGCATGCTCACCGCTCGGCCACGCGCTCAGGCGGAGCCATCCCGGTGCATCGGCGGGACCGAATACGCGTGCGTAACTGTGCTCGTCCACTAGCTCCACGCCCGGCAACGCGCGCCCGCGCAGAAATGCGAGTATCGCGTCGAAGTCGTAGGGCGGACGGTAGCCGAGCCGTAGCGTGATTGCGTCGCCGTTCACCGCACCTGGGTGGCGCCGAAGTTCTCGTGGCTGCATGCGGTTTGCCTGCAGGAACGCAGCATTGAAACGGCGTTGGCTACGGAAGCCGGACGCCAGCGCAACCTCGGTGACAGGCAGCGCCGTTTCCGTCAGCAGCTGTTTCGCGAACAGCAGGCGACGCGTCGTGTGCACACTGATCGGCGGTGCGCCAAGGCGCTCCACGAATAGGCGTCGCAACTGCCTTGAACCGAGGCCGACGCGTGCGGCCATCGCTTCCATCGACAAGTCATCCAGCGCGCCGTTCTCCATCAGCTTCAGCGTCCGCGCTATCACATGGTCCCCGCGTTGCCACGCGTCATTGCCGGGCGCAAGTTCCGGGCGGCAACGCAGGCAGGGGCGAAAGCCAGCCGCTTCGGCCGCTGCCGCACTGCCGTAATAGCGCACGTTTTGCGGTTTCGGCGATGGCGCAGGGCATACCGGGCGGCAATAAATACGCGTGCTCGTGACGGCCGTGAAGAACAGGCCGTCGAAGCGCGCATCGCGGCTCAGGCGAGCCTGTTCACAGGCTCGCTCATCGGGAAGTTGCGGGTCATGGATCGGCGACATGCGCGCAGGCTAGCACTGATCGGGCAACTCAACTCGCCGTTTTCGGACATCAATGATCGTGTGGTTTTCGGTCCGTCATTTGATGGGTGCCATCAGGTGCTGATACGGCGTGCCGGCCCACATGACGTACGGCGCGCTCGCATCCGGGTCCGCACTCTTCGGGTAGTTGTCGTAGAACAACTCCGCGCCCACGATCATGACGTGCGCCCCAGTCTTGATCCAGTGATTGCCAGCCGTGGGTTTTGTCGCGTACGGATCGGTGTTGCTCGCATCGGTACCGCCCGCCAGCATGTAGATGAAGCCGACCTTGCCGCTCGGCGGCGGCTTGTGCGACATGTAGGCATTTGCCCAGTCCAGCGCGTTTTTATCCATGCACATCGCGTCCGGCCCTGGCGTTTCAGGGTTGTCCGGCATGCACGTGAAGCCGTTCGTGCCCTGGCGCAGCGTACGCATGTTGCCTTTCGCATCCGACACCACGATCGTGGCGTTTTTCGCGATGCCCGGTGGCGCCGCTCGCGTGGCACTCGCGATCAAGGCCTCGTCGGTCGGGAGGGCCTTGTCCGCAGCCTATGCGCCGGCGCTGACGCCCAACATGGCCGTGGCGACGATGACAGGTCCGATCAGGTATTTCGCGCTCATGGACGTGTTCTCCGATGCGGATTCACGACGGCCCCGCTTGGATCCCCTTGCCCAGCCTGGGTGCGGAGTAAATGCCAATCAATCAGCCAGATGGCAGAGCGCCTTGAGACAGCGGGCGCCAGCGCGGACGTTACGGGCGATCGCGCGCGAATGGGGCCGCCATGGAGGCGCTTTTGCCGCAGTGCGGTTTGCGGGTGCCGGCCAGCCCCGCCACAATCGGCCTTTCCCACCGATCGTGACCTTCGTCCATGAACGCTCCCACCCGCATCGACACCACCCGTACCGTGCGTGCACCGCGCGGCACCGAGCTGAGCTGCAAGAGCTGGCTCACCGAGGCACCGTTCCGCATGTTGCAGAACAATCTCGATCCCGAAGTAGCAGAAAATCCGGCGGAACTCGTCGTCTACGGCGGCATTGGCCGCGCCGCGCGCAATTGGGAAAGTTTCGACGCGATTTTGCGTGCACTGCGTGAATTACGCGATGACGAAACGCTGTTGATCCAGTCCGGCAAGCCGGTCGGCGTGTTTCCGACGCATGTCGATGCGCCGCGCGTCTTGCTTGCGAATTCCAACCTTGTTCCGGCCTGGGCGAACTGGGAGCATTTCAACGAGCTCGATAAAAAGGGCTTGATGATGTACGGCCAGATGACGGCCGGCTCGTGGATCTATATCGGTTCGCAGGGCATCGTGCAGGGCACGTACGAGACGTTCGTCGAGATGGGGCGCCAGCATTACGGTGGCAGCCTCAAGGGCAAATGGATTCTTACCGCCGGTCTAGGTGGCATGGGCGGCGCGCAGCCGCTTGCCGCGACGCTGGCTGGCGCGTGCTCGCTGAACATCGAATGCCAGCAGAAGAGCATCGATTTCCGCCTGAAGACCCGTTATGTCGACGAGCAGGCGAACGATCTGGATGACGCGCTCGCACGCATCGCGAAATACACCGCTGCCGGCGAAGCGAAGTCGATTGCGTTGCTCGGCAATGCGGCGGATGTATTGCCCGAACTCGTGCGCCGTGGCGTTCGCCCGGATGCCGTGACCGATCAGACCAGCGCGCACGATCCGGTGAATGGCTATTTGCCGAGCGATTGGACCGTGGAGCAGTGGTTCGAGCGCCGCAAGAGCGATCCGGCCGGCACCGCCAAGGCGGCCAAGCAGTCCATGCGCAAGCATGTGGAAGCCATGCTCGCGTTCCACGAGCAAGGCATTCCGACGTTCGATTACGGCAACAACATCCGACAGATGGCAAAGGACGAGGGGCTCAGCAACGCGTTTGCGTTCCCGGGCTTTGTTCCCGCCTTCGTGCGTCCGCTGTTCTGTCGCGGTGTGGGCCCGTTCCGCTGGGTGGCGCTGTCGGGCGATCCGGAAGACATCTACAAGACCGACCAGAAGGTCAAGGAGCTGATCCCCGACGATCCGCACCTGCATCGCTGGCTGGACATGGCGAAGGAGCGCATCAGCTTTCAGGGCCTGCCGGCGCGTATCTGCTGGGTGGGCCTGGGCCTGCGCCACAAGCTTGGCCTCGCGTTCAACGAGATGGTGCGCAACGGTGAGTTGAAGGCGCCAGTGGTGATTGGCCGTGACCATCTCGATTCCGGTTCCGTCGCCAGCCCGAATCGCGAAACTGAAGCGATGCGTGATGGCTCCGACGCGGTCAGCGACTGGCCGTTGCTCAACGCCATGCTCAACGTGGCGGGTGGCGCCACGTGGGTGTCGCTGCATCACGGCGGTGGTGTTGGCATGGGTTACTCCCAACATTCCGGCGTCGTGATCGTGTGCGACGGTAGCGAGGCTGCCGACAAGCGCATCGCCCGCGTGCTGTGGAACGATCCGGGCACCGGCGTCATGCGTCATGCCGATGCCGGGTACGAGATCGCGATCGAGTGTGCGAAGGAACAGGGCTTGAAGCTGCCCATGCTCTGAGCTTTGTCGCGTGCCGCGCCAGACGGCGCGGTACGCGACTGCTTCCCCTTGCCCCGCCCAGCCCGCCGCCGAAGCGAGTCTTGGCGCTGCCCATCCAGGGGCGCATGATGGCGCCACATCCAATGGGGGGAGTGGCGACATGCCGGTCGAACTGAAGATGCTTGGGTGGTCGATTCTGCTTGGGGTGATTTATATCCTGATCGCGGCGACGCTCGCTTCGCCGCAGCGTGGAATGGCCTGGGTTGCAAGTAACCGAGAAGGCGAATCGAAGCCGCTGTCGGGAGCTGCCGGCCGTTCGGACCGGGCCAGCAAGAATTTCCTGGAAACATTTGTATTCTTTGCGGCGGCTGTATTAGCCGTCGTCGCGGCGCAGCGCACGAATGCGTCGACCGCGCTTGGCGCGCAGCTGTTCTTTTGGGCGCGTGTGGTGTATCTGCCGGTTTATCTGATCGGCATTCCGTATCTGCGGACCCTGGTATGGGCAACCTCGCTAGCCGGTCTGCTGATGGTCGCTTTCGGCTTGTTCTGATTTGACGCCCTGCCGCGACGTTGCCGCGTTCGCGTGGCAACGTCGCTAGCCACGACCTCTTTCACTTAGGCGCATGTGAGCCAGCGGGATGAGTCGCGTCATTCATTTGACGATCGTCGATTTCTTGACGCCAGCCGTTCGCCGTCTCCGTGAGCTGGATACTCGCATTGACGACTGTCTATATTTAAATATGCATAATTATCAATTACGTACGTTACATTTGTGCGGTTAAGCATTAAGTAGGGTGTTCGCAAGAGCTCCGGTGCATGACCACTATGCGCCTCCGACGCCTACTCGCGTCGGGCCGCCGGCAAGGGGTCGGCGGTTTTCCCTACTGATGATTGGAGAACTGCATGAAAGCTCAATTTGAACGCACCGGCTCGCTGACCGAACTCGCCAGCTACCCGCAGTGGGCGCAAGACATGATCGCCTCCTGCGAACCCGCCCGCCGGAGCGTCCGTGACCACGCCATGTGGGACCTGATGAGCGAGGGGCGCATCGATCACCAGACCATGCGCAATTTCATGGTCGGTACTTGGTCGCTGATCGAGCGCTTTCCTTCGTTCATGGCGCAGAACCTGCTGAAGACCCAGTACGGCCGTAGCCCTGGTGACAACCTTGCCCGCCGCTGGCTGGTACGCAACATCCGGGTCGAGCAGAACCATGCCGAGTACTGGCTGGATTGGGCTGACGGGTCTGGTGTGCCGCGCGAGGAGGTGCTCGGTGCGCGTCCACCCAGGGGAACCCAGACGGCGGCCGACTGGTGCCATGAGGTGTGCGGTCGCGATACCTTGGCTGCGGGCATTGCCGCAACCAATTACGCTATCGAGGGGGTGACCGGCGAATGGTCGCAAAAGGTCTACGACAGCGTAGCCTACGCGCAGAGTCTGCCGGAGACAGGTCGCAAGGCGACGTTGCGCTGGCTTCAGTTGCACGCTGCCTATGACGATACCCATCCGTGGGAGGCGTTGGAAATCGTGTGCACGCTGATGGGCACGCGGCCGGCGCCGGAGCAGGTCGAGCATGTGCGGGAGTGCATCGTGCGCAGTTATACCAGCCTCCATTACGGACTGGAGCGTTGCATGGTGCCTCAGCTGGCCGAAGAGATGGGGGAGCGCGCTGCCTAAGTTTCAGACGGCGTCGTCGACAGTGTGATCAGCGAGATGTAGGTTTTCGAAGTGGTCGTGTAAAAGGTACGCCATGGATTCGATCCGCTCTCAAAGACCTCTGTCACGGCGCTTGAGGCCACTGGCCTACGGGCTGGTGGCCGTGATTGGTCTGATTCTCCTGTTGACCTGGGGCGCGCTCCAGGTCCAGGTCACTCTCGCCGGTTTTCTCAACGGCGAGAGTGTTTGGAGCAAGGCCGAGAAGCAGACGGTCATCGATCTGCTGAGCTTCGCCGAGACCGGCGATGCGGCTCGGCTGGCCAGCTTCAAGGACAACTATGAGCTGCTGATCTCCGATGGCCGGGCGCGCGACGCGATTGCGTCTGGCGTGTTCGATCACGCGGACGTGCATAAGGCGTTTGCCCGCGGCAAGATCCTGCCCGCGGCCGAGCCCGGGATGATCTTCATGCTCCGGTATTACACCGGGGCACGACACATGCGCGAGGCGGTCGAAGCCTGGCGCGCCGCCGACCGCCCCATCGCGCAACTCGGAAGGATTGCCGAGGAATTGCAGCGTGCCTACGCGCAGGGGCGGCCCGACGACGAACTGATTGCCCAACAGCGGGCGCGAATCAATGCACTCAACGACGAGTTGGAGCCGCTGACCAAGCGGTTCTCGCTGGAGGTTGCGCAAGGTGCGATCTGGCTCGGGCGCGTGTTGTTCGTGGGTGTGTTCTTCGCCGCCTGCCTGGCTTCCTTGCTATGGCTGCGCATGGCACAACGGGCACTGTCGCGCATTCGCGGGACGGAAGAGCGCTACAGCCTGCTGTTCGATAGCGCAGCAGACGCCATCGTCATGGTGGACGAGGCGAGTGGCCGCGTGCTTGGCGCGAATCGCACGGCGCGCGAGTGGACCGGACTCAATACCGATGCGCTGATCGGCGCCGAGCTCTCCAGCTTGTTCGTGCCCTTGCTGCACCGTGCCGACGGCGCCGTCACCGGCGAACTGCACGGACCCGACGGGCGCACGCGCCCGGTGGAAATGCGCAGCAGCGTGGCCAAATGGGGCGAGCAGAGCGTACGTCAGTCGATCTTGCGCGACATCACCGAGCGCGTGAACCTGGAGCAGCAGCGCCGTATCGCGTCCGAGGCGCTGGCGGGCATTGCCGAGGGGGTGATCATTGCGGATGCTGCGCGTCGGGTGACGCGGGTGAACGCGGCGCACATTCGCATGACCGGTTTCACGGCGCAGGCGCTGCAAGGCGTGCGTTTCGACGACTTGCGCAGCCTGCCCGATGGATCCCCGCTACCCGATTCGGTATGGAAGGCCATCGACATCGACAGCAACTGGGTGGGCGAGGTGCGCAGCCGGCGCCTCGACGGCTCGGCGTATCCCGAACTGCTGAGCATCAGTGCGATCCGTGATCCGGACGGGGCCGTGCAGCACTACGTGGCGGTCATCAACAACGTCAGCGCCGCGAAGGCGAACGAGAAGCGCCTCCAATACATGGCGGCACATGATCCGCTGACCGGCTTGGTCAATCGCGCCGAGTTCGAGCGGCGTTGCGTGCAGGCGATTGCCCAGGCGGAGCGCGACCGGGGCATGATTGCGGTGCTGTTCATCGACCTGGATGCGTTCAAGGCGGTCAATGACAGCTATACCCATGCCATTGGCGATCACCTGCTGGTGAAGGTAGCCGAACGCATCGCGTATGAACTGGGCGAGCGCGGCCTGGCTGGACGCATCGGCGGCGACGAGTTCACTGTCTTGCTCGGCGACCTGTATTCGCGCGAGCAGGCCAGCGCCTTGGCGGGGCGCCTGCTCACCACGCTGGCCGCGCCGGTGGTGGTGGGCGAATACGAGGTCGCGCTGAGCGCCAGCATCGGCATTGCCTGCTATCCGCTGGATGGCATGGATGTGCCGACGCTCGTCACCAATGCCGACGCCGCCATGTATGCGGCGAAAACCGAGGAGCGCAACGCGTTTCGCTTCTATTCGCCACGCATGCACGCCGATGTGCTCCGACGGATCGCACTGGCTTCGGAGTTGCGCAAGGCGCTTGCGGAGAAGGAGTTCCGCCTTGTCTATCAGCCCACGGTGGATATGCGCAGCGGCCGCATCGTGGCGGTGGAGGCGCTGTTGCGCTGGCATCATCCCGAGCGCGGCGCGATTTCGCCGGGCGAATTCATCCCCATGGCGGAGAAGCTGGGTCTGATCCGCCGGATCGACCAGTGGGTGCTGCAGGCGGCCTGCACGCAAATGTACCTATGGGACCTGGCTGGCGTGCCGCCGTTGCGCATGGCGATCAATGTCTCTGCGCACTGGTTCGGCCAGGCCAATTTCGTTGATGACATCCGTTCCCTGCTCGAATCGCGCCGGCTGGCACCGGAGCGCCTGATGCTGGAAATCACCGAGGGCGCGATCCTGCGCCTGGGTGAAGAGATGGAGCGAACCCTGCATTCCTTGCACGCGCTCGGCGTGGGCGTCGCCATCGACGACTTTGGCACCGGCTACTCGTCGATGCGCTATCTGAAGCTGCGCGCCATCGCTTATCTGAAGATCGACCAGAGCTTCGTCTTTGGCTTGCCGGACGACAGCAGTGACGCGGCCATCGTCGAAGCCATGCTCACGCTATGCCGCAACCTTGGCATCAGCCCGATCGCGGAAGGCATCGAGACGGAGGAGCAACACCGCTTCCTGCTCCGCGCCGGGTGTGTGGAAGGGCAGGGCTTCCTCTATTCCAAGCCGGTCGAGCCGGACGAAATCGTGCAATTGTTGAGCCCTGGCCTACGCCAGGGTGGTCCGCATCTCCGGCTGGTGCCGCCAGAATCGATCTGATCCCGGCGGCCCGTGGCCGCCGTGCTCAGTGCAGCTGCACGTCCACCACCATCTGCTCGGGCTGGTACAGGGCGGGGAGCAGCTGCTTGAGGTGCGTCACCTTCGGCGCATCGTTGAAAACGATATATGGATCATTCGGGTGCCGCTGCGCGTACTCCTGGTGATAGGACTCGGCCACGTAGAACGCCTGCAATGGCACCACTTGCGTGACGATCGGGCCGGGGAACGACCTGGCCGCCGCCAGCTGCGCGATATAGGCCGTGGCGACGCGCTTCTGCTCGTCGTTGCCGTAGAAGATCACCGAGCGGTACTGGGTGCCCACGTCCGGCCCCTGGCGGTTGAGTTGCGTGGGATCGGTGGCCACGGAGAAGTACACCTTGAGCAACTGGCCGTAGCTCACCTTGGCCGGGTCGTAGAGAATCTTCACGGATTCGGCATGACCGGTGTCGCCATCGCTGACGCGCTCGTATTCGGCGGTGTTGGCGGCACCACCCGAATACCCGGCCCAGACTTTCTTGACGCCTTTCACATGCTCGAATACCGACTGCAGGCCCCAGAAGCAACCGCCCGCCAATACGGCGACCTGGTTGCCTTGGCCCGGACTGGCATCGACGGTGGGGTCCGGGAGGCTGACGGCATCGCTGCCCGCAGCGGGCAGGCTGCAGGCAGCCAGGCCGGCCATGAGGAACAGACTGGTGAGGCTAGGCAGCAGCTTGAATCGGCGGATACTCATAACGGAACGCTCCATCGACAGATGAGACGGTATGCGCCGGCCCACGCGTGGGTCGCCGGCACGGTGGCCCGTTGCCTACAGGGTGGGCCGTCAAACCTGTATTCGCCGCAAAGCCGCGCCCGGTTACCTTGATCCTCGCACTCCGCGCCGGCTCGCGTGCAAAGCGGTCGACAACGCGATGTTATGTTGCGCGTCCAGCTTCCTTACAGGCTTGTCCATGTCCCATGCGATCGACCTGAATGCCTATCTGCGCCGGATCGGCTATAGCGGCCCGGTGCAGGCCGATATCGCCACGCTGCGCGGCCTCGCCACCGCGCATGTCGCCGCCATTCCCTTCGAGAACCTGGGCCCGTTGCTGCGCGTGCCGGTGTCGCTGGAGCCGGATGCGGTCGAGCGGAAACTCGTGCATGAAGGGCGAGGCGGCTACTGCTTCGAACAGAACCGGTTGTTCCTCGACGTGCTCAAGGCCATCGGGTTCGAGGTTTCGGGTCTGATCGCGCGCGTGTTGTGGATGCTGCCGGAAGACGCGGAAACAGCCCAGACGCACATGTTGTTGCGTATTGAGCTGGATGGCGTGAGCTGGCTGGCGGACGTGGGCTTCGGCAGCATGGCGCTCAGCGGCGCCTTGCGGTTGCAGGCAGAGATACCGCAGGTCACGGGAAACGAGCCATTTCGCCTGCTCAATCACGCGGGCGATTGGCGCATGCAGGCGCTGGTTCGCGGCGAGTGGAAAACGCTATACCGATTCGATCTGCAGCCACGCCGGGATATCGACTACGTGGTGGCCAATCACTACACGTCGACCTATCCGGGCTCGCACTTCCTGCACGGGCTGATCGCCGCGCGCACGCTCGCGGACCGGCGCATCGGTCTGCGCAATCGCGAGTTTGCCGTGCATCCCACGGGCGGCGAGTCAGTGCGACGCACGCTGCTCGGCGTCGCGGAGATCAAGCAGGTATTGCAGGAGCAGTTCGCGATTCGACTTCCCGCTCACGCGGATCTGGATCGCCGGCTGGAAGCGCTGCCGACACCCGCATAAGCCACGCCTGCCGGTAGGGCGTGGCGGCCTTGCTCACTCTGCCGCGTGCACGTGGATGACGATGTCTTCAATCTGCACCACCTGGCCCGCGTGGATCTTGCAGGTCTTGCGCAGCTCTTGCGCGCCGTCCACCGACACCGCGCCGCTGGCCACGATGGCCTTGCCGGCGCCGCCGCTATCGCATAACCCCACCAGCTTCAACAACTGGTTGAGTTCGATGAAGTCGCGGTCCAGTTCAAAATCGAGTTCGTGCATGGTGGCTCAGGTGTCGGTTTCGTCAAAGGCGCTTTCGGGTAGCGCGAAAAAAACAAAGAAGGGAGAACCCGCCTCCTGCCAGAAGTCCACGGCCTCCTCGAGAATATCGAGCAGGGCGTCGAAATCTTCCTCGTTCGAATCGCGCATGCTTTCCGCCCGATCGAACAGCAGGATGTAGCCCGGTGCTTTCAGCCAGGAGAGATCACGCAGGCTATCGGCCAGCGCGTCCCAATTGCGTCCGAAGTCGGCGGGCAAGCGAAGCGTGGCGGTCAGCTGATCGAACAGTGCCTCGCGGTCACGGTACTCGGCCAGGTTGACCCGGCAAACGCGCAAGCCCTGCATGCCGGCGGCGTCCGCCAACGGCTCGAGGTCTTCCGAAGTGACGAAGAAAATTCCGCCGTGCGAGGCATCGCCAAAGTCGAGATCGAATTGCGCATTCATCGGGCTACCTCAAAGGGGCGGAAACTGCGGTAGTGATCGTCGGTGTAGTAGTAGACCTGCGGTGGCGTGCCGCCGGTGATGATGCGGCGAGCGCCCCGATAGTCGAGGTTCGGCGTTTCCACCGTGTACTCGTGATAATAGCCTTCGGGCATTGGCGGCAGGCGGCCTTCGCGGTTGTTGAACACTACGCCGTCCTGGCGGTGGTTGAACGGGCCGCCGCGCGCGATGCGGGCCAGTGTGTCGGCCGCTTCCGGCGGCAGGAAGCTGGGCAGCGTGCCGTGGTTGCCGGAGGTGGCGACGGCGGGTGATGCCGCCGGCGTGCCGGTTCCCGAGGGGACCGTTTCCGGCGCATGCCGGCCCCACAGCAAGGCTGCGACTGCCAGCACAACCAGCAAGAGCAAAGGTTTGAGTGTGCGCATGGCACGGGCCCGGATGGAGTGGCGCGAGTGTAGAGCTTCCGCCCCGCCGAGGCACGCGTCACGCGCCTCAGGCCTTGCTGTCGACCCGCTGTTGCAAGGCCATCGCGGCAGCCGGGTTGCGCTCCTTCGCGCTGCTGATGAAGTAGATATACACGTCACGCGGCGCTTGCTTCACAACGGGAACGGTGACGTGGGGCAACTCGGCCGGATCACCACCTTGCGCCCATGCATGGGCACGCACCGTCCAGGCATCGAGATCGCTGGCGGCATAGCCGCTGTCGATATGCGATTCGCTGCGCATCAGCCGCGCATAAGCGAAATCGCCGGTGAGGTCGCCTAACGAAGGGTATTGCGGCGAATCGGTGAAAACCGTGGGAATGCAATGTGCGCGAGCCAACGCGACGTAGCGCTCATCCAGAAAGCTTTGGTGGCGCACTTCCAGCACATGCCGCATCGGCCGGCCGGCAAGCTCACGTGGCAGATGCTCGAGGAAGGCGGCCAGGTCATCCGCATCGAACGCACGCGATGGCGACAACTGCCAAAGCACAGGGCCGAGGCGATCCCCAAACGCTTCCAGTCCGCCAAAGACAAAGCCTTCGATGCCACGTGCGCTATCGGCCAGTCGCTTGCCCTCGGTGATGTAGCGCGGCGCCTTCAGCGAGAACACGAAACCCTCCGGTGTTTCGGCCGCCCATTTCGCATAGGTCGCCGGCTTTTGCGCTCCGTAGTACGTGCCATTGATTTCGATCGCACGCAGCTGACGACTCGCAAACTCCAGCTCGCGACGTTGCACCAGGCCTGCGGGATAGAAGTTGTTGCGCCACGGCGCGAAGTTCCAGCCGCCGATGCCGACGCGGATGGGTGAGGCGGTGCTGGGCTTCGGTGCGTTGGAGAAGAGATCGGCGGTTGGGGAGGATGTGGGCATGGGGGGCTCCCTTGGGAGGGCGCATGATGCCATGGAGGGGCGATGGTTTTGATGAGGCAACGTCATGCCGAAGGCCCTTAACTCCCTCTTCCCTCCGGGGAGAGGGTTGGGGTGAGGGGCGGGTGTTCGCGGAGGCGTCGATGGTGTGGTTGTCTTTGCCGCTTTGCAGGCGAGCAAGCGAGCGCCAACATCTCCACAGACCATCGACAACGTTGCCGCACCAGGCAGCATTCACCCACCCTGATCCCCCTCCACCACCTGCGGCCACGCTGGTGGCGCCGACGTCTCCAATTTCTCATCCAGGCGCGCCCGATTGCGTCCCGCGAGCTTGGCCCGATACATGGCGTGGTCGGCGCGCTCGACGAGGGACTCCACGGTGTCGTCGGGCACGCGCATGGCGATACCGATGCTCGCGCTGAGCACGAGTCCGTCAGTGGTCACCGGAATATCCAGACGATGCACGCGGCGACATAGACGGGTGGCCACTTGCATCGCCTGGCCTTGCTCGACGCCGTAGAGCATGGCGACAAACTCCTCGCCGCCGTAGCGGCCGAGCAGGTCGTGAGGGCGTAGTTCGTGCCGCAATGCATCGGCCACAGCGATCAATGCACGATCACCGGCGGCATGGCCCTGGAGATCATTGAGCAGCTTGAAGTGGTCGAGGTCGAGGAATAGCAGTGCCACCGGCTGCTCGGTCCCACTCGCCATGACCTTGCAGACGCCAGCGGTCCAGGCGCGGCGATTGAGCACATTGGTCAAGGCATCGTTGTCGGCAAGCTCCTGCACCAGCTCATGGTCGTGACGCATGATGAGTGCGCGATCGGCCAGGCCCAGCGACAGCACGATGGCCTCGAAGGCACCCGCGGCCAGGGCGGCGTCGCTAAGCCAGATGACGTCCGCCAGCATGCCGTTCACCTGGCTGCTGGACAGTGCGGTGAGGGCGAGCAAGGGTGTCCAGCCCACCAGGAAGAACCACG
Organism: Dyella humicola; assembly: GCF_026283945.1. Classification (NCBI taxonomy): domain Bacteria; kingdom Pseudomonadati; phylum Pseudomonadota; class Gammaproteobacteria; order Lysobacterales; family Rhodanobacteraceae; genus Dyella; species Dyella humicola. The sequence continues at coordinate 1,670,540 of NZ_JAPDPC010000001.1, forward strand.
CTGGTCGGGCGCCTCGCACGGCGGCGACGATGGCGGCCAGCAGCAGCAAGAGCGTGCCGATGATCAGCAGCGGATCGATGAGGACCTGCGCGGTCTGTTGCAGCAGGGGAATCTGGCAACTCCGCAGCAATACGATCAGGGGCATGCCTACCGCCAGCGCCAGCGTTGGGGTATGCAGCAGCGGTGCGTAGCGCGGCAGTTCGCAAAAGCGCGCCACGAACATTGCGGCAAATGCCAGCGACAATGCCACCGCCGATGAACCGAGCAGCGGCGCGTTGCCGGCGAGCCAGGTCAGTCCGAGTGGATGATAAAAGTAGCCGGTCTGAATACCCTGGATGAGTGCGTAGCAGAGGATGTAGCCGGCATACCAGCCATAGGTGGAGTCGCGCAGCATGATGGCCAGGCACAGCGCCATCAACGCCATGGCCAGCATCACCGCAAAGCATGCACTCGCGAAGACCAGCCAATGGGCGTCCCGCTCGAGATAGTCGCTCCAGGTCTGTAGCTGGAAGCTCACCGGAATGTCGCGCGCCGACGCGGGTTCGAACTTGAGAAGAATCGGATCGGACGCAGGCGTGTCTTCGGTGAGGCGGTAGGCCAGGCGCCCGTTGCCGTGCGCGATGGCGGTGAAATCGTCCAGCGACAGGGTGAGCGGCGCCCCGTGGGCGGTGACCATGGTCACCGGAGTCAGCGGTGGCGGATAGATCGACAGCACGCGCTCCTCGCTGACGAGCGGCGGCTGCGGCTGCAGGATCACCCACGTGCCAAGCCCTTGCTGCGGGAAGCGCTGAAGCATAAGGGGGTCGAAACCATTGAGGCCGCCGTGGCGGTAATCCTCGAGGACACTGGCCGGCGTATCGCCAGCGCGTACCTCTCGCGTTAGGCCGGCTAGCGGGATGCCTGCATGGGCCGCGGCCACAAGCAGACTGGTGGCGACGATGCACAGCATCCGCCAGCGGTGACGCCTCGCGTGTGGCACGACCTGACCGCCCATCTGCCGTTCCCCTGTAACCGGCAAACTTGCCCACTCAAGAAAGTGCGTACTGCTCTCGCTCTCCGGTTGCCCCTGGTCGTATCTCCCCGTGCGCACCGGAAGCGCCCGGGGTGGCCTTGCCCTGGTGAAGCCCGGCGGCGCCAATCGGAGAGGCGGCCGATCCTGGCTGAGCTATGTCGAAAGGTATGGATGGCTGGGGCAGAGCATGCCACAAGACGCGCGTCACGGCAGGTAGGGGGCGATCACGAGGGGTTAACCGCCTGCGCTGGCATGCTTGGGGCTCCCGCTTCCCCATGACGTCCCCATCCGAAGGAGTAGAAGGGCATGAGCAAGATCCGCGTGGCCGTGCTGGTCGGCAGTCTCCGCCAGGGTTCGTTCAACCGGCATCTGGCCTTGGCCGTGGGGCGGTTGGCGCCGCCCGAATTCACGTTCGAGCACCTCCGTATCGACCACCTGCCGCTATACAACCAGGACTTCGACGGGGCCTACCCCGAAGAGTGCAAACGCCTGAAGCAGGAGGTGGAGGCCGCCGATGCCTTGTTGTTTGTGACACCCGAATACAACCGATCGATCCCCGGCGTCCTGAAGAACGCTATCGACATCGCCTCGCGGCCGTGGGGTACCAACTCATTCGCCGGCAAGCCCGCGGCGGTCATCGGAATTTCCGTAGGCGCCACCGGCACGGCGCTCGCGCAGCAGCATTTGCGCGGTGTACTGGCCTATCTGGATGTGCCGACGCTGGGGCAGCCGGAGGTCTTTATCCACAACAAGGATGGCTTGATGGATCCCGACGGCAAGATCACCAGCGAGGGTACGCACAAGTTCTTGCAGGGGTTTGTGGATCGCTATGTGGAGTGGGTGAGGTTGATCACCAAGAAGTGAGCGAGTCCACTTTTTATGCCGGCGGGGGCACCATTCCACGGCGAACCTGCTGAAACTCTCGCTCGGTCCCTCGCGCCCGTCATCCCCGCTTGACCAGCCGTGCGGCTGTTAAGAGCCGCAGGGATGGCGGGCAAGTCCAACAGGCCCAATGGCGGGTGGATCCGATTGCGGCGGAAGCAGACCCAAACTGGCCTATGCGTCGGTCGAAGCCCCCGAGCCACACAACTTCTCCAACAGCTGCACCTGCACATTGCGCTTGACCTGGTTCGAGCCTGGCCGCTCGCGCATATAGCGCCCGTCCGGCTGCAGCAGCCACGCGCTGGCATTGTCGGCCAGGTACAACTCCAGCTCCTTCTTCAGGCGAGCCTGGAGTTTCTTACCCTCGATCGGGAAACCGGTCTCGACGCGGCGGTCGAGGTTGCGCTCCATCAGGTCGGCACTGGCCAGGTAGAACTGATCCTCGCCGTTGTTGGCAAACCAGTACACGCGGCTGTGCTCGAGGAAACGGCCGACGATGGAGCGCACGCGAATGTTGTGCGACACGCCAGGCATGCCGGGACGCAGGCAGCACATGCCACGGACGATCAGGTCGATCTTTACGCCAGCGATGCTTGCCTTGTATAGCGCACGGATCATCTTGGTGTCGGTGATGGCGTTGATCTTGAAGACGATGCGGGCTTCGCGGCCGGCGGCGGCGTGTGCCGTTTCGCGGGCGATCAAGTCGAGCAAGGTCTTCTTCAACGTAAACGGTGCATGTAGCAGCTTCTTCATCTGCAGCAGCTTGCCCATGCCGGTGAGCTGGCTGAACAGCTTGTGCACGTCTTCGCACAGCGCCTGGTCCGAGGTGAGCAGGCTGTAGTCGGTGTACAGACGCGCATTGCCGGTGTGGTAGTTGCCCGTACCGAGATGCGCATAGCGCACGAGTTCTTCGCCTTCGCGGCGCTGGATGAGCATGAGCTTGGCGTGTGTCTTCACACCGACCACGCCGTAGATCACCATCGCACCTGCCTGCTGTAGGCGGGAGGCCAGCGTCAGGTTGGATTCTTCATCGAAACGCGCGCGCAGCTCGATCACCACGGTCACTTCTTTACCGGCACGTGCCGCATCCACCAGCGCGTCGACGATCTCGGAGTTGGCGCCGCTGCGGTACAGCGTCTGCTTGATGGCGAGCACGGCAGGATCTTTCGCAGCCTGATGCAGCAGATCCACCACGGGTGCGAACGACTCGAACGGATGCAGCAACAACACATCCTGGCGGCCGATGACCTGGAACAAGTCTTCGGCCTTCTTCAGCGCCTTCGGAATCGAGGGCGTGAATTTCGGATATTCCAGCTCCGGGCGCTGCGTCTTGCTGGCCAGCCCAAACAAGCGTGCCAGGTTGACCGGACCATTCACTTCGTACATCTCTGCGGCGGCCAGGCCGTACTGGCGCAGCAGGTAGTCGGTCAATTCGGGTGGGCAGTTGTCCGCTACTTCCAGGCGCACGGCGTCGCCAAAACGGCGTGAATACAGTTCGCCGCGCAGCGCACGCGCGAGATCCTCAACATCTTCCGGATCGATCGTAAGGTCGGCGTTGCGGGTCAGGCGGAACTGATAGCAACCATGCACGGACATGCCTGGAAATAATTCTTCAGCATGCGCATGGATGATCGAGGACAGCAGTACGTAGTTCTCGCCGCCTTCGCTCACGTCCTCAGGCAGGCGAATCAGGCGTGGCAGCACGCGTGGCGCCGGCACGATGGCCAGGCCCGAATCGCGGCCGAATGCATCAGTGCCTTCCAGCTGCACGATGAAGTTGAGGCTCTTGTTGACCAGCAACGGAAACGGATGCGTGGGATCCAGTCCGATCGGTGTGACCAGCGGTGCCACTTCGTGGCGGAAATAGCGCCGCACCCACATCTTTTGTTTGTGCGCCCACTCGTTACGCCGGACGATGCGGATACCGTGGCGTGCCAGCTCGGGCAAGATGCGGTCGTTGAGAATCGCGTACTGCCGCTCGATCTGCTTGTGGGTGATCTCGCTGATCTCGGCCAACGCGCGTCGGGGCGCTATGCCATCGAGGCCGACGATTTCGTGATCGAACGCAATCTGGCTCTTGAGGCCCGCCACGCGGATCTCGAAGAACTCATCCATGTTGCTGGAGAAGATCAGCAGGAACTTGAGACGTTCCAGTATCGGCTTGCTCTCGTCCAGCGCCTGCTCCAACACGCGGATGTTGAATTGAAGCTGCGACAATTCGCGGTTGATATAGAGGCTGGCGTCGTTCAGGTCCGGAGCAGTGGCCGCCGTCGTTGAACCGGCGTCGGCGATGATGACGCGCTCGATCTCAGTAGCTTCGGTTTCGCGGACGGGGTTGGGGCGGACGACATCGGTACTCATCGATTCACCGTTCAATAGGCGGGCGCACAACTGTCGCGCTATCCGCAAGGGGCCATAGTACGGCGCCGATGACGCCGGGGCCATGGCAGCGCAGGGTGCTTGCGACGCTGTCGCGTAGCGTACAGATTGCGCATGGCGTTTGACGTGAACATGACAATGCCGATGACGATGTCATGGCGTCGTGACGCGAATACCTACGCGGCAGGCGTGGCGAGGTAGCGACTTGGCGCAGCGCCCAGCACGCGCCGGAACGCGGCGGTAAAGGCGCTGGGGTTGCCATAACCGAGATCCACCGCCACGTGGGTGATGGACTCGCCGTTGCCTAGCCGGGTCAGTGCCGCCAGCAGGCAGGCTTGCTGGCGCCACGCCGTGAAACTCATCCCGGTCTCCTCGCGGAACGTGCGCGTGAAGTGGCGACGGCTCATGCCGGCGCGTCGGGCCATATCGTCGATCTTCACTTCGAGCGAGGGCTGGTCGAGCAACTCGCGACATAGTGCGGCCAGCCGCCTTTCGTGAGGCAATGGGGCGCTGAGCGGGAGCACGGGCATGCGGTGAATCTCGTCCAGCAACAGGGCCATCACCCGGCCATCGCGGCCGTCGAGATCGTATTCCGCAGGAAGGTCCACGGCCTCCTGCAGCAACTCGTGCAGCAAAGGCGACACGGATACCACCTGGCAGTGCGCCGGCAGTCCGGCCGCCTGCGCCGCCTCGGCTGTCACATAGGCACTGCGAGTGGATACCGGGCCGCCCATATGCACTTCGTGCGCGACGCCGGGTGGGATCCACAGTGCCCGGCGCGGCGGCACCACCCAGCTGCCTTCGCTGGTGATTATCGTCAGCACGCCGGTCGAGGCATACAGCAACTGGCCACGGTGATGGGAATGGGCGGGAAGCACGAAATGCGGCGGGTACTCGTTGCCGGTGGCAACGACATCGCGTGGCGTGTTCTCGTAGGCATCGGCGCGGGTATTGCGCACAGTTTGGCCCAAATTCAACAGATATTGACCCGCTGACGTAAGCGGGCCGGCTGAGGGCACTTTAAGGTGGCGGACCCGGTGACGCAACCGCGCCACCCATCCCCAGCCTGTCCGTCACTGAGATCCCATGCAGACCCGCGTCCAAGATATCCCGCTGTCACCGGCCCCCACCGTTCGGGCCGAATCGGGCACGAACTACCGCATCCTTGGCGCAATCAGCTTTTCGCATCTGCTCAACGACATGATCCAGTCGCTGATCCTGGCGATTTATCCGATCCTCAAGAGCGGTTTCCAGCTCAGCTTTGCCCAGATCGGCCTGATCACGCTGACCTATCAGCTCACCGCTTCGCTGTTGCAGCCGGCGGTAGGCATGATCACTGACCGCAAGGCGATGCCGTATTCGCTGCCGGTAGGCATGGGTTTCACGCTGGGCGGCCTGCTGCTGCTCGCCACCGCGCCGAGTTTTGCCGTGCTGTTGATCGCCGCTGCGCTGGTGGGCACGGGCTCGTCGGTCTTCCATCCGGAGTCGTCGCGCGTGGCGCGCATGGCGTCGGGCGGCCAACACGGCCTGGCGCAGTCGCTGTTCCAGGTCGGTGGCAACACCGGCGCGTCTCTGGGACCGCTGCTTGCTGCGTGGATCATCGTGCCGCATGGGCGCGGCAGCGTAGCGTGGTTCTCGCTGGCAGCCTTGTTGGCCATGGTGGTCTTGCTGCAGGTCGGCCGCTGGTATCGCGATCACCCCACGGTGCGCGGCAAGACCAAGGTGCGGCATGCATCGCTGGTATCGCTGACGCGCTCGCAAATGGGCTGGTCGCTATTGATCCTCGGCCTGCTGATTTTTTCCAAGTACTTTTATCTGGCCAGCATCAGCAGCTACTACACGTTCTATCTGATGCATAAGTTCGGTGTGTCAGTGCAGAACGCGCAGACCCACTTGTTCGTGTTCCTGTTCTCGGTGGCCGCGGGCTCCCTGATCGGCGGTCCGATTGGCGACCGCATCGGCCGTAAATGGGTGATCTGGGTGTCGATCCTCGGCGTCGCGCCGTTCACCTTGCTGCTACCACATGTGGACCTGTTCTGGACCGGCGTGCTGACCGTGGTGATCGGCCTGATCCTGTCCTCGGCGTTCTCCGCCATTCTGGTCTACGCGCAGGACCTGTTTCCCGGTCGCGTGGGCATGATCTCGGGCCTGTTCTTCGGCTTCGCGTTCGGTATGGGTGGCATTGGTGCGGCGGTGTTGGGGCAGGTTGCGGATGCGCGCGGCATCGAGTTTGTCTATGCGCTGTGCGCCTATTTGCCGTTGATCGGCGTGATCACGGTGTTCTTGCCGAATCTGGAGCGGGGGCGGGCGGGCTGATCTGCCGTGCCCTCGCTCCTAGCTCCTTCTCCCCTTTGGGGAGAAGGCTGGGATGAGGGGTGGGTGCTTGCGACACCGCGACAACTGGGCGTGGTGGCCAGGGTGCGCTTACGCAGCGGGCGTTTCGATCGCCTGCCGGCGCTCGAGTCACTTTTCTTTGCTGGCCCAAAGAAAAGTAACCCAAAGAAATGGCCTCTAGAGCTGGTAGCACTCCGTTGGATAGAAGCGTTGGAAGGTTTTCGCCATCGGATCGTGTGCTACCCAAGGCGCTACACAGCGGCTATACCGCAACGCGCCGAGGCGAAGAGGACTTAAAGCAGGTTTGGCCGACGGTCGAAACGTTCGCAGTATCCGGAGGCGCAGATGGTCAGCTCGCCACCCACGCCTTAAGCCCTCTCCGCCTCGGCGCGTTGCGGTGTAACCGCTGTGTGTCGGCCGTGGGCCGCCACCTATCTGGCTGGCCACGCCCGTCAGGCTCGCATCCCACGTAATGCTATGAGCTCTTCAGGCCATTTTCTTTGGGTTACTTTTCTTTTGGGCCAGCAAAAGAAAAGTGACCCGGACCGCGGCAGCGGTTCGGAACGCCCGCTGCGTAAGCGGCAAGCTGGCCATAAGGCTCGATTGTCGCGTCATCGCGAGCACCCGCCCCTCATCCCAACCTTCTCCCCGGCGGGGAGAAGGAGCAATGGCGCGAAACAGCCGCCGTCCTACCGGGACTCAACTGACAGCCGCGACCATGCGCGATCCCGGCGAGGATCAGCTTCAGCCACCCACCACGACGGGCTCCGGCTCCAGGCGCACGCCAAACTTCGCCTGCACCCCTGCGATCACTTGCTGTGCAAGCGCCCACAGCTCCGCCCCGGTGGCACGACCGTGATTGACCAGCACCAGCGCGTGCCGGTTGGAAATGCCGGCATCGCCTTCGCGCATGCCCTTGAAGCCGCTGGCTTCGATCAGCCGTGCGGCGGAAAGCTTCCAGCGACCGTCGCTGCCGACCCAGGCGACGAGTTCCGGATGCTCGCGCTTGAGCGCTTCACCGAGTGACGCATCGACGATAGGGTTCTTGAAGAAGCTGCCTGCGTTGCCGATGACGGCGGGATCGGGAAGCTTCCTGGTGCGTAGATGCACCACCGCTTCGGCGACATGGAAGGGCGCGGGCTTGTCGATGCCCATGCGGGCCAGTTCCTCGCGAATGCCCGCATAGTCCAGGCGCAGCTCGCGCGAGCGGGGCAGGGCGAAGCGCACGGCGGTGACGATATAGCGACCGGGTTGATGCTTGAACACCGAGTCGCGATAGGCAAATGCGCAGGCCGCATGGTCGAGGATGGCCACGCGATGTTCCTGCGTGTCCCATGCCTCCACACTTTCGATAAACTCGGCCACTTCGGTGCCATAGGCGCCGATGTTCTGGATGGGCGCGGCGCCGACCGTGCCAGGGATCAGGATGAGGTTTTCCAGGCCGGCATAACCCTGGCCCAGGGTCCAGCGGACGAAGTCATCCCAGCGTTCGCCGGCGGCCACGGCAATGCGGGCCACGCCACCATCCTGTTCCACCTGCACGCCGCTGGTAGCCATGGCCAGCACGGTGCCCTGGAAGTCGCCGGTGAACAGCAGGTTGCTGCCTTCGCCCAGCACCAGCAAGCGGCCGCTGCGTACGACCGGAAAGTCCAGTAACTCGGGCAGCTTCGATGCATCGCGCACTTCGGCCAGCAGCGCGGCGCGTGCATCGACGCGCAAGGTATTGCGCGTGGCCAGTGTAGCGTGCTCGATCAGCGTATAGCCGCCCATGTCAACGCGCTCAGCCACCATGAGTGTCCTCGCGCTGGCGGCGAATTTCGTTGACGCATTCGGCGATCAGTTTCGGGCCGCGATAGACCATGCCCGAATAGATTTGCACCAGCGATGCACCGGCATCGATTTTTTCGGCGGCGTCGCTGCCATCGAGGATGCCACCGACGCCGATGATGCCGATGCGATCACCCACGCGCTTGCGCATGCCGCGCAGGACAGCGGTGGAGCGGGCGAACAACGGCTTGCCGGAAAGGCCGCCGGTTTCATTGCCGTGCGGATCGCCGGCCACCGCTGCATGATCGATGGTGGTGTTGGTGCAGATCACGCCGTCCACCCTGGCGGCCAGCAACACTTCGGCAATCGCGTCGAGTTCGGTCTCGCTCAGGTCCGGCGCGATCTTCAACAGCATGGGCTTGCGCGCACCGCTCTGCGAGCCGAGGCGTTCCTGCGCTTCGCGCAGCGTTTCGATGAATCGACGCAGCGTGGCCTCTTCCTGCAGGTCGCGCAGGCCCTGGGTGTTGGGCGAGGAAATATTCACCGTCACGTAGCTGGCATGCGCGTAGACGCGCTCCAGGCAGAACAGGTAGTCATCGACCGCCGTGTCGTTGGGCGTGTCCTTGTTCTTGCCGATATTGATGCCGAGCACGCCGCGATAGCCCGACTGCTGGACGTTTCTGACCAGCGCGTCGACGCCCGCATTGTTGAAGCCGAGGCGATTGATCACCGCTTCGTGATGGGGCAGTCGGAACATGCGTGGCTTGTCGTTGCCGGGCTGTGGACGTGGGGTTGTGGTGCCCACCTCGACGAAGCCGAAACCGAGCGCGCCGAGCGCATCGAGGTGATCGGCATTCTTGTCCAGGCCGGCGGCCAGGCCGACGGGATTGGGGAAGCGGATGCCGAAGGCCGCGGTCGGCAATTCGGCCGGCGGCTTCACAAGGTGATGAAGGAAATTGCTGCGCTGGGCTACATCGAGCGCGTAAAGCGTCGCGCCGTGCGCGGTTTCCGCATCGAGTGCGAACAGCAAGGGGCGAATCAGATCATACATAGTCAGGGCACCTTGCCCACGTAGATAACGGTGTCGTAATCGAAGCTGATATGGCCGTCCTGCGCGCAGCTATCGAACAGCTCTCGCAAGGCGTGCATCATCGGCTCATGGGAGGGGTGACCGGCGCGCGGCGCGTAGGACGATGACATCAGGCGTCCGCTCAGTGCATCGAAGTCCAGCAACTGGCCATGGTCGAAACGACCCATGCCGAGGTAGCCCGCACCAAACCACGAACGCATTTGCCGCTCGTCACCGTAACGTTCGGCGACGCTGGTGTAGTCGGTGCCGTATTCCTTCAACAGCGCTTCGTAGCCTTCAAGGAACGGCGTACCGCTGAGGCGGCGGGAATTCCAGATGATGGCGGCCAGGCCAGCGGGTTTCAGGATGCGCTGGAACTCGCGTCGGGCCGCATCCTGGTCGAACCAGTGGAACGCCTGCGCCACGATCACCAGATCGATGCTGTCATCATCGAGGCCCGTTGCGGTCGCATGACCATCCACGGCGCGAAAGCGCTCGTTTTCACCCAGCCATTGCTCGGCCGCCGTGCGCATGACCTCATTCGGTTCCACTGCGATGACACGATAGCCGCCGTCCAGAAAGAGCTTGCTGGAAATGCCGGTCCCGGCGCCTACGTCGGCCACCAGCCAGTGGGGATTGACCTGATATTCGCGCTGAAGCCATTCCAGCATCGCGACGGGGTAATCCGGACGGTAACGCACGTAGTCGGCGACGCGGTCGCTGAAGCGTTCGGTGGGTTTGAGGTCGCGCATGGTGTTCATCCCGACAGCAATTGGCCGCCATCCACGCACAGCGTCTGACCGGTGATCCAGCTGGCGTAGGGCGAGGCGAGGAACAGGGCCGCGTGGGCGACTTCTTCCGGCTTGCCATAGCGACCGAACGGAATCTTGGCCAGCGTCTGCTGGTAGAGCTCCGGTGCATCGGTCTTGCGACGATCCCACAAGCCGTCCGCAAACTCGATCGAGCCTGGTGCGATCGCGTTGACGCGAATGCGGTGCTTGGCCAGCGAAAGCGCCTGCGACGTCGTGTACTGGCTCAATGCGGCTTTTATCGCCGCATACGGCGCGCCGCGCACGGTCGGATGGAAGGCGGCAATCGACGAGGTGTGGAGAATGCTGGCGTGCGCCGACGCCTTCAGCAACGGCAAGGCCGCGTGCGAGGCGCGTACCGCCGCCATCAGGTCAACCTGGAAGCCGGCCAGCCAGCCATGGTCGTCGTCAGTGAATCCATAGCCGCTGGCGTTATTCACCAGGACGTCGATGCCGCCGAGCACTTGCGCGGCTTCCTCGATGTACGCGGTGATCGCGGTGGCATCCGCAAGATCGCAGCTTCGCGTATGCGCGGTGACGCCGTGAGCCGCGATGGCATGGCGCACCTCATCGAGGGCAGCTTCGCCGCGCGCACAGACCGACACCGCAGCGCCAGCCTCGGCGAAGGCAAGCGCGATGCTGCGGCCAATGCCCTTGCTGCCTCCGGCGACGACAACGCGGTAACCGTGGAAATCGAAGCTGGGACGCAGGGGGAGAGTCATCGTGGCAGGTTGGGCTGAGCCGACTAGTGCGTGTGAAGGAAGACTTGCAGCGTTGTGAACGAAAGCAGCAGGAACACCACGCCATACAACGTATAGGCCAGCGCCTGGGCTGCCTTGGCCAGGCCGGCGCCGTGCAGGGCTCCCTCGGAAACGCGAATCTTCTTGAGCGCCATGCGAGCACAGACGGAAGCGATCACTGCACCGGCCAGCGGGAATGCCACGAAGTTCATGAAGTTCAGCGACATGAGCGCCATGCCCATCAACGGCAAAAGCGTCCATGCCAGGATGCCGAAGATCAGGCTGACGAGCGCCAGCATGCTGATGGTGGATGCCTCTTCAACCCGTCGTGCCTCGTCCATCGTTACAACTCCTGTCGTCGATGAGGGTGCGCCTGCGGATATTTTTGAGACGGGCGCACCCCGGACGATACCGGGATGCGCCGTGCCGTGCCTTACAGGTCGAACTTGATGCCCTGCGCCAGCGGCAGCGAGTTGGAGTAGTTGATGGTATTGGTCTGACGGCGCATATAGACCTTCCAGGCGTCCGAGCCCGACTCGCGGCCGCCGCCGGTTTCCTTCTCGCCACCGAACGCGCCGCCGATTTCCGCACCGGACGTACCGATGTTGACGTTGGCGATGCCGCAGTCCGAGCCGCCCGCCGAAAGGTACTGCTCGGCCGACTTCAGGTTTTGCGTGAAGATGGCCGAGGACAGGCCCTGCGGCACGCTGTTCTGTAGGTCGATCGCTTCGTCGAGCGTCTTGAACGGGATGACATAAAGAATCGGCGCAAAGGTTTCCGTCTGCACGACCTCGTCGCTGTTCTTCACGCCGGTGACAATCGTCGGCAACACGAAGTTACCCGGGCGATCGCTGAGCGCGGTCCCGCCGGTGCGCACCGTACCGCCCGAGGCCTTGGCTTTTTCCACGGCACCGAGGAACGCCTGCACGGCGTCCTTGCTGTTGAGCGGTCCCATCAGGGTGGTGGCCAGGGTCGGGTCGCCGATCTTGCCTTCGACCTGCTTGTAGGCGGTGATCAGCTTGTCAGTCACGTCACCGACGATCGACTCATGCACGAACAGGCGACGCGTGCTGGTGCAACGCTGGCCGGCCGTGCCGACGGCGCCGAACACGATGGCCGGAATGGCCAGCTTCAGGTCCGCGCTCTCGTCCAGGATGATGGCGTTGTTACCGCCCAACTCCAGCAGCGAACGGCCCATGCGCTTGGCGACGCGCTCGCCGACTTGGCGGCCCACCTTGGTCGAGCCGGTGAAGCTGATCAACGGGATGCGGTGGTCGTCCACGAAATGCTGCGACAGCTCGGTGCCGGCGTCGTTGAACAGGAAGAAGATGTCCGGGAAGCCGGCTGCATTCAGCGCCTCGTTGCAGATCTTCATGGAGGCAATGGCCGAGAGCGGCGTCTTCGGCGACGGCTTCCAGATGCAGATATCGCCGCAGACCGCGGCCAGGAAGGCATTCCAGGCCCACACGGCGACCGGGAAATTGAACGCGCTGATGATGCCGACCAGGCCGAGCGGCTGGTACTGCTCATACATGCGATGGCCCGGGCGCTCCGAATGCATGGTGTAGCCGTAGAGCATGCGGCTCTGGCCCACGGCGAAATCGGCGATGTCGATCATCTCCTGCACTTCGCCGTCGCCTTCGGGCTTGATCTTGCCCATTTCGAGCGCAACCAGCGAACCCAGGGCGTGCTTGTGCTTACGCAGCGCTTCGCCGCACAGGCGCACGGCTTCGCCTCGACGCGGCGCCGGGGTCGTGCGCCAGGTCTTGAAGGCTTCCTGGGCGCGCTTGACGATGATGTCGTAGTCCGCCGCGCTGGAGGCATACACCGAGGCGATGACTTCGCCCGTGGCTGGATTCACCGGCTGCAAGGTGCCAGCGTCGGTGGTCTTGGACCATTCGCCCTGGCCGAGATACGTACCCGATTGCGAGCTGCCGAGACCGAGTGCGGTGAGGATTTCGTGGGACATGTTTAGCTCCAGACCAAGGCGCTGGGGAAGGGCGCCGGGAATAAAACCGCTATTCTAGCAGGCGGGTCTGCGGGGCGGATCGCAGGGGGGCTGATCCAGCAAGGGCGCTGTATGGCCAGGGAGCGCATGGCTGAGTACGGCGCAAGGCAACCGGTGCGGTCCCCGTAAGGAAACAATCCGCCCCATTGACGGGCGAATTGGTCGAACGTCGGTGATCCATGATCAGCGGGCCCCGCTGCGCCGCCTGACTTTCCGGCCACCGGAGCCTGCCAATGGCGCGAATGCCAGCCCTCGACGCCTGGCCGCCATGGTTTTTCTCCATTTCCGTGCCCGTTCGGATGCGGTCGTCGACCTGGTACCGGGCGCTACTGTGCGCTACGTCACATTATCGCGACCGCAAGTCATTGCGCCGGCGTGCCCTATCCTGATGGGCTACGATAATGCTGCTTGAAAACAACGCCGGCGCATTCACAGGGGATATCGCCAGCCTGACTGAGCAGCGCGTGCACGTTGGCGCCGGTAAGCGAGTCCATCACGGGGTGGGGGCATGGGGAACCGACTAGGGTCGAGCATGTGGCTGCGCTACGCCGCGGTATCGCTTGCATTTGGGCTCGGCGGCATGTTGTTCCGCTACTTGTCGATTCGTCACTGGATCATTCTCAGTGGCTTCCATGTAAGCGTGTTGCTGCTCACCCGCTATCGCTATTGGCCAGCGCTGCTGGCCGGCGATGTGGCTCGCCTGGCCTACATCAGCTGGACGTGCGTCGATCAGTTCGGATTGACCTGGTCCCTGTTGAACCTGCTGCCTTCGATCGCTTTCATCATGCCCGTGGTGTTCGTATGCCGTGAGCGATGGCACTTATTTCCGACACGCACGACGGTGCACATCGGTGTGCTGCTTTCCACCGCACTGTTGGCAGCCGGAATCATCACGCTCAATACCCTTGGGATGATTGCTGTCACGCCTTTCCCACCGGGCTATTCGGTTCATGCGGGCGAGGTTGCCGCCCAGGTCGTGCTTGGCAATTACCTCGGCATCCTGACCATCGCGCCGCTCGCTCTACTTCTCCATCAGAAGCTGACGGCTGGATCCTGGCGTCGTCTCTGGCGTAGGGCCGGGGAGAGCCGACTGGTGTTTGAAAGCGTGTTCTTGGTGATGCCCGTGCTGTCGCTTCTCGTGTGGGTGGGGCTCGATCAGCCCGCTACGCGTCAGTTCACCCAAGTGGCGATGTTTCTGCCCGTGGTGGCCTTGGCACTTCGGCATGGTTGGGCGGGCGCGGCAGTAGGTGGCAGTCTGGCCAGTGTGGCCCTCATGGTGCTGATGCCGCAGCGTAACGATCCCAGCACCCTCCAGGCTGAGGTCGTGATTGCGTTTGCCATTTCCACCATGTTGCTGGTGGGCGCGCGTATTGCCGTGCTCGATCGGCGCGCGAGCAAGGAACGCGTCGATGTGCGTCAGGCCATAGCGCTGGCGCAGCGAAACGTGCAAACCGGCGAGCTGCAACTGCTCATGACCTCGCAAGTGCTGGAGCAAATCCGCGAGACCGTGCACGCCACCTGCGCCATGATGCTGGCGAGCATGCGGCATTTGGCACCGGCCTTCGATGAGCGTCACTATCGTCGCCAGGCACTGATTGCGCAGGATCAGCTCTATCGGTTGGCCGACAGCCTCTACCCTGTTAGCTGGAGGGAACGTGGCTTGCCGGCCGCCTTGCGCGAGGGGACGATTCCTCGTGTCCTGGGCGAAGTCGGCATTGGGTACTGGTGCGATTTGCGGGGACCGCTCAACCTTCTGCCGCCTGCGATCCACATGGCGATCTACCGCATCACCTGCGAAGCCGTTTCCGAGGCTTGTGCGCGCAAGAACGTCAGCGATATCGACTTGCGCTTGCGTTGCGGAGAGCATCAGGGGCGCTGCTGGATCGTGCTCCGTATTGGTTTCCGTGCGGACGCCGAGCACGTTGCGCGAATTCGTTGGGAAGAACTGCTGCCACGCGTCGTGCTGCGCACGACCAGCGGTCTGGGGCGTCAGGCCATCGAGGATCGGGCGGCAACGTTCGAAGGGCAGGTGCGCGAGCGGACGCTAGGTGATAGTCGACGGATCAGCGTGATCCTCTATGCCCCGTCAACCGCTGGCGGCGCGTAACGCTGCCAGCGGTTGTCCTACGTTTTACTGATTGCGGATATTGCAATCGATAGGGTCGCACCCGTTTGCGACAGCGGCACGGAGTTGCACGGTGCCGTCTGTCTGCGGGGTTGCCGTGACTTGCACCGAACTGTCTTGATACACCGTTGACGGTTGGGCAGCGGGCGCTGCCCCCGTCGCAACGGCTGCCGGCTGCTGCGGCGTGGAGACGAGCTGTGCGAACGCACCGATCGGCAAGGTGATGAACTGGCCGTTCGCCGTGCCGACGGCGCCCAACACGTTGCCGTTGAGATCGTTGATCTGGACGTATTTGATGCCCCCCAGCACGAAGACATACGCGTGCCAATTGGGGTTGGCGCTCACGTCGGTGGTATTCGGCCAAGACTGTCCGAGTCCGGTGGCTGGGGGTTGGGCAAGAGCCGTCCCCACGAGTCCGAACGACAGCAACGCTGCGAGTGCGCCGCGGCGCAAGCCAACCTTCGTCATGATAATTCCCCTCTTAACTCTTAAGTGGCGGTAGCGCCCCCTTTGGCGCCGTAGGAATGTAGCACCCCGGATTGACCCGAATCGTGCATGGCTCGCGGTTCTGTGGATCCCGCCCCAGAATCACATGCGTCGCTGCTGTTATGCATCCGACGGGACGCCGCGCGGTTTCGCTTTCGCCATCTCCCCGTTATCCTTCCTGGGTTGGCCCCGTAGCTCAGCTGGATAGAGCGACGCCCTCCTAAGGCGTAGGTCGCCCGTTCGAATCGGGCCGGGGTCGCCATTTCGAAGCGTGGCGCAAGCCGGGCGGTTTTTGGCGATCTTCAGCTCGACTCCCGTTCCCGCCGGGCGTAGGCGCATCCAGCCACCATGCCTGGATCGCAGGTATGGCTTGGGCGTTTCAAGCCGTTGCCAGCGCGGACGCGAGAGGGGTACGCGCCTTGCCACGCTTTCCCCTAGGCAGGCAGCAAGAGCTCTCGCGCGGTTCCAAGGGCAAGCTGGCGTTGCATGAGGCTTGCGTGGCACCTATCCCGTCAGGGAACCAAGCCGTGTTCGCGCGCCTAGGTGTAGATTTCGAGATCGCTTCTCAGTCCAAGTTTGCTCATCGCATCCATCTTTTGACGGCTGATCGTTTTCACGCTGCGGTTGAGCTGGGTGGCGATCTCCGACACGGTGATGCCCGATGCAAACAAGCGCAGTACCTCCGTCTCCCGTTTGGAGAGGGTGGGGTGCGCCGCGGCGGCTCCGCCGGCGCGCGTGACGTCCAGTGCCCTCTCGATACTCGTGCTGACGTAGTAGCGATCGTGCGAGACCGCCTGGACAGCAAGCGTCAATTCGGTAAGTGCGTCGGATTTGTTTAGCAAGCCACGTACGCCTGTCGCGAGGATGGAGCTCAGCACGCCCGCGTTACTCACCATGGTAAGCACGATGATAGGGAGGCTTGGCCATCGCCTCTCGATCAATCCAAGCATATTCAGGCCATCGGCGACCTGGCCGCCGGGCATGCTGAAATCAGTAATGA
This sequence comes from Dyella humicola, assembly GCF_026283945.1. Taxonomy (NCBI): domain Bacteria; kingdom Pseudomonadati; phylum Pseudomonadota; class Gammaproteobacteria; order Lysobacterales; family Rhodanobacteraceae; genus Dyella; species Dyella humicola. Next base: position 1,687,151 of record NZ_JAPDPC010000001.1, read on the forward strand.
CCAAGTCACAGGACTGCCGTTCCAGGACGTGGATCAACTCGTCAGGTGAGCCCACATCGACGATCACGGCGACGTTCGAGCTACCCTCAAGCAGCATGCGTACCCCGCTGCGCACGATAGGGTGGTCGTCGGCCAGAATGATGCGTAAGGTCACGGTTCCCCCCGTGTTGGTGCCGGCTTGACCACAAGGGTAACTGATTTTGCATCGCAGCAAATCAGCAAATTGCCTACAAAAACTTAGGTCATCTTCAGACAATTCTGATGGAGGGTGCGTAGGCCCCCCAAGTAAGCTCCAGACTTCGCGAGCACGTTCGACTCTTGAGCGCATCCATGAACGCAAACGTCGGCTCTTGCGGCAACAGGTAAATCAACGCTCTATTGCCCCCGCTTGGCGCAATAAGCAGGCCTTGGGGAGCCTGGCTGAGATGCCTGCTGCTGTCGTGCTCGCTAGGAGTGTGTGCGACAGCTCTCGCCGGTCAAAGTGAAGTCGCACAAAGCAGTACGGCATCCCCTGACAAGGTGGTGACGAGTGTGCCGATCCGACTTACGCCAGAGGAAGAAGCTTGGCGGGACAGTCATCCCGTGATTCAGGTGGGGGTCCTGGCGGGTGACCATTTGCCCATGGAGACCTGGGTGGCTGGCCGTCCAGCCGGCTTCGGCGTGGACTATGCGCGGCTGTTGGCCGGGCGATTGGGGATGCGGCTGGAGTTTCGTCCGTTTACCGACCTGGATGCGGTTGCCTTTGGCGGCCCATCGGAACCACCGCCTTACGGCCTGCTGCTAGGCATGGTGACGAGTGAGGTGAGCGAGGGGCGTTTCGATTTCCTGACGCCCTATGAGACCGGGCCACTGATCCTGGTCACTCGTAAGGGCGATGAGCAGATTCGCGACGAGCAAGACCTGAAACACACGCGCATTGTCATCGAGCGACCGTACCGCAACTTGGCCGTCCAGTTGGCGGGGCGCTTCCCGCAGGCGACCCTGGTATTCGCGAACGACGGTCGCCAGGCGATGGACATGCTGACGGCCGGCCAGGCCGATGCCTATCTCGGCACGCCGTTGGCGCGTGTACGCACGTTGTTGGACGAGCGTGCCAGCGACGATCTCGCCGTCATCACTCCGATCAACTTTCCACCGGTATCCGTCGCCATGGCGATACCGCGTGGGCAACCCATGCTCGTGCAACTGCTGCGGAAGGCCGAGGCCAGTCTGGCTGCCGAGGAGTTGGACAGCTTGCGCGAACGCTGGGGGCTGCGTGCCGAAGTCAACCTCCTGATTCCGGCGGCAGTTGGCCTGAGTGCGGAAGATCGGGCCTTGCTAAAGGCATTGCCGCCGCTGCGCGTCGGGTTCGAGATCGATCGCTATCCCTACACGTTTCTCAGCAGCCAGGGGCGCTTCGACGGTCTGGCCGCAGACTATGTAGAGATTTTCCGGCAACAACTTGGCCTACGCATCCAACCGGTCCCGGCGAATGATTCTGCCGGGTTGCAGCGTATGGTCCGCGCGAACGAAGTGGACATGGTGGTGGCCGCCATGCCGGAAGATTTCCGCGTCGAGGACATGGTCTTCAGCCGTCCCTACGAGCACTTTCCCGAAGTCATCGTGGCCAAGGCCAACAACCGCAGCATCGCCGGCCCCGAGGATCTCGCCGGGCACGTGGTCGCGATGCGCGAGGAGACCATGCCTCGGTATCAGCTACTCATGCCGCATAGTCGTTTGCGCCCTGTAGGCAGCAATGAGGCGGGTCTGGGGCTGGTGGCGTCGGGCAGGGCCGATGCCTATATCGGCACGCTTCCAGCCATCGACAATTTGATTCGCAACCGCTACACGACCTTGCGAATCATGGGGCCGGCTGGCGATGACCAGGATTTCACCGTAGGCCTCAACAAGCGCTACGGTCAGCTGATGCCACTGATCAATCGCGTGTTGGCGAGAGTGAAGGATCAGCAGCGGATGGCGATCCGCAGTCGTTGGCTGACCACGGAATACAACTATGGCGTGCCGTGGAAGTGGGTGCTGCTCGGCATGCTCGTCGCCCTCGCGGTGCTGGCGATCATCAGCTTTGCGTATACCCGCTTGCGCCGCCTCATGTACGCACGGCAGCTGGCGGAAAGGGAGCTCGCGATCCAGCTGGCGTTCCAGCAGGCCTTGCTGGAATCCATTCCGTACCCGGTGTTCGTCAAGGACGCAGAGGCGCGCTACATCGCCATCAATCACGCCTACGAGAAAATGTTCGACTGTTCGCGCACCCACTTGCTCGGACGAACGCTGATCGAGACGCGACATGGGAAGGACCTTAACGCCGAAGCGCTACATGGCGCTGACCTGGAAGTATTGAGCCAGGGCGGCGAAGTTCGCCGGGAGCTGCACATGAGCGCCTCGGGTGACGCGGATACCACGCGCGACGTACTTCTGTGGCTGCACACTTTCCTGCGCGGATCGGATCAAGGCGTCGGTCTACTCGGAACCGTGGTCGATGTAAGCGATCTCCGTAAAGCGGAGGCTCGTGCAACCGCGTCTGAGCAGCGGATTATCGACACCAACGACAGCTTGCCGGGTGTCGTTATGCGGGCCCGCTACAGCGTGGATGGAACAGCCGCCTATGAGTACATCAGCGGACCGATCGAAGCGCTATTCGGCCTGACCTACGAGGAGATGATGCAAGGCCGCCGACGCCCCTTCGACGTTATGCCTGTCGAGGACAGGCCGGTTGTGCAAGAGACTATCGATCACCTGCTGGAAGGTCGTGGCCCGGAAATGGTGGAGTTCCGCGTCAACACGCCCACCGGTGTTCGCTGGGTCCGGGCCTCGGCCGGCGTGCCACGCGCGGAAGCGCCAGGCGCCGTGTCCTGCAGCATCTTCTGCACTGACATAACACGGGAAAAGGAACAGGCGCAGGCGCTGGTCGAGGCCAAGGCCGTTGCTGAAGCGGCGTTTGCCGCCAATGGCGCGTTCTTGGCCATGATGAGTCACGAGATCCGCACGCCGATGGCCGGTGTGCTCGGCCTGATCGAATTACTCGACAAGACACCGCTGGACCGAGAGCAACTGCACATGATCGACATGGTGCACGACTCGGCCGGCGTGCTGTTGCAGATTTTGGATGACATTCTCGACTTTTCCCGGATCGAGGCAGGTCGGTTGATGCTGGACATCCATCCTTTTGATCCCCGTGCGCTGGCAGACGGCGTGCTCGGTCTGTTCGCTGCTCGTGCGCAGGAGAAAGGAGTCCGTTTATACGCTGTGCTCGATTGGCGGCTCGCGGCGGAATATCGGGGTGATATGACTCGCGTGCGGCAGATCATCACCAATCTGCTCAGCAACGCGCTCAAGTTCACGGAGAAGGGACATGTCGAACTACGCATGGAACTGCTCGGCGAATCGGCAGAAGGTCATCGCCTGAGCATCATCGTGATGGATACCGGTATTGGCATTTCCGAAGAGCAGCTTGGGCGTCTGTTTCACCCATTCGTCCAGGCCGAGATCTCCACGACAAGGCGTTACGGTGGTACTGGCCTTGGACTGAGCATAAGCAATCAGCTCGCCCATATGATGGATGGAGAAGTCCGCTTGACCAGCGCTGTGGGTTTTGGCACGCAGGCCATTTTTGAGGTCGTGCTACCTGTGAACCGTGCGCTTCAGCCCCAACCCGCCATGGCTGGGAAAGCAGCCTTGCTGTGCACGCGCGATCTCATGCTCGAACGCGAACTTTCCAACATGTTCTCGGCCATGGGTATGAGCGTTGTGGGCGCCGACGCGAACGATTTGCGCGACTTTGCGGCGAAAGATTTCGACCTTTTTGCTGTCGACGCGGATCTGGCGCGAAGTGGAGTCATGCCAGATGGCGCTCGCACGATTCAGCTCACTGACGCGCCCGATCCGCGTGGCTTCTACGTGGACGATGGCCAGGTGATCCTCAGCGGCCATCCCTTGCTGTGGCGATCGGCGGTGGACGCATGTCACGCCGTGCTTGGATTGCCAACACCGCAACGCACGACCGCGCCGGCTGCAGTTTCCGTCACACATGGAGCCCGCATTCTTGTTGCGGAAGACCATCCGACCAATCGTGCCGTGATAAGTCGGCAGCTGGAACGTCTGGGCTACGCACACACCATGGTCGAAAATGGGCTGCAAGCGCTCGAGGCGTTGGCTGTCGGGCACTACGATCTACTCATTACCGATTGCCATATGCCCGTGCTGGATGGGTTTGCGCTGGCGCGACGTATCCGCGAACGCGAGAAGGACGGCACCAGTCGTCTGCCGATCGTCGCGCTGTCGGCCAGTGCCTTGCCCGAGGAAGTCACTCGTTGCCGCGAAGCCGGCATGGATGAGTTTCTCGCCAAACCCGTCAAGCTCGACGATCTGGGTGCCATGTTGTCTGCGTGTCTGGCGCATATGCCCTCCGAGCATCCACGCGCTGAGGTCGGCGGCTCTGATTCAGCCCACCAACGTATTCAATCACTTCTGGAAGTATTTGGCTCCACGCAACAGGTCAAGCATGTGCTGCGTGGACTTCTTGACGCGAGTCGCAACGACCTCATTGCTCTCGATCAAGCCGTGCAATGTGGTGATGTTGAATCCCAGCGCGACATCCTGCATCGAATTCATGGTGCGCTTCGCCTGCTTGGCGACAACGCCAGTGAATCCGCCGACGACAGCTCAGCGCAGCGCCAGGAGCTGGTCGGTCGCCTCGATGCTCTGGAGGCGTTGCTGGGAGAACTCGATCGCCGTGATCCCAACAACGATACGGGGACAGGCTAGTCGGCCCAAAAGCGCGGAAGTCGCCTGAACGCCCACGCGGCAGCCATCCACGTGGCACGCCCATCCCGTGTGGCCGAAGATCCTCTAGCTCCCAGAAGGTTCTTCGCTCATTCATAGTGATGTGCTGCGATCCATGCCGTTTCCCCGGATGGAACGAGTCATGTTTTAAAGTTTCGCCCGCAGTACCTCGCAATGCGGCGACCGACGCGTCGCGCTGCGGTGTCAGGGCACGGAGTGAGCCTCGTGAGCAGGGCCCCCAAGGCCCCTTACTGCCCACAGGCCTGGTGCCAGCAGATATATCGTAGGGTCCACGGTTGTGAGTTGATCGCTCGGTCGCTGGTTGAGCCATGCGGCCAATTGGGACAAGCGACGGACGTGAGGCGCTATCCGGCGAAGATCGCCGGCTCATTGAATCGTCGTTTTCGACAGCAGGAGATAATGCATCCACGGATGCGTGCCGTAGTCTTTGCGGGCGTTGCCAAGGGCGGCTTTGGCGGTGAGAAATCCATTCTCACTTGTGAGACTTGACGCTAATTGGTGGCTATACATGTGGCCACCAGCAATGCAATTTCGTCGTATAGGTTTTCAGTTATTGAATTATTGCCAATCAGCAACATGATTGACGCTTGGATGTAACGTTGTTGGGTTAATGCCGTGCCTGACGGCAAATGAAGCGTTCATTAATATCGCGTTTGCCATATCAACGTCCGGGTAGTAGGAGCCGGGCAACGAGGCTTGCGTGGCGCTGTCGTTGGAGGGAGTTCAGGTGCCATAGGCTTCTTATCTAACCTTTCCATACGCATCGTCAACTCAGATATGACGGCAATATAACTAAAGAGACGCAGTTGTGTAAGTTACGCGCAAGGATATTGAGGGCAAAGTGTCATGATTAAGCTTGATTTAGGCAGGTCTGATGAATGTCCGATCACAATGGATTAGACTCATTTAGTCCCCTGAAAAGTTAGCCGTCATGTACAAACCTTCATCTGTGACCGCGATGTCTGACATCGCGGCAGCCGCACGTCGCCTGTCACTTGTCGGCATTCTTGGCTGGCAGGATGTGCGTCAGCGTTACCGCAGATCGACTCTCGGCCCGCTCTGGCTGACGATCAGCATGGGCGTCATGATCGGAACCATTGGGATCGTCTTCGGGTCCATTTTCAAGGCCTCGATGACTGAATTTCTGCCATCCCTCGCGAGTGGCATTATTTTATGGGGCTTCATATCGACTGTCATCAATGAAGGATGTTCCAGCTTCATTGCTTCAGACGCCATCATCAAGCAACTGCCCATTCCCTTGTTTGTTCACATCCTTCGCATGATGTGGCGCAACATGATAATGCTTGGCCACAACTTGCTTATATTTCCAATCGTACTTATCGCGGTCGGAAAGTCTGTACACCTCGTAATATTCCTTTCGATCGCCGGCTATGCGCTTCTCTTACTCAACCTGACATGGATGACGTTGATTTTAGGGGTTGTATGTACTCGCTATCGAGACTTGGCGCAAATCGTGGCCAGTGCATTGCAGGTCTTGTTCTACCTGACCCCGATTGTGTGGTTGCCAGCAAGCCTGCCGAAACAGGCTTCCGTATACCTTCTTAATTTCAACCCTGTATACCATTTGCTGGAAATTGTTCGCGCCCCGTTATTGGGAAATATGCCAAGTGCGACAAGCTGGATGGTGTCTGGTGCGCTCGCGCTGGTTGGTTGGGCGCTGGCCCTGGTTACCTACGGTAGCTTCCGGCGACGCATTGCTTATTGGTTATAACTTCATAGCAAACCCTTTCCGAGCAAATCTGCAGTTACCGAAGTGAAACTATGGCCCTCATTGAATTCAAAAACGTCTGTGTCGACTTCGCGATCTACAACGCCAGTGGTCGATCGCTGAAGAAGCGCCTCATTCAGGTGGCGACGGGTGGACAAATTGGGGCAGACCACGAAGGTCGCGTCGTGGTTCGTGCGCTCGAAAACCTGACCTTCTCTCTGCGCGATGGGGACAGGGTGGGTCTGTTGGGCCACAACGGCGCCGGGAAGAGCACTCTATTGAGGGTGCTCAGCGGTGTTTACGAGCCGTCGTCTGGAGCCGCCCGTATTGAAGGGAAGGTTGGCTCATTGATCGATATTTCACTTGGAATCGATCACGAAGCCACTGGGCGAGAAAATATTTACACGCGCGGCGCATTGCTTGGCATCGGGCGCGCGAAAATGAGGCAACACGTAGACGAAATCATTGCTTTCTCCGAGCTCGGTGATTTCATCGACATGCCCTTGCGTACTTACTCTTCGGGCATGCATTTGCGCCTGGCGTTCGCTGTGTCGACTATCCTGCGTCCCGAGATCTTGCTGATGGATGAGTGGCTTTCCGTCGGAGACGAAGGCTTCAGGCATCGCGCCGAAGCGCGATTGAACAAAATGGTCGAGGCCACCAACATCCTCGTGCTCGCTTCCCACTCTCGAGACCTTATCCTGCACACGTGTAACCGTGTCATCTGGCTCGAACATGGCAAGGTCCGCATGTCTGGTGATCCACGGACGGTGACGGATGCTTACTTTGGACAGATGCAGAGTGAGCGAGAGGCGGCATAGCCGCGGGCGGACTTCGATGACACCGTTCAACGGGCTGTCGTCGTGAGTGTGTGCTCGTTAGTGGGCTAGGCGCGATGGCCCGCTCGGGTGTCGAACCTCGTGAGCACATGCAGCAGCCATGCTTTCGGTAGGTGCCTGACATTCAGGCGGTGTAGGGGGCTTTTTGTTGGCCGGGGTTGGCGCCCAATTCAGTAAGCCAGGCTGGTGGCGTTTTCGAGAGCGCCTTCGAAGCTATTCGCCATGATGCCTGCGCCTGGCGGCAGGCGAGTCCGCAGCCAGGTATCAGCCAGCCCCCATCGTCATATGGCCGTCGCGCACGCGTGGGTGTGAATTTCTCGTGACCACCACGGCCTGCTGCTCGGTCACCAAACGTTCGCGCGGCATAAGGTAAAGAGTCGATTGTCACGGACGATGCCCTTCAAACCGACCGCATAAATCCCCCATTTTGGTTACGAGGTATTTCCATGCGAATCCTAGGCACGACGCTACTCATTTCCGCACTGGTGATATCCGGTGCCGCTCTTGCTCAAGATGCCAGCCAAGCCCCGATGGGCCCCGGCAGTAGTGCGGCGGGTGGTGGAATCTCGACGACCTGCCAGTTCACGAAGGGGCCAAAGGCAGGTCAAGTGCAGCATTGGCCATCAAATGCTCCCGATGTGACGCCTACGGCGATCGGTCAGGGCTGTACGGATGGGCAGAAAAGCTATGGCGTTGCGATAGCTGATGCCCCCAAAGGATCCTCGAAGCCTTCGGGCGGGCATTACATCGAGGGTGGGAGCGGGACGTTCGAGCCAAATGACGGTTTCTCGAGCACTTGTCAGTTCGACAGTGGGCCAAGGGCGGGTCAAGTACAGCATTGGCAGCGGGGCACTGCCGGCTTGGCGCTTGTGGCGATTGGCCAAGGTTGTACTGATGGCAAGGATAGCCATGGCATCGCGATCGCTGACCCTGAGGGCGGCGGCGGTTAGTGGCCTCGCATCGGTATTCATCGCCGTCGAGATGACCTAAGGCGAGAGCGATGAAGCGCGAACCTACGATCTCGCGCGTCGAAGACCGTGCCCGGCTGGCCTATTTATAGGCCAGCCGGGCATCTTTTCGGGAGCTTGTGACGGGACCCTCGCGGGTAACCGCAGGTAACCAGGTCAGAGTCCGTCACCACAAGCCTGCGTCTGGCTCACCGCGACAGGCAATAGGTATCACCCGCAGTGGCCGACGCGGCTCTCACCCGCTTTCGGCCTCGTACTACGAGCACCGTCGAGCCACATGGCGGGCACAAAAAAAGCCGCCTTTCGGCAGCCTCATTTGCTTGGTGGACGTGAGGATTGCGGAGCGTATCCCGAATTGCGGAGCGCCCAGGTACTGCTAAAGCTCACGTAAACCATTGGTACCGGTGATAGGACTCGAACCTACACGACATCGCTGCCAGTGGATTTTGAGTCCACCGCGTCTACCATTCCGCCACACCGGCACAACGAACGCTAATTATGCCGGGTTCAGTGGACCGGGTCGAGCCCCAATTTGCGGTCGGTGCGCTCGTAGTGCTCTTTGTCGTCCAGTGGCTGGAAGGTCGCGCAGTGCGTCATCTGGCCCGAATAGATGTGCAGGCTGACGGCGACAGCCTCGTCGCTGGCGTTGCGGATGGTGTGGTACTCATGAGGCGGGATCAGGCTACCGGCGGAGCCGGGGCCGGCCTGGATCGAGCCCACCGGCTGGAAGCGATAGAGGCCGTTCTCGTTTTCCAGGCGCTCGTACTGCACCACTTCCAGCGCGCCACTCCATACGCCTTCCACGCACCACATGCCGCAGTGGTCGTGAATGGGCGTGCCCTGGCCCGGGCCCCAGGTCATGGCTACCACGCAGTAGCCGTGTTCCTCGCTGCGATACAGCTCGCGGCGCGCGTAGCGGCCTTCGGCGGTTTCGAAGACGCAGTCTGGCAGCCGCACTTCCTGGCCGCGGATGAGCTTGCAGAGGCTGTTGCGCAGGCTGTCGGTGACGTCGCGGGTGCTGTCGTGGGCGACTGCGGCGTCGATGGCATCGATCAGTTTGCGGGAGCCGGGGAAATCGAGGGTGAGCATGAGGTTCTCGGGTTGCGGTGCTACCCGGCCATCTTAGCAGCGCGGGGCGGCGACGGCTTTGGGGCGTTCAGAGTCTGCTGAGAAATCCGCCAATGGCGCGGCTGTAATTGGGGATGTCGACGAGGAAGGCGTCGTGGCCCTGTGGCGAATTCAGCGCCACGAATTCCACGGCAGCGCCCGCCGCGCGCAGGCCTTCGGCGATCTGTTCCTGCTGTTCCAGCGGAAACAGGATGTCGGTGCTTACACCAATCACCATGGCCTGCTCGATGCGGATGCGCTTCAGGCCTTCCAGCACGCTGCCGTCACCGTATTCGGCGATGTCGAACCAATCGCTGGCGCGCGAGAGGTAGAGGTAGCTGTTGGGATCGAACGTGCGCACGAAGCGCTGCGCGTGTCCTTCGAGATACGACTCCACCTCGAATTCCAGGCCGAACGGATTGTCGTCGCGTTGTTCCGCATCCAGGCGGATGCGTGCGAAGCGGCCGTTCCATTCCATCGCCGAGCGATAGGTGATGACGCCGAGCTTGCGCGCGATGCTCATGCCGTCCTCGGGGTAGCTATCGGCGCCGTAGTGACCCCGGTTCCAATGTGGATCGAGCCGGATCGCCTCGCGCTGCAGCGAGCGAATGGCGATGGCGAATGGCTGCGCCTGGGGCGCGGTATCGACGCTGATATGGGTGCGCACGCTGCCCGGGTGCAGCACCATGTAAGCCAGCGCGCTCATGCCGCCCATGGAGCAGCCGATCAGGCAGCCCAGTTGCTCGATGCCAAGGCCCCTGACGGCCGCATGCGCCGCGTTGGCGACGTCTTCCAGCGACAGCTCCGGAAAATCGAGACGATAGGGTTCGCCCGTGGCCGGATTGATCGATGCGGCGCAGGTGGAGCCCTTGTCGCTACCTAGCGAGTTCACGCAGATCACGAACCAGCGCGAGGTGTCGATGGCCTTGCCCGGTCCGATCATCGCCTCCCACCAGCCGGCCGAGGGATCGTCAGCGTTGGAGGCTGCGTGCGCGCTGGGCGACAGGCCGGTGAGGATCAGCACGGCGTTGTCGCGTGCGGGACTCAACTCGCCCCAGGTTTCGTAGGCAACGCGGGCGCCGTGGAGCTCGCCGCCTCGCTTCATCGCAAAGGGCGAGGGCAGGGCGCAGTATCGGCGGGCGTCGCGATTCATCTATGAACCTTGTCGATGCTGATCTTGATGGGAGTGTGGTTGTTGACGTCGACAACACCGGCATCACCTTCCAGATCGCCCGCCTGGGCGATGGCCTGGCCGCTCCTGCTGATGCGTGCGCCAACGAACACGCGCGGCACGGAGGATAGTTTGAGTTGGGGTGCCATGCCCATGGCATCGGTGAGCGTGACGGTGGCGGGCAGGGCCGTGGCATCGAGGCGCGCCACCGCCAGCGGCATCGGCGGGCCTTGTTCGGCGCGCGCGTAGACGAACAGGGTGTCGCCCGGGGCCAGCTTGCTCTTGAGCGCAGGGGCGAGGGCGATTTGCACCTGCAGCGCGGGGCCCTGAGCGTGGTCCGTGGCGGCGGCAGCGGGCGCTTCGGGAGCGAGCTTGCCACCGTCGCGCACGCGGGCGTCCGCCACGGCGATCTGCTCGCTGACGGCCTTGGCGACGGTGGAGTCCGGATCCAGCAGCGGCTGCAGCTGGCGCCAGGTGGCGGCAGCTTCGCTGTAATGGTCATGTTGGAACTGGCTGATGCCGAGCAGCCACAGGCCACGCTGGCTTTGTGGGTCCAGCTTGACGGCATGCTCCAGCAGCTCGAGCGAACGGCCTTCGATGCGATGGTCCTGGCGAATTAACGAATCGGCTTCGGCCCAACCCACCATGGCCACGCTGTTGTTGGGGTCCAGGCGCAGCGCCTGGTCATAGGCGTCGCGTGCATCGGACGGGCGCCGCATGGCGCCGTAGGTCTGCGCCAGCAGCATCCAGCCCTGCTGGTCATCAGGCTTCTGCGCAAGGTGCGCCTTCAGTTCGCCAACGGCCTGGTCGATGCTCATGGCGGCATCTGGGCGTTGCACGCCAACCAGCGCCACCGGCGTGCCGACCAGTCGGTACAGCCCGACGGCGGCCAGCGGCAAGGCGAGCGCCACCATCAGGGCGAGCACAAAGATGCTGCGGGGGCGACCTTGCTGGCGACCGTGACGGATCAGCGGCAACAGCAACAAGGCCAGCGCCACGGCGATCATCGCCGTGGCGATCAGAAAGAAAGCGAGTTTCACCAGTCGTCCCCTTCGTCGGTCGACTTGTCATCCATGGTGGCGACCGGCGCCACGCGACTGCGACGGCGCACCGTCACCACGACCACCACCGCGCCTGCCAACAAGATGGCCAGCGGACCAAACCACAGCAGCAGCGTGCTGGATTGCACCGGCGGGTCGTACAGCACGAAGTCCGAATAACGGTCGACCAGATATTGCTTGATCTCGTCGTCGCTCTTGCCCGACTGCATCAGATCGAACACTTCATGACGCAGGTCGCGGGCAAGGTCGGCGTTGGAGTCGGCCAGATTCTCGTTCTGGCACACCAGGCAACGCAGTTCACGCGTCAGATTCTGGAAGCGCACTTCCTCGGCGTGATTCTTGAACGGCAGCGGATCGATCGCCTGCGCAAACGCGATGCCGGTGAAAAACATCAGCGCCAGCAGAAGCGCACCCAGTGCGCGATGTCCACTCATGGCGAGGTTTCCTTCGCCAGCGCCGCGATGGCGGGCCTGAGTTCCGTCTTGATCACGTCCGGCGTCAACGGCCCGATGTGTTTGTAGCGAATGATGCCCTTGCCATCGACCAGGAAACTCTCCGGCGCGCCGTACACACCGAAGTCGATGGCCGTGCGGCCTTCCTGGTCGACGATGACCATGTCGTACGGGTTGCCGTGTTCGGCCAGCCAGGCCTTGGCGTCGTTCGCGGCGTCCTTGTAGTTGTAGCCGATCAGCGGCACGCCGATGGACTTGCCGTCCGTCATCAGCACCGGATGTTCGTCACCGCAGGCGATGCACCAGCTGGCGAAGACGTTGATGAGGTAGGGCTTGCCTAGCAGCGAATCGCGGCTGACGGTCTGCGCGGGCTCATCCAGCCTGGGCAGCACAAAGGCAGGCGCCGGCTTGTTGATCAGCGGCGACGGCACTTCACGCTGATCGTGTTGGGTGTTCCACCAGATGCCGAAGCCGAACAGCGCCACCAGCAGCACAAAGCCGAAGAACGGCAGCAGGCGACTCATGCGCGCGACTCCTGCAGCGCGGCTGCGGGCACCTCGGACGTTTCCGCTACGCGCTTGGCGCGGAAGCGACGATCGGCGGCGGCGAAGAACCCGCCCAGCATCATGAGCAGGCCGCCGGCCCAAATCCAGCGCACAAACGGCTTGTCGTACAGGCGCAGTGCCCATGCGCCTTCCGGTTGGCTGCGATCCATCGGTTCGCCCAGGGCCACGTACAGATCGCGTGTCACGCCCGGATCAATTGCCGACTCGGTCTGCACCTGGCCGCGCGTATACGTGCGCTTCTGCGGATGCATCACGGCGATCTGCTTGCCGTTGCGCATCACCGTGACCGTGCCCTGGTCGCCTTGCCAGTTCGGGCCGGTGGTTTCCTGCACACCGTCGAAGCGGAAGTCGTAGCCGCCGATGGATTCGGTCTGTCCTGGCGACAGGCGCACATCGCGCTCGACGCTCAGCGCATTGGTGAGCAGTACGCCTGCCAGGAATACGCCCACGCCAAAGTGCGCCAGCAGCATGCCCGCCATCTCGGCGGGGTAGCGGCGACCCGCAGGCATCTCGCGCCAGCGCTTGATCACAAAGAGCAGGGTGCCGAAGCCGCACCACACGGCGGCCGCAGTGCCCGCAATCACCTTGCTGGTGCCGTCGGTCAACAGGCCCGCGACGATGGCGCAGGCCGCCGCGGCCAGTCCGGCACGCAGCATCACGCCCTTGAGCAGCGCGGTATCGCCTTTGCCCCAGCGCAGGTACGGACCGAACGGCAGCAGCGCCACGATCGGCAACATCAACAGGGTGAACAGGAAGCCGAAATACGGCGGACCCACCGAGATCTTGCCCAGATTCAGTGCGTCGCCGATCAAGGGGAACAGCGTGCCCAGCAGCACCATGGCCGCAGCCACGGTGAGCATCAGGTTGCCAACAAGAATGGCGGTCTCGCGCGAGACCACGCTGAACGGCTTTCCGCCCGCCACCTTTGGCGCGCGCAGTGCATACAGCAGCAAGGAGCCACCGACCACGATGGCGAGGAAGCACAGGATGAAGAGGCCGCGCCTCGGATCGGACGCGAACGCATGTACCGAAGTGAGCACGCCCGAGCGCACCAGAAAGGTACCCAGCAGCGACAACGAGAACGCGAAGATCGACAGCAGGATGGTCCACGCGCGCAAGCCGCCGCGCTTCTCCGTCACCGCCTGTGCATGGATTAGCGCCGCACCGACCAGCCATGGCATGAAGCTGGCGTTTTCGACCGGATCCCAGAACCACCAGCCGCCCCAGCCCAGCTCGGCATACGCCCACCAACTGCCCGCCACGATGCCGGCCGACAGAAAAGCCCACGCGACATTGGTCCATGGACGCGCCCAGCGCACCCAGGCCTGTTCCAGTTCACCGCCGAGCAAGGCTGCGATGGAGAACGCGAACGCCACCGAGAAGCCCACATAACCCATGTACAGCACGGGCGGGTGGAAGGTCATGCCCGGGTCTTGCAGCACCGGATTCAGATCGCCGCCATCGGCTGGCATTGGCAGCAGGCGTTCGAACGGATTGGAGGTGAAGACGATGAAGGCGAGAAAGCCGACGGCAACCAGGCCGAGCACGCCCAGCACGCGCGCCACGAACACCTCGGGCAGGTGCCGGCTCAACGCGGCAAGCGCCAGCGTCCACACGTTGAGGATAAAGATCCACAACAGCAGCGAGCCCTCATGCGCACCCCACACGGCCGCTACGCGGTAGTACCAGGGCAGGGCAAGATTGGAGTTGTCGGCGACATAGCGCACCGAGAAATCGAATTGCAGGAAGGCCCAAACCAGCAGGCCGAACGCCAGCGCCACGAACACCGCCTGACCGGCCGCGGCGGGCCGGGCGACGGCCATCAGCGCACGGTTGTTGCGCCAGGCACCGATCAGCGGCAGCACGCCTTGGGCGACGGCCAGCAGCAGGGCCAGGATCAGCGCGAGTTGACCGAGTTCCGGCGTCATTGCGGCTTGTCCTGCCCGGCGGCTTCATTCACTTGCTTGCCCTCGTGCGCCTTGGCCATGGCGTCTTTCAGCTCTTTCGGCATGTAAGTCTCGTCATGCTTGGCCAGCACTTCGGTGGCGATGAAGCGTGCGTTGTCCATATGGCCGCTGGCGATCACCGACTGATTGTCGCGGAACAGGTCCGGCAGGATGCCGGTGTATTCCACCGGCATCGAACCGCTGGCATCGATGACGGTGAAGGTGACTTTCAACGAATCGTTGCTGCGCTGGATGGAGCCTGCCTTGACCATGCCGCCCAGACGGAAGTTCTTGTAGCTGGTGGCCTGGCCTGTCTGCACCTGGCTCGGCGTGAACAGGTAGTTCATGTTCTGCTGCAGGGCGAACACGATCAACCCAATCGCTACGACGGCCGCGGCGATAACAGAAAGGACAATGGTGAGCCGGCGCTTGCGAGTGGGATTCATGAATTGCTCTTGCGATGATTGCTCATGGCGACGACGGGGTACGTTGCTGGCGCGCAATCTGGCGCGCCATACGGGCACGCAGCTCGCGCAGGTCGCGGCGCCGGCGCAGGACCGGGCTCACGTAGTCGGCGATCAGCACGATAAAGAACACGGCGTAGGCCGGCCATACATAGGTGGCATAACCGCCCATGGCGATAAAGCTGTCCCAGGAAAAAGCGCTCATCGCTGGCTCTCTCGCTCCGCCGCTCCTGCGCGTCCTGCGCTCGCGGCACTCGCACCTCCTTGTGCTTCGGCGATCTGGCGCACCCAGTCCTTGCCGCTTTCCAGCGACAGCAGATCGGTACGCACGCGGCCGAACAGGCTCGCGATGTAATAGCACTTGGTCGCGGCCATCATGGTCAGCAGCGGCCACAACATCTCGCGGCTCATCTTGGACGGACCCAGGATGCGCACGGTGGAACCCTGGTGCAGCGTGTTCCACCAGTTCACCGAGAAATGCACGATCGGCACGTTGATGATGCCGATGATGGCGAGGAATGCAGCGGCGCGTGCGCCCTGGCGACGATCCTCGAACGAGTGGTACAGGCCGATCACGCCCAGGTACAGGAACAGCAGCACCAGCTCGGAGGTGAGCCGCGCGTCCCACGTCCACCAGGTGCCCCACATCGGTTTGCCCCAAAGCGAGCCGGTGACCAGGGTGATGAAGGTGAAGGCCGCGCCGATCGGCGCCGATTCCATCGCCACCACTTCCGCCAGCTTGATGCGCCAGACCAGCGAGATGAACGAGGCGACCGCCATGACGGCGTAGATAAACAGGCCCATCCACGCGCAGGGCACGTGGATGAAGATGATGCGGTAAGCGTCGCCCTGCTGGTAATCGGCGGGCGCCAGCACCAGGCCGCCATACAGCGCCACCGCGCCCAGCAGCAGTGCCAGCGCCAGCGCCCAGGGGCGCAGCGTGCCGGCGAAGCGGTAGAAGTTGGGCGGCGAGCTGAGCTTGTGTACCCAGAGCGGGATCCAGTTGGCCATAGCGTCTCAGGCGTCCAAGGCAATTCGTAGGGCGGCGGCGCAGGCCAGCGGCGCCAGCACCAGGGCCATGGCCAGTGCGGCCCCCAGCCAGGCGATGGGCGCGAGCCACGGCAGACCCTGTTGTGCCGCGGCCACGGCGCCAGCGGCAAAGATCACCACTGGCACGCAAAGCGGCAGCAGCATCAAGGCCAGCAGCATACCAGAGCGACGGGTGCCGGCCGTCAGCGCCACCAGCACGGCGCCCAGCAGGCTGAGCAGCGGCGTCGCCAGCAGCAGCGCGTAGATAAGCACCGGCATCACCGCGGTCGGCAGATGCAGCATGCCGGCCAGCAGCGGCGCGATGACGATCAGCGGTAATGCGGTGGTGATCCAGTGCGCGAGGATCTTCATGCCCATCATCAGCGCCAGCGGCTGCGGTGACAGCATCAACTGCTCCAGCGAACCGTCCTCGATATCGCTGCGAAACATCGCGTCCAGCGCCAACAACATGGCCAGCAGCATGGTCACCAGTACGGCGCCGCCGGCAATGCGTTGCAGCAGGGCGTCTTCCGGACCCAGTGCGAACGGGAATAGCGTAGTGACGATCAACGCATAGAGCACCGGCATGACGATGTCGCCACGGCGGCGCCAGGCCAGGGTGAGGTCGCGACGCAGGACGGCGGCGCAGGCGGGGGCAAGCGGAGCGTGACTCATGCGTGCATGCGCACCCGTTTGGGTTCCCCGTGAAGAAAGCTCACCGCGCCGTGACTGGTGACCAATACTGCGCCACCGCTGGATGAGTGTTCGGCGAGCAGGCGATTGACCAGGTCGATGCCGGTGCGGTCAAGGTTGGCGTAGGGCTCATCCAGCAGCCACAGCGTGGCCGGCAGCAGCAACAGGCGGGCAAGTGCCGCGCGTTTCTTCTGGCCAGCGGAGAGGCGGCGGACAGGTTCGTCTTCGTAGCCGGACAGACCGACGTCCGCCAAGGCGCCGTCAACATGGCGACCGCAGCGCGTGCCATAAAGACCCGCGGCCACATGGAGGTTCTCACGGGCGCTGAGATCCGACTTCAGTCCCAGGTGATGCCCCAGGAACAGGGTGTCGCCCAGGTGTTCTTCGCGTCGCCAGGGGCGTCCACGCCAGTGCAGTTCGCCTTCATCGACGTGCAGCAGACCGGCCAGGATGCGCAGCAAGGTGGTCTTGCCGCTGCCGTTGTCACCTTCGATCAAGGCGACTTCGCCCGCCCGCACGCTGAAATCCAGCGGGCCGAACACAGGTTCGTCCTGGCGATAGAAGGAGAGCGCCCGTGCTTCCAACAGGATAGGGGCGACGGCAGGCAAGGCAGTCATCGCGCGATTGTCCGCAATGGCTGGCAAGCTTGTCCATGTGGCGCAGTGCCGCCAGCGAATTCTCCGCTCGTCGTCACCGGTTCAAGCCAGGTGAGACGACTGCGGTTGGTCGACGACTCAACGTTCACCAGGATGCGGCATCAGACGCAGTTGCGCCGCGGCGGGGCCGTGGCCGTGAACGTAAGCGTTCTGCCCGAAGCGTTGGGCCAGGCGATCGAGCAGATCGGGGGCAGGCCCGATAACGAACAGGCTGGGCTCCTTCCAGCCATCGCCACCGACGCCGATGGCGGCATGCACGGCGATCATTTCGGGTTGCGCCCTCAAGGCGCCAAGGAGCTGTCGTTGTGCACGGCGGTTGGCCGCGCGTGCCCGCGGCTGCGAATGAGGATTCCAGGCGGTGATAAAACCCCAGCGGTGATCCCCTACCCAATCCACTAGTGGATCGGGCAGGGGATGATCGATCTGGATGTTGGTCCGGCCGCCGCATGGAAGGCGCACTCGATACTCGGTGGCCCGGTAAGCGGCGAGCAGGGACTCATCCATGCCGCAGATCGGGCAGCGGCGGGAGGATGGCGCGGAGGGCGGCGACCGCGGCATCCAGGTCGACCGACGTCGCCTGGGTCGAGCCGCGCAGCAATTGCTCCAGCAGCTGATCCTGTGCGCGGCCGCGCTCGAAGGCGTAGGCGTAGGGCAGGTGGGTGAAGGTCACCATGCGATAACGCGCCATGAAATGCTGCGGCGCGCGTGCGGCCAGCAGTGCGCCCAGGTCGCGCTTGGCGAGATAGTGCGGATCGGCGACGGAGTCGCGCATCTCCACGTAGTTTTCCAGCGCCATCGCCGCGATGGCGTCGGCGTTGGGCTGGCGGATGCGTTGGAATTCCGCGAACGCGTCGGCCGTGTCGTTGGGCGACTGGGCCAGCAGCGAGGCCAGCACCACGGTGTCTTCGAAGCCGCAATTCATGCCCTGGCCGTGGAACGGCACGATGGCATGAGCTGCATCGCCGACCAGCAGCGCGCGCCCGTCGAGATGCCAACGATGCAGATACAACGTGGATAGGGTGCCGACGGGATGGCCCTCGTAGTCCGCGGCGAAATCGGGAATCAGCGGCAGCAGGTCGGGGAAATCTTCCTGGAAGAACGCGTGGGCTGCCTGGGTATCGGGCAAGGTCGCAAAGCTCGGGTGGGCACCCTGGGCCGGCAGGAACAAGGTGACCGTGAAGCTGCCTTCGGTATTGGGCAAGGCAATGCACATATAGCCGCCGCGCGGCCAGATATGCAGTGCATGCGGTTCCACCGCGAACTGGTCATGGCCGCCGCTGCGACCGACCAGGTCCGCCGCCAGCACGCCAGCGGAGGGGATCTCCAGCTCCTTGTAGGCATGGCCAAGTGCATCCACCCGCTCGCCCAAGGGGGTGTGGGCATTCATCGCCGCGCGCAGCGCCGAGCCGGCACCATCGGCGCCAATGATGACGGCAGCATCGAGGTCCCGCTCCACCCCTTGCTCGTCGGCCAGGCGGATGCGGCGCGCGTCGAAATCAGCAGTCACCAGCGATTGGCCAAAATGGAAGCGCACGCCCGCCGCTTCCGCGGCATCCAGCAGCAGCATGTTCAGGGCGCCGCGAGAGACCGACCAGATCACCTCGCTATCGTCCACGCCGTAGCGCTGCAGGCCGGAACGGCCATCGCGCGTATGCACCATGCGGCCGCGCATCATCACGGCACGTTGCAGCACGTCCTGCGCCAGTCCGGCTTCGCGCAGTGCCTGCAAACCACGTTCAGCCAAGGCCAGGTTGATCGAACGGCCACCGACGAAGCCGGCTATTCGGGGATCGGGGCGTTTTTCGAACACATCAACTGCAAACCCTCGTCCGGCCAATTGCTGGGCCAGCAAGGCGCCGACCAGGCCGCCGCCAATAAGGGTGATCGTTTGCTGCTGCGCCATGGTGCGTTCCGTCGGGGCAATCAGAACACTGTTCCTCAAGCTGCCGCGGACTGCAAGGCTCTGGGTTGGAGGATCGGGGGTGGGTAGCGGCGGTGCGAAGACCTGGCGTTGTCGCAGCCCCTGATCGAAGGCAGGTCGCGGCGATGAAGTTGGCGTGGCGCCCTTTTTTTTTGCGCCTCCGCTACCCATCCCCATCCCCGCTTTCTCAGAAGCTCATGAAGTAGCCGCCATTCACCGGCAGGTTCGCGCCGGTGATATAGCCAGCGTCGTCCGCCGTGAGAAAGGACACCGCACGCGCGATATCGGCGGGCGAACCCAGGCGGCCGACGGGAATGTCCGAGATGATCTGGTCGCGGATGTCGGCCGCTACGGCGGCCACCAGCGCGGTGTCGCAATAGCCAGGCGATACGGTGTTCACCGTGATGCCCTTGCGCGCCGTCTCGCGCGCCAGGGCCATGCCGAAGCCATGCACGCCAGCCTTGGCGGCGGAGTAATTGGTTTGGCCGAACTGGCCGGTCTGGCCATTGACCGAGCTGAGATTCACGATGCGGCCGAAGCCTCGCGTGCTCATGCTCTCGACGACATGGCGGCAGGTGTTGAAGACGCCGTCGAGATTGACCCGCATCAGTTCGTGCCATTGCTGCGGCGTCATCTTGCGCAGGCTGGTATCGCGCGTAATGCCGGCAGCGTTGACCAGGATGTCGACGCTGCCGTAGCGGCTTTCGGCGCGGCCGATCAATTCGCCGCAACTGTCGAACTGACTCACATCACCGGGTTCGAACACGACCGCGCCATTGAGATCGGCCAGTTCGTGCCGGAAGGCTTCCAGCCGTTCCTCGCGTCCAGGCAGGTCGACAGCGATGACCTGGCGTCCGGCCTCGGCCAGCTGGCGACAGATCTCGGTGCCGAGGCCGCCGATGCCTCCGGTGACGATGGCAACGCGCGGAGTGCGGACAGAAGGGGTCATGGGTGGGAACTCGTACACGGTCATGCCGCAGGGCAGCACGTGCTGTGCTGCAGCGGTCGATAGTCGGGAGATGGCTGGCGCCCGTGGGCGCCGGCCGGAACGGATTAGCCGGGCTTCTTGCCGCTGCCTGGCGGCTTTGCCTGGGTGGCGGCGTCCAGCAGGCCGCGCTGCATGTTGCGCCACGCGTCCATATTGCGTTCGGTCAGCTCGTTCAGCATCGACCAGGGCGTCTGCCCGAGCAGGCTGTTGAGCTGGGTACGGAACTGCTGCTGCTGGTCCAGGAACACCTGCAGGCTGCGCTCCAGATACGGCCCCATGAAGCCCTGCAACGAGTCGCCGTAGAAGCGGATGATCTGGCTGAGCAACTGGGGTGACAGCATCGGCTGCCCCTTTTCCTCGTGCTCAGAAATGATCTGCAGCAACACCGAGCGGGTCAGGTCGTCCCCGCTCTTGGCGTCGCGGACCTCGAAGGTCTCACAGTCGAGCACCAGCTGACGGACCTCTTCCAGCGTGATGTAGCTGGAGATCTCCGTGTCGTAGAGCCGGCGGTTCGGGTACTTCTTGATGATGCGGATCGTTTGTGCCATGCGGCACAAACTAGCAGAAGGTATTGCGGCGCACCAGTCGTCCGTGACTTACGTCATGTTGCGACCACTTGTGCAGCAATCCTTATGGATCAGTGGCCTGCTGCCGGACCACCGGCGCTGCCGAACGGCGGCTTGGCGAACCACAGCACCGGAATCAAGAGCACGAACAGGATGGCGCATAGCCAGAAAATATCATTCACCGCCAGGGTCAGTGCCTCCTTGTTGACCAGCTGATCGGTGATGCCCAGCGCCTGGGTCGGACTGAAGCCGCCGCGGTTCAGCTGCTGCAGCACCTGGCTGGCCGGTTGGCTGGCGGTGGTCACGTTCTCCGTCAGCGTGGCGTGGTGCCAGATGCCGCGGTGTTGCCACAAGGTCACCGACACGGCGGTGGAAACGCTCGATCCCAGCGTACGGAAGAAATTGGCCAGGCCGGTGGCGCTGGCGATTTCCTCGCCGGGCAATCCCGCCAGGTAGATCTGGTTGAGCGGGATGAAGAAGCAGGGGATGGCAATACCCATCACGAAGCGCGGCAGGATCAGCGAGTTGAACGACGCCCCGCTGTCGAATGTCGAGAACCAGTAAGACGTGCCCGCGAATACGATAAAGGCAAAGGTCACGACCGCTCGCAGTTCCAGTCGGTGCAGGTTGCGTCCGAGGAGCGGCGCGATCAGGAAGGCCAGGACACCCACCGGTGCCGAGGCCAGGCCAGCCCAGGTGGCGGTGTAGCCCAGGGTGGTTTGCAGCCACAACGGGAACACCACGTTGATGCCGAAGAAGGCGAACATGCCTAGTGATTGGGCAGAGACACCGACGGTGAAGTTGCGCCGTCGGAACAGGCTCAGGTCGACCACCGGGTGTTTCGCGTTCAATTCCCACACGATCAGGAAGGTCAGGCACACCAGCGCGACAAGGCCGAGCGTGGCGATCATCGGCGAGGAGAACCAGTCGTGATCGTTGCCGTTGTCCAGCATGAACTGGAGGCTGCCCACGCCGGCCACCAGCAGCACCAGGCCGATGACGTCGATCGGCGACTGGAACACCTTGGTTTCACGCTTGCGCAGCAGCGACCAGGTGATGGCAGCGGCGAGCAGGCCTACCGGCACGTTGATATAGAAGATCCACGGCCAGGAGAAGTTGTCGGTCAGCCAGCCGCCCAGGATGGGGCCGAAGATCGGCGCCACCACCACGGTCATCGCCCACAACGCCAGCGCGATGCCCTGTTTGGCCTTGGGATAGCTCGATAGCAGCAGGGTCAGCGACAGCGCCACCATCGGACCGGAGCCGGCGCCTTGCAGCAGACGGCCGATCACCAGCATCGGCATCGACGTCGCCAGGCCGCACAGCATGGAGAACACCACGAACAGCATCACCGAGAAGACGAAGGTCTTCACTTCGCCGAAGCGTCGCGCGATCCAGCCGGTAAGCGGCTGCATGACGGCGCTGGCGAGCGAGTAGGAACTGATCGTCCAGGTGCCCTCGCTTGCACTGACGCCGAGACTGCCTGCGATATGAGGCACGGCGACATTGACGATGGTCATGTCCAGCACCTCCATGAAGGTGCTGAACGCGACCGCGATGGTCAGCAGGACCAGCGCACTGCCTTGCAGTGGCGGTAGCGGCTGCGTGTCGTTGGGGGTGGAGGCCATGGCGGTCTGGGTCGCTTGTCAGTTCGCGTTGCGCTTGCCCAGGTTGGCCTCGATGATCTTCTCGGCCTCCGCATCGGCCTTGCTGGCCATCTGCTCGTACACGTCGGTCTGCGCCACGGGCTGGCCGTTGTTGACAGGTGCCATCACCGGACCCGAGTCGTCGGTAATGTCGACCGTGACTTCGGTGGACAGGCCTACGCGCAGCGGATGCTTGTCGAGCTCCTTGTCATCGAGCGCAATGCGCACCGGCACGCGCTGTACGACCTTGATCCAGTTGCCGGTGGCGTTTTGCGCGGGCAGCAGCGAGAACACGCTGCCGGTGCCGGCGCCCAGGCCGATCACCTTGCCGTGGTAGGTGACGCCGCTGCCGTAAAGGTCGCTCACGATCGTGGTCGGCTGGCCGACGCGGATATGGCGCAGCTGGTTTTCCTTGAAGTTCGCATCCACCCACAGCTCGTGCAGGGGCAGCACCGTCATCAGCTGCTGGCCCGGCTGCACGCTGTTGCCCACTTGCACGCTGCGCTGCGCGACATAGCCGCTCACCGGCGCGAAGATGGCATTGCGCTGCGAGGCCACCCAGGCCGCGCGAAAGTTGGCACGAGCCTGTTCCACCGCCGGGTTGCTGGTGATCTCGGTGCCTTCGATCGAGGCATGCGCGGCAGCGGCCTGTGCTTGGGCCGAGTTCAAGGCGGCCTGAGCCTGGTCGACGGCATCACGCAGATGCTGCACGGTCTCGGGTGCTTCCGCCTGTTCGGCGATCAAGGGCAGGCGGCGCTTGAGATCGGCCTGGGCTTTCTTCAGATCGACTCGCGCGGTGACGACCTGCGCATCGGCACCGGAGGCCGATTCGGTCTGCTGACGTACCTGACGCACGGCCTGCGCGAGCGCGCTGCTGACCTGCTGCAAGCGCACGTCGGCGTCGGTGCTGTCCAGCTTTACCAGGATCTGGCCGGCTTCGACACGCTGCGTGTCGTCGGCGAGGATCGCCACCACGATGCCCGACACCTGGGCAGAAATGGCCACCTGATTACCGCCCACATAGGCGTTGTCGGTCTTTTCGCGCGTGGAGAACACGAACACCCACAACAACACCCATGCCGCCGCGGCGAGGATGAAGATCGACGCGACGATCAGCAGCGTACGTCGACGCTTGGCCGGATCCTTCGCGGCCATGCCGCTGTCGTTGTCCTGCGATGCGGCAGCGGAATCAGTGGCGCTCATGCGTGGCGTCTCCGGCAAGGTTCGAAGTGGAATCGGAAGAGGGCGTGCTGCTTGCCTGATCCGGTGAGCCGGCGCGATAACCGCCGCCAAGCGCCTTGATCAGTGCGAGATCGGTGGAGAGGGCCTGCGCCTGCAGACTGAGCGCGTTGTCGCGCTGCTGCAGCAGCTGCGCCTTGGCGCCGAGGGTCTCGCGGATATCACGTACGCCCTGGCGGGCACGGGCTTGTGCGGCGGCGACCAGTCGTTCATTGGCGTCGATCTGCGCTTGTTGCTCGTGACGGCGCCCGGCCAGTTGTTGGGCGGTGAGGCTTTGCGTCGAGACATCGCGTGCAGCGCTCAGCACCGTGCTGTTGTACTGTGCCACGGCCGCATCGAGTTGTGCCTTGCTCACGCCGTAATTGGCCTTGAGCAGTCCGCCAGTGAAGATCGGCAGATGCACAGCCGGCGTCAGCGCGAACACGCGGCTGCCGGAGCTGAAGAACTTGTCCATGTCGAGACTGGAAAGACCGGCCATGGCGCTGATGCTGATATCGGGGAAGAACTCCGCGCGCGCGACGTCGGTCTGGCGCAACGCCGACTCCACCTGCCATCGACTGGCGGCAATATCCGGACGGCGGGCCATCAGGTCCACGCCCACGTTGTCGGGCAGGCCGCTGTCGAAAGCGGGCAGGGCGCGCGGCTGCAACGGAGGGAGGTCAGCTGGAGCGACGCCGACCAGGCTGGCCAGTGCGGCCACGCGGATCTTGGCGGAACTCTCGATGGTCACCAGCATTTCGCGTGAAGCGGCGAGCTGCGCTCTTGCCGATTGTGCGGTATCAGGAAGATCCACGCCCTGGTGCACGCGCAGTTCGGCGATGTGGACCAGCTGCTCCTGCGTCTGCACGGCCTGGCGTGCGATATCGATACGCGCTTCATCGGCCAGCCAACCGAAATAGGTGTCGGCCACGTTGCTCTGGATCGCCAGGGCCGCCGCACTGTGCTGCGCCTCGGCCGCATGGGCCTGATCCACGGCGGATTCGATCGTGTCGCGCTTCTTGCCCCACCAGTCAAAATCGTACTGCGCCTGCACGCCGAGGTCCGCTTGGTTGTACCAGGTGAAACCGAGGAACTTGGGCGGAATCAGCCCGGTTTCGCTCAATCGTTGGCGCTCGAACTGGCCACTGCCGTTGACGCTAAGTCCGGCCTGCGCCGCCGTGGCGCGAATCGACTGTTGCGCCGAGTCCACGCGCGAGCGTGCCTGTGCAATGTCGGGAGAGCCCTTCATGGCCATCTCGATCAGCGTGTCCAGCTGCGGATCGTTGTATTGACGCCACCAGTTCGCGTCGGGCCAGCCGGCGCGTGTCGTGACATCGAGACCTGCGAGCGGTACATCGTCGCGGATCGCCGGATGGCTCAATTTTGAGGGGATCGAACAGCCCGCCACGGCGAGGGCGATGGCACAGGCCAGTGCCGCCCGATAGCCGAGTCCGTGGCGAATCGCAGAGTGTGCAGTCATGGACGAGGGTCCGGATGGGTAAGCGAATCGATGTTGAGAGCGACCTGGCGCAGCAGGCGATCAAGCGTGCGCTTGTCACTCGCGCTCAGCGAAGCGAATGCGCCGAGCACTTGGGGGAAAAGGGGAGGGACGATCTTGCGCACCAGGCGCTTTCCCGCAGGCGTGATGCTCAGTACGACACGGCGACGATCCTCGGCACTGGACGCGCGGGTTACCAGGCCGGCCTTTACCAGCACATTGGCGATGCGCGTCATGTTGGTGGCGCCCTGTTGCGCGTAATCGCAAAGCTCGCTGGGGCTCGCGCTGCCGGAAGGGCTGCTGTGAATCATCATCAGCGTGCGGAAGTCGCTGTCGTTCAAGCCATAAGGCTTGAGGTTGCGCTCCAGCTCTTCCAACAGGTTGCCGCCCACCAGCAGCAACAGCCGCGTCAGCTTCACCTCCTGCAAGGGGATGCCCGGAAGGATTTCGCCCGCGCGGGCGATTCCGGCATCCATGTGCTCGAGGCACTCGTTCATCCGCTTCATTTCATCAGAGGATATTTAGCCAGTGAAGTATTAGGCTAGCACTGTACCGTCGGGTTCAACAAGTCTCAGTCGAGCTTGAACAGGCGCCGTGCGTTCGCGGTGGTCGCTGCCGCCACGGCAGCCGCGTCCTCGCCCCGCAGCAGCGCGACGACACGCAATATTTCGGCAAGTCGCATCGGCTCATTGCGCTGGCCCCGATGCAAGGCATCCGGCTGATCGGGTGCATCGGTCTCGAGCAGCAAGTGTTCGATCGGCATCGTGCCGACGATGTGGCGGAGTCGTTGAGCCCGTTCATAGGTGGCGGGGCCGCCGATGCCGATGTGAAAGCCGAGCTCCCACAATCGTTCGGCCTGCTGCAGGCTGCCCGAAAAGCTATGCACGACGCCACGCAGGCCGCCTATGCGCTTGATCGTGGAAGTGACCTCATCCATGGCGCGCCGTGCATGGACTGTCACGGGCAGGTCGAAATCGCGGGCGATTCGAAGTTGCCGAAGAAAGTACTCGCGCTGTCGTGCGGGATCGAGATCGGTCAGGAAAAAGTCGAGGCCGATCTCGCCTACCGCGATGGCGTGATGGTTTTGCAATTGGGTGACGAGCTCGTCGAGATGCTCTGGACGATGCTGGTCCAGGAACATCGGATGCAGGCCATAGGCCGGGTGGGCCTGGGCATGATTGGCGCAGATCGATGCGATGCGCGGCCAGGAAGCCTGGTCCACCGCCGGCACCACGATATGCCGAATGCCTGCCTCGCGAGCCCTCGCGAACATCAGGTCGCGGTCGGCGTCGAAACTCCTGTCATCGATATGGGCGTGGCTGTCAGTGAGTTCGAGCACAGATTGCAAGGTCCTGTCCCGGGAAAATGGCCGATTTCGATCTAAGCGAACATTCAGTGAATGAGAGGTTCAATGGGTGCACGTTCGGGTCGTACAGGCGGAAGCGGGGTGCTCCGCCGATCCAGACAGGAGAGCATTATGAACAGGTTGGTCGTTACAGCGTTGAATCTCGGAGTCGGCGCCGTACTGGTTTTTGGTCTATCGGCATGTAATCGCGACGCCAATGCCGATGGTGGTGTGGATGCTACGACGCAGCAGGCGCCGGCTCAGGACGCTCCCGCTTACGCCCGAGTCGTCAGCGTGACGCCGGTCCACCAGGCGGCCAGTGCCCCGCGACAGGAGTGTCATGACGAAGTCGTCACACAGCGCGCGCCGGTAAAGGACACCCACCAGATTGCCGGCACCGCCATTGGTGCCGTCGTGGGTGGTCTGCTCGGTAATCAGGTAGGCGGTGGCAAGGGGCGTACGCTCGCGACGGTGGCGGGTGCCGCCGGCGGCGGTTACGCCGGTCATGAGATCCAGAAGAATCACCAGGAGAACAACACCGTCTCGAGCACGCAAAAGCATTGCACCACGGTGAACGACAACACGGGCGACCGTGTGGTGGCGTACGACGTCAGTTACGAATACAAGGGCGTGACCCGCACGGTGCGGATGGATCATGACCCGGGCGACAAGTTGCAGGTACAGGAGGGCGTGGTCGCCGTTTCCGACGCTCACTAAGGATTCACGCCATGCAGACACGTCGTAGACAGTTTGCAGTTGCTGGGCTCGTTTCTATCGTCGCCATCGTTTCCGGATGCACGCCGCCACCGCAGCGTCCGCCCGTGGCCTTCAATAGCTACGCATCCCCCAGCGAGCACTGCGAACTGTGCGGCGTGGTGAATGACGTGCGGCAGGTGGCTGTGCCCAAGGGAGCGTCGCCTGGCGGCATGGTGATCGGTGCCATTGCGGGTGGCCTGCTTGGCAGCACCATCGGCGGTGGCAGTGGTCGAACTGCTGCCACGGTGGTTGGTGCGGTCGCCGGTGGCGCTGTCGGCAACGAGGTCGGCAAGAACGCTGGAAGTTCTGATTTGCAATGGCAGGTCACGATGCGTCTCGACGATGGCCGTGACGCGACGGTTACGCAGGCAGGCGATCCGCAAGTCCGGCCAGGTGATTACGTGCAGATTCGCAATGGCCATATTTTAGGTTATGACGTTATGGACGGCTAGACGTCCATAACAAAAAGGCCCTCTTTTGAGGGCCTTTTTTCTTGTTTGTCGAGGCTAGTTGACGGCGTAGAAGGCGTGTTCGCCAATCGTCTTTACGATGCGTCGGGTCGACCATGATGGCGCGACGGCGAGCGTGGCGAAATGATCTGCTTGCGGCACATAGACCGTGCGCTCACTCTTCGGCAGGCTCCAGTTGCTGATCGAGTCGCCGGCAATTTTCCACGCCTTGGTCCACGAGTTCAGGTCAGTGACTTCGAAGGTGCGTGCGGTCGTGGTCAATGCGAATTGATTCGGTGAGGTGACGACCTTGCAGACGCTGCCGCCCCATGTGCCGCGATCTCGGCGGCGAAGTGCAACTTCCGCCACCGCGTACTGGCCAATGGTCGATTCACTGCGTGCCTCGAGATACACCGTCGTGGCCAGGCAGGTCTGGTCCGCAAGGGGTTGGGGTAGCACGGACGCTAGCCACAACAGCATGGAAAGTTTCATTAGATCTGCCTCCAACGTGCTGTACGCGCGAGATCGATGTTGCTGAGCTCATGCGCCGTTGCGGTGGACGGGCGGGCAGGCCGTTCCACCTGGATTAAACCCACCAAACCGAAACTTGTGGCTGGGCGGTTTGCCACGGGATTGTGGCCAGTCGAGCGGCTGATCCGGGGCCACTCTCAACATGTTGTGCTGCAAAGGCATTGCTCGGGTACTAACGACCTCGTTGCCTGCAACTTCGTCCGCGCTTAGGGCGGCATGTACTCCGACATCGCTGTCGGGTCGCGCTGATCCGGACCCTTCCGGTTCGTCGCGTATATCGACACCCATGGGCTGGGGGCGTCGTTCAATTGGTCGGCGGAGCCTAGTAGCGCACTACGAGTATGGCAAGTGCCGAGCCATTCAGATTCACGTCGCGCTCACATTGCTGTGATGCCGTCGTGAATCCTTGCGCAATGATCATGGTCATGCGGACCAGCTGTTTGTAACTCGCATCGACACGTCTCCGTCTACACAGTGCGGGGCACCCTGATCGAACTGTGAAACGATGTCATCACCGATGATGGCAAGTGCTTCGATGCTGTGCGCGTCGGCTGCAACATCGAGCAGTTGGGCAACCTCCTTGCTCTCATGGCGCAGCACGGTGCCCGCATGCAAGGGTTGCGACAATACGACGCAATGCATATGCCGCTTATGGCCTCCGCGATAATGCAGTCGCGCCACGATCTCCTGCCCTGGATAGCAACCCTTGTCGAAGGCAACTGCCTGCAATCGCTCAAGCGATAGCGCCGGTGCCAGATATTGGTCGAGCGCGTTGTCGGGCAGCCATGGCCAGCCCGCACGAATCTGCGGAAGTCGCCACGTATCGTCTTCACTCGCGCCCACCACCAGGCTGTACGCGCCGCAGCCGAAAATGGTCGCGTCGCCTTCACGACTTAAAGCGTAAGTGTCGAGCGCTGGGCCTGTGCCGAGTGCGCGCGGTTCGTGCGCGGTCAGCCTGAGCTTGGAGCGGAACACGAAACGCTGAAGCGACTGCGCCATCGGCGCAGCTTCGCCGCCGCGCAGTAGCAGGAGCAAGGCGTCGTCGGCAAGCCTGGCCAGATGGAACAGCGCACGGACGCGTCCTTGTGCATCCAGCCACGCACTGAATTGCCATTGCCCGATGGCGAGCGACTGGACGTCGCTACTGAATTGGGCCTGGGCAAAGGCCCTAGCATCCGGGCCTTCGATTAGAAGGGTTTGAGCAGAATAGTGTGTGGGCATATGCCGGCCGAGGTGAGGGCGGAGCAGGAGTGACACAAGTGACACAGGTGCGACGGGCTTACTGTCAGACGATCGCCCGGCCGTCAAGGTTGTGCTGAATTTACGCAAGTATTACGCTTTCACAGCTTTCACATACCATGTCCGATACGTCCTCCCAACCAGAGTCCAAGCCCGCTTCCGTTCCCTCGGAGCATGCAACCGTGCCTACTGTTCCGGCGACGGACAAGATGTCGGTGGAACGGCCGGCGCCGGATCCCACACGCTACGGCGATTGGGAAAAGAACGGGCGCTGTATCGACTTCTGATCTGTCGGGCCGGCTCATGCGCTGGCCTCGAAGGAAACAGGGAAGGGCGTTAAAGGGCATCAGCGATTCCACTCAGGATAGCCGCCATGGCAGACACGCAACGACCGCTCTCTCCTCATATGGGCATATATAAGTGGCAGGTGCAGATGGTGACATCCATCCTGCATCGTGCGACCGGCATTGCCCTGGCCGTGGGCACCCTGATGGTGCTGTGGGGGGTGTTTTCTCTCGCACAAGGCGAAGAGAACTACAACCAGTTCAAGATCTGCATCGGTAGCCCGCCGGGCCTGGTGCTGATGTTCGGTTGGTCCTGGGCGCTGTTCTATCACCTGTGCAACGGCATTCGTCACCTGATCCAGGATGGCGGTGCTGGTTATGCCATCCCGCAGTTCATCCGCTCCAGCTGGCTGTCGATCATCGTGAGCATCCTGCTCACTGTCATCGTGTGGGCCTATGTACTGACCGCCGGAGGTGCCGCATGAGCACGGGCAAGGATTTCCAACATCCGCTCAAGCGCGCTCGTGGCCTGGGCTCGGCGCAGTCGGGCGTAAGCCACTGGTGGACGCAGCGAATCACCGCCGCCGCCCTGGTGTTCCTGAGCCTCTGGTTCGTCGTGATTGTGCTGAGCCTGCTGCATGCCGACTACGCCACCGCGCGCGCCATCGTGGCCAAACCCTGGAACGCCTTGCTGCTGGTGGCCTTCGTGCTCACCGTGTGCTGGCACGCCGTGCTCGGCCTGCAGATCGTGATTGAAGATTACGTGCACACCCGCTGGAAGGAGGTTGCCCTCCTGGTGCTGGTCAAGTTCATTGCCGTATTGGGCACATTGGCGACGCTGATGGCCGTGCTGCGCGTGGCGCTGGGAGCCTGAGTTCGATGGAAAGCTACAAGATCCAACAACATAAGTATGACGTGATCGTGGTCGGCGCTGGTGGCGCGGGCCTGCGCGCCACCTTCGGCCTGGCCGAGAAGGGCCTCAAGGCCGCCTGCATCACCAAGGTGTTCCCGACCCGTTCGCACACCGTGGCGGCGCAGGGCGGCATCTCGGCGGCACTCGGCAACATGGGCGAGGACGATTGGCGCTTCCACTTCTACGACACGATCAAGGGCTCGGACTGGTTGGGTGACCAGGACGCGATCGAATACATGTGCCGCGAGGCGATTCCGGCGATCATTGAGCTGGAACACTACGGCGTGCCGTTCTCGCGCACCGAAGAGGGCAAGATCTACCAGCGTCCGTTCGGCGGCATGACCACGCATTACGGCAAGGGCACCGCGCAGCGCACCTGCGCCGCAGCCGACCGTACTGGCCATGCCATCCTGCACACGCTGTACCAGCAGGCGCTGGCGCACGATGCCACATTCT
The DNA here is from genome assembly GCF_026283945.1 of Dyella humicola. NCBI lineage: Bacteria > Pseudomonadati > Pseudomonadota > Gammaproteobacteria > Lysobacterales > Rhodanobacteraceae > Dyella > Dyella humicola. The sequence continues at coordinate 1,718,442 of NZ_JAPDPC010000001.1, forward strand.
TCATCGAATACTTCGCCATCGACCTGATCTTCGACGAAGAGGGTGTGTGCCGCGGCGTGCTCGCGCTGGACATGAACGAAGGCACCTTGCACTTCTTCCGCGGCCACTCGGTGGTGCTGGCGACCGGTGGTTACGGTCGCGCCTACTTCAGTGCCACCTCGGCCCATACCTGCACCGGTGACGGTGGCGGCATGGTGTTGCGCGCGGGTCTGGCGTTGCAGGACATGGAGTTCGTGCAGTTCCATCCGACCGGCATTTACGGTTCGGGTTGCCTGATCACCGAAGGTGTTCGCGGCGAAGGTGGTTACCTCACCAACTCCAATGGCGAGCGCTTCATGGAGCGCTACGCGCCGAACGCGAAGGATCTGGCCTCGCGTGACGTGGTCAGCCGCGCCATGACGATGGAGATCCGCGAAGGTCGCGGCGTGGGTGAGCACAAGGACCACATCTTCATCAACCTGATGCACCTGGGCGCGAACGTGATCCACGAGCGCCTGCCTGGCATTGCCGAATCGGCACGCATCTTCGCTGGCGTGGATGTGACCAAGGAGCCGATCCCGGTCATCCCGACCGTGCACTACAACATGGGCGGCATCCCCACCAATTATCACGGTGAGGTGGTGCAGAAGAAGGGTGATAACGTCGACGCCATCGTGCCGGGCCTGTTCGCCATCGGCGAAGCGGCCTGCGTGTCGGTGCACGGCGCCAACCGCCTGGGTTCCAACTCGCTGCTCGACCTGGTGGTGTTCGGTCGTGCCGTGTCGCATCGCTGCGCCGAGCTGATCAAGCCCGATACCGCGCACAAGGATTTGCCGTCCAACGTGCTGGACAAGGCCCTGGCCCGCTTCGACGACCTGCGCAACGCCAAGGGTAGCCAGCCGACCGCCAAGATTCGCGCGGAAATGCAGCGCACCATGCAGTCCGATGCGGCGGTGTTCCGCACGGGCGAGTCGTTGAAGGAGGGCTGCGAGAAGATTTCAAAGGTCCGCGATTCGTTCAAGGACGTGGCCGTCAGCGATCGTTCCATGGTGTGGAACTCCGACCTGATCGAGACGCTGGAACTGGCCAACCTGCTGGATCAGGCCGTGGCCACCATGTACTCGGCGGCTCAGCGTCACGAGAGCCGCGGCGCGCATGCCCGCGAGGATTTCCCCGATCGCGACGATGCGAACTGGCAGAAGCACACGCTGGTGGCGGTGGATGAAGCCGGCAAGACCAGCTTCGATTTCCGTCCGGTGCATATGTACACCATGACCGATGAAGTCGATGTGGTGCCGCCGAAGAAGCGCGTTTACTAACCGGGTTCGAACTCCTCAGGGGTTCGGCTCGAGGTTCTTTCATCGTTGTACCGGCGCTCGCAAGACGAGCTGTTACGGCAAGCACGAGATTAGTGAGGCAAACGTGGCAGAGTTTTCGCTACCCAAGAATTCCAAGGTCCAGCCCGGCAAGCACTACCCGGCCAAGGACGCCAAGAAGCCGCGCACGTTCCGCATCTATCGCTGGACGCCGGACGATGGTCAGAACCCGCGCATCGACACCTATGAGGTCGATCTGGCCGCGTGCGGCCCGATGGTTCTGGACGCGCTGCTGAAGATCAAGAACGAGATCGATTCGACGCTGACGCTACGTCGATCGTGCCGCGAAGGCATTTGCGGTTCGTGTGCGATGAACATCGATGGCACCAATACGCTGGCCTGCACCAAGGCCATTGAGGATTGCGGTTCGGGCGACGTCAAGATCTATCCGCTGCCGCACATGCCGGTGGTGAAAGACCTGGTGCCCGACCTGACGCACTTCTACGCCCAGTTCGCCTCAATCAAGCCCTGGCTGCGCACGCAGAGCCCGGCCCCGGCCGACAAGGAGCGTCTGCAGTCGCCGGAGGACCGCAAGAAGCTCGACGGCCTCTACGAGTGCATCCTGTGCGCCTGCTGCTCGACCAGCTGCCCGAGCTACTGGTGGAACGGCGACCGTTACCTCGGTCCGGCCATCCTGTTGCAGGCTTATCGCTGGATCGTCGACAGTCGTGATGAAGACACCGGTGCGCGCCTGGACGACCTGGAAGATCCGTTCAAGCTGTATCGCTGCCACACCATCATGAACTGCGCGCGCACCTGCCCGAAGGGTCTGAACCCGGCGAAGGCGATTGCGGAGATCAAGAAGCTGATCGTCGAGCGCAGGACTTGATCTTCATTCCCTCTCCCCGGCGGGGAGAGGGTAGGGTGAGGGCGGGTGCTCGCGAAAGAGTTTCTACTTGCCACTACTGAGGCAAGATTGCCCCTCACCTCAATCCTCTCCCCGGAGGGGAGAGGAAGCAACTAGGAGGCGCCACGCTTTTTATGGAAGAAGCCCGCATCAAACGCCTCCGCTGGCGCACCCGTCGCGGTACCCGCGAACTGGACGCCCTGTTCGGCGGCTGGCTGGACGAGCGTTTTGCCGAGGCCGACGAGGCGCAGCGCCAGGCTTTCGAAGCCTTGCTGGACGTGCAGGACCCGGACCTGTGGGACTGGGTCATGGGGCACGCCAAGGCATCTCGCCCGGATTGGCAGGCGATCATCGATGACATCCGCGCCCGCCATCGGCTTTGAGTATTCGCCGTCGCGTTGGCTCCCGCGCTTGCTCGCAGGGATGTCGATGCTGGCCCTGTTGGCGATACTGCTGGCGGCTGTCCCGTTCTGGTTGAAGTACCCGCTGGCGCTCATGCCGGTGCTGGCGGCTCGTTACGCCGCGTTGCGTTTCAAGCGGTCGCCGGTGCGCGGGGCTGGCTGGAGCCGCGATGGCAGCTGGACCTTGCGCTTCGCCTCCGGCGACGACCTGCCGGCCTCGCTGGGCTCGTTTCGCGTGATAGCCGATGTCATCTGGCTGCGACTGACCTTGGCAGGCGGTGGCAGCGTCGTTTTGCTGCTGGCGCCCGACAATACGGATGCCGATATCCGGCGGCGGCTCCGTATGCGCCTGGCCTTGCCTGCCCACGACGAGGCGGCGAAGCCGGTCTAGCGAGCCCGGGCACTCTGCCGGCTGAACGCGGTCCTACGGTTTGCCCGGTTATCAGGCGATAATCGGCGCCACTTGGGCGGCTAGCCCTTTCGAATCCCACAAGCGACCTGCCCATGTTTCGACCGTTAGAGCTTTTTATCGGCCTGCGTTACACCCGAGCCAAGCGTCGCAACCAGTTCATCTCCTTCATCTCCACCGTGTCCATCGTCTGCATTGCGATCAGCGTGACCGCGCTGATTACGGTGATGTCGGTGATGAACGGCTTCGATAACGAGCTGCGCACGCGCATCCTGGGCGCCATTTCCCATGCCACCGTGTCGGGTCTGCCGGGCGAGAGCGTGCAGAACTGGCCGCGTGCGGTGCAGATTACCGATGCCAACAAGCACGTCCTGGGCGCTGCGCCCTACGTGGAGATGCAGGCCTTCCTGCAGGCACGCCGGCCGAGTGGCGCGCTGGTGCGCGGCATCGAACCATCGGAAGAACCGAAGGTTTCGGACATCGGTACCCATATGGTGGAGGGCCGTCTGACCGATCTCACGCCTAGTAGCTGGAATATCGTGCTCGGTCGCGAGCTGGCGATGACGCTTGGCGCCTCCGTGGGTGACAAGATCACCATGGCCGTGCCCGAGCTCCGCGCCACGCCGATGGGCAGCGTGCCGCGGGTACGTGGCTTCAAGGTCGTCGGCATCTTCGAGCTCGGCATGCAGGAGTTCGATGCCAATCTCGCCCTCATCAACATGAGCGATGCCGAGAGGCTCAACAGCATGACCGGCCCCACCGGCATCCGCCTGCGCCTGGATGACATGTTCAATGCGGGCCTGGTCGCGCATCAGCTGGCCGACCAGCTGGGCCAGGTCTACCGGGTCGACACCTGGATGGACAGTCACGCGAATTTCTTCTCTGCCATCTCGATGGAGAAGAAGGTGATGTTCATCATCCTCTCGCTGATCATCCTGGTGGCGGTGATCAACCTCATCTCGATGCTGATGATGCTGGTAACTGACAAGCAGGCCGATATCGCGATCCTGCGCACGCTGGGCTCGACGCCGCGCAGCATCATGGGCATGTTCATGGTGCAGGGCGTGCTGGTGGGCGTGGTTGGCATCGGCTTCGGCGTGGGTCTTGGCTCGCTGCTGTCCTGGAAGTTGCCCGTCATCGTGAAATGGATCGAGAGCGTCACCGGCGTGACCTTCCTGTCGCCGGACGTCTATTACATCAGCGAGCTGCCCAGCAAGCTGCTAGCCAGCGATGTGGGCTGGGTGGCCTTGATCACCTTCCTGTTCTCGTTACTTGCCACCCTCTATCCCGCGTGGCGCGCCTCGCGTACCCAGCCGGCACAGGCGCTGCGCTATGAATAAGCCCATGACCTCAAAAAACGACATCGTGCTGCGTGCCAGCAACATCGCCAAGGTCTACGAAGAAGGCGACCTGAAGACTGACGTGCTCGCCGATGTCAGCTTTACTCTGAAGCGCGGCGAGACACTGGCCATCGTGGGCGCATCGGGCTCGGGCAAGAGCACGCTGCTGCACATCATCGGCGGGCTCGACAGCTTGACGCGCGGCGAGGTGGAAGTGGAAGGGCAGAATCTTTCACGACTTTCCGATGCCGATCGCGGTCGCGTGCGCAATCGCTCGATGGGTTTCATCTACCAGTTCCATCACCTGCTGCCCGAGTTCACGGCGCTGGAGAATGTGTGCATGCCGCTGCTGATCCGCGGCGTGGCCATTGCCGAGGCAGAGCGGGCGGCCACGGCCTTGCTCGAACGCGTGGGCCTGGGCAAGCGCTTGCAGCATAAGCCGGGCGAGCTTTCGGGTGGCGAACGCCAGCGTTGCGCGGTGGCGCGTGCACTGGTAACGCGGCCGGCTTGCGTGCTGGGTGACGAGCCCACGGGCAATCTCGACGAAGGCAACGCGGCACAGGTCTACGACCTGATGCTGGAACTCAATCGCGAGATCGGCACCAGCTTTATCCTGGTGACGCACGACAATCGCCTGGCTGCGCGGATGGACCGTACGCTGGAACTGCACAACGGCGTGCTGATCGAGAAGATTCACGCCTGAGCGCGGGCGTTCTTCAGCAACCAGGTTGAGCCAACGCCTACACGCACTGCGCTGCTGCGCAGGCAAGTGGGCACTAACCTGTCTCCTTCCTCAGGGAAGGGGGTGGCTGATGCTGCACAGGAACGGCGCGATTGGGCCGGGCATGATGTTGCTGATCGGCGTGCTGGTTGTGCAGTGGCTGCCGGCACTGCCTGCACGCGTGTTCTGCGTGGCGTTGGTGGTGATCGCGCTTGGTCTGGCGTGGCGTGTACCGCGTCTGCGCTGGCTCGCCTGGGGAGTGTTCGGCATTGCCTGGGCTTGCTGGCGCGGCGGCATGGCGATGGAGTCGCGACTTCCTCGCGACTGGGAAGGTCGCGACCTGCAGGTCGTCGGCACCGTCAACGACCTACCCATGCGCCGCGATGACGCCACGGGTTTCTTCCTGTCGGTCACGCGCGCCGAGCTTGATGGCACACCGGTCACATGGCATGGACGCGTGCGGGTGAACTGGTACAACGACGCGCCGCCCATCGCACCCTGTGGTCGTTGGCAGCTGACACTACGCCTGAAACGGCCGCGCGGCCTGATCAATCCAGGCGGCAGCGATAGCGAGCGCACCGCGCTGGAACGCGGCATCGTGGCCACCGGTTATGTGCGCGACGACCCTTCGAATGTTCCGCTGGGCCGGGCACGTTTTTGCATTGACGGTGTGCGCGATGCGATCAGTCGCGGCATAGCCGCGCGCGTCGCCGACACGCACGATGCCGCGCTGCTGCAAGTCTTCGCCGTGGGCGATATCCGCGGCCTGAATCAGCAGGACTGGGAGGTCGCGCGGGCCAATGGCATCCCGCACCTCATTTCCATCTCCGGATTCCATGTGGGCGTGGCGGCGCTGTTCGGTATCTGGTTGGCGCGACTGGCCTACTGGGTGTTGCCTGCATGGGGCCTGTGGTTGCCGCGACCTCAGGCCCTGGCGGCAAGTGCGTTACTCACTGCTGGCCTTTACAGCGCGCTGGCCGGCTTCAGCCTGCCAACTGTGCGAACGCTGTTGATGATCGGTGTGGTGGCGCTCGCTCGTTGCTTGCGTCGCCAACCCACCGGTCTGCAATCGCTGGCCATGGCCCTGGTTGTCGTCCTGTTGTTCGATCCGCTGAGTGTGTTGGCCGCAGGGTTCTGGCTCTCCTTTGTCGGCGTGGCGTTTCTCATGCTCTGCCTGACCACGCGTGGTCGTGGCCTGCGCGGCTTCCTGCATGAGTTGTCGGCGGGGCAGCTGGTGATGACGCTATCGCTGCTTCCCCTCACGATGTGGTTCTTTGGTGAGGCGTCGCTGGTCGGTGCCCTGTCCAATCTGATCGCGGTGCCCTTCGTCAGTTTTGTGATCGTGCCTTGCGCCTTGCTCGGCATGCTGTTGCTCGGGCTGTGTCCGCCGCTCGCTACACCGATGCTGTGGCTGGCCGGCAAGTTGTCGCACGCCCAATGGTGGTTGCTGGAACGCATGGCGACTTGGCCGGGCGCCCACTGGTATCTGCCCGAGGTCCGCTTGTGGGCATTGCTGCTGGCGACGTTGGGGGCGTTGTGGTTGTTCACGCCGCGTGGCGTGCCGATGCGTTGGCTGGGTGGGTTGTTGTTTCTACCGTTGCTGCTGCCCCCGCGTGCCTCGATCGGCGAGGGGGCGTTCCAGCTGTGGGTATTGGATGTGGGGCAGGGATTGGCGGTGTTGGTGCGCACCCAGCACCATGCCCTGGTATACGACGCCGGCGCGCGCTACCCATCGGATTTTGATCTGGGCGAGGCCGTGGTGCTGCGCTCCATGCGAGCGCTGGGCATCGTCGACCTGGATCTGCTGGTGGCGAGCCATGCCGACAATGATCACGCGGGTGGGGTGCCGGTTGTGGCGAGGGCGTTTCCCGCGGCCCAGCGTTATTCAGGTGAACCCGAACGCCTGCCCTTGCCGATGGCGCCCTGTGTAGCCGGACAGTCCTGGGTTTGGGACGGTGTGACCGTGCGCGTGCTGCCATCAGGAGCGAAATCGGGGGTGCGTAACGACCATTCCTGCGTGTTGCTGATCGAGGGGCGTGGTGGCCGGGCCTTGCTCACCGGCGACATCTCCTCGCGCGCCGAGCCAACGGTGGCAGGCGACTTGCCGCCAGGTCCACCGTTGGTGTTGTCCGTGCCGCATCACGGCAGCCGCAGCTCGTCCAGTGCCGCCTTCATCCAGGCGACCCAACCGACGCTGGCGCTGATTTCCTCCGGCTGGCGCAACCGGTTCCGTCACCCGCATCCGCTGGTCATTCAGCGCTACGAAGACGCTGGCATTCCCTGGCTGAATACCGCGACCTCGGGTGCGATCCAGGTCGATTTTCCGGCCGATGCGCCGCCCCGGGTGACATCCGAGTGGCGCCGGTGCCAACCGCGCTACTGGCGCGAATAGGCCTTGGCGGGCTGACCGGCGGAGAACATGAACGGCTGGCCTCGCCCTCGATTCCGCACCCCAATCCAGCTTTTTGCACAACTGCCACCGGTGCCGCGGAACCGCTGGATGGGGCTGTTATGATGCGCCCTTCCTAACGATCGAGTGGCGCGGAGTCGTTGTGCTGGAAATTCTGATGGCTGGTGGCTGGGCGATGTTGCCCATCCTGATCTGTTCGGCGGTCGCCCTGGCGATCGTGCTGGAGCGTTGCTGGACGCTGCGTCGTCGCTCGGTGCTGCCGCCCGGTTTGGGCGAAGAAGTACGCAACTGGGCGCGCTCGGGCCAACTGGACCCGAACCACCTGACAGCGCTGGCCAACGGTTCGCCGCTGGGTGAGCTGCTCGCCTCGGCGTTGGCCGTGCGCAATCGCCCGCGCGAGTTGATCAAGGAGCGCATCGAAGATACGGGCCGCCACGTCGTGCATCGCATGGAGCGTTATCTAAATACGCTCGGCACCATTGCCTTGATCGGCCCGCTGCTCGGCCTGCTGGGCACGGTGATTGGCCTGATCCGCATGTTCATGGACGTGATGAAGGGCGGGGTGGGCGATCCGATGAAGATGGCAGGCGGTATCGGCGAGGCGCTGATCTGCACGGCCACCGGTCTCATCGTGGCCATTCCCGCTTACGTGCTGCACCGGTATTTCCGCTCCAAGGTGGCTGGCTACTGCGTGGAGATGGAACGGCAGGCCACCGTATTGCTCGATGAGTTGACGATTGTCCAGCAGCCAGCTCCGCGTACGCGCGCTGCAGCTCGAGCCACGACCGAGTCGAGCGCGGGCTGACGCATGCGTATTGGCAATGACCGTCGGCAAGACGATTTCGAGATCAACGTGATCTCGCTGATCGACGTGCTGCTAACCCTGCTGATGTTTTTCGTGCTGACCACCACCTTCATCCAGCACTCGCGGATGCAGGTGACGCTGCCCAAGGCCAGTGCCGAGGAACGCGATATGCAGGCCCCCGCGCTCACCGTCGTGGTGGATCGTGATGGCCATTTCTACGTAGGCAGCGATGAGGTGCTGGGCGAGGGCGTGGAGCCGCTCAAGCAGGCCATCGCCAATGTGGCCGGCGACGATCGCGAGCGCCAGGTGACCATCCGCGCCGATGCCATGACGCCGCATCAGAACGTGGTGATGGCGATGGACGCGTTGGGCCAGCTGGGCTTTAGCAAGCTATCCATTGCCACGACGCCGACGCAGGAGCAGGGCAAGCCGTGAGCAAGAAGAACAAAGGGGTCTGGGATGCCGAGGCGTGGCAGACCTATAGGCGACTGATTGGTTACACGAGCCCTTATAAGCTGATCGCCGTGCTGACCGTGCTGGGCATGGCGGTGGATGTTGGTTGCCTGGCGCTTTTCACCAAGCTGATCCAGCCGATGCTGGACGACATGTTCACCAAGAAGTCGGCCTATCTGATCTTCTGGATGCCGATCTGGATCGTTGCGATCTTCATCGCGCGTGCGTTCGGCACGTTTGCCTCTGACTATGGCATCGCCTATGTCGGGCGCAACGTGGTGCAGGTGATTCGCCAACAGGTTTTCGCGGCCTATCTGCGGCTGCCCGCACCGTTCTTCTCCGAAGAAGCGTCGGGGCATCAGATAGCGCGAATCACCTATACCTCCGAGCAGGTCGCCTCGGCGACCACCGATTCGCTCAAGGTCATGGTGACCGAAAGTCTGATGGTGGTCGGCATGTTGGGCGTGATGCTCTCTCAGAGCATATACCTCACACTTGCGCTCTTCGTGCTGGCGCCAACCGTGCTGCTGATCGCCACCGTGGTTAGCCGGCGTTATCGTCGGATCAGCGGACGTATCCAGGACATGATGGGCACGGTGACGGGCTCGGTCGAAGAAGCCGTCAACGCGCATCGCGAAGTGCGAATCTATGGTGGCCAGGATTTCGAGCGCCAACGATTCGATGAGGTGGCCGAGCGCACGCGAACTCTTAATCTAAAAGTATCATTCACCAGTTCGCTTTCCAGCTCCACCATCCAGACCATGGGGGGGGCGGCGATCGCCGCACTAGTGCTGTTGGCCACGCGTCCGGGCGTGCTGGGCCACATGTCGCCGGGCATTTTCTTTTCGGTGCTGACGGCCATGGGCGCGATGATGCCATCGCTCAAGCGTCTGACCGGGGTGCAGGGCAGTGTCCAGCGCGGCCTGATCGCAGCGAAGGATCTCTTTGGCATCCTCGACCGGCCACCGGAGATAGATAACGGCACGCTGTCCATCACGCGTTGCGTTGGCGATATCACGTTCCGCGACGTGCACCTTAGCTATCGCGATTCGACCGAAGAAGCCCTGCGTGGCGTCAATCTGCATTGCCGTCCCGGCACGGTCACGGCGCTGGTCGGGCGTTCGGGCAGCGGCAAGAGCAGCCTGGCCAGCTTGCTGCCTCGTTTTTACGAACCCACGGCTGGCCAAGTGCTGCTCGATGGTCACGCCCTCGATGAATACCTGCTCGCCGAGCTGCGTCAGCAGATCGCGTGGGTGGGCCAGAATGTGGTGATGTTCGACGACACGGTGGCCAACAACATCGCCTACGGTGAGCTGGCCGGTGCCAGCGAACAGGACATCATCGCCGCCGCCGAAGTGGCCAATGCGATGGAGTTCATCAGTCGCATGCCGCAGGGTCTGCAGAGCCGCGTCGGCGAGCGCGGTGGCATGTTGTCCGGTGGCCAGCGGCAACGCATTGCGATCGCCAGGGCCATCCTCAAGAACGCACCCATCCTGGTGCTGGACGAGGCGACCAGTGCGCTGGATACGGAATCCGAGCGGCTGATTCAGCAGGCATTGCAGCGACTGATGAAAGACCGTACCACGCTGGTGATCGCGCATCGTCTTTCCACCATCGAGCATGCCGACCAGATTGCCGTGATGGACCTGGGCCGTATCGTCGAGCGCGGCACCCATGGCGAACTACTGGCCTTGGGCGGGAAGTATGCCGCGCTCCATCAGATGCAGTTCCGCAATCCGGGCAGTGACTGAGGCGCAGTCATGACACTGGCCGAACGTCTCGAATCGGCTTGGTATGGTGCTGGGCGAGCACTCTGGTGGGCGGCACCGCTTGCCGTCCTCTACGGCGTGGCGATTCGTTGGCGTCGCGTCTTGTATCGACGTGGCCTGCTGAAACAAGTGCGCTTGCCGGTGCCCATCGTGGTCATCGGCAACCTCAGCGTCGGCGGCACCGGCAAGACACCGGTCACCATTGCCGTGGCTGACGCTTTGCGCCGGCGCGGCTATACACCTGGTGTCGTCAGTCGTGGTTATGGCGGTTCCCAGGCCGAGCCCATGCTGCTCGACGCTGCAGCCGATCCCGCCAGGGTGGGCGACGAGCCTTGCCTGATCCGCGCCAGCGGTGTCGCCGTGGCGGTGGGTCGCGATCGCCCCGCCGCCGCCAGGCTTTTAATCGATGCGGGCTGCGATGTCGTGATCGCCGACGACGGCCTGCAACACTATGCGCTGGCGCGGGACGTGGAGATCTGCGTGATCGACGGGGTGCGCCGTTTCGGCAATGGGCGGCTGCTACCTGCCGGCCCGCTGCGCGAACCGCTGTCTCGCCTGCAGCAGGTGGACTTCCGCATCAGCAACGGCGGAGTCGTGGCCCCCGATGATGTGCCCATGCAACTGCAAGGAGGCCTGGCGCGGGCATTGGCCGACGATCACGTCAAGCCGCTGTCTGACTTCGTCGGGCAAACCGTGCACGCTATAGCGGCCATCGGCCACCCGCAACGCTTCTTTGCCAGCCTGCGCACGCAAGGCATCACGGTGGTGGAGCATGCGTTTCCTGATCACCATGCTTTTGTGGCGGCCGATCTGGCGTTCCCCGACAGTCGGGCGGTCCTGATGACCGAGAAGGATGCAGTGAAGTGCCGTGCCTTTGCCCAGGCGCACTGGTGGGCGGTGCCAGTTCGGGCCGTGCTGCCACCGGCCTTCTACGATGATTTGGTGGCGCGACTGGCTTCTGTCCGCCACCAATGAGCGCCATGTTTCGGGCAAGAAAAAAGCCGACCCTGGGACCGGCTTTTTGTTTCTGAGCCGGCTGCGCCTACTGGATGCGCGAGATACTGCCGTTCGGGTCGATCTGCACGATATCGCCTGGACGGATGGCGCTGGCATCCGGCACGGTGACATTGGCGATGCTGCCATTGCCCATGCGCACGTGCACGGTGAAGCTCTGGTGGCCACCACCGCTATTGGCGCCGATGCGGTTGCCCGCATAGCCACCGCCGACCGCGCCGGCCACCGTAGCCAGGGTGTTGCCCTTGCCCTTGCCGACCTGGTTGCCCAGCACGCCACCGGCAATGCCGCCGATGATGGTGCCAGCCATGCTGTGGTCACTGCCTTGGCTGACATTCTGGTCAATCGAGTCGACGGTGCCGCACTGGTCGCAACGCACGTAGATGCCGTCGTTGCGGACCAGGACGTTGCCGTTGCCGCGGGACTGGGCGCCGGCAGCAAGCGGGCTGAGGGCAAGCAGGGCGGCCAGGGGCAGCATGAAAAAACGTTGCGTAGACATGGAACCTCTCTGATTGGGGGGCAGTTGCAATGACAGTCTAATGCGACAGGCTGAACCATCGGAGAAGACATCGAATTATGATGTGCGTTCCATCAGGCGGGCATCGTGACCGATTTGTCACGGGGCGCCGTCCAGACCAGCCGGAGTTCTTCCATGAGCCTTATTCAAGTCCCCGTTTCCTACGGCGAGCTGATTGACAAGATCACCATTCTGGAAATCAAGTCGCAGCAGATGACCGACCCCGCCAAGCTGGCCAACGTTCGCAATGAGCTTGACCTGCTCAACGCCACCTGGTCCAGCGCCGCCGCTTCCCAGACCGACATCGCCGACGAGCGCGCCCGCCTGCTGGCGGTCAACGAGCTGCTGTGGGACATCGAGGACCGCATCCGCCTCAAGGAAAAGGACCAGGCTTTCGATGCACAGTTCATCGAGCTGGCCCGCGCTGTGTATTTCCGCAACGACGAGCGCGCCGCCGTGAAACGCGAGATCAACCTCAAGCTGGGCTCCCAGCTGGTGGAAGAGAAGTCGTACAAGGACTACCGCGCGCCGTAAGCGCGGCTACGCCACGCGGCGGCAACCGCCGCGTGGCGATCAATCCAAGCCAAGGTGACGAGCGCAGGCTTCGAAGCGATCGATGGTGTCATCTACGCTGATCAGATCCATCACGCCTGGCTTTTCAATCTTGCTGCCCCAGAGAATCTCGCTGGCCGGTTTGCCGAAGTATTTTCGCGAGGCTTCGTCGTATTTGTTCACACACCAGCGGCGATCGGAATAGGGGCCGGAGCGATCCGGGTTGCTGGCGGCATGCAGGCCCAACACTTTGCAACCGACCGCGTTGGCCATATGCATTGGCCCCGAATCCGGCGTCAGCAACATCGGGGCGCGCGCAAGCATCGCCATCAACTGCTTGAGCGTGTCCTTGCCGGTGAGGTTGAGCGGTGCGTGGCTGCAGGCTCCGAGCACGGCGTCGGCCATCTGACGTTCGAGCGGCGATGGACCACCAACCAGTACCACGCGCCACCCGCGCGCGTTGGCGTGATCCATCACGGCCGCATACCGTTCTGGCCGCCAGTTGCGCAGCACGTGGCTGGAGGTGGGGCTGACCAACAGGGTCGGCGTGTCGCCGGGTAACTGTTCGGCCGCCCAGGTGTGTGCCTGCTCGGGTATGGGAATGCCCCACTGCACATCGGTCTGCTTGAGTCCCAGTGGTTCGCAGAAACTGCCGATGGCTTCGAGCACATGCTCGCCCGTGCGCGCGGGGATGCGCTCGCTGATGACCAGGCCATGGCCGTCCTTGGCGCGCGCCTTGTCATAGCCAACGCGCTGGCGTGCCTTGATGAACAGGCTGAGCAGGTTGGAGCGCAGTGCCACTTGCATCTGCAGCAGCGCATCGAAGCGTTGGCCACCCAGCGCCTCGCCCACGGCGCGCATGCCGGCCAAACCGGCGCCCTTGTCGAACGTTACGAAGGTAACGCCGGGCAGGTCGCCCACCAGGCGTCGCTCCAGCTTGCCGATGATCCAGGTCAGCTCCGTTTGTGGCCATGCCTTTTGCAGGGTCCGCACCAGCGGCACCACATGGGTGACATCGCCAATGGCGGAAGTGCGTAGCAGGCAGATCGAGGAGGGAGCGGGCATGGGCTAGAATCGCTGGACTCGGTACAGGGTAGGCGTCGATAACGCAGGGGGCGCGATGCAGGAACGAATCCGCGAGGACTCCACCGGAGCGATTCTGTTCGACTCGGCGGTGTTGCCACAAGTCGACAATGACTGGTTCGTGCCCGAAGCCTGGCGTGAACGCGGTGCGCTGCGCCAGCAGGCGGGGGGCCGCGGTGGCATTGCCATCATCGATACCCCGGTGGGCGAATGCGTATTGCGGCACTACCGGCGCGGCGGCCTGGTGGCCACCTGGATGGGGGACCGTTACCTGTGGACCGGCGCCGATCGCACGCGCAGCTTCAGTGAATTCCGCTTGCTTGGTGTCATCGCGTCGCTCGGCCTGCCTGGGCCGCAAGCCGTCGCTTGTCGCTACCAGCGGAGCGGACTCTTTTATACAGCTGACCTGATCACCCGCCGCATTGCCCCATCCCAGACGCTGGCGGAGTGCCTGGCAGCCGGTTTGCTCGACAGCGAGATGGCCGAGCTGGTGGGCGCGCTGGTGGCGCGCTTTCATCGGGCCGGCATCTGGCATGCCGACCTCAATGCCCACAACGTGCTGGTGACGTCGGACGAGCTTTACCTCATCGACTTCGATCGCGGCCGCCAGCGGCAGCCTGCGGAGGCGTGGCAGCAGGCCAACCTGCAGCGCTTGCGTCGCTCGCTGGTAAAGCTGGGGGCGGCGGCCCAGGATCAGACCGGCTTCGAAGAGCAACTGTGGAAACCCCTGGTCTACCGCTACGAGCGTACCCTTCGCGCATGAACTGGAATCTGCATTTTCTTGGTGTTGGCGCGGCGCATGCCGTGGAGCTGGGCTCGTCGGCGGTCGTGCTCGAGCGGGATGGCGCGCCTATGCTGCTGGTCGATTGCGGCCCCGATACGCTGGATCGTTACCAGGCAGCCTATGGCGAACCGCCCAGCGCGGTTTTCATCACGCATACCCATATGGATCATGTGGGTGGCATGGAGCGGTTGTTTTTCCGACTGTGGTTTGACGAGCAGTGGCGCGGGCGCACCAAGCTGTTCCTGCATGCCGGTTTGATGACTTGGCTGCAAACGCGTGTGGCGGACTACCCGAACGCGCTGGCCGAGGGCGGCGTGAATTTCTGGGAAGCGTTTCGGCTGGTGCCGTGCACGCGCGGATTCTGGCTCGATGGCCAGTGGTTCGATGTGTTTGCCACGCGCCACCATATGGCGGGCACGTCCTATGGCGTGGCGTTGGCGGGCAGCTTTGCCTATACCGGCGATACGCGTCCGATTCCTGAAGTGCTGGCGCGGGTTGCCGCGGGTTCGGAGGTGATTGCGCACGACTGCGGCCTGGTCGGTAACCCGTCGCATACCGGCATCGACGATATCGAGCGCGAATACGACACGGCACAGCGCCAGCGGATGCGGCTTTATCACTATGGCAGCGAGACGGATGGTGCCGCGCTGGTGGCTCGAGGTTATGCCATTGCGCGAACGGGTGAGCGCATCGCGCTGCCGGAACCCGCGCCGACCCGGCCTGATGCCGGCTAGGCATGACCTCGATGTACCGTCATCTGACTTCGCATGAATGAAGGGCGGAGTCCCCAGCCACGACCTTCAGCCACAGGGCATCTACCGTCATGACAGCCCGCTATTTGCATAAATTGCTGCGTTACCGCGCCTGGGCCGACCAGCTGACCTACGATGCTGTCGCCGCCCTGCCGGAAGGGGCCGCCGAGGCGGTGCGCGCCACGATTTTCGGCAATATGCTGCGCACGCTAAGCCACACCTACGTAGTTGACGATATTTTCCAGGCGCACCTGCAGGGACGCCAGCACGGATATACCAGTCGCAACACGCCCGAGCCGTTGGTGCTGGATGAGCTATGGCGGCGCCAGCAGGCCATGAACGACTGGTACCTCGGTTACGCCGAGGCGCTTTCGCCAGCCCAGGCCGTCGAGGAAGTGACATTCCAGTTCATTGGTGGCGGCGAGGGGCGCATGAGCCGCGAGGAGATGATTCTCCATGTGGTCAACCATGCCACCTATCACCGCGGCTTCGTCGCCGACATGTTCTACCAGGTACCGGCCAAGCCGCCGGCCACCGACCTGCCGGTATTTCTGCGCGACGTTCCCCAGCCCTGAGCCGACCGGCGCTCTCTTGTACGAAAGGTCCGCTGCCGTTATCCTTTCGCCTCTTTGCCGGGGCTGTTGCACGGTAAAAGAGGTTTCACCACCGCGGAGAGGTGTCCGAGTGGTTGAAGGAGCACGCCTGGAAAGTGTGTATACGGCTTATCCCCGTATCGCGGGTTCGAATCCCGCCCTCTCCGCCAGTGAGTGAAACCAAGCGACGCCCCCTGGGCTGCCGCAAAATGTACGTCTCTATGGTGGCCCTGTCGGTCCCCCCGCGACGATAGTTCGTAAATTCCGCCAGGCCCGGAAGGGAGCAACGGTAGCGAATGATTCGGGTGCCGGGGTGTGGCTGGCAGGGCCGCCGCCTTTCTGGCCCCCTGGCAGCCGTCGCGACGGATGTTACTGACTTGCCGCGAGCGACTTGGCACAATCGACGCTCGCCCCAAGGTAGTAACGCATGTCCTATCAGGTCCTCGCGCGCAAATGGCGCCCCCGCAAGTTCGCCGAACTGGTCGGGCAGGAGCATGTGGTGCGCGCGCTCACCAATGCGCTCGACACCGGCCGCATGCACCATGCCTATCTGTTCACCGGCACCCGCGGCGTGGGCAAGACCACGATTGCACGCATCTTCGCCAAATCGCTGAACTGCGAGCGCGGCGAATCGGCCGATCCCTGTGGCGAATGCGCGGTGTGCACGGCGGTCGATGCCGGCCGCTTCGTGGACCTGCTGGAAATCGACGCTGCCAGCAACACCGGTGTGGACGATGTGCGCGAAGTAATCGAGAACGCGCAGTACGCGCCGGCCAGGGGGCGCTTCAAGGTGTACCTGGTCGACGAGGTGCACATGCTCTCCAAGCCGGCCTTCAATGCGTTGCTGAAGACGCTGGAAGAACCGCCGCCGCATGTGAAGTTCCTGCTCGCCACCACCGATCCGCAGAAGCTGCCGGTGACCGTGCTGTCGCGCTGCCTGAAGTTCAACCTCAAGCGGCTGCTGCCGGAGCAGATCTCGGGACAGATGCGCCACATCCTGGGCGCTGAAAACATTCCCTATGAAGACGCCGCCATCGCCGAACTGGCGCGTGGCGCGGATGGCTCCTTGCGCGACGGCCTGTCGCTGCTGGACCAGGCGATCGCCTATGGCGGCGGCTCGCTGCGCGTGGACGATGTCCGGGCGATGCTCGGCAGCGTGGCGCGCGGCCAGGTGCTCGGTCTACTCGACGCGCTGGCGGCCGGCAACGGTGATGCCTTGCTGGCCGAGTGCACGCGCATCGCCTCGTACTCGCCCGACTTCGGCGGCGTGCTGGACGATGTGGCCAGCGTGCTGCATCGCATCCAGCTGATCCAGCTGGTGCCAGGTTATCGACCGGATGTAGACGGCAGCGATGACGACGCCCTGATGACGCTGGCGCAGCAGCTGGCGCCCGAAGACGTGCAGCTTTACTACCAGATCGCCACGGCGGGCCGCCGTGATCTTGCCTTGGCGCCGGACGCGCGCACCGGCTTTGAAATGGCGATGCTGCGGATGTTGGCGTTCCGGCCCGCCGATGGCGGTGGCGCAAACATTGCCGAACGTCCGTCGGCTCCTGCATCGCGCGCATCCGCACCGCCGCCACGTGCAGCATCGCCCGTTGTAAACGAGCGGATGCACGTTGCCAGCGTGGCCGCGGCGACCCTGCCCCAACCAGCGCCAGCGGCATCGCCGGCACCGGCGGTGGCGCCACGGGAACCAGTGGCTCTCGACGCGAATGGACTTCCTCACTGGGATGCCCTGATCGAACGCGCCAATCTCCGCGGTCCGCTGGGGCAGCTTGCGCAGAATGCGGCCTTGCGTGGGCGCGAAGGCAGCACCCTGCTGCTGGCCTTGCAGCCGGCGCATATGCATCTTGCCGTCGAGCCGATGGTAGGGCAGATGGAGGAGCGCATCAGCCAGACGCTCGGCGAACGTATCCGCCTGCGCTTCATGGAGGAGCGCGGCGTGACCACCGAAACGCCAGCGGCGCGTGCCGCCAATGCGCGCGAAGCCGCGCAGTCGGCGGCCGAGCAGGCCATCGAAGAAGATCCCCTGGTGCAGTCGCTCAAGCGCGAGTTCGGTGCGCGCGTGGTGCCCCAGTCGATCAAGCCGTTTGAGAACTGACAGAGATAAGCGGAGTACGTCATGAGAGGACAGATCGGCCAGCTAATGCAGCAGGCCCAGCGCATGCAGGACGAGATGAAGCGCGCGCAGGAAGAAATCGCGAAGCTGGAAGTCACGGGAAGCGCAGGTGGCGGCCTGGTGAGCGTGCTTATGACCGGCGCACACGAAGTACGTCGAGTGCAGATCGATCGCAAACTGTTCGCCGATGATCCGGAGATGGCCGAGGATCTCGTCGCTGCCGCGGTGAACGACGCGGTGAACAAGGTCGCCGAGGTCAGCAAGAACAAGCTTGGCGGCGTCACCTCGGGCATGAATCTGCCGCCAGGCTTCAAGATGCCGTTCTAAGTTTGTGTTGTAGGAGCGCACCCAGTGCGCGACAAACCGGCAGGAATGCCGGCTTGCACAGCGCAAGCTGCCCGCAGGGCGAGGGCCAAGGATGGCCCGAGTGAAGAACGTTTCGGCGTCAGCACTCCGTTGGCTTTTCGCGCACTGGGTGCGCTCCTACACGTCACAGGGACCCATGAGCAAGCTCCTCACCGACCTGATCGAAGCGCTCCGCTGCCTGCCCGGCGTGGGTGGCAAGAGCGCGCAACGGATGGCCTTCCATCTGCTGGAGCGCGACCGCCAGCGTGGCTTGCGCCTGGCTCAGGCGCTGGAGCAGGCGATGCGCCAGATCGGCAACTGTTCGCGCTGCCGCAACTTCAGTGAAACGCCGATCTGCTCGTTGTGCGCCAGCGCGAGCCGCGACCGCCAGATACTGTGCGTGGTGGAATCGCCTACCGAACTGGCGGCGATCGAGCAGGCGACGGGTTTTCGAGGGCAATACTTCGTGCTGCTCGGCAGGCTGTCGCCGCTCGATGGCCTCGGCCCAGAAGAGCTGGGGCTGGACCTGCTCTCGGAGCGACTGGGTGAGGGCGAAATCGAGGAGCTGATCATCGCCACCAATCCCACCGTGGAAGGCGAGGCGACGGCACACTACCTCGCGCAACTGGCGCGTGCGGCCAACGTACGGCCTTCGCGGCTGGCTCATGGCGTGCCGCTGGGCGGCGAGCTGGAATACGTCGATCGCGGCACCTTGGCGCATGCGTTCGGCAGCCGGCAATCGTTGGATTGAAGGCCATGACATCGGCACCGCAGCTCTCGCTTGAGATTCCTGGCGCCGACGAATACCGCGCCTTGCGTAGCGCTGCGGGCTTGAGCGCGATGACACCTGAAGCGGCTGCCGTGGGGCTGCCGGCGAGCTGGTGCTCGGTGTGTGTACGTCACCAAGGCGAGCTCATCGGCATGGGCCGCGTCGTCGGCGACGGCGGGCTATTCCTGTTCGTGGTCGACATCGCCGTGGCGCCGGCTTGGCAGGGCCAGGGCTGGGGCCGGCGCATCATGCAGGCCTTGATGGATCAGGTGCATGCACGCGCGCCGGCTCGCGCCATGGTCGGGCTGATCGCCGATGGCACGGCGTCCAGGCTTTACGAGCCATTCGGTTTCAAACTCGTGGCGCCGGTGGCGCACGGTATGCTGCTGCGTCTGTAAACGGAAGGAGTCTGCTGTGGGCGACACCATTTTCGGCAAGATCATCCGGCGCGAGATACCCGCCGATATCGTCTACGAGGACGATGACGTACTCGCGTTCCGTGACCTTAATCCGCAGGCACCGGTGCACGTGTTGTTTGTGCCGAAGAAGGCGATCGCCACGCTCGACGCGGCGACGCCGGAGGACGCTGAACTGCTAGGCAAACTGTTATTGGCCGCAGCCCGTTATGCCCGAAGCGAAGGCTTGGCGGAAAAGGGCTACCGCACCGTCGTCAATTGCAATGAGCACGGCGGGCAGACCGTCTTCCATTTGCACGTGCATCTGCTGGGCGGGCGTCCGATGCACTGGCCGCCTGGCTGAATCCGCGTCACTGATCTCGCTTACGAAAACGCCGGCACATGGCCGGCGTTTTCGTGGCTGCAGATCAGCCGTGCGCCGGCGGCACACGGCGCGGCACGACGATGACGCGAGTTGGGTAGTACCCGCCCCAGCCGTACCCGCCCCAGCCCCATGGGCCACCCCAGTATGGGCCCCAGTAAGGACCCCAGCCCGGACCCCAGAACGGGTCGTAGTAGCCCCCATACGGATAGACCACGCGCTTGGGCCACAGATAAACCACGTTGGCTTCGACCCGCGGATAGGGGTAGCCGTATTCGCCCACTTTCTCCGACACGGTGCCGTGCAAGGTGCCGGTGACGGTGATATCGCGGCCCTGGGCAAACACTTCGGGATCGTAGAAGCCGGCGCGGCAGGCCACAAAGCGACCCTGGGTTTCGCTGTTGCTCTCGGAATCGTGCGGACGCGCTTGGCTATCCAGGGGGCGTGAGAGCACGTAGAAGCAGGTTTCTTGCGGGCCCGGTTCGGTCTTGATGATCTGGCCACCCCAGCGCACCTGGGCGCCGGCAGCAGCGCCCTGCTGGACAGACACCGAGGATACGTCGGTGTACGTGCCTTGCAGCGGTTGCGGCACCGTTGCGCAGGCGGCCAATGTCGCTACTGCGGTCGCGAGGATCAACGGCTTGAACATGGACATGACGCTATCTCCATCGTGTAGTGGACGCGAGGCATCCACGGCTCAATATCATTTGACCATGCGACGCGGTCGAAAGTCCTGCACGGCCCGTCGAAAGTTCTTTACCAGGATCGCAGGTGGTTCGTCGTAGGCGTAGCGCAGTTCGAGATACGTCCTCATCAGTCGGCCCAGTTCCACGCGTTGGGCAGGCAGGGCCCGCGCAGCGCGACTGAAAAAATGCTGTGGTCCTTCACTGTGGCGACGCGCAACATCGACGGCGGCCAGCCTCCGTTCCAGCGACTGCATCGCCGCACGCAGCGGATCGGCCGGTGGGCGCGTCCACAGTGCCCACACCAGCCCTATGGCTGCGAACAACGTGCCGACGATGGCAAGCAACAGGCCCAGCGTACCTGGGTCGGTGTCGCGTAAACCGAAAGGGGTCAGCAGTCCGTGTTGCCTCAGCGCGTCAAAGCCGATAACGCCCTGGTTCCACCAGCGGTTGACGATGTCCCAGCGATTGCGCAGATCAAGCCACCAGCCGTTGGGCGACCACGCAGATGCGGCGCCTGACGCGCCGGCCGCACCCAGGCTTACGCGTTCGGGACGCACGGCGGCGGTGGGGTCCACACGCGTCCAGCCGCGCTCCGGTAGCCACACTTCGCTCCAGGCATGGGCATCCGATTGGCGCACCAGCAGATAGTTGCCCAGCGCGTTCCAATAGCCTCCCTGATAGCCGGTGACTACGCGTGCTGGAATGCCAGCTGCACGCATCAACACCGTGAAAGCCGACGCGTAGTGCTGGCAGAAGCCTTCATGCGTGGCGAACAGGAAGTCGTCGACCGAATTACGGCCGAGCGGCGCAGGGGAAAGCGTGTAACTGAAGCCGCCGTCGTGGAACAGATTCAACGCGGCCTTGATCACCGCCGCGTCATTGGCGCCGTACCGCGCACGCCAGCGGGCAGCCAGGGCAAGTGCCTGTGGATTGAAATCCCTGGGCAGTTGTAAACCGAGACGACGCCCGGCTTCGCTGAGTTGTGGTTGAAGCCGATAATTGAGTGCGGAGCGTACCGAGTAGGTGAGCGAATCGTTGATCGGCCGGTCGGCCAGCAATTCTCGATCGGGACCGAACAGGGCATGCGCCGGTGCCTCGATCGGAACATCCAGAGCGGGCAAGACGCGCTGTCCGCTGGCCTCAAGGCTGATGGTGTAGTCAATGGTTTCGGCGTGTTCGATCGCGGGGGCCTGCGGGTCGAGCCCCGCGAGCTGGCTCCATCGGCGCCCGTCAAAGCTCGACATGACATAGGCGCGGAAATAGCGCCGGCTGGTCGCCGGTGGTGCCCCGCTGAAACTGACACGCATGGCCGGTCGATCGTCGGTCAGCAGATCGAAAGAGTCGCCAGGCGCCATGTCGTCGCTGAGCCCGGTCCGCGCCTGTGGCGGATTCGGCGCGCCCCATAGTGGCGAGCTGAGTCGGGGCAGCAGGAGGAAGGCGAGCAGCGCAAGCGGCAGCGATACGCCCAGTAAACCTAGCGCCGGCAGTAGCTCGCGCGGCAGAGAGGCCGTTCCATGGGCGGGTTCGAGGGCGCGCAGCGTGGCCAGGGCTGGCAACAGACCCAGCGCAACCAACAGGGTTGCCAGCATGCCTTGATCGAACAGCAGGGCGGTCATCAGGGCAAAGCAGGCGAACGCCGCGCCGACGCGCGCGTCGCGAGTCGCCTCTGTTTCCAGCAACTTGAGCACCAGCAGGCCCACGGCCAGCGCCGCGCCGGGCTCGCGTCCGAACAGGGTGCCGTAGTGAAAGATCACGGCTGCGGACAGCAGCGCAATCAAGGGCAGCTTGAGGTACAGCGGCGCGCGGCCACCAAGCTTGCGGCGCTGCCACCAGCGCAGCCCAAGCACGAGGACGAGAGCCCCGCTGAACCACACCGGCAAATGCGGCGTGTGCGCAGTCAGCACGACGAGGACGGTAAGGCAAAGCAGGTCGAAGGCGCGCGCGCCAAGCGGCGGCCGTGGTTTGCGATGAAACAGCGAGAACGTGATCACGGCATGCGCGCCAGTGCGTTCATGCAGCGCGCGTAGTGATTGTGGCCGTGGCCCAAGGGAATCTCCTCGTCGGGCAGCCACAGACTGCTAGTACGTCCGAGTGCGTCTGCTTCACCGAGCCAACGGGCGAGTCGTGAGATACGCGCCTCAGGAGAGAGCTGCGGAAGGTGACGCCAATCCAGCCGCCATTCCTGCCGTGATTCGGGTTGCTCGAAATCCTTCACCAGCAGATTCGAGTGTCGGGCACTGACCTTCCACGCAATATGCCGTTGTGGGTCACCGGCGCGGTAGTCGCGCAACGCAGCGACGTCTTCACCATGGTGCAGGCGTTGGCGTTGCCCGTCCTCGCCTGGCAGTACCGGTGGTGGGCCGCCGGTTTCCGGTTGCGGCCACACGAGCACGGCCTGGTCCGGGTGAATCCAGCTCCAGGCGTGGAACAAGCCAAGTGGCCAGTTGCTCCACAGCTTGATGCGCGGCAAGGGCTGCCAGCCGCGTTGCAAGGTGGGCACGTGCAGCGCTACCAGAGTTTGTTCGCGAGGGGCCAGCGAGAATGCTTCCGTATGGCCGTCCAGATCCGCGTGTACCGAAGCGTGTGCGCGTTCGCCTCCCTCGAAGACGAGTTGCAGCGCGAGCGCCTCGCCAGCGATGGCGTGTCCCTGCTGGATGCTGATAAGGCGCAATCCGTTGAGGCTTCGAAAGGCAATCAGCATGCTGGCCGAGCTGGCGGCACCCAGCAGGCACGTAAGCAATAGCGCGGCATTGTTGGCGTAGTTGAGCGCGCCGATAAGCATGATGAAAAGCAACGCTGTGAAACCCGCGCCGAAGGCCGTGGGCACGATGTAGATACGCCGACGATGCAAGGCGATCGGGAGGTTTTCAGGTCGCTTGTAGCGGGTAAGCGCGGGTAGTCGTCGCTCCGCCCCTGCCTGAAAGCGACGAAGTGCTGCCAGCATTAGCCCACCGCGACGTTGGCGAGCAGATCGCGAGCCAGGTGATCGCCGCTGGCACCGCGCGCGGCGACCATGCGATGTGCAGCCAGGGGTACGAATAGTGCTTGTACGTCCTCGGGCAATACATGCATGCGATCGCTAAGCATGGCCCACGTCCGCGCGGCGCTGAGCAGGGCCAGGCCCGCACGAGGCGAGAGACCCACGCGGATGTCCGTGTGCCGGCGGCTTGCCGCCAGCAAGGCCTGCAGGTAGTCCAGCAGCGCGCTGCTTGCGGTGACCGCACGGGCGCGACGCGACAGCTCGGCGAGGCCTTCACCATCGAGCTGGGGCGAGAGCTGGGCCAGCAGGTCGCGGCGATCGCTGCCGGTCAACAGGGCGCGTTCGGCCGCGGCGTCGGGATAATCCAGCGACACCCGCAGCATGAAGCGATCGAGTTGCGAGTCGGGCAGGGGGAAGGTGCCCGCCAGGTCCATAGGATTTTGCGTGGCCACCACAAAGAACGGCTGCGGCAGCGCATGGGTTTGGCCGTCTACGGTGACCTGGCCTTCGGCCATCGCTTCCAGCAGGGCGCTCTGCGTCTTGGGGGTGGCGCGATTGATTTCATCGGCCAGCAACAGACCGGTAAAGATCGGTCCCGGGTGAAAACGGAAATGGCCGGTCTCGCGCTCGTATACGCTGACCCCGATAATGTCCGAGGGGAGCAGGTCGCTGGTGAACTGCACGCGTTGGAAATCGAGCGCAAAGCTGGCTGCCAGTGCGTGGGCCAAGGTGGTCTTGCCTACGCCGGGTACGTCTTCCAGCAGCAGGTGGCCACCTGCGATCAGGCAAGTAAAGGCGAGCTTGACCTGGCGCGGCTTGCCCAGCAACACGCGATTGACCTGGGCCATTGCCGCGTCCAGGCGCGTACGCAATGTTTCATCGTGCAAGGGAGTGATGGCGGACATGGGTTTCCGGCAGCTAAAAAGAATGGCGCAGGGCGAGGCCTATGCGTGACGCAAGCAGTGTAGCCGTCGACCTCGCGCGCTGGCGAGGCGCTTTCGTCATAGGCTTTATGGCGCTATTCCTCATCAAGCTCATGCTTGCCGCCACCCTGTCGCCATTTGGTGACGAAGCGTTCTATTGGCAGGAAAGCCGTCATCTCGCCTGGGGCTATAGCGATCTGCCACCCCTCACGGCCTGGTTGATCCGGCTGGGTGAATCGGTGGCTGGGCATGGCCTGCTTGGCATGCGCTGGCCGTTCCTGCTGATCGGCAGTGCCCTGCCGTGGCTGGTGCGCGCTTTTGCCATGCGGCTATTCGACGAGCGCGCCGGCTGGCAGGCCGGGTTGCTGTGTCTGAGCCTGCCATTGGCTGGCTCCCTGGGCGTCCTGGCGCTACCTGATGTGCCGCTGACGGTGGCCATCATGCTGGCGCTGGTCGCGCTGGTCCGTGCGATGGACGGCAATCGTCTGCTTGATTGGTGGTTGCTCGGTGTCGCGTTGGCCGTTGGTTGGCTGACCCATTACCGGGCGGCCATGCCCATGCTGGCCGGTCTGCTGCTCTGCGTGCTGACCCCGCGCGGTCGCCGGCAGTGGCGTCGCGGCGGTTTCTGGCTGGCGATGGGCGTGGCCGCGCTGGGTCTGATTCCCTTGCTCGTATCCAACTGGCAACAACGTGGTGCCGGTTTGGCCTTCCAATTGGTGCAGCGCCATCCGTGGACGTTTCATGCCGATGCCCTGGTGCAGCCGTTGGAGCAGGCCATCGCCTGCACGCCGCTGCTCTATGCGCTGTTGCTGTGGGCGGCGTGGCAGTGCTGGAAGCGTAGCCGGGAGGAGGGCGCGCCGTGGGATGTCATTGCCACGGTGTCGTTGAGCTTCATCGTCCTCTACTTCGTGCTTGGGCTGTTCGCGGATGACCTGCGTTTCCGCGCGCATTGGCCTTTGCCGGGATATCTGCCACTGCTGGCAGTGTTACCGATTCTTCTTCGCCATGAGGCGCTCGGGCGACGGCGCGCATGGCTGGTTGCCACCTTTGCGTTGGCCGTACTCGGTCAGCTCGGTGGACTGCTTTATCTGGGCATGGCGGCTAGCCCGGAGGGCGCACGGGCGTGGTCGGGAACCAAAGCATTTCCTTCGGGCTTCTTGGGCTGGCGCGAGAGTGGCGACGCGGTACGCGATTTGTTGTCACAGCATCCGGCCGTGCTGGTGGCTGACAATTTCATGCTGGCGGCCGAGATCGACTTCCAGCTTGGCGGCCGTGTGCCGGTCTATTCGCTCGATAGCCCGCTCAATGTGAAGCATGGCCGAGCACCGCAACTGGCGATCTGGCAGCGCGATGAAAATGCGCTACGCGCCATGCGCGGTGGCGATCCGATGCTGCTGGCGGTGGACGAGGCTGCCTTGCGGGTGCACGAACGACCGCCATGGCTGCGCACGCTGTGTGGCCGCATCGACGAGCCGCAACCCTTGCGACGGCTGGATCTTTTCGATGGGCGCCGGCGTATCGCTTTCTATGTCGGCCGCGTGCCGACAGCATTGCCGGTGGTTGCCCACAGTGATGATCAATGTTCGATCTGGCAGTTCGCGCACAAGGCGGAGCGTTGAGCGGCAGAGCGGTTGCTCAGGGCAGGGCCATGCCCGCCTCACGCAGCAAGCGCGCCAGTGCAATCAAGGGCAGGCCGATCAAGGCGCTGGGGTCTTGGTTGTCGATTCGTTCGAACAGGCTGATGCCCAGGCCCTCGCATTTGAAGCTGCCGGCGCAGTCGAGCGGCTGCTCGCGTTCGACATAGCGCGCGATTTCTCCCGCATCGAGGCTGCGAAAACAAACGCGAGTATGGTCGACGTGGATGCGATCCTGTCCGCTGCGGGTGTCGTGCAGGCACAGGGCGGTGTGGAAATGCACCTCGCGACCGGAGCAGGCAGCGAGCTGCTGACGGGCACGTTCCAGCGTGCCTGGCTTGTCCAAAACCAGGCCATCGCATTCGGCGACCTGATCCGAGCCAATCACCAGGGCATCATCCAGCTCCACGGCCGCTGCGCGGGCCTTGGCGACGGCGAGGCGCAGGGCGCGCTCACGCGGCGATTCCCC
Organism: Dyella humicola; assembly: GCF_026283945.1. Lineage (NCBI taxonomy): Bacteria > Pseudomonadati > Pseudomonadota > Gammaproteobacteria > Lysobacterales > Rhodanobacteraceae > Dyella > Dyella humicola. The sequence continues at coordinate 1,744,952 of NZ_JAPDPC010000001.1, forward strand.
CGGCAGCGGACGTTCGTCCGTTCCAGGCGCACGCTGGTCGAAATCCGCATAAATCCGCCGTAGCAGTTCGGCGCGATAACGCGAGGTCGAGCCCAGCACCAGGCGCGGCGGGCTCAAGCGTCGTGCTCTCGGCGGATGTGTTCGCGCATGGCGCTGTCCAGGTCGTGCTGGGCGCGATCCAGCGCCTCGACCAGGGGCCGCACGCGTTCGCGCGTCTGGTTCATGGAGGTGACGGCCTGGTCCAGCTGTCGCTGGCTGGCGCGGGGTGCCTGGTCGCGAATCCAGATGCGCTGCTGCAGAAGCGAGCGCAGGCCAGCGTCGATTGCCTGTCGCGCCTCCTGCTCACCATTGGCCGGCTGGTCGGGATTGAGCGACATCACCGCGTGGGCTTGCTGCAAGCCGGTACGGCAAGTCTTGAGATCCACCTCCAGCCGGTCGGCCAGCTCCAACAGCCGGTGCAGGCTGCTGCTGCGCCGGTCCGTGCGGTACCGGTAGAATAGGGCGAGGCCGATGGCGGCCGCCGCGAAAGCCACCAGGGCGGCCAGGCCGAGCGTCAGATAGTCATTCACGGGGACGGTCGGCTCGCTTGAAGAAGTGGTTGAAGTCTGCCGTACCAGCCGCGTTCAGGCAAAATGGCCGCGATAGGGCGTTTTGAGGTGCCTTGCCCGTTGACTTCAACTGGTTGTAATCCTAGAATTTCATGTCTATGTCCGTGACACTGCCAGAGTCCGTGGACGCTTGGCGCATGGTCTCGGCGCGGCGTTCCTTCCAGGGAGAACTACCCGTAGCCGCCTTCAAGCGGTTGGGCGAGGTCTTGGCCGGTACGGAAGGAACACTGCAATACGAGCTGGATTTTGGGCGGGACGAGTTTGGTACGGCGTACCTCGATGTCCGCGTTCAAGCCCCTCTCACGCTGACCTGCCAGCGCACCTTGGAGCCTTTCGTGCTGCCGGTGCCGGTAGACAGCCGCCTCGGCCTGATCCGTACCGAGCGCGAGGAATCGGCTTTGCCGCCCGGTTGCGAGCCCTTGCTCGTGGCCGACGACGGCAAGCTGAACCTGGCGGATGTGATCGAAGACGAATTGTTGTTGGCACTGCCGCTGATCCCGGTAAATCCGGACAGCACGCTGCCCGAAGCAGTAACAGGCCACGAGCCAGAGGGAGAATCCTCCGGTGAAGGGCGTTCCGATAACCCGTTCGCGGTTTTGCGCGAACTCAAGAAACGTTGATTTAGCTGGAGACTCGCCATGGCCGTTGCCAAGAGCCGCAAGACCCCGTCCACCCGCGGCATGCGCCGTTCACACGACGCGCTGAAAACCGTGCAGCTGGCCACCGATCCGACCAGTGGTGAAGTGCATCTGCGCCACCACGTCACCAAGGACGGCTACTACCGCGGCAAGAAAGTCATCGACACCAACACCTCGGTGACCGAAGAAGATTGATCGTCTCCCGCAAGGGATACGGTTACGCAGGGCGGCGCGGTGACGCGCCGCTTTGCGTTTAAGCGATCACCCACGTAAGTTTGGCGGTTTGGGGGCGGGTGCCTGCGCGCAAGCGCGAGCTGGCGGCCCGCTTGGGCCGACTCCGCACCTGGAAGGTTAATGTCCCAGATCTACGCCCGCATCACTGGCACCGGCAGTGCGCTGCCCGACCGCGTGGTAACCAACGCCGATCTCGAAAAGATCGTCGAGACCAGTGACGAATGGATTCGCACCCGCACCGGCATCCAGCAGCGACACATCGCCGCTGACGGCGAAACCACCGGCGACCTGGCCACCCTGGCCGCCCAGCGCGCGCTCGAAGCCGCAGGCGTGAAGGCGTCCGAACTGGACCTGATCGTGCTGGGCACGACCACGCCCGATATCATTTTCCCGTCCACCGCCTGCCTGGTGCAGCATCGTTTGGGTGCCAATGGTTGCGCCGCGTTCGACCTCAATGCCGCTTGCTCGGGTTTCGTCTACGCACTCGGCGTGGCCGACAAGTTCATCCGTAGCGGCCAGTCAAAAAAGGTGTTGGTGATCGGCGCGGAGACGCTGACGCGCATGGTCGACTGGACCGAGCGCGAAAGCTGCGTGCTGTTCGGCGATGGCGCTGGCGCCGTGGTGCTCGAGGCGTCCGAAGAGCCGGGCATCTATGCCACCTGCCTGCATGCCGATGGCGGCTTCAAGCATCTGTTGTACAACCCGGTCGGTGTTTCCGTGGGCTTCAAGGACGAGCCGAACCACGGCGTGCGCATCACTATGGCAGGCCGCGAAGTGTTCAAGGTCGCGGTGAAGACGCTCGATGCGCTGGTCGATGAAACCCTGCAGGCGGCCGGTATGGAAGCCTCGCAGATCGACTGGCTGATTCCGCACCAGGCCAATCTGCGCATCATCGAGGCCACGGCCAAGCGTCTGAATATGCCGATGGAGCAGGTGGTGGTGACGGTCGACAAGCATGCCAACACCTCGTCCGGCTCGGTGCCACTGGCACTCGACTTCGCCGTGCGGTCAGGCAAGGTGCAGCGGGGGCAGACGCTGCTGCTGGAGGCATTTGGCGGCGGTTTCACCTGGGCGTCGGCGTTGTTGCGCTACTGATCCGCTGGGCTTTTTGTTTCGACGCAGTGCCGTCCTTGTGGGCGGCATTTCCTTTTTTGGAGCGTTAGTCGTCCCGGTGAGGGGTGGCGGCGAGGGTGTTCTGCGCGCCCGTATCCCCCGATACAGCTGCGTATGTCCGCCATTACTGGCACCATTCCGTTTTTCGTTGCCAGACATCCGTCGATCCATGACTCAAACCTCCGCTACGCTCGCTTTCGTTTTCCCTGGCCAGGGTTCGCAATCCGTCGGCATGCTGGCCGAACTGGCAGCTGCCCATCCGGAAGTGAAGGCCACTTTCGACGAAGCCTCGCAGGGCGCCGGTGTCGACCTGTGGGCGCTCAGCCAGCAGGGTCCGGAAAACGATCTCAACCGCACTGAGAACACGCAGCCGGCCCTTTTGGCCGCCAGCGTGGCCGTGTGGCGGGTGTGGCAGAAGCTGGGCGGGGTGCAGCCGGCGCAGTTGTCGGGCCATAGCCTTGGTGAATACAGCGCGCTGGTCTGTGCCGGTGCTTTGTCGTTGCACGACGCGGCGGCGCTGGTGGCCGAGCGTGGTCGCCTGATGCAGGCGGCCGTGCCGCCGGGCGTGGGTGCGATGGCGGCAATCCTTGGTGGTGACGATGCGCAGATTGCCGCTGTGTGCGAGGAAGTGGCGCAGGGGCAGGTGGTGTCGCCGGCCAACTTCAATTCGCCGGGGCAGCTGGTCATCGCCGGCAACGCCGAGGCGGTGGATCGTGCGCTGGCAAAGCTGGCCGAGCTGGGCGTGAAGAAGGCGATCAGGCTGGCGGTGTCGGTACCGTCCCATTGCGCGTTGATGCGTGATGCGGCCGACCGCCTTGGTGAGCGTATGGCAACCTTGAACTGGCAGTTGCCGGCGATTCCGGTGGTGCAGAATGCCGAAGCACGCGGCTACGCCACGGTGGAGGAGATCCGAGGCGCGCTGCAACGTCAGCTCTATCTGCCCGTGCGCTGGACCGAATGCGTGCAGGCCCTGGTGGAGGGCGGTGCAACACGCATCGCCGAAGCCGGTCCCGGCAAGGTACTGGCCGGCTTGATCAAGCGCATCGACAAGAGCGTGGAAGCGCGCGCCATTGGCACGCCGGCCGAGATCGAAGCCACCCGTACCGAGTGGGCTTGAGTCGATCGCAGTAACTCACGTGGGCGAGGCACGCCGTGTCTCGCATGATTGATGCGGCCGCACTCGCTTCGACGCATGTGCGTTCGGCCATCCAAAAGGAACTGACAGATGAGCAAGACCCTGCAAGGTGAAATCGCCCTCGTCACTGGCGCGAGCCGCGGTATCGGCGCAGCGATTGCCGATGAACTGGCGACGCTTGGCTCCACCGTGATCGGCACCGCGACCAGCGAGAGCGGTGCAGCAGCGATCGGCGAACGGCTGGCAGCGCACGGCGGCCATGGTCGCATGCTCAACGTGACCGACGGTCCGTCGGTCGAGGCCTTGATCGACGGCATCAGCAAGGAATTCGGCCCGGTATCGATCCTGGTCAACAACGCTGGCATTACGCGCGATCAGCTGTTGATGCGCATGCGCGACGAGGACTGGCAGGCCATCCTCGATACCAACCTGACGTCGGTGTATCGCACGTCCAAGGCGGTGATGCGCGGCATGATGAAGGCGCGCAAGGGCCGCATCATTTCCATCGCCTCGGTGATTGGTCTGACCGGCAATCCCGGTCAATCGAACTATGCCGCGGCGAAGGCCGGCATCATCGCTTTCTCCAAGTCACTGGCGCGCGAGATCGGCTCGCGCGGCATTACGGTCAACGTCGTGGCACCCGGCTTCATCGATACCGATATGACGCGTGCGCTGCCGGAGGAGTCCAAGCAGGCACTGCTGGGACAGATCGCGCTGGGGCGTCTGGGCGAGTCCAGTGATATCGCCAAGGCGGTGGCCTTCCTGGCGTCACCGGCGGCTGCGTACATCACCGGTGAAACCTTGCACGTCAATGGCGGCATGTACATGCCGTAAGACCCGTTCGACAAGACGGCTAAGGCCGCTTCGCGGTCGGTGGCCGTGTGCCGGCATCACTGAAATCTAACGTTTGAAACGGCCGGACAGGGTCGTCCAGCCTCGGCTGGAGCACCGTTCGGAGCGCCGGCACGGGCCGGTTTAACAGGGGGTTGTCGCCAGCGGCTTCGTTTTAGGCGACAATTACCCTTTCGCGCCGGTCCCGTGGCCTGCGTCCAACCATTGCTTGCGGATCGTGGCGGCCCCTGTGCTTAGCCACTACAATCCGCCGGCCATAGTCGGCCCATGGGTCGGCGTTGATAAGTAACTACTCCTTGGGAGGTATTGGCAACATGAGCACCATCGAAGAGCGCGTCAAGAAAATCGTCATCGAGCAGCTGGGCGTGAAGGAGGATGAAGTCACGGCGAACGCTTCGTTCGTGGACGATCTGGGCGCTGATTCGCTGGACACCGTCGAGCTGGTCATGGCCCTCGAAGAAGAGTTCGAGACCGAAATCCCGGACGAGGAAGCCGAGAAGATCACCACGGTGCAGCAGGCTGTTGACTACATCAAGGCCCACACCAAGGAGTGATCGCTCGGTGACGGCTGGCGCGTTCGCACTATGCGTCCGCCCACTAGCGATACCGGAAGCTGCGCCACATTGGCGCAGTTTTCGTTTCTGCATTTTGCAACGTCCGATCCCGTATGGTGCGCGGATGCGTGCCGTACGGTACGGATGCCGTGGCCGCGATAGCGCGGAAACACTGCCGAGCGCGGCAGTGTCACGGAACCACGAAGGAAGATCAGCATGAGTAAACGACGTGTGGTAGTAACCGGCATGGGGATCATTTCGCCGGTCGGTAACGAAGTCGCCATCGCCTGGGAGCAGATTCTCAAGGGCGTCAGCGGTATCGGTCAGGTTACCCATTTCGATGCCACCGCCTATGCCACGCGCATTGCCGGGCAGGTTCGTGGTTTCGATCCTTCCCAGTGGATGGCGGCCAAAGACGTCAAGAAGATGGATCCGTTCATCCATTACGGCGTCGCGGCCGGTACGCAGGCACTGCGCGATTCCGGACTGGAAGTGACGGAAGCGAACGCACCGCGCATCGGCGTGGCGGTGGGCGCTGGTATCGGCGGACTGAACACCATCGAAGACACATCGATCGAGCTGCATGAGAAGGGCCCGCGTCGCGTGTCGCCGTTCTTCGTGCCCAGCTCGATCATCAACATGGTCTCGGGTCATCTCTCGATCATGTTTGGCCTGAAGGGCCCGAACATCGCGTGCGTCACCGCCTGCACGACGGGCACGCATAACATCGGTCTCGCCGCGCGCATGATCCAGTACGGCGATGCCGACGTGATGATCGCCGGCGGTGCCGAATTCGCCACGACGGGTACGGCAATGGCGGGCTTCTGCTCGGCCAAGGCCATGTCCACCCGCAACGACGAGCCGACCAAGGCCAGTCGTCCGTGGGACAAGGATCGTGACGGTTTCGTATTGTCCGATGGCGCCGGCGTGCTGGTGTTGGAGGAATACGAACACGCCAAGGCTCGCGGCGCGAAGATCTATGCCGAGCTGGTGGGTTTCGGCATGAGCGGCGATGCGTACCACATCACCGCGCCGAGCGAAGGTGGCGAAGGCGCGGCACGCTGCATGGACAGCGCACTCAAGGACGCTGGCCTGAACCCGACCGATGTGCAGTACATCAATGCGCACGGCACTTCGACGCCGCTGGGCGATCTGGGTGAGGTGATGGCGGCGAAGAAGGTCTTCGGTGACCACGCCTACAAGCTGGCCATGAGCTCGACCAAGTCGGTCACCGGTCATTTGCTCGGTGCGGCCGGTGGCGTGGAGGCGATCTTCACCATCCTGGCGTTGCGCGATCAGGTGCTGCCGCCGACCATCAACCTGGACGAGCCGGGCGAAGGCTGCGATCTCGATTTCGTGCCCCACGTAGCACGCGAGAAGAAGTTCGACGTAGCCATCTCCAACTCGTTTGGCTTCGGTGGTACCAACGGCACGTTGGCGTTCCGCCGCGTTTGAGCGGCGCCTTGAACTTTTTTCGCCGCACTCTGCACGGCCGGCGCGATCTACTCGCGCCGGCCGCTGCATTTCCAGAGCGCTATCCCGGTCTGCTGCAGAGCGTGACGCGCGGTACGCCGCAGTCCCGCTATGACATTCTGTTCGCGTATCCGCAGGAAAGTTTGACCCTGCATGCGAATGGACGTCTGCTCGATGCGCAAGGCGTGGCGCGCGGCGGGCGCTTTCTCGATGCGCTGGACGAAGCCTGGCAGCAGCTCCGAGTGCCGCGCGACGACCCTGACGAGCTGCCATTCCACGGCGGCTGGCTGCTGCTGCTTGCTTATGAGCTGGTCGGTGAGATCGAGCCACGCCTGCGACTCCGCTCGCCCGAGCCACTTCCCACCGCGCTGGCGCTGCGTTGTCCCGCAGCCGTGATCGTCGATCATGAGGCCGATTGCACCATCCTGGTTGCCGAGGCGGGCCACGAGGCGCTACTCGATGCCATGGCGGCGGATCTCGCTGCGATACCTGATATCTCGGCGCTGGCCGCTCCTTCCCGCTGCGACGAGGATGATCCGACGCTGTTCCTCGATGGTGTGGCGCGCATCCACGAACATCTCCACGCCGGCGATATTTTTCAGGTCAATCTCTCCCGCGCATGGCATGCGCACTACGCCGTGGCACCGAAGCCCGTCGAGCTGTACCAGGCGCTGAGGCAGGCCAATCCCGCGCCGTTCGCGGGCTTGTTGCAGCAGCCGGACTGGGCGGTCGTGAGCTCTTCGCCGGAGCGCCTGGTGGAAGTGCGCGACGGACTGGCGCAAACGCGCCCGATCGCAGGCACGCGACCGCGCACCGCGGGTGATGACGACCTGGCCCGTATTCGCGAACTCAGCACGCATCCCAAGGAGCGAGCCGAGCATGTCATGCTGATCGATCTCGAGCGCAACGACCTGGGCCGCGTCTGCGTACCGGGGTCGGTCGAGGTCAACGAACTGATGGTGGTGGAAAGCTACGCTCACGTTCATCACATCGTGTCCAACGTGCGTGGACGGCTGCGTGACGAGGTGACGCCCGGCGAGGTCATTGCAGCCACGTTTCCTGGCGGCACCATCACGGGTTGTCCCAAGGTGCGTTGCATGGAAATCATCGCTGCATTGGAGAACGCCCCACGTGGCGCCTATACCGGTGCGTTGGGTTATCTCGACCGCAACGGCGACCTGGATCTGAACATTCTTATCCGCACCTTCTCGCTGGCCGACGCACAGGTGACCTTGCGCGCTGGGGCCGGCATCGTGGCCGACTCGGTGGCGGACAAGGAGCTGGACGAAACACGCGCCAAGGCGCGCGGATTATTGCGGGCGCTGGGAGTGCCGGGCTGATGTCCGCGTTTGCCTGGGTGCTGGTCGATGGCGTATCCGTCCAGACGGTGTCCGCGTTCGATCGGGGGCTGTCCTATGGCGATGGGTTGTTCGAGACCATTCGCTTCGTAGACGGCGTGGCACCTTTGTGGTCGCGTCATATGCAGCGACTACATGAAAGCGGCGAGCGACTGCGACTGCCCGTACCCGACGCGGCGCTATTGCTGCGCGAGGCATGCGTCGTCGCGAAGGGCCTGGATCAAGCGGTCGTGCGTATCACCGTGACGCGCGGGCTAGGGGAGCGCGGTTACGCGCCGCCGACGTTGCCGCAACCCACCCGCATTGTCGCTGCCTTTGCGGCACCCGCCATGGCCGGCGACGCCTATGTTCACGGCATTTGCCTGCGCTGGTGTGAAACGCGTCTGGCTCGGCAGCCACGACTGGCGGGCATGAAACATCTCAATCGGCTGGAACAGGTGCTGGCGCGTGCGGAGTGGAGCGATCCCTCGATCACCGACGGCCTGCAATGCGATACCGATGGCAACGTCATCGCGGCCACCATGGCCAACCTGTTCGCGGTCATCGACGGCGTGCTCGTCACGCCTTCGGTAGAGCATTCCGGTGTGGCTGGCGTGGCGCGTGCCGAGATTCTGGCGAACCGGGCCGCTGCCCATGTCGGTGATATTTCTCGCAAAGACCTGCTGCGCGCTGACGAGGTCTTCCTCAGTTCGAGCGTCCGCGGCATCCTGCCGGTTCAGGCCGTGGACGATACCGTGTATGTTCCCGGCCCGGTCACCCGCGCCTTACAGCGTCATTGGCGCGGTCTGGGTTTCCCGATGGAGCAGGCATGAGTCGAGACAAGATGCAGGGGCGCGTGCGTTGGCGCGCACTGTTCGTACTGGTGTTGCTGGCCGTGGCCGGCGCCTTGATCTATGGATGGCTGGATTTCGAGCGCTTTGCTCGCACGCCGCTGGCGGTGACAGCGCAGACCCCGAGCATCGACGTGGGCCGCGGCAGCAGTCTTCGCGACGTGGTGGGTCAGCTACGCGAGGAACACGTCACTTCGGTCGGGCCGCTCTACTGGCGCGTGCTTGCCGAGCAACTGCGCGTGGCGGGGCGTTTGCATGCGGGTGAATACGCACTCATCGTGGGTATGACCCCGCGCGAACTGCTGCTCAATATGGCGGCGGGCAAGGTGCTGCAACGCAACTTCACCATCGTCGATGGCTGGAATTTCCGCGACCTGCGCCAGGCGCTGGCCAAGGCCGACCGCCTGCGCCAGGACGGTGCCGGGCTGGATGACGCGGCCTTGATGGCCAAGCTCGGTGCCGATGGCGAGATGCCGGAAGGGCGCTTCCTGCCCGAGACCTATGCCTACGTGAAGGGCGATAGCGATCTGGACATCCTGCGCCGTGCGCATGTCGCGATGGGCAAGATGCTCGATACGCTGTGGGCCCAGCGCGACAAGAATGTGCCGTTGGCTACGCCGTATGACGCCTTGATCCTGGCCTCCATCGTGGAGAAGGAGACCGGTCGTGCGGATGAGCGTCCGCGCATCGCTGGCGTATTCGTGCGCCGTCTTCAGGATCACATGCTGCTGCAGACCGACCCCACGGTGATCTACGGCATGGGCGAGTCGTATACGGGGAGTATCCACAAGGTGGACCTCACTACGGACACGCCGTACAACACCTATACCCGTCCCGGCTTACCGCCAACGCCGATTGCCATGCCCGGCAAGCCGGCCATCGAGGCCGCGCTGCACCCGGCAGACGGCACCGAGCTGTATTTCGTGTCCCGTGGCGACGGCAGCCACGCGTTCTCCAGTACGCTGGACGAACACAATCGCAACGTCGCCTGCTACCAACTGAAGCGCTGCCCATGACCCCAAGCGGTATGATCCCAGGCGGTATGACTCCACGCGGCAAGTTCATCTCGCTCGAGGGAGGTGAAGGTGCCGGCAAGAGCACCTTGCTAGCCGGGCTCCATAAACACCTGATGGGGCTGGGCGTAGATCTGGTGCAGACGCGTGAGCCTGGCGGCACGCCGCTGGGCGAGGCGGTGCGCAGCATCGTGCTCGATCCGGCGCGCGGCGACATGAGCGCCGAGTCGGAGCTGTTGCTGATGTTCGCTTCGCGCGCGCAGCTGGTGCGCGAATGCATCGAGCCGGCCCTGACCGCCGGCCGCTGGGTACTGTGCGACCGTTTCACCGATGCCAGCTTTGCCTATCAGGGCGGTGGCCGTGGCATGCCGTTGGAGCGCATTGCCGAGCTGGAGCGCTGGGCGACCAACGGACTCAAGCCAGACCTCACCTTGCTGCTCGATCTTCCGGTGGCCGACGGGCGCGCGCGTGCCGCCGGTCGTGGTGCGGCCGATCGCATCGAAGTCGAAGCCGATGCATTTTTCGAACGCGTGCGCGCCGCTTATCGCGCGCGCGCCGTTGCCGAGCCAGCCCGTTTTCGCGTGATCGATGCCAGCCTTTCACCGGCGCACGTGCTGCAGGCAGCTGTGGCCGCCACGGCCCACCTGTTTGGAGCGGCGGCATGAACGCGATGCCCTGGCACGCCGAGCACTGGTCCCGCTTGCAGTCGCGCCGTGCGCGCGATGCCATGCCGCATGCTTTGTTGCTGTGTGGGCCGGAGGGCTTGGGCAAGCGCGGGTTCATGCGTCGTTTTGCGCAGGGCTTGCTGTGCACACAGCCGCAGGATGGCGATGCCTGTGGACGCTGTCGCAGCTGCCAGTTGTTCGTCGCCGGTACGCACCCGGATTTTGCCGTGCTGAGTTTTGGTTTGCGCAAGGATGGCGTTGAGCGGAGCGAAATCGTGGTTGATCAGATTCGCGAACTGTCGGCCCGCCTGTCCATGTCCAGTCAGTTTGGCGGGTGGCAGATCGTCTGCATCGATCCGGCCGATGCCATGAATGCGGCCGCAGCCAACGCCTTGCTCAAGACGCTGGAAGAACCCTCGCAACAGACCTTGCTGATGCTGGTGGCCGACGCGCCATGGCGGTTGCCGCAAACCATTCGCAGTCGCTGCCAGCGCATCGAGTTCCAGTTGCCATCGCGAGAAGACGCACTCGGCTGGTTGCAACAGGCTGGCGTGAGCGATGCCGCTTCGGCGCTCGATGCGGCAGGGGGCAACCCAGGACTTGCGCGCGCGTGGGTGGATGCGGGCGCCCTGGCTCGAAGGCAGGAAGTGCGCAAGGACCTGTCCGCGCTTGCGGCGGGGCGTGGCGAGGCGATGGAAGTGGCGCGCCGCTGGCTCGACAGCGAGCCCGAGCAGCGCTTGTGGTTCGCCGCCCAGGCCGTAGCCGACGAAGTGAAGTCGCGTGCCGGCGCCGCCGTCGGTCCGCTTGCGAGCGGTCTGGATGTCGAGGCGTTGGATCAGTGGTACATGTCGGCCAATCGCACGCGTGAATCCTTGCGAGGCCCGTTGCGTGGGGACCTCCTGTTGCTGGAATTGCTTGCTCGCTGGCGCTGATGGCGCGCACTTAGGCGCCTGAAAGCGGCGCTTGATAGCAGGGAAAGCTGGCAGACAGGACGTCTGCCTAGGCTTGCGGGATGAAGTCCCCGCTGCCGCAACGTGTCCCTGTTTGGCCCTGGCTATCTCTCCTGCTCCTGCTGGTGCTCCGGCTGGTGTGGTTGAACGCGTACACGCTCAATTCCGATGAGGCCCAGCATGCCCACGTGTCGTGGGCGTGGACGCAGGGGCTGTTGCCGTATCGGGATGTTTTCGATAACCACGGCCCCTTGTTTGGTTGGTTGCACTCGCCGCTATTGACCTTGCTCGATGGGCGAGCCGACGTGCTGACCTGGCTGCGTCTGGCCATGCAGGTCTGGTATGTCGTGGCGGTCGGCGCTGTCGGCTGGATGGGGCTGCGTCTGTATGGCTGGCGTGTAGCCGTGGTCGCCATGCTCGTCGCCGGATTGTTTCCCCGTTTCTTCATCGTGAGCGGGCAGTTTCGTACGGACGACCTGTGGACAGCCATGTGGCTTGCTGGCCTCGCCTGCGTGGTCGGTGCACGTGCGCGAACCTGGCGCTATTTCGCGGCTGGATTGCTGGTCGGCTGCGCCCTCTCGGTGTCGCAGAAGACGCTTGTGTTGGTGGTCACCGCCTTGGCGGCGGCAGCCGTGGTCCGGTTGATACAGCCGACAGACTCTGCACCGGGCGGACGGCGGCGCTGGGCTGCGGCAGGAGTGGGCCTGCTGCTTGTCCCGGCCATCTTCGTCGGCTGGTTCGCCTGGCATGACGCGCTGAGCGACGTTTGGTACGGTCTGGCCGGTTACAACGTGGGCGGTGCGAAAAAGCGCCACGCCGCGCTGAACCTGCTCTGGTTCCTGGTGCTGGCGGGGGCGATGGTTGCCGTGGCGGCGCGTGCAATCCGTCAGCGCGGGTTGCGAGATTTTGACTGGCCGGTTTTTCTTGCCTTGCAGAGCGGTCTGTACCTCCTGTTGATCTGGTTTGTCTGGCCGTTGATCACCAAGCAGGATTTCCTGCCCGCCGTTCCATTGTTGGTCCTGGTGGCGTGCGGTTGGGCCTCGCACTGGGGCTGGTTGAGCACGCGGCCGGGACTTCGTCGTGCCTTGGTCGTCCTGATCCTTGGCGGTGAACTGGTGACGGTCATCGCTTATGCGCCGCCCTGGCAGGACAATCTGGCACCGCAGCGCGCCGAGCTGGCGTTGGTACTCCGCTACACGGACAAGACTGATACGGTGATGGATACCAAGGGCGAGTCGATTTTTCGCGCGCGTCCGTACTACCCCGTGCTGGAAAGCCTCGCCATGCGCCGGTTGCGGCGTGGGGAAATGGCAGACACGATCGTTGACGAGCTGGTGAGTCATTGCACCATGATGACGACGGCTCATCGCCTGCCTGCTGCGAGCAAGCATTTCCTGGAGGGCAATTATGTGGCGGCGGGTCCGAATGTGTGGGTGGCAGGACGCATGCTTTCCTCGCGCTCGGTAGATCAGGTCATCGACGTGGCGTTGCCGGGCGACTACGTGCTGACCGACGGGCGGGCGCGTCTGCGCGCGAGCCTGGATGGTGCACCGGACGCCGACCACTGGTTTCTTGATCGAGGCCGCCACCATTTGGAGGTGACTGAGGGGGCGCCAGTAGCCCTGGTCTGGAGCAAGGCGTTTGACCGCGGCTGGCGGCCGCTTTCGCCTCATGGAGAGGGCGGCTGATATGGCGTTGAGTCTCAACGCCGACACACGCTTGCTGGTGGTGGCACCTCATCCTGATGACGAGTCGATTGCGACGGGCGAACTGATCCAGCAGGTGCGAGAGTCGGGCGGTGACGTCCAAATCCTGCTGCTGACGAATGGTGACAACAACCCCTGGCCACAGCGTTGGGTGGAGCGGCGCCTGCGTATTGGTACCGACGAGCGCCGCCGCTGGGGTGAGCGTCGACGCGGCGAAGTGGAGCGCGCGTTGCGTCAGCTGGGTGTGGATCCTGTCGCCTTGCATCCGCTGGGCTGGCCCGACATGGGCATCACCGAGCGGTTATTCGAGGACTTCATCCCGGCGGTATCTGCCTTGACCGCCTGCCTCGCTGCGTGTCGGCCGAATCTGGTCGCGATGCCGGCGCTGGGTGACCACCATCCGGATCACGGGGCCGCCCACGTGCTGGTTCGCCTGGCGGTCTCGCAGTGGCAAGGCGGCGCCCCGGAGATGCTTGCCTATCTGGTTCACGGCCGTGAAGACGAGGTGACGGGCAGGGTGAAGCTCGACTCCTCGGTCGGGCTGCATGCCAACAAGCTCGCGGCACTGGCCTGCCATCAAAGCCAGATGGCGCTCAGCGGCAAACGCATGCGCCGTCTTGCCGACCGCGCCGAGCGCTATCAGTCGATCAAAGAGGGTGCCGCCGGCATGGCTGCACCGGTGCTGCCCTGGGTTCCGTCCGCAGCGCTGCATCCCTGGCTTCGCCTGACCGTGGTGGATAGCCGCGGTGTCCACGATTGGCCCTGGTCCAAGGCACCCATCAGCCAGGACGGACAAGGGAGGTACGTGCTGCACGGCGTGGCCGCGGGGGACCCGAGCCCTGCTTTCGCCAAGCTGCATATGTATGTGCCGTCGCCATGGATCTTCGACCGCTGGGGTTGGTGCGAGCTCTAGGAGTCCTGACGCGCCGTGCTGCGATGGAGTCGACTCCCGGCGACCATCACATTTCGTCGACAGGTCGCTTTACGCTCGGCCCCCGCGGTCGCTAGGATGCGCCTTAGGGGGCTGCCGCCCCAGCGGTTTGCAGGAGCACAGCAATGAACCCGGCCATTGCCGCCCGCCAGGGCATCATTTCGTTGAAGATCAAGGACACGGCCGCGCTTTATAACGCGTACATGCCCTATCTGAAGCATGGCGGCCTGTTCGCGCCCACGGCCCAGCGCTATGCACTGGGTGACGAAGTAGTACTCCTGATCAATCTTACGGACGAGGGCGAGCGTCTGTCCGTGGCCGGCAAGGTCGTCTGGGTCACCCCGGTGGGTGCCCAGGGCAATCGCACCGCCGGCATCGGCGTGCAGTTCAACGAATCGTCCGATGGCGAAGTGGCCCGCATCCGGATCGAGAATATCCTTGCTGGCATGACCGGGTCCGAGCGTCCCACGCACACGATGTAATTCCTTACGCCGCCTGCGCTACCAAAGTCGCAGACGGCATGTGCGCAAAGTTGCCTGCAAATAGCCATCAAGGCTTGTTGTTGTTAAGCGCACTGATACAATGTCGCGATTCCCGACCTTGATCGTGGAAAGTCGGACGTTCGTGGCTCAAAAACGCGCGCGATCGTGGCGGATAGCCCATGGCCTTCATCGGCCTACCGAACCCAGTTGCCGGACCGTTTACCCCGACGGTCACTGATGCGCCATGAAGGCGCGGAGGTACGCTCCATCGTGCTTGCCGAATACTGGCCCATTCTGCTGTTCATCGGCGTCGCCGCCGGCCTAGGCGTGGTCCTGCTGGTCATTGGCCTGCTGGCCGGTCCGCGTCGTCCCGAAGCAGACAAGCTCTCGCCTTACGAGTGCGGCTTTGAAGCCTTCGAAGATGCGCGCATGCGCTTCGACGTGCGCTACTACCTGCTGGCGATCATCTTCATCATTTTCGATCTGGAAATCGCGTTCCTGTTCCCATGGGCCGTGGTGTTCCAGAAGATCGGCCTGACCGCCCTCGTCGAGATGGCGCTGTTCCTGCTGCTGTTGGTTATTGGTTTTGCTTACGTGTGGAAGAAGGGAGCACTGGAATGGGAGTGATCTCGTCGCTCGATCGGGTGATGCACAACCCGCAGCCGTTGAACCTGGTGGACGACATCCTGCGTCCGGTCGAGGACAACCCGATCATGCAGCGTGGCTTTGCCACCACCAGTGTCGATGCGCTGATGAACTGGGCACGCACCGGTTCGATGTGGCCGATGACGTTCGGGCTCGCCTGCTGCGCCGTGGAGATGATGCATGCCGGTGCCGCGCGACTGGACCTTGACCGCTACGGCGTGATCTTCCGTCCCAGCCCGCGCCAGTCCGACGTGATGATCGTAGCCGGCACCCTGGTCAACAAGATGGCTCCCGCGCTGCGCAAGGTCTATGACCAGATGCCGGAGCCGAAGTGGGTCATTTCGATGGGTAGCTGCGCCAATGGCGGCGGCTATTACCACTACTCCTATTCCGTGGTGCGCGGCTGTGACCGCATTGTGCCGGTGGACATCTACGTGCCGGGCTGCCCGCCGACGGCGGAAGCGTTGATCCACGGCATTTTGCAGTTGCAGAAGAAGATCCGTCGTACCAACACCATCGCGCGTTCCTGAGGACGCAGCCAGCCATGACTGATACACCATCGAACTCGCTGGCCGAGCGCCTGTCTGCGCGATTCGGCGAAACGCTGTCGATCAACATCGTACGCAACGAAGTGACCGCCGAGGTCGCTGCGGCCGATCTGCTCGCGGTGGCTACCGCCCTGCGCGACGAAGCGGCGTTCAGCTTCCGTCTGCCGATCGACGTGTGTGGCATCGACTATATGGGCTACGGCCAGACCGAGTGGGACACCGAGACCGTATCCGGTACCGGCTTCTCGCGCGGTGTGGAAGGCGAAGCGATGGGTCGCTTCACCTGGGCCGATCGTCCACGTGCCGATAGCCAGCCGCGCCGTTTCGCTGCCGTGATCCATCTGCTTTCGCTGGAGCACAACCATCGCCTGCGTTTGCGCGTGTTCTGCGAAGACGACACGCTGCCGATGGTACCGTCGCTCACCGGCATCTGGCCGGGCGTGAACTGGTTCGAGCGTGAAGCGTTCGACCTGTACGGCATCGTGTTCGAAGGCCACCCGGACCTGCGCCGCATCCTGACCGACTACGGTTTCGTGGGCCATCCGTTCCGCAAGGATTTCCCGCTGATCGGCAACGTCGAAGTTCGCTACGACCCCGAGCAGAAGCGCGTGGTGTACGAGCCCGTGTCGATCGAGCCGCGCGTGCTGGTGCCGCGCGTGATCCGTGATGACGCCGACCTGGTCCAGGCCAAGGCCGAGTCCGCCGACAAATGGCGGGAGAATTGAGCATGCAGGAAATCCGCAACTACACGATGAACTTCGGCCCCCAGCATCCGGCTGCGCACGGTGTGCTGCGCCTGGTGCTGGAAATGGACGGCGAAACCGTCGTTCGCGCTGATCCGCATATCGGCCTGCTTCATCGCGGTACCGAGAAGCTGGCCGAGTCCAAGCCGTTCAATCAGTCGATCGGCTACATGGATCGCCTCGACTACGTGTCGATGATGTGCAACGAGCACGCTTACGTGCGCGCCATCGAAAACCTGATGGGTATCGAGGTGCCGGAGCGTGCGCAGTACATCCGCACGATGTTCGACGAGATCACCCGCATCCTGAATCACCTGATGTGGATCGGTTCCAACGCGCTCGACCTGGGTGCGATGGCCGTGTTCCTGTACGCGTTCCGCGAGCGCGAAGAGTTGATGGACGTCTATGAGGCGGTGTCGGGCGCGCGCATGCACGCGACCTACTACCGTCCGGGCGGCGTCTACCGCGATCTGCCGGCACAGATGTCGCAGTACCGCGAGTCGCCCTGGCACAAGGGCAAGGATCTGAAGCGCCTCAATAGCTGGCGTGAAGGTTCCATGCTCGACTTCCTCGACGCCTTCACCGCCGATTTCCCCAAGCGCGTGGACGAGTACGAGGAACTGCTCACCAACAACCGCATCTGGAAGCAGCGTACCGTCGGCATCGGCGTGATCCCGCCCGAAAAGGCCCAGGCCTGGGGCATGACCGGCGTGATGCTGCGTGGTTCGGGCATCGAATGGGATCTGCGCAAGAAGCAGCCGTATGCCAAGTACGCCGAGGTGGATTTCGATATCCCGGTGGGCGTGGGTGGCGACTGCTACGACCGTTACCTGGTGCGCGTGGAAGAGATGCGCCAGTCCAATCGCATCATCGCGCAGTGCGTGAAGTGGCTGCGGGCGAATCCCGGTCCGGTGATCGTGCAGAACTTCAAGGTCGCGCCGCCGCATCGCGAAGACATGAAGCAGGACATGGAAGCGCTGATCCACCACTTCAAGCTGTTCACCGAAGGCTACGGCGTGCCCGCGGGCGAGACCTACGCTGCGGTGGAAGCTCCCAAGGGTGAGTTCGGCTGCTACCTGGTTTCCGATGGCGCCAACAAGCCGTTCCGCGTGCATCTGCGCGCGCCGGGTTTTGCCCACCTGTCGTCGATGGACGTCACCGTCAGTGGCCACATGTTGGCCGACGTGGTGGCGATGATCGGTACTTATGACCTCGTGTTCGGCGAAGTCGATCGCTGAGCCCGGAGGAAAGCACCTATGAAAGCAACCGGAAATTTCGACCAGGTCAAGAACGTTGACCCGCTGGTCGTACTCAATGACCACACTCGTCATCATATCGAGGAGTGGGTGGCCCGCTTTCCGCCGGATCGCAAGCGCTCGGCGCTGATCCAGGCGCTGTTTGCCGCGCAGGAGCAGAACCACGGCTTCCTGACTGACGAGCTGATCACCGCTGTGGCTAAGTATCTCGAGCTGCCGGCGGTATGGGCTTATGAGGTCGCCAGCTTCTATTCGATGCTGGAAACCAAGCCGGTCGGCCGCAACAACGTGGCGATCTGCACCAATGTCTCGTGCTGGCTCAATGGCGCCGACGAACTGGTGGCGCATGCCGAGAAGAAGCTTGGCATCAAGCTCGGCGAAAGCACCGCCGATGGCCGCGTGTATCTCAAGCGCGAAGAAGAATGCATCGCCGCCTGCGCCAGCGCGCCGGCGATGACCGTCAATGGTCACTACCACGAGCGTCTCACGGCCCAAAAGGTCGACGAGATTCTCGACGGTCTCAAGTAAGGGCAGGGCGCAATGGCATACGGACCGGCACCCCAGGAACACCAGGTCGTCTACACCACGCTGCATTTCGACAAGCCGTGGGCGATGGACAGCTATACGCAGGTTGGCGGCTATGAAGCGTGGAAGAAGATCCTCGCCGAGAAGCCCGACCCGAACGCGCTGATCGAAGAGATCAAGAAGAGCAACCTGCGCGGCCGCGGCGGCGCAGGCTTCCCGACCGGCTTGAAGTGGTCCTTCATGCCCAAGGGCACGATGCAGAAGTACATCCTCTGCAACTCGGACGAATCGGAGCCCGGCACCTGCAAGGACCGCGACATCCTGCGCTTCAACCCGCATGCGGTGATCGAAGGCATGGCGATCGCGTGCTATTGCACGGGTTCGACGGTGGCCTACAACTACCTGCGTGGCGAATTCCATCACGAGCCGTTCGAACATTTCGAAGAGGCGCTGAAGGAAGCCTACGCCGCGGGCCTGCTGGGCAAGAACATCCAGGGTACCGGCCTTGATATCGACATTTATGGTGCACTCGGCGCTGGTGCCTATATCTGTGGCGAAGAAACCGCGCTGATGGAATCGCTGGAAGGCAAGAAGGGCCAGCCGCGCTTCAAGCCGCCGTTCCCGGCCAACTTCGGCCTGTACGGCAAGCCCAGCACCATCAACAACACCGAGACGTATGCCTCGGTGCCGGCCATCCTGCGCAAGGGCGCGGACTGGTTCCTGGCCCAGAGCAAGACCAAGAACGGCGGTCCGAAGATCTTCTCGGTCTCCGGTTGCGTGCAGAAGGGCGGCAACTTCGAAGTGCCGCTGGGCACCACCTTCGACGAATTGCTGGAAATGGCCGGCGGCCTGCGTCCGGGTCGTACGCTGAAGGGCGCGATTCCCGGCGGTGTGTCAATGCCGGTGCTGCGTGCCGAACAGCTCAAGGGCCTGCCGTTCGACTACGACACCTTGCGTGACCTCAAGACCGGTCTCGGTTCGGGCGCCATCGTGGTGCTGGACGACACCGTCTGCACGGTGCGCTTCACCCGTCGCATCTCGCAGTTCTTCCATAAGGAATCCTGTGGCCAGTGCACGCCGTGCCGCGAAGGCACCGGCTGGATGCATCGCGTGCTGACCCGCATCGTCGACGGCCAGGGCACCATGGACGACCTGCACCGCCTGAAGGCCATTGCCGGCCAGATCGAAGGCCACACCATCTGCGCGTTCGGCGAAGCCGCGGCGTGGCCGGTGCAGGGCTTCCTGCGCCAGTTCTGGGATGAATTCGAGTACTACATCGTCAACGGGCGTTCCATCGTCGACGACAAGCTTGGAGCCGCCGCATGAGTGCGCAGCCCGTTGCCCCCGCCCTTGATCTGCTGAATATCGAGATCGATGGCAAGCCCACGCAGATCCGCAAGGGCGCCATGATCATCGAGGCCGCCGACGCCATTGGCGTGGCGATCCCGCGTTTCTGCTATCACCGCAAGCTGCCGATCGCCGCGAACTGCCGCATGTGCCTGGTCGAGGTGGAGATGGGCGGCAAGCCCATGCCCAAGCCCCAGCCGGCCTGCGCCACGCCGGTGGCTGAAGGCATGAAGGTGAAGACCCGCACCGACGTCGCTCTGAAATATCAGAAGGACGTGATGGAGTTCCTGCTGATCAACCATCCGCTCGACTGCCCGATCTGCGATCAGGGCGGCGAGTGCGAACTGCAGGACGTGGCGCTGGGCTATGGCCGCAGCGTGTCGCGCTACACCGAGCGCAAGCGCAGCATCGCCGACGAAAACCTCGGCCCGCTGGTCGCGACCGAAATGACCCGCTGCATCCAGTGCACGCGCTGCGTCCGCTTCACCAGCGAGATCGCCGGCACCTACGAACTGGGTGGCATGAGCCGCGGCGACAACCTGCAGATCGGCACCTATATCGGCAAGACGATCGAGACCGAGCTGTCGGGCAATATCATCGACGTCTGCCCGGTGGGCGCGCTCACCAACAAGCCGTTCCAGTTCCAGGCACGCGCCTGGGAGCTGGTGGCCAAGCCATCGATCGCTTATCACGATGCGCTGGGCTCCAACCTGTGGCTGCATACGCGCCGCGGTGAAGTGCTGCGCACGGTGCCGCGCGAAAACGAATCGATCAACGAGTGCTGGCTCTCCGACCGCGACCGTTACAGCCATCAGGGCCTGTACGCCGCCGATCGCGTGAGCACACCGCAGGTCAAGCGCAACGGCCAGTGGCAGACCACCAGCTGGGAAGACGCGCTCGGTGCGGCCGTCGAATCGCTGAAACAGTCCGCCGGTAGCGACCTGGGCGTGCTGGTGCATCCGGCCACCACCAACGAAGAAGGCGACCTGCTGGTGCGCTTGGCACGTGGCCTGGGCAGCGCGCATATCGATCACCGCCTGCGTCAGCTGGACTTTGCTGACAACGCCGCGGCTCTGGTATTTGCCAAGCCGGTGGCAGAGCTCGATCACGTCAAGGCCGCACTGCTGGTCGGTTCAGACCTGCGCCATGAGTTGCCGCTGGTCAATCACCGCATCCATCAGGCGGTGAAGAAAGGCGCCAAGGTCTACGCCGTCAATCCGGCGAGCTTCAACTTCAACTACAAGCTGGCGGGTGAAGCGATCGTCGCGCCGCAGGCGCTGGTCGATGCGCTGCTGGCCCTGGCCAAGGCCGCCGTCGAGGCGGGTGCCGCGGCACCGTCCGCATTGGCTGCCGCGATCAACGGCGCCTCGTCGGACCAGGGTGACAAGGACGCCATCGTTGCACTCAAGAGTGGCAGCGCCGTGGTGATTCTCGGCGAAGCCGCCGTGACGCATCCGCAGGCCTCGTGGCTGCGTGCCGTTGCCCGCTTCATCGCCGAAGCCACCGGGGCGGGCTACAACGAGCTGCCGGTCGGCGCCAATGCGCTGGGCCTGGCCCGCGTCGGCGTGGTGCCGGGCAATGGCGGCCTCGACGCACAGAGCATGCTGGCCCAGCCGCGCAAGTCGTATGTGCTGTATGGCGTCGAACCGCAGGACGTGGCCGATGGGGCCGCACTGCTCAAGGCGCTGCGCGGTGCCGAGCACGTGGTGGCGTTCTCCGCTTATGCCGGTCCGGTGCTGCGTGACGTGGCCGACGTGATCCTGCCGATTGCGCTGCTGCCGGAAAACGACGGCACCCTGGTCAACGTCGACGGCTTGTCGCAAAGCGTGGCTGCCGGTGCCAAGGCGCCGGGTGAAGCGCGTCCGGGCTGGAAGGTTCTGCGTGCGCTGGGTGGCGTGCTGAAGCTCGCGGGCTTCGAGTTCGACGACCTGGCGGGTCTGCGCGAAGGCATTATCGAGCGCGGTCATCAGGTGCGTGCGGAACTGGCGACCCGTCCGGCGGTTGCCGGCCTGAGCCGTCTGGCGACCTGGCCGATCTATCGCACCGACGCTGTGCTGCGTCGGGCGACCGCTCTGAGCGCCCACCCGTTGAACCGGGCGCCGGCCGTGCGCGTCAATGCCGACGAGGCGCAGCGCCTGGGTCTGGGCGAGGGCGTGCCCGTACGCGTTGCCGATGCGGTGCTGCCGCTGGTGATCGACATCAGCGTGCCCGATGGCACGGCGTGGATCGAAGCCGCACACGATGACACCGTCGCGCTGCCGCCCTACGGCGCAGCCCTCACCCTGAGCAAGGCGTAAGCACATGGGCGATCAGATTCTCAACCAGCTCATCTGGCCGGTGGTCTACATCCTGGCCATCATCCTGCCGCTGGTCATCGCGGTGGCGATGTTCGTGTACTGGGAGCGCAAAGTCATCGGCTGGATGCACGTGCGCATGGGGCCGAACAAGATCGGTCCCCTCGGCCTGCTGCAGGCATTCGCGGACGTGGTCAAGCTGCTGCTGAAGGAAGTCATTCTTCCGACCGAAGCGAACAAGTTCCTGTATTACCTCGCACCGATGCTGGCGTTGATTCCAGCGCTGGCGGCCTGGGCGGTGGTGCCGTTCAACGAACAGATGGTGTTGGCCAACGTCAATGCCGGCGTGCTGTATCTGCTGGCGATGACCTCGCTGGGCGTGTACGGCATCATCCTCGCCGGCTGGGCCTCCAACTCGCGTTACGCCTTGCTCGGCGCCATGCGTTCGGCCGCCCAGGTGATCTCCTACGAGCTGGCCATGGGCTTGTGCCTGGTGTGCGTGCTGGTGCTGGCCGGTTCGCTGAACCTTACCGACATCGTGCATGCGCAGTCCGGCCACAAGGGCGTGTTCGACTGGTTCATGTGGCCGCTGCTGCCGGTCTTCATCATCTACTTCATCTCGGGCGTGGCCGAAACCAACCGTGCGCCGTTCGACGTGGCGGAAGGTGAGTCGGAAATCGTGGCCGGCTTCCACGTGGAATATTCCGGCTCGGCGTTCGCGCTGTTCTTCCTGGCCGAATACGCCAACATGATCCTGATCAGCTTCCTGGCTGCGATCCTGTTCATGGGCGGCTGGTTGTCGCCGTTCCCGGCCTCGTGGGGCTTTATCGGGCACGGCAGCTTCCTGTGGCTGTTCATCAAGGCCTTTATTTTCGCCTTTATGTTCCTGTGGTTCCGCGCCAGCTTCCCGCGCTACCGCTATGACCAGATCATGCGTCTAGGCTGGAAGGTATTCATTCCCATCACCATCGTCTGGGTCCTCGTCGCCGGCTGCATGAAGTATTTCGGCTGGGTCACCGTCGGCACGGGAGGCTGAAGAAAATCATGTCCCGCATCACCCACTATTTCAAAAGCCTGCTGCTGATCGAGCTGTTCAAGGGCATGGCTTTGACCATGCGTTACATGTTCAGCCCGAAGTACACGATGCGCTACCCGATGGAGCACATCCCCAAGTCGAACCGCTTCCGCGGCCTGCATGCCCTGCGTCGTTATCCGAACGGCGAAGAGCGTTGCATTGCGTGCAAGCTGTGCGAGGCGGTGTGCCCGGCCCTGGCCATCACCATCGACTCGGCGCCGCGCGAGAGTGACGGCCAGCGCCGCACCACGCGCTACGACATCGACCTGTTCAAGTGCATCTTCTGCGGCTTCTGCGAAGAGAGCTGCCCGGTCGACTCGATCGTCGAGACGCATATCCACGAGTATCACTTCGAGCAACGTGGCGAGAACGTGGTGACCAAGTCGCAGCTGCTCGCCATTGGCGACCGCTTCGAGCAGGACATCGCGGCCGCTCGCGCTCAAGACGCTGCGTATCGCTGAGGACGGGACATCATGATTGACCCCCAAATGTTCCAACTCATCTGTTTCTACGCGTTCTCCGCGGTCACCGTCGGTGCCGCGCTGGGCGTGATCAGCCTGCGCAACACGGTGCATGCGGTGCTGGCGCTGGTGCTCACGTTCTTCAGCACGGCCTGCATCTGGCTGCTGGCCGAAGCCGAGTTCCTGGCCATCGCGCTTATCGTGGTCTACGTGGGCGCCGTGATGGTGCTGTTCCTGTTCGTGGTGATGATGCTCGACATCAAGCAGGAGCATGTGCGCGAAGGCTTCATCAAATACCTGCCGGTCGGCATCATCGTGGCCCTGATCATGTTGGGCGAGATGCTGGCGATGATCGGCGTACGCGCCATGCACGCCCAGGTGATGGGCGCCAACCCGGCCACCGTGGCGGGCATGTCCAATACCGAATGGCTGGGCACGGCGTTGTACACGCAGTTCCTGTTGCCGTTCGAAATCGCCGCGCTGATCCTCACCGTCGGTGTGGTGGCAGCGGTGGTATTGACCCTGCGCGAGCGTCCCGGTGTGCGTCACCAGTCGGCGTCGCAGCAGGTTCTCGTCAATCCCCGTGATCGCATTCGCCTGGTGAAGATGGCGGCGGAAGTACCCACCGCGCCCCAGCCGGCACCGGGCAAGGAGACCACCCCATGATCACGCTTTCGCATTTCATCGTGCTCGGCGCGGTGTTGTTCAGCATCGCCCTGGCCAGTCTCTTCATCAACCGCAAGAACGTCATCGTGCTGTTGATGTCGATCGAGCTGATGCTGTTGGCGGTGAACATCAACTTCGTCGCGTTCTCCCGCTTCCAGGGCGATGCCGCGGGGCAGGTGTTCGTATTCTTCATCCTTACCGTGGCTGCGGCGGAAACCGCTATCGGCCTGGCGATCCTGGTGTTGCTGTTCCGTAATCGCAGCACCATCAACATCGCTGAAATCGACAGCATGAAGGGCTGACCCGATGGAATTGTCCACCTCCATTTTGCTGACCATTGCCCTGGCGCCGCTCGTCGGCTGCCTGCTCGCGGGCTTTTTTGGTCGCATCATCGGCCGCGCCGGTTCGCACACCGTCACCATCCTCGGTGTGGCGCTTGCCTGTGGCCTGTCGTTCTATGTGTTGTACCAGCTCACCGCTGGCGGTGCGCCGGTCTATAACCAGAACATCTACACCTGGTTCGAGATCGGTCGCTATACGGCCAACGTGGGTTTCCTGATCGACCGTCTCACCGCCATGATGATGGTGGTGGTGACCTTCGTGTCGTTGCTGGTGCATATCTACACCATCGGCTACATGGCCGACGACGATGGTTACCAGCGCTTCTTCAGCTACATCTCGCTGTTCACCTTCTCGATGTTGATGCTCGTGATGAGCAACAACTTCATGCAGCTGTTCTTCGGCTGGGAAGCAGTGGGCCTGGTGTCGTACCTGTTGATCGGTTTCTGGTACAAGCGCCCCACGGCGATCTTCGCCAACCTCAAGGCGTTCCTGGTCAACCGCGTGGGCGACTTCGGTTTCCTGCTCGGCATCGCGGCGATCCTGTATTTCCTCAATACGCTGGACTACGCCACGGCGTTTTCCAACGCCGACAGCCTGATCGGCAAGACGCTGCAGATCACCCAGAACACGCATTGGGATGCCGCCACGGTCATCGGCATCCTGCTGTTCATCGGTGCGATGGGCAAATCCGCCCAGGTGCCGTTGCACGTGTGGTTGCCGGATTCGATGGAAGGCCCGACCCCGATCTCGGCACTGATCCACGCCGCGACCATGGTGACCGCCGGCATCTTCATGGTCGCGCGCATGTCGCCGATCTTCGAGCTGTCGGACACCGCGCTCAGCTTCGTGATGGTGATCGGCGCCACCGGTGCCTTGTTCACCGGCCTGATCGGCATCGTGCAGAACGACATCAAGCGCGTAGTGGCCTATTCCACGCTGTCGCAGCTGGGTTACATGACCGTCGCGCTCGGCGTGTCTGCTTACGCGGGTGCGGTGTTCCACCTGATGACGCACGCGTTCTTCAAGGCGCTGCTGTTCCTGGGCGCAGGCTCGGTGATCATCGCCATGCACCATGAGCAGGACATGCGCTACATGGGCGGCCTGCGCAAGTACATGCCGATCACCTGGATCACCATGTGGATCGGTTCGCTGGCGCTGTGCGGCGTGCCGTTCTTCGCCGGTTTCTACTCGAAGGACGCGATCATCGAGGCGGTGGGCGAGTCGCATCGCTGGGGCGCCAATTACGCTTACTTCTGCGTGATGGCGGGTGCCTTCGTGACCGCGCTGTACACCTTCCGCCAGATGTACCTGACCTTCCATGGCAAGGAGCGCTTCGTCGTCGTGCATGACCATGGCCACGGCGAGCATCACCATGAATCGCACAAGGATGACCACGGTCACCACGATGCCGGCATCATGCATGAGACGCCGAAGGAGTCGCCGTGGGTGGTGACGCTGCCGCTGATCCTGCTGGCGATTCCCTCGCTGCTGGTGGGCTTCTTCGCGATCCAGCCGCTGCTGTTCGGCGAGTGGTTCGGTAGCGCCATTCAGGTGCACGAGGCAAACAACGTACTGGCTGAACTCGGCAAGGAGTTCAGCGGCTCGATGGCGATGGCGCTGCACGGCTTCACCCAGCTGCCGTTCCTGTTGGTGTTGTCGGCGTTCGCTATCCAGACCTACATCTATCTGTTCAACCCGGCCTTGGCCGACCGCATCAAGAATGCGCTGCAGCCGATCTACAACGTGCTCAACCACAAGTACTGGTTTGACGCGGTGTACTACATCGTCTTCGCGCGTGGCGGTATCGCGCTCGGTCGTGCGCTGTGGAAGGGCGGCGACGCCGCCGTGATCGACGGCGTGCTGATCGACGGCTCGGCGGGTCTTGTCCAGCGGATCGCAGGCGGCGTGCGCCGACTGCAGTCCGGCTACCTCTATCACTACGTCTTCGCGATGATTCTCGGCCTAATCCTGCTGCTTGGCGGGTATTGGCTGGTCGGGCAATAAGGGAACCAGCTCCATGTTCAATCATTTGCTCAGCCTGCTGATCTGGCTCCCCATCGTGGGTGCCGTCCCGGTGCTGCTTGCCGGCTCCGGTCGACCCAACACCGCGCGCTGGATGGCGCTGTTGGTGGCCGTGATCACCTTCGTCCTCAGCCTTTACCTGTTGCCGCAATACAACGCGGCAGACAGCGCCAAGCAGTTGGTCGAAAGCCATGTATGGATCGCCTCGCTCGGCGTGCACTACAGCCTAGCGGTCGACGGCATCTCCATCGCGCTGATCCTGCTTACCTGTTTTGTCGGCATCCTGGTGATCGTCGGCGCGTGGGAGGTGATCCAGGACAAGCCGCACCAGTACATGGCTGCCATGTTGGTGCTGCAGGGTCTGATGATCGGCGTGTTCTGCGCCACTGACGCGTTGCTGTTCTACGTGTTCTTCGAGGCCATGCTGATCCCGATGTTCATCCTCATCGGTGTCTGGGGTGGTCCGCGTCGCGTCTACGCCACCCTGAAGTTCTTCATCTACACCTTCTTCGGCTCCATCTTCATGTTGGTCGGCCTGATCTACCTGTACCTGAAGGCCGGTTCGTTCGACCTGCAGGTGCTGGCAGCGCTGCCACTGACGATGAAGGAGCAGAGCTGGCTGTTCTTCGCCTTCCTCATCGCCTTCGCGGTGAAGGTGCCGATGGTGCCGGTGCATACCTGGTTGCCGGACGCCCACGTGGAAGCGCCTACCGGCGGCTCGGTGGTGCTGGCGGCGGTGATGCTGAAGATCGGTGGCTACGGTTTCCTGCGCTTCTCGCTGCCGATCGTGCCGGATGCTTCCGAGGCCTATGCCTGGGTAGTGATCGGCCTGAGCCTGATCGCGGTGGTCTACATCGGCTATATCGCCCTGGTACAGGAGGATATGAAGAAGCTGGTGGCGTACTCGTCCGTGGCGCACATGGGCTTTGTCACCCTGGGTATCTTCATCGCCTTCATGCTGGTGCGTGGCGCGGGCAATATCGACGCAGCCAAGCTCGGCATGCAGGGTGCGATGGTGCAGATGATTTCGCACGGCTTCGTCTCGGGCGCGATGTTCTCGTGCATCGGCGTGCTGTATGACCGTCTGCACACTCGCCAGATCAAGGACTACGGCGGCGTCATCAACGTGATGCCGTGGTTCGGCTTCTTCTATGTGCTGTTCGCCATGGCCAATAGCGGCCTGCCGGGCACCAGCGGTTTCGTGGGCGAGTTCCAGGTGATCCTGGCCAGCTTCCAGGCCAATCCGTGGATCGCGCTGTTCGCCGCCTTCACCTTGATCATCGGCGCGGCCTACACGCTGTACATGGTCAAGCGCGTGCTGTGGGGTGATATCCACAACCCGCACGTGGCCGAGATGAAGGACATCAACGGCCGCGAGATCTTCGTACTTGGCGCCTTCGCCGCCGCCGTGCTGGCACTGGGCATCTGGCCGCAGCCGCTGATCCATCTGATGGATTCGTCGGTGACGCAGCTGGTGACGCAGCTTGGCAATCACAAGGTTTAAGCAGGACTGATCATGCCGAATTTCAATGACATTCTGATCCTGTTGCCGGAGCTGTATCTGGTGGTGGCGGCGTGCTTGCTGCTACTGCTCGATGCCTTCATGAAGCCCGAGCAGCGTCCCATGCTGCATTGGCTGTCGGTCGCAGTGCTGCTGGTGGCCATCTATCTGGTAATTGCGGGCCAGCCACCCGGGACCGTAACTGCCTTCAACGGCATGTTCGTGCGCGACGGCGTGGCGGAGATCCTCAAGGTCTTTGCGCTGCTCACCACCGCTCTGGTGTTCATCTACGCCAAGCCTTACCTGGTCGACCGCAAGCTGTTCGTAGGCGAGTTCTACACGCTGACCATCTTCGCGGTGATCGGCATCATGCTCCTGGTGTCGGCGGGCAACCTGCTGACGGTGTACCTGGGCCTGGAGTTGCTGACGCTGTCGTCGTACGCGCTGGTCGCGTTGAATCGCGATTCCGGTCTCTCGTCGGAAGCTGCGATCAAGTACTTCGTCCTGGGTGCGCTGGCCTCGGGCATGCTGCTGTACGGCATGTCGATGGTGTATGGCGCCACCGGTACGCTGGATCTGGCGCACCTGCACGCGGCGGCCACGCATACGGGCATGCCGCAGCTGCTGATCTTCGGCCTGATCTTCATGGTCGTGGGCATTGCCTTCAAGCTCGGCGCCGCGCCGTTCCATATGTGGATACCGGACGTTTACCAGGGCTCGCCCACCGCGGTAACGATCTTCATCGGTTCCGCCCCGAAGCTGGCCGCGTTCGGTATGGCGTATCGCCTGCTGGCCTCCGGCCTGGGTGACCTGTCGCAGCATTGGCAGCTGATGCTGGCGGTGCTGGCGGTGCTGTCGCTGGCGATCGGTAACCTCGTCGCCATCGTGCAGAGCAACCTCAAGCGTCTGCTGGCGTACTCGACCATCTCGCACATGGGTTACCTGCTGCTGGGCCTGGTCAATGCTGGGCCAGAAGGCTATGCGGCCGCCTTGTTCTACGCGATCAGCTACGCGCTGATGAGCACCGCGGCCTTCGGTGTGATCCTGGCGTTGGCCCGTGCGGGCTTCGAGTGCGAAGAGATCGATGATCTGAAAGGTCTCAACCAGCGTTCGCCGTGGGCTGCGTTCCTGATGATGCTGGTGATGTTCTCGCTGGCTGGCGTGCCGCCGCTGTTCGGCTTTTTCGCCAAGTTGCTGGTGCTGCAGGCCGCGATCCACGCCGGCATGATGTGGCTGGCCATCGTGGGCGCGGTGTTCGCCATCGTCGGTTTGTATTACTACCTGCGCGTGGTCAAGGTGATGTACTTCGACAAGCCGGTGGAAGGCACCGAGATTCGCCTGCAAAGCGATGCCTCGGTGCGCCTGGTGCTGTCGTTGAATGTGCTTGCCTTGCTGGTGCTGGGTATTGGCTGGGGCCCGTTGTTCGGCTGGTGCCAGCGCGTGTTTGTCGGCTGATTGGGTCGTGACGGAAGTTCTCCGTCACGAAGGCGTCAGGCGATTCTTTGAAAATATTCTCGAAAAGGCTTGCAAGAACCCGGCCATCTCGTTAATATTCTCGGACTCTGATGCGGGGTGGAGCAGTCTGGCAGCTCGTCGGGCTCATAACCCGAAGGTCGCAGGTTCGAATCCTGCCCCCGCTACCAGATCTTTCTTAGAACAAGAAAGCCTCCTCGTGAGGCTTTTTTGTTGGGCGCAAGGAAGCGTCGCACAAGCGTCACAGTGGCTTCGATGCTGCATGTGCGGGTGCCCCGGAAAGAGTCTGGATGGGTCGGGACATCGGCGAGGGCGCTCTATTTTAAGAGCAAGGAATGGGCCGCTTGAGCCCTTTTTTTGTTTCTGGCGACGGTAACGATAGGCGAACTATGGATACGCAGGCATTAGCTCAACGCTTCAGCGAAGTTCTGGTCGATTTGGGACTGGAATGTATTGGCGTGGAGTTCACCCCGTCGCAGGGGCAGAGTACTCTGCGGATCTACCTGGACGTGCTCGATCAAGGTGGCGAGAGCCGCGAAGTCGGCCTCGACGACTGCGAGACGGCGAGTCGCGAGCTGTCGGCGCTGCTGGACGTGGAGGACCCGATTCCGGGCCACTACGTGCTGGAGGTTTCTTCCCCGGGCATCGATCGCCCGCTGTTCACCGCGGCACAGTTCGCCAAGGTGATCGGTGCGGAAGTGAAAGTATTGCTGAAGGCACCGCTGGAAGGCCGTCGTCGTATGCGCGGCAAGGTGGTGTCGGTCGAAG
The DNA here is from genome assembly GCF_026283945.1 of Dyella humicola. NCBI lineage: Bacteria > Pseudomonadati > Pseudomonadota > Gammaproteobacteria > Lysobacterales > Rhodanobacteraceae > Dyella > Dyella humicola. The sequence goes on from NZ_JAPDPC010000001.1 coordinate 1,775,160, forward strand.
GTGAGCAGATCTTGCTGGAAGGCGAGGGCAAGAACTTCGAATTCGAACATGGCGCGGTGGAAAGCGCGCGCGTGGTGCCTGATTGGGTGGCGCTCGGTTACGTGCCGCAGCCCAAGCCGGGCAAGAAGCCTACAAAGTAATCAATCGAAAGCGATCGGGCGCGGCTAGCGTCTACGGAGTTGCTGCAATGAGCAAAGAACTTTTGCTGGTGGTTGACGCGGTTGCCAATGAAAAGGGCGTGCCGCGCGAAGTGATTTTCCTGGCGATGGAAGCGGCTCTCGCGTCCGCCGCCAAAAAGCGTTACCCGGACGAAGATTCAGACATCCGCGTGTCCATCGATCGCCATACCGGCGACTACGAGACGTTCCGTCGCTGGGAAGTCATCGCAGACGATGGTGAGATGGAGTCGCCGTTCCACCAGGTACGCCTGATGGACGCCCTGGACGAGCGTGAAGGCTCGCAGATCGGCGAATACATCGAGCAGCAGATCGAAAACGCCGAGTTCGGCCGTATCGCCGCGCAGGCTGCCAAGCAGGTCATCGTGCAGCGCGTACGCGAAGCCGAGCGCCAGCAGGTCGTCGATGCGTTCCAGGAGCGCGTGGGCGAGCTGGTCACCGGTATCGTCAAGCGCGTCGAGCGCGGCAATGTCTATCTGGACCTGGGCAGCAACGCCGAGGCCTTCATTCCGCGCGACAAGACGATTCCGCGCGAGTCGGCTCGCGTCGGCGACCGCGTCCGCGGCTACCTCTACGAGGTGCGCTCGGAGGCTCGCGGTCCGCAGCTGTTCGTGTCGCGCGCCGCACCGGAATTCATGATCGAGCTGTTCAAGCTCGAAGTGCCGGAAGTCGGCCAGGGCCTTGTGGAAATCAAGGGCTGCGCCCGCGATCCGGGCGACCGCGCCAAGATCGCGGTGGTCGCACACGACACACGCACCGATCCCATCGGCGCCTGCATCGGCATGCGCGGTTCGCGCGTCCAGGCGGTGTCCAACGAGCTCAATGGCGAACGCGTCGACATCATCCTGTGGCACGAGAACCAGGCCCAGTACGTCATCAATGCGATGGCGCCGGCAGAAGTCCAGTCCATCATCATGGACGAGGAAAAGCACTCCATGGACATCGCCGTGGCCGAGGACAAGTTGTCCCAGGCCATCGGTCGCGGTGGCCAGAACGTGCGCCTCGCCAGCAAGCTCACCGGCTGGCAGCTCAACGTGATGACCCAGGACCAGGTCGCCGCCAAGAGCGAGGCAGAGCAGGAATCCGCCCGCCAGCTGTTCATGGATAAGCTGGAAGTGGACCAGGAGATCGCCAACATCCTCGTTCAGGAAGGCTTCTCCAGTGTCGAAGAAATCGCCTATGTCCCCAGCGCCGAGCTGCTGGCCGTGGAAGGCTTCGACGAGGACATCGTCGAGGAACTCCGCGCCCGTGCCCGCGACGCGCTGCTGACCGAGGCACTGGCCGTGGAAGAAGGCATCGACGAACATCAGCCGTCGGGCGAGATGCTCGCCTTGCCAGGCATGGACGAGGCCACGGCATATGCGCTGGCTTCGCGTGAAGTGGTGACGGTGGACGATCTGGCCGATCTGGCGGTTGACGACCTGATCGATATTGAAGGCATGGACGAAGATCGCGCCGCGGCGCTGATCATGGCTGCACGTGCGCCGATGATCGCGCGTCTGGAGAAAGGTGGCTAACCGCGGACGGCAGCGCCCTGGAGGGGCGCGCCGAGGAGAGCTGAAAGGCTCTCCACCAGGGATGGGGGTGGACGTGCAGGCTAGGCCGCACGGACTTAGCGCGGGAACGGCGGAGAAAGAACACGATGTCGGACGTTACAATTAAACAGCTAGCCAAGGTACTTGGCATGCCGGTGGACAAGCTGCTTGGTCAGCTTGGCGAGGCCGGTATGAAATTCTCCGATCCGGAGCAGATCATCAGCAGCACCGAAAAGGTGAAGCTGCTCGGATTCCTTCGCCGTACGCATGGCAAGAGCGAAGTCACCACGACTGAAGCGGAAGACAGCTCGCCGCGGCAGATCACGCTCAAGCGCCGCAAGGTCAGCGAACTCAAGGTCGCTACCCCGGGTGCCCGCGGTGCGACCGCCGCCAAGACGGTCAACGTCGAAGTGCGTGCGAAGCGTACCTACGTCAAGCGCAGCGTCATCGCCGAAGAGGCCAATGGTGACGTTGAGCGCGAAGACGCCGTGCGCAAACTGCATGAATCGCAGCAGGAGCGCGAGCACGAAGAAGCCGCGCGCGCCGAGGCCGATCGCCAGCGCCACGAAGAGGCCCAGCTGCGCGCCGAGGAAGCCCAGCGCCAACGGGAGGCCGAGGAAGAGCAGCGCCGCCAGCAGGCGGAGGCCGAGGCGGCTGCGCATGCCAAGGCGCAGCAAGCAGCCCAGGCCGGTCAGGTCGAAGAGCCTGCTGCGGAGTCTGTGGCTGCCCCGGTGGTCGCCGAATCGAATCAGAAGCCTCCCGTCGAGAAGGCTCCGGCCGTCGAGGCCGTCCAGCCGCCGCAGCGCGTCGATCACAGTGTGTTCGGCATGATCGTGCCGACCATCCATGAGCCGCGCCGTCGTGAAAAGAAGGTGGTGATCACGCCGGCCCCGGTGGTTGCGCCTGTGCGCCCGGCGGCGCCTGTCGCTGCGGCGCCGGCGCCCGCGCCAGCGTCTGGCGCGCCCCATCGCGCGGGCGGCAATGCACCTGCTAATGCGGGTGCCAGTGCCCCCAGTGCCAACGCCAATGCCAACAAGCCACGGCATGGGCGCGACCGCGACGAAGGCCCGGGCGGCAAGCGTTTCGCCGGTGGCGAACTGCATTTGAGCGATGCCGATCGTGCCCGCCGTTCCAACAAGCGTGGCAAGCCCGGCAAGGGTTCGGGTCGCGAAGCGTCGCGTAGCGGTTCGTCCGCGGCCGCCGGTTCCCACGGCTTCTCGCGCCCGACCGCACCGGTGGTGCGTGAGGTCGTCGTGGGCGACAACAATGTCGTCGCCGATCTCGCCCAGAAGATGGCCGTCAAGGGTTCGGAAGTGGTCAAGGCCCTGTTCAAGATGGGCGTCATGGCCACCATCAACCAGACCATCGACCACGACACGGCTGTGCTGGTGATCGAAGAGCTCGGCCATACGGCCGTTGCCGCGAGCGAGAACAACGCCGAGGCCACGCTGGCCGCTCACACGCAGAGCGCGGAGCTGGAAGGCGAGAAGAAGCCGCGTCCGCCGGTGGTCACCATCATGGGCCACGTCGACCACGGCAAGACCTCGTTGCTCGACTTCATCCGCCGCACCAAGGTCGCCTCGGGCGAAGCGGGCGGCATTACCCAGCACATCGGTGCGTACCACGTGGAAACGCCGAAGGGCGTCATCACCTTCCTGGATACCCCAGGCCACGCGGCGTTTACCTCGATGCGTGCACGCGGCGCCCAGTCCACCGATATCGTGGTGCTGGTCGTTGCAGCGGACGACGGCGTGATGCCTCAGACGGCGGAGGCCGTGCAGCATGCGCGCGCCGCTAAGGTGCCGCTGATTGTCGCGCTCAACAAGATGGACAAGTCCGACGCCAATCCGGACCACGTCAAGCAGGGTCTCGGCAACCTGGAAGTGATTCCGGAAGAATGGGGTGGCGACACGCCGTTCGTGCCGGTATCGGCCAAGACCGGCATGGGTATCGACGCCCTGTTGGACGCCATTTCGGTGCAGGCCGAAGTGATGGAATTGAGGGCGGTCGAAGACGGCCCGGCGTCCGGCGTGGTGATCGAATCCAGTCTGGATCGCGGTCGCGGCCCGGTAGCTACGGTGTTGGTGCAGCAGGGCACGCTCAAGCGCGGCGACTTCGTCGTGTGCGGCATCGAATACGGCCGCATGCGTGCGTTGATCGATGAAAGCGGCAAGCAGGTGCAGGAAGCCGGTCCGTCGATTCCGGTGCAGGTGCTGGGTCTTTCCGGCGTGCCGGAATCCGGCGACGACTTCGTGGTCGTGGCCGACGAGCGCCTCGCCCGCGAAGTGGCGGCCGAGCGTCACCTCAAGCGCCGCGAGACGCGCATGGTCAGCAAGGCCAACCGCCTTGAGGACATCATGGCCCAGATGAGTCAGGGTGTTGAGCAGCAGACGCTCAATATCCTGGTCAAGGCCGACGTGCAGGGTTCGGTGCAGGCACTGCGCGAGTCGCTCAGCCAGATCGGCAACGAGAACGTGAAGGTCAACGTGATCGCGGCCGGCGTCGGCGGCATCACCGAGTCCGACGCCACCCTGGCGGCTGCCTCCAAGGCCCTGGTCATTGGCTTCAACGTGCGTGCCGATGCCTCGGCCCGCAAGGTGATCGACACCTCCGGTCTGGACGTGCGCTACTTCTCGATCATTTACGACGTGATCGACCAGGTGAAGCAAGCCGCTTCCGGTTTGCTGGGCAAGGAAGTGCGCGAAGAGATCATCGGCGTGGCGCAGGTTCGCGAAGTGTTCCGCAGCTCCAAGTTCGGTGCGGTCGCGGGCTGCATGATCATCGAAGGCACGGTCAAGCGCAGCAAGCCGATCCGCGTGTTGCGCGACAACACCGTGGTCTTCCAGGGCGAACTGGAATCGTTGCGCCGCTTCAAGGAACTGGTCGACGAAGTGCGTAACGGCATGGAGTGCGGTATCGCCGTGAAGCAGTACAACGACGTCAAGGTCGGCGATCAGATCGAATGCTTCGAGCGCATCGAGGTGGCCCGCACGCTGTAAGCGTCGTCGGCCTGCCAAGAGGCGGGCCGGTAACCTTCAGTAGTGTTTTTCCCAGGCGGGCGGTGTGGCTATCCACATCGCTCGCTTTGTTTCAGGGCCTGCCGCACCGGTGGGTCCTTGGTTTAGAGGAGAGGCGTCATGCCTTCACGCGATTTCAAGCGTACCGACCGCGTCGGTGCCGAACTGCGCCGCGAACTGGCCTTGCTGGTCCATGCTGCCGTGCGCGACCACGGCCTGCCCTCGGTCAGCGTGTCGGATGTGGAGGTCACCCGCGATCTCGACTGGGCCACGGTGTGGGTCACCGCCCTGCAGCCGGAGCGTTCCACCGAGGCGATGAAGGCGCTCAAGGAGCTGGCCATCGAATTTCGTCGTGAACTGTCGCGCAGCATGCGCCTGCGTCGAGTGCCCGAGCTGCGTTTCAAGTACGACGATTCAGTCGACAAGGGCGAGCGCATCGACAGCCTGCTGCGCCAGGAAAGTGCGCGCGCTGCCGGTGCCGGCGAGGAAAGTGCCGGGGACGAATGAGCCGAGTTCGAATAAAAGGCATACGTTTCCGTGAGCTGCACGGCATCGTGCTGCTGGACAAGCCGCTGGGCCTGAGCTCCAACCAGGCGCTGCAGGCTGTGCGCAAAGGTATTTTTCGGGCGGAGAAGGGCGGCCATACCGGCGCGCTTGATCCGTTGGCCAGTGGCTTGCTGCCGCTGTGCTTTGGCGAGGCCACCAAGCTCGCCGGCATGCTGCTGGGCTCGCGCAAGGCCTATCTGGCCGAATGCCGTTTAGGCGTGACGACCACCACGGCGGATCTTGAGGGCGAGATCGTGCTTGAGCGGCCGGTGCCTGATTTGAGCGACGATGCCATCGAGCAGGCCCTGGCCAAACTGCGTGGCCGCATCACCCAGGTGCCACCGGCGTATTCGGCCATCAAGCAGGATGGTGAGCGGCTTTACGTCAAGGCGCGGCGCGGTGAAGCGGTGGACATCCCGGCTCGTGAGGTCGAGGTCTATCGACTTGATCTGGTGTCCCGAAGCGAAAACAGCCTGACCTTATACGTGGAGTGCGGCTCGGGCACCTATGTGCGCAGTCTGGCCGTGGATCTAGGCGAGGATCTGGGCTGCGGTGCTCATCTGGTGGCTTTGCGGCGCTTGTGGGTGGAGCCGTTCAGGGAGCCGGCCATGGTGACGCTGGAGCAGCTGCACGCTGCCGCAGCGCAAGGCGATGAGGCCTTGCTGCCCCTGTTGCTGCCGGTTTCAGCTGGCTTGGCTGGGCTGCCCGCGCTGCATCTGGATGCCGAGCGCACGCTTGCCGTCTCACAGGGGCAGCAGATTCCGCTGGATCCGTCCATGACGGGGCAGCTCTCGCTCTACGCCGAGGACGGGCGCCTGCTAGCCCTGGGCGAGGCGATGGCCGGAAAGCTGCACATTGTGCGTGGTTTCAACCTGCCGTCGCCCGGTGCAAATAGCATTCAACGATGACGGTCTTGTTGTCATAGGGCTCCGGTCGTTACAATACGGAGCTTGTTTAAGACTTTTCATTCATCAAGGCGAAGCTTGCGCAACGTCATCCTGTGACGTTGCGCAAGCTTCGCATCCGCTTTTAAGGAAGAGATACTCATGTCCCTCACCGTTGAACAGACCAGCAAGATCATTGCTGATTTCGGCCGCGTGCCGAACGACACCGGTTCCCCGGAAGTCCAGGTGGCCTTGCTGTCGGCCCGTATTGACCACCTCACCGGTCATTTCAAAGAGCACAAGCAGGATCATCATTCCCGCCGTGGCTTGCTGCAGCTGGTAAACCGCCGCAAGAGCCTGCTTTCGTACCTGAAAGATCGCGACCTGGCTCGCTATCAGACCCTGATTGAGCGCCTCGGCCTGCGCCGTTAAGTTGATATTTGCGTTCATGCTTGAACGCGAAAATCACGAAGTGGTCATCCCTGGCCACAACCCCAATTCAGGAAAAGACCGTGGCGAAAGTAACCAAGTCATTCCAGTACGGTAATCACGAAGTCACGCTGGAGACGGGCGAAATTGCCCGCCAGGCTTCCGGTGCCGTTATGGTCAGCATGGGTGGTACCGTGGTGCTCGTCACCGTGGTGGCCGCGTCCAAGGCGAAAGAGGGGCAGGACTTCTTCCCGCTCACCGTCGACTACGTCGAGAAGTTCTACTCCGCCGGTCGCATCCCGGGTGGCTTCTTCAAGCGCGAAGGCCGCCCGACCGAGAAGGAGACGCTCACCTCGCGTCTGATCGATCGTCCGGTGCGCCCGCTGTTCCCGGAAGAGTTCAAGAACGAAGTGCAGGTCATCGCACAGGTCGTCTCCTTGAATCCCGAGATCGACGGCGACATCCCGGCCTTGCTGGGTGCTTCCGCTGCGCTCAGCCTCGCCGGTATCCCGTTCAAGGGCCCGATCGCCGCTGCCCGCGTCGGCTACGCCGATGGCAAGTACCTGCTTAATCCGACTGCCGCCGAGCTGAAGACCTCGGCGCTGGATCTGGTCGTTGCCGGTACCTCCAACGCCGTGCTGATGGTGGAATCCGAAGCCAAGCTACTGTCCGAAGACGTCATGCTCGGCGCGGTGGTGTTCGGTCACCAGCAGATGCAGACCGCGATCCGCGCGATCGCCGAGCTCGCCAGCGAAGCGGCCAAGCCGTCGTGGGACTGGCAGCCGCCGGCCCGTAACGAGTCGCTGATTGCCGCGCTGAAGGGCGCCGTCGGCAGCAAGCTGGAAGAGGCTTTCCAGGTGCGCGACAAGCTGCAGCGCCGCGACGCGATCTCCGCGATCAAGTCCGATACGCTGGACTCGCTCAAGGGCGAGGCCGAGCAGAAGGGTTGGGCTGTGGCTGAGCTGGCGAAGGAATTCGCCGAACTCGAATACCACACCATGCGCGACAGCGTGCTGAAGACCAAGGTGCGTATCGACGGCCGTAACCTGGACGACGTTCGCCCGATCACCGTGCGCGTCGGCGTGTTGCCGCGTACCCACGGTTCGGCGTTGTTCACCCGCGGTGAAACGCAGGCGCTGGTCGTGACCACGCTGGGCACCACCCGCGATGCGCAGATCATCGACGCGCCGGAAGGCGAGTCGAAGGACGCCTTCCTGTTCCATTACAACTTCCCGCCGTTCTCGGTGGGTGAAGCTGGCCGCTTCGGCGCGCCGAAGCGTCGCGAAATCGGCCACGGCCGTCTCGCCAAGCGCGGCGTGCAGGCAGTGAAGCCGACGGTCGAGGAATTCCCGTACGTGATCCGCGTGGTCTCCGAGATCACCGAGTCCAACGGCTCCTCGTCGATGGCGTCGGTGTGCGGCTCCTCGCTGGCCATGATGGACGCGGGCGTTCCGCTGAAGTCGCCGGTGGCCGGTATCGCCATGGGTCTGGTCAAGGAAGGCAACGACTTCGTCGTGCTGTCCGACATCCTGGGTGATGAAGATCACCTGGGCGACATGGACTTCAAGGTGGCTGGTAGCGCCGACGGTATCTCCGCGCTGCAGATGGACATCAAGATCGACGGTATCACCGAAGAGATCATGCGTACCGCGCTGGCCCAGGCCAAGCAGGGTCGTCTGCATATCCTCGGCGAGATGGCCAAGGTCATCACCACCGCACGTTCGGAGATGAGCGAGTATGCCCCGCGCCTGCTCACCATCAAGATCCACCCGGACAAGATCCGCGAAGTCATCGGCAAGGGCGGCGCCACCATCCGCTCGATCACCGAAGAGACCGGCACCACCATCGACATCACCGATGACGGTACCGTGGTCATCGCTTCGGTCAATCGTGAGGCGGCCAACGCCGCCAAGGCACGCATCGAGCAGATCGTGTCCGACGTCGAGCCGGGCCGAATCTACGAGGGCAAGGTCGCCAAGCTGATGGACTTTGGTGCGTTCGTCACCATCATGCCGGGCAAGGACGGCCTCGTGCACGTCTCGCAGATTTCCAGCGAGCGCGTGGAGAAGGTCTCCGACAAGCTGAAGGAAGGCGATATCGTCAAGGTCAAGGTGCTGGAAGTGGACAAGCAGGGCCGTATTCGCCTGTCCATGAAGGCCGTAGCCGAGGACGAAGGCGCCAACGCCTAAGTCCGCCGTAAGGCAGGACAAAAGCAAAAGCCCGGCACCTGCCGGGCTTTTGCTTTTTGGTGGGGCGAAGCTGGTGCTCCGCCATGACATGACTGGGCATGACCAGCGGCACCTGAAGCCACCCCCGCCCAACGGGGTTTTTGCGTCCGCTGTCATCTGCTTTTGCTAGGATGCAAAGGATGCAACGAGGAAGCGGGTATGGCCGACCAGGCAAGTGATTTGTTGAAGGATTACCAGGCGATGGCAAAGCAATCCTGGGACTCCTGGACTCGATACCTGCAGCAGCAAATGGGTGGAACGTCACCTTTTGCGCATGCCGCTTCCATGCCGCACGTCGGCAGCGGTCAAGATTTGCTCGCCCGCAGCATGGACGCCCTCAAGGGTTACGGTGAATGGTTGCAAGGGGCGGCCAACAGCGGCCTGGGGCAGGGGGGCGGCGACTGGCAGCAGTCGCTGAATCAGATGTTCGCCGGTTTTGGCGGCCAGCCGTTCGCCCATGCATTCGCCAGTATCGATAGCGAGTCGGCTCGCAGCTTCACGCAGCTCTGGCAGTCCTGGATGCAGGCGACTCAGGCCGGCGCGGGAGGCCATGCCTTCGACGTCGAACATATGGCCGCCTTCGGCTATACGCGCGAGCGTCAGCTACACCAGCAAGCCATGGCTGCGGCGATGCGCGACTATCTCGAATGGGCCGGCAAGTACCAGGCCCTGATCCAGCGCGCCAATACCGAAGGCCTTGAGCGTCTGAAGGTCAAGCTTGCCGATCTCGGCGATTCGAAGCAGCAGGTCGATTCCCTCAAGGGGCTCTATGACCTGTGGGTCGATGGTGCGGAAGAAGCCTATGCCCAGATCGCACTGTCGGACGAGTTCCGTCACGTCTACGGATCGATGACCAATGCCCAGAGTCGCCTGCGTCTGTTGCAGCAAGAACAGCTCGATGCGCTTTGCCGCGAATTGGGCATGCCCACGCGCAGTGAGGTCACTGCCCTGGGCAAGCGCCTGCAGGAGCTGCGCCGCGAGGTACGTGCCACGGCGTCGACCGCCGGGTCCGATGAAGTCTCCGCACTGCGCGCCGAAGTCGCCGCACTGAAGCGTCAGCTCGCTGCCAAGCCCGCGGCGGAAAAAGTCGTCGCCAAGAAGCCTGTCGCAAAGCAGTCACCGGCGCGCAGCAGCAAGCGCAGCTCCGAAGACGAGGTGGTCCGTCGCAGCAGCAAGCCAGCGGCGGCCGTCGTTGCCCGCAAGTCCGTCGTGCGCGGTGCCACGCGCACGCGCAAGTAAGGAGTGTCCATGTTTCCTCCCGTACGCCTCGACCCCGCCGCGCTGATGGGCGAAATCTCGGCCTTCCAGCGCAAGCTGAGTGCTGGCCTGGCCAATCTCGCGCACCAGCAAGAGCCCGAATACGCCAATACGCCGCGTGAAGCCGTGTACCGTGAAGACAAACTCACGGTCTGGCACATGAAGGGGCAAGGCAAGCCAACGGCAACGACACCGACGCTGATCGTCTATGCGCTGGTGAACACCGTGTGGATGACCGACCTGCAGGCCGACCGATCGCTGGTGCGCAACCTGCTCGAGCAGGGCGAGGACATTTATCTGCTTGACTGGGGTTATCCCGACGCTGCGGATCGCTGGCTGGGTCTGGATGACTACATCAACGGCTATCTCGATCGCTGTGTCGATGCCGTGCGCAAGCACGCTGCGGTCGGCGCAGTGAACTTGCTCGGTATTTGCCAGGGTGGCACGTTCTCGCTGTGCTACGCGGCGATTCAACCGGAGAAGGTCAAGAACCTCGTCACCATGGTGACGCCGGTGGATTTCCAGACGCCGGACAACATGCTGTCGCATTGGTCGCGCGAGCTGGATGTGGACCTGTTCGTCGACACCATGGGAAATATCCCGGCCGAACTGCTCAACTGGGTTTACTTGACGCTCAAGCCGGTTCGATTGAACCAGCAAAAATACGTAGGCCTCGTCGATGTGCTCGACAACCCGAAAGAGCTGACGAATTTCCTGCGGATGGAACGATGGATCTTCGATTCTCCGGATCAGGCGGGCGAGGCGTTTCGCGAATTCATCAAGGACTTCTATCAGCAGAACAAGCTGATCAAGGGTGAAGTGGTGATTGGCGGCAAGCCGGTGGATCTTGGCCTGATCACCCAGCCGGTGCTGAATATCTTTGCTGAGCAGGATCACCTCGTACCGCCGGATGCATCGCGCGCACTGGGCCGCCATGTCGGCACGACCGATTACACCCAGCTCGCTTTCAAGGGCGGGCATATCGGCATCTACGTGTCCGGGCGCGCGCAGCGCGAAGTGCCCCCAGCGATCCATCAATGGCTCAGTACACGAAACTGAAGCACGTTCACGAGAATTGAGTGGCTATGGACAAGCGCCTTTATCGTTCACGCAGCGACCGGAAGATTGCGGGTGTCTGCGGCGGTATCGCCGAACACTTTGGCTGGGACCCCACGCTGGTCCGCCTCGGCTGGGTCCTGCTCACTCTGATGGGTGGTTCCGGTGTCTTGATCTATCTGATTCTTTGGCTGGTCATGCCTGAAGCACCCTGACTACCGCGGTTTTGTTCACTGCCGCATTTCGTTAGCCCGTTTTTTGTTTGCATCGAGTAGCAAGACACATGGATTACGACCGTTACGACCGCATCCGCGCCGTGCAATGGCAAGGCGATCATCTGCGCCTGCTGGATCAGCGTTTGCTTCCCCAGGAAGAGCGCTGGATCGATTGCGCCACTGCCGCTCAGGTGACCCAGGCGATCAAGGATCTGGCCGTCCGCGGCGCGCCCGCGATTGGCATTGCGGCAGCCTGGGGCGTGGTGCTTGCGGCCAAGCAGGGCGAGTCGCTCGATGTCGTGTTGGCGATGTTGCGCGCTGCGCGTCCGACGGCGGTGAACCTGATGTGGGCGCTTGATCGTATGAAGGCGCGCATCGCCGCCGGTGCCGATGCGACGGCGCTGGAACGCGAGGCGCAGGCGATCCAGGATGAGGACCTCGCCGCCAACCGCCATATGGGCGAACTGGGAGCCGCCTTGATTGCCCCGCAATCGGGCGTGCTCACGCACTGCAATACCGGCTCGTTGGCCACGGCGGGTTACGGCACGGCACTGGGCGTGATTCGCGCGGGTGTGGCGGGAGGTCGAATCGAGCAGGTTTTCGCCGGCGAGACGCGTCCCTGGCAGCAGGGCGCGCGCCTGACCATGTGGGAATTGGTGCGCGATGGGATTCCGGCCAAGCTCATCGCCGATTCCGCCGCCTCGCATCTGATGCGTTCCGGCGCGGTGCAGTGGGTGATCGTGGGCGCCGATCGTATCGCCGCCAATGGCGATACCGCCAACAAGATTGGTACGTATCAGCTCGCCATTGCGGCCCGCCATCACGGCGTGAAGTTCATGGTGGTGGCACCGTCCTCGACGGTCGATATGGCAACCGCGTCGGGCGAGGAGATCGAGATCGAGCTGCGTGACGCGGCCGAACTGCTTTCCGTGGCCGGACGTCGCACCGTGGTCGATGGCGCCGAGGCGTGGAATCCCGTATTCGACGTCACGCCGGCTGACTTGATCGATGCCATCGTTACCGAGCGTGGTGTGATTGAACGCCCGAACACGCTTGCCATGCAGGCGTTGTTCGGTCGATGAGTCTGCGTCGCCAGGTTTTGATGTTCACCGTAGGCGGTGTCATTGGCTTGGTCGTCGATGCCGGTGGTGTGCAGGCGTTGGTGAGCTTTGCGCAGTGGAATCCGTACCTTGCGCGCGTGCTTTCCTTCCTGGCGGCGGCCACCGCCACCTGGTTGTGGAACCGTCGTTACACGTTCGCGCAGCTCAGTAGCGGGCGCTCCTTGTATGCCGAGTGGCTGCATTGGATCGCCTTGATGAGCGTGGGCGCGGTAGTCAATTACGGCGCCTATGCGGCGATTCTGTTGGCTTATCCACCGCTGGTCCGCTGGCCTGCGCTTGCCGTAGCGGCGAGTTCGGCGACGGCCGCCTTGGTCAATTTCGCGACCGCCCGCGGCGTGCTTTTCAAGGACGCTAAGACGCCAACGTAAGTCATTGATTTACAATGTGAAAATACTGTGAATTCGGCGACAAACGTGTTACACTTCTGAGGTTGCCTCCAAGGTCGCTGACGCACTCGCATGAGGCGTGTGCTGGGCGACCTTTCTTATCATCACGGAAGCCGATTGATGGCAGATCTCGCCAAAGAAGTCATTCGCGTCAATATCGAAGACGAGATGCGTCAGAGTTATCTCGATTACGCCATGAGCGTGATCGTGGGACGCGCCCTCCCTGATGTTCGCGATGGTCTCAAGCCGGTCCACCGCCGCGTCCTGTTTGCCATGAACGAGCTGGGCAACGCCTGGAACAAGGCTTACAAGAAATCGGCCCGCGTGGTCGGTGACGTGATCGGTAAGTACCACCCGCATGGCGACGCTTCGGTCTACGACGCGATCGTGCGCATGGCGCAGCCGTTCTCATTGCGCTACATGCTGGTCGACGGCCAGGGTAACTTCGGTTCGGTCGACGGCGACAACGCCGCCGCCATGCGTTATACCGAAGTGCGCATGTCGCGCCTCACGCAGGAGCTGTTGGCCGATATCGACAAGGACACCGTCGATTTCGGTCCCAACTACGACGAAAGCGAACACGAGCCGCTGGTGCTGCCCACGCGCGTGCCGAACCTGTTGATCAATGGTTCGGCCGGTATCGCCGTGGGCATGGCGACCAATGTGCCGCCGCATAACCTCACCGAGGTCGTCGCCGCGACGATCGGCCTGATCGACGATCCGACCTTGTCGATCGACGACCTGATGCAGTACATCCCGGGTCCGGATTTTCCGACCGCGGGCATCATCAACGGTTCCTCCGGCATCATCGAGGCCTACCGCACTGGTCGTGGCCGCATCCTGGTGCGTGCGCGCACGGAGATCGAGACCGAGTCGAACGGTCGCGAGACGATCCTCATCCACGAACTGCCTTACCAGGTGAATAAGGCTCGTCTGATCGAGAAGATCGCCGAGCTGGTCAAGGAAAAGAAGCTCGAAGGCATCAGCGAGCTGCGCGATGAGTCCGACAAGGACGGCATGCGCGTGGTCATCGAAATCCGCCGCGATTCGATGGCGGACGTGGTGCTGAACAACCTGTTCCAGCAGACCCAGCTGCAAGTCACCTTCGGCATCAACATGGTCGCCCTGTTGGACGGCCAGCCGCGTTTACTCAACCTCAAGGACATCCTCGAGGCGTTCATCCGTCATCGTCGCGAAGTCGTGACGCGCCGGACCATCTTCGATCTGCGCAAGGCACGTGCACGTGCGCATATCCTGGAAGGTCTCACCGTCGCGCTCGCCAATATCGAAGAGATGATTGAGCTGATCCGCACCTCGGCGTCGCCGCAGGAAGCACGCGAGCGCATGCTTGCGCGCAAGTGGCAGCCGGGCATGGTGAGTGCGCTGTTGGGTGCCGCCGGTGCCGAAGCCTCGCGTCCGGAAGACATGGACACGCGCGATGGACTCAAGAGCGACGGCTATCAGTTGTCTGAAGTGCAGGCCCAGGAAATCCTGGCCATGCGCCTGCATCGCCTCACCGGGTTGGAACAGGACAAGCTCTCCGACGAATATCGCCAGATCCTCGAAACCATTCGTGGTTTGATCGAGATTCTTGAAGATCCTGCGCGTCTGCTCGCGGTGATCCGCGACGAGCTTCAGGTGATCAAGGACGAGTTTGGCGATGAGCGTCGCACTGAGATCCAGCATTCGCAGGAAGATCTCAACGTCCTCGACCTGATCGCGCCGGAAGATGTAGTCGTCACGCTGTCGCACACGGGTTATGTGAAGCGTCAGCCGGCCAGCACCTATCGCGCACAGCGTCGCGGTGGCAAGGGGCGTTCGGCCTCTGCACTGAAGGACGAGGATTTCGTCGAGCAGTTGTGGGTCGTCAATACGCATGACACCTTGCTGGCCTTTACCAGCATTGGTCGCGTGTATTGGCTCAAGGTGTACCAGATGCCGGAGTCTGGCCCGAATGCGCGCGGCAAGCCGATGGTGAACCTGCTGCCGCTGGGCGAGGGCGAAAAGGTGCAGGCCGTACTTCCGGTGCGCGAGTACACCGAGGATCGTTTTGTCTTCTTCGCCACCAAGCAAGGCACGGTAAAGAAGACCCCGCTCACCGAGTTCGCGTTCCAGCTGCAAAAGGGCAAGATCGCGATCAATCTCGATGAGGGCGATGCGCTGATCGGTGTCGAGCTCACGGATGGCAACAGCGATGTGCTGCTGTTCGCATCCAACGGCAAGACGGTGCGCTTCGACGAATCTGAAGTCCGCTCCATGGGGCGCACCGCCACCGGCGTGCGCGGCATGAAGCTGGCCGAAGAGGCGAGCGTGGTTTCGCTGATCGTGGCGGCCGAGGGCGACATCCTCACCGCTACGGAACGCGGCTACGGCAAGCGCACCACGCTGGACGAGTTCCCGAAGAAGGGCCGTGGCACGCAGGGTGTGATCGGCATCCAGTGTTCGGAGCGCAATGGTGCGTTGGTTGCTGCCACGCAGGTGACTGAAGCCCACGAGCTGATGTTGATTTCCGATCAGGGCACGCTGGTACGTACGCGTGTGGCGGAAATCTCGCAACTGAGCCGCAACACCCAGGGCGTCACCTTGATCCGTCTGCCTGCCGACGAAACGCTGGTGAGCGTCGTGTGTCTCGATGCGGAAGCCGAGAACGGCGAAGGCGATGAAGGGGCGGCTGAACCCATGGTCGATACGCCCGACAGCGCCGAATAATTCACCGCTGCCATGAAACGAAAAGCCCCGGCCTTGCCGGGGTTTTTTTGTTCGTGTGATGCCGTCGCTGCATCCGGGCAGAGCCAAAACGTTCCCGTGATTCCCATGGAGGCGTCCGCAGCGGGAGGGCTGCCATGCGAATGGCAGCCGTTGCACGAGCTCGTGTGGGAATCAGCCGATGCCTTCGAGCATCGCCTCAGCGGTCGACACGCGAAATTCGCCGGGCGCCTCGACCTGCAGCTGCTTCACCAAGCCGTTTTCGGCGTACAACGCGAAGCGCTTGGCACGGAGGCCCATGCCGTAGGCGCTCCCGTCCAGCTCCAGCCCCAGCGCGCGCGTAAAGCCGCCGTTGCCGTCGGCGAGCATCAGCAATTCGTGCGGTACCTGTTGCGAGGCAGCCCATGCCTGCATCACGTAGGCATCGTTGACGGCCAGGCACATCACCTCGATGCCGCGCGCCTGGAACTCGGCGAAATGCTGCACGTAACCGGGTAAGTGGCGGTTGGAACAGGTGGGGGTAAAGGCGCCAGGCACGGCAAACATCACCACTTTGCGCCCGGCGAACAGTGGGCCTGTCTGGGTTTGAGCGATCTCGGCACCGATGGCGCGGATCTCGACGTCGGGCAGCGAATCGCCCACTTGGATGCTCATGGCTGGAGGCCTGTGGCGTTGGGAGGAGGAACCGGATGCTAGCGCCAGGTGGGGGGGCTTGTCGCCTTGAATCACGCTGTTTTCGCACCCATTTCGCGATACAGAGGGTGGCGATACGTCGCTGCGTATGACCGTTATTGGATCGGGCGGATCTAGCCTTGCTGGCGGATTCGCGGGGCACGATGATTGCTCGCGTGTCCGAGTGAGCTAGTTTCCGCCGGGGAGTGGCAGTGGAATTCAAAGATTATTACGACATTCTTGGCGTAAAGCCGGAGGCTTCGGAGGCCGAGATCAAGGCCGCCTACCGCAAGCTGGCGCGCAAATACCATCCGGACAAGAACAAGGACGCCGGGGCGGAGGACAAATTCAAGGCCATCAACGAAGCCAACGAAGTGCTCCGCGACAAGGAAAAACGCCGCGCTTATGACGAGCTGCGTGCGGGCGGCTATCGGGGTGGCGAGCAGTTTCGCCCTCCGCCGGGTTGGGGTCAGAATCACGGCTTCGACATCGGTGGCGATGGCGGTGGCGACTTCAGCGATTTCTTCGAGAGCCTGTTCGGACGTGGCGGTGCCGGTCCACGCGCTGGAGCGCCGCGTGCGCGTCGTGGCGGCGACGTGCATGCACACGTGCAGATCGACCTGCAGACCGCCTTTGATGGCGGACGTACGCGGCTAGCCTTGCAGGATTCCAGCGGCGGTGAGCGCGTGCTCGAGGTGAAGATTCCTGCAGGTATCCAGCCAGGCCAGGTGATCCGCTTGGCCGGTCAGGGTCATGCCGGCATGGGTGGCGCGCCCCATGGCGACTTGTTGCTGGAAGTCGGTATTCGGGACGATGCGCGCTTCCGTCTCGATGGCCGCAATGTATTGCATGTGCTGCCGATTGCGCCGTGGGAGGCTGCCCTGGGTACTACGGTGCCGGTGCCGACCTTGGCGGGCACGGTGGACCTGCGCATTCCGGCGGGATCCCAGTCAGGGCGCAAGCTGCGACTCAAGGGGCGTGGCCTGCCGGGTGCGCATCCGGGCGATCAGCTGGTCGAGCTGTCGATCCGCGCGCCGTTGGCGGATAGCGATGCCCAGCGTTCGGCCTATGAGTCCCTGCGCGATCAATTTCCCGATTACGATCCACGGCATTGATCCGTCTGCAAGGCAAAAAAAACGGCGCCAAAAGCGCCGTTCTTTTTTGGGCTGCCGTCCGTCAAGCGGGCAACAGCTCCTTGAGCGTCGTCACCAGTTCCTCTTCCTTGATGGGCTTGGTCACGTAGGCTTTCGCACCCTGGCGCAGTCCCCATACTTTGTCGGTTTCCTGGTCCTTGGTGGTAATCAGCACGACCGGGATATGCGAGGTATCCGGGTCCTTGCTGATCGTGCGGGTGGCCTGGAAACCGTTGAGGTTGGGCATGACCACATCCATCAGGATCAGGTCGGGACGCTCACGCTTGGCCGCTTCCACGCCCGCAGCGCCGTCCTCGGCGGTAAGGGCCTCATGCCCGAGCTTCTCGACGATGCGCTTGATGCCCAGCAACTGCGACGGCGAATCGTCGACGATCAGGATGCGTGCCATAAGGTGATATTCCCCTTGTTGTTTCGGTTGATTCTAAGACGCTGTCGTGGAGCTTCCAAGCGTGATCGTCAGGTCGCTTGGCGAATTTGTACCAGAGTACGCCCAAAGGATTCGCCAGCGAGCATGCGGCCGAACACTTCGGGCAGTTGATCGAGCGACACCTCCCGGGTGGCGATGCGCTCAAGGTGCTGCGGCTTCCAGTCACTGGCCAGGTGTTCCCAGACGCGATCACGGATGTCGCGGGCGGTACCGGCAGACGCAATGCCGAGCAGGCTGGCGCCACGAATGATGAAGGGCATCACCGTACTTTCGAGGCCGATGCCGCCGGCATTGCCACAAATGGCGACATTGCCGTAGGGGGCGATCAGCGGAAGCAGGCCGGCCAGCATGGTGCCGCCCACGTTGTCCAGCGCGCCACCGAAGCGCACGGAGTCCATCGGCTTGCCGCTGAAGGCGAGCTGGTGCCGGTCGATGCACTCAGCCGCGCCCAGGTCGCGCAGGAAATCGAAATGTGACGCTTTGCCGCTGATGGCGTGCACGGCGTAACCGGCGCGGGTAAAGATGTCGATGGCAAGCATGCCCACGCCACCCGTGGCGCCGGTGACGGCGATCGGTCCCAGCGTGGGCGTCTGCCGGTTGTCCTGCATCCGCAACAAGGCTAGTGCGGCCGTAAAGCCGGCTGTCCCGATGATCATGCTTTCGCGCAGGCTCAGGCCTTTCGGCAGCGGAATCGTCCAGGCCGAAGGGAGGCGAACGTATTCGCCGTAGCCGCCGTCGCGCGTTTCCGAAAGACCGCTGCCGGTGCACAACACGGCGTCGCCTTCCTTGAACGCCGGATCGCTGGATGCGACCACGTGACCGGCCACGTCGATACCGCCATTGAGCGGGTATTGGCGAAGGATCTTGCCCTTGCCGGTACCGGCGAGGGCATCCTTGAAGTTGATCGAGGAGTACGCCACCTGGACCAGCACTTCGCCCGGCGAGAGCACGTCGGCGCCGATCGTTTCGAGACCACCGCGGTAACCCGCGTCGTCGTTGTGGATGCGGAATGCGCGAAATGCGTTCGGCGTGCTCATGGCCAATCCTGTCGAGTGTCTGCCAGGCCCGTCAGGCCTTGACGCTGCTGCGGTCGATCCATTTGGGCGTGTGGGCGCCCTCGTAGCTTTCCATCCAGTCGAACAGCTGCTGCATGTCCTGACCGAACCATACACTCTCGCGTTGTTCGGGGCGCACGAAACGCTCCGCCACCATGTGATCCATCATCGCGCGGAGCTGTCCATAGTAGCCGCGCACATCGAGGAACGCGCAGGGATAGCGATGCAGCCCAAGCTGCGCCCAGGTCAACATTTCGAACATTTCGTCCATGGTGCCGAAGCCGCCGGGTAGCGCGACGAAGGCGTCGGATAGTTCGTACATGCGGGTCTTGCGCTGGTGCATGGTGTCGACGACGACGATCTCGGTCAGGCCGGTATGGGCCACCTCGAGCTCGACCAGCTGGCGCGGAATGACGCCGATCACCCGGCCGCCACCAGCCAGCACCGCATTGGCCACGGTGCCCATCAAACCGACCTTGCCGCCGCCATAGACAAGTGCGATGCCGCGTCGGGCCATCTCGGTGCCGAAAGCACGTGCCTGTTCGACGTAGTCAGGATGACTGCCGCTGCTGGAGCCGCAGTAGACGCATAGGGCAGAGGGTTGGGGCATGGGGGAGGTGGGGTAGGCGGGGGTAACAAAGGCCCGCCATGCCGGCGTATGCCGGCATGGCGACGGTGGGTGTTGACTACGTATATGCCACAAAAGCGAACGGCCCGCTCATGTCGCCACGAGCGGGCCGTGGATCTCGTGACACAGGCCATACTCGGCCGGCACGAGATGACGCCCTTAGTTGCCCTTGTGGATGGCGCGCTTGTCGACCGACAAAGCGGCCTCATGCACGGCCTCCGACAAGGTCGGATGCGCGTGAACGATGCGAGCCAGATCTTCCGACGAGCCCTTGAACTCCATCGCCACCACGCACTCGGCGATCAGCTCGGACACGCCTGGTCCCACCATGTGCACGCCGAGGATGCGGTCGGTTTCGGCATGCGCCAACATCTTCACCATGCCGATAGCCTCGTTCATCGCCACGGCGCGGCCGATGGCGGCGAACGGGAAGGTGCCGACCTTGTACGGGACGCCTTCGGCCTTCAGCTGGGCTTCGGTCTTGCCCGCCCAGGCGATTTCCGGTTCGGTGTAGATGACCCACGGCACGGTATCGAGGTTGACGTGACCCGCCTTGCCGGCGATCCACTCAGCCACCGCTACGCCTTCCTCGGAGCCCTTATGCGCCAGCATTGGGCCGCGCACGGCGTCGCCGATGGCCCACACGCCGTTCACGCCGGTGTGGTTGTGCTCGTCGACCACGATGCGGCCGCGCTCGTCCAGCTTCACGCCGGTGTCGGCAGCCAGCAGACCGTCGGTGTAGGCGCGGCGGCCCACGGCCACCAGCAGCTTGTCGACCACCAGTTCGTGCGCGCCGTCCTTGTCCTCATAGGTCAGGGCGACTTCATTCTTTTTGATCTCGGCCTTGGTCAGCTTGGCACTGAGTTTGATAGTCAGGCCCTGCTTGGCGAATTCCTTGGCGGCGACCTTGGCGATGTCGGCGTCAGCGACGCTGAGGAAATCCGGCAGCGCTTCGAGCACGGTCACGTCTGCACCCAGGCGCTTCCACACGCTGCCCAGCTCCAGGCCGATCACGCCCGCGCCGATCACGCCCAGGCGCTTCGGCACCTCGGTGAAGTCCAGCGCGCCGGCGTTGTCGACGATCATCTTGTTGTCGAACTTGGCGAACGGCAGCTCGATCGGCACCGAACCCGAAGCCAGGATCACATTGGTGGCGCTGATGGTCTGCTTGGAGCCGTCATTGCCGGTGATCTCGACGTCGTTGCCCTTGAGCAGCTTGCCGGTGCCGAAGAACGGCGTGACCTTGTTGGCCTTGAACAGCTGACCGATGCCGCCGGTGAACTGCTTGACGATCTTGTCCTTGCGGCCGATGAAGGTCGCCATATCGACCTTGGCGCCGTCCACGGTAATGCCGTGCACCGGCAGGTTGTGGGCGATGTTGTAGTACTGCTTGGACGAATCGAGCAGCGCCTTGGACGGGATGCAGCCCACGTTGAGGCAGGTGCCGCCGAGGGCCTGCTTGCCGTCCTTGCCGACAAACGCGTCCACGCAGGCGGTCTTCAGGCCCAGCTGCGCGGCGCGGATCGCGGCCACATAGCCGGCAGGGCCTGCGCCGATGACGATGACGTCGAATTTTTCGCTCATGGTTTTTCCTTGCGGCGTGACGCGCTGGGGGAGCGCGGCACATGTGAAGCGGGAGAGTTATGCGGCGAGCGCGCGGTGTGCGCTACGACTCGCCGCCAGAACTTCGTGCTTATTTTGCTTCTTGGTCAGAGACCAAGAAGCATGCGCTGCGGGTTCTCGAGCTGGTTCTTGATATCGACCAGGAACAGCACTGCGTCCTTGCCATCGATGATGCGGTGGTCGTAGCTGAGCGCCAGGTACATCATCGGCGCGGCGATCACCTGGCCGTTCTCGACGATGGCGCGCTCCTTGATGGCGTGCATGCCCAGGATGGCGCTCTGCGGCGGGTTGACGATCGGCGTGGAGAGCAGCGAACCGAAGGTGCCACCGTTGGTGATGGTGAAGGTGCCGCCCTGCAGGTCGTCGAGACCGAGCTTGCCGTCACGCGCCTTCTTGGCGTAGTCGAGGATGCCCTTCTCGACATCGGCGAAGCCCATCTCCTGCACGTCGCGCAGCACCGGCGTGACCAGGCCCTTGTCGGTCGACACGGCGATCGAGATGTCCTGATAACCGTGATAGATGACGTCGTTGCCGTCGACCGAGGCGTTGACGATCGGGTGGCGCTTCAGCGCCTCGGCCGCGGCCTTCACGAAGAAGCTCATGAAGCCCAGCTTCACGCCGTTGGTCTTTTCGAACGATTCGCCCAATGCCTTGCGCATCTTGACCACTTCGGCCAGGTTCACCTCGTTGAACGAGGTCAGCATGGCGATGGAGTTCTTCGACTGCATCAGGCGTTCGGCGATACGTGCGCGCATGCGCGTCATCGGCACGCGCTCTTCCGGACGGGCGCCCGGGGTCGGCTTGGCCGCCGACGCCGCCGGCGCGGCAGCGGCAGGCGCGCCACCCTTGCCGTAGTTGACCAGGTCTTCCTTGGTCACGCGGCCATCGCGGCCGGTACCGGCCACCTTGGACGGGTCGATCTGCTGCTCGGTGGCAACGCGCAGGCCAGCCGGGGAGAGGTCCTCGGCGCCCTTGGCGGCAGCCTGCGGAGCGGCAGCCGCGGGGGCGGCAGCCGGAGCCGGAGCGGCGGCTGCAGCCGGAGCGGCGGCTGCAGCCGGAGCGGCGGCAACGGCACCTTCCTCGATCACCGCGATGACCTGCTGACTGGTCACCGTGTCGCCGGTCTGGAACTTCAGTTCCTTGATCACGCCGTCGACCGGGGCAGGCACTTCCAGCACCACCTTGTCGGTTTCGAGGTCGACCAGGTTCTCGTCGCGCTTCACCGCATCACCGGCTTTCTTGTGCCAGGTCGCGATGGTGGCGTCGGAGACGGACTCGGGCAGGACGGGAACTTTGACTTCGATGGACATAAATTTTCCTTAATGAGTGCGTTCATCCCTGAACGCTAAGGTCAAAAAGCGGCCATCCATGGCCGCACTCGAATTTTGGTGCGTTCATCCCTGAACGCCAAGGTCAAAAAGCGGCCATCCATGACCGCACTTTCAAATGTTTCTTTACTCAGCGGCGTGGTCGGTGCCGATCGGTGTGACCAGCGCCTGTTCGACCAGTGCTGCCTGTTCGGCGACATGCGTATTGAGGTGGCCGGCAGCTGGCGCCGGCGAACGAGCGCGTCCCGCGTAGGAGAGGCTTTGCTTGCTGCTGACGCAGGCCTGCAGGTGGTGGCGAATCTGGAACCACGCACCCTGATTCATCGGCTCTTCCTGACACCAGATGACTTCCTTGGCGGCCGAGTACTTCTCCAGCTCCGCGCTGACTTCCGGGCGCGGGAACGGATACAGCTGTTCCACACGCACGACGGCCACGTCGGTGAGGTCGCGCTTCTGGGCATCTTCCAGCAGGTCGTAATAGACCTTGCCCGAGCACAGCACCACGCGCTTGACCTTCTTGGCAGCCAGCTCGCGATGTTCCGGAATCACCAGCTGGAAGCTGCCGGTGGCGAGTTCGTCCAGGGTGGAGACCGCCAGCTTGTGGCGCAGCAGCGACTTCGGCGTCATCACGATCAGCGGCTTGCGCGCCGGGCGCACCATCTGGCGGCGGATCATGTGGAAGGCCTGGGCCGGCGTGGTCGGCACGCAGACCTGCATATTGTCCAGCGCGCACAGCTGCAGGAAGCGCTCAAGGCGGGCCGAGGAATGCTCGGGACCCGCGCCTTCGTAACCGTGAGGCAGGAACAACGCCAGGCCACACAGGCGGTTCCACTTCGATTCGCCGGAGCTGATGAACTGGTCGATCACCACCTGGGCGCCGTTGGCGAAGTCGCCAAACTGGCCTTCCCAGATATGCAGCGTGTAGGGATCGGTGGTGGCGCTGCCGTACTCGAACGCCATCACCGCTTCTTCGCTGAGCAGCGAATCGATGATTTCGACGTCCGCCCCGTCGCGAACATTCGCTAGCGGCATGTAGGTGTAGCCCGTGTTCTGGTCGTGCAACACGGCATGGCGATGGAAGAACGTGCCGCGGCCGCAATCCTGGCCGACCAGGCGCAGGTTGTAGTTCTGGTCGATCAAGGTGGCGTAGGCCAGGTTCTCGGCAAAGCCCCAGTCGCCAGCCTGTTCCCCGCTGGCCATCTTGGCGCGATCGTCATAGATCTTGGCGACGCGTGCCTGCAGGGTCAGGTCCTTCGGGAACTTCAGCAGCTGATGGGCCAGTTCGACCAGGCGCTGCTTGGGCACGCCGGTGTCGGTCGGGGTGGACAGCTTGCCGCCGATAAAGGCGTCCCAGTCGACCTCGATGTCCTTGACCAGGGCGGTGGTCAGCTCGGCCATCGGCTCGCCGGCTTCAAGGCGTGCGCGATAGTCGTCGAACAACTTCTGCGCGTCGCCGTCGGCCAGCACGCCTTCCTTCACCAACTGCTGAGCGTAAAGGTCGCGCGTCGTCGGGCGCTTGCGGATGATCTGGTACATCATCGGCTGGGTGGCGGCCGGTTCGTCGGCTTCGTTATGGCCGTGGCGGCGGTAGCACACCAGGTCGAGCACGACGTCCTTGCGGAACTGTTTGCGGAAGTCGTAGGCCAGGCGGGTGGCCTGGATCACTGCTTCCGGGTCGTCGCCGTTCACGTGGAACACCGGTGCGTTGACCATCTTGGCCAGGTCGGTGCAATACAGCGTGGAACGGGCGTCCTGCGGATTGGAGGTGGTGAAGCCCACCTGGTTGTTCACCACGAGGTGCAGGCTGCCGCCGATCTTGAAGCCGCGCGCCTGCGACATGTTGAACAATTCCATGTTCACGCCCTGGCCGGCCAGCGCCGCGTCGCCATGCACCAGCACTGCCAGTGACTGCTTGTGCTCGCTGTCGCGGCGGCGCGTCTGGCGCGAGTGCACGGAACCGGCCACTACCGGATTGACGATTTCCAGGTGCGACGGGTTGAACGCCAGCGCCACGTGGGTGGCGCCGTTGGGCGTCTTGATGTCGGCAGAGAAGCCCAGGTGGTACTTCACGTCGCCGGAGTGCGCAGGATCATCCGGATGGTCGAACTTGCCTTCGAACTCGTTGAACAGCGTGCGAGGCGGCTTGCCGAGGATGTTGACCAGCATATTGAGACGGCCGCGATGGGCCATGCCGATCACGACTTCCTTGATGCCGTTGTCGCCCGCGGCGCGGACCACGTCGTCCACCATCGGGATCAGGCTGTCGCCGCCTTCCAGCGAAAAGCGTTTCTGGCCGACGTATTTGGTGTGCAGGTAGCGTTCCAGGCCCTCGGCCGCGGTCAATTCGGCCAGGACGCGCAGCTTGCCCGCCTTGTCCAGGCCGGCACTGCCATTGGCCTGTTCGAGGCGGGTGTAGATCCAGTTACGCTGCTCATGGTTGCTGATGTACATGAACTCGACGCCGAGGGTGTTGGTGTACACCTTCTTCAGACGTGCGATCAGGTCACGCAACTTCATGCGCTGGCCACCGCCGGCAAAGTTGCCGCAGTCGAATTCGGTGTCCAGGTCGGCGTCGCTCAGGCCGTGGAACGACGGCTCCAAATCCGGCGCCGGCAGCTTTTCAGCCAGGCCGAGCGGATCGAGGTTGGCGGCCAGGTGGCCGCGCGAGCGATAAGCGGTGAGGATGCGCAGCACGCCAGCCTGCTTGCGGGCGTGTGCGTCGTCCATCGGACCGGCGGCGACCGCAGTGCGGCGCTGCTTTTGGGCGGCCTCTATACGCGCAATGGCCGCAGAGTGGGGAACGTCCCCAGACTCGCGGCCTTTGAAGGATTCGAAATATTTGTTCCAGTCGGCGGAGACCGAGGACGGGTCCGCCAACCAGGATTCATAGAGCTGTTCGATATATTCGGCGTTGCCGCCGGCGAGTTGAGAGGATTCGAGGAACTCGCGGATCAGATTAGTGCTCACGTCACCACCGGTGAGGAAGGAAGGCTTTCAGCCGTTCCGACCGGGGCGGACGGATGGCTGGGAAAAATCCTGTTAATTATAGCCTCGTGCTGCTGCGACGCGGCAACCCGAAACGTCCAACCAAAGTGGGGTTGAACAGCCATATTTCGAGTCCCGGGGTACCGACCATCGTCGTAGAGCGCTGTTTTTCACCGGCTCTCGGCATTTTTGTGACGGCGAGACGGCTGCGCCAAAGGCGTGGAGTCGTTCAGCCAGCGGCTAGAGATCGAGCGGATGCAGCGCGCTGGCGCGTGCGGAACGCTCCCAGACTTCGTTGAAGTGCTGCAGCAGCGGTGCCTGCGCCGCGCGGTCGGTCAGGGCGGCGCGACCGGCGGCACGCTGGGCGTCGGGCTGGAACAGGTAGCCGCCCTGGTCCGTAAGCAGATAGGACGAGCTGTAGGCCAGGTCGAGGTCCTCGATTGGCGTACGCACCAGGATCACACTGGGCAGGCGCTGGGCGAGGGCGATCAGGCGATGGCTGTCGCGCAGCGCGGCGGCCGGGTCGTGCAGCAGGATACGAAGCTGCGCGCCGCGGCCCGAGGTGGCGATGCGGCGCAATTCAGCCAGCTCCTGCACGCTGGCATAGACGTCATCGGTCAGGCTGGGTTGATAAATGGACAGGCGACGACCTGCCTCGCTCAGCAGGCGTAGGCGGCTGGCGGCGATGTCGCTGCGGCTGCCGGTGGCCAGCGCCTCGCTGAAGGCAACCGGGTGGCTGGTTGCCACCGATTCGAGACCGAGGCGCATGGCCTGGTGGACCAGACCGCCATCCTCGAAGCGCTCGCCAAATGCCACGAAACCCTCGCGTTCGTAGAAGGCGAGGGCGGCGATCTGGGCATCCAGCTCCACTTGGACCTGGCCCTGAGTTCTGGCCCGGGTGATCAGTTCGCGCAACAACGCCGCGCCAACGCCTTGGTTGCGCCACGGCTGACGTACGGCGACCCTGCCGATCTTGCCTTGCGGCGTGAGGCGGGCGCAGCCGATGGCCTCACCCTGGCCGTCGCGTGCAAGCAAATGAACGGAGACCGCATCCAGCTCGTCCGCTTCGAGTGCCTCGGGCAGGTGGTGCTCCCCAACGAAGACTTCCCGTCGAATACCGCGCAGCGCCTCGGTCTCACTGGCGCGAGCCCAGTCGGCACTTTCGACGTGGAAGTCCTGCAGCTTCATCGGCGGCGTGACTTGCGGGCCACCAGGTGGCCATCGTTGACCAGCGCCAGCAGCAGGGTACGCTCGGCAGCCGGGATCTTCTTGCCGGGACTCAACTCGCGTTCGCGGCAGAGGCGTTCGGCCAGTTCGATCGATGCCGGGTAGGCATGGCCGTTGACGAACAGCGTCGCGCCACTCTTTCCACGTGCCCAGGCCATGCGGGCCCAGGGGTGGCGTAGCAACTGCGCGCCACCGTCGAGCTGCTTGAGCAGGGCCGCCTCCGTCACCGGCTTTTCGGGCGGCACCGGCACCTGGGCATTGCGATAGCGTGTGATGAAGCGTCCGAACCAGTCGATCAAGGTGGGCTCGTCCAGCGCTGCCGCAAACGGCAGGGACTTCTTCAGGCGGGCGACAGCGGCGCGATCGATCTCGCCGACGGCCTTGACGGGACTGAGATCGGCGTCGCTGTAGCGAAGTTCTTCGGGCAGGCGCTCGGCCAGGTAATCAGCGAGGTCGCCCGTGAGTTCGGCCTGGGAGGGCGCGCGCATGCCGACCGAGATGGTCATGCAGGGGCCGCCGAAGGCCATGCCGTCATGCGGTACGCCAGGCGGCAGATACAGCATGTCGCCGGGTTCCAGCAGCCACTCGTGGGTGGGCTCGAAGTGCAGCAACTGCTTCAGCTCCACATCCGGGCGGAAATCCTTCGGCGCGTTCGGGTCGGTGCTGATCGCCCAATGGCGCTGGCCGATGCCCTGCAACAGGAATACGTCGTACTGATCCACGTGCGGGCCCACGCCACCACCGGGTTCGGCGTACGAAATCATGATGTCGTCCATGCGCCAGCTGGGCAGGAAGCTGAAGCTCTGCAGCAGGGCGGCGACATCCACATCCCATTTGTCCACGTCCTGCACCAGCAGGGTCCAGTTGCTGTCTGGCGTCTTGGCAAAGTCGGCTTCGCTGAGCGGACCGGTCTTTACCTGCCAGCGTTCACGCTTTTCGTCATGCACGATCAGGCGCGATAGGGCCGATTCCTCGCAGGCGAGCCCGGCCAGGTCGTCAGGTTCGATCGGCGACTGGAAGTCGGGAAAGGCCTGGCGGATCAGTAGCGGGCGCTTCTGCCAATAGTCGCGCAGGAATTGCGTCGGGCTCATGCCCAGCGGCTGCTTGGCGCTGCCGCGGACTTCGATGGGGAGGGGGCGTGATGTGGTCATTCGCGCATTCTAAGCGAATGACGTGAAGGACCCGGTTGATCGTGGTCAGTGGGGCAGGAAACTTCTCACCACATTGTTCAAGCCGATCGCCAGCACCGCCAGCGCGGCCAGCACCGTGGCGGCACGAGGCGGCATTTTTCGCGCCAGCAGCGCGCTGATCGGCGCTGCTACGACACCACCGGCGATCAGGCCCAGCACCGAAGTGCCATGGGGCAGCCCGACCTGCATGAAGAAGCTGACGCTGGCCACGGCGCTGACCACGCATTTGGCCAGGTGCACCGTGCCGATCACCATGCGCGGCCTGACCCCGCGAGCCACCAGGGTGGGGACGCTAAGTGCGCTCCAGCCGCCGCCAGCGACGGCGTCGGCAAAGCCGGCAAGCAGGCCCAGCGGGCGGGCGATCCGGGGCGTTTCGTCATGCAGGCGGTGGCCCCGGATCGGACGAAACAGCAGGAACAGGCCCATGCCGATCAAATAAGGCGTAAGCGCCAGTTTCATCCAGGCGGGCGGCACATGGCTCACTACGTACACGCCGAGGGTGGCGCCAATCGCCCCCGGGATCACCAGGGCCCAGAACAGCCGGCGCAGCACATTGCGGGCCATCAGATGGCTTATTCCGGAGGCACCGCAGGTGAAGGTTTCCGCATAGTGCACGCTGGCGCTGGCCAGCGCCGGCGGTACGCCCAGCGTCAACAGCAAGGCCGCCGAGGTGACGCCATAGGCCATGCCTAGTGCACCGTCGACGAGCTGGGCGAGCGCGCCTATGACGGCGTACGTAAGAAAATCCGCAGGCATGGGCAATGGGAAAGGGTGAAGGGGCCAGTGTAGGGGACTCCCAGTCCTCAATGGAAATAAGCGCGTGGACATATGGTTATGCCAACACGTCCTTTCACATGACATGACCTGATGACTACTTTGGGTGTCCAGCAGTATGGACGTCCAAAGGAAGTCGATGTGAACGCGGTCGTTTCGACAGAAATTCGTCCGGCATCCATGGACAGTGCCAGGCTGTCGGCGCTGGAGCGGCTGGTCGAGGGGCTCGGTCCGGCGGAGCTTTATTGGGTCGCCGCCTGGAGCGCCGCCCGAGCGGAACAGCTGAAACACGGCTTGCCCGCTATCCAGACGCCGCCGGCGAAGGCGCTCAACGACGCGCTGACGATTATCTACGGTAGTCAGACCGGCCAGGCCAAGCGCATCGCCACCCAGCTCAGCGAACGCGTGGAAGCTGCCGGACTCTCAGTACGGCTGGTGCGCGCCGATGCCTATTCCCAGCGCGACCTGGCGAAAGAAAAGCACCTCGTCGTCGTGATCAGCACCCAGGGCGATGCCGAGCCGCCGGACGATGCCCGCGGCCTGGTCGAATTCGTGCTGGGCAAGCGCGCGCCCAAGCTGCCCGGCCTGCGCTACGCCGTGCTGGGACTGGGCGACTCCAGCTATGCGCAGTTCTGCGCCATCGGTCGCCAGCTCGATGAACGTCTGGCCGAGCTTGGCGCCTCGCGCTTCGCGCCCCTGGGCGAGGCCGATGTGGACATCGATGCGGTCGCCGGGCCCTGGACCGAACAGGCGTTCGAGCAGGCCAAGAAGGTCCTGGGAGCGCCGCCGACGCTGGCGCGAGTGGCGACCTTGCAACCCGTGCCCAGCCGAGCCATTCATTCGCGCGAACGTCCCTTTGCAGCGCCGGTACTCGACAACCAGGCCATCGTCGCGCGTGATGCTGCGCGCGATGTTCGGCACGTCGAATTGTCGCTGGAAGGATCCGGGCTCAGCTATCAGCCCGGCGACGCCGTCGGTGTGTGGCCACAGAATCCGCCTGCCTTGGTGCAGCAGTGGCTGTCGCTGCTGCAGTTGGATGGCGATGAGCTAGCGAACCACCATGGGCGCAGCCTGACACTGCGCCGGTGGCTGACGAACGAGCGTGAGTTGACGCGACTAAGTCGTCCCCTCGTCGCCGCTCTGGCCGACGTCAGCGGCGATCAGGACTTGGCACAACTGCTGAGGCCGGAGCAGTCGCGCGCCTTGGCGACGCTGCTCACCGAGCATCAGCCCATCGATCTTTGGCGGCGTCATCCGGCCGCGTGGTCGGCCGAGGAACTGGTCGCCGCGCTGCGTCCGGTGACGCCACGGCTGTATTCGATCGCCTCCAGCCAGAAGGTCGTCGGCGATGAAGTTCATCTCACGGTGGCCACGGTTGACTATGTCGCCCACGGCGAGCGGCACTGGGGTGCAGCCTCTGCATTCATTGCCGCCGCCAGCGACGAACGTCGCCTGCCCATCTATATCGAAGCGAACGAACGCTTCCGCTTGCCGCAGGACGATGCGCGCGACGTGATCATGATCGGCCCCGGCACGGGCGTGGCACCGTTCCGTGCCTTCGTGCAGGAGCGTCGCGAGACGAGTGCGCGCGGGCGCAACTGGCTGTTCTTCGGCAATCGCCACTTCGCCAGCGAATTCCTCTACCAGCTGGAATGGCAAGCGGCTTTGCGCGACGGCTCGCTACATCGCCTTGATCTGGCGTTCTCACGCGATGGAGCGTCCAAGATCTACGTGCAGCAACGCCTGCGTGAGCAGGGGCGCGAGCTTTATGCCTGGTTGCAGGAGGGTGCGCACATCTATGTCTGCGGCGACGCAAATCACATGGCGAAGGATGTGCACGCTGCCTTGATCGATGTGGCGATCGCGCATGGTGGCCAATCGCCGGAACAGGCCAAGGAGTGGCTGGGCGAGCTTTTGCAACAGGGCCGCTATGCCCGGGATGTGTATTGAGATGACGACGCCACCTTCAGACTTCGAGCGCATCAAGGCCGCCAGCCGCTTCCTGCGCGGTGGTATTGCGGAAGGCTTGCGTGATCCGGTCACCAACGCCATCAGCGACGACGACAACAAGTTGCTGAAATTTCACGGCAGCTACCTGCAGGATGATCGCGACCTGCGCGATGAGCGTCGTCACCAGAAGCTGGAGCCCGCCTACTCGTTCATGTTGCGTGCGCGCTTGCCGTCCGGCGTAGTGACGCCAGCGCAATGGCTGATCTACGACCAGCTGGCACGTGACTACGCCAATGACACGCTGCGTATCACCACGCGGCAGACGTTCCAGTGGCACGGCATCATCAAGCACCACCTCAAGCCGACGATCGCGGCCATCCACGCCGCGTTGGCCACCACCATTGCAGCTTGCGGTGATGTCGTGCGCAACGTGGTGAGCACGCCGAACCCGGTCGAGTCCTCGGCGCATGCGCTCGCTTACGCTTGGGCTGCGCGGCTTTCCGACGGGCTGGCGCCGCGCACGCGGGCCTACCATGAGATCTGGCTCGACGGCGAGCCGCTGGTGGATGAACCCAAGGAGGAAGAGCCGCTGTACGGGGCGACTTATCTCCCGCGCAAGTTCAAGATCGGACTGGCGATTCCGCCGCTGAACGATATCGATGTGTTCGCGCAGGACCTGGGGCTCATCGCGATCATCGAAGCGGGCGAGCTGAAAGGCTTCAATGTGGCGATCGGCGGTGGCATGGGTGCGACGCACGGCGATCCCAGCACGTATCCGCGGCTGGCCAGTGTGATCGGTTTCGTGAGGGCCGAGCAGCTATTGGAGGTCGCCGAAGCGGTGGTTGCCGTCCAGCGCGATTGGGGTAATCGCAGCGAGCGCAAGCACGCCCGCCTGAAATACACCATCGATCATCGCGGCCTTGACGCCTTCAAGGCTGAAGTGGAAGCGCGGCTTGGCTTTGCACTGCTGCCCGAACACACCTATCAGTTCGACCACAGTGGCGATCGTTACGGTTGGATCGAAGGCTCTGATGGCCGCTGGCACCTGACGCTGCACATCGAGGCGGGTCGGTTGGCCGATGTTGGCGAACACCGTTGGCTTACGGGTCTGCGTGAACTGGCGAAGGTGCATGAGGGCGATTTTCGGCTCACTTGCAATCAAAACGTGATCGTCGCCAATGTGGCCGCCGACCAGCGCGTCCGCATCGACGCCATCGTCGAGGCACACGGGTTGGGTGGCTACCACCGGCATAGCGGCATTCGCCGTCATGCGGTGGCTTGCGTGGCCCTGCCGACTTGCGGTTTGGCCATGGCGGAGGCCGAGCGTTACCTGCCGGACCTGCTCCCCAAGCTCGAAGCCTTGCTTGAAACCCACAGTCTCGCCGATGCACCGATCCTGCTGCGTCTATCCGGCTGCCCTAATGGCTGCTCCAGGCCTTACCTCGGTGAAATCGCCCTGGTCGGGCGCGGGCCGGGCCGCTATGACTTGCGCCTGGGTGCGGATTTTCGAGGACAGCGACTCAATCAGACCTATCGCGAGAATGTCGATGAGCAGGCCATTCTCGAAGCGCTATCGCCGCTGTTCGCGAGCTATGCCGCGCAGCGCGAGACGGGTGAGCATTTTGGCGACTTCCTGATTCGTACCGCTGTCATCGTCACCGCGTCACGAAAGATTCCTGCGGAGCTGTTGGCGTGAATGAGGCGCTGATCAAGGATGCACAGCACGATCCGGCAGCGCTGGATATCCTGAACCGGTGGCTCGACACGCTCAGTGCGGAAGAGCGTGTGGCCTGGGCGCTTGACGTCGCACCGGGCACGCACGTGCTTTCATCGAGTTTCGGAGCGCAAGCGGCGGTGTCGTTGCATTTGCTGACACGGCAACAACCCTCGTTGCCCGTGGTGCTTGTCGACACGGGTTACCTGTTCCCCGAGACCTATCGCTTTATCGACGAACTTCGCGACCGCCTGTCGTTGAATCTCAAGATCTATAGCGCGCCACAAAGCGCTGCATGGATGGAAGCGCGCGAAGGTCGCCTGTGGGAGCAGGGTATTGCGGGGATCGACCGCTACAACCAGCTGCGCAAGGTGGATCCCATGCAACGGGCGTTGAACGATCTGAACGCGGGAACGTGGTTCGCTGGACTTCGGCGGAGCCAGGCGCGAACACGCGCCGCCATTCATGTCGCCGAGCGACGCGATGATCGCTGGAAGTTCCATCCCATTGCCGATTGGACCGACCGCGACGTGGGCCAGTATCTGCGCCGCCACCAGCTGCCTTATCACCCGCTGTGGGATCAGGGATACATCTCGATCGGCGACGTGCACACCACGCATCGATGGGAGCCTGGCGCGGACATCGACTCCACGCGCTTCTTTGGCCTCAAGCGCGAGTGTGGACTGCACGGGCTCGCCTGAACTGCATACACGACCTGATTTACTCCAGCGTCTTGCGCTGGCCGCTACCCCGATCAAACAAGAAAACACCATGAGCCAGACTGCTTTTGCCCAAGCTGATGTTTCCTCATCCGAGCGCCCCGCAGACAATCAACTGATTTCCCCGCACGGCGGCGTACTCAAAGAACTATATCTGCCGCCCGCGGATGCCGAATTGCTGAAACACCGCAGTGCTGGGCTGCCGGGCGTCGACCTCGACACCCGCCAGCTGTGCGATCTCGAATTGCTTTTGAACGGTGCATTTTCGCCGCTTGAAGGGTTTCTTACCCAAGGTGACTACCTTCGAGTGGTCGACGAGCTGCGCCTGGCCGACGGCACGCTGTGGCCGATACCCATCACGCTGGACGTTAGCGAGGACTTCGCCGCCCGGCTTGCAGCGGGCAGCGAGGTGGCGCTACGCGATTCACAGGGCGTGCCGCTGGCCGTACTGACCGTCGAGGATATCTATCGGCCCGACCGCGAGCATGAGGCGCTGCGCGTATTCGGTACGACCGACCGCACCCATCCTGGCGTGGCGGAGCTGCTCGAGCGCTATCGTCCGGTGAACCTGGGCGGCCGCGTGCGTGGCATTCAAGCTCCCGCGCATTACGACTTTTCGGACTTGCGCGATACGCCCC
This sequence comes from Dyella humicola, assembly GCF_026283945.1. NCBI lineage: Bacteria > Pseudomonadati > Pseudomonadota > Gammaproteobacteria > Lysobacterales > Rhodanobacteraceae > Dyella > Dyella humicola. The sequence continues at coordinate 1,808,800 of NZ_JAPDPC010000001.1, forward strand.
GCCGTTTGCGCGAATGGTTCGATGCCAACGGCTGGTACCGCATCGTCGCATTCCAGACGCGAAACCCGATGCATCGTGCCCATCGGGAATTGACCTTTCGCGCAGCCCAACAGGTGGGAGCGAAGCTGCTGTTGCAGCCTTCGGTGGGGCGTACCAAGCCAGGCGATATCGACCATTTCACGCGCGTGCGCTGCTATCAGGCCTTGCTGCCGCAGTACCCGTCGCACAGCGCGCGGCTTTCGCTGCTGCCGCTGGCCATGCGCATGGGTGGGCCGCGCGAGGCGCTATGGCACGCCATCATTCGCAAGAACTATGGTGCCAGCCATTTCATCGTAGGACGCGATCACGCCGGCCCCGGCAAGGACGCCAGCGGCAAGCCGTTCTACGGTGCCTTCGATGCACAGCATCTGCTGGAGCGTCATCAGGACGAGTTGGGCATTCGTATCGTGCCGTTTCCAGCCATGGTGTATGTCGCGAACCGTGATACCTACCTGCCATCTACTGAAGTGCAGTCCGACGACGAAGTGCGCGATATCTCCGGTACCCAGCTACGCCAGCATCTGCAAGAGGGCAGTGAGATCCCCTCGTGGTTCAGTTTTCCCGAGGTCGTGCAGATTCTCCGCGAACGTCATCCCGCCGAAGCGACACGCGGCTTCGCGCTGTTCTTCACCGGACTCTCCGGTGCCGGCAAGTCAACCATCGCCCAGGCGGTGGTAGCGCAACTGCTTGAACGGACCAGTCGCGCGGTAACCGTGCTCGACGGCGACGAGGTGCGCAAGCACCTGTCGAAGGGGCTGGGTTTTTCGCGAGAGGATCGCGTCGCCAACGTGACGCGTATCGGCTATGTCGCCAGCGAGATCGTGCGCCATGGCGGCATCGCGGTGTGCGCGCCGATTGCACCATACGCGGACTCGCGGTCCCAGGCGCGCACGTTGGTGGAAGAGCATGGCGATTTCATCGAAATCCATGTCGCCACGTCGCTGGAAGTGTGCGAAGCGCGTGATCGGAAAGGTCTCTATGCGCAGGCACGTGCCGGTACCATCACACACTTCACCGGCATCAGTGATCCCTACGAAGCGCCGGAACAACCTGAGCTTCGCGTAGACGGCAACGCCGCAGAACCACTCGTGCTGGCACGCCATATCGTGTCGCTGCTGCAACAGCGGGGATTGCTGCGGAACTGAGGTCCAGGTAGTCGTTGGCGGCCGGGGAAGGTCTAGATTGACCATTCCCCGAGCCGCTGGAATGACGCCGGGAGATGGCCCAGACGTTCGACAAGACGCAGAGAGCTCGCCCAAACGCCCTTCAATGCGCGTCAACCACCTGCTCAACCACCTTGCCCGGAACCCGCCGCTCACGCCAATGCGGTACGCCCGGCCAGTTCGCGGTGCCGACGCCCGCGGTGGCCAACGCGTTGCTCACCGCTCGTCGTTCCAGATGCGGCGCGAACACGCTGATGAAATCGAGCGCGTATTCGCGCAGCACGCTCTCCTTGCGCAACACGATCCAGGTGATGCAGGGCGCGAACAGGTGGTCGGCGTTCAGCTGGCGCAGATCCGTATCGTGCTCCGGTTGAAAGGCCATCTCCGCGAGCACACCAATGCCCAGGCCTTCGCGCACATAGGTCTTGATCAGGTCGGCATCACTGGCCGTCATGGCAATCTGTGGTTGCAGGCTGGCCGCGTGGAAAGCCCGGGTCAGTGACGATTCCGGCTTGAGCGAGGAGTCGTAGCTTATCAACGGTTGTGCCGCCAACTGTTCCAGCGTCGGTGGTCGGTTGCGGCGGGCAAGCGGGTGATCGTGCGGCGCCACCACGATCCGATTCCAGCGATAAGCGGGCAGGGCGATGCCGCTCGGTGGCGGAGCGCCAGCTGTGGTACTGACAATGGCCAGGTCGACGAGGCCGCCTTCCAACAGGGAGATGACGTCCGAGTCGCTGACCGGCTGCAGATGTACGCTCACTTGCGGATAGCTTCGACTCAGCGCGGCCACGGCGCTGGGCAGGGCAAAGCGCGCCTGGGTATGCGTGGTGGCGATGCGCAGCGTGCCGTGCGCCTCGTTGCGAAGATTGGCGGCGATGGAACGGATATTGGCCGCCTCGGCCAGGATCGTGCGCGCGCGCTCCAGCACCTGGGTGCCCGCGTGGGTGATCGCATGCAGGCTGCGACCCTTGCGGTGGAACAGCTGGAAGCCTAGCTCGTCCTCAAGCTGCCGCAGCAGCTTGCTCAAGCCCGGCTGGGTGGCGTGCACCCGCTCGGCCGCGAGCGTGATGTTGAGTCCGGCGTCGGCGATGGCTATCAGGTAGCGCAACTGCGTAAGAGTCATGATGTGGGTTCCGCTGGCGATCGAGGAGGGTTGGGCTCGTGGTCGCGGAGCGGATACATCGCGTGTCCTCGCACGAAGTCCAGCGCTGGCGGGTGCTGGCGGGAGTCCCGGTGCTCGGTGATCTGCGATGGATGTGCATGGCGCTAAGGCGTCGTCAGGCAAGGCTAATTAGACGTCTATACATCTATTGGTGCGCTGCGTCAATGTTTTTGGCGCTGGCGGAGGGCGCGCTTATAACCGCAGGGCATATAGGCAGCGATACAAATTATTTGTGTGCTCGACGCCGCTTGCCTAGCGTGGGCCGGACCAACACTGCCGTTGTTATCCCCGATGGAGCCCTTGGATCGATGAAGCTGTACCCGTTGTTTGCGGATCTCTCCGGTCGCCCAGTACTGGTGGTGGGCGGTGGCGTGGTCGGCGAACGCAAGGCGTCCTCGCTGTTGGAAGCCGGCGCTCGGGTAACGGTGGGGGCACCCGAACTCAATCCGACCTTGCGAACATGGTGGGAGCAGGGGCGCATTTCCTGGCGCGCCGGAACGTTTGAGGATGCGTGGCTGGATGACATCTGGCTGGTTGTCGCGGCCACCAGCGATGCTGTCCTGCACGCGCATATGGCGGTCTTGGCCGAGGCTCGGCGCCTGTTCATCAACGTGGTCGACGATGCGGCCTTATCGAGTTTCCACGTGCCAGCTGTGGTTGATCGCGCCCCGGTGACCATCGCGATTTCCAGTGGCGGCCACGCGCCGATGCTGGCGCGACTCTTGCGCGAACGACTTGAGCTGCTGATCGATCCGGTGATGGGGCCGCTGGCATCGCTGCTGGCCGACATGCGCTCACGCATTCGCACTCGACTGCCGGACCTCGCCGTGCGGCGCCGCTACTATGAGCATTTGCTCGGTGGCCCCGTGCTTAGCCTGCTGCGGCGCCGACAGCAGGCCTTGGCCGAGGCGGCTGCGGAGCGACTGCTCGAAACCGCGCACACCGACCCGGGCGGCTCCGTGGTGTTGCTTGGCGCGGGGCCGGGAGATCCGGGCCTGCTTACGTTGCGTGGCCTTAGGGCGCTCAACGAGGCCGATGTGATCCTGCACGACCGGCTCGTCAGTGCCGAAGTGCTCGCCTTGGCGCGTCGCGACGCCGAACGCATCGAAGTGGCCAAGCAGGCCGGCAACCATCACACCACCCAGGCCCAGATCCATGCGCTGATGCTGGAGCACGCCAGGGCGGGCCGCCGTGTCGTACGGCTTAAGGGAGGCGATCCCTTCGTGTTCGGGCGCGGCGGCGAGGAGCTGGAGTTCCTGCGGGGACACGGCATTGCCTACGAAGTGGTTCCCGGCATCACGGCGGCACTGGCCTGCGCGGCCTACGCCGGGATTCCGCTGACCCATCGCGACCATGCCCAGTCGGTGCGCCTGGTCACGGCGCACTGCCAGGGGTCGATCGACACGCTTGATTGGCAGGCGCTGGCGCAGGAACGGCAGACGCTGGCCGTCTATATGGGAACCAGTGAACTGCCAAGGTTGCAGCAACAGTTGATCGCGCATGGCCGGGCCGGAACGACACCGTTCGCCATCATCGAAAACGGCTCGCGCCCCGAACAGCGCGTGATCACCGGCAGCTTGTCGACCCTGGTCGAGCGCGCCACCGGCTACGACGTTTGCTCGCCCGCCTTGCTGGTCATCGGCGAGGTCGCGGCGCTTGCCCATACGCTCGCATGGTTTGGCCGTCCGCCGCTGGGAACCGCGCTTCCGGTATCGTCGCCGAAGCCCGAGGCGCTGACCGCTTGACGTAACCTTTCCATGCGCCGGCGCACCATCGCGGGCATCCTTGCGTTTATCCGTACCCTCCTTCCATACCGTGCCACGGAGCGACCTCATGATTTACGACAGCATTCTCGACACCATCGGTAATACGCCTATCGTGCGCATTCATCGACTGGCGCCGAAACACGTGACCCTGTACGTGAAGGTGGAGGCGTTCAATCCAGCCGGCTCGGTGAAGGACCGCCTGGCTTACGCCATCATCATCGATGCGGAGCAGCGCGGCCTGCTGAAACCGGGCCAGACCGTGGTGGAGGCCACCTCCGGCAATACAGGCGTGGCCCTGGCGGCCGTGTGCGCGGCTCGCGGCTATCCCTTCGTTGCGGTGATGACGGAGACGTTCTCCATCGAGCGACGCAAGCTGATCCGCGCCTACGGCGGCAAGGTGCTGCTGACGCCGGCGGCCGAACGCGGCAGCGGCATGGTGCGCAAGGCCAAGGAGCTGTCGGAGAAGCACGGCTGGTTCCTGGCCCGGCAATTCGAGAATGAGGCCAACCCGGCGTATCACCGCAATACGACGGCCCCGGAAATCCTGCGTGATTTCGCCGGTCGCCGACTGGACTATTTCGTCACCGGCTGGGGCACCGGCGGCACGCTGACCGGCGTGGGCGAGGTGCTGCGGGTGGCACGTCCCGAAGTGAAGCTGATTGCCAGCGAACCGGCCGGTGCGGCGTTGCTGACGGGCAACGAATGGCAGCCGCACAAGATCCAGGGCTGGACCCCGGACTTTGTGCCGGCCGTGCTCAACCGCGACGTCGTGCACCAGATCCTGCCAGTGGACGATGTGCTGGCGCGTGACACTTCACGTGATCTGGCGCAGAAGGAAGGCATCTTCGTCGGCATCTCGGCCGGCGCCACGCTGGCGGCTGCCCTGAAGGTCGCGAAGGACGCACCGGAAGGTTCGGTGCTGCTGGCCATGCTGCCCGACACCGGCGAGCGCTATCTGTCGACGTTCCTGTTCGAAGGCGTCAACGAAGGCTCGGACGAGGTGGAGTAAAGCTTCTACTTCCTCTCCCCTCCGGGGAGAGGATTGAGGTGAGCCCCTAAAAGGGGGTAAAGGGCGGGTGCTCGCGGAAAGGTCTCAATAAAGCGCGCTTTGAGCAACTTCCGTCGCAAGATTGGCCCCTCACCCTAACCCTCTCCCCGGAGGGGAGAGGGGAGAGAGCGGTGTTTCAGATATCCCGCGCCAACGGCTCCGCCAGGCCGATATAGCCACCCGGAGTGAGGTCGAGCAAACGCTGCTTGGCATCAGCCGGCAGATCCAGGCCGGTGATGAAGGTGCGCATCGAATCCTTGGTGATGCCCTGGCCACGCGTCAGCGCCTTGAGCTGTTCGTACGGTTCCGGCAGGCCGTAACGGCGCATCACCGTCTGCACGGCTTCGGCCAGTACTTCCCAGCTCGCGTCGAGGTCGGCGGCGAGACGGTCGGCGTTGACCGTGAGCTTGCCTAGGCCCTTCTTCAGCGACTCCAGCGCTACCAGGGTGTGACCGAACGCCGTGCCCAGCGCACGCAGCACGGTGGAGTCGGTAAGGTCGCGCTGCCAGCGGCTGATCGGCAACTTCTCGGCGAAGTGGCCAAGCAGGGCATTGGCGAGGCCGAAATTGCCTTCGGCATTTTCGAAATCGATCGGATTGACCTTGTGCGGCATGGTCGAGGAACCTACTTCGCCAGCCTTGAGCGACTGCTTGAAGTATCCCAGCGAGATGTAACCCCACACGTCGCGCGCCAGGTCGATCAGGATGATGTTGGCGCGGCGCACGGCATCGCAGTATTCGGCGATGCCGTCATGCGGTTCGATCTGCGTGGTGTAGGCGTTGTAGTCGAGCCCCAGGCTTTCCACGAAGCGCTGCGAGAAACCGCGCCAGTCCAGCTCCGGATAGGTGATGGCATGGGCGTTGTAGTTGCCCACGGCGCCGTTGATCTTGCCGGGCACTTCCAGTGCGGCGAGCTGCTTGCGCTGGCGCTCCAGGCGCGCGACCACATTGGCCAGTTCCTTGCCTAAGGTGCTCGGCGAAGCGGTCTGGCCGTGCGTGCGCGACAGCATCGGCAGCGCGGCGTTCGTATGCGACAGCTCGCGCAGCTTGGCGATGATGACGTCGAAGGCCGGCAGCAACACCTGTTCGCGCGCATCGCGCAGCATCAATGCATAGGACAGGTTATTGATGTCTTCGCTGGTGCAAGCGAAGTGTACGAATTCCTTGGCCTGGGCCAGCGACTCATCGTTGCCGATGCGCTCCTTGATGAAATACTCCACTGCCTTGACGTCGTGGTTGGTGGTCGCCTCGATGGTCTTGATGCGGGCGCCGTCATCCACGTTGAAGTCCGCGGCAATCGCCTTGAGCTTGGCGATCTGCGCGTCCGAGAAGGCGGGCAGCTCGATGATGCCCTGGTCCGCGGCCAGGGCCAGCAGCCACTCGATCTCCACGTGCACGCGGCGGTGCATGAGGCCGAATTCGCTGAAGATCGGGCGCAGCGCTTCGACCTTGCTGGCATAGCGGCCGTCCAGCGGCGACAGGGCGGTCAGGGCATGGGAAGACATCGGGGGTGTTCCAAAAGGCGGGAAAGCGGCCATTTTACAACAGACTCCCAAAGCCCAGTCCGCGCCGCTCTTGGCGGCGCGCTAACGAAGCCGGGCCTATAGTCTCCCCAACTTTCCCGCCAGGAATCGCAAGGATATGAGTCAGTTCCGCATCGAACACGACAGCATGGGCGAGCTCAAGGTGCCGACCAAGGCGCTGTATGGCGCCCAGACCCAGCGCGCCGTGGACAATTTTCCTATCTCCGGCCTGCACCTGCCGCGCAGCTTTATCCGGGCCCTGGGCCTGATCAAGGCCGCCGCGGCCGACGCGAACCTGGCGCTGGGATATCTGAAGAAGACCCAGGCCACCGCGATTCGCCGGGCCTCGCTGGCGGTGGCAAAGGGCGACTACGACGACCAGTTTCCGATCGATGTGTTCCAGACCGGGTCGGGCACCAGCACCAATATGAATGCCAACGAGGTGATCGCCCATCTGGCCAACCGCGCTGGTAGCAAGATCCATCCGAACGATCACGTCAACTATGGGCAGAGCTCCAATGACGTGATTCCGACCGCGATCCATGTCAGCGCAACGCTCACCACCAGCGAACAATTGCTGCCGGCGCTCAAGCACCTCAAACGCACCATCGACCGCCGCGCCCGTGAACTGCGCAATGTGCCCAAGACCGGTCGCACGCATCTGATGGATGCGATGCCGGTCACGTTCGGACAGGAGCTGTCCGGTTGGGCCGCACAGATCGGCACGGCCATCGAACGCATCGAGGACAGCCTGAAACGCATGCGCCGGTTGCCGCTGGGTGGCACGGCTGTCGGTACCGGCATCAACGCCGATCCAAAGTTTGGTGCTGCAGTAGCGCGCGAACTCAGGAAGCTCACCGGTGTGCGTTTCGAAACCGCAGAGAACTACTTCGAAGGTATGGCGGCACAGGACGCAGCGGTGGAATTATCTGGCCAACTGAAGACGTTGGCGGTGGGCCTGATGAAGATCGCCAACGACCTGCGTTGGATGAACTCCGGTCCGCTCGCAGGTTTGGGAGAAATCGAGTTGCCGGCCTTGCAGCCCGGTTCGTCGATCATGCCAGGCAAGGTCAATCCGGTGATTCCCGAGGCGACCGCGATGGTCGCCGCCCAGGTCATCGGCAACGACGCGGCGATTACCATCGCCGGTCAGTCGGGCAATTTCCAGCTCAACGTGATGCTGCCCTTGGTGGCCCACAACCTGCTGGAGTCGCTCGGCATCCTGTCCAACGTCAGCGTGTTGCTGGCCGACAAGGCCATCGCCGGCTTCAAAGTGAACACCGCGCGGGTGAAGGAGGCCTTGGACAAGAACCCGATCCTGGTCACCGCGCTCAATCCGGTGATCGGTTACGAGAAGGGCGCGGCAACGGCCAAGCAGGCCTATAAGGAAAAGCGCCCGATCCTCGATGTGGCGCTGGAAACCACCGGCTTGTCGAAGAGCGAGCTACAGAAACTGCTCGACCCAATGACGCTTACGCGCGGTGGCATCCACGGTGGAGGCGGTGGCGGCGGTTGAGGTGCCGCCGCGGTGCTCAAGCCCTCAGTTTGAAGAGTGCTCGCGGCACTTCTCGACATTCGCTTCGCCCAGTGCCGTCGCATACGGCTTGAACGCGTCGAGTTGGGTGGCCAGTTCGTCCTGCGCCGCCTTCATGCTGGCCACGTCGTCGCAAATCTTCCCGGCGGCAACTTTCACGTTCTTCGCCGCCGCTTCGATCTCGTCGTGGGCGGCGGCTTTGTCTTCGTCGCTACCGGCCAGCTTGCTGGCGACCGAACCCACCGCTTTGGCCGCCGTTGCGGCGCCTGCCTTGCCGGTGGCGATGGCGTCCTCACGCATGGCTTGCGCCGATGCGTTGTAGTGCTGCAGCAATGCGCGCTGCGCGTCGTTAACGGGCACATCATGGCCGTCGATGGTGAGCTTGCCGCTGCCATCGACGACGGCATCCGGTGCGCCTTCGGCGTGGATGGTGACCTGGCCGTCCTGCAGCGTGATGCGGTGGTTGATGATGTCGGTATGTCCGCCGAACACCTGGGTATCGTTGGACGAGTTGCTGCAGGCTGTGATCATGCCGGCGATCGCCAGCAACAAGGGGAGACGTCGAAAGATCATGTGCTGGCACTCCTTATCCGGGTTCAAAGCCTGAGTTCGGTGCGACGTAGGCGGAGCTGTTGGCACGCGGGCAAGCTTGTCGCTCGGGTCGATCATACGAGCTGTGGTTCAACCCATGCCACGGAAGGTGGGTCGATCGCGGTGCCGCAGGAAACAGCGGCAATCGATGATGGCATGGCGCTCAACCTCCTCGCCGACCACATTTTCGATCGGATGGCACCGCTGAACGGGTACGCGCACAGGCATGGGCAGCCATGGACGACGCGCTTCGGTAAACGGGAGGCAACCCGGACACGGACCTGGCTGGAGCGGTCGCTCGCACACACTTTTTATGCACATTCGGTGTGCTCACTTAGGCCAGCACACTTGGCGTGCACGCTCTTCTCGAAAGCTTTGAGCACCGGGGTTGCTCCACAAGCCGAAGCTTTATTTGCTGTCCATATCACCTGCAGAAATTGAGGAGAAGACTTTTATGAATGCTCGTCTCAATGCGCTTCGCACTATGTCGTTCGCGCTCTGTGTCGGACTGCTCGTTTCAGCTTGTGAGACGCAACCTAGCGCCAACAGGTTCAGTTCCAATCAGGCCATGACGGCGCAGAGCGTCGAGCTTGGCACGGTGGAGACCGTCCGTGACGTAACGATTCAGCCTGGGAACTCCACCTTGGGCGCGGCTACGGGTGCCGTACTGGGTGGCCTCGTGGGTAGCAACATCGGCAGTGGCACCCGCGCCAATACGGCCGGTGCGGTGGCTGGCGCCGTCGGTGGCGGCCTGGCCGGCAATGCCATCGGCCGTGGCTCGAGTACGGCCGGTGTTGAAGTGGGTGTACTGCTGGATTCCGGTCGACGCTTGAACATAGTGCAGCCGGGGACTTCGAATGATTTCCGCCCGGGTGACCGCGCGCGGGTGAGCTCCGGCGGTGGCACCACCCGCGTCGTCCGCGGGTGAGCTTCGGCGGTCGTACGACTCGCGGCACGTGTTGATTTCAAAAGCTTGCCCCACCGGCACTCCGCATCCTTGCGGAAGGTGCCGGTGGGGCAAAGTACATCAGCTGTCGTCACGAACCCGGCGGAACCATACGGCACCCGCGATGAGTGCAATGCCGGCGGCCACGCCAAGCCACAGATTCGGGGTTGCCAGCAGGCCGTAGGTGTGAGCGGGGGACAGCACGCTAAGCGGATCGTTGGAGTCCATGTCCGACATGGAGCTCAGGTTGTGGTCGCTGAACACAATGCTCGAACCCGGAAACACGCTGAGCAGTACGCGCTGTACGACATGGGTCCAAAACCAGGCCGTCGGCAGGTTGAACAAGCCCATGATGCCGAACCAGCTGACCATCAGGCCGAGTACCACCGGCACCGCCATCGCCCACAGGAAAGGCTTGGTGCGTGACCAGGCCGAGCAGAACATCAGCCAGCCGACGGCGGGCAGGGCCCACAAGGTGTACAGCGGAACCGCGCTGAGCAAGCTGCCGATGACCCGGAAAGGATGCGCCAGTGTCAGCAACTGCCAGATATTCACGCCATGCAGCGACAGCACGACCGCGTAGATGAGCAGCTGCATCACGCCGCAGATGATGCTCACGCACACGGCGATGACGGGTGCTATGACCGCTGCGCTGACCACTTTCGAGAGCACGGTGCTGGTGTCGGACACCGGCAGCGATTTCCAGAACAGCACGCTGCGGTCTCGACGGTCGTCGTACAGCGAGCCCAGGCAATAGAACAAGACCACCAGGCCCATGACGATGCCGATCAGGCTCATCGAGGAGAGCATCGCCACGTCCACGGCCGAGCCGATGTGGGCCAGGTCGCCGGCGTCCGCGTGTTCGATCATCATGCGGAAATCGTTGCCGCCGATCATCATGGCGCCATGACGCGAGCCCAGCACTTCAGCGGTGATGATCGCCATCAAGTTGAGTATCAGGAAGATCGCGCCGGTAATCACGGGCGCCCAAAGCAAGCCGCCGCGATGTTCCCAGTATTCGCGCTTCATGAGCCAGTAGAAGGTTTTCATGCGTAAGTCCCCTTCATGGTGGCGACAAACAGGTCGCTGACTGTGGGGCGCCTGACTTCGCCCATGCGTTCCAGCACGGCGCGGTCGGCACCGTCGAACAGGAAGATGCTCTTGCCGAACACCTGACGCTCATCCAGCGGTTTCAGCTGGCGCGCGGCTTCGGCCTTGTCGGCGGTGACCATGACTTCGGCAAAGCGCTCGCCCACGGCATCCATATCCGTATCCAGGACCAGCTTGCCGTCGCGAATGAACATGAGGTCGGTGAGGATGTGTTCGATCTCCTCGACCTGGTGCGTCGTGACGATGATCGTCTTGTTCTCGTCGAAGTAATCCTCCAGCAGGCTCTGGTAGAACTGCTTGCGATAGAGGATGTCCAGACCGAGCGTCGGCTCGTCCAGCACCAGCAGACGGGCGTCGATGGCCATGACCAGCGCCAGATGCAGCTGCACGATCATGCCCTTGGACATCTGCTTCACGCGTTGGTTGGGCGTGAGCTTGGTGCGCGCCAGGAACGCCTCGCACTTTGCCCGATTGAAGCGTGGGTGCACGTTGGCGACAAAATCGATGGCCTCGCGCACCCGGATCCAGCGCGGCAACACCGCGACGTCGGCGATAAAGCACACCTGTTCCATCAGGCGGTCGCGCTGGCTGCGCGGATCAAAGCCAAGTACGTTCAACTCGCCCCGGAAATCGGTCAGGCCGAGGATCGCCTTCAGCGCCGTGGTCTTGCCTGCGCCGTTGGGTCCGATCAGCCCGACGATGCGGCCCGATTCAATCCTGAAGCTCACATCGTCCAGGGCGAGGGTGTTCTTGTATCGCTTGGTCAGACCAGTAGCCGTCACAACCGCGTTCATGACTGGTTCTCCCCGTTAGCCGACGCATGGTCCGGCGCTTCCCGCAGCAGGGTTTTCAGATCCAGCCCAAGGCGCTGCAGCCGGGCGAAGAGCGAGGGCCATTCCTCACGAAGGAAGCGCTCACGTTCGGACTTAAGCAGCGCTTCCCTGGCTCCATCGATGACGAACATGCCCAAACCCCTCCTTTTTTCCACCAGTTGATCATCGACCAGTTCCTGATACGCCTTCGAAACGGTCAGCGGGTTGATTTGAAAGTCCGCTGCCACCTGGCGTACTGACGGCAGCGGGTCGCCCTCGTTCAAGGCGCCGTCCAGGATCATGGCCACTACGCGCTCGCGCAATTGGCGGTAGATCGGGACGCTGTCGTTCCAGGTGATGGTCATATGCGTTTATTCCTTGCTGATACGGCCGAACGTGGTGCCGAACGAATAGTAGGGCATGGCCAGCTGGGCCCCGAGCACACTTGCGTTGGCCGGGGAGGCCGGGCTCAGCAGGTGTGAGACCGTCACGGCGGCCACACCGGCCTCGCTCAGTGCCGCAGCGCGGAAGTCTTCGGCGCTCGGGCGGACTTCGACGGGGGCCAGGTTGATGACCCGGACGCCGTTGATCTCGCTCACGGGAACCATCTTGAAGTTGGAGTTGATGGCGGCCAGGCCTGCGGTGGTGAACAGGGCAGCGGCGGTCAGTGCTAGTAGGTTCGCTTTCATGGCTGTACTCCTTTAGTGACCTCGTGGACCGGTGTTGTAGTGAACTATAACACCATATCTTGAGCTGTCAACAGGCGGATCGAAAATTCGCAACATGACTGATGGCCTATATGGCTGAACGAGTGATCCGGGCGGGCCATGGCGCCTGGAAGCCGGGGGGAATGCTGCGCCGACCGAGGCCGGCGGGGCAGGGGCGGCCATCAGGCATCGCGGGTGACAGGCATCACCTCGCCGTGTCCCGGTCGGCGCCATGATTCAATGGCGTTCGAATCCACGAAGGAGGCAATCCATGGATGTTGGTCTGGCCGGACGTGTCGTTGTCATCACTGGCGCCAGCAAAGGCATTGGACTGGCGTGCGCGATGGCGTTCGCACGCGAAGGTGCGAAAGTGGTGGGCATCTCGCGCGACCTCGCGCACCTGCATGCCGCCCAGCACGATCTGCAGCGCGAAGGGCTGCAGATGGATGTGGCCGCCGCCGACCTGACCGATAGCGTCGCCGCCCAAATGGTGACCGAGTACATCGAGAACGAGTTCGGTCCGATCGATGTGTTGGTCAATTGCGCTGGCGCAGCGAAGCGCACACCCGTCGTCGAGTTACATGCCGATGCCATGCACGCATCCATGCAGGCCAAATACTTCACCTACATGCATATCATCGATCCGGTGATTCGCCGCATGTCAGCGCGCGGACGCGGAAGCATCGTCAACGTCGTGGGGCAGGGTGGACGCCAGGCAAACCCCATGCATATCGGCGGCGGTGCCGCCAACGCAGCACTCATGCTCGCCTCCGTCGGCTACGCCACCGCCTATGCCGCGCAAGGCGTGCGCGTCAACGTGATCAATCCCGGCCTCACGCGTACCGGTCGTGTGCAGGAGGGGCTCAACGCCTCCTCACGCGCCACCGGTCGCGCGACTGATGAACTTCTCGCCGAGCAACTTGCGGAAATTCCCATGGGGCGCATGGCCGAGCCTGCGGAGGTCGCCAGCGTCGCCATGTTTCTAGCGTCGCCGTTGGCGAGCTATGTCACGGGGGCGGTGATTCCCATGGATGGCGGGAAGACGAGCGTCATTTGAGCGAAGAGATGGCTGGCTAAATGCGTGGTGATGGCCCGTACTGCTGCTCGATCAAAAGTAAGTCAACCCGCACCATCCCCATTTTCGAAATGCCTGCTAAAAAAGCACTCTGACCCGGTTTTTGATCCGGGGTTTGCTTGGGCGCATCGACCATCCGAAACATTGCGGATGGCTAAACCCAGGTGACGCGCTGTACAGCGATATCGTGGAGCGCCTTGAGTTGCTCGCGGCTCTTCCTCGGAAAGTGTCGCCACCACGCTGGAAACCACGGCCCTAATGCACGTTAACCCAAACGCCCTCAATGTCGTCTTTAACCGCGATCTGCAAATCGGCTGTGGGGAGCTTGGACACGTCAAAGACCCTTCCGTGCCTCATGCCACGGTAGATCCCATGGAAGCGAAACGTCGCCATCCAGCGAACACTGCCATTGACCGAGGGCTCGTACTCGCCCTCGTAGGCAAAGCCGTTCGAGGTCGTACCGAAAATATTAGCCATGATCCAGACCTCTCAATGCCCCAGTGCATTGACGGTACTCCGGCGGCGCATTTGCCGTGTGAACCTTTTGGTGTGGATGCCGGCCAACCAAGGCGACAGACTGACTTGCTCTGTTCAACTCGAAGCGCGGGTGTCGGTACCTTCGTGCGCTATCTCGCAAGGCATGAACGCCTAAACAAGAACGCCCGGCAATCACTTGCCGGGCGTTTTGCTATGGGCGGGTAGTGGAGTCGAGCCCACATCCGAAGGCGCTTGATGCGCGGCATGTCATGCCGAGCTCACAGCCTGTCCCGCGACGAAACTGTATACAGGAACATCGAGGGGCCAACCTTTTTCATTCAGCCCTTGCTCACGCCTGCAAGGCTTTTTATTGCCACGGCGGTGCGGCTGTCCCATTACCTGGTGCACCCACCACGTACCAACCAACCGGATAGGTCCAGCTGTCCCGGCCCGGCAATATCGGCCCGTTACCCGAAAAGAGAAGATCGGAACCCGGCAAGCCTCCCGTGCTGATGGATGGTGTAGCCGGACTGATCGCGTACAGCGCGGTTGCGTTCACTCCGTTGCCTTCAATGAGATAACCACCGGAAAGCATGGTGGGCACCGCGCCATCCCAACCCGTACCGCCCTGGAATCCGGTCTGGTTGCCATTTGCATCGAATATGCGTGAAAAGACGCCACCTGTGGCGATGCCGTTCGTGACGAATTCAATGCCCATGCCGTTGCCCATGAAGCCGCCGCCAATGGCCCAAACGTTGGCAAGGCTACCGACATGGGACGACAGGTTATACGATCGGAATCCCGCGCCAATGCTGTCCCAGATATAGAGATCGTTCGCCGCGCTGGTCCACAGGATGCTCAGCTTGTTCGATGGCTGGTAATAGCCGATGCCGATGGGGTAGTAGCCACAGGCGATATCGATGATCTGGTAACCGGTGCGCACGGCCCCCTTCATCGTCCAGTAGGCAAATTTGCATTCGGACGGATCGAGCCACAACAGGTCGTCGTAGCCATCGCCGTCGACGTCGCCCGCGCCGATCAACTGCCACTGGCTGGGATAGGTGCCAATTTCCGTCGACGTCCAGCCGCCCTGCTGGTTATTGGTCCACAGCCACAGGTCGCGATTGGCGCTGGTGAACACCAGGTCGGCGAAGCCGTCGTTGTTGAAGTCGCCCACGGCACCTACGAAGTAGCCTGGGGTTACCGGGTAGGTGCGAGTGCCGGTGCGGGTCACACCGCCACCTGAAAAAGGTACGCCTACGGTGGTGGCGTTCATGGTCCAGTAGCCAACCTGACTTGTGATCGGGTTAAACCAGAGCAGGTCGGACGTGCCGTCGCCGTTGAAATCACCAGGCACATGTGTGCTGCCGGGAATAGGCGTCGAGACCTGCAAGGCAGGCAAGGTACCGAACTTGACCACCGGTGAAGTCACCGTGGTTGAGACAGCCGCCATGGCACGCGGTGGTTCCGCGGCGTATGCGCCCGTCGCCAGAGAGGCGGCGAGCAGGAACGACAAAACAATGTTGCCCGTGCAGTATCGATTGAACATGATTTCCCCCATTCAAGTTTGACGAGTCTTCCAGACTTCCCGACGGCAACAGTCAACTCTCTACCGTGTGAAACTTTGTTTCCGGTTCATGCGCAGAGCCCCTGCATGCGATGACGCGATGAAGCGGGCATGTCCCGCTCCATCGCTCCCTGTGTCGATTACGGAGAGCTGGGGATGTTTTTCCTGAACACCGTGGTGTCGGCGGCGGGTGCCGCGAGCGTGGTCGTGGTGAACGTGCATTGCGAGGCACACGTTCCTGCGTTGGTCGACAGGATCAGGTTGCTGCCGTTACTCCACACCAGGTCGGCCAGGCCATCGTTGTTGTAGTCATCCACGCCCACGATGAACGTGTTTGCCGCGCCTGCGTTGGACACCGCGACAGTGGCCTTGCGCTGCGCGCCGTTCATCAGCCAATAGCCCCATTGAGTGCCATCGGTTTTCATCCACACCAGGTCGCTCTTGCCATCGCCGTCCATGTCAGCGGCGCCGACAACTTTCCAGCCGCTGGGGTAGGTTCCCGCATAGGCCGCATTGAAGTGTTGGCCGATCGACGCGCCGTTGCTGTACCAGATGTACAGATCGTTGTTGGCGCTGCTCCACAGCACGTCGAGCTTGCCGTCGCCGTCAAAGTCGCCTTCCGCGATGGGGTAGTAGCCAGGCGCGTACGTGGTGGCGTAGGTGGATTTAATGCTTGCGCCATTCATCAGCCAGTAGCCGAACTGGTGCGTGCTCGGGTCGATCCAGTAGAGATCGGCCTCACCATCGCCGTCGATGTCACCCGCACCCGTGACGCTCCAGCCGGCGGGATACGTGCCAACGTACACTGCCTTGAATCCCGTCGCGCCAACCTTGCCACCTAACCACATATAGAGATCGTTCTTTGCGCTCGTCCAGAGAATGTCCGGAACGCCGTCGCCGTCGAAGTCCGCAACGGCCACCGGGTAATAGCCGCTGGCCACCGTCTCGAGCACCTGTTGTGCGCCCAGCCGGTTGATCAGGCGTACGTCCAGTTTGCCTGTGCTCTTGTTGGTCAGCACGATGTCGTTCATCGGCAGGAACGGCACTTTGAAGACGGCGCCAGCATTATTGGCACCGCCCGTGATCGTCGTGCCGTAGAGATAGCTATCGGAGCCCAACATGAGCGCATACGGGTAACGACCGTCCGCCGCACCTGTTGCGCTGAAGTCATAAAGGGTCTTGAACGATCCGTCCTGGCCCATGACGAAGATGATGCCGTTGCCATTGGCGCCGCCCGAACCGGTGGTGCCGTAGAGGTTGCCATCCACACCAAGCACCAGTGGACCGTTCGGGCCCGCGCCGCCCACGTTGCCGTTCATTCCTGCAGGGAAGTCGTGCAGCACCGTGAATGTCAACGTCGACGGGTTGAAGCTGTACAGCACACCCGTACCGTTAGAACCACCCATACATAGCGCACCAAAGAGCACGCCGTTGGGCCCCGCCGTGAGGCTGCCGTTATTGCTTACGGCTTCACCCGACCCGCATCCGACGCTTGCACCTGGCGTGGGGAACGAAAAGAGCTGGGTGACTTCGCCACCTGGCGTCACACGATAGATAATTCCCTGGTCGTTGGTCCCGCCATTGCGCGTCGTACCGTAGAGATTGCCGTCACTACCGACGACGAGCGTGCCGTTTGGTGCAACGCCTGTCACCGCACTCGACGATCCGAACGTATAGAGCAGTGAGAATGTGCCCGTCGGACTCACCGAGAAGATCGTTCCGTCGCCGGAGGCGCCGCCAAAGAGCGCGACACCATAAAGCGTGCCGTCAGGGGTCTGCGTCAAGTTCGCGACCGGAAGCGAACCGTCAGCGTTGATTACGTTGAATCCGCTCTGTGTTGTAGCGCCAAAATTGTGCACGGTGGAGAACTGGCCGCCCAAAGCAAGACTGTAGATCGCGCCATTGGATGCAGCCCCGTTGCTGACCAGCATGCCATAGAGCTGGCCGTTGGTGGCCTGCATCACGCCACCTAGGGCTTGCAACTTCAGGCTGGGGTCAAAGTCGTAGAAATCGGTATAGCTGCCCGTCTGCGAGATGCGGAATACGCCACCCGCATTGCCACTGTTGCGATTTTTCGCGGCGCCATAGAAATTGCCGTCGCTACCTTGCACAAGGTGCGTATTGGGCAAGCTCAAGCCTGTCCCTCCGGGCAAGCTCGCCACCAGCGTCGGTATGATCCTTTGCGTCGGTGCTGCGAGGGCGCCGGAGGCAAATACGCCTCCCAGCGATACCAGAACCATCGCCGCGATCCTTCGCATGCGCGTGGCGCGCGAACTCGTCTGGTCAACTTTGCCGTGCTCGAACCGTTCCATCGTTTTCCCCAGTGACAGTCATGACATGAAAGAGCGGCGTTGCTGCAAAGGCAGAACCCGTGTCAGTCAACGACAAGCGAAGGGCAGGGCGAGCGTGATTCACGGGGCGCAAGCGCAATGCTGTGGGGCGGTGCTGTTGGAGTGGGTCCCTCGACGCTTCGGCCGTCCGAACGCCACGCACAATCCTTCGCCGGATACTTGCGTATCCGCCCAGCACCAACACCATGAGCACGATCGAATGCCATCCGCTGCTCTCCCTGCTTCCTTGTGGCGCACAGGAGAACCGGGCGCAAAAACTTGCGCACCTTCGATAATGCAAACCGTATTCCCCCAGCCGAGAATCGTGTCACGGCATAACCTGACGTCGCAAGTATCTATGGCGTCTTGATGAATGTGCGGAGATGGGATCCCGTGCCAGGTGCGCCGTTGCGAAATGTGCCAACCGGGCGACCGCGAACTTGCTGCACGAGCACGTTGTTGCACGGGGATTGCAAGGCCATCCCCTGGTGAAACAGCTTTATGGAAAGGTGCTCGACGATCAAAAATATCGAGTGGAGGGGAGGCCATGGACGGCCCCGCGTTGATGTATTCCTGGCCCGTTGGAAAAGTCGATGACTGATCCTGACGGCAGGGGCTGGCGAATACGACCCAACAAAAAAACGCCCGGCAATCACTTGCCGGGCGTCTTGCTATTGGTGGAGGTGGCGGGAGTCGAACCCGCGTCCGAAGGCGTTTGACGCCCGGTACTACATGCTTAGCTCACCGTTGGATCTCACCCCGCGACAGCACGATGTGCGAAGCGCATCGAAGGGCCAGCCTGCTTGATTTAACCCTAACCGACAGGCGGCAGTTTCGGGCGATTCCGTGATAGTGACCCAAATTGCTACGAGCACAGACACAAGTAGGTTTGGGGCTCGGTCTTAAGCGACCATGCCGTTATCGCAGCGTATTAGGCGGCGAGAGCGGTGGGAGCGTAGTTGTCGTCGTTGGCAACTATAAGTTTGCCGCTGGATTAACGAGGAAAGCTGCCCCCTCGGCATGCACCAAGCCATCTCACTACCCCCGTCGAAGCCAGGACACCCCCGGGGAAGATCGTATTGCTGGTCAGGCAGTATATGGAGGTTTGCGCGGATACATCAAGGCCGCGCACGGCGGTTCCGCAGCATCTATCGTTGGCGCGGGGACCATCAAAGGGAAGGGGACATGCTGCGTATCCGTTTGGCGGGACTGTCCGATGCTGGCCTGATGACTGACCTGCGCTGCACGTTTCTCGAGGAAATCGGGCAGCAGCTGGAGGACGGCTTCGCGGACTATTTGCGCAGCTGGATCGACGATGCCTTGGCCGATGGCCGCTTGCACGTCTGGCTGGCGGAGCTGGACGGTCGCATCGTGGGTTGCACGGCAGTAAATCCGTATCCGCGCATGCCATCGGCGCATTACCCGCGGGGCGTAGGCTGGCATCTGCACAACGTCTATGTGAAACCGGTGAATCGCAAGGCAGGCATCGCGCTTGCCTTGCTGTCCGCCGTGGGGGCGGCGGCGCGCGAGCAGGGCGTGGATGTATTGAGCCTGCGCACCGAACCTCAGGCGCGCGCACTTTACGAGCGTTTCGGTTTCAGCACGGCGGTCGATGCGATGAGCATGTCGCTCGTCTAAACGACGAGCGATACCTCAGGCTTTATTGTGCGCACGCATGGTGCGCTGTTTCTCGCGCTGCCAGTCGCGTTCTTTCTCGGCGTCGCGCTTGTCGTGATCCTGCTTGCCCTTGGCGAGACCGATTTCCACCTTCACCTTGTTGCCCTTCCAATACAGGGCCATGGGGATGAGGGTGTAGCCCTTGCGCTCGACGGCGCCAATCAGCGTGTCGATCTCCGCGCGATGCAGCAGCAATTTGCGCGTGCGGCGATCGTTCGCTACGACGTGCGTGGAGGCACTGATCAGCGGCGGAATGGAAGTGCCGATCAGGAAAATCTCGCTCCTGAGGACCATGGCGTAGCTGTCGCCGAAATTGATGCGACCGGCACGCAGTGACTTCACCTCCCAGCCCTGCAGCTCAAGCCCGGCCTCGAAGCGCTGGTCGATGTGGTACTCGTGGCGCGCGCGCTTGTTGAGCGCGATGGTGCCGCCAGCGTTCTTGTCTTTGTCCTTAGCCTTGGCCATGTCCGTTAAACTTCGGGCTGCTTGCCCTGATGATGATCCTGCCGTGTGGCCTGGATCCAGATGATTCCAAAAGAGGCTGATGTGATCGAAATCCGCCGCAGCGCCCTGGTGCGATATTCGCCGGCCCAGATGTTCGACCTGGTAAACGAAGTCGAAGCATACCCAAAGCGTTTCCCCTGGTGTGTCGCCGCCGAGATTCTCGAGCGTGGGGAAGATGTGCTGGTGGCGCGGCTGGATCTCAAGTACGCCGGCTTTCGGCAGAGCTTCACTACGCGCAACACCACGGCGCGTCCGCAACGGCTGCACATGAACCTGGTGGATGGACCTTTCCGCAGCCTCGACGGCCTGTGGGAGTTCATCGCACTAGGCGACGCGGGCTGCAAGGTGTCCTTTGCGCTGGACTTCGATTATGCCGGACGTCTTGGTGGCACGGCGCTCAAGCTGGGCTTCCAGGGACTTGCCGGCCGTATGGTGGACGACTTTTGCCGCGAGGCTGAGCGCACCTATGGCTGAGCAGATCACCGTCCACGTGGTCTACGCCGAGCCGGAACGCCAGTTCGTTCGCCGCCTGACCTTGCCGGCGGGTAGTACGGTGATGCAGGCGATCGAGGCTTCAGGCATCGCCCAAGCGGTTGCAGGACTGGTGATCGACCCGGCGAGCCTAGGCGTTTTCTCCCGCAAGGCAGCGCCGGAACAGGTGCTAGGCGAGGGTGACCGAGTGGAGATCTACCGGCCGCTCACGCTCGATCCGAAGGAAGCACGCCGGCGCCGAGCCCACGAGGGCTGATTCGGCGCCGACATCGCGACGTCAGTTGCCGCCACCGTCCTTGCCGCTGTCCTTCTTGTCCGAGCCACCACCCGTGCTCTTGTCACCGGAGGTTTCATCGACCGGGTAGCTGGCGTGGTACTTCTTGGTGTCGTTCACCAGCTTCTGCGCGTCTTCGGCAAAGAAGTCGCCATCGGTGCGGACCAGGGCGTCGTTGTTGAAGGTCAGCGTCAGCGTGCGGATCTTGACCGGGCCGCCACGGTGCTGCTGGGTGGAAACGTAGTTCCATTGGTTCTGGCTAAACGGCGAGTTCACCGACGGGGAACCCATCAACACCTGCACCTGACGCTTGGTCATGCCGGGCTGCAGCTGATCCACGGTTTTTTTGTCGAGCAGGTTGCCCTGGTACACGTCTGGGGTATAGATAAGACGGCAGCTGGCCAAAGAAAGGGCCAGCATGGCAAAACCCAGCGTGCGAATCAGCTTTTGCATGCGTGTTGCGTCCGGATCGTAAAGGTGTCGGATGATACACTAACGGCCCCGTGGCGCCGTGTGCGTGGAGTTTGCTATGGAACAGGAAACCAAAGAACTACGCAAAGCCGGCCTCAAGGTGACGCACCCGCGCATGCGCATCCTGCAGATCTTCGAAGACGAGGAGGCTCACCACCTCACGGCCGAAGACATCTACAAGCGCCTGCTGTCCCACCAGGAAGACATCGGCCTGGCGACGGTGTACCGCGTGCTGACCCAGTTCGAGGCAGCCGGCATCGTCGTCAAGCACAACTTCGAGGGTGGTCAGGCCGTCTACGAACTGGATCGCGGCAAACACCATGACCACATGATCGATGTGGACAGCGGAAAAGTGATTGAGTTCGTGAGCGAGGAGATCGAGCGGCTACAGCACGAAATTGCGGCACGCCACGGTTACGTTATCGAGGATCACAGCCTGGTGCTCTACGTGCGTCCGAAGCACCGGACCAAGTAAGGCCCCATCAAGGCATCGAATAGAGGGGCGGCAGCGGGCGCGTTGCCGGCCTTTTTCTTTGGCGAAGCGCGTCGGCGTTCGCCCATAAAAAAAGCCGCGGGAGGACTCCTGTCCACCCAACGGCTGATCCGTTACCGGATGGCTCCATATGAAGGCGAGTTGCTCGCTCAACCTGGATATGCCACCGACTCCGGCGAACGGCATCCTGCCGTCCTTCATGCCCACCGTCCCCACGGTTGACATGGCTCACCATCTTGCGATGGTGGCTCCCCCACATCGATGAACCGAGACTAACGAACCCTTCACGAAGCGGGTATCAGAAAATTTCCTATGCCTGTGCTCTAAGCCCGCGACAAATCAGCAATACTTGTGCTGCTGCGCAACAAAATGCGCAGGTGGACCCCCTGCGATTCGGGGCGCACGCGGAACAGACCGCCCAATGAGGTCACCCGATCACGCATGCCCTGCATGCCCCTGCCACCACGCGGCATGCGCGCTGGCAGGCCAATGCCGTTATCCCTGATGTCGAGCAGGGCCATCGCGACACCTTGTCGCTCGCCGATACGAAGGCGCAGCTGGAACATGTCCGCCTGGGCGTGCTTGACGGCGTTGGTGGCGCTCTCCTGCACGAGGCGATAGATCACCGTGCGGGTGTCGTCGTCGAGCAGGCGCGGATCCCCGTGCAACTCGGTGTGGTAGGCGACACCCGCGGCGTTGAGCAGATCGCGGATCGGCCCCTCATCCAACGCACGCAGCAGGCCGAACTCATCCAGTACGGCGGGGCGCAGGTCGTCCAGCAACCGGTGCAGCGCGCGTCGCATATGACCGAGGATGGCGTTGATCGAGATGCCGATATCGTCCATACCGGCCTGCGCCAGGCGTGATTGCGCCAGCTTTACGTGGGTCTGGATGGCAGTGAGGTTCTGCCCCAGTTCGTCATGCAGCTCGGCGGCCATGTGGCGGCGTTGGTTTTCCTCGGCCTGCAAGTTGCCGCGTGCGGCGTCGCGTAGCTGGCGTGCGAGATGGTCCAGGCGTCGATTGACCGCCGCGAGATAGACGTTCTGCTCGGCGACACGCTCACTGCTGCGCCGCAGCGCGTCGGTGGCCGAGCCAAGCATCAAGGCACCGGTGCCGGCCACGGCCAGGAACAGCTCGCCGGCGGCGCCAGGGGCTCCGTGGCCCGATATGTGATCGACCACGGTCATGCCGAGGCTGGAAATCAGCATGGCCAGGCTGGCGCCGCGCCAGCCGTGCCGGAAGGCGAAGAACAGCACCGGCGCCAGCGACAGCACCCGAGCGAACTGGGGCTGCGGCGCGCCATGCGAGGACAACACCATCAGGATCGCCAGCGATGGCAGCAGCACCAGCAGGCCGTCCATCAACAGGCTGCCCAAGGCGCGCTTGCGCAGTCGTGCCCGCAGCAGCATGACCAGCAACGGGACGACCAGCAGCACGCCCACGTAGTTGCCCAGCAGATCCTGGCCCATCGCCTGGACCAACAGGTCCGAGGTTGGGCTGGCGTGCACGAGGGCAAGCAGAATGGCGTCGGTGGCGGTGGTGGCGGCTACGGTGAAGGCTGCCGAGAGCAGCAGGCGGGCAACGTCCTCCGGGTCACGCAGGCTGGCATGGAGGTTGGCCCGTCGCATCAGCCACAGGCAGATCGTCACCACGATGGGTTCGGGAAACTCGCCCAAAAAGAAGCCCAGCCAGCCCAAGGGCAGGCCATGGGCAATGCCAATCAACCCGGTCGCCGCGAACTCAGCACCCAGCAGCCAAGGCCACATGCGCATGGGCGACAACAACAGCGCGCCGAAGCGAAGACCGTAAGGCAGCATCCAGTAGGGCTGTTCGGTCGGCCACAGCAGTAGCCAGAGCAGGAAATAGCCGAGCCCGAGCATGAGGGTGGAACCGGGGAGTGACGATGATTTCGATGGCATGCGCGGGATGTTACATGGCGCCCGCCAGCTGATATGCGCAGGGGTATAGGCGGCCATCATCGGGACTGCTATACATGTCGCCATGTACAGCATTGTTTTGGTCGATGACCACGCCATCGTCCGCGAGGGGTTCAAGCGGCTGATCGAACTGGAACCGGATCTCGAGGTGGTGGCGGAGTGCCGCTGCGCCGATGATGCGGTGGAAGCGGTTGGTTTGCGACGACCAGACCTCGTGGCGCTCGATCTCTCACTGCCCGACGGCAGTGGGCTGCCGCTGATCGAGCATTTGCGTAGCGTCGCGGTGGACACGCGCATCGTGGTGCTGAGCATGCATGACGGTGAACCTTACGTATCAGAGGCGCTGCGCCGCGGCGCCAGTGGCTACGTGACCAAGGGTGTGGCGCCGGAGGAATTGGTGGCCGGCCTGCGCGCCGTGATGCAGGGCGAATGCTTCCTCAGCTCCGATCTGCGCCGCCGTCGCGCTGAGCGACCGAGCGAGGGGCTGGATCCGATTCACCGCCTGACCGCGCGCGAACGCGAGGTGTTCCTGCTGCTGGCCGCCGGTCGAGCGCCCAAGCAGGTGGCCGGCGAACTGGGCATTGGCCAGAAGACGGTCTACATCCACCGCGCCAGCCTGATGGGCAAACTGGGAGCTGGTTCGGAGCTGGATCTCTACCGCATGGCGACTGAGCGCGGCATGCTTCCGCGACGCGCCTGATTTCCCCCTCTCCCCCAAGGGGAGAGGGGGCCAGAACTCAGGCCTGCGCGCGATCCAGCATCTGCTTGGCGTGGGCGCGTGTTTCACGGGTGATCTCGACGCCGCCCAGCATGCGCGCCAGCTCGTCGCGGCGTCCGCCGGCATCCAGCTTCTCGATTTGCGTGCGGGTGGACTCGCCGTCGCTGGCCTTGCTGACGCGCAGATGTGCATGGCCCTGCGCGGCAACCTGCGGCAAGTGGGTGACGCACAGCACCTGGCGTTGCCCGCCCAGGGCGCGCAGTTTCTGGCCGACGACTTCGGCTACGGCGCCGCCGATGCCGGTATCAACCTCGTCGAAGACCATGGTGCCAACCGTGTCCTTGCCCAGCGTCGCCACTTCGATGGCCAGGCTGATGCGGGCCAGTTCGCCGCCCGACGCGACCTTGCGCAGTGGGCGCGGCGGCTGACCGGGGTTTGCGCTGACCAGGAGTTCGCAGCGTTCGCGGCCCTGGGCATCGGGCTCATGCTCGGTCGATGCTTCCAGCTCGACCACGAGACGGCCACCGCTCATGCCGAGCTCGGCCATCAGCACGCTCACCTCGCTACCCAGGCGCGTGGCGGCATCGCGGCGCGATGCGCTGAGCTTGGACGCGCTAGCGTCGTAGTTCTTTTGCAGCTGCTCTCGCTTCAGAGCGAGCTGTTCGAGCGCATCGCCTGCACCTTCTAGTTCGGTGAGCTCGGCACGTAACGCCGATGCCTTGTCGTGCAGTTCGACCGCGGACACACGGTGGCGCCGGGATAGCTCGTGCAAACGGGTCAGGTGAGTATCGACGTCGGCATAGCGGGCGGGGTCCAGATCGACATCCTGTGCGTAGCGGCCCAGGCCGTCGGCGGCTTCGGTGAGCTGGATCGAGGCGTTGTCGAGCAGCTCCAACACGGGCGCCAGCTTGTCGTCCAGGGCCGCCAGCTTGCCCAGCTCCATATGGGCCCGGCTCAGCGCGCGACGCAGGGCGAAATCGCTGTCGCCATCCAGCAGCTCGACCACGCCACTGGCACCTTCGGCGAGGCGGCCAGCATTGGCCAGTCGCTTGTGGCTGGCTTCCAGCTCGGTCAGTTCGGCAGCGGGGAGGGCCCATTTGTCCAGCTCGCCCAGCTCGTGGCCCAGCAGCTCGATGCGCTGTTCGCGATCATCGCCACCGCTGAGCTTGCGGATGCGGGCGCCCAGTTCACGCCACTGCTGGGCCAGTTCGCGAATCTGCCCGACCAGCGTTTCGTTGCCCGCATAGGCGTCGAGCAGTTCCAGCTGATGGGCGCGCGACAGCAGGGCCTGATGTTCGTGCTGTCCATGGATCTCGACCAGCAGGGTGGCCAGATCGCCCAGCTGGCTGGCGTTGGCGGGGCGGCCGTTGATCCAGGCGCGCGAGCTGCCTTCGGCACGGATGACCCGTCGGAGCTGGCAGGTGTCATCCTCGTCCAGCTCTTCGCGCTTTAGCCAGGCACGGGCTTCGGGCAGGTCGTCCAGGCTGAACTCGGCGGTGAGTTCGGCCCGATCGCTGCCGGCGCGCACCATCCCGCTGTCGGCACGGGCGCCGGCCAGCAACATCAGGGCATCGACCAGCAGGGATTTACCGGCACCCGTCTCGCCGCTGACGACGGTAAGGCCCGGGCCGAAGGCGATCTCGGCTTCTTCAACGACGGCAAAATGGCGGACGTAGAGCGAAGTAAGCATGGGCGAGGGTATGGTGAAGTCGGTGGATTGTAGCGGTTGGTTGGGCCGGTTGACCGTGTCCGGGCTTGCGCGCGGGCGCGGCAGACCTTATTTCTTGTCTATCTCACGGATTGCTACAGCATGCCTCTTTCCTTCGGCCACGAACTCGATGCCCGCGCGCGACGCCTGCTGCGCACATTGATCGCCCAATATCTGGCCGACGGCGAGCCGGTGGGCTCGCGCACCCTGTCGCGCTCATCCGGATTGGACGTCAGTCCGGCCACCATCCGCAACATCATGGCCGACCTGGAAGAGGCGGGCCTGGTCGCCTCGCCGCATACGTCGGCGGGGCGCGTACCCACGCCACGCGGCCTGCGCCTGTTCGTGGACAGCCTCATCGAGTTGCACCCGTTGCCGCAGGACGAGATGGCCCGCCTGCGCCGCGAGTTGCCCCCGGGGCCCACCACCACGCGCGATCTGCTCGGCAACGTGTCATCCCTCCTATCGGCGATGACTCACTTTGCGGGTGTGGTCACAGTGCCGCGGCAGGTTGATTTTCCGCTGCGTCATATCGACTTCGTGCCGCTGCCGGACAGTCGCGTGCTGGTGATCCTGGTGTTTTCGGACAACCAGGTGCAGAACCGCATCGTTCAGCTGGCCAAGCCCCTCGACGGTCGCGAACTGGAGCAGGCCGCCAACTACCTCAACAGCCAGTACGCCGGTCTGCGCCTGGACGATATCCGCGCCCATTTGCTGCGCGAACTGCGCGAGACGAGCGGGGAGCTCAACCAGCTGCTGTCCAGTGCCGTGGAGTTGGCAGCCGCTTCGTTTGCGCCGCAGACCGAGGAGAGCGACGACGTCCTGGTCAGCGGGCAAACCAACCTCATGGGTTATTCCGAGCTGGCCAACCTGGAGCGCCTGCGCGAATTGTTTGAGGCATTCCAGAAGAAGAACGAGCTGCTCCAGTTGATGGAGGTCTGCTCCAAAGCGCCCGGCGTGCGCCTTTTCATCGGCGAGGAATCGGGTTTCGCCGCGTTGGATGGCTGCAGCGTGGTGACGGCCAGCTACGGCGCGCAGGGGCGCGTGTTGGGGGCGGTAGGCGTCATTGGCCCCACCCGGATGGCCTACGAGCGGGTGATCCCGGTGGTACAGGCAACGGCCAGTTTGCTCAGCGACGCCTTGAATCGCGCCGCCACGACCCTATAACGCGCCCGGGAGGCGGGATTTACCCGCAGAATTTGTTGACGGTTGGTGCCCTGGGGCGCCGGCCACGGATAAGGCTTGGAGTTATTCATGCAGAGCAACGATCCACAGGCACCGAACGAGGCACAGGGCGAGTCGCCCCAGGCCGAACTGGACGCACTCAAGGCGCGCGTCGCCGAGCTCGAGGCTGGCAACAGCGAGCTGCGTGACACCGTGCTGCGCGAAAAGGCCGAGATCGAGAACCAGCGCCGCCGCCTGCAGCGTGATGTAGAGCAAGCCCGCCGCTTTGCCAACGAAAAGCTGTTGAACGAGCTGCTGCCGGTATACGACGGTCTCGAGCGTGGACTGGAAGTGGAGGGCGGTGATGTCACCACGGTGCGTGAGGGTATCTCGCTCACGCTCAAGTCGCTGCTGAAGATTGCCGAGAACAATGGTTTGGTCCAGGTCGATCCGCTGGGCCAGCCGCTGGATCCGGAAAAGCACCACGCCGTCAGCATCGTTGATGCCCCGGGTGCTGCTCCCAACACCGTGGTCAACGTGCTGCAGAAGGGCTATGTGTTGAACGATCGACTGTTGCGCCCGGCGTTGGTAGCGGTCGCGAAGGATTGACGCCTTGCCGGAGGTCGAGGACGCCTGAACCGCGTCCCCTTCGGGCCTAGGCAGTAGCATCGGAGGTCTTGCCGGCATTGAGATGCCAGGCGTCGGGCCCCATCTGGAAACCAGTTGCGGCCGAGGGGTCGCTAAAAAGCATTCGGGAGTAGACAAACATGGGCAAAATCATCGGTATCGATCTGGGCACGACCAACTCGTGCGTCGCCGTGATGGATGGCACCACGGCGAAGGTCATCGAGAACTCGGAGGGCGATCGCACCACCCCGTCCATCGTGGCCTTCACCAAGGACAACGAAGTCCTGGTGGGCGCGCCGGCCAAGCGCCAGAGCGTGACCAACCCCAAGAACACCTTCTACGCGGTGAAGCGCCTGATCGGCCGCAAGTTCACCGACGCTGAAGTGCAGAAAGACCTGCACATCGTTCCCTACGGCATCGTGGCCCACGAGAACGGCGACGCCTGGGTGCAGACCGCCGATGGCAAGAAGATGGCTCCGCAGGAGATCTCGGCCAAGGTGCTGATGAAGATGAAGAAGACCGCCGAAGACTATCTCGGCGAGCCGGTCACGGAAGCCGTGATCACGGTGCCGGCCTACTTCAACGACAGCCAGCGCCAGGCCACCAAGGACGCCGGCCGCATCGCGGGCCTGGACGTCAAGCGCATCATCAACGAGCCGACCGCGGCCGCGCTGGCCTATGGCCTGGACAAGAAGGGCGGCGATCGCAAGATCGCGGTGTACGACCTTGGCGGCGGCACCTTCGACGTGTCGATCATCGAGATCGCCGAAGTCGACGGCGAGAAGCAGTTCGAAGTGCTGGCCACCAACGGCGACACCTTCCTGGGTGGCGAAGATTTCGACATGCGCGTCATCGACTACCTGGTCGAGGAGTTCAAGAAGGACCAGGGCATGGACCTGCGTAAGGATCCGCTAGCCCTGCAGCGTCTGAAGGATGCCGCCGAGCGCGCGAAGATCGAGCTATCGACCAGCCATCAGACCGAAGTGAACCTGCCGTACATCACGGCCGATGCCTCCGGTCCCAAGCACCTCAACATCAAGCTCACCCGCGCCAAGCTCGAGGCGCTGGTGGAAGACCTGGTCAAGCGCACCATCGACCCGTGTCGCACCGCCTTGAATGACGCCGGCCTGCGCGTGTCCGATATTCAGGACGTGATCCTGGTCGGTGGCCAGACGCGCATGCCCAAGGTGCAGGAGTCGGTGAAGGACTTCTTCGGCAAAGAGCCGCGCAAGGACGTCAACCCGGACGAGGCCGTCGCTGTCGGCGCCGCGATCCAGGGTGGCGTGCTGGGCGGCACCGTGAAGGACGTGCTGCTGTTGGACGTGACCCCGCTGTCGCTCGGTATCGAGACGATGGGCGGCGTGATGACCAAGCTGATCGAGAAGAACACCACCGTGCCGACCAAGGCCTCGCAGGTGTTCTCCACCGCCGATGACAACCAGACCGCGGTGACCGTGCACGTGTTGCAGGGTGAGCGCGAGCGCGCCAGCGCGAACAAGTCGCTGGGCAAGTTCGACCTGCAGGGCATCGACGCAGCACCGCGCGGCATGCCGCAGATTGAGGTCACCTTCGACATCGACGCCAACGGCATCCTGCATGTGTCGGCCAAGGACAAGAAGACCGGCAAGGAAACCAAGATCGAGATCAAGGCCGGCTCGGGCCTGTCCGAGGATGAGATCAACCGCATGGTCGCGGACGCCGAGGCGAACAAGGAAGAGGACAAGAAGTTCCACGAGCTGGTCAGCACCCGCAACAAGGCCGACCAGCTCGTGCACGCCACCCGCAGCGCACTGAAGGAGCACGGCGGCAAGGTGCCGCCTGATCAGCTCAGCAGCATCGAAGGCGCCTTGTCCGACCTGGAAAAGGTCAAGGACAGCGACGACAAGGCGGCGATCGAGTCCAAGATCGAGAAGCTCGAGCAGGTCGCCCAGGCGCTGTACGCAGCAGCCCAGGGCGGCGGCCAGGCGGATGCCGGCGCGCACCAGGCCGGCCCGCAGGGTCCGGCCGGCGGCCACCAGGACGATGTGGTCGATGCCGAGTTCACTGAAGTCAAGGACGACAAGAAGTAAGATGTCCCGGTCGGCGCTGCCGATCTAACGCAGCCCGCGCCCGGGACTCGACCCAGGCGCGGGCTGTTTGCTGAGGAGACATGGATCGCGCGATTCATGTGAAAGAGCGGTCTATGTCGGATGCAACAATGAGCAAGCGTGATTACTACGAAATCCTGAGCGTCGAACGCACGGTCACCGAGGCCGAGCTGAAGAAGTCCTTCCGCCGGCTGGCGATGAAGTTCCACCCCGACCGTTGCCCGGACGATCCGCACGCGCAGGAAAAATTCAAAGAGGCCAAAGAGGCCTACGAAATCCTGTCCGATCCGCAGAAGCGTGCGATGTACGACCAGCACGGCCATGCCGCCTTCGAGCACGGCATGGGTGGTGGTCGTGGTGGTGCCGGCTTCGGCGACATGGGCGACATCTTCGGCGATATTTTTGGCGACATTTTCGGCATGGGCGGCGGCCGCGGTCGTGCGCGCCGTGGCTCGGACCTGCGCTACATCATGGAGCTTGATCTCGAGGAAGCCGTGTTTGGCGTCGAGCGCAAGTTCGAGATTCCGACCCAGGTCAATTGCCACCATTGCAACGGCTCGGGCTCGGCGGACGGCAAGACCGTGCAGTGCCGTACCTGCCAGGGTCACGGCCGTGTTCGCATGCAGAACGGCATCTTCTCGATCCAGCAGGCCTGCCCGCATTGCGGTGGCAGTGGCCAGGCCATCGAGAAGCCCTGCAAGGAATGCGACGGCGAAGGCCGCCTGCAAGAAACACGCGCCTTGTCGGTGAACATCCCCGCGGGCGTGGACAACGGCGACCGCATCCGTCTGGCGGGACAGGGCGAAGCCGGTCCGGCCGGAAGCGAAGCGGGCGACCTGTATGTGGAAGTGCGCGTGCGCGAGCATGCGATCTTCCAGCGAGACGGCAACGACCTGCATTGCGAGCTGCCGATCCGTTTCTCGCAGGCTGCCTTGGGCGCCGAGCTGCAGGTGCCCACGCTGGAAGGCGAGGTGCCCATCACGATTCCGCCGGAAACGCAGACGGGTCAGCTGTTCCGCTTGCGTGGACGTGGCGTGAAGTCGGTGCGCAGCAGTCGTACCGGCGACCTGATCTGCCGTGTCGTGGTGGAGACGCCGGTGCGTTTGACCAAGGAGCAGCGCGACCTGCTCGAGCAGCTCGAGGCCACGTTCTCCGATGGCGATGCTCATCAGCACACGCCGCGTGCCAAGTCCTGGGTCGATGGCGTCAAGCAGTTCTGGTCGCGCGTCACTTCGTAAATGCATGCGCCTTCCCCGACCGGGGAAGGCGCTTCCATGCGGCCTTTCCCGTGTACGCCGCTCCTGGCTGCCGTTAGCATCGCGGCTTCCGTCTTTGCTGCTGCGCCCGAAAGGAGTCCACGCATGAGCCGTCCCGTTCGACTCGCCATCAATGGCGCCACTGGCCGCATGGGGCAATCCTTGCTCGGCTTGATCAAGGGCGACGCGCGCTTCGTCCTGGTCGCGGCCATCACGTCACCGGACTCATCTCATAGGGGCCAACCGGTCTACGTGGGTGACGACAGCTTGCGCTTCACGCATGGTTGGCCGAGCGCCAACGCGCTTGATGTGGTGATCGACTTCAGCGGTCCGGCGGGGCTGGCCGAGGCGTTGACCTATTGCGAGTCGCATGGGGTGGCCCTGGTCACCGGCACCACCGGTGTCGATGCGACCTTCAGCCAGCGACTGGCGTCGTCGGCACAACGCATCGCGCTGTTGCGTGCCGCCAATTTCAGCCTCGGTGTCGCCGTGCTGACCCGCTTGCTGCGGGAGGCCGCCGCGGCGCTGCCCGATTGGGACCTCGACATCATCGAGGCACATCACAATCGCAAGGAAGATGCTCCTTCGGGGACCGCGCTGGCGTTGGGCGAGGCTGCTGCGGATGGACGAAATACCACGCTTGCGGAAAGCGCCGTCTACGCGCGCGAGGGGCGTACCGGTCCGCGCGCGCACGGCACGATCGGTTTTGCGGTTGTACGTGGTGGCGATATCGTCGGCGAGCACGTTGCCTTGCTGATGGGGCAGGGCGAGCGCGTGGAACTGGCGCATCGCGCCACGGATCGCGCCATCTTTGCTCGTGGCGCATTGGAAGCGGCGCACTGGCTCAGCGGGCGCACGGCAGGTGCCTACGATCTCGATGCCATGCTGAGCGAACGAGCCGCGCACTGAGTAACGCCAGAATTACCTCCGTCCGTCATCCCAGCGAAGGATAGGATCCAGCGGCGCACCGGATGGCCCGAACTTGTCTGGCCACACCGCCGCGGCTACCATGGCAGGCATTGTCATTGGGGAGTAGCCATCCTCACCCCACTCGCATGCCGTCTCGGCTTGCGATTCCAGAGGAATCCACGTCAACAGACTTGAAGCCCCGGCTTCATGGCGTGGATGGCCCACCGATCACCGTCAGGGATCGGTAGCCCGGCGAGACCTTTGGCCACGACGCGCTCACCCGGCCGGGCGAGCTTGCGTCGTTGCGCCAATGGTTTTCCGCTCGCCCGGCCATGGAAACAAGCATGCTTACAGCGTTGTTATTCCTGCTTTCGGCCGGTGCGATCTATGTTGCCTGCGAATTCTTCGTCAATGGCGTGGAATGGTTCGGGCACAAGCTCAAACTTGGTGCAACGGCTACCGGCACCGTGCTGGCGGCCTTCGGCACAGCGTTGCCGGAGAGCGCCGTGACCTTCGTCGCCGTGATACTGGGGCGCACGCCGGAGCAGAGGGACATTGGTGTGGGTGCGGCGCTCGGCGGGCCGCTGGTGCTGGCCACGATCGCCTATGCCGTCGTGGGTGTAGCGCTGTGGATGAATCGCCGCAAGCTGCAGCGCGTGGATGCCCTGGTTCGAGTCGAGCATGGTCGCCTGGCGCGGGATCAGTCGTGGTTCCTTGGGATCTTCGTGGTCAAGTGCGGGCTGGGCCTGGTCGCCTTTGCGCTCAAGCCCTGGCTGGGCGTGTTGTTCCTCGCCGCCTATGCGCTGTACGTGTGGCGCGAGCTGAAGGACGACAGCACGGCGCCGGAAGAGGAGGAGCTCGAGCCGTTGAAGTTCCGCCCAAAAGCCGTCGATCCCGCGTTGTCGTGGGTCATCCTGCAGACCAC
Source organism: Dyella humicola (assembly GCF_026283945.1). NCBI lineage: Bacteria > Pseudomonadati > Pseudomonadota > Gammaproteobacteria > Lysobacterales > Rhodanobacteraceae > Dyella > Dyella humicola. Next base: position 1,841,891 of record NZ_JAPDPC010000001.1, read on the forward strand.
GCTGGCGTTGCTGGTGATCGCGTTTGCTTCGCACACCTTCGTGAAACAGATCGAGACCATAGGTATCGCCTTACAGCTATCGCCGCACCTGGTCGCCCTGGTGCTGAGCCCGGTGGCCACCGAGTTGCCGGAAACGATGAACGCGCTGATCTGGGTGCGGCAGGGCAAGGAGCGGCTCGCCTTGGCGAATATCTCCGGCGCCATGATGATCCAGGCGACGATTCCGAGCGCGTTGGCGATCTTCGCGACGCCATGGCTGTTCGATGCGCCCTTGATGGTCGCCGGCCTGCTGACCGGTATCGCCGTGGTGTACCTGTGGTGGCTGTTCCGCAAAGGGCGCGTGGATGCGCGCTGGCTACTGCCCGTGGCAGCGCTCTATGGCGTTTTCGCCGTCTACGTCGCCTGGTATTTCAGCAGCAAGCTCTGATTTGGCCCTGCCACGCTGTCGCGTGAAGCTCGCTAGGCGCTCTGATCTGGCTTGCTTCAGTCACGATGCGAGGCGTTGCGGTCACGACCGGCACCCAGCTTGCGGTCGAGCGAACCAAAGATCTTCTTGAAGGTGCGTGCGAACTTGCCTCGCTTGGTCTTGCGCAGCTTTTCCTCTTCGCTGGTGAGCCAGGTCACCTGGATCACCCGGCGCTCGCCTTCGAAGGGGAGATGGCCGTGGAAGGAGTTGTCGCAACGCTTGAACACGGCGAACTCACCGTAAAGCGGCTTCAGCTCGGGGGCCAGCACGCTGTCGATGTTGTCGATGCTGCCGAGAAAACGCAGGCAGCCATCACTGGTGTCCGGCCACATGGGGTTGAGATAGAGCAAGGCCGTCGCCACTTTGGACGTGCTGTCCGTGTGGATGGTGCCGTGGCGCTTGTTGAGCGACCGGCACAGCGTGACCAGGGTGGGAAACTGGCCGAGATTCGGGATGCCCAGGCGCTGGCCGACGGCGCTGGCAAAGTCGCCCGAGCTCAGGCGCTGTACCAGGGCATTGACTGAAGGGCCGCAATCGCTGGAATCGTAAGGAAAGAAGCCGGCACTCGTGTAGCGCGGAAAATCGCGCTCCAGGTCGCCGCGCGCCTCGTCCGGCAGCTGCCCGTGGGCGATCAGGAACGGGAACGGCTCCAACCGAATATCCGTGTCTGGTCGGTCAAGGCGGGCGGGATCGAGCAGCACGGCTGAATTCATCGAGATCGGTCTTTGGCTTGGCGGCGCTAGTTTAGCGCCCGGATCGAGCGTTGATAGGCCTTGTCGGGGCGCTTTGTTCAGCTGTTTTTGGTGGACAGAAAAGGCTCTTGCACCTATCATTTTAACCCGCCCTACGACTTTCCTTGATCAAGGTCCACAAGCCTGCAAAGTGCGGCTTGCGGACTTTGCTGCACCTAAAAGGCGGAATTCCCATGCCTATCCCCGCTCTGCTTGCCCTCGAAGACGGCAGCGTGTTTCACGGCTACGCCGTGGGCGCGACTGGTGAGACCGTTGGTGAGGTGGTTTTCAACACCGCCATGACCGGCTACCAGGAGATCCTCACCGATCCCTCGTACGCCAAACAGATCGTCACCCTCACGTATCCCCATATCGGCAACACGGGCGTCAATCTCGAAGATGCCGAATCCAATACCGTGCATGCCGCTGGCCTGATCGTGCGCGATGTTCCGCGTCGACACAGCAACTGGCGCAGCAGCGAAAGCCTGCCTGATTACCTGCAACGCCATGGCATCGTCGCCATTGCAGGCATCGACACGCGCCGGCTCACCCGCATCCTGCGCGACAAGGGTGCGCTCTCCGGCTGCATCGTTGCCGGCGAGCAGGTCGACGTGGACGCCGCACTGGCCAAGGCGCGTGCTTTCCCGGGCCTCAACGGCATGGACCTGGCCAAGGTTGTCAGCGTCGGCGAGTCCTATACGTGGAACGAAGGCGTTTACGACCTCGACAACAAGGCATTCAATCAGCCATCCAAACGCTTCAAGGTCGTGGCATACGACTTTGGCGTGAAGCACAACATCCTGCGCCTGCTGGCCGAGCAGGGTTGCGACCTCACGGTCGTGCCTGCACAGACGCCGGCGACCGACGTGTTGGCGATGAAGCCCGATGGTGTGTTCCTGTCCAATGGCCCTGGCGATCCGGCTGCCTGCGACTACGCGGTCGAGGCGACGCGCGAGTTCCTCGACGCGAAGATCCCGCTGTTCGGCATCTGCCTGGGCCATCAGATCATGGGCCTTGCCGTTGGCGCCAAGACGCTGAAGATGAAGTTCGGCCATCACGGCGCGAACCATCCGGTGAAGGACATCGACGATAGTCGCGTGCTGATCACCTCGCAGAACCACGGCTTCGCGGTCGATCCGGCCACGCTGCCGGCGAACGTGCGCGTGACTCATGTCTCGCTGTTCGACGGTTCGCTACAGGGCTTCGCGTTCACCGATCGTCCCGCGTTCTGCTTCCAGGGTCATCCCGAAGCTAGTCCAGGCCCGCACGACATGCGCTACCTCTTTGATCGTTTTGCTGCACTGATGCAGGAGGCCCGCTGAGATGGCTAAGCGTACCGATATCAAGAGCATCCTCATCATCGGCGCAGGCCCGATCGTCATCGGTCAGGCGTGCGAGTTCGATTACTCCGGCGCGCAGGCATGCAAGGCGCTGAAGGAAGAGGGTTACCGCGTCATCCTGGTGAACTCCAATCCCGCCACGATCATGACCGACCCGGAGACGGCGGATGCCGTCTACATCGAGCCGATCAACTGGCAGACGGTGGAGCGCATCATCGCCAAGGAGCGCCCGGATGCGGTGCTGCCGACGATGGGGGGCCAGACCGGTCTCAACTGCGCGCTGGATCTTGCCGACCACGGCGTGCTCGAGAAGTACAACGTCGAGCTGATCGGCGCCTCGCGCGAAGCCATCCGCATGGCCGAGGACCGCGAGCTGTTCCGCGTCGCCATGGCCGAGATCGGCCTGGAGTGCCCGAAGGCCGAGGTCGTGCGCACGTTCGAGCAGGCGCTGGAGACGCAGGTCAAGGTGGGCTATCCGACCATCATCCGTCCCAGCTTCACGCTCGGCGGTTCCGGTGGTGGCATTGCCTACAACCGCGAAGAGTTCGAGGAGATCGTCAAGCGCGGTCTCGAGCTCTCGCCGGTGGGCGAAGTGCTGGTCGAGGAATCCGTGCTCGGCTGGAAGGAATTCGAGATGGAAGTGGTCCGCGACAAGGCGGATAACTGCATCATCGTGTGCTCGATCGAGAACCTCGATCCGATGGGCGTGCATACCGGCGACTCGATCACGGTCGCGCCGGCGCAGACGCTCACCGACAAGGAATACCAGCGCCTGCGCGACGCTTCGATTGCGGTGCTGCGCAAGATCGGCGTGGATACCGGCGGCTCCAACGTGCAGTTCGGCATCAATGCCGAGAACGGCCGCGTGGTGGTGATCGAGATGAACCCGCGTGTGTCGCGTTCTTCGGCGCTGGCCTCCAAGGCCACTGGGTTCCCGATCGCCAAGATCGCCGCCAAGCTGGCCGTGGGTTACACGCTGGACGAGCTCAAGAACGACATTACCGGCGGCCTCACGCCGGCCTCGTTCGAGCCGACCATCGACTACGTGGTCACCAAGATCCCGCGCTTCGCGTTCGAGAAGTTCCCCTCGGCCGATGCCCGTCTCACCACTCAGATGAAGTCGGTGGGCGAAGTGATGGCGATGGGCCGCACCTTCCATGAGTCGCTGCAGAAAGCCTTGCGCGGCTTGGAGATCGGCAAGACCGGTCTCAATCCGACCGGCCTGGATCTCACCACGGAAGATGGCTTGGCCGTGCTCAAGCGCGAGCTACGCGAGCCGCGTCCGGATCGTGTGTTCCATCTCGCCGATGCGTTCCGTGCCGGGCTGTCGCTGGAAGAGGTGTACCACCTCAGCCGCGTCGACCCTTGGTTCCTCGCTGCCTTCGAAGACATCGTGCTGACCGAGGGCGAGGTGAAGACGCAGGGGCTCACCGCGCTCGACGCGCCGCGCATGCGTGAACTGAAGCGCATGGGCTTCTCCGACGCGCGCGTGGCCGAGCTGACCAGTACCGACGAAGCCGCCGTGCGTCACCTGCGCCATACGCTCGGCGTGCGCCCGGTGTACAAGCGCGTCGACTCCTGCGCCGCCGAGTTCGCGACGACGACCGCGTACATGTACTCGACCTACGAGGAAGAGTGCGAAGCCGCGCCGACGAATCGCGACAAGATCATCGTGCTCGGTGGCGGCCCGAACCGTATCGGCCAGGGCATCGAATTCGATTACTGCTGCGTGCACGCTGCGCTGGCGCTGCGCGAGGACGGGTTCGAGACCATCATGGTCAACTGCAACCCGGAGACAGTATCCACCGACTACGACACCTCCGATCGCTTGTACTTCGAGCCGCTGACCCTGGAAGATGTGCTGGAAATCGTCTATCTGGAGAAGCCGAAGGGCGTGATCGTGCAGTACGGCGGCCAGACGCCGCTGAAGCTGGCGCGCGCGCTGGAGGCAGCTGGCGTACCGGTGATTGGTACCTCGCCTGATTCGATCGACCTGGCCGAGGACCGCGAGCGCTTCCAGCAGATGATCGTCAAGCTGGGCTTGATTCAGCCGCCGAATCGCACCGCCCGCACCGCGGACGAAGCGCTGGCGCTGGCCCGCGAAATCGGCTATCCGCTGGTGGTGCGCCCGAGCTACGTGCTGGGCGGCCGCGCCATGGAAGTGGTCTATGACGATGCCGACCTGTCGCGCTATATCCGTGAGGCGGTGCAGGTATCCAATGACTCGCCGGTGCTCTTGGATCGCTTCCTCGACCATGCCGTCGAGGTCGACGTCGACATCATTGCCGATGCCGAAGGCAACGTGCTGATCGGCGGCATCATGGAGCATATCGAAGAGGCCGGCGTGCATTCGGGTGACTCCTCCTGCTCGCTGCCGCCGTATTCGCTGTCGGCCGAGGTGCAGGACGAGATGCGCCGCCAGGTCGCGGCAATGGCGAAGGAGCTGAAGGTCATCGGCCTGATGAATACGCAGTTCGCGATCCAGGGCGATACCGTGTTCATCCTGGAAGTGAATCCGCGTGCCTCGCGCACGGTGCCGTTCGTGTCCAAGGCCACCGGCGTGCCGCTGGCCAAGATCGCGGCGCGCGCCATGGCTGGCAAGTCGCTGGTGGCACAGGGCACCACGCGTGAAGTCATCCCGGCCTACTACTCGGTCAAGGAGGCGATCTTCCCGTTCCTGAAGTTCCAGAACGTCGATCCCATCCTCGGCCCCGAGATGCGTTCCACCGGCGAAGTGATGGGCGTGGGTCGCAGCTTCGGTGCGGCGTTTGCGCGCGGTCACGACGCGGCCGGCATCAAGACGCCGCCGAAGGGCAAGGTGTTCGTGTCGGTGCGCGATGCCGACAAGGATCGCCTGCTGCCGATCGCGCGCGAGGTGCTGGAGCGCGGTTTCAGCCTGGTCGCGACCGAAGGCACGGCCGCCTACCTCGACAAGCACGGTGTGGCCTGCGAGCGCATCAACAAGGTCATCGAAGGTCGCCCGCATATCGTCGACCTGATCAAGAACGGCGAAATCGTCTATATCGTCAACACGACCGAGGGCAAGCAGGCGATCGCCGACTCGTTCTCGATCCGGCGCGAGGCTCTGCAGCGGCGCGTCACGTACTCCACCACGGTGGCAGGCGCTCGCGCGCTGGTGCACTCGTTGGATTATCACGGCGATGACCAGGTCAACAGCCTGCAGGAACTGCATGAGGAATTGAAGGCATGAGTCGAGCTCCCATCACCAAGACGGGATCAGAGCGTCTTCGCAGCGAGCTGGAAAAACTGAAGTTCACCGATCGGCCGCGCATCATTGCGGCGATCGCCGAGGCGCGCGCCCACGGCGACCTGAAGGAGAACGCCGAGTACCACGCGGCGCGTGAACAGCAGAGCTTTGCCGAAGGTCGAATCGCCGAACTGGAAGCGGCGCTTTCGACGGCGGAAGTGATCGACGTCAGCCGTCTTACTGCGGGCAATCGCGTGGTATTCGGGGCGACTGTCGATCTGGAAGACGAGGATAGCGGTGATGCCGTGACCTACCAGATCGTTGGCGACCTCGAAGCCGACATCAAGCAGCGTCTGATCGCAGTGTCATCGCCGATCGCGCGTGCGTTGATCGGCAAGAGCTCCGGCGACAGCTTCGAGTTCAAGGCGCCCAATGGTGTGAAACGCTACGAAATCATCGGCGTGCGTTACCTGTAAGCGCATAGGCGAGACCATCAAGGCCTCTCTCCAGCAGGAAGGAGGCTTTTTTTTGGGGCCCCTTAATGCCTTTCGCTTACGACTCGCACTTGCAGCCCGCGATCAGCGCGGCGGCTTCTTCAGGCGCATCGAGCGTAGGGCGGTATATCGCCAGCACCTGCAGATCGGCCAGGACGTGCAGAACGATTGGCAACGCGAGAGTGCCGCTAAGTATCGCCAGCATGCCCAGGGCCAGGCCGGCCACGGTTGTCCTGCACACGCCGGCCCAACCTTGATAGAGGTGACCGAGGCCGAAAGCGATCGAGCTCACCAGCCAGGCGAACACGATATTCATGTGCGGACCGCCGTCCAGGTGGCCGCGCAGGTATTGGAGCAAGAAGCCGCGGAACAGGATCTCTTCGCAGATGCCTGCGGTAAGGCTTACAAGTGCCCACCAGTAGCGTTCCCTGGGTGATACCGGTGCAAGAAAGCGTAGCGAGCGCATCGCTCTGCTGTATTTCGGTCGCGCTCGATGGTTGAGCATCGCATGCAGGCCGGGCCATAGGCCTAGCGCAAAGTAAGCGGCGGTGAGGGCGGCGGCGAGCGCGTAGATCCATGGTTGGCGCTCAAACCAGGCTGGTTCACCTGGATTTCTGGGCACGTCCCATAGCCCTGCATGCCCGGAGCAGACGATCACCACGGCTGTAACTAGCAACGTTCCTGCGACGATGCGGCGATAGTGGATCAAACGTCCGTCGGCGCTACTGTGTTGCTTGAGCCGCCGGGTAAAAGGCACATCGACGAAGGGCAGCACAAACACGAGTGCGAAGGCGCAGATATCCTGGGCGAGCCCGAGGTAGGCCTGGGTAGACATTGCCTTTCCTTGAGAGTAAATGTAAATTCACATTTACATATTGTCGTCGGCTTGTCCATAGGTACGTGATGCCCAAGACCCCGCCAGCACTTGAACCCAAACAGCAGCGCAGCCGCGAAACCCTTGAGCGGCTGCTGATGGCGACCATCAAGGTGCTGGATGAGGAGGGTTTGGAGGCCGCGGTCGTGCCGAAGATCGCGGCGCTGGCCGAGGTATCGCCAGCCAGCATCTATCGTCGTTTCGAGGACAAGGATGCGCTGTTGCGCGCGGCCTTCCTGCATATGTTGCGCAAGAGCAACGAGACGAACCGCGGGCGTCTCGAGAAGGCCTTGCTGCGCAAGACGCTGGAAGCGACCACAGCGCAATTGATGACTTTATTGTTCGATCAATACCAGCGCCACCCGCGTCTGCTGCGGGCGCTTTCGCGATTCATGGATGCCGATGCCGATAGCGATTTCGGGCGCGAGGCGCGACTGCATATCGCTGGAAACATCAGCCTGCTGGTGGACGTATTGTTGGTCTTCCGCGACGAAGTGGGCCATCGCTTTCCACGCCGCGCATTGCAGTTCGCGATCCTGTCGGCGCTGAGTTCGATGGAAGTCCACACGCTTGAGCCGGCGTCGCTATGGCACACCGTGTTGCCGCTGTCCGACAAGGAGCTGAAGGCCGAACTTGCGCGCGGATTCGTCGCGTATCTGCGCTCGTCGCAACCATGACGCAGCCAATAAAAAAGGCCGCTTGCGCGGCCTTTTCGTCACTCATCGCTGCTGAAAGATCAGCGCTGACGAGCCTTGAAACGCGGATTGCTCTTGCAGATCACGAACACTTTGCCGCGACGGCGCACAACCTTGCAGTCACGGTGCCGCGACTTGGCGGACTTCAAAGAGGAAAGCACCTTCACGGCCAGCTCCTGAAACTATAGAAAGAAAAAATACAAGAACGGAATTGTAACTGGCGGATTCGCTTGATACAAGTCTCACCCTACTGCGGTTCAGTCATGGCGCTGAGAAAGCGCCTGACCACCGGCGAGGGATTGTCCGCTCGGCTTGCCAGGGCCAGCAGCATATAGGCATCCGGATCTTCCAGGCGCAGGTAGCTGACGCCGGCCAGGCTCACCGACTTCATGGAAGCCGGCACCAACGCCAGCCCCATCCCGGCCGCCACCAGTACCAGCAGGCCGTTGATCTGCTGCGCGTGCTGGCGGATCAACGGGTGGAAGTTGGACTTGGCGGCGATCCGGGTCAGGCTGTCGAACAGCGTGGCGGCGAGTTCGCGCGGCTGCACGACAAAGGCCTCCATCGCCACTTCGCGCAGCCAGATGCTTTCTTTCTGCGCCAAGGGATGCCCGGAGGGCAGGGCGAGCAACAAGGGCTCGTGGTCAATCACGTCCAGGCGCAGGTCCTTGGCCATGCTTTCGTGCCCCGGCACGTCCCGCACGAAGCCTACGTCGAGGTCGCCGGATAGCAGGGCCGCATACTGCGCCTCCGTGTACATCTCGCTGAGTATCAGCCGCACCTGGGGCGCGAAGCGGCGATAGCGCAGCAGCGTCTGTGGCAGGGCGGGGTGGAAGGTTACGGACACGGTGTAGGCCAGGCGCAGCTTGCCACTGAACCCGGTGGCGGCGTCGGCCATCTGGATGCGGGCCTCTTCGGCCTTGTCGAGGATCTGGCGGGCCTGGTCCAGAAACAGTTTTCCGGGCTCGGTAAGCGCCACGTGCCGCTTGGTCCGCTCCAGCAGGCGCACCCCTAAATCCGCCTCAAGTGCCTGGATTTGTTGCGAAAGTGGTGGCTGCGAGATGTGCAGGCGCTGAGCCGCACGGGTGAAGCTGAGTTCCTCGGCCACGGTGACGAAGTAGCGAAGCTGACGAAAGTCGAACATATATATGGATATCGAATAAGTGACGGCCTAAATATATATTTGTTTCTATAACCTGTCGTTCGTATTATTGCCTCCGTCGCGCCACCGTCCCCTCCCCCCAGGTGGCGCCGACCCTCGCCCCGCGGCGACGCTATCCCCCCGATATCTGGTCTTCCTCCCCCCTGACCCATATCGTTGCGTCGCTTAGCGGGGCGCTTTCTTTTCCAGACACGCCCGGCCTTGGCCGGGCGTTGTCGTTTCAGAGCGTGGCAGCCAGGCGGGTGCCCTGGTCGATCGCCCGCTTCGCGTCGAGCTCAGCGGCCACGTCGGCGCCGCCGATGATGTGGGTCTTGATGCCGGCCGCGATCAGGGCGTCGGCCAGCGCGCGGTTCGGCTCCTGACCGGCGCAGATCACCACGTTGTCCGCAGGCAGCACCTGCGGCTTGCCGTCGACCGTGATGTGCAGACCTTGCTCATCGAATCGCTCGTAGGTCACGCCGCCGAGCATGCTCACGCGCTTGGCCTTGAGAGTGGCACGATGGACCCAGCCGGTAGTTTTGTTGAGGCGAGCGCCAGGGCGTCCTTCGCTGCGCTGAAGCAACCACACCTGGCGGGCGGGTGCTTCAGGCTGCGGCGGGGTGAGGCCGCCGCGGGTATCGAGCTGGGTGTCGACACCCCATTGGCGAGTCCAGCGAGCGACATCCAGGGCAGGCGACGGCGTGTGCTCGACCAGGAATTCCGCCACGTCGAAGCCGATGCCGCCGGCGCCAATGATGACTGCGCGCGGCCCCACTGGCTTGCCGCGAGCCAGTACGTCCAGATAGCTCAGCACGCGGGCGTCGTCGCTGCCGGGGAAGTTGACACGGCGCGGCGTGATGCCGGTTGCCACCACCACTTCGTCATAGCCGGCAGCGGCCAGCGAGGCGGCATCGGCGGCCTGGCCCAGCTGCAGTTCCACGCCAGCATCCTCCAGCCGATGGCGGAAATAGCGCAAAGTCTCGTGGAATTCTTCCTTGCCAGGAATCCGCTTGGCGACATTGAACTGGCCACCGATTTCGTTGGCCTGATCGAGCAGGGTGACCTGGTGGCCACGCTCCGCCAGCGTGCTGGCGCAGGCGAGGCCGGCGGGGCCTGCGCCCACTACGGCAACCCGTTTGCGTGTCGTCGCCGGCGTGATCTGCAGTTCGGTTTCGTGGCAGGCGCGGGGATTGACCAGGCAACTGGCGCGGCGATTCTGGAATACGTGGTCCAGGCACGCCTGGTTGCACGCGATGCAGGTGTTGATGCGATCGCTGCGTCCGGTCTTCGCCTTGTTTGCCCAGGCGGGGTCCGCCAGCAGCGGACGCGCCATCGACACCATGTCGGCTTCGCCGGTGGCGAGAATCCGCTCGGCCACGTCAGGCATGTTGATTCGATTGGTGGTGATCAGCGGGATCGCCACTTCACCCTTGAGCTTCCTGGTGACCCAGGCAAAGCCGGCGCGCGGCACGCTGGTGACGATGGTGGGTACCCGCGCTTCATGCCAGCCGATACCGGTGTTGATGATGCTGGCACCGGCCGCCTCGATGGCTTTGGCGAGGGTCACGATCTCGCTCCAATCCTGGCCGTTTTCCACCAAATCCAGCATCGACAGGCGATAGATGATGATGAAATCGCGGCCCACGGCTTCGCGCGTGCGACGCACGATTTCCACGGGAAAGCGCATGCGTCGCGACGCATCACCGCCCCAGTGGTCGTTGCGTTGATTGGTCCGCGCCACCAGAAACTGATTGATCAAATAGCCTTCTGAACCCATCACCTCGATGCCGTCGTAGCCGGCATCCTGGGCGAGTTTCGCGCAACGCACGAAATCCCTGATGGTGCGTTCGACGCCGCCGCTAGAAAGCGCGCTGGGCGTGAAGGGTGTTATCGGAGACTTGATCTTCGATGGGGCGACCGAGAGCGGGTGATAGCCATAGCGGCCCGCATGCAGGATTTGCATGCACAGCCTGCCGCCTTCGTCCTGCACGGCGCGGGTGAGCTTGCGGTGTCGCGCCACATGCCAGGGCATCGACAGCCGGCCGCCGAAGGGCTTCAGCCAGCCCTGGATGCTGGGTGCGATACCGCCGGTCACCATCAGCCCCACGCCGCCCCGCGCGCGCTCGGCGAAGTAGGCCGCAAGCTTGTCGTAATCGGCGGACTTGTCCTCCAGCCCGGTATGCATCGATCCCATCAGGATGCGATTGGGCAGGGTGGTGTGCCCAAGGTCGAGCGGAGCAAACAAATGGGGATAGTTCATACGGCCCGATGGTTCAAACGGTCGTATGAATGTGCCCGGTCTGGGCGTTTGAAAGCAAGGGCGAGGTTGGAGGTGTGGGTAGTGGGGGCGCCCAAACCAGTCACCTGGGGCAAGCCTGGGGGGGGGGCGGTCGACTACGGCACACTTACGGGAACATCGAAAAATTCGTCATTCCCGCGAAAGCGGGAATCCAGTGCCTTTGTGTTCACTGAGGCAAAAGTCGCTGGATTCCCGCTTTCGCGGGAATGACGGGAAAAGGTCTGGTTTTCGGGGTCCCCTTACGTCAGGTGGCCGGACTTTGCGTCCCGCTACCCATCCCTAGACTGCGCTAACACCTCAGGCCAGCAGCTCCCGCACCAGCGCGATATAACGCCGCTGCGCATCATCCTGCGACGTACCACGGAGCTGCGCCCACGCCTCGTACTTGGCCGTGCCAACGAAATCAAAGAAACCGGGTTGGTTGCTGTGCACGTCGCCTTCCGAGCCCTGTTTGTAGAGCGCGTAGAGCTTGAGCAGCGTGTCGTTGTCAGGTCGCTGACCGAACCGCTGGATATCTTCGGCGGCCTGTTCGAATTCGCGACTGAGATCATTCATGGTTAAAGCTTGCATGGGCCTGGCGGACTATTAGAGAAGCAACTGGGTATCACGCGTTCCATGCGGGACCAACGCGATAGCATAGGCGTTTTCGTCCGTCACCGTCAGGAGTCCCCATGAGCCCATCGTCGTCCGTTCCCATCCTCACCATCGACGGGCCGTCGGGATCGGGCAAGGGGACCATCAGCCGGCTGGTGGCCGATAAGCTGGGCTGGCGGCTGCTGGACTCGGGGGCGCTCTACCGGGCGGTGGGCTATGCAGCGGGCATGGAGGGGCTGGACCTGTCCGACGCCGAAGCAATGACCCGTTGTGCCCAGACCACCAAGATCCGTTTTCAGGCGACGACCGATGGCAGTGATACCCGCGTGCTGGTCAATGGTCATGACGCCACCGATGAACTGCGTACCGAAACAGCGGGTGCGGCGGCCTCGGCGATTGCCTCGATTCCTTCGGTGCGTCAGGCACTTGTCGATATGCAGCTGGGTTTCCGCAAGGCGCCCGGTCTGGTGGCGGATGGCCGTGACATGGGAACGGTGATCTTCCCCGATGCCCCGTTCAAGGTGTTCCTGACTGCAAGTGCGGCCGAACGTGCGAAAAGACGCTATAAGCAGTTGAAGGAAAAGGGGCTAAGCGTTACACTCGCTACCCTTCAGCGCGAGATCGAAGCGCGTGACGCCCGCGATGCATCGCGAACCGTCGCGCCGCTCAAGCCGGCCGCAGATGCGGTTTTTATCGATACCACCGGCATGGGCATCGACATTGTCGTCGCGAAAGTTTTGGCTGTCGCGCGGTCCTGAGGGCTGCCGATAGCCGTTCGTGCCCCTACCGCGGTTGGGGTTTTGGTCAACGGTGCCAACGGAGCCATCCGAAGGACACCCATAACCGGTGGGCCGAATGTCCGTGCGCTTTTCTTCCGACGGCGCGCACAGGACCACGGCCTTTTATCATTTCTGGAATCAACATGACTGAAAGTTTTGCCGAACTGTTTGAACAGAGCCAACAGGCTATCTCCAAGCTGAAGCCGGGCGCGATTGTCACGGGTATCGTTGTGGAAATCCGCAACGACGTCGTCGTGATCAACGCTGGCCTGAAGAGCGAAGGCATCGTCCCGATCGAGCAGTTCAAGGACGAGAGCGGAGAGCTGGAAGTGCAGGTGGGCGACGAGGTGAAGGTTGCCCTCGACGCACTGGAAGACGGTTTCGGCGAGACTAAGCTCTCCCGCGAGAAGGCCAAGCGTTCCATGGTTTGGGACGACCTCGAGCAGGCCTTCGACAAGGAAGAGACCATCACCGGCAAGATCTCCGGCAAGGTCAAGGGCGGTTTCACCGTCGACATCAAGGACGTCCGCGCATTCCTGCCGGGCTCGCTGGTCGACGTGCGTCCGGTCCGCGATCCGGTTTACCTGGAAGGCAAGGACCTCGAGTTCAAGATCATCAAGCTCGACCGCAAGCGCAACAACGTGGTCGTCAGCCGCCGTGCCGTCGTCGAGACCGAGTTCTCCGAGGAGCGCGAGAAGCTGCTTGAGCGCCTGACCGAAGGCGCGGTGGTCAAGGGCACCGTCAAGAACCTCACCGACTACGGCGCGTTCGTGGACCTGGGTGGCATCGACGGCCTGCTGCACATCACCGACATGGCGTGGAAGCGCGTGCGTCATCCGTCCGAAGTCGTCAACGTCGGCGACGAGCTGGACGTCCGCGTGCTGAAGTACGACCGCGAGCGCAACCGCGTGTCGCTGGGTCTGAAGCAGCTGGGTGACGATCCGTGGGTCGCCATCGCCCGCCGCTACCCGGTCGGCAGCCGCCTGTTCGGCAAGGTCTCCAACGTCACCGATTACGGTTGCTTCGTTGAGATCGAGCCGGGCGTCGAAGGCCTCGTGCACGTTTCCGAAATGGATTGGACCAACAAGAACGTCAACCCGGCCAAGGTGGTTCAGGTCGGTGACGAGACCGAGGTCATGGTCCTGGACGTGGATGAAGAGCGTCGCCGCATCTCGCTGGGTATCAAGCAGACCCGCTCGAACCCGTGGGAAGCCTTCGCAGCGATGCACAAGAAGGGCGACAAGGTGTCCGGTCAGATCAAGTCGATCACCGACTTCGGCATCTTCATCGGCCTGGACGGCGGCATCGACGGTCTGGTTCACCTGTCCGACATCTCCTGGCAGGTCACTGGCGAAGAGCTCGTGCGCAACTTCAAGAAGGGCGACGAGATCGAGGCCGTGGTTCTGGCCGTTGATCCGGAGCGCGAGCGCATCTCCCTCGGCATCAAGCAGATGGAGCAGGATCCGTTCGGTCAGTTCATGGCGACCAACCCGCGCGGCACCATCGTCAATGGCACCGTGAAGGAAGTCGATGCCAAGGGTGCTGTGATCGACCTGGGCGAGGGCGTCGAGGGTTACCTCCGCGCCAACGATATCGCCAAGGAGCGCATCGAGGATGCCACGCAGCATCTGAAGGTGGGCGACAAGGTTGAAGCCAAGTTCACCGGCATGGACCGCAAGGGCCGTCAGCTCCAGCTGTCGATCCGCGCCAAGGACGAAGAAGATCTGCACGACGCTATGGCCGAGTACTCGTCCGCCTCCGGTGGCACGACCAAGCTCGGTGCGCTGCTCAAGGAGCAGCTCAACAAGGCTGACTAAGCTTGTAGCAAGCGTAAGTACTGCGGGGCGGCGTTCGGCCGCCCCGTTGGTTCACGTCACGGACATTGGGGACCCATGACCAAATCCGAACTGATCGAGGCGCTGGCGCGGCGTCAGACCCACCTTGCGTTCGCCGACGTAGAGTTGGCGGTCAAAAGCGTGATCGAACAGATGAGCTACGCCCTTTCGAGTGGCGAGCGCATCGAGGTGCGCGGTTTCGGCAGCTTTGCGCTGCACTACCGTCCGCCGCGCATGGGCCGTAACCCCAAGACGGGTGATGCCGTGGCCCTCCCGGGCAAGCATGTGCCGCATTTCAAGCCGGGCAAGGAATTGCGCGAGCGAGTCAATATGGACCTGGATTGATATCCCGTTCGCAGGGACTCACGACAGGTAGATGAAGGCAGGCGGCGTTGAGCCGTTCCTGCCTTCTTTTTGTCTGCGGGCCATCGAGTTCGTGCTGAAAACGATGACGGCCAACAGGGTTCCTGAAGAAGATGTAAGTGCACGCCTGTGACGGTCATGGGCAATCGGGTAAAGTCGCCGCATGCGACTGATCGTGACGTTGATCCTCCTGCTCTTCATTGCCGCCGGCATCGTGCTGGGCGCACTCAACGCTGATCTCATTAGCTATGACCTGGGCTTCACGCGAGTCGAGCTGCCCAAGGGGGCTGCCTTACTGCTAGCCCTGCTGATCGGCTGGCTGCTTGGGGGACTCACCGCCTGGCTCGGGGTCAGCACCAAGCATCGCCGCCTGCGGCGCCGGGCATCGTCTGGCGCTGACAAGGCCAAAACCTCCTCGGCAGGTGCATGAGCGCGCTTCTGTATGTACTCGTCCTGTTGGTACCTGCCGCGTTCGCCAGTGGTTGGTGGACTGCACGTCGGGCCGGCGTAAGGCGTTCCGGCGCCCAGGTCAGTGAGCTCTCTTCCGATTATTTCCGCGGTCTGAACTACCTGCTCAATGAAGAGCAGGACAAGGCGATCGAGGTTTTCCTCAAGCTGGCCGAGTACAACCGCGATACGGTGGAAACGCACCTGGCGCTGGGCAATCTGTTTCGCCGTCGTGGCGAGGTGGATCGCGCGATTCGCCTGCATCAGCATCTGGTATCGCGCCCCGGTCTTTCCGACGCCATGAAGACCGTCGCCTTGCTCGAGCTTGGCGAGGACTATATGCGTGCGGGCTTGCTTGATCGCGCCGAGACTTTGTTCTCCGACCTCGTAGCGATGGACGCGCACGCGCCGTCGGCACTGCGTCATCTGATTGCGATCTACCAGCACGAACGCGACTGGCACAAGGCCATCGAGCATGCGCGCCGGCTGGAGGCGATGACCGGTGAAGACGAGGCCGGCATGATTGCGCAGTTCTACTGCGAGCTAGCCGAGCAGTCACGGCAGCACGGCGCGCGTCAGGAAGCCCGCGAGTATCTGCGGCAAGCTTTCACTTGCCAGGCGGATTGCGTGCGTGCCTTCATGCTTACCGGTCGGCTGTATGCCGAGGAAGGGCAGCACGCGGAGGCGGCCAAGGTCTACGAGCAGGCGGTGGAGGCCGATATCGCCTTCGTGCCCGAAATTCTCCCGCCCCTGCTCAACAGCTACGCGCGCTCCCAGCAAATGGAGCATGCCGAACATTTCCTGCGAGAAATCCTCGAGCGCTATCACGGCATCTCGCCGGTGCTCGCGCTTACCCGCCTGTATCAGCAGCGCGATGGCGAACGGACGGCCATCGAGTTCCTTACCTCGCAGTTGCGCCAGCGCCCCTCAGTGCGCGGCCTGATGGCATTGATCGACGCCACCATGGACAAGATCGAGGGTGAGGCGCGCGAGAACTTCCTGATCCTGCGCGATCTCACCAAGAAGTTGCTCGAGGGGCAGGCCATGTACCGCTGCAGCCGTTGCGGCTTTGGCGCCAAGGCCCATCACTGGCAGTGCCCGAGCTGCAAGAGCTGGAGCACGATTCGTCCGATTCACGGCGTCGCCAACGAATGAGGTCGGCATGACGTTTTCAACGCTGGCGATAGGGATGGTGCTGGCTTCGTTGTTGATCGCCTTGCTGGTGGTGCGCGGCGCCATCGCCTATGCCCGTCGGCGAGGCATGATGGACCTGCCGGGGCAGCGTCGTTCGCACACGACCCCCACGCCTCGTGGCGGCGGTATCGGCATCGTGGTCGCTGCGTTGTTGACCGTGCCGGCCAGCATCTATCTGCTGCCTGAAGCATGGCCTGCGGTGGTCACCCTGGCGCTGGCGCTGTGCACGATCCTGGTCGCTGCGGTGGGCTGGTGGGACGATCACCGCTCCCTGCCGGTCTTGCCTCGCCTGGGCATCCAGCTGCTGTCGTCGGCGCTGTTCGCCTTGGCCTTGGCCGCCACAGGCTTGTCGTGGTGGTGGGTTCCGGTGCTGATGCTGGCGGGAGCGTGGAGCATCAACCTGCACAATTTCATGGATGGCATCGACGGCCTGCTGGCTCAACAGGTGGTCTTTGTCGGCAGCGGCCTGGCTCTGCTGGCATGGGCAGCATCCCAGACGGCCTTGGCGGTTGCTGCGGCATGCGTGGGAGCGGCAGCCCTGGGCTTCTGGTACTACAACCGGCCGCGGGCGCGGATTTTCATGGGAGACGTGGGCAGCGGCACCATGGGGTTTTTGCTGTTTGCCCTTACCGGGCTGCTCTGGCGGGTGGATACGAGCCTGCTATGGCCCGCCGCGATCCTCAGTTCATCTTTTGTAGTAGATGCCAGCCTTACTCTCTTGAGCCGTATGGTGAGTGGCCGTCGTTGGTACACTGCACATCGCGAACACCTTTATCAATGGCTGGTTCGCAGTGGATTCACGCACGCGTCCGGGGGGGCGTGCTATCTGGCCTGGAACGTGTTGGTAGCGGCCCCGTTGGCTGTGCTGGCATGGTCCTGGCCTGAGGGGGCGGCGCTGATTTGCGTGGGTGCGTACCTGGTAGCGATCACTGTATGGATACTCATGAAGCGCCAGTGTTTACGGCGCGTTTTGCACAAGGGCAGTCATGTCGCTTAATAAGCTAATCGGGGTCATTCATCCGCGCACCGCTGTGGTGCTGCATGACCTGTTCATGGCAGCGCTGGCCTGGTGGGTAGCCAAGGCGCTTCGTTACGCCTTGATCGACGATTCGGCGATCAGCTTCCATTTACTCGAGTTTCCGCTGGTGCTGCTGGTGCAGGGCGCGGTGCTGAGCTGGACCGGCTTGTACAAAGGCGTCTGGCGCTTTGCCAGCCTGCCGGATCTCTGGAATATCCTGCGTGCGGCGGTGTTGGGTGCGTTGGCCATTGCGGCGGCCTTGATCCTCTATAACCGCCTGGCTGACGTGCCGCGCTCGGTGCTGCTGCTTTACCCGATGGTTCTTGCCGTCCTGCTAGGAGCGCCTCGACTGGCCTACCGTTACTGGAAGGACAGTCGGGGTGAGCTGTTGCAGGCGAAGCCTCTGCAGCGCGTGCTGATCGTTGGCGCCGACCGCGCTGGCGAGGCATTGTCGCGCGATGTGCAGCGCGACAATGGTTACACGGTAGTGGGCTTTGTCGACGACAAGGAAAGCCTGCGTGGTGCGAGCATCAACGGTCGCCCGGTGCTTGGGCGTATCGATCAGCTGCCCGAACTGGCGCGCGAAGTGGCCGCCCAGATGCTGCTGATCGCCATGCCCGGCGCGTCCACGCAGGAAATGCGCCGCGTGGTCGAGCTTTGCGACCAGAGTGGCCTTCCTTATCGCACCATTCCCAAGCTCGAAGATGTCGTCTCGGGGCGCGCGCATTTCAACGAGATCAAGGAAGTGGCGATCGAGGATCTGCTGGGCCGCGATACGGTCGAGCTGGATTGGACGGCCATTCGCGTCACCCTTACCGATCGGCGCGTGCTCGTGACCGGCGGTGGCGGATCGATTGGTTCGGAACTATGCCGCCAGATTGCGCGCCTTGGAGCACAGTCGCTTTGCGTGGTCGATAACAGCGAGTTCAATCTTTACAAGATCTCGCAGGAATTGCGCGCCGAGTATCCGGAGCTGATCTACGAAAGCATTCTGGCTGACTGCGGCGATACCGCTGCGATGCGCAAGCTCTTTGTCGAATACAAACCGCAAGTGGTGTTCCACGCCGCGGCCTACAAGCATGTGCCGATGTTGCAGGGGCAAGTGCGCGCCGCTTTTCGCAACAACGTGCTGGCCACGCGCAACGTCGCTGACCTGTCCGATCGCCATCAGGTCGAATGCTTCGTCTTGATCTCCACCGATAAGGCGGTCAACCCTACCAGCGTCATGGGTGCCTGCAAGCGCATGGCGGAGATCTGGTGCCAGAATCTCAACGAGCGCTCGAGCACGCATTTCATCACGGTGCGTTTCGGCAATGTGCTGGATTCGGCAGGCTCGGTCGTGCCGCTGTTCCGTCAGCAGATTCGCAATGGCGGCCCGGTGACGATCACGCACCCGGAGATCTCGCGTTACTTCATGACCATTCCCGAGGCTTGCCAGCTCATTCTGCAGGCAGCCAGCCTGGGCAAGGGCGGTGAGATTTTTGCGTTGGACATGGGCGAGCCGATCAAGATCCGCGACCTGGCCGAACAGATGATTCGTCTTGCGGGTCGCAAGCCCGGTACGGAAATACCCATCATCTATACCGGCCTTCGCGCCGGCGAGAAGTTGTTCGAGGAGCTGTTCCATCCGCTGGAGAACTACAGCGAGACGACGCACGCGAAGATTTTCCTCGCGCAGTATCGCCCGGTGAGTTGGGACCTGTTGAACGTACAGATGGCCAAGGCTGCTGAGGCGGTGATGGCTTATGACGAGGACACGCTGCGCCACTGCGTATCCACCCTGTTGCCAACGTTTCGCTGGAGCGATTCGGTGCAGCCGGGCAATGTGGTGTCGCTGCGTCGCAATGAATCAGGAGAGAAGTAAGTGAGCAAGCCTTTGCGCAAGGTGGTTTTCCCCGTTGCCGGCCTCGGCACGCGTTTTCTGCCTGCCACCAAGGTGGTGGCTAAGGAAATGTTGCCCGTGTTGGACCGCCCGCTGATCCAATATGCGGTCGATGAGGCGGTGGATGCCGGCGCCGATACCCTGATCTTTGTGACCAACCGTTACAAACACTCCATCGCCGACTATTTCGACAAGGCCTACGAGCTCGAGGCTAAGTTGCAGGAGAAGGGCAAGGACGAGCTGTTGGCGTTGGTGCAGGGCACCCTGCCCAAGCACGTGCGTGCGATCTTCGTGACGCAGCCCGAAGCGCTCGGGCTCGGTCACGCGGTGCTCTGCGCCAAGCCGGTGGTTGGCGATGAGCCGTTTGGCGTGGTCCTTCCCGACGACCTTATCTGGCACAAGGGCAAGGGCGCGCTGCGTCAGATGGCCGAGCTGGCCGACGCGCAGCAAGCCGGCGTGATTGCCGTCGAAGAAGTGCCGCACAACGACACGGACAAGTACGGCATCGTCGATGCCACTCGTATCGATGAGCGTAGTGCGCAGATCCGCCACATGGTGGAGAAGCCCAAGCCTGCTGACGCGCCGTCCAACCTCGCCGTCGTGGGCCGCTATGTGCTGCCCGGTCGCATTTTCGAATTGCTTGAGCAGACCACGCCAGGCGCCGGTGGCGAGATCCAACTCACTGACGCGATCGAGGCGTTGCTGAAGGAGCAGGGCAAGGTCTTGGCCTATCGCTTCGAAGGCATCCGTTTCGACTGCGGCAACAAGGCCGGCCTGGTGCGCGCCACCATGCATATGGCATTGCAGGATCCCAAGCTCGCACCCGTCGTACGCGAGTTTATTGCCGAGCTCTGATCGCGGTTCTCGGTGACAGCCACCGGCCCTCGGCGGTCGGTGGTGCGCTTGGCCATCTTCTGGGCCTTACGCACAAGTCAATCCACATGCCCCAACGTTGAGCCCTATGCCGGTTTCAGGCGCGTCCGAAAGAGGGTTCGACGGTTGCAACCCGCATGATCGTGATGACCCACCTGGGCATCCGCGTCAGGCGCGCGCTCGACGGCAGTCAGAATGTGTTCGTGCCATCCATTCGCAGCGGCCCGCCGCTGAATGTCATCATCGTTGCCGGGTTCCCCGTAAACGGCCAGACGCGCCACACCAACGCTACCTCAGCGACGTGCAACCGTTTGGACTCAACCCGGTCGAAAAGTCGGTGACCGTGCCATGCGTCATGTCGTGGCCGCGCCAATTGCCTGGGTTATGCTTGCCCGTCTGCAACGAGACAGGAACGCGCACGACGCATGACCCCGTCACCGGCACCTTCTTACTATCGCGCCACCGCAACGCGTTATGAACCCTTCACTCCACTGCAAGGGCGGGCCGATGCACGGGTCGCCATCATTGGTGGCGGCTACGCAGGCCTGCATACAGCGCTTGGGCTAGCCGAACGTGGTGTGCGCGACGTGGTTTTGCTGGAGCGCGAGCAGATTGGATTCGGTGCATCCGGTCGCAATGGCGGCTTCGTATTCGGCGGTTACTCACTCGGCGAACAGACGCTGCTCGACCAACGCGGTGAGGCGAGGGCGCAAGCGCTGTTCAAGCTCACCACGAATGCTGTGGAGCGCATTCGTCAGCAGGTGGCCCGCTATGCCATTCCCTGCGATGCCGTCGACCAGGGCGTGATCTGGGCCAACTGGTTCAGAGACCCTGCCGTGTTGCGCGTACGCCAGGAATTGCTGGCAAGACATTACGGCGTGGAGTGGGATTGGCTGCCCCAGGAGGAGTTGCGTGAACGCATCAGGTCGAAGCGCTATTTCGACGGACTCTACGAGCACAACGCGCTGCATCTGCATCCACTCAACTTCGCGATCGGGCTGGCCGGCGCTGCCGCGGCGCAGGGGGTGCGCATTCACGAACATACGGACGTGTGGAAGCTGCAGCGCGATGGCACCCGCTGGCGCATCGAAACGGCACAAGGCGCGGTTCACGCGGACCAGGTCGTACTCGCCTGTGGCGGTTACCTGGCAGGCCTGCGCCGGCAGGTTGATCGGGCGATCCTGCCCATTGCCACCTACGTGATGGTGACTGAGCCACTGGGTGACCGCCTGGCCGAATGTCTGCACACGCAGTCCGCCATTTACGACACGCGATTCGCTTTCGACTATTACCGGCCGTTGCCCGACACGCGCCTGCTGTGGGGAGGGCGTATTTCCATCCGTGACCGCTCGCCAGGGGCGGTGCAAGCGCTACTCATGCATGACTTGCTGCGAGTCTTCCCCCAACTGAAGGGAACACGCGTCGATTACGCCTGGTCGGGATTGATGAGCTACGCCCGCCACCAGATGCCACAGATAGGCTCGTCAGGTGATGGCCTGTGGTGGGCGCAGGCATTTGGCGGCCATGGCCTCGCACCGACGTGCGCTGCTGGCGACCTCCTGGCTTCGGCCATCACCGAAGGCGATGATCGCTGGAAGGAATTTGCCGATTACGGACTGGCCCGTACGTATCGACCGTTTGGTTATCTCGGCGCGCAGGCGACCTACTGGTGGCAGCAAGGCAGGGACTGGTTCAAGACGAGGCTGGAAGGATGAGTGAAGCAAATACGCCCACCCAGGTTGAAATCAGCTGGGCCGATTTCGAAAAGGTGCTGCTGGTTGTCGGCACGGTCGTCCGCGTGGAACCGTTCCCGGAAGCGCGTAAGCCAGCATGGAAGGTGTGGGTCGATTTCGGCCCCTACGGTGAGAAGAAAACCAGCGCGCAGATCGCCCAGCTTTATGGCGCCGAGGCATTACTGGGCCGACAAATCGTGGGCGTGATCAACCTTCCCGAGAAGCAAATCGGTCCGTTCCGCTCGCAGTTTCTGCTGACCGGTTTCCATACCGACGAAGGCGTCGTGATCACGGCCGTTGAGCGCCCCGTGCCGAACGGTGCGCGACTGGCTTGATCCATCGCGTGCTGCGCGCTATCGGCCACGCTTCTGCGTACTGTCCAGCCAGACGCCCAAGCCCTGCGCATTGAGCTCGATATCCATCCCAAGAATCTCAAGCAGTGCGGCGCGCTTGCCGTGCCAGCCATGAGTGCGGGCGCGAGCGGCATAGAGATCGGTGAGTGCGGACTTCATCAGCTCGTGCCGTTGCATGGCATCGCCGCCGTTCTGTTGCGCGGCATGAGCGATCGCTACCATGGCGTCTATCTGTGTGTGCAAATCGACGGCGAGCCGCTCGACGTCCGTGACGCGACCATAGTGCGTGAGATACATGGCCTCCGGCTTCAGCGCCATGAGTCGATGGATTGATGCATGCAACGCATCGGGGTCGAACTGCACTGGCGACGTGGTGGGTAGGACGAACGACCCCTTCACGGTATCGAACTCGCGATAAGACAGACCAAACGTATCGCCGGTGAAGCAGGCGTTTGCCTGTTCGTCGTAGACGCAAAGATGATGGCGGGCATGTCCTGGCGTATCCAGGCAAAGCAGCTTGCGACCGGCCAGTTCCACGACGTAGCCATCAGGGGCTTCCACCACCCGTTCGGCCGGGATCGGGCGCAACCGTCCGTACGTCGTTTCCATCACCGATTCGCCGTAGACGGCGCTGGCACCCGCCCATAGCTGGCTCGGATCCACCATGTGGCGCGCACCGCGCGGGTGCACCAGCAATTTGGCATGGGGCAGCCGCGCCATCAGCTCGCCGGCGCCGCCGGCGTGATCCAGATGCACATGGGTGAGAATCAACCAATCGACATCGGCGGGGGCCAGCCCTGCATCCTGCAATGCATTGAGCATGCGCGGCACGCCATGATTCGTCCCGCAGTCGATAAAGGCGCCGCGTCCATGTTCAACCATGAGATAGGCCGCATCGAACTGTGGACGTATGAAGCCGGTATCGATCGTGTGAATGCCGTGACTCATGGCAGACCTCGCGCGGGACGGATCACGCGAGATTAGCAAGCTACGCCCAGTGAGGCATCCTCACTTGATCGAGCGGCGGCAAGCAGAACGCCTGCCGTCGCTGACGGGTGCAACGATTACGGGGCCGTATCGACCAGTACCAATTCAGCATCTTCGAGTGCGGTGACAGTCAGCGTCGATTCGTCACGAATAGCGGCACCATCACGCGTATTCAGCGTTACGCCATTGACCTCGACCTTGCCTTTGGACGGCACCAGATAAGCCAGGCGTTTCGGACCAAGCTGATACTCCGCCTTCTCGCCAGCCTTGAGCGTGGCGCCGAGCACGCGCGCATCCGTGCGTAGGGGTAGGGCGTCCGCGTCTTCCTTGAAACCGCTGGCGAGGGCGACGAAGCGACCGGAGCGCTCGCCGACCGGAAAGGGCTTGGTACCCCACGACGGCGGGTTGCCTTGCTGGTTCGGAATGATCCAGATCTGGAAGATGCGCGTCGTACCTGGCTCAAGGTTGTACTCGGCATGCGTGATGCCCGTACCCGCGCTCATCACCTGCACGTCGCCCGCGATCGTGCGACCCTTGTTGCCCAGATTGTCCTGATGCGTGATGGCACCCTCACGCACATAGGTGATGATCTCCATGTCGCCATGTGGGTGCGGCGGAAAACCTGTCTGCGGCGCAATCGTGTCGTCATTCCAGACACGCAGTGCACCCCAGCCCATACGCGAAGCATCGTAGAAATTGGCAAACGAGAAATGATGCTTGGCGTTGAGCCAGCCGTGGTCCGCTCCACCTAGAGCATCGAAGGGTCGACGTTCGATCATGCTGTACTCCTTTGAACGGGCTGTGCCGGATCGGCTAGGCACCAAGATAGAGTGCCGCGCGCACAACACCAACGGTTGTTCGTGGAACGGACTGTTGCGAAAAGCACGCCCAATGCACAGCCTTGCCGAGCCATTGCGATGCTGTCGTGAAGGCAGCCGGGACCGATGAGGGGACGACGGAGTCATGCTCGCATGCGGTCCTCCAAGGCTCGGCGAGCTCCACTCAGGAACGAAAAATTGCCTCCAGACTCTTCACAAATCCGATCGATCTGCTATTATTTCTGACTCTGATGCGGGAATAGCTCAGTTGGTAGAGCACGACCTTGCCAAGGTCGGGGTCGCGAGTTCGAGTCTCGTTTCCCGCTCCAGTTTCCAGCAAACCTCGGCCTTCCCGGGGTTTTGTTTTTTAAGCGGATCGTGACCACGCTTTCAGGTTACGATCCGTGCGCGATGGCCTGGTGGCAGAGTGGTCATGCAGCGGCCTGCAAAGCCGTGTACGCCGGTTCGATTCCGACCCAGGCCTCCATTGCGCAACGAGCAAAAACCCGCCCAACGGCGGGTTTTTTGTGGCCGGGGTTGCCGCTGCTTTGCCCTAGGCTCGACGCGGGCGCATGTTAGGATGCGCAGCCTCAAGCATCCCGCCCGGATGGCGAAACTGGTAGACGCAAGGGACTTAAAATCCCTCAACCGCAAGGTTATGCGGGTTCGACCCCCGCTCCGGGCACCAAGTGGTCTTGCAAGGATGTCCACCATGCGTATGGCAATAGCGGTCTTCGCGGCTGTGACGCTGGTGGGGTGCGCCACTGCCGGCAGCCTTGAAGAACGAGCACCGACTTTTCAGGCCAGCACCACCAAGACCGACAAGACGTACGCCATGTGTGTCGTCGCTCATTGGGTCAGGATCGCGCCCGCAGCGCACGTCGTGGAAGCTGCGGATGGATACCGGGTGATCGTTCCCGACCACGCGGCCGGCGTCGACGAGCTGCTCGTCGTGCGGAGCAGGGCGAATGGCGCTGACGTGGTACTTCACGAACGCATCGAGATTCTTGCCATGAGGGCGTACCGGGATACGGCTCGGGCCTGTCTTTGAGTAGTCGCGAGTTGCGTTGCCGCGTGGAAAGCGTGAGTGCCGAGGTCGACTTGACGGTGCCGCAAGGCTTCGCCATGGGCCGCCCGGCATCGCGCCTTTCTGATGCGATCTTGACCTGGATCTTCGGCCACCACGGGCGCCACTGAGTGCCCGATAGTAGGGAGTGCTTTCCGGCGGCTCCGCCTAACTAGCTGGCAGTGTGCAGTTGCCCTGAGCACCGCGTACGATGTCTGCCCGATGTCAGTGGCGGGAATAGTCATGTCAGTTGTGAGGTTTCTCGGACCCTACGAAGACCGCGTCGCGGCCGAACTGGCCGAGGGTTATGTCGTCGGCACCTGTGCGGGTGATTGCGTGATTGGGCAGGGAGCTTCCATCACAGGCGTTTTTCGGCGCCTCGGCGGGCAGCGATGGACCGATGGGGATGGTCAAGCCATCGCCGTGAATGTCGAGGATTTCGACCTTGACGAAGCGGGCCTCAGGAACTGGGCGACGGGAGTGGAGTAAGCACTCCACTCAGAAAAGCGTATACGGTGAGTCAGCGACCGCGTCTGACCGATCTATGGCACGGCCATTTTGTCCGAGGCGTGGCATCCCCGGTCGCCCCGATGAAAGTCGTTGTAGGCGAATATGCAGTTGCAGTGTAGGTAGTGATCGGGAATTGGCTTCGTGGACGCTCTAGTGGCTTGCGCAAAGCCATATCGCGGCCTATGTTCGAATACTCAACCCACGGAGGGAACCCGGTGATCAAAGTAGTCTTGATCGACGATCACGAGTTGGTGCGCACGGGATTCAGGATGATCCTGCAGCAGCAGCCCGACATCATGATCAGCGGCGAAGCGGGTACGGCCGAGGAGGGCTTGCGCCTGATTCGCGCCAAGGCCCCAGACATTGCCCTGGTCGACGTCCACATGCCCGGCATGAGTGGCATCGAGCTCACCGAGCGCGTCGCACGCTCCAAATTGCCGACCCACGTCATTATCGTGACCGTCGTGGACGATGCACGCTTCCCGAAGCGTTTGCTTGACGCCGGTGCGCTAGGTTATCTGACCAAGGGTTGCGCTGCCGAGGAACTGCTGGAGGCCGTGCGTCAGGTGGCCGGTGGTCGTCGTTACCTGGCGCCGACGGTGGCGCAACAGCTGGCGCTGGCAACGCTTGATGGCGAGGGATCGCCGTTCGACGCCTTGTCCAGCCGTGAGCTCGAGGTAGCGATGATGCTGGTACGTGGCAAGCCACTGACCACGATCGGCGAGCAATTGAATCTCAGCCCCAAGACCGTCTCCACCTATAAACAGCGCCTGATGGAAAAGCTGAAAGTGGATCACGTGATCAGCCTGGCGCACTTGATGACCATTCATGGTCTGCTCGACACGCATAACAACCAGGTCGGCGGCTAGGCTGATCGAGCAAACAAGGGCATAAAAAAAGCCGGACGTGAGTCCGGCTTTTTTGTACCTCATGCACAGGGCACGGTGGTCAGCCGTGCGATGCGTCCTTCTTCACCGTGTCAGCGTCTTCGCCCGTTTCGGCATCTTCCTTGGCGGGCGCGACTGCTGCAGATGGAAGTTCGGTGTGGGCCAGCAGGTCACCCTGCGCTGGCGCGACCGGTGCCGCGGGTTCAATCGCCGGATGCGGCTCGGGTTGCACCGTCACGCTGTCTGGCGTCGCTTGCGCGGCCGCATGCCGGCTCGGTTCCTCGATCCGGGCCGCGGTTTCCAGATGGGTGTGGAAATCGATGCTCGTGCTCGCCACCGTCGGTGCAGGCTCAGCGGCCGGTGCGCTGGCGACGTGAGCATGTACGACGGTCGCTTCGACGTCGGACGTGACCGTCGTCGGAGTCGGCGCTTCGGCGACCTCGTTGGTCACAGTCACACGAGCCGCCGCGACGGCAACCGGGGTGATCGTCGTCACCGGCTCGACAGCAGGAGCTTCGACTCTGACGATCTCAGCGTCGACTTTCTCAGCCAGTACTTCCGGAATCGGCGGCAGCGTTGGCAGATTGAAGGACGCCGGCGCCACGGCACTCAGCACGGGTTCGTGTGCATGGTCCGGCTGGTCGGTCGGAGTCGACGTCGCAGCGACGGTTTCAGCCAGGGGGGCGGGTCGGATCGACGGCTCGGCCAATTCCACTGAAGCCACCGTTGCAACGGCAGCAGCGGCAGCCACGGGCGCGACAGGCGCCGTCACTACCGACGGGCGAGCCATGACGGTGGGGGCCGTACCATCCTGACTACGATCCTCGTCGTCCAGATCGAATCCGTCCTCGGTACCTTCCTGGGGCAGCGCACCGGCCTGTGCGGCGTCCTCATGGCGACGGCGGCGACGGCCACCGCGACGACCGCGACGGCGACGTGACTGGCTGCCCTCGCTCTCGGGACTGTTCTCACTGGCCAGTTCGGTATTCGTGATGGCCTCGGCCACCGGCTTGGCGGCTGCTGCTTCCTTGGCGGCTTCGGCGGCCGGCGCGGCTAGCGGACGCTGCTCGTCGGGCTGGGCGGGCTGCGACGGCTGCGTTGCGGCCGCTGGCTGCTGCGCACGCGGAGGACGCTGCTCTTGTCGCGGCTGCTGCGACTGCTGCTTGCGCTCAGGCTGGGCCTGGCTGCTGGTAGCGTCAGCAGCTGCCTTTTGTTGCTGCTGGCGCGGCTCCTGCTTGGACGTCTGGCTCTGACCTTGCTGCTGGCGCGGCTGCTGGGCCTGGTCGTTGCCACGCTGGCGATTGCCCTTGGCCTGCTGCTGGCCTTTCTGGCCTTGCTGCTGCGGCTGCTGATCTCGACGCGGTTGCTGCGTCTGGCGAGTACCCGGCTGGCCGCCCTGAGCCTGGCGACCACGCTCATCGCGGCGATTGGCGCGGGCGTTGGCCGGTGTGGGCTCGATCTTGGCGGCTGCTGCCGGCGCAGCCGGGACTGCCCCGCTGCGGAACCAGCCGAGCAGGCGCGAGATGACGCCACCAGCGGGGGCCGGCGCAGAGGCGGCCTGGCGTGCCGGCAGGCCCTGCGGCGCGGGTGCTTCCGCTGTCTCTTCGCGAATCGGAGCCGGTGTCGACGGAACGATGCCGCTGACGGCCGGTTGCTCGCCGCTGCCCAGCGCCTGGCCCATCTTCGGCAGAGCCGATGGCTCAACCGCGGTGAGGCGCTCGTAGCTGGGCTTGCTGTGCTCGCCCATGTCTGCTTCGCGGATGCGCTGGATCTCGATATGCGGCGTTTCGAGCTTGTCGTCCGCCACGATCACCACGTGCACCTTGTTGCGCAGCTCGATCTCAACGACGCTGGCGCGCTTCTCGTTGAGCATGAAGTTCGCAACCGCGGGCGGCACCTGCACCAACACCTGACCGGTGTTGTCCTTCATGGCGTGCTCTTCGATCAGTCGCAGCGTCGACAGCGCCAGCGATTCCACGCCGCGGATATGGCCGTGGCCTTCGCAGCGCGGGCAGACGATCTGGGTCGCTTCGCCCAGCGACGGGCGCAGGCGCTGGCGCGACATCTCCAACAGGCCGAAGCGCGAAATGCGGCCGATCTGCACGCGGGCGCGGTCCAGCTTCAGGGCGTCCTTGAGACGCTCTTCCACTTCGCGCTGGTGCTTGGGGCTGTCCATGTCGATGAAGTCGATCACGATCAGGCCGCCGGCGTCGCGGATACGCAACTGGCGAGCGATTTCCACCGCCGCTTCGCAGTTGGTGTTGAACGCCGTTTCCTCGATGTCGCTGCCCTTGGTGGCCTTCGACGAGTTGATGTCGATGGCGGTCAGCGCTTCGGTCTGATCGATGACGATGGAGCCGCCCGACGGCAGGCGCACCTGGCGGTCAAACGCGCTCTCGATCTGGGTCTCGATCTGGTAGCGCGAGAACAGCGGGGTGTCGTCTCGGTATAGCTTGAGCTTGCGCAGGGCATTGGGCATGACCTGCTGCACGAACTCGCGCGCATCGTTATACAGCGACTCCTCGTCAATGAGGATTTCGCCGATGTCGTTGCGCAGGTAGTCGCGCAGGGCGCGGATGAACAGTTTCGATTCCTGATAGATCAGGAACGGCGCCTTCTGGGCGCTTGCGGCGTTGGAGATCGCCTTCCACAGCTGGAGGAGGTAGTCCAGATCCCACTGCAGCTCTTCGGCGTCGCGGCCCATGCCGGCGGTACGCACGATGAGGCCGACGTCGTCGGGGACGGTCAGGTGCTCCAGCGCCTCCTTCAGAGCCTGCCGATCTTCACCTTCGATCCGGCGTGAGACGCCACCGGCCTTCGGGTTGTTCGGCATCAGCACCATGTAGCGGCCAGCCAGGCTGATGAAGGTGGTGAGAGCCGCGCCCTTGTTGCCGCGCTCTTCCTTCTCGACCTGCACGACCACTTCCTGGCCTTCCTTTAGAAGGTCACGGATGTTGGATTTGTTGGGATCAAGGCCCTGCGTGAAGTACTCGCGAGCGATTTCTTTCAGGGGGAGGAAGCCGTGGCGTTCGGCGCCATAGTCGATAAAACAGGCTTCGAGAGACGGTTCAACGCGCGTGATGCGGCCTTTGTAAATATTGGCCTTTTTCTGCTCGCGGGAAGGGATTTCGATGTCGAGATCGTAAAGGGTCTGGCCATCGACGATGGCCACACGCAACTCTTCACGCTGAGTTGCGTTGATCAGCATACGTTTCATTGTAATTTTTCCTCAGCTTGCCGCGCGTCGCGTGCCGCGGTGGCGCCGTAACTTCGGCGGCCTGCCGGGGATCGCGCCGCTGCGGTTAAGCGGCAAAATGACGGCATCGTTTCCGGTGCCGGGGTGATTCGTGGCAGTGCGTTCGTCGCCCCGGAACCCCATGGAACCGGACAAACGACAGCCCGAACCGTTACGATGAAAGGGAGCAACGACCGGCTGCCGTACAGGCGACCGGCGCTATCCTCGCCGACGTCGCGGGCGGGCGCCCCGTTTCCATCCGAACTTCGGCAGGAAGGGACATAACGCCGGCCGAGTATCCTATTTCGTCAGGTTTTTTTCAATGCAGACGGCAACTTCCCCCGACGCACCTCACGGTGTGCGTCAAGTCGAGATCGGACCCGAGCGGGACGGTCAGCGTATCGATAATGCGCTGATGACCCTGCTCAAGGGTGTACCAAAGAGCATGATTTACCGAATTCTGCGCACCGGTCAGGTGCGGGTGAACGGCAAGCGTGCGAAACCCGATACCCGTCTCGCAGCGGGTGATATGTTGCGTATTCCACCGGTCAGGGTGGCCGAAAAGGTCGTCCAGCAGGGACCTGCGCCGGGCATGGTGGCGTCCGTGGTCGACGCGATCATCTTCGAAGACAAGCACTTCCTGGCCATCGACAAGCCGGCCGGCATCGCCAGTCATGGCGGCAGCGGCGTCAGCCACGGCGCCATCGAGCTGCTGCGCGCCGCCCGTCCAACCGAGCATCTGGAGCTGGTGCACCGACTCGATCGGGATACCAGCGGCGTGCTCGTGTTCGCCAAGACCCGTGCCGGCCTGGTCGGGCTGCAGGCGGCGATCCGCGAGGGTACGGTGACCAAGCAATACCTCTGCCTGATGGTGGGGCATCCGTCCAAGGCGAAGTTCGACGTCAACGCACCGCTGCTCAAGTCGGTGCTCCAGGGCGGCGAACGGATGGTAAGAGTGGCCGATAACGGCAAGCCGTCGCTCACTTTTTTCCGCGAGATGGAGCAGTACCCAGCCGCCCGCCTGATGCAGGCAACCCTGGGGACCGGGCGAACCCACCAGATCCGCGTGCATGCCGCACACGTCGGCCATCCGCTCGCCGGCGACCCAAAGTACGGCGATAAGGAAATGAATAAGAAATTCAAGGATTTGGGCCTGAATCGCCTATTCCTGCATGCCGCTCACATGAGTTTCGAGCTCGACGGGCGCTCTTACGGCTTCTCTGCTCCATTGCCAGATGACTTGAAGGATTTCCTGGATGTCCTTGCCGTAAAAGGAAAAAGGATACGCCGCGTGCAGGAATACCTACAGGAAAAAGCGCGCACTGACCCCAAGTGAGCGAAGCAGGTGACCGGTCAGCCCGCTCTCGACCAGCAGGGCGCAGATGGCGTGGGCAACGGCGATCGGGACGAGACAGGGCGACTTCAGAAAACGCCATGCCCACCATAATTCGGCCGCGAAGCAGAGTTGCATCAGCGACCCGTTGGGCGTGTGCAACAGGCCGAACAGGGTGGCCGTGATCAGGATGATCACGGGTGGCGGCAACGCTGTGAGTCGCAACCGCCCCATCACCCACGCAAGCATGGCCCATTGCTGCACTAGCGCCCAGCCGAGATAGGCCAGCATGTGTCGTGGTTCGAGGTGAACCAGCCCATGGCCATCGACCAACATCAGGGCTGCCGTCACCAGAAGAGGGACCAGCGGCCACAGCCAGTCGGCCCAGCTTCGTCCCATCCAGTGCCACCACACCGGCCGGCGGCGCCAATCACTTTGGGCGGCAAAGACCAGGGCTGCGACGAAGGCGGTGACACCGGGAATCGACAGCTGGGTCCCCCAGCGCAGGCCGGCGATCAGCCACAGCGGGCCGGCTGCGATCGCGGCAACGTCCAGCCAGGGACGGGTGACCTCCCGAGTCTGGCGTAGAGCGATCCACACGAGAGCGGCCAGGTACGCGGCACAGACACCCCAGTCCAGCCATCCTGGCAACGGTGCGTCGCCGGTGGCCGTAAAGGACCGCCCGAACGGCAGTACCAGCGCGCCCGGCCAATGCCGTTTCACCAGATCGCGCAGCGACAACATGGTTTCTGCGGATACGCCTGCGGGCAGACGGACCAGAGGGACGCTCCGCCCCGCGTACTGCGCTGACGCAGCGGTCACGCCAGCCTGCGCCACGGCCAGGGCCGAAGGCAGCCGAATATCGGCGATGTCGGCACCGATCGTGGCGGGCAGTGGGGCAGGTTGGGCCGCCCGCAAGTCGACGTTTCCGATCTGCAGCACCGCATGCGCCGGTAGCTGAGGACGCAGTCGCAGCAGATAGGTAACGACAGCGGGAGGCTGGCACGGCTTGCCGGTGTCCGACCGCCAGCTGAGAGTGCGCAGGTCGATAACCAGATCGTTCCCCTGCGAGGGGATGCGACCGACCTCAGAGGCCAGGCAGACCGTGCTGAGCTCATTCGCCTGATAGACCAGGCCCAGGGTGCCTTCGGCGTCGCTTTGCAGCTGCAGATGGAGCAGCGGCCAGTGCGCCAGATCGACCGGCCCGGCTACCGGCAGCCCCAGATCGAAGGTCGAGCCGTCACGACTGGTGACGCGAAGTCCATGGGGACTCGGCGCGATGTCGGCGTTACCGAACACCCGTTGCGCGACCAGGTCGGCAGGGCCGCGCAGGCGCCATCGCCATAGCGGCTGGCCGTTGCGTAGGGTCGCCAGTTCACGCTGTGCATGCTCGGTCAGGTGCTCGCGCGTTACCCAAGCGGACAAGGCGGCCATGCCCCAAAGCAACAGCACGACCGCCACGCCGAAACAGGCCATGGCGAAAACCCGGTGCGTGGCGCGCAGCGTGCTCAATGCTCGAGCAGGGCCTCCACGCGGGCAGCACAGATGAAGTCGTTGAGCGACAGGCCGCCGACGTCATGGGTCGACCACAAGATCTGACAATGACCGTAACCGGCCTCAAGATCCGGATGGTGGTCTTCCTGATTGGCCATGAACCCCACCGCATTGATGAAGCCGAGCGTGTGGTGGAAGTCGCGGAACTTGAAGTCCTTCACGATGGCCTTGCCGTCGGCCACGACCTGCCAACCGGGCAGCTGGGCCAGCAAGTCGGTCACCTTGGCCTGGTCCAGTGCGTGTTCCTTGCCCTTGCGAGGCGTGCAGTGCTGGCTGGCGAGAGTGTTCGTGCTCATGGCAGTCGTTCCGTTCGTGAGATGAAAAGTACCAAAGCGTCGAAGCTTGGAGGGCAAAAGTCAAAAGCGAGCGATAAAGGCGAAATAGGACTAAAATGGTGCTGTTTCGACCCGCAGGGTCGAGGTTTTGGCTGGAGTAGACATGATCGACATTTCAGAACGCGCACAGAAGCATTTCCTTCGATTGCTCTCTCAGCAGGGCATCGATGGATTGAGCATCCGCCTGCGCGTGACCGCGCCGGGTACGCCGGCGGCCAATTGCGAGCTGGAATTTGCCGAGCCCGACGAGCTGACCGGCCAGGAATGGACCATCGTTTGCGACGGGTTCGAGTTTCATGTCGCCGGCGACAGCGCCGCCTGGCTGGAAGGTGCCAGCATCGATTTCGAGCCCAATGCCACAGGCGGCCAGCTCAATATCCGCGCACCGCGCATCAAGGGCGAGATTCCTGGTCAGGAAGCCGGGCTGATCGAACGGGTGCGCTATGTGCTCGAAGCCGAAGTGAATCCGAAGATCGCCTCGCACGGCGGGCGCGTGAGCCTGCTCGAGGTCGACGCCGACGGTGTAGTGGTGCTGCAGTTCGGCGGTGGCTGCCATGGTTGCGGCATGGTCGACGTCACCCTGAAGCATGGCGTGGAAAAGACGCTACGCGAGCGCGTGCCCGAGATCACCGAAGTCCGCGATGCCACCGACCACAGTGGCGGTAGCAACCCCTACTACAAGAAGCATGAAGGGCAGTCGGCACTCGGTTGATAGACGCCACCCTCCAGTCAACGAAAAAGGCCCGCATCGCGCGGGCCTTTTTTTTTGCTCATGCAGGGAGGGCAAGCGCGATTACTTGTCGCCCTGGATGTGGCCTTCCAGCGTGTCGAGCTTGGTCGGCTGGCTCGAGAAGAAGGCGGCGATGTCCTCGATGTCCTGGTCAGACAGCGTGGCGACGAAGCCCTTCATGATCGGGTTGCCGCGCTGGCCGGTCTTGTACTCGCGCAGCGCCTGCTGGATGTACTCGTTGTACTGGCCGGCCAGGCGCGGATACTGCGGGTCGACCGCATTGCCGTCGGCGCCATGGCAGGCGAAACAGACAGCAGCCTTCTGCTTGCCGTTGTCGATGTTGGCGGCAGCCAGCAGCTGGGTGGAAGCGAACGCCAGGACGGCGCCGAATGAAAGCAGGGTAAGCGCACGTTTCATGCGGTAAAGGTCCTTGGCTTACTTGGCGAGGCTGGAAAGATAGGCGGCGATATCGTCGATGTCCTTGTCGGACAGACTCTGCGCCTGCGCCGTCATCGTCGGATGGCTGCGTTCGCCAGCCCGGTACTCGTGGAGCGCGTTGACGATGTACTGCTGGTTCTGGCCTGCGATGCGCGGCACCGGGTAGTTCGGGTAGGCATTCGAGTAACCCGGCACGCCGTGGCAACCGTTGCAGGTGTAGATCAATTTGCGTCCGGCAGCCTTGTCACCCTCGGCATGCACGCTGGCAGTGGCGAGAAAAGCTGCGGCCACGGAGAGGCCAAGCAGTTGCAATCGAGTCATCGAGATCATTCCCACGAGTCCGGCGGGTCCATGGTGAAAAGTCGCAAAAGTATAGTGGTTGCATTCACAAACGGACAGCATGTCGCAAGCCACTGATCTTGATCAGAATGGAGCGCGACAATCGTGAAGTCGTGCACGGGGCGCGCGGTCAGGCCGTGCGATACGCAGACTCAAGGGGAACTTGAATGTCGCAGTGGAAGGTTGGGTTACAAGGTCGTCGGCCGTGCTGGAAGAAGACAGTTTTGCAGGTACTGCTGGCCGGCCTGGTGGGCGGTTTTGCCACGTTCGCTTCAGCCGCGGATGCGCCGGCGCATTACCGCATCGTCGGCTATGTGATGGATGCCAAGCCGTTGCCGCACGTGAGTGCCGACAAGCTCGACGTCATCAACTATGCCTTCGCGCAGCTCGACCCCAAGGGCAATGTCGTGTTTCCCAGCCCTATCGTCGACCAGACACTCGCCACCTTGGTGGGCCTGCGCAAGGTCAATCCCGGCCTGAAGATCATTGTGTCCATCGGCGGCTGGGGGGCGGACCATTTCTCCGATACGGCACTTACGGACGCCTCGCGTCAGCACATGGCCGACAGTGCCGCCACGCTGGTCGAGAAATACGATGTCGACGGCATCGATCTCGACTGGGAGTATCCCACGCTGCCAGGCGCCGGCATCGGCCATCGCCCCGAGGACAAGCGCAATTTCAGCTTGCTGCTGGAAACCTTGCGCGCCCGTCTGGACAAGCTCGGTGACGCACACGGTGGCCGCCATTACCTGTTGTCGATTGCCGCAGCGGATGGTGAGTTCGTGCAGGGCATCGAGCTGGAGCGCGTGTCGCGTTCGCTCGACTGGATCAATTTGATGACGTACGACTTCCACAACAGCCTGACGCCCACGACGGGACATCACGCCGGGCTGCATCTGTCCAAGCTGGCACCTGCGGATGATCGTGCTGGCGACAAGGCGGTCGAACAATTTCTGGCGGCTGGGGTGCCGGCGAAGAAACTCAACCTCGGCGCAGCTTTCTATGGTCGCGCCTTTTCCGGCGTGAACCCGCAGGACAATGGGCTGTATCAGAAGTACGCCAAATACGCGGGTGATCCGTCTTGGCGCAAGCTGGTTGCCGATTACATCGACAAGCATGGCTATGTGCGTCATTGGGACGAGCAGGCCCAGGCACCGTATCTATGGAATGCCGCCACGCGCAGCTTTGTCAGCTATGAAGATCCGCAGTCGCTGCGTGCCAAGGCGGCCTTCGTCACATCGAAGGGACTGGGCGGCGTGATGTATTGGGAGCACGGTCTCGACAAGCACGAAGAGTTGCTGGATGTGCTGGATCAGTCCTTGAACAAGCACTGATCCGTAACTGCCATACCCCGGCACCGCACCCGGGGACTTCGAAAGACCGCGCCTTTTGCCGTCATTCCCGCGTAAGCGGGAATCCAGCGACTTTCGCCCACTGAACACCAAGTCTCTGGATTCCCGCTTGACCAGCCGTCCGGCTGTTGAGAGCCGCGGGAATGACGAGTCTTGCGAAGTTGCCGCCTGTGACATCCCAGCGTTTGTCTGGATGTCGCTGCGACGTGTGGTTTCGCCTAGAGCAAGCTCTTCAGGATATGAATGCCCGCGGTGTACTCGCCGACGATGGTGCCGAGGCTGACCAGGAAGAAATTGAGCAGCGTGCGCGCGACGCGGTTCTTCCACCAGCCACGCCAGTGGCCAATGTCGTCGCGCAAGGTCTCGAAGTCGGCCACGCGCGGACGACGAACCCACGCTTCCACCATGGCGCTGATACCACCTGAAGGAATGCCGGGCCGGAAGGGTTTGAGGGGCGCAGCAATAAACGCCGAAAGCATGCTTAGCGGGTGAGCTCCCGCGATGATCGCGCCAAGAACGGCGAAGCCACCGGTGAGCAGTACCCAGTCGCGCAGCGCCGCCGCGCCCAGCGCCGTGTCGCGATGGAAGGCGAAGCCGATGGCGGCGAACACCGCCAAGACCAGTCCGAGCGCCACCCACTTTGGCCAGCGTGACTTGGTCGGCGTGCTGGCGAGCTCGGCGGCTTCCACGACGGGATCGCCCTTCTGCGAGCGAAGCAGCTCGCACAGGCCCTTCAGATGGCCTGCGCCGATCACCACGAGTACGCGACGCCCTTCGCCAAAGCCCGCGCGCGTCGCCTGCTCGCGCAGTCGGGCCGCCATGTAGGCGTCGCGCTCGGCGATCAGGCTGCGGAACAACGGCGCCGATTCGCTGGCAAATTCGCTGAAGGCGCTCTCCAGCATGTCGCCCTGCTTGAGCTTCTCGATTTCGGTTTCCTCGATCGCCTCGCGTTCGAACACGCTGGCGATCAAGCCACCGAGCAGTCCAAAACGTTGCCAGAAACCGACGCTATGCCAAGCGCGGCGCAGCGTGGTGCCGACCTCGCGATCCACTAGCCACAGCGGCAATGCGCGTTGCTCGGCGCCGTCCATTGCAGCCTTCATCTCGGCGCCCGGCTGGATGCCGTACTGCTCGGCCAGGCGCTTCTGGAACGAGGACAACACCAGGCTGGCAGCGACCATGCCGGCCTTGCCCTGGCGGATTACCTGGAACAGATCCATTTGCTTGAATGCGTCGGGATCGCGCATGCCCTGGGCACGGCTGTCACACAACTCAACCGCGACGGCATCGAAAGGCTCATGGGCGAGCAAGGCGTCGACCGCCTCGACGCTGGCGCGCGAAACGTGCGCGGTGCCCAGTACGACGTATTCCACCCCGTCCCGGGTAACCCGCTCGATGGGCTGGTCGCGCAGCACGGGCGGGAGGGAGTCGGCGATATCGGTCACTGTCATGCGCGGCGTCGATCTGGCAGGGGAACTCCCTGCATGGGGTTGGCTGGGGCATGGCACAAGCCATGCCCCGGAGGGCGAGCAGCGAATCAGGCCTCAGTCACGGAATCGCTTGAGCAAATCACTATACGCATCGATGCGGCGGTCGCGCAGGAACGGCCAGATCCGGCGCACGTGCTCGCTGCGCGCCATGTCCACGTCCACCACCAGCAGTTCGCGCTGGTCCGTGCCCGCCTGGGCCAGGAATTCACCCTGCGGCCCGGCCACGAAGCTGGTGCCCCAGAACTGGATGCCGCGACCCACACCCGAGGCATCGGCCTCGTAACCGGTGCGGTTGCACGACAGCAGCGGCAGGCCGTTGGCCACGGCATGGCCACGCTGCACAGTGACCCAGGCTTCGCGCTGGCGATCCTTCTCAGCTTGATCGTCCTGCGGATCCCAGCCAATGGCGGTGGGATACAGCAGCAGGTCAGCGCCCGCCAGCGCCATCAGGCGTGCGGCTTCCGGATACCACTGGTCCCAACACACCAGCACGCCGAGGCGGCCCACGGACGTATCGATGGGGTCGAAACCCAGGTCGCCCGGCGTGAAGTAGAACTTCTCGTAGAACGCCGGATCGTCCGGAATATGCATCTTGCGGTACTTGCCCGCGATCGTCGCCGAACGGTCAAACACCACCGCGGTGTTGTGATAAAGCCCGGTAGCGCGC
Organism: Dyella humicola; assembly: GCF_026283945.1. Classification (NCBI taxonomy): domain Bacteria; kingdom Pseudomonadati; phylum Pseudomonadota; class Gammaproteobacteria; order Lysobacterales; family Rhodanobacteraceae; genus Dyella; species Dyella humicola. The sequence goes on from NZ_JAPDPC010000001.1 coordinate 1,879,951, forward strand.
TTCTCGAAGATCGAAGCGACCACGACCAGTTTCAGCTCTTCGGCCAGCTTGCCGATGCGCGCGGTGCTGTGGCCGGGAATGGTTTCGGCCAGGTCGAACTCATCGACCGACTCGTGTTGGCAGAAGTACGGACCATTGTGCAGCTCCTGCAGCAGCACCAGTTCGGCACCCGCCGCCGCGGCCTCGCGCAGGCCCGCCTCAATGGCATCGAGATTCGCATCGCGGCTGCCGCGGTGGGTTTCCTGCAACAGGGCGACTTTCAAGGTCTTGCGGGTCATGGGCGTACTTCCGGCGTGAGGGCCTGCCGGCAAAGGCAGGCCGCGCATTCTAATGGATACGACGCATCGACACCGATCGTGCCGGCGGGGGTAGACCCCTCATATGGGCCTGTCCGGTGCTGGTTTCCAGCACCCGGCACCGACTTTCCCGGATCAGACGATGCCGGCCGGCAACTGCATGGTGATGCAGTGCAGGCTGCCGTTCTGCCAGATCAACGGACGGCACGGCACCTGCACGATCTCGCGATCGGGGTGCGCTTCGCCAATGATGCGCGCAGCCTCGTCGTCAACCACGTCGCCATAGGCCGGTACCAGCACGGCACCGTTGACGATCAGGTAGTTCGCGTACGACGCCGCCAGGCGGCGACCTTCGTCGAGGATGGGGCGCGCCCAGGGCAGGGGATAAAGCTGGTACGGGCGACCATCCGGCGTGCGCAGGGCCGCCAGCTCCTCGCCCATGCGCTTGAGTTCGTCGTGATGCGGATCGCTGGCGTCGTCGCAGGCCTGGTACACGATGCGATCGCCGGGAGCGAAGCGCGCCAGCGTATCGATATGGGCGTCCGTATCGTCGCCTTCGAGATAACCGTAGTCGAGCCACAGCACGCGCCGGGCGTGCAAGCTGTCACTGAGGATCCGACTCATCTCCTCGCGAGACTGGTCCGGATGTCGCTGCACCAGGCAGCGCCAGGTCGTCAGCACCGTGCCCACGCCATCGCTTTCAATGCCGCCGCCTTCCAGCGCCCAGTCGATGCGCTTGTGCGCCGCCTTGCCGAACACGCCGTCGCTGACCAGGCCGGCGATCAGCGCGTCATCCTGTTCGGCGCCGAACTTGCCGCCCCAGCCGGTGAAACGGAAATCGGTGAGCTGGAACGTGCCATCAGCGGATTTCAGCGTGATCGGGCCCGAATCGCGCAGCCAAGTGTCGTCGTAGGGCTGCTCCACCAAGCGAATCTGCGACAGGTCCACGCCTTCACCGGTCAGCAGCGATTGCACACGGATGCGCAGTTCGTTATCCGCGACCACGATGATCAGCGGCTGGAAGCAGGTGACCGCGGCGGCCAGCGCCACGTACGTCGTCTCCACTTCGGCCAGGCGCTCGGCCCAGTCGGTGTCGGCATGCGGCCAGGCGATCAGCACGGCCGATTGCGGCTCCCATTCCGCCGGTAGACGCAGGCTAGGGTCAATCATCGAGTCGTTCTCTTGCATCGGGGACAGCAACCAGCCACCAGGGCGGGCTGCAAGGGATGCGAAGTGTAGTCGATGCTGCCGCGTCCTTCTCCCTTTTGGGCGGCCCGAAGGTAGCCGCGGTGAGGCGCGGCGGGCGTTCCGGTTACTCGCTTTTGCTCCTTCTCCCCAAAGGGGAGAAGGTTGGGATGGGGGGCGGGTGCTTGCCTTTGACGCGACGATCGAGCGTTATCGCCGGCGTGCCGCCTACGCAGCGGGCGTTCCGAACCGCTGCCGCGGTCCGGAACGCCCGCTGCGTAGGCGGCACGCCGGCGATAACGCTCAGTTGCCGCGCGAAAGGCGAACGCCCACTCCTCAGGAACTCCGCTCGATCGTACGCGGCACGTTTCGGCGCCATGCGGGGTCTTTTCCAGCCAGCCATTGGGCGACCAAAGACCCGGAAAAGGGCGCGCGCCCAGGCCGTCAGAAACGACAACGCGGCCCGTGTCACCACGGGCCGCGCGGCTTGGACCTCGAAATTACTTGACTGAGGCTGGATTGGTATTGTTGCCCGCCGGTGTATTAAGCACCGCGTGGATCACGTGGTTCTGCTCGAAATACACGATGAAATTCGAGTAGTCCCAGCGGTTGATCACCGGTTGCCGAGGGTTGCTGCCGCCGCGCGGTTCAAGCTTGCGCTGCGGGGCGCCGAACTTCTGTTCGACCTGGGCCATGGTCATGCCGCGGGTGGGCAGGTTCATGCCCTGTTCCTGCTGCACGCGATTGACGAGCAGGCTGTCCTGGCCGGCCTGGACAGGCGTGGATGCGCCGGCCGCGGCCAGCAACACGGTCATGGACAGGCTGATGCTGAACTTGCTGATTCCGTACTTGTTCACGGGTCCCCTCTCCGCGCAAGGCGATGCCGCGTCGTTGTAGCAGAACTATCCGGGCTATTCCATGCGAATCTGCGGCGAATGCGATGGGGTGGGCATTCGCTCCCGGTATGATGGGCGGCTGCGGGCGGCAGGACGCCCGGTCCGGATAAGCTCTTTACTATGATTTCCTTTCGTCGCTTTGCCCTCCGCCGTGGCAGCCGCTTGCTGCTTTCCGATATCGATCTGGTGATCCAGAGTGGCTGGCGGCTGGGTGTGGTCGGCCGTAACGGCTGTGGCAAGTCCAGCCTGTTCGCCGCACTGCAGGGCAAGGTCGATGCCGATACCGGTGACCTGGACATCCCGTCCAAGCTGCGCATGGCTTCCGTGGCGCAGGAAACCCCCGCGCTACCCGACCCGGCCATCGAATATGTGATGGGCGGCGACGAGGAACTGGCGATCGCCCTGCGCGACGAACTCGACGCCGATGCGCGAGGCGATACCGAGGCCATGGCCAGGGCCCACCATCGCATCGAGGAATTGAACGGGTACGACGCACGCGCTCGGGCTGGCCGCCTCTTGCATGGCCTCGGCTTTTCCGCGGATACCCATGAGACGCCGGTGCAGGAGTTCTCCGGTGGCTGGCGCGTGCGTCTGAACCTGGCACGCGCCCTGATGGCGCCGTCCGAGCTGCTGCTGCTCGACGAGCCCACCAACCATCTCGATCTCGATGCCGTGCTGTGGCTGGAGGAGTGGCTGCGTCGTTATCAGGGCACGCTGCTGGTGATCTCACATGACCGCGAGTTCCTCGACGGCGTCATCACCCACACGCTGCATTTGAACGATGGCAGCGCCAAGCTCTACACGGGCAACTACAGCGCCTTCGAACGCCTGCGCGCCGAGCAGTTGCGCCAGCAGCAGATTGCGCATGAGCGTGAGCAGGCCGAGCGTGCGCACCTGCAATCGTTCGTGGATCGCTTCAAGGCCAAGGCCAGCAAGGCCAAGCAGGCGCAGTCGCGCGTCAAACGACTGGAGAAGCTGGCCGGCACCGAGGCGGTGCGTGCGGAGCGGCAGTTCCGCTTTCAGTTCGCCGTACCCGATCGGCTACCCGACTCGATGCTGCAACTGGAAGAGATCGAGGCCGGCTATCCCGGTGAAGACGGCGCGCCGCCGACGGCGATCCTGCACAACCTACGATTCCGCCTTGAAGCGGGCGAGCGCATCGGCCTGCTCGGTCCGAACGGCGCGGGTAAATCCACCCTGGTGAAGACCTTGGTGGGCGAACTTGAGCCGCTCGCTGGCGAGCGCAAGGCGCACAAGGATCTGAAGATCGGCTACTTCGCTCAGCACACGGTTGAAAGCCTCGAGGAGGGCTCCTCGCCGTTCGATCATCTGCAGGACAAGGCGCCGGGTGTGGGCGCGCAGGCGATCCGTGATTTCCTGGGCACCTGGAATTTCGCGGGCGATCGCGCGTTCGAATCGGTCGATGGCTTCTCTGGCGGCGAACGCGCGCGACTGGCGCTGGCATTGATCGCCTGGGACAAGCCCAACCTCCTGCTGCTCGACGAACCCACCAACCATCTCGACCTGGACATGCGCGAAGCGCTCGCCGATGCGCTGGCGGACTTCGATGGTGCGCTGGTACTGGTGTCGCATGATCGCCATTTGCTGGGACTGGTCTGCGACAGCTTCTGGCGCGTGGCCGATGGTGCGGCGGAAGGCTTCGATGGCGACCTGGACGACTACGCGCGCTGGTTGCGCAGTCGCGGCGCTACCAGCAAGAAGAACAAGAAGAAGGAGGCCGAGGCGAAGCCGTCGGCCCGGGTCGAATCACCGGAAGAGCTTCGCCAACGCGCCGCCGCCCAGCGCGAGCTCGAAAAGGTCGCGCGTCAGCGCGTCAAGAAGATCGAGACGCGCGTGGCCACCATCGAAGGCGAGCTGGGCGCGCTGGAAGCCAAATTAGCCGATCCGGCAACCTACAACGAGCCGACCTCGGAGATGATGCGCATGAGCCAGCGCCAGGCGGAGTTGCGCGGCGAGAAGGAAACACTGGAAGGCGAGTGGCTGAAGCTGTACGAACAGTTGGAGGCATGAGTCAGCGCATGAATGCTCCCGGGCCGAATCCGCTGGAACTGTGGCTGCCCGACCTGGGGCGTTTCGATCCGCAGCATCCCGTGCATGCGCTGCTGCGCAAAGCGGATGGCCTGGAGCCAGGCGCCAAGGGCTATCTCGCGGGGCTCGCCGGGCGTTTCGTGGTTTCCGGTGGCCTGCCGGCAGCGGCTTTGACGCGCGAACTGATTGCCGGCGATGCGGGCGACGCCACTTGGCTGTGCGCCGATCCTGCCTGGGTGCAGCCGGATCTCAACGGTGTACGCCTGCTTGCCTGCGGGCAGCTGCAGTTGAGCATGGAAGAGGCGCAGGCGTTCGCCAGGCCATTGAAGCCTGTCTTCGGCGATGCAGGAATGATTCTGGAAGTCTCATCGGCGGATCATTGGCACGTACGTCTGCCGACCAATGCACCGTTGCCGGCGTTCGCCGCTCCCGAACAGGCGCTGGGCGAAGACTTGTTCGAACATCTGCCGCAAGGTGCGGACGGACGTCGATGGCGCGTGCTTATCAATGAAGTGCAGGTGCTGTTGCATCAGCACCCGCTCAATGCCGAGCGTCGTACACGGGGCATGCCGCCGATCAACAGCCTGTGGTTGTGGGGCGGCGGACGCTTGCCCGACGTCGTGCGTACCAAGCTGGCCGGTGTCATTGGCGATGACGTATTGCTTGGTGCACTGGCCAAACGTGCCGGTGTTGCCGTGGTCGCGCGTTCGGCTTCGAGCGTCGAAGGAGCTGCACCGGGCTGGATGATCGATCTGCAGGATCTGCCGATGGATGACCTGGCCACGACCTGGTGGCCGAGCGTGCAGGCACTCGCTCAACGCCAACCCTTGCAACTTAGTTTCGCGAGCGGTGAGCGTTGGTTGTATCGTCCCTGGCACCGCATGCGCTTCTGGCGCGGGAGCGCCAAATGAGAATGGTCAGCCTGCGTCGACGCGTGCCGCAGGGTGTGCCTCATGGCTGGAGTACGGCCGTCCATCCGGTCCTGCAACAGGTTTACGCGGCGCGCGGTGTGCTGTGCCCGGAACACGCCGAATATCGCCTGGCGCGCCTGCTCGACCCGCAGCAGCTGGGTGGTCTTGAGCAGGCGGTCACGCTGTTGATTGAAGCGATTCGCGGCGACTGGTCGATCCTCATCGCAGGTGATTACGACTGCGACGGTGCCACGGGTACGGCCGTGGCGGTCCGCGGCTTGCGCATGCTGGGCGCGCGCCATGTCCGCTATGCCGTGCCGAATCGCTTCATTCACGGTTACGGACTCAGTCCGGCGCTGGTCGAATCGCTGCAACCCAAGCCGCAGTTAATCGTCACCGTGGACAACGGTGTGGCGAGCGTGGCCGGTGTAGCGGTCGCGCAAGCGCAAGGTATCCGCGTCATCGTGACGGATCATCACCTGCCGGGCGAGCAGTTGCCGGCCGCCGACGCTATGGTCAATCCCAATCTGTTTGGCGATGAATTTCCCAGCAAGGCACTCGCCGGCGTGGGTGTGATGTTCTATCTGTTGCTCGCCTTGCGCGCGGCATTGCGCGAGCAGGGCGACTTCGCGTCTGGGAACGAACCCGATCTTTCGGTGCTGCTGGATCTGGTCGCCGTCGGCACCGTGGCGGACCTGGTGCCGCTGGATTTCAATAATCGCGTACTGGTCGAAGCAGGCCTCAAGCGTATTCGTAGCGGTCGCGCTTGCGTGGGTGTGGTTGCCCTGGTGGAAGCAAGCAAGCGCAGCCTGGCAACGCTTTGCGCCAGTGATCTGGGCTATGCCATCGGGCCGCGCTTGAATGCCGCCGGCCGGCTGGAAGATATGCGGCTGGGCGTTGAGTGCCTGCTCACCGACGATGTGTCACAGGCTCGCCACTATGCGGAGTTGCTCAGCTCCATCAATCAAGAGCGCCGTGAGCTGCAGGCGACGATGGTGGCCGAGGCCGAGGTCATGGTGACACGCGCCGCCGACACCGATGCGGTCGGCGTGGCGCTGTTCGAGCCGAGTTGGCACGCCGGCGTGGTCGGCCTCGTGGCATCGAAACTGAAAGAGCGCCTGCACCGGCCCGTGATCGCCTTTGCTCCTGCCAGCGAGGATGCTGCCGACGAGCTGCGTGGATCGGCGCGATCCATCGCCGGTTTCCATATACGCGATGCGCTGGCGATGATTGATGCGCGCCATCCAGGCCTTATCGAGCGCTTTGGCGGGCATGCGATGGCTGCCGGCTTGAGCCTCAAAGCAGCCGATTACCCGCGCTTCGCCGCCGCGTTTGACGCCCTTGCGCGCGAATGGCTGGACCAGGACCACCTTCAGGCTGTGCAGCTTTCAGATGGCGAGTTGCCGCCAGGCGCAGCCACGCTGGACCTGGCGCATCAGCTGCGGGCGGCGGGCCCATGGGGCCAGGCGTTTCCCGAACCCATCTTCGATAACGTGTTCGAATGCGCGAGCTGGCGCTTGATGGGCGAGCGGCACTTGCGCTTGAGTCTGCGCGACCCGCGTGACGGTTCAGTGCATGACGCGGTGATGTTCAACGCCTACGAGGGTTCTCCGCCGCCGGTGTCGTTGCGCGCGGTCTACGAGCTGGTGATCAACGACTGGCAGGGGCGCGAGAGTCCGCGCCTGTTATTGCGGCATATCGAAGCTTTGTAGCTGCCAGCATGTAGGTGGCCGGGCCAGGGGAACCCTTGGTGCTGGCTCGTTGTTGCACGGCCGCTTGTCTGAATCGCGTGGGCTAGGCAAAGTCGCCAGACGTTTCGTGAGGGAACCTGCCCATGCGCTTGTCGCTTCGTTGCTCTTCGATCGCCTTGCTGGCCTTGGCTGCCCTGCCGCTGCAGGCCGCCACCTTGCTGGTCAACGCGCATATCCACACCATGGACCCCGCGCAGCCGGAAGCCACGGCGCTAGCCTGGGGCAACGATGGCCGCCTGCTTGCCGTGGGCGAGGCGACTGACCTGCAGACGCGCTATCCCGATGCTGGCAAGGTCGATGCGAAAGGGGCCACGGTCATCCCGGGTCTGATTGACGCCCATGGCCACATGCTGGGTCTTGGCGTTACGCACATCCAGGTAGATCTGGTGGGCACGAGTTCCAAGGCGCAGATACTCGATCGCCTAAAGGCCTTTGCTGCCAGGTTGCCCAAGGACGCGTGGCTGGTCGGGCGTGGCTGGGACCAGAACCACTGGGCCGGCAAACAGTTCCCCACGGCGGCGGATCTGGACGGGCTATTTCCCGATCGACCGGTCTATCTGGAACGCATTGATGGCCATGCTGTCTGGGTCAATTCCGCGGCCATGAAGCGGGCGACGAAGTCGCTCGATGGCGACTGGCAGCCCGAAGGCGGTCGCATTCTGCGTGTAGGTCAGAAGGCCAGCGGCGTGCTGGTGGATGGCGCGCAGCACCTGGTTGGCGACGCGATTCCACCGTTGACTCACGCGCAGACCCGCGACGCCTACAAGGCCGCCTTCGCGGACGCTGTGGCGGCCGGCTTGACTGGCGTGCATGATCCCGGCGTCAGCCTCGATGATTTCAAGGTGCTGCAGGAAATGGCCGCGGCGAACGAAATTCCGCTGCGTCTCTACGAGATGGCCGACGGCAACCATGCCGCACTCGACTGGCTCTGCGCGCAAGGCGGTCATTGGACGGATGCCGGCGGGCGTTTGCAGATGCGTACGGTGAAGCTCTACATGGATGGTGCCTTGGGTAGTCGTGGCGCGGCGTTGTTGGACGACTACAAGGACGATCACGGCAACCGCGGCATCCTGGTCACGTCGCCCGATGCTTATCGCACCGCCGTCGACAAGGCACATCGCTGCCATGTCCAGGTGGCGACGCATGCCATCGGCGACCGTGGCAACCGCATGGTGCTCGATACCTACCAGGCGGTGCTGGGTGACGATGCTAAAAGCGATCACCGCTGGCGCGTCGAGCACGCGCAGATCGTCGCACTCGACGACATCCCGCGTTTCGCGCAACTGCGGCTGATCGCCTCGATGCAACCGACCCATGCCACGTCCGACATGCCGTGGGCCGAGCAGCGTCTGGGTGCCGAACGGCTGAAGGGTGCCTACGCGTGGCAGCGTTTCATCCATGAGAGTGTGCCGCTGGCGTTCGGCTCCGACTTTCCCGTGGAGCACGTCAACCCGATGCTGGGCATCTATGCAGCCGTGACCCGCCAGGATCTCAAAGGGCAGCCGCCCGGTGGCTGGCTGCCGGATCAGCGCGTCAGTCGCAACGAAGCATTGGCCGGCTTTACCCGCGGAGCGGCCTATGCAGGCTTTATGGAAAACGACGTGGGCATGCTCAAGCCGGGCATGCGCGCGGACTTCGTCTTGCTGGACGGTGACCCGATGACGGTGCCGCCACGGCAGCTTGCCGATCTGAAACCGCTGAGCACCTGGGTGGATGGCAAGGCGGTTTATAGAGCGGAAAAGACCAACGCCGCGCAGTGACGCGCGGCGTTGGCTTAGCCTTTCCCTCGCCCCTCTGGGGAGAGGGAAAGGTGAGGGGACAATCTTGCGATAGGGCTAACTTACAAGCAGGCTTCGCTTAGCGCGAGCACCCACTCCTCACCTCGGTCCTCTCCCCGGAGGGGAGAGGAAGCAGGAGCTTAAGCGGCCTTGCGGGCAACCACACCGATCGAGGCGTGAGCCGACTTCAGCGATTCAGCCTTGTTGTCATCGCTAATCGCCACGCCTTCGGCACGCACGAACTCGATGTCGGTGACGCCGAGGAAACCGAACACGGCGCGCAGGTAGGTTTCCTGGAAGTCGAACGGCTGGGCGGCGCTGCCTTCGCTATAGATGCCGCCGCGGCTCGAGGCGATGATCACGCGCTTGCCACCGGCCAGGCCTTCCGGACCGTTGGGGCCGTATTGGAACGTCTTGCCTGCCACGGCAATGCGATCGATCCAGGCCTTGAGCTGGCTGGGGATCGAGAAGTTGTACATCGGTGCACCGATGACCACCACGTCGGCGGCGAGGAAGTCATCCATCATCTGAGCGCCGAGCACGGTGCTTGGATCGCTGGCGTCGGAGACGGGGGTCCAGTGCGAAAGCGGGTTGGCCACCAGGTCGTGGTAGACCACTTCGGTGCCGGGCTGGCTGCGGGTGAGTTCGGCTACGATGGCGGCGGTCAGACCACGTGAAACAGAGTGGCCACCCAGGGCGCTGGCGTCGAGATGCAACAGTTTCATGGTGTTTCCTCAGTGACGGGCCGGGTCTACCGGCGACCGAGCTAAGGTACATTCGCGACAATTCGCTGATAAGTCGGGTAAAGTTGAACGTATTGTTCCATCAAGGAAACGGTGATGACGGTGTTGGATGGCGCCCTGCAGGACCTCAACGACCTGTACTTCTTCGCGGCCGTGGTCGAACACGGCGGTTTCTCCGCTGCCGGCCGGGCCTTGGGCATCCCCAAATCGCGCCTGAGCAAGCGCATTGCGCAGCTGGAAGAACGCCTGGGCGTGCGGTTGCTGCAACGGACGACCCGTCGTTTCGTGGTCACGGAAGTCGGCGAGCGCTTCTATGGCCACTGCCGCGCTGTGCTGGAAGAGGCGAGGGCAGCCCAGGACGCGGTCGACGAGTTGCGCTCCGAACCACGCGGCGTGGTGCGGGTGAGCTGCCCGGTATCCCTGGTGCAGTCGGTGCTGGCTCATATCCTGCCTGATTTCCTGGCGCAACACCCCAAGATGCAGGTACGCCTGCAAGCTACCGATCGTCGCGTCGATGTGATCGGCGAAGGCTTCGATGTGGCGATCCGCGTTCGCAGCAAGCTGGATACCGATGCCACCCTGGTCATGCGCACGTTTGGTCAGTCGCGCGTGTTGCCGGTGGCGAGCCCCGACCTGCTCAAGCGGCACGGTCGTCCGCACATTCCCGCGGACCTGTCCGGACTACCGGCCCTGACCATGAGCGAGCATGAAGGTGCGCAGAGCTGGGAGCTGCTCGATGCACAGGGTGAGCGCGTCGTGGTCGACATCCAGCCGCGCCTGATCTGTGGCGATTTCGCCGCGCTGCTGGCGTGTGCGAAGCGCGGCATCGGTGTCACCCTGCTGCCCGAGTTCGTCTGTGGGCCCGCGGTATCGCGCGGCGAGCTGGAAGTGGTGTTGCCCGAATGGAGCGTGCCACAGGGCACCATGCATTTCGTCTACCCCAGCCGCCGCGGCTTGCTGCCGGGCGTGCGCGCTTTCGTCGATTTCCTGGCCGAACAGTTGCCCGATGCCGTGCGCCGCAATCACGAGGAATGCAGCAAGTTCGTCTAGTTCTGTGAGAAGTGCGCAGCCGTGCTGCGTGCTAGCATCTTATTTAGCCATCCAGACATCCGAATCATGCATATCGATACCAAGCTTCCGAAAGTAGGGACTACCATCTTCAGCGTCATGAGTCAGCTGGCGATGGAGCACAAGGCTGTCAACCTTGGGCAGGGATTCCCGGATTTCGAACCGCCGCAGCCGCTACGCGATGCCATCACCCGGGCCATGAGCGAAGGGCGCAATCAATATGCGCCGGGCATCGGCTTGCCGACGCTGCGCGAACAAATCGCGCTCAAGACCGAGCGCATGTACGGTCGAAAGATCAGTGCCGATAGCGACGTCACCGTGACGTCGGGCGCAACCGAAGCGCTGTTCGCCGCCATTGCAGCGGTCGTGCGGGCGGGCGACGAAGTGATTGTGTTCGATCCGGCCTATGACAGCTACGAGCCGGCGATCGAGCTGCAGGGCGCGCGTGCAGTGCATATCCCGCTGGTCGCGCCGGCCTTCTCGGTCGATTGGCAGCGTGTGCGCGATGCGGTAACGTCCAAGACGCGCATGATCCTGATCAACAGCCCGCATAACCCGACGGGTGCGGTGCTGTCGTCTGCCGATCTGGAAGAGCTTGCGGCGATCGTGCGCAATACCGAGATCGTGGTGTTATCGGACGAAGTGTACGAACACATCGTGTACGACGGCGCCCAGCACGAGAGCGTGTTGCGTCATCCGGAACTGGCCGAGCGCAGCTTCGTGGTGTCGTCATTCGGCAAGACCTATCACTGCACCGGTTGGAAACTGGGCTATGCGGTGGCGCCCAAGGCGCTGTCGGCGGAGTTCCGCAAAGTGCATCAATACCTCACGTTCTGCACGTTCCATCCTGCCCAGGTCGCGTTTGCCGAGTTCATGGCGAGCACGCCGGAGCATTACCTGGAGCTGCCGGCGTTCTACCAGGCCAAGCGCGACAGCTTCCGCGAATTGATCAAGCCGTCGCGGCTGAAGCTGCTCGACGTGCCGGGTGGTTATTTTCAGTTGGTGGACTACTCGGCCATTAGCAATCAGGACGACATCGCATTTAGCGAGTGGTTGGTGAAGGAAGGTGGCGTAGCGGCGATTCCGTTGACGCCGTTCTATGACGTCGCGCCGGGCACGCATCTGCTGCGCCTGTGTTTTGCCAAGAGCGATGCCACCATGGAAGCAGCCGCGGAGCGTCTATGCAAACTCTAAGAGTCAGCCTGGTGCAGGGCGCGACGCGTTGGCATGACGCGCCGGCCAATCGCGCCTACTACGGTGAGCTGGTGCGGCGAGTGGCAGGAAAGACCGACCTGATCGTGCTGCCGGAGACGTTCATGTCCGGCTTCAGCAACGACATCCGCGCCAGCGCCGAGACGATGGAAGGCGAAGGGGTGGCGTGGATGCGGGCTTTGGCATCCGAGGTCGACGCTGTGCTGTGCGGCAGTCTCGCCATCCTCGAGGGCGGGACCGTGTACAACCGCCTGATCTGGGCGCGACCCGACGGCAGCTACGCGCAGTACGACAAGCGCCATCTGTTCCGCATGGCCGGCGAGCACACGCGGTACGGTGGCGGCAACGAGCGGCTCATTGTCGAGCTCAAAGGCTGGCGCATCCTGCCGCAGGTTTGCTACGACTTGCGTTTTCCCGTGTGGTTGCGCAACGGTCGCCGCGCCGAGGCAACCGGCGGCATGGACTACGACCTTGCGCTGTTCGTGGCGAACTGGCCGGCGCCGCGTCGGCAGCCATGGCGCACGCTGCTGCGCGCACGAGCGATCGAGAATCTCAGCTACGTGGTAGGTCTCAACCGCGTGGGCGTGGATGGCAACGATCTGCCCTATGCCGGTGACAGCGCGGTGCTCGATGTGGTCGGCGAGCCCCTGGTCGAGCTCGGCTCGCAAGAACAAGTCGTCACGGTCACGGTCGATCCAGCCCCGCTGCTCGCGCATCGCGAGCGATTCCCTGCATGGATGGATGCCGATCGCTTTACGCTGGACGCGGACTGAAGCATCTGTCGCGCGCCTCCCTCTGACGTCCGCCATAGAGCGCTTGTGGAATGGTGATTCGTCGCGATGCGACCTAGCATTTGCATCGAGCGGGTGAAACAGGGGAGAAGGCACGAAGGCCGCCGAGGGGGCGGCCTTCGTTGGTTTTTGTTCTAAAGAATCGCCAGTACCGCTTCGGGTGGACGGCCAATAACGGCCTTGCCGTTGGCAACCACGATAGGGCGTTCGATCAGTCGCGGGTGACTGGCCAGGATAGCGATCAGCGACGTGTCATCGAGCGAGGGGTCATCCAGGCCCAGCTCGCTGTACTCCGGCTCGCCCTTGCGCATCAAGTCACGCGGCGTCATGCCGAGCATGTCCAGCAACTGCGTCAGCTCGGCCGAGCTGGGCGGTGTGTCGAGGTAGTTGATCACCTCGCACACCTGGCCTTGCGCCTCGAGTAGCGCCAAGGTTGCGCGCGATTTCGAGCAGCGATGGTTGTGGTAGATGCGTACCGTCATGGTTTACCGTTGGCTCAGCGGTTGCCGCTGCGGTTGCCGCCGCGATTGCCACCGCCGCCGCCGTGCGGACGTCCACCGCCACCACCACCGCCATGCGGACGCGGGCCACCACCGCCACCACCCTGGGGACGACTACCGCCGCGCGATTGCGGTCGGCCGCCTTGTCCCTGACCGGGACGGCTACCCGGCTTGCCGCCGCGATTGCCGCTAGCGTTGCCGGCGCCACCGCCGCCGCTGTAAGGGCTGGTTCCGCGCCCCTCGGCCGCGCCGCGACCACCACCAAACGACCTGCCGCCTTCAGCGGGGCGTCCACCGTAGGGCTTGTTGCCGCCTTCGGCCGAGCGGGCGCCGAACGGCTTGCCGCCGCCAGGACCGCGACGGTTGCCAGCGCCTGCACCAGGGCCGGCGGGGCCGCCGCTGCGGCCGCCTTCACGGCTTTCGCCCGCAAACCAGGTGCGCACCGAAGGCAACTCCTGGCCGGGGGCAACGCCACGCCTGCTCTTGTTGCGCTGCATGGTATTGCCCGAGCGCTCGGGGCGTGCGACGTTGCCGTCCACTTCCTTGCCGCCCGGGCGACGGCGCTGCTGCTTGCCGCGCGCGGGTTCCTCGCGAATACGGTCGTAGGCGCGCAGTTCGCGGGCCTCGTCCTGATAACCAGAGCTGTAGCCACCGGTGGCGCCACGCTCGGGGCGGTACTCGGTGACATTGCGCGGCGCACGGCGCTGGTGCAGCACCGGGCTCAAGGTGAGTACCGGTTGCGGTGCGCCCAGACCCGTGGTCTTGCGCAGTTCCTTGACCGACTCCTCGCCGAGCGCTTCGCAATCACCGCGGCGTAGAGTGCGGGGTAGTTCGATGCTGCCGTAGCGGATGCGCTTGAGGCGGCTGACCAGGAAACCCTGGGAGTCCCACAGTCGACGCACTTCGCGGTTGCGGCCTTCGCGGATCACCACGCGGAACCAGCTATGGCTGCCGCCGCGGCTGATCACGGCGATCTCGTCGAAGCGTGCGGGGCCGTCTTCCAGCTCCACGCCGGCCTTCAGCTTTTCGATGATTTCGTCGGGCACTTCGCCGTGGACGCGACAGAGGTATTCGCGCTCAAGCCCGCTCTTGGGGTGCATCAGTGCATTGGCCAGCTCGCCATCGGTGGTGAGCAGCAGCAGGCCGGTGGTGTTGATGTCCAGGCGGCCTACGGCAACCCAGCGCGCACCCTTCAGGCGCGGCAGCTGTTCGAACACGGTGGGGCGGCCTTCGGGATCCTCGCGCGTGGTCACCACGCCTTCGGGCTTGTGATAGACCAGCACTTCGGTCTCGTCGCGATTGTCGGTAGCGACGATGAACTGCTTGCCGTCCAGCACCACGCGGTCGCCGGCATGCACGCCGGCGCCAATGGTGGCGGGTGCGCCATTCAATTCAACTTCACCCGCCTGAATGCGCTGCTCCAGCATGCGACGCGAGCCGAGGCCGGCGTTGGCCAGCACCTTGTGCAGGCGCTCTTCAAGCGCGGGGGCGGCGTCTTCGCGCGGGGTGCGCTTAAGGGTCAAAACGGATTTTTGCGGCGCAGTCATGCGCGGTACTCCTCAGTGTCTTGCGTGGCGTCGCCGTGGTCGGCGTCCGCGCGGGTCGCTGCCTCGTCGGCAGTGTCAGTCGGTGATACGGCGTGCGTGGCATCGCCGGGTTCGGATGATGCGCTGGCAACGTCAAGGGTCAGCGCTTGTTCTTCGGAAGGTGCTTCGATAACGGCTGGCGCCTGGGCCTCGTCGTTATCGGTGGATTCGGATGTTTGGTGGGCGACAGCTTCGGCTTCTTCACCCGCTACCACCAGGGGTTCGTTCTCTTCGTCCGGATCGATCGGCAGGTCGCGCACGATACGGGCGGGGAGCGGGTTCTGGTCGATCCGCATCTGCGGGTCTTCCATGTCGCGGATTTCAGAAAGCGCCGGCAGTTCGTCCAGCGATTTCAGATTGAAGTAGTCGAGAAAAGCACGGGTGGTGCCGAACAGCGCGGGCTTGCCAGGAACGTCCCGGTAGCCGACCACGCGGATCCATTCGCGCTCTTCCATGGTCTTGATGATGCTGGAGGACACCACGACGCCACGGATCTGTTCGATCTCCGGGCGGGTGATCGGCTGGCGGTAAGCGATCAAGGCCAGCGTTTCCAGCAGGGCTCGCGAATAACGGCTCGGCCGTTCAGTCCACATCTTCGAGAGCCACTGATGCATGTCCTGGCGGACCTGGTAGCGGAAGCCGGAAGCCACCTCTTGCAGTTCCACGCCGCGACCGGTGCAGTCTTCAGCCAGCGCTTCCAGCGCCTTGGCCACCTCGTCGCGACCGACCTCGTCCTCCTCGCCGAACAGCTCCAGCAACTGGGGGATGGTCATGGGCTGCGTCGTCGCCAGCAGCGCCGCCTCGATAATGGGTTTGAGTTGCTCGATCTGCATTTAGAGCGTGGCTCTCAGGTCGTATGCGGATTCATGGGGGGCCGGCGGATGGCTGCCGCCTATTCGGCAGCGGTTGCCGGTTCGTCGGAGATGTCTTCGACGGGCTCCTCGGCGCGTCCCATCTTGGCTCTTACGTAAATCGGCGCCAGTGATTCTTCCTGCACAATCTCCACCAGCATCTCCTTGGCCAGCTCCAGCATGGCCAGGAAGGTCACCACCACGCCCAGGCGTCCTTCGTTCACGTCGAACAGTGTCTCGAAGCGCTGGAACGTATGGTCGTCCAGCCGAGCCAGCAGTTCGCCCATGCGCTGGCGGACACTTAGCGCCTCGCGCTTGATGGCGTGATGCCCGAACAGCTCGGCGCGGTGCATCACGTCTTTCAGCGCCAGCAGCATTTCCTTGAGATCGAGCGGTGGTGGCAGCTTGATCACGTTGCGCTCGCCCACATCGGCGTGGGCCGGCGCGAAATCGCGCTCCATGCGGGGCAGGGCGTCGATGTCCTCCGCAGCCCGCTTGAAGCGCTCGTACTCCTGCAGCCGCCTGACCAGCTCGGCGCGAGGGTCTTCCTCCAGGCCTTCCTCGGCCGGCGGCCGCGGCAGCAACAGCCGCGATTTGATCTCGGCGAGTATGGCCGCCATCAACAGGTACTCGGCCGCCAGCTCCAGGCGCATCACGTCGCGCATCATGTCGATGTAGTCCATGTACTGCCGGGTGATCTCGGCGACAGGGATATCGAGAATGTCCAGGTTCTGCCGGCGGATCAAATAGAGCAAGAGATCCAGCGGTCCTTCGAAGGCTTCGAGAATGACCTCGAGCGCATCCGGCGGGATGTACAGATCCTGCGGCATCTGCAACATCGGTTCGCCGCGCACGATGGCCAGCGGCATTTCCTGCTGTTGCGGTACCGACGCAAACGCGTCTTGCGGCGCTGTGATCGCCTGAGGCTCGGTTGGCTCAGTACTCATCAATACATGTCGTTGGGCCGCCCATGACGGCTTGCGTTGCATTCAACACGTTATAGGAAACGTTCTGTCCCATCGGCATTCGTTCGACGAATGTCCCCGCCCGGATCGCGGCCACTGGCTGGCAATCCTTTGAAGCTAACTTGCGCGATGCCTAGCCGGTGCGCCTCGCGTCACCGCCACGGGCATGCATGATGAAATCGCGCCATTCGCGTTTCGACCAGGCTGACCGTGAACGACCTTTGAGCGGCTCCGGCGCGTAAGAATCACGGCAAAGACGCAAGCCAAAACGTGACGAAACCCGCGTCATTGGCTCCCAATAGGTCGGCTGAGTGCATCGGGATGGGGGGGCCGTTGCGGTCGATCTTGGCCGATCGTGCGGCGCACCCGTGGACCTTTGCGAGACCAAGATTAGCCGCTGTCAGCCGGCAAGTCCAGTACACGTAGGGCCCGCCAGGCGTCAAAATAGCAAGTCATGCCGATGACCCAACGCGCGATCATTCATGTTGATATGGACGCCTTCTATGCGGCGGTGGAGCAGCTCGACCGTCCGGAGCTGCGTGGCTGCCCGGTGATCGTTGCGGGCCTGGGCCCGCGCGGGGTTGTGTCTACCTGCAGCTATGAAGCGCGCCGATTTGGCGTGCGTTCGGCCATGCCCACGGCGCAAGCGCGGCGGTTGTGCCCTGATGGCTACTATCTGCGGCCCCGCCTGGACCGCTACGAGGCCATCTCGGATCAGATCTTCGACATCTTCCACGAGGTGACGCCGATGGTCGAAGGGCTGTCGCTGGACGAGGCGTTTCTTGATGTGAGCGCCAGCTTGCGGCTGTTGGGGCCGATCGAGGTGATCGCGCGTCGCATCAAGGGCGCAATCCTGGAGCGCACCCAGTTGGTGGCTTCCGTGGGCATGGGGCCCAACAAGCTGTTGGCCAAGCTGGCGAGTGAGCTGTCCAAACCTGACGGCTTCCACGGCATTTCTTTCGATCTGGCCGCGTCTGAGCTCGCACCGTTACCGGTGGGGCGCTTGTGGACCGTCGGTCGCGTGACCGAGCAGACACTACATCGCCTGGGTATCCGTACCATCGGTGAATTGGCAGCATGTGACACGGCGCGTCTTGCGGGTGCGCTGGGGCGTCAGGCCGCATCGCTGCAGGCGCTGGCGCGAGGGGAAGATGAGCGTTGCGTCGAGCCCGAGCAGGCCGAACAATCCATGGGCTCCGAACACACCTTTGATATCGATTTGACGGATAAGGTGCTGGCCGAATCGTGGTTGCTGCGGCAGTGTGAGCGTATTGCCGCGCGTGCGCGGTGGCGCGGGTTGCAAGGGCGCACGGTCACGCTGAAACTACGAGAGCCGCCGTTTGTCACACATACTCGTCAGGCGCAAATGCACGCAACGAGTGCGTCTGCCAGCGAGATCTATGGCGTGGCACGACGCTTGCTAGAGGTTTGGTGGCAGGCGCAATCGCGACCGCGCCTGCGCCTTCTGGGTGTCAGTCTTTCCGGCTTTGGAGAGCAACGGCAGGGCGACATGTTCAGCGCGGCGCCGAAAGGGCGCGTGACGGACGAGGTGCAGGATCGCGTCAATTTGCGTTTCGGTTCGGGCAGTCTGGTGCGAGCCGGGGTGTTGCGGGCGCGCAAGCAGGATTGAAGTTGTAGCGGAGCGCTCCACATCGACAGGGTGGGGTGGTTTCAGGAAGAACGTGATAGCACCACGATGCGCGTGGCGCGGGGAGAGGACACCAAGTATGAGCAGAGCGGAAGACAACGCCAGGAACGGCTCCGATCCGGAGCAGTTGCGACCGGCGCGGATGCGTATCGAAACCACGGTACTGATGAGCCGTGTCGACGAATCGCATCCGACCGAACTGGTGGACATCTCCGCGACCGGGGTCTTGCTGCGTCGGCCGCTCGGCTGGCATGGCGAGATCGGCCAAAGCTGGATCCTGGACATGATCTTCGGCCACGACCTGCATATCCATCTGGAGGCGCAGGTGGCGCGGGTGTCGGAACGCCATCTGGGGTTTGCCTATACGCGCATCCCCGAGGATAAGCAGGTGCCGTTGTGGAACTTGCTGGGCGGCTATGCCGACATTCTGGAGTTGTGGAACGAAGAGTGAGCCTCCTGGCGGATGCTCCCACATGAAAACGCCCGCCGAATGGCGGGCGTTTGCTTTCCAGCCGTCGCTCAAGGTCAGCTGTGCGCGGCAGCAGGCTGCTTTTCGTCACGCAGTTCGCGACGCAGGATCTTGCCCACATTGCTCTTGGGCAGCGAGTCGCGGAACTCGATGATCTTAGGGCGCTTGTAGCCCGTGAGATTCTCCCGGCAGAACTGCTTCAGCTCCTCGACGGTCAGGTTCGGGTCCTTGCGCACCACGAACAGTTTGACCACCTCGCCGGAATGCTCGTCGGGGACGCCGACAGCCGCGACCTCGGCAACGCCCGGGTGCTGCATGACGATGTCCTCGACCTCATTCGGATACACGTTGAAGCCGGACACCAGGATCATGTCCTTCTTGCGGTCGACGATATAGAAGTAGCCGTTCTCGTCCATCCGGGCGATGTCGCCGGTATGCAGCCAGCCATCCGGTGTAAGTACCTTGGCGGTTTCGTCCGGACGCTGCCAGTAGCCCTTCATCACCTGCGGGCCACTCACCATCAGCTCGCCCACCTCGCCCTGCGGCAGCGGCAGGCCGTCCTCGGACCAGATGGCGACATCGGTGGACGGAATGGGCAGGCCGATCGAGGCGTTGTAGGCCTTCAGGTCCAGCGGATTCATGCATGCCGCCGGCGACGTTTCGGTGAGTCCGTACGCCTCCACCAGGGTGACGCCCGTCACCTTCTTCCAGCGCTCGGCCACGGCGCGCTGCACCGCCATCCCTCCACCCAGGGACAGGTGCAGGCGGGAGAAATCCAGTTCGGCGAAACCTGGCGTATTGAGCAGGCCGTTGAACAGCGTGTTGACGCCAGTGATGGCCGTGAAGCCGGACTGCTTCAGTTCCTTGACGAAGCCAGGCATGTCGCGTGGATTGGTGATCAGCCAGTTCAGCCCACCCAGGCGCATGAAGACCATGCCGTTCGCCGTCAGCGAAAAGATGTGATAGAGCGGCAGGGCGGTAATGATCACTTCCTCGCCCAGCTTGGTATTGCTGCCTACCCAGGCGCCGGCCTGCAGCATGTTGGCGATCATGTTGCCGTGCGTAAGCATGGCGCCCTTGGCCACACCGGTCGTGCCGCCGGTGTACTGCAGGAACGCGATGTCGTCGTGACTCAGTTCCACCTTGGGCAGCGGATGCTTGGCGCCGCGCGTCAGCACATCATTGAAGCGCACCGCGTGCGGCAGCTGGTACGGCGGCACCATCTTCTTGACGTACTTGAGTGCGACATTGATCAGTACACCCTTGAGGCCGAGCAGATCGCCGATACCCGTGGTGATGATGTGCTTCACTTCAGTCTCGGCCACGACCTGCTGCAAGGTGGCGGCGAAATTGTCGAGCACCACGATGGCCTTGGCGCCGGCGTCCTCAAGCTGATGCTTGAGCTCGCGCGCGGTGTACATCGGATTGGTGTTGACCACCACGAGGCCCGCGCGCAGCGCGCCGAACAAGGCAATGGGGTACTGCAACACGTTGGGCATCATGATCGCGATGCGATCACCCTTGCCGAGCTTCAGCTCGCCGGTGAGGTAGCCGGCGAACTGGCGGCTCATCTCATCGACCTGACCGTAGGTGATCTGCTTGCCGAAATTGGAGAAGGCAGGACGGTGGCTAAACCGTTCGAACGCCTCTTCGAGCACCGCTGCCACGGAGGCGTACTGATTGAAGTCGATTTGCGCGGGTACGCCTTCCGGGTAATGGGCCAGCCACGGACGCTCGATACTCATGTTGGATCCAAAGCTCCTGTATTGACCGGCCCGTTGGTGACGATAGGGCGGGTGGGGCATGATGATGTCGAGGCATTGGAGCATACGCCCGCGTATAGCAGCAAGCCGCGTTGCAGCGAGATTTTCGGAAGCCGTCGATGAGAAAAATATGGTCGAAAATGCTGTTTTGCACGGTTGTTTTGGCGGCACTGGCCGGCTGCCGATCCACGCCCAACGAGGCACTCATCCGGCAAGGCATTGAAGCAGCGGCGAATGCTGCCGAGCACGCTCACGCAGCGGCGCTTGGCGACGTGCTTAGTGAGGACTTCGACGGCAACGCGGGCGCCCTGGCGCGTAGCGACCTTCTGCAGCTGCTGCGTGCCGCCGCATTTCGCGGCGAGACGATTCATACTCTGACCGGGCCGGTCGAGATCGAACAACGTGGGGCGCGCTACGTCGCGCGCTTTACCGTCACGCTGACCAGCGGGGGCAAGCTGCTGCCTGCGCAAATGGGTGTGTACAAGGTCGAGACCGCCTGGCGGCGGGATGGGCGCGAATGGCATTGCTATTCGGCCACGTGGACGTCCGTCGGCCAGGACTGACGATGCCTCTGTAGGAGCGCACCCAGTGCGCGACCGAACGCCGAGGCGTTTACGCTCCGTCAGGGGCTTCCTTGGGGGGCAGGCTTTCGCGCACCGGGTGCGCGCCTGCAGGGGGAGCGGCCGGCGACGAAAACGCCGCGCGGTGGCGGCGTTTTCTTCAGGCGAACGGCCGTTTGCGTGAAACTCAGGCCGCCTTCTTGCTGGCGAGCTGGCGAAGCACGTATTGCAGGATGCCGCCATGGCGGAAGAACTCGCGTTCCTTCGGCGTCAGCAACAGCACCTTCACGGTGAACTCCTTCTTGCTGCCATCGGCGGCCGTCGCGGTGACCTTGGCGGTCTTCGATTCGCCACCGGCGAGACCGGTGATGTCGAAGGTCTCCTTGCCGGTAAGGCCAAGCGACTGCGCGTTCTGGCCATCCTCGAACTGGCACGGCAGCACGCCCATGCCAACCAGGTTGGAGCGATGAATGCGCTCGAAGCTCTCGGTGATCACCGCCTTCACGCCCAAGAGCAAGGTGCCCTTGGCGGCCCAGTCACGCGACGAGCCTGTGCCGTATTCCTTGCCAGCCAGCACCACCAGCGGCGTCTTCTCCGTTTTGTACTTCATGGCCGCGTCGTAGATGGCCAACTGCTCGCCCGACGGTACGTGCAGCGTGTAGCCGCCTTCGACCCCATTGAGCATCAGGTTCTTGATGCGGATGTTGGCGAAGGTGCCGCGCACCATCACGTCGTCGTTGCCCCGGCGCGAGCCGTAGGAGTTAAAGTCCTTCGGGTCCACACCCTTGGAAATCAGGAAGCGGCCCGCCGGGCTGTCCTTCTTGATCGAACCGGCAGGCGAGATGTGGTCGGTGGTGATCGAGTCGCCGAACAGGCCGAGCACACGTGCGCCATGGATGTCCTCGATGGTGCCGGGCTGCGCACTCATGCCATCGAAGTACGGCGGATTCTTGATATAGGTGGAATCGTCCCAGCGGAACAGGTCGCCGTCCGGCGAGGCGATCTGGTTCCAGCGGCTGTCGCCCTTGAAGACGTCCGCATAGTTCTTCTGGAACATTTGCGGATTGATCGCACCGGCGATGGTGTCGGAGATTTCCTTGTTGCTGGGCCAGATATCCTTCAGATACACCGGCTTGCCATCGCTGCCGGTGCCGAGGGCATCCTTGGTCAGGTCGATATCGAGCGTGCCGGCCAGTGCGTAGGCCACCACCAGCGGCGGCGAGGCCAGATAGTTCATCTTCACTTCGGGGTGCACGCGGCCTTCGAAGTTGCGGTTGCCTGACAGCACCGAGGCGACGGCAAGATCACCTTCGGCCACGCCTCGGCTGATCTCAGGCGGCAGCGGGCCGGAGTTGCCGATACACGTGGTGCAGCCATAGCCGACGATATAGAAGCCGACTTTTTCCAGTTCCTTGAGCAGGCCGGTCTTCTCAAGATAGTCGGTGACCACCAGCGAGCCCGGGCCAATCGAGGTCTTCACCCACGGCTGCGCCTTCAGCCCCCTGGCGGCGGCTTTCTTGGCGACCAGGCCGGCGCCGAGCATGACCGCCGGGTTGGACGTATTGGTGCACGAGGTAATCGCGGCAATGACGACTGCACCGTCGCCCAGCTTGAAACTCTCGCCATGCATCTCGACGCGCACACCGGTATCCGTGATGTCGTTGGCCGGGTTGCCGATGGCGGTTGCACCACCTTCATTGGCGAAGTTCGCGGTGTCGCCATTCCTCGGCTTGCGGTTGGCGGTTAGCGGGCCGACGGCGTCTTTGAAGCTCTTCTGCACGCCTTCGAGCAACACGCGATCCTGCGGGCGCTTCGGGCCAGCCAACGAGGGCCTTACATCGGCCAGATCCAGCTCCAGCGTGGTGCTGAAGCGCGGCTCGTGCGCGTTTTCGTCATGCCACAGGCCCTGGGCCTTGGCGTAAGCCTCGACCAGGGTGATCTGCGCTTCGTCGCGGCCGGATAGACGCATATAGTTCAGCGCTTCCTGATCGACCGGGAAGATGCCGCAGGTCGCGCCATACTCCGGCGCCATATTGGCGATGGTGGCGCGATCGGCCAGCGGTAGGTGCTTGAGGCCGTCGCCGAAGAACTCGACGAACTTGCCGACCACGCCCAGCTTGCGCAGCATCTGGGTCACCGTGAGCACCAGGTCGGTGGCGGTAACACCTTCGGACAGCTTGCCCTTGAGCTTGAAGCCGACCACCTGGGGAATCAACATCGAGGACGGCTGGCCCAACATGGCTGCCTCCGCTTCGATGCCGCCGACGCCCCAGCCCAGCACGCCGATGCCATTGATCATGGTGGTATGGGAGTCGGTGCCGAACACGGTGTCCGGATAGGCCCACGCCTGGCCATCCTTCTCCGCCGTGAACACGACCCGGGCCAGATGCTCCAGGTTCACCTGATGCACGATGCCGGTACGGGGCGGCACCACTTTGAAGTTGTTGAAGGCCTTCTGGCCCCAGCGCAGGAACGAGTAGCGTTCCTGGTTGCGATGGAACTCGATCTCGACGTTTTGCTCGAGCGCCGACGCCGAGCCATAGACATCGACCTGCACCGAATGGTCGATCACCAGTTCGGCCGGGGCCAGCGGATTGATCTGGTTGGCATTACCGCCCAGCTTCACTACGGCATCGCGCATAGCGGCCAGGTCGACCACGCAGGGCACGCCCGTGAAATCCTGTAGCACCACGCGCGCCGGCATGAAGGAGATTTCAGTGTCGGGCTCGGCCTTGGCGTTCCAGTTGGCGACCGCCTCGATTTCCTTCGTGGTCACATTGAGGCCGTCCTCATGGCGCAACAGGTTTTCCAGCAGGATCTTCAGCGAATAGGGCAGGGTCTTGAGGTCGAAGCGTTGACCGAGTTTGGTCAGGCTGGCGATCTGGTAAGAGCTGCCGTTGACCTTGAGGGTGTCGCGGGTGGCGAATGAATCCAGCATGGGTAGGGCTCCTGTTGCCAAAGTCGAGCGAGCGCACGTGGCGCAGCCCAGTGATCCTAGAACAGCCAGTGTGAGCGTTATTGCAAGAAAAAAGCGTGAGTCGGGTGGGTAGCCAACAGCTTGGGGTGGGGTGCCTAGTGTGCAAGCGCCCGCCGCCGTCATTCCAGCACCACGCCATTGCAAGATTTCGAACGCTGCCGGAAGCGTTGCTTTGCGTTGCGGGCACTACCCCGCGGCTGGCAAAATAAGCGGGTTATGTGCCGCCAAAAAACGGCATCAAGGCAAGGTTTTGCGCCTTGTCGCGCGTCGGTAGCGGCCACGCGGATTCGGCTTACGCCAGCGACTCCTCGGCGCCTGTGCAAACAGACGCACGCTGCCTCTTTCGTAGTTCATCGGACGAGATCACATGCTAAACGCCTACCGCCAACATGTTGCCGAGCGCGCCGCGCTGGGTATTCCGCCGCTGCCGTTGTTGGCCCCGCAGACCGCTGACCTGATCGAGCTGCTGAAGAACCCGCCCGCGGGCGAGGAAGCCTTCCTGGTCGATCTGGTCACCCATCGCGTGCCGGCTGGCGTGGACGATGCGGCCAAGGTGAAGGCGTCGTATCTGGCGGCCGTGGCGTTCGGTACCGAGCGGTGCGCGCTGATCTCCCGCGAAAAGGCCACCGAGTTGCTGGGCACCATGCTGGGCGGCTACAACATCCATCCGCTGATCGAGCTGCTCGACGATGCGCAGGTCGGTGTGATCGCCGCCGATGCGCTCAAGAAGACCTTGCTGATGTTCGACGCCTTCCATGACGTCAAGGACAAGGCCGACAAGGGTAATGCCAACGCCAAGGGCGTGCTGCAGAGCTGGGCCGATGCCGAGTGGTTCACCAGCCGTCCGGAAGTGCCGCAGAGCCTGACCATCACCGTGTTCAAGGTGCCCGGCGAGACCAATACCGACGACCTGTCGCCAGCGCCGGATGCCACCACGCGCCCGGACATCCCGCTGCACGCGCTGGCCATGTTGAAGAACAAGCGCGACGGCGCGCCGTTCCAGCCGGAAGAAGACGGCAAGCGCGGCCCGATCCAGCAGATCCAGGATCTCACCAAGCAGGGCCATCTGGTCGCCTACGTGGGCGACGTGGTCGGCACCGGCTCCAGCCGTAAGTCGGCCACCAATTCGGTGCTGTGGTGGACCGGTGAAGATATTCCGTTCATTCCGAACAAGCGCTTCGGCGGCGTGTGCCTGGGCAGCAAGATCGCCCCGATCTTCTACAACACCATGGAAGACGCCGGCGCGCTGCCGATCGAGCTCGACGTCTCCCAGATGGAGATGGGCGATGTCGTCGAGCTGCGCCCATATGACGGCAAGGCGTTGAAGAACGGCCAGGTCATCGCCGAGTTCCAGGTGAAGTCGGACGTGCTGTTCGACGAAGTGCGCGCCGGTGGCCGCATTCCGCTGATCGTTGGCCGTGGCCTCACCGCCAAGGCGCGCGAAGCGCTGGGCCTGCCGGTGTCCACCCTGTTCCGCCTGCCGCAGCAGCCGGTCGATACGGGTAAGGGCTTCACGCTGGCGCAGAAGATGGTCGGCCGCGCCTGCGGTCTGGTGGAAGGCCAGGGCGTGCGCCCGGGTACCTATTGCGAGCCGAAGATGACCTCGGTGGGTTCGCAGGACACCACCGGTCCGATGACCCGCGACGAGCTGAAGGACCTGGCCTGCCTGGGCTTCTCCGCCGATCTGGTGATGCAGTCGTTCTGCCACACCGCGGCCTATCCGAAGCCGGTGGACGTGAAAACCCACCACACGCTGCCGGAATTCATCAGCACCCGTGGCGGCATTTCGCTGCGCCCTGGCGACGGCGTGATCCACTCCTGGCTCAACCGCATGCTGCTGCCCGACACCGTCGGTACCGGCGGCGACAGCCACACGCGTTTCCCTATCGGCATTTCGTTCCCGGCCGGCTCCGGCCTGGTGGCGTTTGCCGCTGCCACCGGTGTGATGCCGTTGGATATGCCTGAATCCGTGCTCGTGCGCTTCAAGGGCGAGTTGCAGCCGGGCGTCACCTTGCGTGACCTGGTCAACGCCATCCCGCTTTACGCCATCAAGCAGGATCTGCTCACGGTCGCCAAGCAGGGCAAGAAGAACATTTTCTCCGGTCGCATCCTGGAAATCGAAGGTCTGCCGAACCTCAAGGTGGAGCAGGCGTTCGAGCTGTCCGATGCCTCGGCCGAGCGTTCCGCTGCCGGCTGCACGGTGCACCTCGACAAGGCGCCGATCATCGAATACATCACCAGCAACATCACCCTGCTGAAGTACATGATCGCCCAGGGCTACAAGGACGCCCGCAGCTTGCAGCGCCGCATCAAGGCGATGGAAGCGTGGCTGGCCGATCCGAAGCTGATGGAGCGCGATGCCGATGCCGAATACGCCGCGGTGATCGAAATCGACCTGGCTGACGTGCACGAGCCGATCGTGGCCTGCCCGAATGACCCGGACGATGTGAAGACCTTGTCCGATGTGGCCGGCGCCACCATCGACGAAGTGTTCATCGGTTCGTGCATGACCAATATCGGACACTTCCGCGCGGCGTCGAAGCTGCTGGAAGGCAAGCGCGACATCCCGACCAAGCTGTGGGTGGCCCCGCCGACCAAGATGGACCAGCAGCAGCTGACCGAGGAAGGCCACTACGGCGTGCTCGGCACCGCCGGCGCCCGCATGGAAATGCCGGGTTGCTCGCTGTGCATGGGTAACCAGGCCCAGGTGCGCGAGGGTGCCACGGTGTTCTCCACCTCGACCCGCAACTTCCCCAACCGCCTGGGCAAGAACTCCAACGTGTACCTGGGTTCGGCCGAACTGGCCGCGATCTGCTCGCGTCTGGGTCGCATCCCGACCAAGGCGGAGTACATGACCGACGTCGGCGTGATCAACGCCAACGGGGACAAGATCTACAAGTACATGAACTTCGACCAGATCGCCGATTACCAGCAGGTCGCCGACACCGTCACCGCCTGAGTGTTGTAAAGAAAGTCCCTCGAAGCCCGGCCCTGTGCCGGGCTTCGTCGTTTATGCTTCACGATGACACAGCGAGACGACAGGCAGCACGGATGATCTCCACTCACTTATCGGTAGTCTCGCTGCGTGACCTGATGCTGGTGCAGGCCGTGCGCCGCCACGGCAGTTTCAACAGCGCGGCGCGTGCGATGCACATCAGCCCCTCTGGTCTTTCGCATCAAGTGCAAAAGGTGGAGCAGGCGCTAGGTGCGCCGCTGTTCGAGCGTGGCGGTCGGCGCGTGGTGCCGACCGCTGGCGGGCAACGCTTGCTGGAGCAGATTGACGCCGTGCTGGCTTCCGCCGAACTGTTGCAGCAGGTGGCCCGTGCGGGTGAGGTGGCCTTTGGCGGCGAGTTGCGCTTGGGTGTCCCGGCCTCGCTAGGCCCTTATCTTCTGCCGCACCTGATCGAGCCGTTTCCGCAGCACTTTCCCGGCACACGTTTGAGCCTGTCCGAAGGTAAGCCGCGTGGGTTGCTGCGACGCTTGAACGAAGGTGAGCTGGATGCTGTGCTGGCGCCGCGCGTGACGCCGCTCAGTGGTACGGCGATGCGGCCGCTGTTCTTCGAGCCGTGGGAGCTAATGCTGCGTGCCGACCATGCGCTGGCGGGCAAGCGCAGCGTCGCACTCGATCAACTCGATCCCAGTGAAGCCACCTTGATGATGGAAAGCCACGCGGATGATGTGCTCGGTGGTGGCCATGTGCAGGACGTCAGCCTGGAAAGCCTCGCGGCCCTGGTTGGCCTGCGTGGCGGCTATGCGCTGGTGCCCGCGCTCGCCCACGATCGCCTTGCGTCGATGCCGGATATCGTTCTTTCGAAGATCAAGGGGCAGGCGACGGGGCGCGAAATCGCGCTCTATTGGCGCGAGGCCTCGCCGTGGAGCAGCGACTTGCAGGCGTTTGCTTTGTTGTTGCGGCGGTTGGCGAAGCAGCGGCCGGGGTTGAAGTTGGTGGGTGAGGGCGCGTAGCGCCCTTTCGCTCTGTTCGAGCGCCGAGCCACCCGCTCTTAGCCCCTTCTCCCCTCCGGGGAGAAGGTTGGGATGAGGGGCGGGGCTTGCGATCTTGCGACAACTGAGCGTTGTGGCCAGCATGCCGCTTACGCAGCGGGCGTTTCGATCGCCTGCCGGCGCTCGAGTCACTTTTCTTTTGCTGGCCCAAAAGAAAAGTAACCCAAAGAAAATGGCCTCAAGAGCTGGTAGCACTCCGTCGGATAGAAGCGTTGGAGGGTTTACGCGAGCAGACAGTTGGCTGCCCACGGCGAGACACAGCGGCTACCCCGCAACGCGCCAAGGCGGTGAGGACTTAAAGCAGGCTTGGCCGACGGTCGAAACGCTTGCGGTGTCCCGCCGCTCAGATACCCACCAACCATCCACGCCTTAAGCCCTCTGCGCCTCGGCGCGTTGCGGTGTAGCCGCTGTGTATAGGCCGTGGGCCGCAACCTAATCTGTCTGGCCACGCCCGTCAGGCTCGTATCTTTCGCAATGCTATGAGCTCCTAAGGCCATTTTCTTTGGGTTACTTTTCTTTTGGGCCAGCAAAAGAAAAGTGACCCGGACCGCGGCAGCGGTTCGGAACGCCCGCTGCGTAAGCGGCAAGCTGGCGGAGAGGCTCGGCTGTCGCGTGATCGCAAGCACCCGCCCCTCATCCCAACCTTCTCCCCGCAGGGGAGAAGGAGCGCAGCGCGTCGGAAATCGTGGCTGCGCAAGCCTCGGACCATCACGTATTGTTGATGGTGGACCCCGTCAACAACCCACGCGCCAGCATGCTGCACTGGCGCCGATACAGCAGCATCTGCCACTGGCGCCCACCCAACTGTCGCCACAACACCGCCGAACGCACCGCGGCGAGCAGGTTTGCGCGCACCTTTTCCACCACGTTCGGCTGCTGCAGCTGCTGCGGATTACCCGTCACCATCACGCGCGGCTTCAGCGTTGAAAGGGTGCTGGCGTAGAGCTCGGCCAGTCGGCTGACCACCTGCGGTGACTCCGGACCGAAGTGTTCCACCTGGCGTTGCGCGGCGACGATGCCCTGCTGCAATCGGTCGAGCAGGTCCGGACGGCGGGACAGGCTTCGTTCCAGCCGGATCACCGTAAACGCCATGCGCGTGATCGCGACGTCGCGGTTGTTCTCGTCGAGCAAGGTAATCAGCTGGCGCAGACCCAGGCGCACGCCGGACACATCGCCGTAGACGCCGACCACCGACGGGGCATCGATGCGGAATACGCTGCCGATGCTGGAGGCCATGGCGGTTTCGTCGCAGCGACCTTCGTTGGCGAGCTGCTGGGCCAACCCGGTGGCCTGGAACAGGCCGGCCAGGGCCAGCACGCGCTCTTCATTCATGGCAAAGGCTTCAAGCACCGGGGATCGACTCGCAGAGGATGGAGGGAGACAACGCGGTTTCATCATTCCAGCCGCCGTACGGTGCATCGGTGCGCTCGATCACAGCGCCGCCGAGGCAGGCATCGCCGTCATAGAACACGACCGACTGTCCTGGGGTAACCGCGCGCTGGGGTTCGTCAAAGATCACTTCCAGGTGGTCTGCGTGCACGATGACTTCGCACGTTTGATCCTGCTGGCGATAGCGTGTCTTGGCACTGCAGCGGAAGCGCGCGGCAGAGGGCTCGCCTGCCACCCAGCTCGGCCGTTCGGTGAGCAAGCGGCTCGAATACAGCCAGTGGTTCTCACCGCCCTGAGCCACGTACAGAATATTCCTGGCCACATCCTTACCCACCACATACCAGGCGTCGCCGCTGGCTCCGTGGCGGCCACCGATGCCCAGGCCATTGCGTTGCCCAAGCGTGTAATACATGGCGCCCTGGTGCTCGCCCACGGTCTCGCCTTGGGGCGTGCGCATGGGACCGGGCTGGGCGGGAATGTACTGGGCGAGGAAACTGCGAAAATCGCGCTCACCGATAAAGCAGATACCGGTGGAGTCCTTCTTTGCGTGGGTCGGTAGAGACGCTTCGAGGGCCATCTGGCGCACTCGCGACTTCTCGATCTCGCCCACCGGAAACAGCGTAGCGGCCAACTGCTGCTGGCCTAGCGCGTGCAAGAAGTAGGTCTGGTCCTTGGCGGCGTCCACGGCGCGCAACAACCGGTATTTGCCGTTGTGAAAGTCCACGCGGGCGTAGTGGCCAGTGGCGATCTTGTCGGCCCCAAGCGCACGGGCTTCGTCCAGAAACGTCTTGAACTTGATTTCACGGTTGCACAGCACGTCCGGGTTGGGCGTGCGGCCGGCCCGGTATTCGGCCAGGAAGTGTTCGAACACGCCATCCCAGTATTCGGCGGCGAAGTTGCGCGCGTGGAACGGGATGCCCAGCCGACCGCAAACCGCGACGGCGTCCTTGCGGTCGGCATCGGTCGTGCAGGGGCCGTCGCGGTCGTCTTCTTCCCAGTTCTGCATGAACAGGCCTTCGACCTCACAGTCGGCCTGTTGCAACAGCAGGGCGGCCACCGAGGAATCGACGCCGCCGGATATGCCGAGCATCACCTTCACGGGTAACGATCCTCCACCAGCAGGCTGTGCAGCGCGGTCAGCGGGAGACGATGCCCGGCCAGCCATGCATCGATGCTCATCAGCACCAGCGGGCTGCGCAGGCGGTCACCCAGGGCCACGATCTCGTCCCGGGTCATCCACAGGGCGCGCAGGATGCCGGTATCGAGCGGACGCTTTGGGTCGTGGCCTAGCGGCCGGGCGGCAAAGCTGAAACGCACCACGCCGTCGCCGTGCTCGGTGCTACGCCATTGATGGATGCCGATCAGGTGTTCCAGCTCGACCGTCCAGCCGGTTTCTTCCAGGGTTTCGCGCACGGCGGCGCTGACCAGGCTTTCCTTGTCATCCAAATGGCCAGCTGGCTGGTTATAGGCAAGACGGCCGTTTACTTCTTCTTCCACCATCAGGAAGCGGTCGCCATCGGCCACGACGCACGCCACAGTGACGTGCGGGCACCAGACGGACGGGGAGGAGGGGAATGCGGAATCGGCCATGGGGGATAAATGGCGCCGGCAAAGGCACTGGAAAAGTAGTCATTGTGCCATCACCTGAAGACAACCTGCCGGCGACGGTAACCCGGGTCCAGCAGTTCGGGCCGGCATCGGGGCTGCGGCGGTATACTTTTCCCCAGGATATTTCACGTAGAACCCATGGCTCACGAACCCGAACACGAACAAGGCAGCGGTCACGGCCTGGCGCTGGAAACCTCAAGGCCGGAGGTGGCTCGTCCACCCCTGTTCCAGGTGGTGCTGCTGAACGACGACTTCACCCCGATGGATTTCGTGGTCGAGGTGCTGCGCAGCTTCTTCAGCCTGGATCAGGAGCGGGCGGTACAGGTCATGCTTCACGTCCATACCCGTGGCAAGGGGGTTTGTGGCGTCTTTACCCGGGAGGTTGCAGAGACCAAGGTGACTCAGGTAAACGAATATTCACGTGCTCATCAACACCCTTTGTTGTGCACTATGGAAAAGCTCTAAGCGTCCCCATTTTGTAGCCATCGCGGTATAGCCCGCCTGCCACTTAGCGGAGTAGGTCCGGATGTTCAGCAAGGATCTCGAAGTCACCATCGGCCAGTGCTACAAACAGGCCCGCGAGCAGCGTCATGAGTTCATGACGGTGGAACACCTGCTGCTCGCACTTACGGATAACCAGTCGGCACTGGGTGCCCTGCGTGCCTGCGGCGTGGATCTGCCGCGGCTGACGCGCGAGCTGGAAAAAATCATCGCCGAGACCGTGCCGGTACTGCCGCACGGCGACGAACGCGATACCCAGCCCACGCTCGGCTTCCAGCGCGTTTTGCAGCGCGCTGTCTACCATGTGCAGTCTTCCGGCCGTAAGGAAGTCACTGGCGCCAATGTGCTGGTGGCTATTTTCGGCGAGAAGGATTCGCATGCGGTGTATTTCCTGCACCAGCAGGAGATCACTCGTCTCGACGTGGTTAATTACATCTCGCACGGCATCGCCAAGATCGGCGACGAGCCGTCGCAGAGCATGCCCGGTGGCGAGCGCGATAGCGAAGACGGTGAGCCCCGGGGCAATCCGCTGAGTGAATACGCCAGCAACCTCAACGAGCTGGCGCTGGAAGGCAAGATCGATCCGCTGATCGGTCGCCAGGACGAGATCGAGCGCACCATCCAGGTGCTGTGCCGTCGCCGCAAGAACAACCCGCTTTATGTCGGTGAAGCCGGCGTAGGCAAGACCGCGCTGGCCGAGGGCTTGGCCAAGCGCATCGTGGACGGCGACGTGCCCGAGGTACTGGAAAACGCCACCATCTGGTCGCTGGATCTCGGCGCCCTGGTTGCCGGCACCAAGTACCGTGGCGATTTCGAGAAGCGCCTGAAAGCGGTGATCGGCCAGCTCAAGAAGCAGACGGGTGCGATCCTGTTCATTGACGAGATTCACACCATCATCGGTGCCGGTTCCGCTTCGGGCGGCACCATGGATGCGAGCAACCTGATCAAGCCCATGCTGGCCTCGGGCGAGCTGCGCTGCATCGGTTCCACCACGTTCCAGGAATTCCGGGGCATCTTCGAGAAGGATCGCGCGCTGGCTCGTCGCTTCCAGAAGATCGACGTGGTCGAGCCGACCGTGGCGGACAGCTTCGAGATACTCAAGGGCTTGCGTTCGCGCTTCGAAGAACACCACAACGTGGCCTACACGATAGAGGCACTGAAAGCCGCCGTGGATCTGTCGGTGAAGCACATCCCCGACCGTCTGCTGCCGGACAAGGCCATCGACGTGATCGACGAGGCCGGCGCACGTCAACGCCTGCTGCCGATCGACCAGCGCACCGGCAAGGTCGACGTGCCGGAAGTGGAATACATTGTGGCCAAGATGGCGCGTATCCCAGCCAAGCAGGTGTCGGCCTCCGATCGTGATGTGCTGCGCAACCTGGAGCGCAACCTCAAGATGGTGGTGTTCGGTCAGGACCCGGCGATCGAGGCCTTGGCTGCTTCCATCAAGATGGCCCGTTCGGGCCTGGCCGACCCGTCCAAGCCGATCGGTTGCTTCCTGCTGGCCGGTCCCACCGGCGTCGGCAAGACCGAGGTCACCAAGCAGCTGGCCATGCAGTTGGGCATCGAGATGATCCGCTTCGACATGTCCGAGTACATGGAAGCCCACTCGGTGTCGCGCCTGGTCGGTGCCCCTCCGGGCTACGTCGGTTTCGACCAGGGAGGCCTGCTCACCGAAGCCGTGACCAAGCATCCGCATGCGGTGTTGCTGCTGGACGAGATCGAGAAGGCGCATCCGGATGTATTCAACATCTTGCTGCAGGTGATGGACCGCGGTGTGCTGACCGACACCAACGGCCGTGAAGCGAACTTCAAGAACGTCGTGGTGGTGATGACCACCAACGCTGGCGCTCAGCAGGCTTCGCGCCGTGGTATCGGCTTCGTCAAGCAGAACCACTCAATGGATGCGATGGAAGTGATCCGTCGTTCGTTCACGCCGGAGTTCCGCAACCGCCTGGATGCAATCATCCAGTTCAATGCGCTGGACTTCGATCACATTCTTCGCGTGGTCGACAAGTTCCTAATCGAACTGGAATCCCAACTCACCGAGAAACATGTGAGCCTGGACGTCGACGCCGATGCCCGCCGCTGGTTGGCCGAGCACGGCTTCGATCCGCAGATGGGCGCGCGCCCGATGGCTCGCGTGATCCTGGAGAAGGTGAAGCGTCCGCTGGCCGACGAACTGCTGTTCGGCAAGTTGGCGGAGGGTGGCAAGGTGAGCCTGAGCGTGCATGACGGCGAACTGGTCGTCGCCACCGAGGCGGCAGAGGCCGTTCCTGCCGTGGTGAGCTGACCGGTGCGCCGGCTTTGTTGAGGGCAACACAAAAAGGCCGCGCTTACAGCGCGGCCTTTTTTTCGTAGGAGCGCACCCTTGTGCGCGAAAATCCTACGTAGCGGTAACGCCATGATTGCGCACAGAGTGCGCTCCTACAGCGGGCCGCTCGATTACTTCATGCGGTAGGTGATACGGCCCTTGGTCAGGTCGTACGGGGTCATCTCCACCTTCACCTTGTCGCCAGTGAGGATGCGGATGTAATGCTTGCGCATGCGCCCGGAGATATGGGCCGTAATGACGTGGCCGTTCTCCAGCTGCACGCGGAACATGGTGTTGGGCAGGGTCTCTTGGACCGTGCCTTCCATTTCAATGACGTCGTCTTTGGCCATGCGTTCCGGTGGGTGCGATTGGGGCCGTCATGGCCGCTTAAGCGGTCGATTATGCCACGGAAACTGGAATGGTTAAAGAATCATCAGCCGAAGTGCTCGTCGAGCTTGCGGCGGATCTCCTGCTCGACCATGCCCTTCAGGGGCGCCAGCATCATGCCCAGCTCGGCTTTCACGTGGATGGCGTCGCTGGCCACCGCGATACTTCCAGCCACTCCCGGACGGGAAAAACGCAGGGTATCGCCTTGCCACTGGCCTTCCATGCCAAATTTCTCGTGCATGCGCGCCGCTACCTTGTCGACCACGGCACGGGCCTCGGCGAGGGGCAGCTGGTGCGGTCGATGGATGTCAATCTTGGGCATGGATAAGCTCCGAATCGGCAAATGCGCATGGTAAGCCAGATGCGCTCGGAGACAATGCAAGCATCTGTTAGAGTCCCGGCGTCTATCGACTGGTTCACCGATGCGTATCGAGTTTTCCAATTCGGCCCGAGAGGATTTCCACTGGGATGCCCCCGCATTGCGGATCGGCAGCGCACCGGACAACGATCTGATACTGGCCGGCCATCAGGCTGGCGAGCACCATTTGCGCATCCAGCTCGACCGTCGCGGTTGGGTGCTGCAGGTCTTGCCGCAAGGCAATCGCGTCTATGTGAACGCTCGGCCCGTGCGCGAGAAAGCCTTGCTGCGCGCCGGTGATGTGTTGAGCGTTGGTGATTGCCGCATGTTGCTGCGGGTCGATGAGGAGCCTGCCCACACCCCACCCGTGACCGTGCCGGCGGAAGGCCGCTGCACGGTTGCCTTGCGTGCTATGGCCGGGTCGCTGTCGGGTCGCGTGCTGTCGCTGCAGGACAAGCTGGAGCTGGGGCCCATGGGTCGCTTTCCACTGGAGCTGCCCCAGGGCGAAGTGGCGTCACTAGCCGTTTTCTGGCGTGACGGGCAGCTCATGCTCGAGGCGGGTCAGCCATCTGCCCGTTATCCGTTGCGCGTCAACGGCGTGGTGGTGACACAGGCAGCCTTGCGTCCAGGCGACCAGATTGGTCTGGCGATGCACCGTTTCGTGGTCGACGCCCCCGGGCTGGAGCTGGAGCCCGAGATCATCAGGCCGGAGCCGCCTCATGCGCACCTGCCAGAGGAAGATGCCGGTCCGCGTGGTGAAGTGTGGTGGTTGATCGCCACCGCGGCCGTGCTGGCGCTGGGCATCGCCGTTGCCTTGTTGGTGCGCTTCTAAGGCGCAGGGCGGGGCCGTTCAGAGGCATCAACGATCCGGTTGACGATGCATTGCTGCGACGCGGCATAATGCGGTGATTCCTCCCATGAAGGCGCCGTCGGTCAGTGAGCAGACTCTGGAATTTCAGCGCAGGCCCGGCGGCGATGCCGCAGGCGGTACTTGAACGCGCCCAGCGCGAACTACTGGACTGGCAGGGCTGCGGCGCCTCGGTGATGGAGCTCTCCCACCGAGGCAAGCTGTTCATGGGGTTGGCCCAGCAGGCCGAGGCCGATCTGCGCGAGTTGCTGGCGATTCCCGCCGATTACGCCGTGCTGTTCCTGCAAGGTGGCGCGACCCAGCATTTCGGCCAGATTCCGATGAACCTAGCCGGCGAGGGTGACAGCGCCGACTACATCGTCACCGGGCATTGGGGCGAAAAGGCCGTGAGCGAAGCCGCGCCCTACGTGACGGTGAATATCGCGGCCAGCAGCAAGGATCAGCATTACTTGCGTCTGCCGCCGCGTGATACGTGGCAACTGGATCCGCGCGCCGCCTATGTGCACTACACGCCCAACGAAACCATCCACGGTGTCGAGTTTCACGATATTCCCGAGGTGGGCGATGTCCCGCTGGTGGCGGACATGTCGTCCAACATCCTGTCCGAGCCACTAGACATTTCGCGCTTCGGCCTGATCTATGCCGGCGCCCAGAAGAACATCGGTCCATCGGGGCTGGTGGTAATGATTGTCCGCCGTGATCTGTTGCAGCGGGCTACACGTCCGATGTCGCGCATCTTCCGTTACGCGGATCATGCGGCGAACGACTCCATGCTCAATACCCCCAACACCTGGGGCTGGTACCTGGCAGGCCTCACCTTCCAGTGGCTGAAGGAGCAGGGTGGCCTGGTGGCGATGCGCGAGCGCAATCTCGCCAAGGCGGAGTTGCTGTATGGGACCATCGAAAGCTCGGGCGGCTACTACCGCAGCCCGGTCGAGCACGCGTCGCGTTCGCGGATGAATATACCGTTTACCCTGCACGACAGTGCCCTGGATACCGATTTCCTCAGGGAATCCGAGGCCGCAGGCCTACTCGCGCTCAAGGGGCACAAGGCGCTGGGCGGCATGCGAGCCTCGATCTATAACGCGGTGCCGTTGGAGGCTGTGCAAGCGCTGGTGGCCTTTATGGACGATTTCGCCAAACGTCACGGATGAAACGGTTGCGCATGAGTCTGCATATCAAAGACTATCCCCGGTTCACTGTTTGGACATCTTTCCTTCCGTAGCGCCAAGACATGACCGACAAGAAATCCTCGCTTTCCGATGTGCGCGAGCGCATCGACAGTATCGATCAGCAAATCCAGCAGCTGATCTCGGAGCGTGCCGGTTGGGCGCAGGAAGTGGCGCGCGTCAAGGGCGAGGGGCTTTCGGCGATTGACTATTACCGCCCCGAGCGCGAGGCGCATGTGTTGCGCATGGTGGTGGATCGCAACCACGGCCCGTTGTCCGATACGGAAATGGTGCGCCTGTTCCGCGAGATCATGTCGTCCTGCCTGGCACAGGAAGATCCGCTCAAGGTCGGTTTCCTGGGGCCAGAAGGCACCTTCAGCGAACAGGCGGTGCGCAAGCACTTCGGTCACGCGGCCTACGGCTTGCCGCTGGGCAGTATTGAGGAAGTATTCCAGGAAGTGGCCGCCGGCCATGCCGATTTCGGCGTGGTGCCGGTAGAGAACTCCGGGCAGGGCATGATCCAGGTGACCCTGGACATGTTCCTCACTTCCGACGCCACCATTTGTGGCGAGGTCGAGTTGCGCGTGCATCAGTGCCTGCATTCCCTGAGCGGCAAGCTCGAGGACATCAAGCGCGTCTATGCGCATGCGCAGTCGCTGCAGCAGTGCAAAACCTGGTTGCGCATCAACCTGCCGGGCGTGGAATGCATCGCAGTAAGCAGTAATGCCGAAGCGGCTCGGCTTGCGCGTCATGCGGATGACGCGGGTGCCATCGCAGGCGAAACCGCCGGCCGCGTTTACGGGCTCAAGACCGTGGCCCAGGCCATCGAGGACCGCGCGGACAACACCACGCGCTTCCTGGTGATTGGCCGATCGCTGTTTCCGCCGTCGGGCAACGACCGTACGTCCTTGCTCATCACGGTGAACGATAAGCCAGGTGCGCTGTATGACGTGCTGAGCCCGTTCGCCAAGCACGGGCTCAGCCTCAATCGCATCGAGTCGCGCCCCGCACATTCGGGCAAGTGGCAGTACGCGTTCTTTATCGACGTCTCGGGCCACGTCCACGACGAGCCCATGCAGGCGGCGATGCAGGAAATGGGCTCGGCCGCGACCAAGGTACGCGTGCTCGGTTCCTACCCGGTGGCCTTGCCCTGATATGTATGCGGTCGCTTTGGAGCGGCTGCCGGAGAATTCATCGTGAGTCGACTCGACTGGATCAGTCATGCCGGCCGCGCGCTGCAAGGCAGTGTGCGCGTCCCCGGCGATAAATCGGTATCGCACCGTGCCCTGATGCTGGGTGCGCTGGCGGATGGCACATCGCATATCCGTGGCTTCCTCGAAGGTGAGGACACGCGTGCCACCGCCGCCGTGCTGCAACAACTTGGCGTGTGTATCGAAACGCGCGCCGAGGGCGAGCGTCGCGTGCATGGCGTCGGCCTGCATGGCTTGCGTGGTGCAGCGCAGCCTTTGGACTGCGGCAATGCCGGCACGGGCATGCGCTTGTTGGCAGGACTCCTTGCGGGGCAGGCCTTCGATAGTACCTTGGTGGGCGACGAGTCGCTGTCGAAGCGGCCGATGCGCCGCGTCACCGATCCGTTGGCCACGATGGGCGCGAAGATCGACAGTCGTGATGGCTTGCCGCCGCTGCACGTGCACGGCCGCCAGGCGCTGCACGGTATTGAATACACGCTGCCGGTGGCGAGCGCCCAGGTGAAGTCGGCGCTGTTGCTTGCCGGTTTGTACGCGCAAGGCGAAACCCGGGTCATCGAGCCGCACCCCACGCGCGACTACACGGAGCGCATGCTGGCGGCCTTTGGTTGGCCAATCGATTTCGAGCCAGGCCGTGCGCGCCTGAGCGGTGGCCATGTGCTGCGCGCCACCGACGTGGACGTGCCCGCCGATTTCTCATCGGCAGCGTTCTTCCTGGTGGCAGCCAGCATCGTGCCGGGTTCCGAACTGCATCTGCCGGCGGTGGGCTTGAATCCGCGTCGCACGGGCTTGCTGTATGCCTTGCGCTTGATGGGCGCCGATATCCGCATCGAGAATCCGCGCGAGAGCGGTGGCGAACCGGTCGGTGACCTGCTGGTGCGCCATGCCCCGCTGCATGGCATCGAACTGCCCGAGGCGCTGGTGCCGGACATGATCGACGAGTTTCCGGTGCTCTTTATCGCCGCGACGGCCGCCACCGGTCGTACCGTGGTGCGCGGCGCTGCCGAACTGCGCGTCAAGGAATCGGATCGCATCGCCACCATGGCGACTGGCTTGCGTGCGATTGATGCGAAGATCGAAGAGACGCCGGATGGCGCCATCATCGAGGGCGGCGCCATTGGCGGTGGCAGCATCGAGAGTCATGGCGATCATCGCATCGCGATGAGTTTTGCCGTCGCCGGGCTGATCGCCCGTGATGCCATCCGCCTCAACGATTGCGGCAACGTCGCGACTTCGTTTCCAGGCTTTCTCGAACTGGCCAATAGCTGCGGCTTTGCCCTGAACCCAGCAAACTGACCCGCCCCTCGTTTCCCGCCGCACTTGCAGCTAGGCTTCCAGCCTCACCGAGAGGTCGCCATGTCCGCTGACACCCCGCCGTTCATCGTCGCCATCCCCGCCCGTTACGGCTCAACGCGTCTGCCGGCCAAGCCGTTGCGCGAGATTGCCGACGTGCCGATGGTGGTGCGGGTGGCGCAGCGCGCGTTGCAGGCAGGGGCGACCCAGGTCGTCGTCGCCGTGGACGACCAGCGCATCGCCGATGCCCTGGCCGGGCAGGGCGTTGAGGTATGCATGACCCGTAGCGATCATGCATCGGGCAGCGACCGTTTGGCCGAGTGCGCGGTCCACTACGGCTGGCCCGATGACGCCATCGTGGTGAACCTGCAAGGCGACGAACCGTTTGCTCCCGCTGCGGGTATCCGCGAAGTGGCACGTGCGCTGGCCGACGATGATGCGCCAGTCGCGACCTTGGCAACGCCGATCACGGAAGCACACGAGCTGTTCGATCCCAACGTGGTGAAGCTCGTGCGCATGTCGAATGGCCGGGCCTTGTACTTCAGCCGTGCGCCCTTGCCCTGGGCGCGCGATGCGTTTGCCGTGCATCGCGACGTACTGCCGGCCGAAGTGCCGTTCCTGCGACATATCGGCATCTACGCCTATCGCGCGGGCTTCCTCAAGCGCTATACGCAATTGTCGCGTACGCCGTTGGAGCAGGCAGAGTCGCTGGAACAGTTGCGCGTGCTCGAACACGGCCATGCCATTGCCGTGCGCCTGACGCCCGAACCGTTTCCGCCAGGCATCGACACCTTGGCCGATCTTGAACGCGCGGAGCAGTGGCTGGCGCGCGGCTGAACGCTTTAAAACCCGGGTTGCTGATGCAAGCCTCGCTGAGTTTCATACAGCGGCTGAATCGCGAGGACGCTCCTCCGGCTCCTGCATGATCGGCGCGGTCATCGGATCGAGAATGCCGAAGGGGCGAGCGACATGGGCGGGAGGCGCCCTCAGCCGGATGCGCCTGGCGACCAACGCCGCTAACACAGCCGTCGCAACGGCCATGAAGTAGAGCAGTCCATTGATGCCCAGCCGCGCCATGACGCTTGAACCGATCAAGGGGCCTAGCGCGGAGCCGATGCCATTCACCAGGATCAGCTTTCCGCTGACCGCAACCATGCGATCGGCCATCATGTGGTCCAGCGCATGGGCGACGCAGACCGGATAGAGCGTGGACATGAAGCCGCCCAGCAGCGCCGCGGCCGGCAGCACCATCACTAACGCATGAGGTAGCACCACCAGCAAAAGGGCCACCATCGAGAAGCCCAGCGCCAGACCGATCAGCACGACGCGTCGGTCCCCACGATCGGAAAGCCGGCCGACGGGTATTTGAAAGGCAAGCCCGCCGAGTACGGCGACGAACATGAACATCGCAATGGTCGACTGATCGGTACCCGCATCCAGCATCCACGCCGGTACCAAGGCGTAGAACGCGCTGTTGACCAGGCCGCCGACCACGCAGCCGATCACGGCTGTAGGCGCCCGCTGGGTGAGCTCGGCCAGGCCCAGGGTGCCCTCCGATGCGAGGCCCGGTGCCTCCGCTCGCGTCGTGCTCATGATGACCAGGGCGAAGGAGAACAGCCCCATGATGATGAAGAAGGGAGCTGCCGATGCCATGACCACCACGCTGATCAGCAACTGCCCGATCGCAAGGGCCACGAAGGTGCCGACCATGTAGATGGAGAACACACGGCCCCGCTGTTCGGGGCGCGCCTTGGCGTTTAGCCAACACTCCGTCGTGATGAACAGCCCGACGCAGCCGACGCCGACGATCAGGCGACAGACTATCCAGACGACGGGCTGGACGAGCAGCGGAATGATGGCAGTCGCCACCACCACCATGCCGGCAAAGGCGGCGTAGGAGCGGATATGCCCGATGCGCCGGATCAAGCGCCCGCTCAACATCGCTCCAACTGTAAAGCCGGCAAAGTAAGCGCTGAGGATGAGGCCGTTCAATCCAGGGCCGAAATGCTCGGCGGTCAAGCGCAGGGAAAGGAAGGTGTTGAAGAAGCCGATCGCGAGCTGCACGAGGCTCGTCGCAATGATGAGTACGCCGATTTGAACAAACATCGGCCATATCCTCCGAACGCATCGATCAACCCAGGCCGGGTGCTTGCGACTTCGACAGCATCGCTAGTTCAGCGCGAAAATCAAATGAATCCCGCAAAACGCGCCGGTGGCGAGCAGGCGCGCGATCGCCCTGGAGCGCGCCAAGCCATGCTTGGCGCATTCAGCGCCGGCGCCGGACCAGCGCGATGAACAGCCCTGCCAGCAACAGGCCAAGCGCCAGCCCCATGCCGGCGCCCCACAGCGCGCCGCTTGAACCGCCCACGGCCTTGCCGATCAGAAAGCCAACTACGAAAAGTATCGGTAACGGCAGACAGCCCATGGTCGGTCCTCCGTACCCATCCTTGCAGTGCTCCATGGCGACGCGCAACGCTGAGGTGCTCAAGCTTGTGTTGGCGGTGAGTCGCCCATAGCTCTCGTGCAGGCATGGCAGCGGGCTATGCAATCGGAGACTGTCCTGATGCCTTTGAAAGACCGGCCGACCTCTGTCCTGTTCGTTTGCTTGGGCAATATTTGTCGCTCGCCCCTGGTCGAAGCCGTGGCGCGCCAGCGCTGTGTCGAGGCCGGGCTGGATGTGGTGCTGGCCTCCTGCGGTACCGGCAACTGGCACGTGGGCAAGGGCGCCGACGCGCGCATGCAGCAGGCGGCAGCGGCGGCGGGATACGATCTTTCGTTGCATCAGGCACGGCAGGTGCGTGCGGACGATTTCCTTACGTATGACTGGGTGCTGGCCATGGATCGCAATAACCTGGAGGCACTCGCGCAGCTGCGGCGATCGCAAGGTTCGCGACCCGAGTTGTTCCTGCCATGGAGCGGCGTGCGTTCGCCGCTGGAATTTCCCGATCCCTACTTCGGCGAAGCCTCGGACTTTCGCGAGGCTGTACGACTGGCCGAGCACGGTGTGGATGGACTGATCGCGCGCCTGCGCGGTAGCTGAAACCGGCTAGAATTCGCCCATGCAGCCCTCACCGCCGCAAGCCTTCGACGGCAAGGCCTTCGTCAAAACCCTCACGACCTCGCCTGGCGTCTATCGCTACTTCGACGCGGATGGCGATCTGCTGTACGTGGGCAAGGCCGGCAACCTGAAGAAGCGCGTTGGCAGCTACTTCCTGAAGCCCAGGATGGAGCCGCGCATCGCTGCCATGGTGGCGCAGATCGCACGCGTGGAAATCACGCTGACGCGGACCGAGGGCGAGGCGCTGCTGCTGGAATCGCAGCTGATCAAGTCGCTCAAGCCGCGCTACAACATCCTGCTGCGCGACGACAAAAGCTATCCGTATATCTACCTCTCCGGCGGCGAGGACTATCCGCGACTCGCCTTTCATCGCGGTGCGCGCAATATGCCGGGGCGCTATTTCGGTCCGTATCCGAGCACGTTCGCCGTGCGTGAAAGCCTCAACCTGATGCAGAAGCTGTTCAAGGTGCGTCAGTGCGAGGACAGTTATTTCAAGAACCGTTCGCGACCTTGCCTGCAACACCAGATCGGTCGTTGCACGGCGCCTTGCGTGAAGCTGATTACCGTGGACGACTACCGTAACGACGTGCGCCATGCGGAAATGTTCCTCGAAGGACGCAGCAGCGCGGTGATCGACGAACTGGCCGGTTCGATGGACCAGGCCGCCAAGGCGCTGGAGTTCGAGCGAGCTGCGGCCATGCGCGACCAGGTCGCAGCGCTGCGGCAATTGCAGGCGCAGCATCATGTGCAGGGTGCCAGCGCCGATATGGACGTGCTCGCCTGTCGCATTGAAGCGGGCATCGCGTGCGTCAGCGTATTGTTCTTCCGCAACGGCATCAGCCTGGGCACGCGCGATTTCTTTCCGCGCCTTCCGCTCGATGCCGAGCCCGCCGATGTGCTGGAGCAGTTCATCGCGCAGTACTACCTCGATCGACCCGTGCCGCGTGAACTGATTCTTGGCGAGCCAGTGCCGGACCAGGCGATCCTGGCCGAACTACTGACCGCGCAGTCCGGGCGCACGGTCGAACTGAAATCCAGCGTGCGCGGCGAACGGGCGCGCTTCCTGCAGATGGCCGAGCGCAATGCGCAGGCCTCGCTCACCGCGCGCCTGGCCAGCCGGCAGACGCTGGGGGCTCGCTTTGATGACCTGCAGAAACTGCTGGAACTGGACGAACCGCCGCGCCGCCTGGAGTGCTTCGATATCAGCCACACGCAGGGTGAGCTGACCGTGGCCTCGTGTGTGGTATTCGGTGCGGAAGGCCCAGAGAAGTCCCACTACCGTCGTTTCAACATCAGCGGCATTACGCCCGGCGATGACTACGCCGCCATGCACCAAGCCCTCGTGCGCCGCTTCCGCAAGGTCGCGGAGGGCGAGGGCGCCCGTCCAGATGTATTGCTGATCGACGGTGGTAGCGGGCAGGTGGCGCAGGCGTTGGATGTGCTGAAGGAACTCAACGTCACCGGTATCCACGTGATCGGCGTGGCCAAGGGCCCCGGTCGTCGCGCCGGTGAAGAGACCCTGATCCTCGCCGACTCCGGCCGCCATCTGCACCCTGGTCCGGCATCACCTGCACTGCATCTCGTCGCCGCAGTTCGCGACGAGGCGCACCGATTTGCCATCAGCGGCCACCGCAAGCGCCGCGAAAAGGCGCGCGAGCGTAGTGTGCTGGAGGACGTGCCAGGCATCGGCGCGCGTCGCCGCACGGCGCTGCTGAAGGCGTTCGGCGGCCTCGCGGGCGTCGAGGCCGCGGGTGTGGAGGAGCTCATGCAGATCAAAGGCATTGATCGCGGCCTGGCCGAACGCATTTATGCTGTGCTCCATGGCTAGGCAGCATTGAAGCCGCCGCGCCCCTGAAAGTACTCACCCGGAAAGGATTTATGCGCATTAACCTGCCAACCTGGCTCACCTTGTTCCGCGTAATGCTATTACCGGTCATGGTGGTGGTCTTCTACTGGCAGTTTCCGGGACACAACATCACGGCGGCCATCGTGTTCCTGCTGGCCGCGATCACCGATTGGCTGGACGGCTACCTCGCACGCCGCATGAACCTCACCTCGGCCTTCGGCGCGTTCCTGGACCCGGTCGCGGACAAGCTGATGGTGGCGGTTACGCTGTTCCTGCTGGTGGAGTCACATCGCGGCGGTTGGCCGGGCATCCTGATGGCGGTGACGGCCGCAATCATCGTGGGTCGTGAGATCAGCGTCTCGGCGCTGCGCGAGTGGATGGCCGGGATCGGCATGCGCGCCACTGTCAAGGTGGCCTTTATCGGCAAGCTGAAGACGGTGATGCAGATGGTGGCGCTGGTGGTGCTGATCGTGCAGCACGAAAAGAGCGCCGAGGCACTGCGCCTGTACCACATCGGCGAGGCCTTGCTGGTGATCGCCGGCATCCTCACCATC
This sequence comes from Dyella humicola, assembly GCF_026283945.1. NCBI lineage: Bacteria > Pseudomonadati > Pseudomonadota > Gammaproteobacteria > Lysobacterales > Rhodanobacteraceae > Dyella > Dyella humicola. The sequence goes on from NZ_JAPDPC010000001.1 coordinate 1,924,505, forward strand.
TGGTCCGGCGTGTACTACCTGCGCGCCGCCTGGCCCAGTCTTCGGGGCGACCATCCGGTTCCCGTCCCGCGCGGCGAGGATGAATGAATTTGTGACGGAGGCTTGACGGCCGTCGTTTAGTCATTACAATGCGCGGCTCCGATGCGGGAATAGCTCAGTTGGTAGAGCACGACCTTGCCAAGGTCGGGGTCGCGAGTTCGAGTCTCGTTTCCCGCTCCAAATTCCGTTGACCGATGCATCGCGGTCAACACTCAAAAGCGGCCATGGGCCGCTTTTTTGTTGCCCGTGCGCAAGGCGGCTTCGTTATTGCGCGTCGTGAAAAATGATGCCTAGCGTGTGGCGCTGCCCCGAGCGTATGCGGCTGACGCCGTGGCGCAGGTTCACCCGGTAGGTGCCGCGCGTGCCCTGCACGGGGCGGTGGTGCACGGCGAAGATCACCGCATCGCCTTGACGTAACGGCACAACCTCGGGACGCGATTGCATGCGTGGACGCTGCTCGGTCAGTACGAATTCACCGCCGGTGAAATCTCGGTCGGGTGCCGATAGCAGGATCGCCATCTGCAGCGGAAACACGTGCTCGCCGTAGAGGTCCTGGTGCAGGCAGTTGTAATCGCCGGGGCCGTACTGCAATAGCAGCGGTGTCGGGCGCGGCTGGCCGGCGGCGTGGCAACGTTTGATGAATTCGACATGTTGGGGCGGATAGCGCTCGTCGAATCCCATGGCCTCGTTCCACTGGTTGGCCAACGGCACCAGATGAGGGTAGATCGCCGTGCGCAGTTCGGCGATGAGTTCGGGCAGGGGATAGCGGAAGTACTTGTACTCACCGCGACCGAAGCCGTGGCGCCCCATCACCACGCGACTGCGGAACAGTCGTTCCTCGGTGTACATCGCGGCAAGCGACGAGCATTCGTCGGCGGATAGGAATCCGTCCAGCATCGCGCATCCCTGCGCGTCCAAGTCCGCGGTGACACGTGACCAGTCGATCGCTTCAATACGTGCCGCGATGCCTCCCTGCCGATCGAGTGCCAGGTTGCCTTGTGGCCGTGCAGTCATGCGCGAGCCTCCCGCTGCAGCAGTATGCGTTTGCGTTCGACGCCCCAGCGATAGCCGGACAACGCGCCATCGCTGCGCACTACCCGGTGACAGGGGATGACGATGGCCAGGTGGTTGGCGGCGCAAGCCTGGGCCACTGCGCGCGCCGCTCGCGGGGCGCCAATGCGGCGGGCGAGGTCGGCATAAGTGGTGGTCGACCCGGCCGGAATATTCCGCAGCGCCTGCCAGACCCGTTGCTGGAATGCCGTCCCGCGCATATCGAGAGGGAGCTCGACGGTTGTCTTCGGCGACTCTGCCAGCGCAACGACCTTGTGCAGAAGCCGCATTGCCTGGTGATCGCCCTCGATCATGGCGGCGTCGGGAAAGCGCTGCTGCAAGTCGCCCAGTACGTCCGCTCGCGAATCACCGAGCAGGATGGCGCAGATGCCGCCGCCATGGCGGGCGACCATCAGCGTGCCAAGCGAGCAGGTGCCGATGGCGAACGCCAGGTTTTCCGTTGCGGTTGCCGTGGACGCCCATGCAGGCGCGCGGTGCCGCGCGTCCCGCGTTGCTTCAACGTGTTTTGCGTTTGTCCCAAACGAAATCATCGATCGTCTCCCAACGTGGATGTCATGGAGCCAATCTAGCGATCGGGGCGGAGCCGCACACTCCGATTCTTGCGATACGCCGTTTCAGGTCATCCCGCGGCCGCTGTGCGCCAGCGCGTGGGTGTTTCTCCCTCCCATTGACGGAAGGCGCGGTTAAAGGAGTTGAGTTCCTCGAAACCGAGCAGGAAGGCGATCTCGCCGGTATCCAGGTCGGTTGCATTCAGCAGGCGCTGTGCCAGGTGGCGACGCACCTGATCCAGCAGTTGCTGGTAGCTGGTGCCCGCCTCACCCAGTTTGCGCTGCAACGTGCGTGGACTCAGATGCAAGGTGTCGGCGACTTGGGCCATACGCAGATGACTGCCGCGCATGCCGCGTGCCAAGACATTCCATACCTTGTCGCGCAACGAGGTGGTGGCGCTCTGTTCCTGCAGCGAAGCCTCGAGCGTGGGGAGCAGCGTGGCCAGATGATCCTGGTCGTGGGTGATGAAGGGCAGGTCGAGATCGGCCCGGTCGTACACGATACGATCCTGCGCCCCATTGAAGCGCAGCTCGCAGTGGAAATGCGACGACAGTACGTCGGCGGCGGTGGGCCTGCGCGTCAGCTCCAATCGTTTCAGGCGAATAGTGCGACCAGTTCCGCGTTCAGCCAGAGCCAGATGAGCGGCAAACACCGCATCGATCAGGAAATGCGGTGCGTGACCTTCCGCAAGCATCCAGCGCGCGCTCACGGCTGCCTCATCACGGCTCAACTCGATGCTGATATCTTCAGGACAGGTAAGGCGCTTGTAGCGAGCCAGCTTCTGTATGGCTTCGCCGAGGGTCGCTGAATGCAACGCCGCCAGCGACACGACGTCATAGACCTCCACGCGAGTGGCATCACCCAAGCGCAAGCCGAGGCTTGGGTCGTCATAGAGCGTTTCGGCGGTACGCCAGAGGTTGAAGAATTGAGACGTGGTTAGAACGGCGCGGGTCTGCCCGATCAGGTCATCGGGCAAACCCGCGTGTTTCAACACGGCTGGCACATCCATTCCAAGCGCCGTCAAGCGTTCGAATACACCACGGCTCAGTGGAATCTGGTCGGCTCTCACGTTTGTAATCTCACCAAATGGTCTAGCTATTTCGATGTCATCAGCCTAGCGAGCGCAGCATGCGAAAGCGTTCTTCAATCGCCTCTGGCGTGCTGTCGAAATCGGTGGACAGGCTGAGCGTACGCCATTTCGCATCTTCGGCGGCCATGCGCCTGGATTGTTGCTCGGCGAGAAAGACCGCATCGGAACCCAGCAGCAAACGCAACGGTGGTTCATGCGTATGGGCGATGCTGAGAATCGCTTGCGCTGCCTTCACCGGATCCCCCGCTTCGTTTCCCCCATGGGCCCGCATCATGTCGATCATCGGGCCAAGGGTGGGCGCGTAATCGGAGTCCGCGCGGGGCGGATGGATTGTCATGGAAGGACCCGCCCAGTCGGTGCGGAAGCCACCTGGCTCGACCAGCGTGACGCGAATGCCAAATGGGGCGACTTCCTTGGAGAGTACCTCGGAGAAACCTTCGACCGCCCATTTGGCGGCTTGATAGGCAGCGACGCCCGGCACGCCAATGCGCCCGCCAATGGACGAGAACTGGATGATGTGACCGCTGCGCTGTTTGCGCAGTATCGGCAAGGCGGCGCGAGTGACGTTCACCACGCCGAAAAAGTTGGTTTCCAACTGGGCGCGGAAGTCGGCATCGTCGCCTTCTTCGATCGACGCCAGATTGCCGTAGCCGGCGTTGTTGACCAGCACATCCAGTCGACCGAACGCATCGACGGCTGCCTGCACGGCAGCGCGTGAGGCGGCGGCGTCGGTGACGTCCAGGGCGACCGCGCGTACACGGTTGCCATAGCGTTCCACCAGCGAAGTGAGTTGAGCCGGATTGCGCGCCGTGGCGATCAATGAATGGCCGGCGGCGAGCACCGCCTCGGCCAGCGCTTTACCAAAACCGCGCGAGCTACCGGTAATAAGCCAAACCTGGGACATGGGGAGCCTCCTAACGTGGGTCATGCGGGCGGGGAATGCCCGGGATGTGACGACCTTAGGCGGGAGGAGGGTGGAAGAAATAATCGGATTGCGCCAAATTGGGCGGGCCAGATCCGGCGGCGTCCTTCAGTCTGGTCAGAAAAGGGGGCAATCCAAAGTCCAACAAAGTTCCGGCGTCCATGGCAGCCGTTGCCGATTCATGCGTCGAGTGCCTGAGGTCAAGCGGAGATCATCCGCGCGGCTCTGGGTCACATATGCGCGACACATCGCCCGATGATCCTCGGCACCGGGGAACCTCGTCTTCGTAGCTCATGAGTGCGTGCCAGCCAGGTCAGCACGGCTGGCGATGCTCTTGTGCGCATCACCGCTTCCAGCAAGAGGGTCAACATCATGTATCGCTTTCTGCTTGGCGTTCTAGGCGTACTCGCCATCAGCCTGCCCGCGGCGGCCGCCGTGAAGCCTTACCCCGCTTCATTCCAGGTCAAGGACATGCAAACCGATGGCGCCACGCTGCACGTACGCGTGGGTGGCAAGGGCCCTGCCGTGGTTCTGTTGCATGGATTCGGCGATACGGGAGACATGTGGGAGCCGCTGGCCGAGGCATTGGCGCGCCACCACACGGTGGTGGTTCCTGATTTGCGCGGCATGGGCCTGTCGTCGCATCCCGAGGAGGGGTACGACAAGCGGACTCAGGCGGCCGATATCCGCTCCGTGCTGAGTCAGTTGCAAATCGATCATGCGGTGATTGTGGGTCATGACATCGGCACGATGGTGGCTTACGCCTATGCTGCGCGCTATCCGGACAAGACCGACAAGCTCATCGTGATGGATGCACCGGTCCCGGGTATTCCACCGTGGGACCAGATCGTCCGCTTGCCGGCGCTATGGCATTTCGATTTCGGCGGGCCTGATATGGAGCGGCTCGTGGCGGGGCGTGAGCGTATCTATCTCGATCGTTTCTGGAATGAGTTTGCAGGGGATCCGTCGAAAATGGACGAAGCATCCCGTCAGCATTACGCCGAGATTTATGCGCGGCCGGGCGCCATGCACTCCGCATTCGCGCAGTTCCGCTCGATCCGCAAGGACGCAGAGGACAACAAGCTAAGCATGGCAACGAAGTTGCCGATGCCGGTCCTGGCCATCGGCGGTGAGAAATCCTTTGGCGCCAATGAAGCGGCCGTCATGCGCAATGCCGCGACCAACGTCACCGAGTTAGTGGTACCGAATGCGGGCCATTGGCTGATGGAAGAGGCGCCGGGCCCGACCATCACGGCGATAAGCAGCTTCATTGATGGACCCAAGACGCATCCTTGATCGCATCGGCTGCCTGCAGGGTTTTGCGGTGGCTTGGACGCAGAAACAAAAACGGCGCCGTATCGCTACGGCGCCGTTTTCGTCTTAGGCGATGGTGCCTGGAATCAGAGCGCCTCGAACACGCCTGCCGCACCCATGCCGGTGCCGATGCACATGGTCACCATGCCGTACTTTTGCTTGCGCCGACGCATGCCGTGGATCAGCGTGGCGGCGCGGATAGCGCCGGTGGCGCCGAGCGGATGGCCGAGGGCGATGGCACCGCCCAGCGGGTTGACCTTGCTCGGGTCGAGGCCGAGATCGCCCATGACGGCGAGGGCCTGGGCAGCGAAGGCTTCGTTGAGCTCGATCCAGTCCAGCTGATCCTGCTTGATGCCGGTCTGCTTGAGTGCCTTCGGAATCGCTTCCTTCGGACCGATGCCCATCACTTCCGGCTTCACGCCAGCGACGGAGAAGCCGACGAAGCGGGCAATCGGGGTGAGGTTGTAGTCCTTGATCGCCTGTTCGCTGGCGAGCAGCAGGGCGCCGGCACCGTCGGACATCTGCGAGGAGTTGCCGGCCGTCACGCTGCCGCCGAATTTGTCGTTGCGGAATACCGTGCGCAGCTTGGCCAGCACTTCCAGCGTGGTGCCGGCGCGCGGGCCTTCGTCGGTGTCGATCAGGCGGCTGTCGGTCTTGATGCCGCGGCTGATCAGGTCGGGGTAGTGGTCGTCGAGCTGGAACGGCGTGATCTCGTCCTTGAACTCGCCAGCAGCAATCGCGGCGAGCGCGCGGCGATGGCTTTCCACCGCGAACGCGTCCTGTTGGTCGCGCGTGATCTTCCACTGTTCGGCAACTTTCTCGGCGGTGATGCCCATGCCGTAGGCGATGGCGCGGTCTTCGTCGTTGGCGAAGATGGCGGGGTTCATCGCGATCTTGTGGCCCATCATCGGCACCATGCTCATGCTCTCGGTGCCGCCAGCGATCATCAGGTCGGCCAGGCCGAGCTGGATGCGGTCGGCCGCCATGGCGATGGCCTGCACGCCGGAGGAGCAGAAGCGGTTGATGGTGACGCCGGGCACGGTGTACGGCAGGCCGGCGAGCAGGGTGCCGATGCGCGCCACGTTCATGCCTTGCTCGGCTTCCGGCATGGCGCAGCCGATGATGGCGTCGTCGATGCGGTGCTGGTCGATGCCCGGCGCCTGCGCCATCACGGCGCGGATCACGTGGGCCAGCATGTCGTCGGGACGGGTATTGCGGAATACGCCGCGCGGCGCCTTGCCGACCGGAGTACGGGTGGCGGCGACGATATAGGCGTCTTGTACTTGCTTGGTCATGGTTTTGCTCCGTGGCGTCGCGCGTGTGTCGCGGCGACGCGCTCAAGTTTTTGTTCGTCATCCCTGCCTGCGCAGGGACGACGAGCCTCATCAGTTACGCAGCGGTTTGCCCGTGGTCATGGTGTGGGCGATGCGGGCCTGGGTCTTCTCCGTCTTGGCCAGCTCGACGAAGTGCTTGCGCTCCAGGGACAGCAGCCATTCCTCATCGACTGCCGAGCCGCGTTCGATCTGGCCGCCGCACAGCGTGTCCGCAATGCGCGCCGCGATGGCCACGTCATGCGGCGAGGCGAAATAGCCTTCCTGTAGATTGGCGAGCGAGGCCTTGAACGTTGCGGTGCCAACATCGCCAGCCGCCGGGATGGCGCGGGCCGGCATCGGCGGACGCCAGCCGCTTTCGGCCAACGACAGCGCCACCTTCTTGGCGATGTACAGCAGCTCGTAGCTATTGAACACGACAACGTCGGTATCGCGCAGGAGACCCAACTGCTTGGCTTCCATGGCGCTACCAGACACCTTGGCCATGGCGATCGTCTCGAACACCTTCTTCAGTGCTTCGAACGGATCTTCCGGATTGGCCTGGGCTGCACGCACGGCCAGCTCCTTCAATCCACCACCCGCCGGCAGCAGGCCCACACCGGCTTCGACCAGGCCGATATAGCTTTCGAGTGCGGCAACCGTGCGCGCCGAATGCATCTGGAACTCGCAACCGCCGCCCAGGGCCAGGCCGCGCACGGCAGCCACCACCGGCACCAGCGAGTGCTTGATACGCATGCTGGTGCGCTGGAAGTTGGCGACCATCTTGTCGAAGTCGTCGAACTTACCAGCCTGCAGCAGACCCAACGCACCCTTGAGATCGGCGCCGGCCGAGAACGGCTCGCCGGTCTGCCACAGCACGACCGCCTTGAGCTGCTGCTCGGCGATATCGATCGCCTGCTGCACGCCATCGAGTACGTAGTCATTGACCGTGTTCATCTTGGTCTTGAACGAGATGATGCCCACGCCATCGTCGCCCAGCGTCCACAGGCGGACGCCGTCGTTCTCCCACACCGTGGTGCCCTGGTCGAACTTCTCGCCCAGGATCGGATCGGGGAACAGCTGGCGCTGGTAAACAGGATGCTGCGAGCGCGACTTGTAGCTGCTCGATGCGACCGACCAGGAGCCTTCCTTGCCGTGCACGCCGGTGCGGCCATCGGTCACCCATGCGGGCAGCGGCGCTTTGCTCATGGCCTTGCCGGCGGCGATGTCTTCAGCGATCCAGCCGGTAACCTGCTGCCAGCCGGCGGCCTGCCAGGTCTCGAACGGACCCAGCTTCCAGCCGTAGCCCCAGCGGATGGCGAAGTCGACATCGCGTGCGGTGTCGGCAATATCGCCCAGGTGGTAAGCGGTGTAGTGGAACAGGTCGCGGAACGTAGCCCACAGGAACTGCGCCTGCGGATCAGCTGAGGCGCGCAGCTTGCCGAACTTCTCGGCCGGATCCTTGATGGCGAGGATCGCGGACACCTCATCCGACGCCTTCTGCTCGGACGGGCGATAGTCCTGCTTGGCCACATCGATGACCACGATGTCCTTGCCGGCCTTGCGATAGAAGCCGGCGCCGGTCTTCTGGCCCAGCGCGCCCTTGGCGATCAGGCCCTGCAGCCATACCGGCGCCTTGAAGTACTCGTGCCACGGATCATCGGCCAGCGTATCGGCCATGGTCTTGATCACGTGCGCCATGGTATCCAGGCCGACCACGTCGGCGGTGCGATAGGTCGCACTCTTCGGACGGCCCACGGCCGGACCAGTCAACGCGTCAACGGTGTCGAAGCCGAGCTTGAACTGCTCGGTGTGATACATGGTCGCCAGCATCGAGAACACGCCGATGCGGTTACCGATGAAATTCGGCGTGTCCTTGGCGTAGACCACGCCCTTGCCCAGCGCCGTGGTGAGGAACGCCTCGAGACCAGCAAGCACGTTCTGGTCGGTGAGCCTGGTCGGGATCAGTTCGACCAGGTGCATGTAGCGCGGCGGATTGAAGAAATGCACGCCGCTGAAGCGATGGCGCATGTCTTCCGGCAACGCCTCGGCCAAGGCGTTGATCGACAGGCCGGAGGTGTTGGACGCAATCACCGCTGTCTTGGACAGGTGCGAGGCGATCTTCTTGTAGAGATCGAGCTTCCAGTCCATCCGTTCGGCAATCGCTTCGATCACCAGGTCGACGTCCTTCAGGTGCTCCAGATCGTCGTCGTAGTTCGCCGGGATGATCGCCGCAGCGACGTTCTTGTCCGCCAGCGGGGCAGGCGAGAGCTTCTGCAGATTGGCGATGGCCTTCAGTGCGATGCCGCTCTTGGGGCCCTCCTTGGCGGGAAGGTCGAACAGCACAGTTTCGACACCGGCGTTGGTCAGGTGCGCGGCGATCTGCGCGCCCATGACGCCGGCGCCGAGTACCGCGGCCTTGCGGATACGTAGCGCTGCCTTGGGTAAGGATGGTGCGGTCATTGGCTTCTCCGTAGTACGAGACACATAAAGGGTGAAACGGGCGGCCGTACTCGGCCGGGGGATATCCGGTGACGAATTCAGGGTGACTTGAGGCCTGCGGCGGCGAAGCGGATCAGGTGCTCGGCGGTTTGCTCGCGGTGCTGATGCTCCGGCACGTCGCTTTTTCGCTGGATCATGCCGAAGCCCGACATGGCATGGGTCAGGGCGCCGGTCACCAGGTCGACGCGCCAATACAGCTCTTCCTTGCTGAGATGAGGCAGCAGGCGGGCGAATTCAGCGGTGAACTGGCGCATCACGTGGCCATAGTTTTCCGACAAGAACTTACGCAGGGTGTCGTCGTGCTCGGCGAAGGCCCGGGCCAGCACGCGCATGAACAAGGAACCACTGCCATCGTGGGAAAGCTCCAGTGCAGGCACGATGAAGGCGGCCAGCACGTCCTCGACGGTGGCGCCCGCATCGCCGGCGATCTGTTGCAGGGCGGCCATGCGGCGTCCGTTCAGCTGGTCCAGTCGGCGCCGGAAGACCTCCTCGATCAGGCGGTCCTTGGAGCCGAAGTGGTAGTTCACGGCAGCCAGGTTGACCCCGGCGGCGGCCGTCAGCTGGCGCAGCGACGCGCCTTCGAAGCCGTGGCGGGCAAACAATTCCTCGGCGGCACCGAGGATGCGTTCCTTGGTCGGCAGGGCGGCACTGGATGCGGGCATGGTTCGTGGGCCTGAACGAGGAATCAAACGATCGTTTGAGCATACGCGGGTCGATTTGCAGCCGTCAAACGATCGTTGGGCCCGGCCGTCCAGGGCCCTGCGCCCGGCTTGCGTATCAGTTAGAATCTGTCAAACTTTCGTGAGCTAAATCCGCATATAACCGCCGGATTTGGCGTAATTTGCCGGTAACGACCGGCCCGCCCATTCAGATACCCGTTTTCCCGGAGCAGACCTCATGGCGCTGGAGCGCACCCTTTCCATTATCAAGCCCGACGCCGTTGCCAAGAACGTGATCGGTGAAATTTACGCCCGCTTTGAAAAGGCTGGCCTGAAGATCGTTGCTGCCAAGATGAAGCACTTGTCGCGCCAGGAAGCCGAAGGCTTCTACGCCGTGCATCGCGAGCGCCCGTTCTTCAAGGCACTGGTCGAGTTCATGATCTCGGGTCCGGTGATGATCCAGGCGCTTGAAGGTGAGAACGCGGTCCTCAAGCATCGCGACCTGATGGGCGCCACCAATCCAAAGGATGCGGCGCCGGGCACCATCCGCGCCGACTTCGCCGATTCCATCGACGCGAATGCCGTACACGGTTCCGACGCCGCCGAAACGGCGAAGGTCGAGATCGCATACTTCTTCGCCGAGACCGAGACTTTTAGTAGGTAATACGTTGTGAACCAGGCAGTTTCCACTACATCCGAGAAGGTCAACCTGCTCGACTTCGATCGCCAGGGCTTGCGTGATTTCTTCGCGCAGCTCGGTGAGAAGCCTTATCGCGCCGAGCAGGTGATGAAGTGGATCTATCATCGCCTGGAAGACAACTTCGAAAACATGACCGATGTGGGCAAGACGCTTCGAGCCAAGCTCGAGGCGTCGTGCTACGTCGGCCCGCCGAAGACCCTGTTCGAGAAGGGTGCTGTCGACGGCACGCACAAGTGGCTGCTCGGCATGGATGGCGGCAACGCCATCGAAGCGGTGTATATCCCGGAGCCGACCCGCGGCACGCTGTGCGTGTCCTCGCAGGTCGGCTGCGGCCTCAATTGCACGTTCTGCTCCACCGCGACCCAGGGCTTCAACCGCAATCTGTCCACGGCCGAAGTCATTGGCCAGATGTGGGTGGCGGCAAAATATCTTGGCAACGTCACGCACCAGAACCGCCGCATCACCAATGTGGTGATGATGGGCATGGGCGAGCCGCTGCTGAATTTCGACAACGTCACCAAGGCGATGAGCCTGATGCGCGATGACCTGGGCTTCGGCCTGGCCGCCAAGCGCGTCACGCTGTCCACCGCCGGCCTGGTGCCGATGATCGACAAGTTGTCGGAAACCATCGACGTGTCGCTGGCCGTGTCGCTGCATGCGGCGAACGACGAGCTGCGCACCGAGCTGGTGCCGCTCAACAAGCGCTATCCGATCGCCGAGCTGATGGCGTCCTGCCAGCGCTGGCTGGATCGCAAGCCGCGCACCTCGATCACCTTCGAGTACACCCTGATGAAGGGTGTCAACGACCAGCCCGAGCACGCGCGCCAGCTGATCAAGCTGATGCGCCGCATGCCCACGTGCAAGGTCAACCTGATTCCGTTCAATCCATTTCCTGGCACTCGTTTCGAGCGCTCCGACGCCGAAACGATTCGCGCCTTCCAGACCCAGTTGCTCAATGCTCACGTGCTGACCATGTTGCGCCGCACCCGCGGTGATGACATCGACGCGGCATGTGGCCAGCTCAAAGGGCAGGTATTGGACCGCACCCGTCGCCAGGCCGAATTTCGAAAGCGTCTGGACGAGGGGGCGAGTCATGCGGCTTGATCGGATTCTGTTGAGCGCCGGTGTTGCGATATTGCTGGCGGGTTGTGTTTCGACGACGACTAACACGGCCGGTGGTTTGTCGACCAAGATTCCGCGCACCACCAAGGCCGACCAGAAGGAGGAGGGCGCACGCGTCCATACCGAGCTCGGTCAGCAGTACATGCAGAACGGCAACCTGCAAGACGCCCTGGTCAAGCTCAACAAGGCGCTGGAGTTCGACCCGAACTACGTGCCGGCCCACACCGTTATCGCGGTCCTCTACGAGCGCATCAACGATCTGCCCAATGCGGAGCTGCATTACCGCAAGGCACAGTCACTGGCGCCGGGCAAGGGCGATACGAACAACAATCTGGGCTGGTTCCTGTGCAGCAAGGAAGGCAAGGCGGCCGAGGCCGTTCCGTACTTCCAGAAGGCTGTAGCCGACCCGTTCTACCAGACGCCGTCGCTGGCCTGGACCAACGCCGGTACATGCCTGATGCGTGGGCAGGACTATGCAGGCGCCGAAACGGACTTCCGCAAAGCCCTGCAGATTGACCCGATGAATGGCGAGACGTTGTATCAGCTCGCTAATGTGCTTTATCTTCAGGGTGATGCGTTCCGTGCCCGGGCCTTTGTTCAGCGTCTCGATGCGCTGAATCAGCCCACGGCGCCGGGACTCAAGCTTGGTCACGATATTGAAGCCCGGTTGGGCAACAGGGATGCTGCTCTCAACTATGGTAGGCGACTGCAAAGCCAGTTCCCGGATTCGGAGCAGGCGCGCGCCCTCGACGCAACTGCAAGCCAATGACATCCCATCAGTCAAATTCGGCCCACAGCGGCAACCGAGCCATCCCTCTTACTGAAACACCCGAAGCCACCATGGACACGGAACACTCATCGTCGGAAGCGATTAAAGGCAGCCTGGGCAGCCGTCTGCGTGCAGCACGCGAAAAGCGGGGCGTGGACATAGAGTCATGCGCGCACGCGTTGCGCTTGCCTACCAGGGTGGTTCGCCAGCTCGAGGGCAACGATTACAGCGGCATCGACTACCAGGTTTACCTGGAGGGCTACCTCACCAAATACGCACGCTACCTGGGGCTGGACGAGGCCGAGGTGAAGGCGGAACTTCGGCATTTCCGGCCGAGCCAGCCAACCCTGGTCGCCACCGGCGGCATTTCGCATTCGCGTTATCTGCTGGAAAACTACGCTCGCGCGGCCACGTATGTGGTGCTGACTGCGGCCATTGTCGTGCCCACCATCTGGCTCGGCGTGCGCGGCACACTTGATCGCGATGTCAGTCATCTGGCTCCGCTTGATGCCGCTCCCGTGGCCCAGGTTGATGCGCCGGCGAACCCAAGCAGTGCTGCGGCTTCCGTAGCCACGCCGGCAGAAGGTGACGCCAACAACGCCAGCACCGTTGCCTCTGCACCCGCGGCTCAGCCGGCGCCGGCCACGTCGTCTCCGGCGCCGGACCAGCAGCCGCTGATGGCATCGATGGCGCCCTTCCCCAATCTTGGCAATGACGCGTCCCACGCGCCGGCACCTGCCGCCACGGCCGTCGGCAATGGTGCTCACAGCTTGGTGCTGAGCCTGGAGGCCGCCAGCTGGGTCGAGGTCACGACGAAGGATGGCTCGCGTCTCGAATACGGCTTGTTGCCGGCGGGCAGCTCCAAGACTTACCACAGCGACCAGCCGATGGAAGTGCGCATCGGCAATGCCACCGGCGCGCAGGTCACGCTGGATGGTCAGCCGATGGCGCTGGACAGCTATCGTCGCGCGAATGTCGCCCATTTCCGCATCGAAATGCGCGACGGCAAGGCCGAGCCGGCCGGCGCCTGATCATCGCGCCGGACCTGTGCGGTCCGGCGCAATCGGTTATGCTTGCCCATTGTCTGCTCGACAACGAGCGGACTGGTCGAGCTGATTTATTTTTCCGCATGCTGGGCGCATCGCAAGTGCCTTCGATGTGCGGTTCCCAAGGGTGATTGCATGGCATTTGAAGCGTACGACGATTACGAACAGAGCGAACTCGTACAGCGATGGCTGCGGCAGAACGGCCTGTCGATCGTCGTTGGCATCGCGATCGGTCTGGTCGGTATCTTTGGCTGGCAGCAGTGGAACAAGCACAAGGCCGGCCATGAGGCCGAAGCCGCCAACCTCTATCAGCAGATCCAGGCTGCGGTGTCGTCGGGCAAGTCCGAGGGCGCGGACACGCTGACCGAGCAGTTGCTCAAGGACTATACGGATACGCCGTACGCTATGTTCGCAGTGAGCGATCGCGCGCAGCGCCAGGTGCAGGCGAATCAGCTGGACAAGGCTGTCGAGTCGCTCAACTGGGCCGAGAGCCATGCGGACAATACCGAGCTGAAGGCGCTGGCGGAAATGCGCATCGCGCAGGTGTTGCTGGCACAGGGCAAGGGCGCTGACGCGCTGGCCTCGCTCGATCGCATGCCTCCCAAGAGCTATGAAGGCTCGGCCCAGGAACTACGCGGCGATGTGCTGGTCAAGCTTGGGCGTCCAGACGATGCCCGCAAGGCGTACGAAGCCGCCAAGTCGGCGTTGGGCGAGAACGCGCCTCAGAGCGTGCAGATGAAAATCGATGATCTGGCCGTGGCCGGGAAGCAGGGTGCATGAAACCTGAAGTGATGAAGCTCGGTGCGATGAAGTGTGTGTTTCTTGTTGCGCTGACCTCCATGGTGGCCCTTGCCGGCTGCCATTCGTTCAAGAAGGAAAACGTTCAGCCGCCGACGCCGCTGGCCAAGGACTTCAAGCCCACGGTCCAGGTCACCCGCGTGTGGACCAACTCGGTGGGCGAAGGCGCTGGCGAGAGTGGCGTTCGTCTGCGTCCGGCCTTTGCTGATGGCGTGCTGTATGCCGCCAGCACCAACGGCAAGATTTCCGCGATCGATGCGGCAACCGGCAAGACCCTCTGGTCCAAGAGTTCGCGCACGCAAGGCTGGTTCGGCTGGGGCGACAAGAAGCGTGCTGATGCGCTTTACGCCGGCGGCCCGACGGTCTCGGGCGACCTGCTCGTCGTCGGCACGCTCGATGGCCACGTCTACGGCATCAATGCGAAGGACGGTAGCCCGCGTTGGGAGTCCGTCGTCAATTCCGAGGTGGTGGCTGCTCCGGCCATCGCCGACAATCTGGTGATTGCGCGTACGGCGGATGGTCGTCTCTACGGCTTCGATCGCGCCACCGGCGAACGTCGCTGGGTCTATGACCAGGGCAACGTGCCCCTGCTCAGCCTGCGCGGTGAAGGCCCGCTGTTGGTGGCGAACGGCGTGGTGTTCTTTGGTAGCGACGACGGCAAGCTGGTCGCGCTGCGCCTGGACACCGGCGACAAGCTTTGGGAGCAGCGGCTCGCCAGTGGCGAAGGGCGCACCGAGATCGATCGTCTTAGCGATGCCGATGGCGGCATCCTGCTCGATGGCAGCACGCTGTTCGGTGCCGCCTATCACGGCAACCTGGTCGCCGTTGATGGTCCCAGCGGCCGTCCGTTGTGGGGCCGTCCGTTCTCCACCTTCACCTCGCTCGATATCAGCAACAACGCGCTGTATGGCGTCGACGGCGATTCGCAGGTGTGGGCGTTCGACAAGAACGGCGGCGCCGACATGTGGAAGAACGACAAGCTCAAGTACCGCTGGCTTACCGGGCCGGCCGTGCATGGCGACTTTATCGTGGTAGGCGACCTGGAAGGCTACGTGCATTGGCTGCAGACCGGTGACGGTGCGCTGGCCGCTCGCGAGCGCCTGTCCAAGAAGCCCATTCGCGCCCAGCCGCTGGTGGTGGGTGACACTGTGTTCGTGGTCGACGTGAAGGGCCGCATCGGCGCTTATCGTCTGACCGCACACTGATAGCGGAACGGATGTCTAAGCATGTTGCCCGTCATAGCTCTGGTCGGTCGCCCCAACGTCGGTAAATCGACCCTTTTCAATGCAATGACGCGCAGCCGTGACGCCCTGGTAGCAGATATGCCAGGCGTCACCCGCGACCGCCACTACGGTGTGTGCCGTACCGGCACCCGCCCGTTCGTGGTGGTCGATACCGGCGGTCTTTCCGGTGTGGAAGAGGGCATCGATGCGCTTACCGCGCAGCAAGTGCGCTTCGCCATCGAGGAAGCAAACGTCCTGGTCTTCGTGGTCGATGCGCGCGATGGCCTGTTGCCGCAGGACCGCAGCATCCTCGCCGAGCTGCGTCGTAGCGGTAAGCCGATCATCGCCGCGGTCAACAAGACCGATGGTCTCGATCTGCAGAACGCCATGGCGGAATTCGCCGTCTTCGGCATTGCCAACACGCTGCCGCTGGCTGCCGCGCATAACCGCGGCACGGAAGACCTGGTCGCCGCCACGGAAAGGCTGCTGCCCCCCGAGGTCGAGGAAGTTGTCGATCCGGGCGAGGCAGGCAGCATTCGCGTCGCCATCGTTGGTCGCCCCAACGCCGGCAAGTCCACGCTGATCAATCGCCTGCTGGGTGAGGATCGTCTGATCGTCTCCAGCGTTGCCGGCACCACGCGTGATCCGATCCGCGTGCCGCTGGAACGTGACGGCAAGCGTTACACGCTGATCGACACGGCCGGTGTACGCCGCAAGGCACGCGTCGAAGAGGCCGTGGAGAAATTCAGCGTCATCAAGACCCTGCAATCCATGGCTGCCGCCCAGGTGGTGGTGGTGATGATCGATGCGCGCGAAAACCTGGCCGACCAGGATCTCACCCTCATCGGCCACGCCATGGACGAGGGCAGGGCGTTGGTGATTGCCGTCAACAAGTGGGACGGTATGGACGGCTACGCGCGCGAGCAATGTGAACGTGCGCTGGAGCGCCGCCTGCAATTCGTCGACTGGGCCAAGACGGTATTCATCTCCGCGCTGCATGGTTCAGGTCTGCGTGAACTGATGCGCGCCGTCGTGCGTGCCCATCATGCCGCGACCAAGGAGCTCACCTCCTCCGAGCTCACCAAGACCTTGGAGCTGGCCTACGAGGGTTATCAGCCGCCCTTGGTTCGTGGCCACGCGCCCAAGTTGCGCTTCGCGCATCCGGGTGGCTCCAACCCGCCGACCATCGTCATCCACGGCAGCCGTACCAAGCACATCGCTCCGGCGTATCGGCGCTATCTGGAGAACTTCTTCCGCAAGCGCTACAAGCTGGAAGGCACGCCGGTGCGCATCGCGTTCCGCGATGGCGAGAATCCGTTTGCCGGCAAGAAGAACGTGCTTACGGAAGGCCAGATGCGCAAGCGCCAGCGCATGATTCGCGAGATGAAGAAGCGCCGCTAAGCGCTGTGGCATCCAGCCGCGGCCATGATGCGCCGTGGCCCGGCATACGCTTTATGCTAGTCGCATGAGTACTGCCAACGATCGCGACACCTGGCTGGCCGATTTACGCCAGCGCATTCCCGAGATTGCTCCGGCCGACGCCTTGGCGCGCCAGGCGCAAGGCGCACTGTTGATCGATGTTCGGGAAGACGGTGAGCGTGCTTCGGGCACGCCGGTTGGCGCGCTGGGTCTGCCCCGCGGTTTTCTGGAGCTGCGCATCGAGCAGGTCGAGGCGGACCGGGAGCGCCCGCTTATCGCTTTATGCGGCAGCGGCCAGCGTTCGTTGCTTGCCGCTGAAGCGCTGCTCCGGCTTGGCTATCGCCATGTGGTTTCCGTCGCGGGTGGCTACAACCGCTGGAAGGCCGAGGGTTTGCCCACCGCTACGGGTGCGCTGGACGCCGATGCCGCGGAACGTTACGCGCGTCAGTTGCGTCTGCCGCAGGTTGGCGAGGAAGGGCAGGCCAGGCTTTCACGTGCCAGCATCGTGCTGCTGGGCGCGGGTGGTCTGGGTGCGCCAGCGGCGTTGTATCTTGCGGCCGCCGGTGTGGGGCGGCTTACCCTGATCGACGACGACCGGGTGGAGCGGTCCAATCTACATCGGCAGGTAGTTCATGCAGACGCGCGGGTTGGCATGGCCAAGGCGGAGTCGGCTCGCATCGCCTTGGCGGCTTTGAACCCGCGTGTGCAGGTGGAGACGCGCGAAGAGCGTCTGCAGGCGGATAGTGTCGAGCGCCTGCTCGGCGGCCATGATCTGGTGATCGATGGGGCCGACAACTTCCCGACACGCTATTTGATTGCAGCTGCGTCACAACGGCTTCGGATGCCGATGATTTATGGCGCGGTGGAGCGTTTCACGGGCCAAGTCAGCATGTTCGATCCGAGGCGCCCGGATTCGCCTTGCTATCGCTGCCTCTTCCCGGAGCCGCCGTCGGCGGCCGAGGCGCCCAATTGCAGCGAGGCTGGCGTGCTGGGCGTATTGCCTGGGATCGTTGGCTTGCTGCAGGCGACAGAGGCCCTGAAGTTGATCCTTGGTCTAGGCGAGCCCCTGGTGGGACGATTGTTGAGTTTCGATGCACTGTCCATGGGCTTTCGCGAGACGCGATTACCGCGAGATCCGGGCTGTCCAGGTTGTGGCACGGACGTTACGTTCCAGGGTTATCACGACATCCAGCAGATGTGCTCTGCGGCCGGCTGAGCCCGCTTATAGCGCGGCAACGGAGCCGTTTTCGCCAGCTTGCCACATGCGACCGAAACGCCTGATCACACAGAGATTTTGAACAATTTCTTAGGAAAGATCGGCGGCGATAAGCGAGTACATGGCTGCATCCTGTGGCTGCCCGTGCAACGTCAGCCGCTGGCGGGCGATACCCTCGAAGCGGGCGCCTGCCTTCTCGGCCACCCGGCAGCTTGGTCTGTTATCCGCCACCGCCACGATTTCCAATCGTCGCAACTCCGATGACTTCAGGGCATGTCGCGCCAGCATGCGCACGGCCAGAGGTGCCAGGCCCTGGCCCTGGCGGGATTGGCGCACCCAATAGCCCAGGTTCGCCATACAGTAATCAGTCTGCCAATGGTTGAGGGTGACGCTGCCGATCAGTTCGCCGCTGTGACGGTCGAGCATGGCCAGTGCACATTCATCGCCCACGCCACGCCAGGCGAGGCGACTCCTGGCAATCCAGCGCCGGCCGTCTTCGCGTGTATAGGCCGACGTGCACCAGTCCTGCCAGCGTCCGATGCTGTCCATGGATTCGTGCAATGACGTGATGAGTCCGTCGAGGTCGGCCTGGCGAAACGGGCGAAGTTGCAACGGGCCGTCCTCCAGCGTTGGCCCGTCCAATTCGGTGGCATCGTCGGGCGGCAGTAGCGAGTACACCGCCGCGGCGATGGCTTGCCCCTGGTGGCATAGGCGATTAGGGCAGATGCCATCGAGATGCGCGCCGGCGCGCTCGGCCACGCGCCGACTGGCCCGGTTGTCGGCGGCGGCAACGATTTCGATGCGTATCAGTCCCAGCCTTTCGAAGGCGAGCGTGGCCACAGCCTGCACAGCGGCCGGTGCGATGCCCTTGCCTTGTTCTTGCTGGCGGACCCAATAGCCAAGATTGGCGCTGGCGTGCTCGCGGTCCAGCCGGTTGAGCGCGATGCCGCCGAGCAGGCGGCCCTCGCTATTAAAGATGCCAAAAGCATAGGGTTCGCCGCGTGCCCAGCCGGACTGGCAATGTTCGATCCAGGCAACGCCGTCCTCCCATGCATAGCCCGCGTGGCACCAGGCCAGCCACTGACCGACCGACGCGATCGATTCCTGGGCGGCCTCATACAGTGCCTCGGCATCGCCCGGTCGCCAGGGGCGCAGGCGAAGCGTGGCGGCGGCAAGTTCCAGCGAAGCGGGCAAGCGTTTGATGGTGGCCATCCGATCTGGTTTGTGTGCGTGCGGTGGAGCCGGGATAATACGTCTCTTTGCAGGCAGCCCCGACCATGACCGCACGCATCCTCGACGGTAAACGCATCGCGCAGGAACTGTTGGATCGCATCGGTCAGCGGGTGGCCGAACGCAAGGCGCAGGGGCTGGCTGAGCCGGGCCTGGCCGTGGTGCTGGTGGGCAATGATCCCGCGTCGGCCGTCTATGTGCGCAAGAAGCGCGAAGCCTGCCAGCAGGTGGGTTTCCGTTCCTTCGAGCACGACTTCCCTTCCACGGTGACGCAGGATGAGCTGTTCGCACTGATCGATCAGCTCAATGCCGACCCCTCGGTGCACGGCATCCTGGTGCAGTCGCCGCTGCCCGAGCATATCGATGAGGATGCGCTGGTGGATCGCATCGATCCGGGCAAGGATGTCGATGGTTTTCAGGCGGTGAATATCGGTCGCCTGGCCTTGCGCCGCTTTGGCCTGCGCCCGTGCACGCCGCGTGGCGTGATGACCTTGCTTGGGCATACGGATCGCCCGGTGCGTGGACAGCATGCCGTCGTGGTGGGTGTCTCCAACCACGTCGGTCGACCGCTGGTGCTGGAACTGCTGATCGCCGGTTGCACCACGACCTGTTGCCACCGCTTTACGCGTGACCTGGAAAGCCATGTGCGCCTGGCCGACATCGTGATCGTGGCGGTGGGCAAGCCGGGCCTGGTCAAGGGCGAATGGATCAAGCCCGGCGCCGTGGTGATCGACGTCGGCGTCAATCGACTCGATGATGGCCGTCTGGTCGGCGACGTGGAATTCAAGCCGGCCGCCCAGCGCGCCAGCTGGATTACCCCGGTGCCGGGCGGCGTGGGCCCGATGACGGTGGCCACCTTGCTGGAAAACACCTTGGACGCGGCAGAGGCTCGCGCGCTCTTGCATCACGGCGGCTGATACGGCGTTGCCGCAGCGATCGTCGCGCTGTCGGCAACAAACTGTTCATGCAGCGTGTGGCGAGCACGCGGTGTTCCGCGTATAATTTCATCTTTGCAGCGGGACTTTTCGCATGCGCATCATCGCCGAGGCTCTCACCTACGACGACGTTTATCTGGTTCCGGCCCATTCGGTTGTTCTGCCGCGCGACGTGGATACCTCCACGCGGCTGACCCGCAATCTCCGCCTGAATATTCCCATCGTGTCCGCCGCCATGGATACGGTGACCGAAGCCCGCCTTGCCATCACCATGGCCCAGAACGGCGGCATCGGCATCATCCACAAGAACATGACCGCCGAGCAGCAGGCCGCCGAAGTGCGCCTGGTGAAGAAGTTCGAAGCCGGCGTCATTCGCAGCCCCATTACGGTAGGTCCGCAGACCTCGATCGGTGAAGTGCTGCGGCTCACCCGCGCCCACAATATCTCGGGGGTGCCGGTGGTCGAGGACGAGAAGCTGGTGGGTATCGTCACCAGCCGCGACCTGCGTTTCGAGCGTAAGCACGAAGATCCGGTGCGCAACATCATGACCCGCCAGGACAAGCTGGTGACGGTGCGTGAGGGCGCCAGCCAGGACGAAGTGCTGCAGTTGCTGCACAAGTTCCGCATTGAAAAGGTCCTGGTCGTCAACGACGACTACCAGCTGCGTGGACTGATCACCGTCAAGGACATCCAGAAGGCCCGCGACAATCCGAACGCCGCCAAGGATCGTCACGAGCGCCTGCTGGTCGGTGCCGCGGTTGGCGTGGGTGGCGACACCGAGCAGCGCGTCGAGGCCTTGATGGATGCCGGCGTGGACGTGATCGTGGTCGATACCGCGCATGGCCATTCGCAGGGCGTCATCGAGCGCGCGGGCTGGGTAAAGAAGCATTATCCGCAGGTGCAGGTCATCGCCGGCAATATCGTCACCGGCGAAGCAGCGCGCGCGCTGCTCGGCGCCGGCGTGGATGCGGTGAAGGTTGGCGTGGGCCCGGGCTCGATCTGCACCACGCGCGTGGTCGCTGGCGTGGGCGTGCCGCAGATCACCTCGATCGACATGGTGGCAACGGCACTGAAGGACGAGATCCCGCTGATCGCCGATGGCGGCATCCGTTACTCGGGTGACATTCCGAAGGCGCTGGCCGCTGGTGCGTCCACCGTGATGCTCGGCTCGATGTTCGCCGGCACCGAGGAATCGCCGGGCGAAGTGGAGCTGTTCCAGGGTCGCTCGTATAAGAGCTACCGTGGTATGGGCTCGCTGGGCGCGATGGCGCTGGGTTCCAAGGATCGCTATTTCCAGGACGAGGCGGACGCTGACAAGCTGGTGCCGGAAGGCATCGAAGGTCGCGTGCCGTACCGTGGTCAGCTGAGCAACATCATTCACCAGCTGATCGGTGGCTTGCGTGCGTCCATGGGCTACCTGGGTGCAGCCACGGTTGAGGACGTGCGCCAGAAGGCGCAGTTCGTGAAGGTGACCGGCGCCGGCGTGACCGAGGCCCATCCGCACGATATCCAGATCACGAAGGAAGCGCCGAACTATCGGCTCAATTCGTAAACGGATACGCGCCGGCCTTATGGCCGGCGCATCGTTTTAACGGAAGGCTACGTGCAGGGCGTGATGCCCGATGTGGTCTTCGCATTCCAAAGATTCAGACGCGGCGCGATACCCGCTCGCCGCGCATCGGAGCCGGACCGTGACCGACATCCATAGCGACAAAATCCTCATCCTCGATTTCGGCGCGCAGTACACCCAGCTGATCGCCCGCCGCGTGCGCGAGATCGGCGTGTATTGCGAGATCTGGGCGTGGGACCACGACCCGGCCGAGATCGCCGCGTTTGGCGCCAAGGGCATCATTCTCTCGGGCGGCCCGGAATCGACGACATTGCCGGGTGCACCGACGGCGCCGCAGCAGGTGTTTGATGCGGGCCTGCCCATCCTCGGCATCTGCTACGGCATGCAGACCCTGGCCGCGCAGCTGGGCGGTGCCACCGAGGCGGCGGACGCCCGCGAGTTCGGCCACGCCGAAGTCGACATCGTCACCAAGAGCCGTCTGTTTGATGGCCTGAGCGATCACGACAACGGGCATCGGCTCGATGTGTGGATGAGCCATGGCGACCATGTCGCCAAGGCGCCGCCGGGCTTCGTCATCACCGGTATGACCGACCGTATTCCGGTCGCCGTGATGGAGAACGAGGACAAGCGCTGGTACGGCGTGCAGTTCCATCCGGAAGTGACGCATACCAAACAGGGCAATGCGCTGCTCAAGCGTTTCGTCACGGAAATATGCGGTTGCCAGACTTTGTGGACGGCAGCGCACATCATCGAGGACCAGATCGAGCGCGTGCGCGCGCAGGTGGGTGACGATCATGTGCTGCTGGGCTTGTCCGGCGGCGTGGACTCCTCCGTGGTCGCGGCGCTGTTGCACCGGGCCATCGGCAAGCAGCTCACCTGCGTGTTCGTCGATACCGGCCTGCTGCGCTGGAAGGAAGGCGACCAGGTGATGGCCACCATGGCCGAGCACATGGGCGTCAAGGTGATTCGCGTCGACGCCGCTGAGCGCTACTTCAAGGCGCTGGAAGGCGTGGCCGACCCGGAAGCCAAACGCAAGATCATCGGTCGCCTGTTCATCGAGATCTTCGACGAGGAATCGGCCAAGGTCACGGCGTCGGGCGACGGCCATGTGAAGTGGCTGGCGCAGGGCACCATCTACCCTGATGTGATCGAGTCGGCCGGCAGCAAGACCGGCAAGGCCCATGTCATCAAGAGCCACCACAACGTGGGTGGCTTGCCTGAGCACATGAAGCTCAAGCTGATCGAGCCATTGCGTGAGCTGTTCAAGGACGAAGTGCGCCGTATCGGCGTGGAGCTGGGTCTGCCGCGCGAGATGGTCTATCGCCATCCGTTCCCCGGTCCCGGCCTCGGTGTGCGCATCCTTGGTGAGGTGAAGCGGGAGTACGCCGAGCTGCTGGCCCGCGCCGACGCCATCTTTATCGAAGAGCTGCGTGCCTGGGATCTGTACGACAAGACCAGCCAGGCGTTCGCGGTGTTCCTGCCGGTGAAGTCGGTGGGCGTGGTCGGCGACGCTCGTGCCTACGAATGGGTGATCGCGCTGCGCGCGGTGGAGACGATCGACTTCATGACCGCGCATTGGGCGCACTTGCCATACGACTTTCTTGGCAAGGTTTCGAATCGCATTATCAATGAGTTGCGCGGTGTTTCTCGTGTCGTTTATGACATCAGTGGCAAGCCACCTGCAACCATCGAGTGGGAATAAGGTTTCGTCAGCGCTTCACGCTCGAGGTTCTCAAGAAAGTCATATATCTATTTGATATTTCGTGACTTTATTGGAGTTTCTCTACCAGGCTACGATGCGGCCTTGGTAATCCAGGTACTGCAGGCCGGGCACGCCGGCCTGCGCGCTGACCGTGTCGACCACGCGGGGAATGCTCTCCTCGATCGATAGTTCGGCCTCAGGTCCACCCATATCCGTGCGCACCCAGCCGGGAGCGATGAGCAAAAAGCTGCGCGGGTCACCGGCGTGACGGGCAGCGAAGCTGCGCATCAGCGTGTTGAGGGCCGCCTTGCTGGCCCGATAGGCCTCCCAGCCACCATCGACGTTGTCGGACACGCTGCCGAGGTCCGAGGACATCGCGACGATCGTGCCGCTCGGTGGCACCAGGGCGTGCAGGGCTTCGATCACACGCATCGGGCTTAGCGCGTTCGTCACCATCACGGTGACGAAATCCTCGGTGCTCACCTTGCCGATCGCAACGTCCGGATCGATGGCGACGCCGGCATTGACGAACAGCAGGTCAAGATGGCGCTGGTCGAGTCGTTGGCGCAGGTTGGCGACGTCGTCGCGCGCATTGATGTCAATCATCTCGATCTGCAAGCGCCCTTCGGATGCCGCAGCGAGATCGTGCAAGAGCGTGTGTCGTGACCCTCGCACCGTGGCGATCACGCGCCAGTCGCGTTTCAGGTATTCGTTCGCCAGGGCGAGACCCAGCCCGCGCGAGGCTCCGACGATGAGGGCGGTGCGGTTTTCCGGCAGGGGCATGGGCATTTCCACTATCGACAAGGACGGGGGGCGGGGCGCAGGCACCGCGGTTACGGTGTCGGCAACGGGGCTTGCTCAGCGGCTGCGTTCGACCAGCTCGCGCAATACGCTGTCCAGCGTGACGGTTCCTTTGCGCAACGTGTCCGGGCCGTGCTCGAAGTCGATCCAGCCTTCGTTGAATCCGTCCAGCATACGCATGCGCGGCTCCGGATGCTGCATGCCCTGAGTGCGGAAAAGTGCCTCCCAGGTGTCGCGCGGTACGGGCTCCATGCGAACGGGGTGGCCAAGCACTGTAGCGAGTCCGGCGGCAATATCGTTGGCCGAGTAGCGCCGCGGGCCTTCGAGCTCAACGACGCGGGAGCCGGTCCACTGCTCCAGCAGCACGTCCGCCACGGTACGCCCGATATCGGCCGTGGCGACCATCGGAATCGGATGGTCCAACGGCTGCAGGAAACTGGGCGCCATACCGTTTCGGGCCGTTGCTACATCCCAGGCCGCGTTTTCCATAAACCAGGCGGGGCGAACGAAAGCCATTGGCACGGGCAGGGTGCCCAAGGCCTGCTCGATCATCCTTGCGTTGTTGAGCAGGGAGAATTCCTCGACATGCGCACCGACGCTCGAGAGGAACACCACCTTGCCGGGGCGAGCCGCTTCGATGGCGGTGCAAATGCTGTCGATGATCTGGTGGATTCGCGGAAATCCGGGTGCCGGATCGTAGTCAGGCGGAATCATCAGGAAAGCGCCGTCCACACCATGGAGCGCGCTGGTCAGGCGCTCGACGTCATCGATCGGCGCCAGCGCAGTCTCACAGCCTCGACTAATCCAGGGCTCTGCCTTGGCGGCATCGCGAACGACAGCACGCACGTGTTGGCCGGCGCTGAGCAGTCGGTGTGCAACGTGACCGCCGACCTGACCGGTGACTCCCATGATGGCAAACATTTCGGTGACTCCTTGAGGCGATGTACTCGCGATGGGCCGCATTCTCCGCCTCGTGTAATAGTTTCGCGATAACATCAATGTCATTTGATAAATGACAAAAAGGCACGAATGCATGGCCTTCGACGAACGCATGTTGAACGGCATGAGCGTCTTCGCGGCGGTCGTCGACAGCGGCAGTTTCGCCGCTGCGGGCGACGTTCTGGACATGTCGCCACCCGGTGTCAGCCGTGCGATAGCCCGGCTGGAGGCAAGGCTCGGCATTCGCCTGTTCAATCGCACCACGCGTTCGGTGGCACTCACCGACGAGGGCCGTCGTTTCCATGCCCAGGTGCTGCCTCTGCTGGCCGGGCTGGAGGAGGCTGCGGCCAGCGCCGCCCAAGGCGCCACGGCAGTGCGCGGCCGGCTTCGCGTCCACATGGACCCGCTCTTTTCGCGGCTGATGCTCGGTCCTCGGCTGGGCGAGTTCATGGATGCGCATCCGGACTTGGAGCTCGAGCTGGTGACCCGCGACCAGCTGGGTGACCTGGTCGCCGAGGGTTTTGACCTGGCCATACGCTTCGGCGAGCCTCCTATATCGGGCTTGGTCGCGCGCAAGCTGCTGGACACGCGCATCCTGACTGTGGCGGCGCCGTCCTATCTTCGGCGCCACGGACGCCCCGGTATGCCGCAAAGTCTGGAGGGCGGCGCGCATGTCTGCATCGAATTTCGCGATTCGGCCACCGGGCGAACCTTTCCTTGGGAATTCCACCGCAAGCGTCGGACGCTGGTGGTGAGGACGGCGGGCCGGCTGATCGTCAACGATGGCGGTACCCTGCACAGCGCCTGCCTGGCTGGCTACGGCGTCGCCCAGGTCATGGCCTTGGGAACCGAGCGATGGCTCGCCGATGGGCAGCTTATCGAACTCTTTCCCGATTGGCCGGACGAGCGCTTCCCTCTTTACGCGCTGTATCCGTCGCGCCATCACCCGTCGGCCAAGGTGCGGGCCTTCCTCGATTTTGTGGTCTCGATGACGAGGGCCGGCTAAGCGTCTGTTCACGGGCCCAACGCGGGCCACGCGGAGATGGTGAACAGGCTCCAAAGGCGAAGGTTTTGCCGAGTCGGCGATAGAATGGCGAGCCGTGCCTGACTTTTCCGACCTGATGACCGACGACATCCTGCTTTCGCCGCCGCCTTTTTCAGCCGAAGACGAGGGCTACATGCGCCGCGCCCTGCAATTGGCCGCCCATGCACGCGACGCCGAGAACGAGGTGCCTGTGGGTGCCGTGCTGGTGCAGGAAGGCGACATCATTGGCCTGGGCTGGAACCGCAATATCACCTTGAGCGACCCGACCGCGCACGCCGAGATCATGGCCCTGCGCGCCGCTGGCGAGAAACTCGCCAATTACCGCATGCCCGGCGCCACGCTGTACGTGACGCTGGAACCCTGTGCGATGTGTGCGATGGCGCTGGTGCATGCCCGTATCGGGCGCGTGGTGTATGCCGCTACCGATCCCAAGACCGGGGCCGCCGGCAGCGTGTTCGATACGCTGGTTTCGGATCGCCACAATCATCGCGTGGAAGTGCAAGGCGGACTGCTGGCGGAGGAATCGTCCAGCATGCTGCGGGAGTTCTTCCGCTCGCGCCGCTAGGGCGCTTTGCGCCAGTAGTGGCTCAGTTTGTCCAGCTTGGTCAGGGATTGCGTCATCTTGCTGGACGCGTCATAGGCTGACTTCCGAGCCCAGCGCCGGAACGCCTTGACCGGGTCCTGGTCGTCATCGGCCAGCGGAAGTGTGGCGACCAGATCTCGCCCCATCAGTCGATCATGGGCGCGGCCCAAGTGAGCTTGCAGGTCAGCTAGCTGCTTGAGCCAGGCGCTTGCCGCGCGCTTGGGAAACAAGTGCTGGTACAACTCCATGCTGTAGCGCAGTTTCTTGATGGCTGCGCGCAGGCGATGCAGGCGCTTCCTGCCGCCATTGAGCTTGGCAATGCGCTTTTTCACCGCGTTGAAACGGTCGTCGATCACCGCGGCCGCGTTTTCCCGAATGCGTCGGTCGCTCGGTGGATCGATGGCGGCTGCCCAGTGACGCCAGGATTGAACGGGAATTGCCAGGCTGGTTTTTTTCAGGGAGGCGATGGCCAGCGCGTGCGCCCGGCCCTGCAGCTCGGCGACGGCTTGCTGCATCATCGCCGCCGGCGGAGGTATCACAGGACATTCACGCAGGAAGGCAGGCAGGGTCTCCTGGGCGAGGATGTCGACGTCGCGGCAGTGGCCGGTGGCTTCGCGGCAGGCCCGTAGATGGCATACGACATCGTCCAGGCCATCATCGGAAAGATGCGTCACGCTGTTCAGCGTGGCGGTAACGCGTCTCAAGCTGACGCGCCATGCATGCAGCTGCTTCGGGTCGTAGGGTTGCTCAAGCAGGCGCTTGCGCGCATCCACGGCCTTGCCCAGATAGCCGTCCAGATTCTGGCGGATGCGCTCGAACTCCGGGGTTGCGTGCGATTTGGCCCGCGCACTGGCTCGCGAAGTCCGCGACGGAGAGGCTCGATGCTGCAACCTGGCAATCATGAGGCACCCCCACCGACCAGTCCGTCTACTTTGCATCAAATTGTCACAATGCGCGAGCGGCCAAAGCAAGCTGCTCAGGCTATGAAGGCCAGGGCCTCGGCGCAGGATTGTTCGACCTTGAGGCTAAGCAGGGGGTCGGCCCGCGTGTGCCCGCGGTTGACGGCGGCTATGGGCTTGCCGTCCCGTGCTGCTGCCGCCACGAAGCGGTACCCAGAAAAGACCATCAGCGACGAGCCGACGACCAGCACGGCATCCGACGCGTTCAACGACGTGATGGCGGCGTCAACACGATCGCGCGGCACGTTTTCGCCGAAGAACACCACATCGGGCTTCATGATTCCGCCGCAGCTCGGGCAAGGAGGAATCTGGAAACCGGAGAAATCCCGACCCTCCAGATCCGCATCGCCATCGGGCGCATCATTGGCGTCGAGCAGGGCCCATGCCGGGTTGAGCTGCACCAGTTCGTGCTGGAACGCTTCGCGTGGCGTGCGATGGGCGCAGGCCATGCAGCGGACTTCGTCGAGCCGGCCGTGCAAGTCGATCACCTTTTGCTGGCCGGCCGCCTGGTGCAGGCCGTCGACGTTCTGGGTCAGCAGGGTGGCGACCCGGCCCTGTTGCTCCAGGCGGACGAGCGCACGGTGAGTGGCATTGGGCCGGGCACGACCAAAGCGTCGCCAGCCCACCAGGCTGCGCGCCCAGTAGCGCTGGCGTGTGGCACGTTCACCCATGAAGGCCTGGTAGGTGACCGGTTGAGGCCGCTTCCAGCCGCCATTCGTGTCGCGGTAGTCCGGGATGCCGGAGTCCGTACTGCAACCGGCGCCGGTCAGCACGAACAGGCGCGGATGCGCCTCGATGAAATCGCGTAGGCGCGCGCGGTCCTGGTCGAGTGACGCGGCGCCAGCGACGTTGGGGGTGGGGTCAGGCCGCAGCACGGGACTGCAACTCCTCGAGCGCCTGGGCAATGCTGCCTGGGGCTTCGACCTGGACCACGCGTGATGCGTGGTCGACGAAATCGGTATCGGTCTCGTGCGCCCAGGTCACGTGATAAGGCATGTAGATGCCCCAGCCGCCCAGTTGCACGACGGGTGCAATATCCGAACGGAGCGAATTGCCGATCATCGCAAAGCGTTCGGGCGTGACGTCGAACTCGCCGAGCACGCGGCGATAGGCGCGATCGTCCTTTTCCGAGACGATCTCGATACGGTGGAACAGATCGGCCAGTCCGCTGCTCGCGACTTTCTGTTCCTGGTGGAACAGGTCGCCTTTGGTGATCAGTACGACCCGATGATGCGCGGCCACCGTCTCCACGGCGGCACGGATGCCGGGTAGCAAGTCCACCGGATGCGCCAGCACCTGTTTGCCGATCTCGATGATGCGATGCAGGTCGGCGGCGCTGATGCGTGATGCCGTCATTTCGATCGCCGATTCGATCATCGACAAGGTCATGCCCTTGGCGCCATAGCCGAACAGCTTGAGATTGCGCCGCTCGGTGGACAGCAGGCGATCATGCAGCCGCGCATTGGCGAGGTCGACGTACTCGCCGAGGATGCTCTCGAATGCGCTGCTGGCCGACTGGTAGTAGCCCTCGCTATGCCACAGCGTGTCGTCGCCATCGAAACCAACCAGCTCAATCACGATCTATCACCTGCAACGGAACGTTTAGGGGCAGCCTCTAGGTTGGGCCGTTTCGCCATTTTTCCAGAAAAGACGCCCGCCGGCAGACGACGCGGCGCGGCCAGGATGGGCAGACTGGTCGTCCGCGCAACGCATGCTAGGATGATTTGGCTTCCGCCCCGGGGGGACATGGCGGTCGCAAGGCCGTCTTCAGGCTCATCCGCGGTGACACGCGGCACGTCCTTCGTGATCGTTACTTCAGGTGACTATGCGCGCACGCATCGAGGACGTGGCCCGGGTGGCGGGGGTTTCTCCCAAGACCGTCTCGCGAGTGCTCAACAACGAGCTTCATGTCAGCGAGAAAACCCGCGCGCGCATTCTAGAGGTGGTCCAGTCGCTGGGCTATCGCCCGCATCCTTCGGCGCGCAGCCTGGCGTCCAATCGTTCGTTCCTGGTGGGGCTGCTTTACGACAACCCCTCGCCCAGTTACATGATGGAGGTGCAGAGCGGCGTGCTGGAAGCGTGCGACGCGCGGCGCTACAGCGTGCTGATGCAACCCGTCGATGCGAATGACCCCGACTTTGTCGAGCAAGTGGAGACCCTGGTCGGCGGGCGCCGTCTCGAAGGTCTGATTCTCACCTCGCCCGTCAGCGACCACCCGGGCTTGCTGGCCCGTTTACGCGAATGGGGTATACCGTTCGCCAGCATTTCGCCGCGCGATCGCGATGGCGTCGGCGTGGCGCTGGACGAACGCAAGGCCGCATGCGAGATGGTGGTCCACCTGTCCTCGCTGGGGCATCAGCGGATCGCGCATATCGCGGGCCACCCCGATCACGGCGCAACCACGTGGCGGCTCGACGGCTATCGCGACGGACTCGGCCAGTGCGGGCTTCACTACGACGCGTCCTTGGTGGTGCAGGGGCATTTTACGTTCGACTCCGGTGTCTCCGCTGCACGTGACCTGCTTGGGCTGACAGCACCCCCAACGGCGATCTTTGCCGCCAATGACGACATGGCGGCGGGCGTGATCTGGGCCTGCAGCGAGGCGGGTTTATCCGTGCCTCGCGACTTGTCGGTCTGCGGTTTCGACGACACGCCGATGTCGCGGCAGATCTGGCCATCGCTGTCGACCATCCGTCAGCCGTGCCGCGACATGGGACGCATCGCGGCCGACCAGTTGCTGCGGGTCATACGCGACGGCGTTGGCAGCATGATCTGGCAGGATTTTTCCTTGTGCCTGCGCGGCTCGACCGCGCGCGCTCCCGACCCGCGCTTGGGTTCAGCCACGCCATAGCGGGTCCGGCTATCACGCCGATGGACGATGTGGTCGCTTATCATCGGTTACCCAGCTTGATCGCCAAGGGGCGCCCCGTGTTGCTATCCCATACCCGCTCGTCTCTCATCGCTGCCGCGTTGGCCAGCGCGATTTGTGGTTCCGGTCCGGCGCTCGCGGTCGAATCGACCACCGTGCATCCCGGGCAGTGGCCGCGCGCCACCTGGCCGTTTCCCGTCGATGCGAGTTTGGAGAAGCGGGTCGCGGCCTTGATGGCGAAGATGAGTGTGGAAGAAAAGGTCGGCCAATTGATCCAGGCCGATATCACCACCGTGACGCCGGACGATGTGCGCAAATACCGCCTGGGCTCGATCCTGGCTGGTGGCGATTCCAAACCCCATGGTCAGAGGTTTGCTACGCCCGAGCAGTGGAAAGCACTCTCGGATGAGTTCTACCACGCCTCGATGGATACCCGTGATGGCCATGTCGCCATCCCGCTGCTGTTTGGCATCGACGCCGTGCATGGGCACAACGACACCACCGGGGCCACGCTGTTTCCGCAGAACTCGGCGCTGGGCGCGGCGCACGATCCCGCGCTGATACGCGAAATTGGCGCTGCAACGGCGGCGGAAGTGCGCGCCACCGGCATCTCATGGACGTTTGCCCCCACCATCGCGGTGCCGCAGGATCTACGTTGGGGGCGAGCGTACGAGGGCTATTCGCAAGATCCGAAACTGGTGGCCGAGTATGCCGCCGCCATGGTCGAAGGTCTGCAAGGCAAAGTAGGAACGCCGCAATTTCTCGACAGCTCCCATGTGGTCGCCACCGCCAAGCATTTTCTTGGCGATGGCGGCACCCGGAATGGCAAGGACGAAGGCGATACCGAAGTCAGTGAAAACGTGCTGCGTACCCTGCACGCGGCGGGTTATCCGCCAGCCATCGACGCAGGTGTGCAGACGGTGATGGCTTCGTTCTCGAGTTGGAACGGGGTGAAGATGCATGGCAACAAGGCGCTCCTCACCGATGTGCTCAAGGGACGCATGGACTTCCAGGGTTTCGTGGTCGGCGATTGGAACGGCCATGGCCAGGTGCCTGGCTGCACCAAGGAAGACTGCCCCGCGTCCATCAATGCGGGCGTTGACATGTTGATGGCGCCCGATAGCTGGCGTGGTCTTTACGATCACACGCTGGCAGAAGTGAAGTCGGGCGTGATTCCGATGGCGCGGGTTGATGATGCCGTCGCCAGGATCTTGCGCGTCAAGCTTCGCGCCGGTTTGTTCGAAGCAGGATTGCCATCGGGGCAGCCTCTGGCGACCAAGGCGGCTGAGATCGTCGGCAGTCCGGCGCATCGCGCGCTGGCGCGGCGCGCCGTGCGCGAGTCGCTGGTGCTGTTGAAAAACAACGATGGGCTGTTACCGCTCGACCCTCGCAAGCACCTTCTGGTGGCGGGCAATGGCGCGGACAATATTTCCCGCCAAAGTGGCGGTTGGACGCTGAACTGGCAGGGTGCCGGCTTCAAGAACGAAGACTTCCCGGGCGCACAATCGATCGGTGCGGGTATCGCAGAGCAGGTCAAGGCCGCGGGAGGCTCTGCCGAGATCGCGGCGGACGGGCACTACACGGCCAAGCCTGACGTCGCCGTGGTGGTATTCGGGGAAGATCCTTACGCCGAGTTCGAGGGCGATCTTCCCAATCTGTTGTATCGCCCGGGCGACGATCGCGATCTCGCCTTGATCCGTCATTTGCGCGGCGAAGGCATCCCGGTGGTCGCGGTGTTCCTGAGTGGGCGCCCGTTATGGGTGAATCGCGAGATCAATGCCGCCGATGCGTTCGTGGCGGCGTGGCTACCGGGCAGCGAGGGTGGCGGCGTGGCCGACGTGCTGTTGCGCACGCGTGATGGCCGCGTGGCCAACGATTTCCGCGGCAGGCTGGCCTACACCTGGCCCAGCACCGCCGTGCAGGGCCACGGTGCGCCCTTGTTCCCGCTAGGCCATGGCCTGACTTATGCCGATCATCAAACGCTGCCCAGGCTGCCTGAAGAATCGGGCATCACCGAAGCACCGGCTCCGACGGATAGCTATGTCGAGCACGGCAAACCGGTTCGTGGCTATACGTTGATGCTGACGGGTGCGGACGGTGTTGCGTCCGCCGGGGAAGCAGCGACCTCGGTGACCACGGACGGCAGCTTGCGCATGACGGGTGTCGACTACAAGGCACAGGAAGATGCGCGGCAGTTTGCCTGGGGCAAAGATGGCGCACGTCTCGCGATTCACGCCAAGGCGCCACTTGATCTCGACCGCGAAGCGACCAGCGATTCGATGCTGGTCGTGACCTTGCGCGTCGATGCTCTGGCCAAGACCGGCGCATGGGCCAGCATGGGATGCGGAAAGAGTTGCGGGGGGCACATCGAGCTTGGCGCCCAGTTGGGCAAGGTGAAGCCCGGGCAGTGGACGCGCCTGGGCATTCCCCTCCGTTGCTTCCGTGCGCTCGGCGTCGACATGCATCACATCGATCAACCGTTCGTGCTGGAGGCCGCAAAAGGCACGCAGTTTGCCATTGCCAGCGTGGCGCTGGGAAATCAGGCGGATCAGGTCATGGATTGTCCGCGCTGACGGCGAGCACTCAGCCGCCAACGATAGGGACGCTGAAGGGTCGTGCTCCCTCGCGCCCGGACAGGCCGAGGCCGTAGCGCAGGCTGCGGCCTATGCGCTCGGCGTATTCGATCATGCGGGTGGCGGCGGCATCCTCCAGTACGTCGGCGCAGGTGACTCGCCACAAGGTAAGCCAGTGCTCGAAGTGCATCGCCTTGATGGAATGCTGCCGATGCACGGCCATGGGAAAGCCACGATAGGTACCGGTTCCCAGCGCGACGGAACACCAGAACGAGGTCAATAGCTGCTTGTGTTCGTCCCAGTCTTCAATGGCGGCGCTAAAGACCGGCCCGATCGACGGTTCGGCGCGAACGGCGTCGTAGAAACGATCGACCAGGACGGCGATGGTGTTTTCGTTGAGCGGAAGGCGTTGCATGGGATAGGCAGGGTGTGTCGGTGGCAGAGAGCCATTATCCGGGACCACGGCGACGCCCTTGGGTGGCGTGTTGACGCACCATGCGTTGATGACCGGGTTCTCACGGGATGGCCCGGCCGCAGGCGCGGCCGGGCAGGGCAGTTCACAGTTGGCTCATGCCGCCGTCGGCGATGATTTCGGTGCCGACGATAAAGGCCGACTCCGGCGCCGACAGGTGCAGCACGGTGGAAGCGATCTCGGCGGGCTGGCCGAAACGGCCCAGCGGGACTTGTGCCTGGATCTGGGCGGCGGTGGCTTCGAGTGCGGCCTGATCGAGACCCAACTTGCCGTAGATTGGCGTATGCACCGGACCCGGGCTGACCACGTTGACGCGCACGCCGACCGGCAGCAACTCGGCTGACAGCGTCTTGGCCAGCGAAATCACCGCGGCCTTGCTCGCCGCGTAGACCGACGAGCTGGGCATGCCGATGCGCGCATTGATCGAACCGTTGATGACAATGGAGGCGCCCGGGTTGAGCAGCGGAGCCAGGGCCTGGATCTGAAAGTACGGGCCCTTCACGTTGGTATTGAAGGTGAGATCCCACAGCGCGTCGTCCACGTCGGCAAGCGGGGCAAACTTCGCCACGCCCGCGTTGAGGAAGACCGCGTCGAGCTTGATGCTCTGGGCGGACAGTGTGCTGGCAAGTTCCTTGGCGGCGACCGCTGAGCCGGCATCGTTGCGGATGGCGATGGCATCGCTGCCGAGCGTCGCCAGCGCCGATTCCAATGCGGCTGCATCGCGGCCGGTGACGATGACCCGAGCGCCTTCGGCGGCGTAGGCCTGGGCCGTGGCAAGGCCGATGCCGCTGTTGCCGCCGGTGACGAGGATGGTTTTGTCGTTGAAACGGTTCATGGCGTGCTCCTGGAATGCAGGGTGGTGGGTGACGACGTCATGTTGCTCGTTGAGGGGCGTCTTGCCGTATCGCCCTATCGACGAACACGTTCGATGATGTCGAACATGTTTTCCGGCATCGCTGCGGACACGGGTGGCGCTTTGCTTGGCCAGGAAATCCCGTGGCGCTCGCGGAATGGCGCCGCACGGCAAGCGGTGTGTTCAACAGCGAGCTTATGGATGGCCTGGCTGGCCCAAGTCAAAAGGCCCAACACGTGCAACCGGATGGACCCCATGGCTGCTGCCGCACATCGATAGGCAGATGCCCGCAAGCCGATAGCGGTCCATGCGGGGCGTGCCCGACGGAGGCCAGCTGCGTAGCGTGTTGCACGCGCGCATAGGCCTGTGGCAATTTCCAGTAGCGGCTGCCAAAGTTCACCGGTGCCCAATCGGGCATTGCAACGGGTGGCGCCGGATCATGCTGCTCAAAATCGCCACCGGCGTAGACGATGTGGCCATCCACGACGGTGAGATCGGAAACGATTTGCCGGATCGCTTCGTCGTCGACTTCGAAATAGTCCTGCGATAACAGCGCGAAGTCGGCGAGCTGCTCGATGTCGATCTGGCCCTTCAGCTCTTGCTCGCCGGAGAACCAGGTATTGGCCCGTGTGTACAGCGCGAGTGCGCTGGCGCGATCAACGCGGTTGCTGTCGGCATACAGCGATAGTCCACCCAAGGTCTTTCCGGTGGTCAGCCAGTAGAGCGCGTTCCATGGGTCATAGCTGGCAACGCGGGTGGCATCGGTACCGGCACCGACATGGATGCCCATCTCCAGCATGCGTTTGAATGGTGGCGTGCGCGCGGCCGCCTGGGCTCCGTAGCGCTCGACGAAGTATTCGCCCTGATACGCCATGCGATGTTGTATGGCGATCCCACCGCCCAGCCGGGCGATGCGTTCGAGGTTGCGGTCGGACACCGTTTCGGCGTGATCGAAGAACCACGGCAGACCTTGCAGGGAGACTTCCCGGTCGATTTTCTCGAACACATCCAGCGCGCGGCTGATGGTTTCGTCGTAGGTGGCGTGCATCCGCCAAGGCCAGCGGCGGTTTGCGAGCAATCGCACCACGTGTTCGAGGTCGGCCTCCATACGTGGCGGCATTTCGGGGCGCGGCTGGCGAAAGTCTTCGAAGTCGGCGGCCGAGAGCGCTAGCATTTCTCCCGCGCCATTGAGACGGTAGAACTCGTCGCCCTGGCCATACTGGTTGTGGCTAGTCCAATGCGTGAAGTCCTGCAGTTCTTCCGCGGGCTTCTGCGTGAACAGGTTATAGGCGATGCGCACGGTGAGCTGGTGATGCTGGTGAAGCTCCTCGATCACCCGGTAGTCGTCGGGATAGTTTTGAAAGCCACCGCCGGCATCGATCACGCTGGTAACGCCCAGGCGATTCAGCTCGCGCAGGAAATGACGCGTGGAGTTGAGCTGGTATTCGTACGGCAGCTTGGGGCCCAGCGCGAGGGTGGCGTAAAGCAGGGCGGCGTTCGGTGTGGCCAGCAAGAGGCCTGTAGGCGTACCGCTGTGGTCGCGCACGATCTGGCCACCGGGTGGGTCGGGTGTGTCTTTGGAGTAGCCGCAGGCTCGCAGCGCGGCCGCATTCAGCAGCGCGCGGTCGTACAGGTGCAGGATGAAGACGGGCGTCTCGGGTGCCACCTGGTTGAGTTCCTCCAGGCTGGGCAGTCGGCGTTCGACAAACTGCTGCTCGGTGAAACCGCCCACCACGCGCACCCACTGTGGGGCCGGCGTGCGTGCCACCTGGTCGGCGAGCATGCGCATCGCATCGGCGAGCGAAGGAACGCCATCCCAGCGCAACTCGAGGTTGTAGTTGAGACCGCCGCGTATCACGTGCAGATGCGAGTCGATCAAGCCGGGTATGACGCGCCGCCTGCCGGCATCGATCATCACCGTGGCTGGGCCGGCTAGCGCCTTGATCTGCCCATTGGTACCCACGGCAGCGAAATGACGGCCGTTGACCGCCAGCGCCTGCGCTTCCGGGCGCCTCGATACGCCGGTATGGATACGGGCGTTGTGCACGATGAGGGTGGGGTGCGTGACCATGGGCGTCACCTCGGGGTCAATCAGCTCGGGTCTTCGCTGTGTTTGGTGTCTGGTTTGGGGTGGTGCTGGGGCAGTTGGGCAAATGTTTGTTCACGCAATTGCTCGGCGCAGTAGGCGGCCGTGACGCCTCCGCCCAGGATGACTTTCTTGGCGATCGGTACCGCCTGCTCGCCAAGCAGGATGCCAAGCAGCCCTATGAGGGCGACGACGGGTGGTGCCGGGGAGCGAACCTGGATCAGTCCATAGACCACCCCGACCAGTAAGCCGGCAGCCAGCGATAGCAGGTAGATCTTCATAGTGATTTCCTCCAGCCAGGACGCCACATTTACGGTCAGGCGTGTCTAGCTTTCGTGACCGACCGTCCGGCATGGGTTTTGGCTGGCTCGCGGCAAGCAGGCGACCTCGTTGTCAAGCGTCAAACGCAACGGTGTGCATGTCGGCGGTGCTTACCATTCGTTCGAACTGGCCTGAAGTGCGTCAGCGGGAAGTTGGGATGGGTGGCCCGCACTTTGCTGGATGGACGTCCAAATCGTGCCATCGAGACAGGAGAGTCAACGGAATGTGCATATGCACAATCTTTATTTCCGGGTACGGTCGGAGTTAGACAGCATGAAGGTTCTCGTTGGGAGGCGAGCCCATGACCAAGCTGCAAGTCTTTTCCCCGGCACAGTCCCGGTCAGCCCGCTGGATGCGTCGAGCCGTCGTCCTTTTGCTGGCATGGCCCCTGGCGGGTTTCGCGGATGACTACAACTTCTATAGCAACTGGCCAACGCATATCACCACGTCCGATGGCACCGACTTCGGGCTGGCCGTGCTGTATCAGTACGACATCAACCGCTTCTACAACGATGATGGGCATTTCGAAGACGCGAGCACCAATCGCCGCAAGTACCTGGGCCTGTTTATCAGAAAGCCCGGGCTCTACGACGCCATCGTCCAGTACGATTTCCAGGCGAAGCAATGGGTGGACACCTTTGTCCGCGTTCGCACGAGTGGATTCCTGGGCGACGATCTTGGCAATGTCAGGCTGGGTTATTCGAAAACCCCAGTAGGCTTCGAGGGTGTCACCAGCTCGTCGGCAACCACCTTCATTGAAACGGCGTTGCCGACGCAGGCCGTGTGGGAGGGACGTCGTGCCGGTGTGGACTGGGCCTGGATCCGCCCGCACTGGGTGATCAACCTGGGTGACTACTTCTGGCACAAGGATTTGGACGGCAACAATCCTGGCCAGACTCTGGCAGGCCGCGTCGCCTGGGTGCCGATCAACAAGCCGGGGCATACGTTGCATCTGGGCGTCTCTGCCTCCAAGGAAACGCTGGATTCAGCGGACGACAGCAGCGTGCCACCGTCGGCGCGCTTGCGTGCCCGACCCGAAGACGGCTTGTCGCCTGTGCGGCTGGTCGATTCGGGCACCCTGAGTTATAGCAAGAGCATCGAGCGCCAAGGTTTCGAAGCGTTGTGGATCGATGGCCCGTGGTCCGTGCAGGGCGAATACCTGCAGGCGCAAGTGGACCGCTATCACAACAAGCCTGACTTCGAGAGTAGCGGCTACTACGTCTTCACCACCTGGACGCTGACCGGCGAGGCGCGCTACTACAGCGATGGCAATGTGGCCGATCGCCGTTACAACGGCCGCGACTTGCAGGCGATCCGCCCGACCCGCGCCTGGGGTGCAGTGGAACTGGCACTGCGTTACAGCGAACTGGACTTGAACGATGGCGCCATCACGGGCGGCAAGGAGCACGACTGGACCTTGGGTGCCAACTGGTACATCGGCGAGCACCTGAAAGTGCAGGCCAACTATGTGTGGGCGTTTAGTGATCGCGGCAACCTGCAAGTCAACCCGCGCATCTTCGAAATGCGGGCCCAGGTGTATTTCTGAGCCGGCTGTTGTCGTTCACCCGATCAGCCGGCCTCCAGCAAGGCCACCGTGCCCTGGCCGCCATCCGCACAGATGCTGACGATGGCGCGCGTACCCGGGGGCTGTTGCGCGAGTTCCTTGACCGCCTGACTGAGGATGCGTGCGCCGGTGGCACCGAACGGATGACCGATGGCGAGACTGCCGCCATGAGGATTCATCCGTTCGCGTGGGAATGGCCCGAAGTCGCGATCGATGCCCGCCTTTCGACAGAGGAAATCACCGTTCTGCAAGGCCTCGATGTGCGCAAGCACCTGGGCCGCAAACGCCTCGTGGATTTCCCACAGGCCGATGTCCTGGTAGTGGAGGCCATGGCGTGCAAGCAGGCGAGGGATGGCATAGGCCGGAGCCATCAACAGGCCTTCGCTACGGAAGTCGATGGCTGCGATTTCCCAGTCGACCAGGTGCACACGTGGGACCTGCTCGGGCAGGCGCTCCAGGCCGCGCTGTGTGGCCACCCAAAGGCTGGCGGCCCCATCGGTCAAGGGTGAGGAGTTGCCGGCGGTCAGGGTGCCATGGCCGCTGGTGCGGTCGAAACTCGGTGGAAGTTTCGCCAGCTTTTCCAGCGACGTGTCCGCGCGCGGAATGCTGTCACGCTTGAAATCACCGATCGGTATGACCAGGTCATCGAAGAAGCCGCTGTTCCAGCCCTCGACCGCGCGCCGATGGCTGTCGTAGGCGATCTGGTCCTGGTCCTCGCGCTTTAGTTGCCAATCTTTCGCGGTGATCTCGGTGTGTTCGCCCATGCTCAGCCCGCTGGTGCGATTGACGATGCCAGGTATGTACAGGCTGATATCGCCGAGCTTGAGGCTCAGCACTTGCGACACCTTTTCTCCCAGCGACCGCGCTTTCTGAAAATGGCGGATGCCGTCGGAGAGCCGCTGGTTGAGGCCAAGCTGGATGCGGCTCAGGCTGTCGACGCCGCCGACCAGCGCAAGCTGCGCGCTGTCGTCGTCGAGCATGCCTGCCGCTTCGATCATGCCGATCATGCTGGTTGAACAGGCCATGATGGTGGAGAACGCCGGAAGCGTTGCCGGTGCACCGGCATCCATCAGGATTTCGCGTGCGATATTGCTCCACGTCAGGTTGGGCACCACCGTACCCCAGACGGCGAAGTCGGGCCGCCCGCCATGGGGAAGGCTCTCGAGCATGTGACGCGCGACTGGAACCGACAGCTGGATGGCGTCGTAAGAGGCCAGCGCGCCATCCACCTTGGCAAACGGCGTGCGTACGCCCGCGGCAAGCCACACGGGCTGTCGATAGCGCGATCGAAGAGTCATGGGCTAGTTCCCGGGGCAGGCTGGCGAAGGGCTCGGGTCAGGTGGCGGCGGGCATCCATACGACGCCTTCCGGCACGCCGCGCCCGAGCTTGTCGGGCAGGGCATCGGTAGCGGCGACGAAGGCGAGCGAGATCGAGTTGATGCAATAACGCTGGTGCGTCGGCGGCGGGCCATCGTCGAACACGTGGCCTTGATGGCTGCCGCAGCGGGCACAGCGTATCTCGGTGCGGACCATGCCGTAGCTGGCATCGCGCACATAGGAGAGGTGTTGCTCGTTGAAGGGGGCGGTAAAGCTCGGCCAGCCGGTGCGACTTTCAAACTTCGTGCCACCCAGGAACAGCGGCAGCCCGCACAGGCGGCAGCAATACAGGCCAGCGCGTTTTTCCGTGAGCAGGACACCGCAGAACGGGGATTCGGTACCGTGCTCCAGCAGCACGTCGCGCTCGTCCTGGGTAAGCGACGCGCTCAGCTGGTCCAACTGAAGCGGGGACGGTGGCGACAGATCAAACGGCGTAGTGGCGCTCACTGACACTTTCTCCTCGGCGATGACGTCGAGCACATATCGCGGCGGAGCGCTGGCGGCACAAGTGCCGCCGGCGCGAATCATCCGCCCGATGACCGGCTCCCTTCGCGGCCCCGTTCTTCCTCGATGGTCAGGATCGCCTCGGGAGTGGCTTCCAGGCGTGCCCTGGGAATGGCCTTGCCGCTGACGTCGGAGACGCCGTAGGTGCCATCGTCGATCTTCTGCAGGGCCCGCTCGATATCGCGCACGCGTCGATCGTCGACGTCATGCTGGGCCTGGCGGACTTCCTCCTGCGCGAAGTCCTGCGCCGTGTCCTCAAATTCCTCGGCCTCGTCGCCGTGATCTTCCTGAAACGCGCGCCGCGACGCGGTGGCCGCTTCTTCACCCCCAAGAACCTGGCGGCGCAGGGCCTCGAGCCGCTTGCGTTGCTGCTCGATGAACTCGCGAGTCAGTGGGGCCTGCTGGTCTGGCATGGTTATGCTCCGAGGGCCAAAGGGCGATGGCGCCAGCCGCAGGGTACCCATCGCGAACGGAACCCGCCTGGCAATGCCTAGCTATCGCACAGTATTCGTCGGGACTCGGTGAAGGTGGCCGGGCCAAGGTCCTGTCCGGCATTGAGGCGGCCATGAATGACCCAATATCCCGCTTGCTGACGAGCCGGGCGAAAGCCGGTCTCGGTCACCTGGAAACGAACGTCTGGTATAGCTATCTGAAATCTTGGAGCGGGACCCCATGGCACGACACAAACCACTT
The DNA here is from genome assembly GCF_026283945.1 of Dyella humicola. Taxonomy (NCBI): domain Bacteria; kingdom Pseudomonadati; phylum Pseudomonadota; class Gammaproteobacteria; order Lysobacterales; family Rhodanobacteraceae; genus Dyella; species Dyella humicola. The sequence goes on from NZ_JAPDPC010000001.1 coordinate 1,965,330, forward strand.
CCGTTGTATCGCAACATCGGCATCATTGCGCATATCGATGCGGGCAAGACGACCACCACCGAGCGCGTGCTGTACTACACCGGCAAGAAGCACCAGATCGTCGATGTCCATGACACCAAGGAAGGCAAGGGTTCCACCACCACGGACTATCTGGAGCAGGAGCGCAAGCGTGGCATCACCATCCAGTCGGCGGCTGTGTCCACCGAATGGAAAGGACACCAGATCAACCTGATCGATACGCCCGGGCACGTCGATTTCACCATCGAGGTGAATCGCAGCCTGCGTGTGCTCGACGGCGCTGTCGTGGTGTTCGACGGTGTGGCCGGCGTCGAGCCGCAGACTGAAACCAACTGGCGTCTTGCCGACCAATACAACGTGCCGCGCCTCTGCTATGTCAACAAGATGGATCGCATTGGCGCCAGTTTCGCCCATTGCGTGAAGGGTATTCGCGAGCGCCTGGGCGCCAATGTGCTGCTGTGCCAGGTGCCGCTGGGCAGCCATGACGAGTTCGTCGGCATGGCCGACCTGGTGGCCGGCGTCGGCTACATCTGGAAGGGCGATGACAAGGACAGCCCATGGGATACCGTGCCGCTCGAAGAGATCGCTGGCCGCGTCTCGCTCACCGAGGTCGCTGATCGGGAGTGGGTCGCCAACCTGCCCAAGTTGCGCGAGGAAATGCTTGAGCGCGCACTTGCGATGGACGATGCGGCCTTCGAGAAGCTGATCGAATCCGGCGAATTCGACCAGGACACGCTGAAGCGCTGCATTCGCAAGGGTTGCGTGTCAGGCAAGCTGATACCCGTGTTCTGCGGCTCGTCGTATCGCAACAAGGGCGTGCAGCAGTTGTTGGACGGCGTCATCGACTACTTGCCGTATCCGGGCGAGAACGGCGGCATTGCCATGGTGGACGAAGACGGCCACGTCATCGGCGACCAGGGTGTGGTCGACGAGGCGCCGGCGCGCGCACTCGCGTTCAAGGTGATCAACGATCAGTTCGGCACCTTGACCTTCTGCCGCATTTATTCGGGCGTCATCAAGAAGGGCGACACGCTGCTCAATGTCACCCGCGGCAAGAAGGAGCGCGTGGGACGTATCGTGGAAGTGCAGGCCAACGCGACCAAGGAAATCGACGAGGTCCGCGCCGGCGACATCTGCGCCTTCGTGTCGATGAAAGAGACCGAGACGGGCGATTCGCTCTCCGATCCTGCGCATCCGGCCCTGCTTGAGCGCATGCGTTTTCCCGACCCGGTGATCAGTGTGTCGGTCGAGCCCAAGCATCGCAACGACGTCGACAAGCTTTCCACCGCGCTCTACAAAATGGTCAAGGCCGATCCTTCGTTGCGACTCGAAGTGGACAAGGAAACGGGTGAAACCGTGCTCAAGGGCATGGGCGAACTGCACCTTGAAGTCACCATCGACCGCATGCGCACCGAACTGGGTGTCGATGCCAATATGGGCAAGCCCAAAGTGAGTTTCCGGGAAGCGTTCGGCAAGAGCGTCGAACACACCTACACGCACAAGAAGCAGTCAGGTGGTTCGGGGCAGTTTGCCGAAGTCACCATGGTGTTCGAGCCACTGGCGTCGGGTAGTGGCGTGGTGTTCGCCGACGAAATCGTCGGTGGTCGCGTGCCGCGTGAATACATACCCGCGGTCGAGCATGCGGTGACCGTGGAGTCGCGCGAAGGTCAGATCGCCGGCTACGAGGTGGTCGACTTCAAGGCGCGCCTGATCGACGGCAAGTTCCATGATGTCGACTCGTCGGCGCTCGCCTTCGAAATCGCCTCCCGCCAGTGTTTCCGCGAGGCGCAGCGACTGAGCAAGCCCAAGTTGCTGGAGCCGGTGATGCGACTGGAAGTGGTAACCGAAGCGGACTACCTCGGTGACGTCATCGGCGACATCAATCGCCGTCGTGGCACGGTCAGTGACCAGGGCCAGAAAGGCACTCAGGCGTTCGTGCAGGGCTTCGTGCCGCTGGCCGAGATGTTCGGCTATATCAACTTCCTGCGCTCGGCGACACGTGGACGCGGCACCTTCACCATGGAGTTCGACCACTACGAGGAAGTGCCGGCCAACCTGGTCGACAAGCTGATGGACAAAGAGGCGAAATAGCCTCGACCGGCGCCGTTTCCCCCGTGATGCGCATGAGTCGCGCGATGACTCATGGCGTCACGGAAGGGAGCGGAAGGCATCGGGTCGGTGCCACGGGCCGCACCGATGTCGTCACGCTCGCAACGAAGCGTGGCATCTTCGATGCCTGATCCACGCGGTGAAGGAGATGCCTTCGGCAGCTCTTGCCGAAGCGGGCGAACGCATGCCTACGGTGCCCACTTGGCGCGTGCGATGAGCTGCCGGCCTCCCGAGGGGCCTCCTGCAAGGGCAGAATTACCCGTTCGGGTATCCAGGAATTGCCTTGTTGGGGGCTTCGCAGAACCTGCCATCAGGGAACAATGATGGGCATGTTCACGCCAGCCTCAAGTTCCGCTTGATCCGTCCCCCAACGCATGGTGATGCCGTGTGGCGAAACGTCGCCATCGCGGCATGCCTCAGTACCCGCAGGAACGGTACATTAGCGATCAAGAGAGCCGCCATGTCGACCAGCGATCGGCTCCACCGCGCCAACCACCCGAGCGCAGCTTCTTGAGCGTCGTCGCGACGGCTTCTGCAGCGATGGCATTACCGATCGCAAGCCCCGCCATGGCTCCCCGCGTGCCCACACTCGTCATTCACGGCGATGATGATCAAATCGTACCGATCGATGACGCGGGCAGGCTTTCGGCCAAGATCGTGAAGCACGCAACGCTCAAGGTCTATCCGGGTGCGCCGCATGGTCTCACTGCTACCCATCAGGACCAGGTCAACCATGATCTGCTGACTTTCATTCGCTCTTGATGACGCAAACGGATCGGCCACGAGTTGCGTGGCCGATCCATCAACGCTGCACTGTCCAGGAGAATATGCATGGCGATTACCGCAACCGCGACACCCGGGAAGCAATTGATCACACCCACGGATCATGCGCTGATCATGATCGACTTCCAGTCGCAGATGTCCTTTGCGACGCGTTCCATCGATGCGATCACGCTGCGCAACAATGCCGCGCTGGTGTCGCACGCGGCGGCCAGCTTCAAGGTGCCGACCATCCTCACCACCGTGGCCGAGAAGAGCTTTTCCGGACCGATGTTCAGCGAAGTGACCGAGCCTTTCCCGGGGCAGGCCTTGCTCGACCGCACGTCGATGAATACCTGGGAAGATGCGGCCGTGATCAAGCGCGTCAACGAGATAGGCAAGACTCGAATTGTGCTCGCTGGCTTGTGGACCTCGGTGTGCATCGTCGGTCCGACGCTGTCGGCGCTGGAGCAGGGCTTCGAGGTGTATGTGGTCTCCGACGCCTGCGGTGACGTCTCCGTCGAGGCGCACAACCGGGCGATGGATCGCATGATCCAGGCCGGTGCCCGACCCATGACTGCGCTTCAGTACCTGCTGGAGCTGCAGCGTGATTGGGCCCGCGCCGATAGCTACGACAGCACGACCGGCATCGCCAAACGCTTCGGCGGCTCCTATGGGCTTGGCATCATCTACGCCAAGAGCATGTTCAGCGCGCACGAAGGCTAAGTGCACCGTGCTTGCGGTTGCCGACCACAAGCGCAACTCGACTCGCAGGGCATGCCGATGAAACCGTATTTGCTATCTCTCGCCGTCGGCTTGCTGGTCGGTGTCGTTTATAGCCTGTTGAATGTGCGGTCGCCGGCGCCGCCGGTGATCGCGCTGGTGGGTTTGCTCGGCATTCTTGTCGGTGAGCAGGTTCCCCCATTGATGAAAAACCTGTGGAACCGCGACATTGCCGCGACCAGCTGGGTCCACGAACACGTCAAGCCGCATGTCTTTGGCGAACTGCCGAGGGCCCGGCCCGTCTCGAATGTGGTTGAAAGCACGAGGATTCAACGATGAACGCGCAGTTGACCAAGGCAGACCTCATTCTCCATGGCGGGCGTTTCACCACGCTTGACCGCTCTCGTCCCGAGGTCGACGCGGTCGCCATCGCCGATGGAAAGTTCCTGGCGGTGGGTGGCGCGTCGGAGATCATGCTGCTGGCTGGGCCGCACACGCGCATCGTCGATTTGAAAGGGCGTCGCGCCTTGCCGGGCCTGATCGACAACCACCTTCACATTATTCGTGGTGGCTTGAACTTCAACATGGAGCTGCGTTGGGACGGTGTCCGCTCACTCGCCGACGCCATGGCCATGCTCAAGCGGCAAGTAGCTATCACGCCATCACCCCAATGGGTGCGCGTGGTCGGTGGCTTCTCCGAGCATCAGTTCGTCGAAAAGCGACTGCCGACCATTGAGGAACTGAATGCGATCGCGCCGGATACACCGGTATTCCTGCTGCATCTGTACGATCGCGCCATCCTCAATGCGGCAGCACTGCGCGTGGTGGGCTATACCCGGGACACGCCGGCGCCACCGGGTGGCGAGATCGTCCTCGATGGTGCGGGCAATCCGAGCGGATTGCTGCTGGCCAAGCCGAACGCTGCCATCCTCTACGCCACGCTGGCGAAGGGTCCCAAGCTGCCGTTTGACTACCAGCTCAATTCCACGCGTCATTTCATGCGTGATCTGAATCGCCTTGGCGTGACCGGTGCAATCGATGCGGGCGGCGGCTTCCAGAATTATCCGGACGATTACGCCGTCATCGAGAAGCTGGCGGCCGACGGCCAGCTCACCATCCGGCTGGCCTACAACCTGTTTACGCAAAAGCCCAAGCAGGAAAAGGACGATTTTCTGAACTGGACGCGCACGTCCACATACAAGCAGGGCGACGATTACTTCCGCCACAACGGGGCGGGCGAGATGCTGGTGTTTTCGGCCGCGGATTTCGAGGACTTCCGGCAGCCGCGACCGGACATGCCCTCGCAGATGGAAGGTGAGCTGGAACAAGTCGTGCGCATCCTTGCCGAGAACCGCTGGCCCTGGCGCATGCACGCGACCTACGACGAAACCATCAGTCGTGCGCTGGACGTCTTCGAAAAAGTGAACAGGGATATTCCGCTGCAAGGGCTGAACTGGTTCTTCGATCACGCCGAGACGATTTCGGAGCGTTCGATCGATCGCATTGCGGCGCTGGGCGGTGGCATTGCCGTGCAGCATCGCATGGCCTACCAGGGCGAGTATTTCGTGGAGCGCTATGGCCCCGCGGCGGCGCAGGCGACGCCACCGGTCGCTCGCATCCTGGAGAAGGGCGTCAAGACCTCGGCCGGCACGGATGCCACGCGCGTCGCGTCCTACAACCCATGGGTGTCGCTGGCCTGGCTGACCACCGGCAAGACCGTCGGTGGCCTGGGGCTGTATCCGCGCCGCAATTGCCTTGACCGCGAAACGGCCTTGCGCATGTGGACGGAGAACGTTTGCTGGTTCTCCAATGAGGAAGGCAAGAAAGGGCGTATCCAGGTGGGCCAACTAGCCGACCTGATCGTGCCGGATCGCGACTACTTCAGCTGCCCCGAAGACGATATCGCGGACACCACCTCACTGCTGACCATCGTGGGCGGGCGCGTGGTCTATGGCAGCGGCGAGTTTTCCTCGCTGGACGATGTCAAGGTACCGGCAGCGATGCCAGAATGGTCGCCGGTGCGCGTCTATGGTGGCTATGGCGCGTGGGCGCAGCAGCGTGGCCCGGCCCAGCAGGTTGCGGTGCAGGCGAGTTGCGCTTGTCGCCATGACTGTGGTGTTCATGGTCACGATCATGCCACTGCGTGGTCAAAGCAGATGCCGGCGTCGGATCTGAAATCGTTCTGGGGTGCGCTGGGTTGTTCGTGCTGGGCGGTATGAGGCGACGCAGCTTCGGCGTCATCGCTCACATCCTGAGCTTGGAGAGCTGGTGGTGAACACTATTCATGCTCGATCGGACTTCACGACACGCCTGGCGTCGGTGTTTGCGACACGACCCGTGCATTGGCTGGCACTGCTGGGGCTGTGCGCGGCTTATCTTCAGGGCGGCATCCAGAAAGCGATGGACCTCGGCGCTGCAACGGCCGAGACCGCGCACTTCGGACTAGCGCCCGCCGGTCCCATCACGCTGGCGACCATCGTGCTGGAACTGGGTGCGTCGCTATTGATCCTGCTGGGTTTCTATCGCTGGCTAGGTGCCATCCTGTTGGCTGGCTTCACCTTGATGGCCACCTTTCTGGCAAATCGCTTCTGGGATGCGCCGGTGCCCGAACGCTTCATGCTGACCAACGCGTTCTTCGAACACCTGGGGCTGGTGGGTGGCTTCCTGCTTGTGGCCTGGTACGACCTGCGCAGTCGTGTGGCGGTCACCCAGCCTGGCTCGGGATAGCGTCGCGGCTCCGGTCCTTCCACATTCGTTCTGTCATTCACTCAAAGCACGTTTTCAGGGAGTCACTCATGCGCATTCCGTCAAAGGCAGTGGCCGCCGTTCTTGGCTTAGGGCTGTTCGGCTTCGTATCGCTCACCGTCATGGACGCTGTGCAGGCAAAAGAGTCGACGCAGGCCGCGGCGCCCATGGTTGCGGTAGGCTCGCAATACGACACCACGCACGTCTACGTGGCACCGGCCGACGTCGATCGTTTCGCCAACAGTTTCATTGGGACGTTTGGAGGCCAGAGCACGAAGCAGGTGGTTGCCACCGTGACCCCGACGCCGAGCAGCACCACGTCGCAGTTGTTGCAGACGCCGGTGGGTACGGTGTCTTTGTTCGGCTTCAAGACACCCATCCCGTTTCCGTTCGGCGACGAGCGCACGGGCTATCTGGTCACCGACATGGAAACGGCCGTTCGCTCTGCGCGTGCCGCGGGCGCCGATGTGCTGGTATCGCCGTTCCCGGATCCGATCGGCCGCGACGCCGTCATTCAGTGGCCGGGTGGACTCAACATGCAGCTCTACTGGCACACCACGCCACCGTCGTATGCACCGTTCCAGACCATTCCCGAGAATCGGGTGTATGTGTCACCCGATCGCGCCGATGCGCTGGTCAAAGGCTTCGTGAAGTTCTCGCACGGCAAGGTGGTTTCCGATGAGGCAAAGGCGCCGGGTGTGGAGATTGGCCGGCCGAACGACACGTATCGGCGCATTCGCATCGAGTCGACTTTCGGCAAGATGACGGTGCACGTTACTGACGGACATTTGCCCTATCCCTATGGACGTGAGGTGACCGGCTACGAAGTGGTCAAACTTTCCGATACGTTGGCCAAGGCCAAGGCGAATGGCGCACAGGTGTTGGTCGAGCCGTTCACTAGCCAAGGGCGCGAGTCCGTCGTCGTGCAATTCCCGGGCGGCTATGTGGCGGAGATCCACGCCAACGCTGGCCCGTAACTCCATGGGAGAGCGGGGGCCGTCGTACCATCGCGTGCGGCAACGGATCGACGGCGCCCGCCATCGCCCGGGATGGAGCGCGGCCCGGCTTGTGCTTGCCGGAGGCGTGTTGCTCTGCCCGGGGCATGCATGGGCACAGGATGCCAGCAACGAATCCACTCAAGCCGCGCCAACGCACAATGCCACGACACGTCCCAAGCTGAGCAGCAATCGATGGCAGGAGGATTGGTCGGCCTTGGCCGATCCGTCCCTGCGCACCGAATGGGGTGATGCACTCAAGTACCTGTCACTGAGCGCGGATGATCCCAAGAGTTATCTTTCGCTCGGCGCCAATCTGCGCGAGCGCGTCGAAATGCTGGATGCGCCCAGTTTCGGTGTGGGCGGAAGCGCCAACAACACCTATTTGTTGCAGCGCCTGCAGGTGCATGCCGATCTTCGTCTCGACGAACATTGGCAAGGCTTCGTGCAGATCGAAGACGCCCGCACCGTGAACAAGGACGTCATTGGTGGGGCCGATCGCAATCCCTGGGACCTGAGGCTGGCGTTCGTGGCCTACACGAAGAGTTTTGAGGCCGGCACGTTCAAGGCCCGCGTGGGTCGGCAGGATTTTGCCTTCGATTTGCAGCGCTTTGTATCGCTGCGTGACGGACCCAATGTGCGGCAGTCCTTCGACGCCATCTGGGCGGACTGGGAAACCGGCAAGTGGCGCTTTATCGGTTTCGTGAGCCAGCCCGTGCAATACAAGGACGAGCATCCGTTCGACGATGTGTCCAATCACCGTTTCCGCTTCAACACCTTGCGTGTTGAACGCCTGTTGTGGGGACATGACGAACTGTCCGCCTATTACTCGCTCTACAGCAGGGACAACGCCAGGTATCTGGACGCCGTCGGCGACGAGCGGCGCGACGTGTATGACATGCGCTTTGCCGGTTCGGCCGCGGGGCTGGACTGGGATCTGGAAGGTATGGAACAACGTGGCCACGTCGGCTCGAAGGACATCGATGCCTGGGGCACGGGAGCGCGCGTCGGCTTTACCTGGGACGGGCCGTCATGGCATCCGCGGTTTGGCATCCAGTTCGATGCGGCGTCGGGTGATCGGCAACGCAATGACAACACGCTGGGCACCTTCAATCCGCTGTTTCCCAACGGGTATTACTTCACCCTGGCGGGCTTCACCGGCTATGCGAACCTGCTGCACGTGAAGCCGACGCTGACCATCAAGCCGGTCGTCGGTTTGACGGTGACAGGTGGCGTCGGTTTCCAATGGCGCGAAGTCACCAGTGATGCGATCTACCTGCAGCCGAATATTCCGTTAGCAGGAACCGCCGGGGAAGGTGGCCGCTGGACCGGCGTCTATGGCCAGCTGCGTGCGGACTATAGTTTCAACGCGAACTTCACCGGCGCAGTGGAAGCTGTGCACTACGACGTCGGTCACGCCATCCGCCAGGTCGGCGGGCGAGACGGTGATTATCTCGGCGTCGAGCTGAAATACATGTGGTGAAGTGCGAGATGACCGTCGATCGACTCACGTACCAAGGGAGCGCGTAAACACCATGGCCGACAAGCCCATTCTGCCGACGATACTCAGCTTGAACGCAGGCTACGTCGACACCGCTGGCTTCCTGGCCTTGCATGGCCTGTTTACCGCGCACGTCACCGGAAATTTCGTCACCATTGGCGCGGCGCTGGTGACGGGGGCGTCGGGAATCACCGCCAAGTTGCTGGCGTTGCCGGTGTTCTGCCTGGTGATCATGCTTGCGCGGCTGCTCAGCTTTCGTCTGATCGCACAGGGGACACCGGTGCTGCGGACCATGCTGCTGATCAAGCTGATCCTGCTCGTTGCTGCGGCGCTCATGGCCTTGCGTTTTGGGCCCTTTGGCGTCGGCGACAGTTGGTCGGGCACGCTCACGGGCATGACCCTGGTGGCTGCCATGGCGATCCAGAATGGATTGCATCGGGTCCATCTGGCCGGTGCTCCACCCTCGACGCTGATGACGGGCACGACCACGCAGATCATGCTGGATCTCGCCGACCGCATTCACGGCGTTCCCTCGGAACAACAAGCAGCCATCAATTCGCGTTTGGCGCGCATGTCGGCCGCGGTGCTGGCTTTTGCTGTGGGTTGCGCGGCAGGGGCGTTGCTCTATGCGTTTGTCGGCATGTGGTGCTTTGTCGTGCCAGCCTTGCTGGCGCTAGGGGCTTATCTCAGGCATGCGGACGCAGCGGTGCCCGCTGCGCCAACGTGAGTCAAATCGTGTTTCCCCCCAACATGGCATACCTCGGAGGCAAGTCATGAACGACCCAAGCAAGGCCAAGACCCGCCGCAAGGCTGCTCTCACCACGCCATCCGCCCTTGGCGGAGACGCCACGCGCGACATTTCCGGCGAACTCAACGCACTGCTGGCCGATGTGCTCGCTCTGTACATCAAGACCAAGAACTTCCACTGGCACATGTCGGGGCCGTACTTCCGCGACTATCACCTGCTACTGGACGAGCAGTCGGATCAGATTTACGCCACGCTCGATCCCATTGCGGAACGGGTGCGCAAGTTGGGCGGCACGACCCTGCGTTCCGTCGGGCATGCGTCACGCATGCAGCGCCTGATGGACAATGACGCTGACTTCGTCACGCCCGATGACATGCTGGCCGAGCTGCGCGAGGACAATATCCAGCTCGCGGCCTATATGCGCGCCACCCATCAGCTATGCGACGGCTATGGCGATGTCGCCACGGCAAGCCTGCTCGAGAACTGGATCGACGAGGGCGAACGCCGCGTATGGTTCCTATTCGAGACGGGGCGTCGCGCCTAATACATACATCCCATGCCTTGCCGGTCACTCGAGTGGCCGGCAAGGGCAGCGCGGGGATGGCAGTTTGCCGTGTGCCGCTTCAGAAGCGCACTGATCAGGCGAAGCCTCGCCAGCGCGCCACCATGCCAACACCCGCCGTAACGGCGCGCGACAGCAGGCGCAGTCTCAGTGGCATATCGGGGCGGCGCACGTCCAGCAGCAAGGCGATGCGCGTCTGCTCACTGTGATTCCACACCTCGTGCGGATACGTGTCGTCCCATAGCAGGCATTCGCCATTGCCGAGCCGGTGTTCGTGGCCGGCGAGCCAGAGCACGCTACTTGGCTGTCCCCTGGCATCCACCGGTGCCTCGAGGTTGAGCTGAAAGCGCAGGATGCCGCGGAAGGGCCCGCAATGACGCGGAACGTGTTTCTGCGGGGCCAGGAAGGAGAGGGTGGCCGAGAGCACATCGGGCGACGACGATACGAGTTGCGTCAGTAACGGGCAGGCTTCCATGTTGGTCTCGATCGCCTGGCCGTAGACCTTCAGCACGAACATCCGCCAATCCCTGCCGTCAGCCGCCGAGATCTCCGCCTGCGAGGGCATGATCTCGTGGAATCTCGGTATGGCCCGGGCACCTTCGAGAATGGCCAGCGCTTCCTGGCGAATCTGCGGCCATGCCGCCACGAACCGCCGCCCATCGGGAAAGTAAGTGTCGATATCCAGTACAGGCGGCGTCTTGATGCGCGCGTCGTAGACACGGCGAATCGCTCGCGACGACCACTCATACAGCGAGTCCATGTTCGGTTCTTCCTCATTGCCCGATGGGGGATTGGGCCGACACCTGGACGACAGCGTCGTCGCGGTTCGGCGCTTTTTTGGTCACGGTAGCCGTTGGCGGCTCCTTGTTGCGTGAATGCCTGGCGCACGGGTCGGTGTCCGCCAAACGGCGGTGAACAGCTTGCTTTTGCTTGAAAATCTTTCGCTTAGTTGTTGCTAAGTAAAGGGTTTTTACTTGATAATTTATGTGACGTCACTTAAAATATGCCCGCCAAAACGAGGAGGAGATGCCATGGTTGACCCTTTCGATCCCGGGACGCTTGCGATGCCCTTGATCTTCAAGCGCAGGCGCGGCCGCCCACGAAAAGCGGATGCGTTGAGTGCGGCGGAGCGGGCACGGCGTTATCGCGCGAAGCGGAAATTGCAGGCCGTGCAGGCGGTGCCCACGGTCATTTACGAGCAAGTGGTCCGCGAGCGCGATGAGGCGAGGGCTCAGATCTTTCGATTGCACGCGGAACTGGAGCAGTTGCGCCCCCTGCTCGGGAGCTGATCAGACTAAGGTGGGCCTGCCGGGCTGGCGGCGTCCGACTCGAAACCGGATCGGGCGTGCTGCTGTTCGGCCAGCCGCATCCGAACAGGCCCAGTGCACTTCTCATTGACTTATGTTTGTCGAAACTGGCACGAAGGCGACGACCGACGTGAGCGCACGTTGCACGTGAACGTGGATAAGACCGACGAGATCCGGTGTCTGCCAGCCCGCTCGGTGGCGTGGCCGCGAAGATCCCTCACTCTCAATCACTGGAGCGGTGGCTTGTATGGTGGCATTGGCGACGGAATACGTGATTGACGTACACCACTGGAACGACAACCTTTTCAGCTTCCGCACCACGCGCGATCCGGGCTTCCGCTTCGACAGCGGCCACTTCGTGATGATCGGGCTGGAGGTTGAAGGGCGACCGCTGTTGCGCGCCTACTCGATCGCCAGCGCGAACTACGAAGAGCACCTGGAGTTCGTCAGCATCAAGGTGCCCAATGGCCCACTGACCTCACGTTTGCAAGGCCTGCGCCCGGGCGATCCGGTGATGGTCAGCCGCAAGCCTACCGGCACGCTCGTGCTCAACGACCTCAAGCCAGGCAAGCATCTCTATCTGCTCGGTACAGGTACCGGCCTGGCGCCGTTCCTCAGCATCGTGCGTGACCCGGAAACCTATGCCCGCTTCGACAAGATCGTGCTGGCGCATGGCGTGCGCAGGATCAGCGATCTCGTGTTCGCCGAATACCTGGAGAAAATGCTGCCCCGGCACGAATATCTGGGGGAGCTGGTGCGGGACAAGCTGGTCTACTACCCCAGTGTGACGCGTGAACCGTTCCGCCATCGCGGACGACTGACGGATGCCATCGTCGAAGGAAGCATGAGTCAGTTCGCCGGCTTGCCCCCGTTGAACCCGCAGACCGATCGGGTGATGCTGTGTGGAAGCCAGGCCATGCTGGACGACTCCTGCGCACTGCTCGATGGTCGCGGATTCCAGGCATCGCCTCGCACCCGCGAGCCTGGCGATTATGTGATCGAGCGCGCTTTCGTCGAAAAGTGAATCGAAACTGACGACTTTCTCGACGTACGGTGCCCTTTGGAGGTCGCGTCATGAGTAGCCCAATCGCATCGAATGAACGACAGCGTCTCGCCATCCTTGGCTCCACGGGTTCGATCGGTGGCAGCACGCTGGATGTGGTTGCGCGCCATCCCGATCGGTTCGCGGTGACCGCGCTCACGGCACATCACAGCGTCGACCGGCTTTACGACCAGTGCCTGGCATTTCGTCCCGCACTCGTCGTCGTTGGTGCAGCGGAGGATGCGACCCGGCTTGAACAGAAATTGCGCGCCGCGCACCTGGATACTGAAGTGGCGCATGGGCCGGATGCGTTGTGCGCCGTCGCCAGTTCGGACGAGTGCGACACCGTGATAGCGGCCATTGTAGGTGCCGCGGGCCTGCCATCCTCGCTGGCGGCTGCCCGCGCGGGGAAGAAGATCCTGCTGGCCAACAAGGAGGCCCTGGTGATGTCAGGTGCGCTGTTCATGCGCACCGTCGCCGAGCACGGCGCCACCTTGTTGCCGCTGGATAGCGAGCACAATGCGATCTTCCAGTGCCTGGGAACCAGCTTGAAGTCGGGCGCTGGCGTTGAGCGCCTGATCCTCACGGCATCCGGCGGGCCTTTCCTCAACCGTGCTTTGGATAGCCTCGATGAGGTCACGCCTGATCAGGCATGCGCCCATCCCAACTGGGTGATGGGTCGCAAGATCTCGGTCGATTCGGCCACCATGATGAACAAGGCACTGGAGACAATCGAGGCGCGTTGGCTGTTCAACATGCCACCCGAGCGCATCGAAGTCGTGATTCACCCACAGAGCGTGATCCATTCGATGGTGGCTTACGCCGACCAATCCGTACTCGCCCAACTCGGCAACCCCGATATGCGCACGCCGATTGCGCATGCCCTGGCTTATCCGGAGCGCATTGACTCCGGCGTCGCGCCGCTGGATCTGACCCGCATGGCCAACCTGAGCTTTGCCGCGCCGGATCTGTCGCGCTTCCCTTGTCTTCGTCTGGGGCTGGAAGTGCTGCGCGATGGCTGCGCCGCCAGCGTGACACTCAACGCAGCCAACGAGGTCGCGGTGGCTGCTTTCCTGCAGGGGCAGATTCGCTTCACCGCCATTGCCCAGGTCGTGGAGGAAGCGCTGCACCGGTTGCCACCCCTCGCTGCGCATCATCAGCTCGAAGACATTTTTGCAGCCGACGTTGCGGCGCGTACGATGGCGCAGCAAATAGTCCGCCATCTGCCGGCCTTTGGGGTACATCGGGTTGCCGTTCATTAGGGGGAGATTTCCGTGAGTGAAGTTATACAGCTCTGGCCTGCGTCGTCTGCTCCCGTCTCGGGTTCTGAGCCTATGGATAGCTGGATGAAACGCATCGTCCAGCGCACCGAAGTCGCGCTGGCGGCTTCTTTGCCGTCGGCCGGGAGTCCACCCGAGACGCTGCATGAAGCGATGCGCTACGCCACCCTGGGTGGTGGCAAGCGTGTCCGTGCCTTGCTTTGCCACGCGGCCGGCGAACTGGTAGGTGCCGCGCCGTCCCTCCTCGACGCTGCGGCCAGCGCGATCGAAATGATCCATGCGTATTCGCTGGTGCATGACGATCTGCCGGCCATGGACAACGATCTGCTGCGTCGTGGCCAGCCCACCGTGCATGTGCGCTATGGCGAAGCCATGGCCATCCTGGTCGGCGACGCCTTGCAGGCCCAGGCCTTTGCGACGATCGCTGACTCGCCTGCATCAGCAACGCAGCGGGTCACCCTGATGCAGGAATTGGCGAAGGCAAGCAGTTCGCTGGGTCTGGTCGGCGGGCAAGCCATCGATCTGGCCAGCGTGGGCAGCATCCTGCCGCGCGATGAACTCGAACGGATGCACCGCATGAAGACGGGCGCCTTGTTGCGCGCGGCGGTCTTCATCGGCGCCCACTGTGGGCCGGAGCCACTCGCGTCCGACACGCTGGTGGCACTGGATGAATACCAGCGATCGGTCGGTCTGGCATTCCAGGTCGTGGACGATATTCTCGATGTCACCATGGACGCGGCCACGCTAGGCAAGACGCCCGGCAAGGACGCGCAGGACCATAAGCCCACTTACGTCTCGCTGCTGGGTCTTGATGCGTCGCGTGAACTCGCACGGCAACTCGGTGAGCGCGCCCAGGCTGCACTGGAGCCGCTCGGCGCAGCAGCTGTGCATCTGGATGCGCTGGTCGACATGGTGGTCAATCGCGTGCATTGATCCCGCCCGGTGGCGAAAAGCCTTTGCTGAGCCGAACCCGTGGAGTTCGACTCAGGCTTCCCGATACCAAAGCAGAATGACGCCGATCAACATGAAGCATATCGGCCAGACGATGCCGGCGATGCGACCACCGCGTCCAGGCAGGCGCAATTCCAGCCAGCGCGCCCAGCCCGCCGCCACCCCGCTCAAAGCCAGTGGCGTATGCGTCAACTCGATCAGCATCTGGTCCTTGACGTTGGATATCTGATGATTGTGGGTGAGCAGCATCGCGCCACCGACGGCGACCAGCAACGGAAACACGAGGGCAGCGCGTTCGTCGCGTAGGCGACCCGTTCGCACCGACCACTCGAAGTAGCCGAACAACACGATCAGCAGCACGAAGAAGCGATGCTGGGCGACCTCCACGTCGCGCCACGCAACCCACCAACCCTCATGGCCCAGCGGCCATACTTCCGGGTCGGAGCGGACCAACAGGAAGGCTGCCATCGCCAGGAACAGCAGTGGCCAGTGCTTGGCCCATCCGACGCCGGCGCGATTGAGCAGGGCAAGCACGCCGATCAGCAAGACGAAGATGCCGGCCCAATGGTGGTTGTACTCCGACCACGCCATGTCCTGCGCATTGCGTGGCGGAGCGATGCCGGAGCCGGGCACCGTTGCCGATGCTGCCACCTGGTGAGCGCGGGCAGCGTCGCTATCGAGTTGCGCCTGTACCTGCGAGACCGCCAATTCGTCGTGGTCCGGCGAACTGAGCCGCGGCCATGCAGGTGCGTTGCGTACAGCGATTTCGTGGAGGCTCACACGATCCGTGGTGAGATCAATGGCGGGTGGCACGGACGTCAGGGATGCGGCCGCAAAGAAGATCGTGAACCCGATGCCGATCTCCACTTCGGCAAAGCGGCGCATGCGAAGCACTTGCGCATGCTGCCCCTTGCGCAGGCGCTCGGTGACCCGGAAGTTGCCAAAGCCCAGCGCCAGCAGTGCGAGGAACATGGCGATCTTGGCGCCCACCATGACGCCATAGGCCGTGCCATAGAACCCCGCCAGGTCGCCGATGTAGAACACGCACATGATCGCGCCGGAAAGCAGGATGCAAGCAACCCCAATCATCGACATCCGGGAAAAGCGCGTGCCAACCAGGCGTAAACCGTCGGCGTCCTCAAGATGCCGCAATACCAGAACGAAACTCGGAATGGCGCCGATCCAGATGGCGGCACCGAACTGATGCAGGCCTTCGACAAAGAGCAGCAAGAGGTTGTCGGTCAGCCGTGCATAGGCATGGGTAGTGACCGTGGCCGCGGCGAGCTCAATGACGCCGAGCAACAGAAGCAGCAGACGGGAGCGGCTCCCAGCCTGGGTCTGATCGCCCAGGCACAGGAAGATGAGGGCGGCGCTGAGCATCTTCACGCCGCCCGAAACCGCGAAGGCTGCCTGCAGCACGTTGGATAGCGGCAGATCAACGGTCGCCACCAGCACGGAGACCTGTAACGCCGTGGCGGCCAGCTCGGCAACGACCAGGCCAAACGCGCTGAGGCGCGTCAGGCGCACCACATGTTGCTGGAGCTCGTCGCCGTTCGTCAGCGTGCGGGCCAGAGGGTGAAGCAGGAAGACCAGAAACAACAGGCCGCCCAGGGTCATGGACTGGGCCACGATGACCAGGCTGTGCAGGATGACGCTGAGATAGCCGAAGAGGTCGACGAGCAGGGTCACGGAAACACCCATGGATGATCGGTGGATGTTGCGGGTGGTTGGAAAACTTGGAAGCGCCGGTTTACGGCTTGGCGCTCACCGTGAAAGCCAGGTCGCCTCGGGTGATGTGTCCATCCAGGGCCAGCGCCTGCCAGTGAATCACGTAGGCACCCGGACTTAGGTCTGCCGCGCTGTCGATCTCGTTGGGCCGGTCCGCGCTGGCGGTGATGGGAAGTGGCGTTTCCTTGTGATCGGGGCCGACCAGTACCAGTCGGGAACGTCCTTGGTCGATCTTGCTGTTGTACTTGAGCACCAGCGAAGCATGGCCCGCCGAAACGCTTCCGTTGGCCTTGGGCGTGCTATCGACAAGAATCGCGTGCGCGCTCGCACTGATGCTCACGAACGTACCGACGATAGTGAGGACGACGATCGCGAAACGGTGCTGATAATCCATGTGCAGACTCCACGTTGCAGAAGCGGTGCGCTAGGCAGGCCGCGAGTGACCGCTTGTTTTGGTCGAATCGGGTGGCCGGATCGAAAAGAGGACGGCGGGAAGGAACGCGAAGGTCGACAGCAGTACGGCAAGCAGGCTCAGCAACAGCACGATGCCCATGCTTGCGGTGCCCGGGTGTCGGGAAATGGCCAGGCTGCCGAAAGCGGTGCCGGTGGTAAGCGCCGAAAAAAGGATGGCACGCGCCGTCGGCGAACCCAGGAACTGGTGCATGCCGTGGCGCCAGTTCATCACGAAATACACGTTGAAGGACACGCCAACGCCAAGCAGCAAGGGCAGGGCGATGATGTTGGCAAAATTGATCGAGATGCCCAGCAGTCGTGCCAGCAATGCGGTGAGCAGCGCGGACATCAGCAAGGTGGCCAGCACCAGTCCGGCATCGCGGAATCGCTGCAGTACCAACATCAGTACGATGCCAATGGCGAGCGTGGCGTAGACCGCGGCTTCGCGGAAGGCGTCGAGAATGGTGTCGGCAGCCTTGATCGTATCGACGGCCGAACCGGCAGCATCCGGTGCCACCTCTTGCACGACTTGCACGAAGCGACGCAGGCCGGCTGTGTTTTGCGCCTTGGCGGTCGGCGTTACCTGGATGCGTACCTGGCCGTCGGGCGTGAACCAGTCGCGTTTGAGATCGGCGGGCAGGCTCTCCATGGTGATCTTCTGGGCCGACAGCGAATCGGCCAATTGATTCAGCGTATAGGGCAGGAATTGCGTCAACGCCTGGTTTGCGATGGCCATCTGTTCGTCCGAACCTTGCGCCAGCTGCCCCAAGGCCTTGCCGATACGCAGCAACGGCGAGTTCGATGCGAGCTTGTCGGCAACACTGGCAATGCCCTCGCTGGTGTCCTTGGCGCTTGCGCGCATCTCGGCATAGCTGGGCGGCGCGACCTTTTCACCTGGGTTCAATACCGCGTACATCAAGTCCGAGGCTTGCGCGATCTGTTCGAGCTTGTCGGACTGGTCCGCGGGTACGAAATCGACACCCGAAACGATTTGCGCCACCTCAGGCAGTTTGCCCAGTCGCCCGCTCAGTCGTTGGGCGGTGACGAGATCCTTCACCAGCACGTCCATGGTGAACGGATTGGTGTTCGGATCGTCGATCAACGAGGTCAGCGTGCGCATGGCTTCACTGTTCGCGTTTTTCGTATGTAACGGGTTGGCATCGAAAGGAATGGTGATCGCACCCCACAGGCCGGCCAAGCCCAGCAGGGCGAAGACCACCAGCACCGGCTTGCGCTTGCGCTCCAGCCATCCATCCGCAGCGGCACCGCCCGGCAAGGCTACTTCCGCATGTGGCGATCCCTTGCTCAACAGTCGAAGCAGGGCCGGCAGCACGGTGATCGTGCAGAGCAGGGCCAGCAGCATGCCAACGCCGGCGATGGTGCCCAGTTCGGCCACGCCGGTGAAATCCGTGGGTGCGAACGCCAGGAAACCACAGGCGGTAGCCAACGCCGCCAGGCCGACCTGGCTCACCACGCGATGCGCCGTTTCGTGCAGCGAATCGTCGAACGTACGGTCGCTGTACTGGCGGGCATGCAGGCGCACGCCAAACTGGATGCCGAAGTCGACGGCCAGGCCGATGAACAGCACGGCAAAGGCCACCGAAACCAGGTTCAGGCGGCCGATGGCGAGCGCGGCGAAGCCCAGCGTGTAGATGAGTCCGACGACAAGCGTGATCACTACCGGCACGATCAGTCGCCAGGTGCCCAGCGCCAGCACCAGCCAGAAGATCAGTATCAGGCTGCTGCCAATGGCGATGGGTCCAGCTCGGTCCGTGAGCGAGGAGAATTCTTCGTCGGCGAGCGGCACGGAACCGGTGTAGTTGATCTTCGCGCGTCCCGCCTTGACGGCGGGCAACTCGGCGGCAAGACGCAGCATCGCATCGGTAGCCGCACGTCCCGGCTCCAGGGCTCCATAATCCATCACCGGATGCACCAGCACGAACTCCTGACCGCCGTGGGCGCCTACCAGATTGGGCGTCAGCAAGGCTTGCCAGGACAGCGGCGACGCATGACCGGCCAGGGCACCTTCCATGCTCTGCGCCACATTGCCGAGCGCGGCGTCATACGACGACAGATCGTCGGCCATGCCGCGCCGCACGCCTTCGACCATCAGGTCGATACCCTTGAACAGGCCACGTGCGGAATCATCAGTCGCGAGCGGTCCTAGCAGTGGCTGCGCTTGCAGCATGCTGCTGATCGTGTCCGACAGATCTTTCGGTGGCAGCAGCACGAGTCCCTGACGATTGAAGAAGGGGCTGATACCGGGCGTGGATGACGAGCGGAAATGGGTGGTGTCCGCCGCCAGTTTCTCATTCAGCGCCTGGGCGGTGATGCGCGCTTCCTCGGCGGTCGGCGCGCGGACGACGACGGTCAGCGTATCGCTGAACTGGGGGAACTGCCGCGCAAAGGCTTCGCTACGCTGGCGCCAGGGCAACTGGTCGGAAAACAGGTGGTCGGAGTTCGTATCGATGCTCAGATGATGGGATGCGGCCAACAGGCTGAGCGCCGCGAGCAGCGCCGCCAGCACCAACACGATGTAGTGATGGCGACCGCTTTGGTCGACCAGCCAGACCAGACCTTTGTGCAGTGCTCTGAACACGCCGTCGTCTCTCCTTAGCTTCGATCCGACCGGCCGTACGTCGAGGCCAGGCCTGACATCCGAAAACGTTGCCTCAAGGTTAGCAGGGCCCTTGAGGTTCGCGGGCCAGATCCGTGCCTGCCACGACCACGGCGGCCTGCAAGGCGCGGGTGGCCTTGCCCATGCGACTGGCGAGGCCGGGCAAGCGTTTGAGCAAGGCAGGATGACGCGCCATGGCGACGAGCATGTGTACAAGGTGCGGGCGTCCCCACGCGTCGACGCCTGCCTGCAGTTCGAGCGGGATCTCGTCATCGCTTTCATCGACGATGGCGCGCAGCACGACAAAGGGGAGATGCCGTTCGTTCGCCACTGCAGCGACTGCCGCACTCTCCATGTCCACGGCGACGGCCAGGTGGCGGTCCCGCATGGCTGTTTTTTCCGCCGCGCTCGACAACGGCGCCGGCAAGCTGAGCAGGCTTCCTTCCATCGTCAATGCCAGTCCCCCAGCGTCAAGGCGCTGGCTGAGCGCCGCGCGCCACGACGGTGTCGGCGTATAGTCGCGTCCTTGCTCGTCGAAGATGCGATGCGGACACAACAGCGTGCCGCTACGCAGCCCTGGTGCGAGCGCTCCCGCTACGCCAAACACGGCCAGGGCAGTTGCGCCTGCGTCGATCAATGCCAGCGCCCCCTGTCGCGCAGCCTCTGGGCCCATGCCACTCAGCCACAGGTTGGCGCCGTTGCCAAGAGGCGTCAGCTTTTGTGGATGCAAGCGCTGGCGAGTAAGCGCCTTCGCCTCGGCTGCGAGTGCCGTCACGATGCCCACGGAGTGCAGGTTCACTGTGTCCCCGAAGAGGGCGTTGATTTCATTAGCCGCCGATAGCGGCTCAGGGCCCATAGCGGAAAGTAGGCGGTATAGCCGTGGTACTTGAGGAAGAATACGCGCGGAAAACCTGGGGCATTAAAGCTGGGGTGATACCACAACCCTCCCTCGCGCTCATCGTTGGCTTGCTGGTCGTCGAGCAGCCATTGAATGCCTCGGCGAACCGGTTCGCTGCGGTGCTCGCCGACCGCGAGCAGGCCCAGCAGGGCCCAGGCCGTGCTGTGCGCCGTGCTTATGCCGCTGTTGCTGCCACGAAGCGCGGGATCGAAATAACTGTCGTTGGTCTCGCCCCAGCCACCGTCGGCGTGCTGCCTGGAGACTAGCCAGTCGATGGACTTGCGGATCCATGGCTGACTCAGATCTTCGCCGACCAAGGCCAGCCCGGCCAGTACCGACCAGGTGCCGTAAATATAGTTGGTGCCCCAACGTCCCCAATAGGAGCCGTCGGCTTGTTGGGCGGTTTTCAGGTAGGCCACGCAACGGTCGATGGCGACACGATCCTGCGCACGCTGCAGGACACCCAGGCAGGCCAGGACGCGACCGGACACATCCTCGGTGGGCGGATCGAGCATGGCGCCATGGTCCGCGAAGGGAATCTGGTTGATGTGATAGTGCGTGTTGTTGCGATCGAAGGAGGCAAAACCGCCATTGTCGGACTGCATGCCCACCAGCCAATCGGCTGCCCGCTCGATGCGCGCGCGGTACAAGCCTTCATGCGGCGTACCCAGAACAGCCACGTGCAGCAGGCCGGCGACCAGCGCGGTGTCGTCCAGGTCAGGAAAGTAGGCATTGGCGTACTGGAAAGCCCAGCCGCCGGGGGGCAGGTCGGGCGCCTGTGCCGCCCAGTCGCCTTTCACATCCAGTTCCTGCAATGGCGCCATCCAGTCCAGTGCACGTTTCACCGCGCTCTGCGTGGCATCGTCGCCAGCGGCCCGCAGCAAGGCCATGGCGGCCCAGCCGGTATCCCACACGGGCGATACGCAGGGTTGGCAATAGGCCGTGCCATCGGCGCAATGCACGATCAGCTTCTGCAATGATTTGAGGCAGGTGGCACGCGCGGGGTGGTCCTTCGCGTAGCCGAGCAGATCCATCGCTTCCAGCGCATTGACCATCGGGGGAAAGATGGCGCCCACGCCATCCTCGCCGTTGAGTCGCTCAATAAACCAATCTTCGGCCTTCTTTACCGCTTTTTGCCGCCATGCCCTGGGAATGAGCGGGTCACAGGCGCGCCCGATCTTGTCCAGCACGAGAAAGCATCGGCTGGCGAAGCCACGGCTCGGGAAATAATGCCGCTCCTGTGCCGGCGGCGTCACGAACAGTTCGGGTACGCCAATACGGCGCGGATTTTTTGCCCGCGCCTTGAGCGAGCAAAGGATGAACAGCGGCACCATGGTGGCGCGTGCCCAATACGAAACCTTGTCCAGATGAAACGGTGCCCAGCGGGGAAACAACATGATCTCAACCGGCACATACGGCGCCGCGCGCCAGGGCACCTGTTCGAACATGGCCAGCAGGATGCGCGTGAACACATTGCTCTTGGCGGCGCCACCCAAACCCAGAATGGCGCCGCGGGCGTGCCGCATATGCGGCGCCTCGGCGGCGTCGCCCGCGGCTTTCAGTGCGTAGTACGACTTGACCGTGCAGGACAGGTCGATGGCGCCGTCCTGGTAGAGCGGCCAGCCGCCGTGAGTATCCTGGCGTTGCTTGAGCCGGATATAGCGCGCGAGTTGTTCCTGCAGCACATCGTCGATTTCATCGAGGAAGTGCATCATCAAGATGTATTCGGCAGAGATGGTGCAGTCGGTTTCGAACTCGAAGCACCAGTGCCCGTCGGGTCGCTGCCGGGCAAGCAACGCCTTGCGCGCGCGATCGATGGCCTGATCGAGGCGGGTGGTCTCAGGCTCTCCATTGCGATGGTCCAGCACGGCCGCATCGTCAACAGGAGCTGGCGTATCCGTCATAGCGATCGTGCGTTCTTGGCATCGCGCCGGGAGGGCATTCCATTCAAATAAGAGGCCCTGCGCCTGGGCCATGTGCGCGGGGGGTCCTGGGGCTCTTCCCACTCGGGCGACAGCGGCGTCAGCGGCAGCTTGCGTGCGGCTGTGGTAAACAGCCAGCGAACGCCGGTGTCGTATTTGTCGGTCAGTCGGGTCAGGCCCATGGTCTGGGCCACGGCCGCGCGGGAAACCTTGACCTGCGTGCCGCAAGAGAAATCGAGCCGGTCCTGCAGATTGCGCAGGGTCAGCACGGCCAGGCCGATGCTCCACAAACAGAAACGGCGAAAGCCCGCGTGCCTGGCCGGCACGATGAGCGTGTATTCCACCGCACGGCAGAGATGCGAATGCGCCACGCCGATCAGTTCGATCATGGCCTTGGCGTAGTTGTCATCCTGATAACCGGGACGCAGTTCCTGCAACTGCGCGCCGTGGCGGGAGAAGACATCCTGCGGCAACCAGCACACACCATGACTGCGATCCTCCCACTGGTCCTTGAGGATGTTGGTCATCTGCAGGCCCTGGCCAAATGACACCGCCAAACGCATCAAGGTCTTCGATTGCGGCGCCAGCTCCGGTTCGAAGTTGATCAGCAGCTTCGTCAGCATCTCCCCTACGACGCCTGCCACGCAGTAGCAATAGCCGTCCAAGTCGCGCAGCGTCGCCAGGCCTTGCAGGCCAACCACGCACTGAAAGTCGTGCATGCCGTTCGACATGGTTTTCAGGCAGTCGACAATGGCCGTGTGCTGGGTCGGATTGAAGGTTTGGGTGACCTCCAAAACCAGCGGCAATCGGGACAATAGCTCGCGCTCGCTCGCGGACGTTGCCTCGGAGAGTTTCGGCGCCAGTTCGGAAGCGAAGCGTTGTGCATCGATGCGGCCGGTGACCGCGTCAACGAATGCGCTCTCGTAGATGCCTTTTTCGTCGACCGAGAGAGTCGGTTCGTCTTCAATGGTGTCGGCAATGCGGCACAACAGATACGCGTTGGCAACCACCTCTCGAAGTGCAGGTGGCAGCTGCGGTATCGTCAATGCGAACGTCCTGGATACTCTCGGAAGTATGGCTTCCTGATAAGCACTGGCGTTGGCTTGTGCGATCGCAGCGACGTGCTTCGAGTCGAACATTGACATGCCTCGGCTTTCCTTATGTATTCACATACAGAAAAACGTACGACGAAGGCATGTTAGCACCCCGGTCTTCAATGACGCAGCCATCTGACCAAAGAGAATGTCTTCGAAGTGTCGAGGCTACGCCGGAGGCCTGCTCCCGTCCCTGAAAGCCAGGGGAAAGGAAGCTGGCCCCGCGGCAGCGTCGCTGCGTTTGCGCCAATGGCGCGTGGTTCATCCATAATGGACGCATGCCTTCCCCCGTGTTCATGGATCACCGGCCTTATGTACCCAGGGTTCATGCTGGCGATGCGCAGGCGTAGCCTGGCGGCTACACCACCATGAAGACCTTGGTCACCGGAGCGACCGGCTTCGTCGGTACGGCGGTTGCCCGCCGCTTGCTACGCGAGAACCACAGCATCCGGGTGCTGGCGCGTGCCGGCTCGGATCGTCGCAATCTGCAAGGGCTCGACGTCGAGGTCGTCGAAGGCGACCTCACTGATGCGCCTTCGCTCGCCAGGGCGTGCAAAGGCTGCGACGCCCTGTTCCATGTGGCGGCCGACTACCGCCTGTGGGCGCCGAAGCACGAGGCGCTCTATCGAACCAATGTCGACGGCACCCGGGCCTTGCTCGAGGCTGCCGGTCAGGCGGGCGTGTCGCGCATCGTCTACACGAGCAGCGTGGCGACCTTGGGTATTCCTCGCGACGGCAGCCCCGGTGACGAGAGCACGCCGGTGTCGCTCGACGACATGGTGGGCCACTATAAACGCTCCAAGTTTCTTGCC
Organism: Dyella humicola; assembly: GCF_026283945.1. NCBI lineage: Bacteria > Pseudomonadati > Pseudomonadota > Gammaproteobacteria > Lysobacterales > Rhodanobacteraceae > Dyella > Dyella humicola. The sequence goes on from NZ_JAPDPC010000001.1 coordinate 1,989,594, forward strand.
GAGGCGGTGGTCACGACGTATGCGGCGGCAGGACTGCCGGTGGTGATCGTGAACCCGTCGACGCCGGTAGGTCCTCGCGATATCAAGCCCACGCCGACCGGGCGTGTCGTGCGCGACGCCGTCGCTGGCCGGTTGCCCGCCTATGTCGACACGGGCCTCAATGTGGTCCACGTGGATGACGTGGCGGACGGTCATTGGCTGGCTTTCCAGCATGGAGTGGTGGGAGAGCGCTACATATTGGGCGGCAGCAACCTTAGCCTGCGCGAACTATTGACCGAGATTGCGGACATCGTCGGGCGCGAGCCACCGCGTTGGCGGCTGCCGCACGCAGCGGTGATGCCGGTAGCGTACGTGGCCGAGGCGTGGGCGAGGTTGAGCGGAACCCAGCCCATCGCCACGGTGGAGGAAGTGCGCATGTCCAGGAAGCGCATGTTTTTCTCCAGCGCGAAGGCTGAGCGCGAACTCGGTTATGCGGCGGGCCCGGTCCGGCTCGCCCTGGAAGATGCCGTGGCCTGGTTCAGCCTGCATCACTGAGACCTCTTAGCGCACGAAGCGACGAGCCATACGGGCCATGCGTGGCACGAACGTGGGGCGGAGCAGGCGTTCGTCGTAGCCGTCCATACGATACTTGTCCTGGCTCAGGCAAAGGTCGAGCATCTCGCCGAGATTCAGATCCAGCCCGATCTGCTGGTGGCCGGTGAGCGTGAAGTTGGCATCCTGCATCTCGCCGCCGCTGTCCAGGCCTCTGGCGATGCCTATGCGCTCCCAGATCAGGAAGATCCATACCCGCATCACCTTCAGCTCGAACGGCAGTCGCCGCCACCATGGCAACTTGCGCCGATACCAGGCCACCCAGTTGGCGAAAAACAGGATGTGGCGGGCCTCTTCCTGGATCACCGGTTCGAACGTCTCCACCAGTTCCACCGGGAAGTAGCCGGTGCGTTTGGCGGACTCGAACAGGCCAAAGGCAAAAAAGCTGTCGATGCATTCGCTGTAGCCGGTGACCAGCCAGCCCCATTCGGGGTCCTTGGGGACTTCGTACTCGGGCTCCGGAGCCAGCGCGATGCCATAGGCCTCGACCATCTTGCTGAGCACGACCTTATGGCGGGCTTCTTCACCGCCATCCATGATCAGGGCATCGCGCAGCAGCGGATCGTCGACAGTCTGGGTATAGGTCTCTACGCGCAGGGTGGCACGGCCCTCGGTCTGCACGGCGATGTCCCAGATCGGCAGCGAGGTGATGCGCTGCAGGGCATCCGGGGTCAGCGTGGGCCAATCGATGACGGCCGGCTTATACGGATTATGCGTGTCCAGCAACATGCGGCAGAACAGCCGCTTGTGCGCTTCCGAGCCGATCTTGATACGACCGGGTTCGGTGCCTAGCCAATGCCGCATGGCGTGGTCGGCGGCGGCGACGGTGGCGTCGTGGGACATCGGTCACCTCATGGTTATGACGGCTTGGTTATGACGGCTTGCTGTTGTGCGCGTCAGGCAACGCGGCGGCGCCACGCGCGCGCCAGCCGAGCCGCAAGCGACGGGCTTCGGCCCATTGCCACGAAATCAGCATGGGCAAGCCGAAGCCGACTTCGCGTGCACGCTTGACCAGTGACAGTGCGATCGCTGCGTCGGCCGGCAGGCCAATGATATTGCCGAACAACACCAGGCCACCTTCTTGTATGCCCAGGCCAGCCGGCACGAAGAAGATGATGTGACGCAACGACTGCGTCACCGCTTCGATCGCGATGGCATCCCATACGGTGATCGGATAGCCCAGCAGTAGCAGTGCGAACCAGGTCTCGAAGCTGCCCAGGATGAAGCCGGCGAGCTGCCACGTGCAGGCCACGGCGAGCCGCAGCGGCTCGCGGTAATACGCGCGGATTTCTTCATCGAGGCGCGAGCCGTCCAGCAGCTCGGTAAAGCGCGAGGGGCCTCCCATGGTCTTTTCCACAAACGCTTCCAGGCGCGAAAACAGCTGGCCATGACGCAGCAGGTAAATCAGCACGATGGGTAAGGGCAGGCTGGCGACCAAGCCGCCAATGACCGAATTCAAGGTGCCGATATGCCTGGTCAAGCCAATCAGCATGAGGATGCCCAGCGCCGCGAAGATGTACTGGCTGACCAGGGTCAGCAGCACTTCGATCACCACGCTGGCGGCCACCACGGCGCCGCCGAGGCCGCGCCATTTGACCAGCCGGATACCGACGATCTCGCCGCCGATATTGGCTACCGGCAGGAGGCGATTGCAGGCCTCGCGGACGGCTCCCACCCAGAACAGGAATGGCACGCCAGCACGTCGTTGCGGATCGCGTGGCGCCAGCAGGGCGCGCCAGCCCATCACGTCCACCAGCAGCGGCACGGCATGGAAGGGCAGCAGCCAGAGCAGCGCCCAGCCCGCATGATCGAAGGCGTTGCGGATGGCGCCCCAATCCTGGTGCACAACCAGCACGACGGCGGCAGTGAGGCCGAGCAGGCCGGCAAGATAAACGAGATATTTCATGCAGCCGCCGGATCGCCAAAGCCATGACACAAAAGACAACGTTCCGCGATGGCGCGTTGCACACGTGGGGATAGTAGTGCGGCCAACTCATCCGCGTGACGGTAGTCGGCCATGCTTGAAGTCAGTTCGCCGTGCATGGCTGGATGCAAATAAAGCTCCGACAGACCCTCCGGCAAGCGCTGAAGCACATCCAGCAGCGCACTTTCGTCCATGCCACCACTGTGCCGGATACCGAACACATGATCGTTGCAAAGCACGCCTGCCCGCCGCAGGCGTCGGCGCATCAGCGCCAGCCACGGTTGCAGCCACGGCCCCATGCCTGGCTCGGCCGGCAAGCGCACCGCACGCAAGCCGTAGTCGCGGCCGATGGAGAGCATCAGAGACAGCACGGTGGGATGCAGGTGGAAATGCTTGTGCGCATTGACGTGGTCCAGGGGCAGGCCGGTGGCGGCGAAGGCCTCGAATTGTGCGCGAATCTCGGCCGCCAGTTGGCGTCGCACGCCCGGCAGGAAGAAGAAGCGGAGGCCATCGCGCGCCATGGCGTTGCCGAAATTGCCGCGGGCGTCGACCAGGTCAGGGATGCGCGCTGGTGGCAAGGCGGATGGGCCATCCGCCAACACCAGATGCAAACCCACGGCGAGGCCGGGCGAGCGGCGGGCACGCGCTACGGCGTCGGCCACCGCGGGCGCCGTCACCATCAGGCTGGCGGCGCGCAGTACGCCCTCACGATAGCCGCGCTCGACTGCCTCGTTCACCGCTTCGTGCAGGCCGAAATCATCGGCCGTCACGATCAGACGCGGTCGAGCAGGCGCCAGCACGACATTCATGGCTGCAGCGTGAGCTGCCCGCTCAGGCCTCGTGCGCATGCAGGAAGCGGAAGAATTCCACTCCTTCGCGCAATCGTCGCTTGGTCATCTCCCAGCTGCCCGCCATTTCCTTGACGATCTCCCAGATCTTCGAAGGTCGGAAGTAGAAGCTTCGATAAAACGTCTCCACGCCATGGAAGATTTCTTCCGTCGACAGGTGCGGATAACTGATCTGCGCGATCTGCACGCCCCTGTTGTCGACCAGGTTGACCGCCTTGGTGGCCTCGAGCCAGCCGTTCTCGATGGCTTGCTTGTATAGGCTCGTGCCAGGGTACGGCGCGGCCAGCGACACCTGGATGGTGTTCGGGTTGATTTCCTTGGCGTATTCGATCGTCTTGGCGATGGTTTCCTTGGTTTCGCCCGGAAGACCAAGGATAAAGGTGCCGTGCACCTTGATACCCAGTTTGCGGCAGTTCTCGGTGAACTTGCGCGCGATATCCGTGCGCAGTCCCTTCTTGATGTTGTGCAGGATCTGGTCGTCGCCCGACTCATAGCCCACCAACAGGAAGCGCAGGCCGTTGTCCTTCATGATCTTCAGCGACTCGTAGGACACGTTCGCCTTGGCATTGCAGCTCCAGGTCCAACCCTGCGCACGCAGCCCACGTGCGATCTCGTGCACGCGTTCCATATTGGCGCTGTCGGTAAACGTATCGTCGTCGAACATCAGCTCGCGGACCTCGGGCATGTTGTCCTTGATCCACTGCGTCTCGGCCAGCACGTTGGCGACCGAGCGCACGCGGTAACGATGCCCGCCGACGGTCTGCGGCCACAGGCAGAACGTGCATTTCGAGCGGCAGCCACGACCGGTGTAGATCGACACGTAAGGGTGCAGCAGGTATCCGATGTAGTAACCATCAATCTTCAGGTCACGCTTGTAGACGGGTGCCACGAATGGCAGGTCATCCATGTTCTCGATGGTGGCCCGCGCCGTGTTGTGCTGGATGCTGCCGTCGGCAAGCTTGTAGCTGATGCCGTTGATCTCGCTGAAGGGGCGTCCCTCGGCGACTTCCTTGCAGGTGTAGTCGAATTCCTCGCGAGCCACGAAGTCGATGGCCGCTGACGCCTGCAACGACCCATCCGGGTCGACCGCCACCTTGGCGCCGATCATGCCGATCACGATGTCCGGCTTGCGCGCCTTGAGCAGTTCGGAAAATCTCACGTCGGTAGGAAAGGACGGCGTGCTGGTGTGGATGATCACCAGCGGGTATTCCGCTGCGATGTCCAGCGTCGCCTCGACGGATAGCTCTTCCACCGGAGCATCGAGTACGCGTGAGTCCGGCACCAGGGCGGCCGGTTGAACCAGCCAGGTGGGGTACCAGAAACTCTTGACCTCGCGCCTGCATTGGTAGCGGGAGCCCGCACCACCATCGAATCCGTCAAAGGACGGGGCTTGCAGAAATAGCGTCTTCATGGGAATACCAAGCTCCTGCAGCAGTTCGTTCTAGATCCGCAATGAGTTGTTAGTCGCACTTTCGCAATCGCTTTCAAGAATACCGCGTGGGCGCATGATTGCGAGCATGCAATACGCGTCCGCGCCACTCGACCCGCCAGCGGGTGAGTGCCATCGCCCATTCGAACAGTAGCAGCACGTCACGGTATGGGGTCAACCCGATGTCGTGCCAAGGTGAAGGTCGTGCCTCGCCACGCCGTTGCGCAACATAGCGCATGACCCTTGCGCCAGCGCCTGCCAGCGCCAACAACCCATTCGGCAGGGTAGGCGCCAGGACCAGGCCGAGCGCCAGCACGGGCCAGGTGAAGCACACGAAGGTCATGGCGAAACCGACGGGGGCGATCGCACGGATCGTGCGCAGCCAGCGCAGCTCATGTGTCCACAGCGCGTGAAAGCTCGTCTCGCTGACCTCGGTGCCCACCACCAGGTCGGACAACACCGTGCGCAGTCCCTCACGACGGCTCAACTCGCCCAGCCAGAAGTCGTCTGCCAGTGTGTCGCATAAAATCTCGAATCCACCGATGGCGTCCAGGGTCTCGCGGCGCAAGGCGATGGTGGAGCCGAAGGCAAAGCGGGTGGAGCCAAAGGCATGGGCAAGCCTTGCCGACGGTGCGAACCAGTCATCGATGAACAGACAGCCCAGCCGGGACCAGAACCCGCCTTCGGCGACGCCATGGTAAAGGCAGGTGATGATGCCCACGCCCGGATCGGCCAGCGGAGCCGTCACCCGTGACAGATAATCCAATGGCACGCTGATGTCGCTATCGGCCAGTACCAGCCAGTCGTGCTCCGCGTGAGGCACCAGATTGATCAGGTTGCTGACTTTGAGGTTGGCGCCGTGGACGCGTGGTTCGACCACCAGGCGGATAGTCAAGGCAGGGAATTCCGCTATCAGTCGCTCGACCACGGCGATGGCCGCATCATCCGCTTCGCGCACGCCGAACAGCAGCTGATAGTTGGCGTGGTCTTGCAGGCAGAAGCTGCGCAGGTTTTCGTAGAGGCGTGGCTCGGGGCCGTGCAGGGGCTTGAATACGCTGACCGGGTGGATAGCGCGGTCTGTCCGTTGCCTTGCCTGCGCGCGGCTGCAGCGAAACCACGCCCATAGGCTGGCGCAGGCGTAACCTGCTGCCGCCAGATTGAGGCCGGTGCCGATCCAGAGTAGAAGCATGTCGGTAACGGGCAGGGTCGGCATGGTAGCGATGCTTTGGCGCCTTCCACGGTTGTTCCTAAAGTTACCCCATGAGTCAGGCAAAAACGCAAATCCGCGGTGAGCATCATCACGCCACTGTGATCCGGCGCCGGCAAACTGCGCTGCGCCGGTGGCTTGGATGCATCGTGATGGGCTTGCTCGGCCTGCTGGTGTGCAGTTCGCTTGCTGCCAGCACTGGCGCAGATCAGCCGCAAGCGGGTCCGACGCCATCCATCGTGGGCTACTGGCTTGTTGAGAGCCGCGATGCAGTGATCCAGATCGAGCAGGTAGGCGACCAATACGAGGGGCATATCGTCTGGCAGCTGCATGACACTTACGGCCCGGAGGACGGCCCTGAGCTGAATGGGAAAACCGTTACGGACCGCAAGAATCCAGACCCGGCGCTGCGTTCACGACCGTTGACGGGGCTGCGTCTGCTGTGGGGCCTGCGTTATGACCCCGACCGTCGTACCTGGGTAGATGGGCGCGTCTACAACGCCGACAACGGCAAGGTTTACCACTGCCAGATCCGCCTGCTCAGCGCAGACAAGCTGAGCCTGCGCGGGTATATCGGCGTCAGCCTGCTTGGCGGCAATACGGTATGGACGCGCATGCAGGGTCCTGGGCCGCCTTCGGCAAAATCGTCCTAGATTTCCAGACGGGCCGATGCGCGAGGCTATCGACTCACGAAAAACGAGGGCTACTCATTCGATGCCATCATTTGTTAGCCTGACCCTGCGCCCTTGACGGGCTGTCTTCCTGGTTACTGCATATGTGATGCCGACGTGAAGACCAAATCCGAGTTCCGTCCGCTGGGTGAGAGAGGGTCGACCTTGACTAACCGAGAGTTGGATTACTACGAAGGGCAGTCGTCGAGCAGTGTCGTGTCCTTTCATGACGAGCCGCTGGTTCTGGTGGATGAGCGCGACCAGGTGATGGGATTCCTCGACAAGGCTTCCGCGCATAGCGGACAAGGCATCTTGCATCGGGCTTTCTCGCTGTTCATCTTCAATCCCCAGGGTGAGTTGCTGCTGCAGCAGCGCGCTCAGGGCAAGCGTTTATGGCCGGGCTTCTGGTCCAACACGTGCTGCAGTCATCCGCGGCGTGGCGAGGCCATGGAAACGGCGATTCATCGGCGACTCGCTGAAGAGCTCGGCATGCAGTGCGAGCTGGCCTTCCAGTTCAAGTTCCAGTATCAGGCGCAGTTCGATGACGAAGGCGCCGAGCATGAGTTGTGCTGGGTTTATGTAGGGCACAGCGATGCCTTGCCTGTCGTCAACGTGAACGAGATTTCCGGATTGCGCCATGTGTCGCCAGCGGCGCTGGACGAGGAAATAGCGGCGCAGCCGCAGATTTTCACGCCCTGGTTCAAGATCGAATGGGAGCGCCTGCGTAGGGAGTATCCTCACGCCATGGCGCCACCAGCGCTGCTTCCGTCCTGAAGGCTCCGAGGTCGTTTGGATGGATATACTCAACATCTACGCATGACGGCTCCGGCGCTTGATTCTCGCCATGGGTATGGCGAAGCGTCGGAGAGGTCGGTCGATACGCTACGAGGAGATTCCGTTGGGCATTCCTCTTATTCAGCAGGTCAAGATCGCCAGCTACATCGTCGGCAAGAAACTCAGCGGCCAGTCGCGTTATCCGCTGGCGATGATGTTGGAGCCATTATTCCAGTGCAATCTGGCCTGCGCGGGTTGCGGCAAGATCGATCATCCCAAGGACATCCTGCAGAAACGCATGAGTGTCGAGGACGCCTTGAGCGCCGTGGACGAGTGCGATGCGCCGGTGGTTTCCATTCCCGGTGGCGAGCCGCTGATTCACAAAGACCTGCCGCAGATCGTGCAGGGCATCATCGCGCGCGAGAAGTTCGTCTATCTGTGCACCAACGCAATTCTGTTGCCGAAGCACATCGACGAATACACGCCCTCGCCGTATTTTACCTGGTCGATTCATCTTGACGGTCTGGAGAAGCGCCACGACGCATCGGTTTGCATGGATGGCGTGTTCGACAAGGCGGTGACGGCGATCAAGCTCGCGTTGTCGCGCGGGTTCCGTGTGACGATCAACTGCACGCTGTTCAATAACGAGCCGACGGAGGAGATCGCTGACTTCTTCGATTTCGCGATGTCGCTCGGCATCGAAGGCATCACGGTGTCACCGGGCTACAGCTACCAGCACGCGCCGCGTCAGGACGTGTTCCTGGGGCGCACTGAAAGCAAACAGCTGTTTCGCGACATCTTCAGGCTCGGCAAGGAGCGCAAGAGCAAGTGGGTGTTCAACCAGTCGTCGATGTTCCTCGACTTCATCGCCGGCAACCAGAGTTATCAGTGCACGCCCTGGTCCAATCCCACTTACAACATCTTCGGTTGGCAAAAGCCCTGCTATTTGCTGGTCGACGAGGGTTACGCCAAGACCTACAAGGAGTTGATGGAGGACACCGAATGGGACAAGTACGGGGTCGGCATCAACCCCAAGTGCGATAACTGCATGGCGCACTGTGGCTTCGAAGGTAGTGCGGTCAACGATACCTTTGCGCATCCGCTGCGGGCCGCCCGCGTGGCTACGTTTGGTCCGCGCACCGATGGCGCGATGGCTCCGGACCTGCCGGTAATGTATGGCGAGCGTGCCGATGCTACTGCGGTGCACATCCCGATCAGCGCCATCCAACGCCGTAGCGCCACGCCAGGAGTGGATGCCGGCCACTGACGCCGATGTTCATGCTTGCGTGTGCGCTCGTGCCCGCCTTGATGTGGCTGGGTCTGTTGCTGGTGCCGTGGCGGCCCTGGAGCACGCGCGAACATCTCGAGGCCGATCCCTTCGCGGGCCAGGCCTTCGATCTTAGCGACGTAACCGTGCTGATTCCGGCGCGTAACGAGGGTGACGTGCTTGGCCTCACCCTCGCTGCTTTGCAATCGCAGGGGACGGGGCTTCACGTCATCGTGGTCGACGACCAGTCCACGGATGACACGGCCAGCATCGCTGCGGCATTCCCGCGTACCCGCGTGATCAGCGGCCAGCCTTTGCCTGAAGGGTGGGCCGGCAAGCTATGGGCATTGGAGCAGGGCAGCAAGCAGGTGCACACGGCGCTGACCTTGTTGCTGGACGCCGATATCCAGTTGCAGCCGGGCATGCTGGCCACCCTGGTGGCGCACAAGCGCCGCGAGCAACGTCAGTTGGTGTCGCTGATGGCCGACCTTCGGCGTACCAGCTTCTGGGATCGCCTGTTGCTGCCCGTCTTCGTCTACTACTTCAAGCTGCTCTATCCGTTTGCGTTGTCCAACGCGAAGAGTCGTTTCGTGGCGGCGGCGGCGGGTGGCTGCATCCTGGTGGATACCGAGGTGCTGCGGCGTATCAGTGCGTTTGCCAGCCTGCGTGATGCCTTGATTGACGATTGCACCTTGGCGCGTCAGGTCAAGCAGGCGGGCTATCGCATCTGGCTTGGGCTGAGCCGTGATGTGGTGAGTCTGCGCCCTTACGGGAGTTTGGCGTCCATCCATCAGATGGTGGCCCGATCGGCGTTCACCCAGCTCGGCTATTCCACCACGCTGTTGCTGGCGGTGACAGCAGTCTTTGCCCTGGCCTACGGTGCGCCGCTGGCCTTGCTCGGTGCGCCGCAGGTCTGGCCGCTGGCTTTGACCGCGTGGCTGGCCATGACCGTGAGCTACCTGCCGATGCTCCGCTACTACCGGATGTCCCCGCTGTGGGCACTGCTGCTGCCGCTCAGCGCGACCCTCTATCTCGCCATGACCTGGAGTTCGGCCATCCGTTTCTGGCGCGGCGTGCGCTCGCACTGGAAAGGGCGCGTCTACAACGCCTGATGCCGACCTGATTCCCCTGTGACGGGCGGGGTTCCCGCTGGCCGTATCCCTACGGCGGCGAATGGCCCTGGGCCCGGGTTATCATGTGGGTTTGCGGTTTGCTACCAGGAGCTAGCGAGTGATCATCAATCCCAAGGTGCGTGGCTTTATCTGCATTACGGCTCATCCGGTCGGATGCGAGCGCAATGTGCTTGAACAGATCGACATCACCAAGGCGCAAGGCAGCCTGGGTGACGGTCCCAAGCGCGTGCTGGTGATTGGTGCCTCCACCGGCTACGGTCTGGCCTCGCGCATCACGGCAGCCTTTGGCTATGGCGCGGCGACGCTCGGCGTGTTCTTCGAAAAGCCCAGCAGCGAGACCAAGACCGGCACCGCCGGCTGGTACAACTCCGCCGCGTTCGACAAGCTGGCCAAGCAGGCCGGCCTATATAGCAAGTCGATCAACGGCGATGCGTTTTCCAACGAGACCCGCGCCCGCGCGATCGAGCTGATCAAGAACGAGATGGGCGGCCCGATCGACCTCGTGGTCTACTCGCTGGCCTCGCCGGTCAGAAAGTTGCCGGACACGGGCGAAGTGGTGCGTTCCTCGCTCAAGACCATCGGCGAAGCGTTTACCGCCACTTCGATCGACACCAACAAGGACGCCGTCGTGCAGGTGTCGGTGGAGCCGGCGACCGAACAGGAGATCAAGGACACCGTCACCGTCATGGGTGGCGAGGACTGGTCGCTGTGGATCGACGCTCTGAGCGAGGCTGGCGTGCTGGCCAAGCACGCCAAGACGGTGGCCTACAGCTATGTGGGCACCGAGATCACCTGGCCGATCTATTGGCACGGCACCCTGGGCCAGGCCAAGCAGCATCTGGACAACACGGCGCGTCAGCTGAAGCAGCGGCACGCAGCCGAGGGACTCGAAGCCTACGTCGGTGTGATGAAGTCGGTGGTGACGCAGGCGAGTGCGGCGATCCCGGTGATTCCGCTGTATGTCTCCATGGTATTTCGCATCATGAAAGAGAAGGGCCTGCACGAAGGCACCATCGAGCAGATCAACCGCTTGTTCCGCGAATCCCTGTATCGCAAGGACCACCAGGCGGCGACCACGGACAACGAGGGCCGTCTGCGCCTTGACGACTGGGAACTGCGAGATGACGTGCAGCAGGCATGCAAGGCAATGTGGCCCACCGTGACCACCGAGAACCTCCCGCAGCTCACCGACTACGCCGGCTACAAGCATGACTTCCTGCGCCTGTTCGGCTTCGGTCGCGAAGACGTGAACTACGAGGAAGACGTCAGCACCGATCGTCGCTTCGACTGCGTCGAGCTTTGATCGACGCTTGAGGGAACCCTCGAAAAGATGCTCGTCATTCCCGCGAAAGCGGGAATCTAGTGACTTTGTCTTCAGAGGGCCGAAAATCGCTGGATTCCCGCTTTCGCGGGAATGACGGAAAAATGCACTGCTTTTGGAGACCCGCGCCCCAAAAGCTAAGCTGCACCCATGACCACCGCCATCGTCTGGTTCCGCCGCGATCTGCGCCTCGCCGACCATCCTGCCCTGAGCGCCGCCTGCGACGCGCACGATCGGGTGTTGCCGCTGTATATCCATGCGCCAGAGGAAGAGGGCGACTGGATGCCCGGCGGCGCCAGCCAATGGTGGCTGCATCACTCGTTGGCCGCTTTGCAGGCGCAACTCGGTGAGCGGGGCATGTCGCTACATATCAGACAAGGCGACAGCCTTGCCGTGCTCCAGCAGCTGCTCGCGCAAACCGGCGCCACGTCGGTGTATTGGAATCGGCTTTATGAGCCGGCCGCCATCGCGCGGGATCGTGGCATCAAGGCGGCACTGCGTGAGCATGGTGTGCAGGCGCAAAGCTTCAACGCCGCGCTCTGGTGCGAGCCCTGGCAGATCGAAACCAAGCAGCAGGGGCCGTATCGCGTATTTACGCCCTTCTGGCGAAGCTTGCGCACTGAGTTGGGCATCCCCCAGCCCTTGCCGGTGCCATCAGCCTTGCGTGGTGTGGAGGCGGTAGGCGGCGCGCCGTTGGAAGCGTTGCGCTTATTGCCCCGGATCCCCTGGGACCGTGGCCTCAGCGAAGCGTGGCGGCCGGGCGAGTTGGGCGCACAGGAACTACTGGAGATCTTTGTCGACGATGCCATCGCCGACTATCCGCAGGCGCGGGATCTGCCGTCGCGTCATGGCACGTCGCGGTTGTCGCCACATCTGCATTTTGGCGAGATCTCGCCGCGGCAAATTCATCACCAGTTGGCGGATCGGATCGCCGCTACGGATGCCCGACGCCGTCCGGATATCGAGCCCTATCTACGCGAACTGGGCTGGCGCGAATTCGCGCATCATCTGCTTTACCACTTTCCCGACACACCGACGGCGAACTTCAATGCGCGCTTCGATGGTTTCAGCTGGGCGGCGGAGGACGGTGCATGGCTTGAGCGCTGGCAGCGCGGCCGCACCGGCATTCCCCTGGTAGACGCTGGCATGCGCGAGCTCTGGCATACCGGCTGGATGCATAACCGCGTGCGCATGATCGTCGCCAGCTTCCTGTGCAAAAACCTTCGGCAGCATTGGCGTCACGGTGCCCGTTGGTTCTGGGACACCCTGGTGGACGCTGATCTGGCCAACAACACGCTGGGATGGCAGTGGGTGGCCGGAAGCGGCGCGGACGCCGCTCCGTACTTTCGCGTGTTCAACCCGGTGACCCAGGCGCAGAAGTTCGACGCCCAGGGGCACTATCTGCGCCGATGGCTGCCCGAGCTTGCATCGGCCGCGCTGCCCCTGCTGTACGAGCCATGGAAGGACGCAGCCCTGCTCAGGCGCAGCGGCTATCCCGCGCCGATGGTGGACTTGGGCGCCACGCGAGTTGCTGCACTTGATGCCTATCGCTCCATGCGCGGCGACTAGGTCAGCCTTTCGCCTCGGGTACCTCAATGGGGTTCTGGGCCGCGCCACCGCGGCGGAGCAACCACGCCAGCACCGGCGGAGTAATCATCGCCGTGAGTAGCGACATGGCCACGATGATCGCGTAAATGCGGTCGGTGAACACACCGGCGGTCAAGCCGAGGCTGGCAATGACCACGCCCACCTCGCCGCGCGGCACCATGCCGAAGCCCACGATGGTGGCGCTGCGCCGACCCAGCGACAGCGCGCCGAGAAAACCGCCGATCAGCTTGGAGGCGATGGCGATCAGCGTCACCACCAGCAACATGATCTCGGTTTCGGCATTGGCCAGCAGGTGCAGGTCGATCTTGCTGCCGGTGATGACGAAGAAGAATGGCGTGAGCAGCGCGAGCAGTGGCTGCGTCTGCTTTTCCAGCGTGTGCTGTTGGCGCGTCTCCGACGCGATCATGCCGGCGAGAAAGGCGCCGATGATGGCGGCCAGGCCGAAGCGGGTGGAGACGTAGGCCAGGCCCAGGCATAGCGCCAGCACGATGGCCAGCGCCGACTGCGGATGTTGCGGCTTGTCCAGCCAGCTGGAATTCCAACGCATCACGCGCGCACCACCAATGCCAATCACCGCGATGAAGCCGATCGCGCCGACCAGCACCGTCAGCAGGTGGATCGGGTCGAAGCCCTCGCCGCCCTGCAGGGACACCACCACGCCAAGCAGCAGCATGGCGAGAATGTCGTCGATCACCGCCGCGCCCAGGATCACCTTGCTCTCGACGCGTTGCAGCGCACCCAGTTCCTGCAAGACGCGAGCCGTGATACCCGCCGATGTAGCGACAAAAGCCGCGGCGACGAACAGCGAGCGACTCCAGTCGAAGCCGCTGCCGTGTGCCCACAAGCTGCCCATGCCGAACGGCACGATCACGCCGAGCACGCCGACCAGGAAGGCCACCTTGCCGACCTTCTTCAGGTCCTCCAGGCGCGTTTCCAGGCCGACTGAGAACAGCAGCAGGACGACGCCAATCTCGGCAAGCACGTCGAGCGGCGTGCCCGCGGCAATCTGGTCGGGCACGATCCAGCCAAGCACCGAGGGGCCGATCACGCAGCCAGCCGCGATCTCGCCCACCACGCCCGGGAGCTTCAGCCGTTGCGCGATCTCGCTGCCGATCTGGGCAGCCACGAACACGATGAATAGCGTGAGAAGAATGTCGCCGGCGTGATGCATGCAGAGGAACTTGGCAGCTGGACAGTGCCTTGCATGCTACCTGCTTGGGCCGGCCGTCGCCGCCTAATCGCTGGCGCGAGCCCCGCGCGAAGAACGTTCCGCTGGCAGGCGGCTGAAGACCCAGCTGGCGGTGGCCGTCACCACGCCAAGCAGCAGCACCGTCCAGCGAAATGCCGGGATGTAGTCTTCGGGCGTGTGGCCTTTCAGCAGCGCTTCCATCAGCAACGAGGCCAGCGCGATGCCGAAGCTCATCGACAGGTACTGCGCGGTGGAGGCCATGGACGAGGCCATCGAGGCGTATTTCACGTCAAGGTCGTTAAAAATCAGCGTGTTCATGGCGGTGTACTGCATACCCATGAAGCCACCGTAGACGAAAACCATCGACGCGATCAGCCACATCGGCGAGCTTTTGCCGAGCAGGGCAAAAGAAGCCAGCAGCAGTGCGACCATCAGCGTGTTGGCAAATAGTAGACGACGGTAGCCGACCCGACTGAGCAGCCGGTTGATAAACCACTTCGCTGCAATCGAGCCCATGGCCTGCGGCACCATCATCAAGCCCGCCATCAGCGGCGACCAAGCGCAACCAATCTGCAGGAACAGCACCAGCAACAGGAACATGCCCGACACGCCCAGACGCGTAAACAAATTGCCAGCCAGCGACACCCATACGCTGCACACGCGCAGCAAGCTGAGGTCAGCCACCGGGTGTTCAGTGCGTCGGCTATGCCATACATAGATGCCGCCGAAGACCACGGCCAGCACGCCATACGTGGCAATCCACAGCCATCGCCCGCCGCCGCCGCTGGCCACTTCGGAGGCGGTCAGCAGCATGGCCGACGCCGCGGCAAACAGCAGGAAGCCGATGGCGTCGAACCGGTGCACGTCATCGACCCGGTAGTCGGGCATGCTGCGTCGATTCATCCACATGCCGATGAGGCCGACGGGCACGTTGATCAGGAAGATCAGTCGCCATGTCGCGAACTGGGCCAGCGCACCACCGAGTAGCGGGCCGAGCACCGAGCCAAGCAATCCAACCGTTGCCACCGTGCTCATCGAGCGCACGAAGTCGCGCTTGTCGATACTGCGCACGAGTACATAGCGACCCACCGGCATCAGTGCCGCACCGCCCAGGCCTTGGAGCACGCGCGCGGCCACCAGCTGCGGCAAGGTCTGCGCAATGCCGCAAAGGAGTGAGCCGATGGTGAAGGTGGCGATCGCCGCGGCAAAGATGCGTCGCGTGCCGAAACGGTCACACAGCCACGGGCTGGCCGGAATGAAGATGGCCAGGGTCAGCACATAACTGGTGAGCGCCGTGCGCATGCCCAGCGGCGTGACCTTGAGCGCCTGGGCCATGGCGGGCACGGCGGTGTTGACGATGGTGGAGTCCAGCGCCTGCATGAAGAAGGCGGCCGCGACCAGCCAGATAAGTCCGCGATACCGTTCCCTCGACGATGGGGGTTCGGTAGTCGATTGCGGTCCCGCGTCTTCCGGTGATGGCGAGACGGGCAGGGATGCCTCCGTAGCGGCGATGTTCTCGGGCATGGCCTCTTATGATACCTGCTGCGATGGCTTGCTTTTGCGCAAGGCCACGTCCAAAGTCATGGCTGTTTCAGTTTAGAACCCGTTCGCTGTTGCTGCTTTGATGGCAATGAGCGCGAACAGGTATGGATCGCAAGCGATCACATTGACCTGGCGCGTCGGGGCGGTTCCGTCCCGACGCGTCGTCTTTTGTGGTCACCCGCACGCAGGCGCCGCTCGCGCCAACGGACAGGAGTCATCATGAGCAGCAAGCCATCCATCGTCGTTTCCCGCCTGGACCTGGAGCGCATCGAAGCGCTGCTGGAGCGCATGCCGCCCGCGCAAGCGGCCCAGTACAACGCGTTGCGCGGCGAGCTGGATCGGGCCGAGGTGGTTGAGCCCGCGGCGGTGCCGGCTGACGTCGTGACCATGAATTCGGTGGTGACCTTCAAGGACGAGGGCGTTGGCGAGGAGCTGACGGTAAGCCTGGTCTACCCTTCCGCGGTACGCGCCGACGGCACCGTGTCCATTCTTGCCCCGGTGGGCAGTGCCTTGCTCGGCTTGACCAAGGGTCAGCAGATCGACTGGCCCACGCCCGATAGCCAACAGCGCCAGCTCCGTGTGTTGGACATCGCGTACCAGCCAGAGGCAGCCGGTGACCTGCACCGCTAGGGATGGTCCGAACAAGTCGTCATCCCCGCGAAAGCGGGGATCCAGTGTCTTTGCAACCATTTGAAGTCACTGGATTCCCGCCTTCGCGGGAATGACGGGTAGTGACTTATTCGGACCTTCCTTAGGCCTTCGCGTGACGATCATGTGTTTTTCGTGCTGAAAGGCGCGACACCGGCCGGGTGATGAAGCAGAAACGGCCCGCGACTCGTTAAACTTCGGCTTATGAGGACATCCGCATGAGCCAGAACCCGGCCCACGAATGGCAAGCCCGCGCGATCGAGCTGCGGGAAATGATCGAACGCGCCAACTATCGCTACCACGTACTCGACGATCCGGAGATCACGGACCTCGAGTACGACCGGATGCTGCGCGAGCTGGAGGCGCTGGAAGAGGCGCATCCAGCCTTGGCTACATCCGATTCACCCACGCGCCGGGTGGGTGCGCGGGCGCAAGGGGGCTTCGCCGAGGTCCGTCACGCCATCCCCATGCTTTCGCTCAACAACGCCTTCGAGCAGGAGGGCGAGGGCGATCGCGAGCGCTTTCGCGAGGTAGCCGACTTCGAGCGGCGCATCGAACAGACACTCGATCGCCGCAGTCCGGTGTTCTCGGTGGAGCCCAAGCTCGATGGCCTGGCCATCAGCCTGCGTTACGAAGACGGCGTTTTCGTGCAGGGCGCCACGCGTGGCGATGGTGAAAGCGGTGAGGACGTCACCGCCAACCTGCGCACGGTGCGGGCCATTCCGCTGCGCCTGAGGGGCGAAGGCTGGCCGCGCGTGCTGGAAGTGCGTGGCGAAGTGATCATGCTGCATAAGGACTTCGAGGCATTCAATGCGCGTGCGCGCGCCGCCGGGGAAAAGACCTTGGCCAACCCGCGCAATGGTGCGGCAGGTTCGCTGCGCCAGCTCGATCCGGCCATCACCGCCAAGCGCAAGCTGAGTTTTTTTGCCTACGCCGTGGGCGAAGTTCAGGGGGGCGAATTGCCGCCGACCCATTCGAAAACCCTGGCGGCGCTGCGTGAATGGGGCCTTCCGGTGTCGCCCGAGGTGGACACGGCGCATGGCTTCGAAGGGTTGATCAAGTTCTACCAGCGCATAGGCGCCAAACGCGATGGCTTGCCTTATGACATCGACGGCGTGGTCTACAAGCTGGACGACTACGCCGGTCAACGCGCGATGGGCTTTGTCTCGCGCGCGCCACGCTGGGCCATCGCGCACAAATTCCCGGCGCAGGAACAAACCACGACGGTCGAAGCCATCGAGATCCAGATTGGCCGCACCGGCGCCGCCACGCCGGTGGCGCGCCTGGCACCCGTGCAGGTGGCGGGCGTCACGGTAACCAACGCCACCTTGCATAACGCCGATCAGGTGGCGCGTCTCGACGTACGCGTGGGTGATACGGTGATCGTCCGCCGCGCCGGTGACGTCATTCCCGAAGTCGTGCGCGTGATGCCTGAGTTGCGCCCGACGCATACGCACCCCTGGCACATGCCGTCGCATTGCCCGGTGTGTGGTTCGGCCCTGCTGCGTGAGGAAGGCGAGGCGGCCTGGCGTTGTTCGGGCGGCTTGATCTGTCCGGCGCAGCGCAAGGAAGCCTTGATCCACTTTGCCGCGCGTCGAGCCATGGATATCGAAGGCATCGGCGAGCGCTTCGTCGATGCGCTGGTGGATTTCGGCTATGTGCATACGCCGGCCGATCTCTATCGCCTCACGCTCGACGATTTCCTCGAGATGAAGCGCCGGGCCGACGAGCGGGATGGCAGCACGCCGGAAACCGTGAAGCAGGGCAAGGTCGCCACCAAATGGGCCGAGAACCTGATCGAAGCGATCGAGGCCAGCAAGCGCACCACGCTGCCGCGCTTCCTGTTCGGCCTGGGCATCATGCATATCGGTGAAAGCACGGCCAAGACGCTGGCTGCATGGCTGGGCAGCCTGGCCGTGATTCGCCGCATGCCAGCGCCGATCCTGCGCGTGCTGCCCGACGTCGGCAATGAAGTGGCGACTTCGATTGCCGGCTTTTTTGCTCAGGCGGGCAACCAGAACGTGGTGGATGCACTACTTGCTGCGGGCATCGTATTTGCCGACGAGACGCATCCGTCGCCCAAGTTGCGCGCGCAACTCGATCTCGCCGTGCTGCTCGATATGGCGGGGATCAACAAGTTGGGGCCGAAGAGCACGAAACTGCTGGCCGAGCGGTTTTCCACGCTGGATAAGTTGATCGCCGCCGGCGCGTCACACTGGATCGTGGCGGGCCTGCCTTCCGCCGCGGCTACCAATCTCGAAGCCTTCCTTGCGCACGAGAAAAACCTTCGTCCCTTGCGCGAGGCCGATGCGGCCATGCACGAGTTGCTCGATGCCATTCCAAGGGCATCGGCGACGACCACGGCGGCTTTGGAAGGTCAAACCGTCGTGCTGACCGGCACCTTGCCGACGCTCAGTCGTGATGAAGCGAAGGAGCGGCTGGAGGCACTGGGTGCGAAGGTCGCCGGCTCGGTGTCCAAGAAGACCAGTTTCGTCGTGGCGGGTGAAGCCGCAGGCTCCAAGCTCGACAAGGCGCACGAACTCGGTGTGGAGGTCTGGGATGAGGCTCAGCTGCTCGCCTTGCTGGCCACGCACGAGCGCGCGTCATGACCCTGCATCTTTCTGGGCGCTTGCATCTTCGTGCGCACCTGAATGCGTTGATCCGCGCGTATTTTGCAGAACGCGCGGTGCTGGAAGTGGAGACGCCCATACTCTCCGCCGCCGGCAACACCGAACCGAATATCCAGAGCTTCAGCACCACGTTCAGCGGTCATGTCGATGCAGGTTCGCGTGAGCGTTGGTTGCGTACCTCGCCGGAGCATCCGCTGAAACGCTTGCTCGCCACTGGCGTGGGTGACTGCTACGAACTGGGTCGCGTGTTTCGCAATGGCGAGGCCGGCGGGCGACACAATCCCGAATTCACCATGCTAGAGTGGTATCGCGTCGGCTGGGATCATCATCAGTTGATGGAAGAGACCATCGGGCTGGTGGAAGCGTCGTTGGCGATGGTGGGGCGGCGGGCCGAAGTACTGGTCGAGGGCTACCGGCAGTTGTTCATTGACGAGCTCGGCATCGACCCGATGCATGCGCCCATCGAGGAGCTGCGCGCCACCTTGCATGAATACAACATCGAGCCTGCGGGCTTGACCCGGGACGACTGGCTCGACCTGATCATCACGCACAAGCTGCAGCCAGCGTTTCCGCGCGATCGCATTACCGTCATCCATGACTACCCGGCGTCGCAATGCGCGCTGGCCAAGGTTCGACCCGGCGATCCGCCGATGGCCGAACGCTTCGAGTTGTATCTGGGGCGTTACGAATTAGCCAATGGCTACCATGAACTCAACGACGCGACGGAGCAGCGCCGCCGTTTCGAGCGCGACAACGACGTGCGACGCGGGCGCGGGCAGCACACCATTCCCATCGACGAACGCTTGCTCGAGGTGCTCGATGCGATGCCCGATTGCGCCGGTGTGGCGCTAGGCATCGAGCGCCTGTTGATGTGCCTGGTCGGCACCGACGCAATTGCCGACGTACTGACCTTTCCGTTCTCCTCGGCCTGATCGCGTGACATCGCCCTTGTTGCCGGCCATCCATCACGTGGCGCTGATCTGCTCGGACTATGCGCGATCGAAAGCCTTCTATAGCGAGACGCTCGGATTTCGCATCGTCCGCGAGGTGTATCGCGAGGCGCGCGATTCGTGGAAGCTCGATCTTGAGGTGAGCCCGGGTGTGAGCCTGGAGTTGTTTTCCTTTCCGAGTCCGCCGCCGCGCCCGTCGCGACCGGAGGCACAAGGCCTGCGCCATCTGGCGTTCGCCGTGCCGGATATCGATACGGTGGTAGCCACGTTGCACGATCGTGGTGTGGCTTGCGAACCCATCCGCATCGACGAATACACCGGGGGGCGCTTTACGTTTTTCGCGGACCCGGATGGATTGCCGATCGAGTTGTACGAGCTTTAGCGGAGCGCCGGCGCTCGCCGAGGCGCACGCGAGGACGACCACCTCCGAGCCCGTCATCCCAGCGGCTTTAAACAGCCGAAGGGCTGGTCAAGCGGGGATCCAGTGTCTTAGCAGCAGACCGAAAGGCGCTGGATTCCCGCTTGACCAGCCCTTCGGCTGTTTAAAGCCGCGGGAATGACGGACAAGAAGCAGCGTGTCCTAGTCCCGCGTTTCCAACACATACCGATAAATCAAGCCACCCACCGCGCCGCCGATCAGCGGCACCAGCCAGAACATCCATAGCTGCTGGATGGCCCAGGTACCTTGGAAGAACGCCACGCCGGTGCTGCGTGCCGGGTTCACCGAGGTGTTGGTGATGGGAATGCAGACCAAGTGAATCAGGGTAAGCGTCAGGCCGATGGCGAGCGGGCCAAAGCCGGCGGGCGCACGCTTGTCGGTGGCGCCATGGATCACGATAAGAAAAAACGCAGTAAGCACGAACTCCGCCACCATGCATGCATGCAACGAATAGCCGCCGGGCGAGTGATCGCCAAAGCCATTGGAAGCGAACCCGGCACTGGCGTCAAAGCCCGCCTTGCCGCTGGCAATCGTATAAAGCACCGCACCCGCGGCGAGGCCGCCGATCACCTGGATGACGATGTATGGCACCACGTCCTTGGCCGGAAAGCGGCCGCCGGCGCACAGGCCCAAGGTCACGGCGGGATTGAAATGGCCGCCTGAGATGTGGCCAACGGCATACGCCATGGTCACTACGGTGAGACCGAAGGCGAGGGCGACACCGGCAAAGCCGATGCCTAACTCGGGAAAGGCCGCAGCGAAGATCGCACTGCCGCAACCGCCAAAAACCAACCAGAAGGTACCGAAAAACTCGGCCCCCAAACGCTTGCCCATACTCATCGGGACTCTCCTTGCCAGGGTTTCATTGGAAACGTCAGAAACGTTCTTGCATGACTTCCATTGCAATGCTGATTCGGTGCTGGCGCCAGGACCTAGGTCCGAGCGGGCCTAGGCTAGCAAAACTCCATGACTTCTGGCCTAGGAAAGTTCCTAATGATGCCGTACGAGTGGCATGGCGATACCTGCCTGTCCAGTTGCGGAGCGCGCCAACTTAGCCAGGATGGGAAATGAATTTCTCGTAGACAGCCATGTTTGGCCACGTGCTTGGTGTAAGGTTTCGCGTCACCTTCACCTAGCCTGCAGGACAGCCGATGTCGCAAGTCTTCACGCCCGTATCGTCGCCCGCAGCCGTTGGCCGCACCTTGGGCGGCAGCGATATCAAGACGCTGGTACTGGCGTCGCTGGGCGGCGCGCTGGAGTTCTACGACTTCGTGGTGTTCGTGTTCTTTGCACTGCCACTGAGCAAGCTGTTCTTTCCGCATGACACCGCGCCCTGGCTGGCCCAGTTGCAGGTCTACGGCATCTTCGCCGCCGGCTACCTGGCCCGCCCGCTAGGTGGCATCGTCATGGCGCACTTTGGCGATCGCCAGGGCCGCAAGCGCATGTTTACGCTCAGCGTATTCCTTATGGCATTGCCGACGCTGGCGATCGGCTTGCTGCCGGTCTACGCGTCCGTCGGTGTGCTGGCCCCGCTGCTGCTGTTGCTGATGCGCGTGGTGCAGGGCATTGCCATTGGTGGCGAGGTACCGGGCGCCTGGGTATTCGTGGCCGAACATGCCCCCACCGGGCGCGTGGGCTTCGCCTGCGCCTGTCTCACTTCGGGGCTGACCGTGGGCATTCTTATCGGGTCGCTCACCGCGGCATGGGTTAATCACCATCTCTCGCCTGACGACGTGCTTGGCTGGGGCTGGCGCTTGCCGTTCCTGCTCGGTGGCGTGTTCGGCTTTGTTGCGGTGTGGCTGCGCCGCTGGCTTAGCGAGACACCGGTATTTGCCGCGCTGCGCGAACGCAAGGCGCTGAGTCGCGAACTGCCGTTGCGCATGGTGCTCACCGCCCATCGCGGTGCCGTGCTGATGTCGATGGCAGTTACCTGGGTGCTCACCGCGGCGATCCTGGTGCTGATCCTGATGCTGCCAAGCCTGGCGCAGAAGTCGTTTGGCATCGCCGCCGACAAGGCCTTCCTGGGCAATAGCCTGGCCGCGCTCGGCCTGTGCATCGGTTGTCTCGCCTATGGCTGGCTGGTCGACCGCATCGGCGCCGCACGCGCGCTGTTGGTTGGCTCGCTGGCATTGGTCGCCGGGACGTATGCGCTGTTTGCGGATCTTGGCGCCGGCGGCACGCACTTCCTCTGGCTCTATGCGCTGACCGGCTTCCTCGTCGGTGCGGTGGGCGTGATCCCAACGGTCATGGTGTCGGCATTTCCCGCGCCGATCCGCTACTCGGGTATCTCGTTCGCCTACAACGTGGCGTATGCCGTGTTTGGTGCCAGCACGGCGACCTTGATCGGCTACCTCGCTGAGCGTGCGGGTCCGATGGCACCGGCGCATTATGTGGCGATGACGGCTGCGGTGAGCGTGGTGGTCGCGTTGTGGTTGATGCGGGTGCGGCCTTCGGCGGATCTGGAGTTGGCGCGGTAGTTCGCCCTGCTCTTGGATGTTTGCATTTTCGCGATCGGGCTCGCCCGGCGCGGCTTCGGCTCCTTCTCCCCACAGGGAAGAGGGTTGGGATGAGGGGCGGGTGCACGCGATCGCGCTACAACCGAGCGTTATGGCCAGCTTGCCGCTTACGCAGCGGGCGTTCCGAACCGCTGCCGCGGTCCGGGTCACTTTTCTTTTGCTGGCCCAAAAGAAAAGTAACCCAAAGAAAATGGCCTAAAGAGCCAGAGCTCATAGCATGGCGCGGGATACGAGCCTGACGGGCGTGGCCAGCCTAATGAGTGGCGGCCCACGGCCTACACACTGCGGCTACACCGCAACGCGCCAAGGCGGTGAGGGCTTAAGGCGTGGGCCGTGCGGTGACCATCTGGGCACTTGGATGCGACATCGTCACGACCTTCGGCCGAGCCTGCTTTAGGTCCTCATCGCGTTGGCGCGTTGCGGGGTAGCCGCTGTGTCTCGCCGTGGGCGACCAGCTATTTGCTCGCGGGAACCTTCCAACGCTTCTATCCCACGGAGTGCTACCAGCTCTTAAGGCCGTTTTCTTTGGGTTACTTTTCTTTTGGGCCAGCAAAAGAAAAGTGACTCGAGCGCCGGCAGGCGATCGAAACGCCCGCTGCGTAAGCGGCACGCTTGCGGAGGGGCTCGATTAACGCGTGGTTTGAGGCGGAGCCTAAAAATCCAACTCCTGCGCCGCACACAAGTAATCCACCAGCGGTGCCACGCGCTGGAACGTCGCCACCACCGTGGGCAGCAACTCCGCCGAGCACGCAAGCGCCTCATCGAAGGCCTCGCCGCAGGCGAAGTCCTTGCGCTTGATGTCGTCGATCAGTTCGTGGTTCGGGTCGAAGCCGCGTGGTGGGCGGGTGAGTGACTCACCCCAGAACTCGAAGTGATCCCGAAACGCCTTGCTGCGCGTGGCGCGCTTCCACGCCGCGGGGTTGTCCGCCATGAAGTCGCGGATGCGCTTGAGGGCGTCGGACTCCGGATGCCACATGCCACCACCGGCAAAGCAATCGCCCGGTTGGATCTGCAGGTAGAACGATGGCGCGGGAATCTCGTGGCGGCGTTCGTGAAAGAAGCGCGCGCCTTGCCATGGCTTGTACGGCTGCTTGTCGTTGGAGAAGCGCGTGTCGCGGTAGATGCGAAACAGCGAGCCGCCGTTCTTGCGCGGGTCGGCCCGGTAATGCGGGCTGATCTTGGCCAGCGGCGCCTGCAGATCGGTGATCAAGGCCAGGAACGGCTCGCGCACGTGGCGCTCGTAATCGTCCTTATGGTCCTGGAACCACTCGCGGCTGTTGTTGCGCGCCAGCGAGCGCAGGAAACGGAAGCTGGCGGCAGAGAAATAGGCGGTCGGCATAGGCTTGGCTATCAGGCGGAAGGTGGGGCGAACTCGGCGGCCAGCATCTCGCCCCAAAGCTGCAGTTGATCAAGCAGGGGGAGTTTCTGCTGGTTGGCGGCGTCGGTACGCAGCTCGGCGATGCGGGCGAAGTAGTCGTCCAGGGTAAGGTTGGTCAGTGGCGTGTGCTTGAACAGTCGCTCGCGGCAAAATTCGCCCCAGCGCGCTTGTTCGTCGGCGCTGAGCGTCTCGGGCCAGTTGCGTGCCCGGTAGCGGAACAGCAGCTCGGGATAACGCGGGTCGCGGAAAGGGAAGGCACGCTCGCCCAATTGTTGTGGCGGGGTGGCTCGCACGTCCGCCAGCAGGCGCTTATCCGAATCCGGCAGGAAGCTGCCATAGATCGCCAGTTCGGGGTCTTGCGCAGGTGGCAGGTCAGCCGCGCGCTGGAAGACGCGGCGCAACTTTTCCTTGAGGCCTTCGGCCGCTGCGAGTATGTCGCGATGGGCCTGGATGCGCTCCAGGTCAACCTGCAGGCGCTCCAGGTCGACGCCCTTGAGCACGGAAAGCGGTGCCAGCGCGGGCGCGCGATTGGCCCGCACGGTGCGCAGGGGGATACGCGTCACGCCTTCGGGAAGGTCGGCGCGCGCGGTGAAGATACGGTCGGCGATCTCCTCGTCATCCAGCGCCAGCCACTCGGACGGATCAGTGGCAAGGTCGTAGACGATGATTTCGGTCGGGCGGCTGGGGTGGGCGGCGAGCGGCGCGACCACCGCCAGGCAGTGCCGACTGGACGGATAGCGCGAGGACACATGCACCACCGGCGTCATGCTGGTCACGTCGAGCAGCTCGAACGCGCGCTGCTTGCGACGCAGGCTCAGATACCAGTCCCACAGGCGCGGCTGGCGCACACGGATGAGCCGGGCCAGGTCGATCAGTGCGTGGACGTCCGATAGCGCGTCATGCGCACGTTCCTGCTGCAAGTGATTGGCCTTCGCCAGATGCTCCAGCTTGAAGCTCGGCGAGCCATCATCGCGCAGCGGCCACACGATGCCTTCCGGCCGCAGGGCCTGGCACATGCGGACGAGGTCGATCAGGTCCCAGCGGGAGTTGCCGTTCTCCCACTCGCGCCCATAAGGCTCGAAGAAGTTTCGATAGAACAGCTGGCGACTGACCTCATCGTCGAAGCGCAGCGAGTTGTAGCCCACGCCGCAGGTGCCCGGTTGGGCTAGCTGCTCGTGGACGCGCGCCGCGAAGTCGGCCTCGATCACGCCCTCGCGCTCGGCCTGCTGGGGCGTGATGCCGGTGATCAGGCAGGCCTCGGGGTGCGGCGGCATCTCGCGTGGTGGCTTGCCGAAGAACATCACCGGCTCGCCGATGATCTCCAGGTCCATATTCGTGCGGATGCCGGCGAACTGCACCGGGCGGTCACGCCAGGTGTCCGCGCCGAAGGTCTCGTAGTCATGCCAGAAGAAGGTCTGCATGCCCGGATCATCGCATGCCGTCCATGCGGGCTTCACGCCCGGCGGTGCTGCCGGGACGGTGGGAGCAGACCCCTGCGGGACGGCACTTCGCCTCGTGCTGCTAGACTCCGCGTCCAGGAGGGCGCATGAGCCAAGCGAACGACGACAATTTGATCTGGATCGATCTGGAAATGACCGGGCTCGATACCGATGCCGACTCCATCCTCGAGATCGCCACCATCGTCACCGATCGAAACCTTCGCATCCTTGCCGAGGGCCCGGTGTTTGCGATCCGGCATCCGCTGGAGCGGCTGGAAGGCATGGACGCGTGGAACCGCAATCAGCACCGCAAGTCGGGGCTGTGGGAGCAGGTGGTGGCCTCGGCCGACGACCATGCTGCCGCCGAGCGGGCGACGCTCGATTTCCTCAGGGTGTGGGTGCCCCAGGGCAAGTCGCCCATGTGTGGCAACTCGATCTGCCAGGACCGTCGCTTCCTGCATCGCGAAATGCCGCGCCTGGAGCGCTTTTTCCACTACCGCAATCTCGACGTGTCCACCCTCAAGGAGCTGG
Organism: Dyella humicola; assembly: GCF_026283945.1. Classification (NCBI taxonomy): domain Bacteria; kingdom Pseudomonadati; phylum Pseudomonadota; class Gammaproteobacteria; order Lysobacterales; family Rhodanobacteraceae; genus Dyella; species Dyella humicola. Next base: position 2,015,629 of record NZ_JAPDPC010000001.1, read on the forward strand.
CCCGGCGCTGGGCGCCCTCGATCAGCAAGGGTTTCTCCAAGGAGTCTGCCCATACGGCGCTGTCGGATATCCGCGATTCGATCGACGAACTGCGCTATTACCGCCAGTTCATGGGCCCGCTGGGCGGCGGCGAGTCCTGAGCGCTCCGGCCGCGTGCCGCGTGTCATGCCTTACCGAATCGGGGAGTAACCATGTCCATTGATCTGTTCGCTCCCGTGCTTGACTGCGCTGGCCGGCCGCTGCGGCTTGACCGTCCGCGCGTGGTCGGCATCCTCAATGTCACGCCCGATTCCTTCTCCGATGGCGGCAGTCATGCCAGCTTGGAGCAGGCCGTGGCGCATGCGCTGCGCATGGTCGAGGAGGGCGCGGACATGCTCGACATCGGCGGCGAGTCCACCCGGCCCGGCGCTGACGATGTGTCGATCGAGGACGAACTGAGTCGCGTCCTGCCGGTGATCGAGCAGCTCGCTGCGCGCACCCAGGTGCCGCTGGCGATCGATACCTCCAAGCCGGAAGTGATGCGCGCCGCGGTGGCGGCGGGTGCTGGCATGGTCAATGACGTGTATGCGCTGCGTCGCGAAGGTGCGCTCGATGCCGTGGCCGAGCTTGGTGTGCCGGTGTGCCTGATGCATATGCAAGGCGAACCGCGCAGCATGCAGGCCGAGCCGCACTATGACGATGTGGTCGGTGACGTGCATCGCTTCCTTACGGATCGTTTGTTCGCTTGCGAACTGGCGGGCATCGATCGGCGCAAGGTGATGGTTGACCCCGGCTTTGGCTTCGGCAAGTCGCTGGAACACAACCTCGCGCTCCTGCGCGCGCTGGAGCGCTTCGCCAATCTCGGCAGTGGCGTCTACGTTGGCCTGTCGCGCAAATCGATGATTGGCGCGATGACCGGCAAGACCACGCCGGCCGATCGCGCTGCAGGCTCGGTCGCCGCCGCGCTGATTGCCGTGCAGCGCGGCGCGCGGATCGTGCGTGTGCACGATGTGGCCGCCACCGTTGATGCCCTGGCCGTATGGCATGCCGTGCAGGCCGGCGATACGCCCGAGCGCCGCGATAGCAAACCCGCCCAGCCACGCTGGCCGGACGACGAGTAATAACAGCATTCAAGCGGCATCGCGCGGCTTTCGACACGCGCGGGCCCGGAGTTGAACCATGACGCAACGCAAGTATTTTGGAACGGACGGTATTCGCGGGCTCGTCGGCCAGTGGCCGATCAGCGCGGATTTCATGCTGAAACTGGGCCGCGCCGTCGGCGTGGTGCTGACCCGCGGTGGCCCGGTGCGGCCAAAGGTCCTTATCGGCAAGGACACCCGCGTGTCCGGCTATATGTTCGAGTCGGCGCTGGAAGCGGGCTTGGTCGCCGCGGGCGTCGACGTGGGCTTGCTCGGCCCGATGCCCACGCCCGCTGTGGCCTTTCTCACGCGATCGCTGCGCGCGCAAGCGGGCATTGTGATCAGTGCCTCGCACAATCCGCATCATGACAACGGCATCAAGTTCTTCTCGGCCAATGGCGAAAAACTGTCCGATGAGATCGAGATGGCGATCGAGCACGAGCTGGAGCTGGCGTTCACCACCGTAGCGTCCGAACAGCTGGGCAAGGCCATTCGCGTCGGCGATGCCGTGACGCGTTATGCCGAGTTCTGCAAGACCACCGTGGCCGAGGACTTCAGCCTGCGCGGCATGAAGATCGTGCTCGATTGCGCGAACGGTGCCACCTATCAGGTCGCGCCCAAGGTGTTCTCGGAGCTTGGCGCCGACGTCACCGCCATCGGCGACAAGCCGGATGGCTTCAATATCAATCGCGATGTCGGTTCCACCCACCCGCAGGCGCTGATGCGCGCCGTGGTGGAGCAGGGCGCGGATATCGGTATCGCCTTCGACGGCGATGGCGACCGCGTGCAGCTGGTCGATCGCCACGGCACGCTTTCCGATGGTGATGACATTCTGTACGTGCTGGCGTGCAGCTGGAAAAAGCAAGGCTTGCTGCAGGGCCCCGTCGTCGGCACGCTGATGAGCAACTACGGCTTGCAGTTGGCGCTGAAGGGGCTAGGTGTCGAGCTGATCCGCGCTAACGTGGGCGATCGTTATGTCATGCAGCAGCTCAAGGAGCATGGCGGCAATCTCGGCGGCGAAACCTCGGGCCACGTGATGTGCCTGGATCGCGCCACCACCGGCGACGGCATCGTGTCCGCGCTGGCCGTGCTCGAAGTGCTGGTGCATGAAGGCATGGATCTGACCCAGGCCCGCCAGGGCCTGCACAAAATGCCGCAGGTGATGATCAACGTGCGCGCCGATGGCGCCCGCGAAGCCCTGCACAGCGACGCGGTGCGCGAGGCGCTGGCTGAGACGGAGCGGGCCCTGGCGGGACGTGGCCGGGTGGTGTTGCGCGCTTCGGGTACCGAGCCGCTGGTGCGTGTCACGGTGGAGGCGGCCGACGCGGCCGAGGTCCAGCAGATGGCAGGTTGGCTGGCCGATATCGTAAAATCCGCCGCAGAACGCTCGTGAGCCTGTAAGAGTTTTTGATCCAGGTCGCCAAGGATTGGCCCGACGTGCCCCGCCCCTGCGGTGGCGGATTGAAGTGGACCGCACGCACAACCTGGACCAGCCATGAAGAATGTTCCGACACTCGACATCCGTCGTTATGACTCCGATCGCGCGGCCTTTGTCGCCGAACTCGGTGCCGCCTATCGCGAATTCGGTTTTTGCTGCATCAGTGGACACGGCATTCCCCGCGAACTGATCGACGGCGCTTACGACACGTTCCAGCGCTTCTTCGCGCTGCCGACCGAAACCAAGATGAGCTACCGTGTCCCCGGCACGGGTGGCGCTCGTGGCTACACGCCGTTCAAGGTGGAGACCGCCAAGGACAGCACGCACGCCGACCTGAAGGAGTTCTGGCATATCGGTCGCGAGATTCCGCGCGATTCGAAGTTTGCCGACGTGATGCCGCCGAATATCTGGCCGTCCGAAATAGCGGACTTCAAGTACTACGGCTACGGCCTGTTCGACGCGCTCGACCGGCTTGGCTCGCGCGTGTTGCGTGCGCTGGCGCTGCATATCGATCTGCCCGAGAACTATTTCGAGGACAAGACGGACCAGGGCAACTCCATCCTGCGCCCGATCCACTACCCGCCGATTACCGAGGAGAACATCCCGAACGTCCGTGCGGGCGCACATGAAGACATCAACTTCATCACCCTGCTGGTGGGCGCCAGTGCGGAAGGCCTGGAAGTGCTGACCCGCGACGGCGAGTGGTTGCCGATCACCACCGAAGGCGACGCCATCGTGGTGAATATCGGCGACATGCTGCAGCGCCTCACCAACCACGTGTATCCCTCCACCTCGCATCGCGTGGTGAACCCGCAGAACGACAACGCCCGCAAGCCGCGTTATTCGGTGCCGTACTTCCTGCACCCCAACCCCGACGTCGTACTCGACCCGCTGCCGCAGACCATCACGCCCGACAACCCGAGCCGCTACGACACCAGCATCACCTCGCACGAATACCTGATGCAGCGCCTGCGTGAGATCAAGCTGATTTAAGCGAGCCATTCACTCCCTCTCCCCTTCGGGGAGAGGGTTGGGGTGAGGGGCGGGTGCTCGCGTCCGCGCCAAATATCTGCGCCAACGCCCGCGCTTTTCATCCCATTCGCGCCAGCACCTCCCTCTAGAACAACAACCTCACGGCATATTCTCCAACGCCCGATACCTCTTCGACTCCCGCGCCGACAACCACAACGTCAGCCGATCCGGCAGCAACTTCATCAACGCCTTGATGAAGCGATTCACGCGCCCCGTCACATGCACAGCCTCGCCACGCTCAACCGCTTCATATCCCTCACGCACCACCGCCTCAGCCGTCTGCCACATAAACCCAGGCAGCGCGTTCATCAGCGAGCGCGTCCCCGTCACGTCGTGAAATTCCGACCAGGTAAACCCCGGGCACAACGCACACACCTGCACGCCAAGATGCCGATTCTCCAGCGCCAGCGATTGCGAAAACTTGATCAGATACGCCTTGCTCGCCGCATACAGCGTATGTCCGGCCGAGCCCGGTACGTGACCCGCCAACGACGCCACATTGATGATGCGTCCGTAGCCACGCTGGCGCATGCCGGGCAGTAGCCGCCAGGCCAACTCAGTCGGTGCGGTCATCAGCACCCGGAAAAAAGCCTCATGCACCGGCCAATCGACGGCCTCGAAGGTGCCCGGCACGCCATAGCCGGCGTTGTTCACCAGCCAGTCCACGGCAAGACCACGTGCAACCAGTTCATCGCAGAGTGTGCCTACCGCCCGCGGCTCGGCCAGGTCGGCCGTGAGTACGGTGACGGCACACCCGTGCCGGGTTCGTAGTTCCTGGGCAAGCGCCTCCAGGCGGTCGGTGCGGCGGGCAGTAAGCACCAGGTCGTGCCCGCGCGCGGCGAGGTCGCGTGCAAAGGCGGCGCCGATGCCGGCGGAGGCGCCGGTAATCAGGGTGAGCGGGCGGGTAGGTGGCATCAAGTGGTCTCTTTGTGGTTTTGCCGATTTTTCTCGTCAGAGCAGTGGCTTGTCTGCCCTGCGTTGCCAGTGGCATGGTCCATCGCTAAGATTTCGCGTTTGTACGCAGGGGAATCATGACATGCGCAAGAAACTCGTCGCCGGCAACTGGAAGATGTACGGCAGCCGCAGCATGGCGGCCGCCCTGGTGGGCGACATCGTTGCCGCGCTGCCTTCCTCCATCGACGTGGCGGTGTTTCCACCGTTCCCGTATCTGGGCGAGCTGGCCAGCCAGCATGTCGGCTCCGGCCTGGGCTTCGGTGCGCAGGACGTGAGTGAGCGTGAGGGGCAGGGCGCCTATACCGGCGAAGTGTCCGCCGCGATGCTGGCCGACGTGGGGGCGCAATGGGTGCTGGTGGGGCATTCGGAGCGGCGCCAATACCATGGCGAGACCGACGCCCTGGTGGCGCGCAAATTCGCCGCCGCACGCGCCGGCGGCCTCACCCCGATTCTCTGCGTGGGTGAAACGCTGAACGAGCGCGAACAGGGCTTGACCGAGGCGGTGATCGCGCGACAGCTTCAGGCGGTGATCGAGCTCAATGGCATCGCCAGTTTCGATACCGCGGTGATTGCCTATGAGCCGATCTGGGCCATCGGGACGGGTCTCACGGCCTCGCCGGCGCAGGCGCAGGCGGTTCACGCGTTCATCCGTAGCCAACTCCAAAAAGAAGATGCTATGATTGCCCGTCTGACTCGGCTGCTTTATGGCGGCAGCGTCAAAGCGGCGAATGCGGCGGACTTGTTCGCGCAGTCGGACGTAGATGGAGGACTGATTGGAGGCTGCTCACTAGTAGCTGCCGAGTTCCTGGGAATCTGCGCTGCGGCGCACTAAGCGCAACGGATCCTTTAGACAAACATGTTCGTCATCTTCAGCGTCTTCTACATTCTGATCGCCGCGGCGATGATCGTGCTGATTCTCTTGCAGCGCGGCGCCGGTGCGGATGCGGGCTCGGGCTTCGGCGGCGGTGCTTCGGCGACCGTTTTCGGTGCACGCGGCTCGGCCAGCTTCATGACCCGTGCGACGGGCGTGCTCGCGGCTCTGTTCTTTCTGCTTAGCCTTGGCATGGGTATTTACCTCAGCCGCCACGGTACTTCGCAGGCTGCGAGCGGTAGCGATCTCGGTGTGATGTCGGGTATTGCCAATAAGCCGGCTGCAACGCAGAATGCGCAGCCCGCCGCTCCGGTCAACGCGGAAATCCCGCAGGCGACCAAGCCGACGGCCACGCAGGGCGATGTCCCGGCAGCCACGGCACCGGCCAAGCCGCCGGCAGGCGAAGTCCCCGCCGCGACGGAACCGGCAAAGAAAACACAGTAAGACACCTGCCCAGGTGGCGGAATTGGTAGACGCACTACCTTGAGGTGGTAGCGCCGTAAGGCGTGGGGGTTCGAGTCCCCCCTTGGGCACCATAACGAAAATTTAACATTCAATCCTGTATAGGGCGGAATGTTGGGTTTGTAGAAACAACGACTTAGGCCATCCGAAAGGATGGCCTAAGTCGTTTCAGGCTACTGAAATTGCACAAGGGCACCAAAAGGGCACCTTGAAGGGCACCAAAAGGACACCTCGAGGGCACTAAAAGGGCACCTCGAGGGCACCAGCACTCGCCTCTTGAACACCGCACGGGCTGATGAGTTGCTCTCGATTGCCGCTAGTTGCGGTTCGTTGCAGCCGCGCACACGAATTGGTCTCTAGTTTGCACACCGACCCACTGTGTTCTACCGCTAGTCTCTCCGATTGGTCGTGGTGTCAGCCCAGTGGTTGCTTCCTATACATATCTGTAAATTGGATCCGCGTAAGGTCTGCTTCCGACTCATAGCGGACATCGCCTTGCTGATCGACAAGTAGCGGTAAACCAACTTTCATGGATGGGAAGGCTAAATGCAGGTCACCAGCGAAGTCTTTGAGAAGGGTCTATCGGAAGGGATTACCTGGGAGGAACAGGTTTTCATTTTCTGTGAATTCAGGGGCATCCATGGCGAAGGATTGCATGTCACCTCTGCCTTCCTCGACTCTACGTTTAGGCAATGTGACATCTACTGGGCGCTGTTCAACATCGCCACTTTTGTCGGAATCAAATTTCACGGTTGTGACTTTCGAGGTTGCTCGTTCTCGGGATGCCGGTTCGTCGAATGTGAGTTCGAAGACTGCCGCTTCCTGCCCGATAACCTCAATGGAAGTTGCAGCTTCGCTGATTCGCGGTGGTACGGCTGCACGCAGCGGCGAACCGAGGGTTTGAGCACGGAATTTGCCCCTGTTTAGATGACCACGAAGCGTCCGCTTGGGACCCGAGGCGGGTGTTCGATCCCGAGTCTTATAGGTAATCGCAGATTTCGTTCGAGGGTCAGCGGGTCAGGCACACCAAGGGCTCCCATGAACTACATAATTCCCGAGGAATGGCTAAGTTTTTGCGACTTCGAGCGGGTGTCACCCGGCTATCGGTTTTATTGCTACGAGCCGCACTCGAATGCTCAGGCAGTTCCACTAACTGAAATTGAGCCGCCCGTTCGAGGCGTGGGTGTCGAGCCTTTCAAGAAATACAAGATGGTTCCCGTGCTTATGGCCATGATGGACCCGAATGGATCTTTGCCGCCCATAGTCGTGGCTCCAATTGAACATCCATCCACATATAAATACAGAGTTATGAACGGCTTTCACCGTTTCTACGCTTCTGCGCAAAGGGGTTACCCAGAGATCCCTATCCTGCTAAACGACGGCTCGGGTAGCTAAGTGGAATATCCGACGTATCTAGGGCACCAGTTGAGGTCCGCTTTCGACCCGAAGCGGACGCATTTCGCGGCGTGGACTCAGGTTTATAGGTCAGAGCTAAACGTATGAAAACCTCGCATGTACTTGGGAGCATAACGGCAGCGATCTGGGTCTTCTTTGTATGGAAGGGCTACAGCTCGCTTAAGTATTTGGATGGCCAACATGTGCCTGGCTACCCATCATCCGGCCAGGTCAATTTCTACTTTCACTTTCCAATTGTGGTGCTCTTGATTGTTTTGATTGCATTGGCTGCTAGCCGCTATCGAATGCTCAAGATTCCCGCGGTCTTGCTATATACGCTAAGCCTATTGGCCGTTCTGCCGTATCTATTGGGCTACACGGGAGGTGTGTGATTTGGCTATCAGTGAGCCGTCATGTCGGCTTTCGACCCAGAGCAGACCTAAGCTGAGAGGGGCGGCCGCCACCATGCCGACTGTTTACGTAGTGCTGTTGAACGAAGGAACCGATGCCTGGCGCCCTGTTGCTGCGCGCCACTTAGGCGATTCGAACTACGAACTTCTGGGGATTGTTCCAAGCCAAGAGGAATGGAAGTTCTTGCCAGGCCAGGCGGTCGAATGTGAACCACGCGTACTTTCGGGCGACGTGGTGCTTTTAGCTGCCCGTTTGGCACAGGTCCGGTAGGCTTGTGGAAGCTCTGCTTCCGACCCAAAGCAGACCTAACCAACGGCGGAGCTAGGGCCCCACGGGTATCCGCTCTCTTATTCCTTAGGTCAAAGCCATACGAACGGATGAGAATCGAGAAACCAATAAGGAACGCATGTGAGAAATCCTATTTTTGCGGCATTGGTCCTGGCAGCAGCAAGTGCGTCCGCAGCAGATTCCTTTGATAGCCGTGTCGCCGTCGCTAGGAAACTAGAGGACGCGCCTGATGGTCAGGCGTATGACCGGGTTCTCTATGGAGCCATCGGCAATTACATCCGAGATGCGATGGTCGAATGCTTTCCGGATGGCGTGACCCGAGACACAGGGAGCTTTACGCTTGTGGCAGACATCATGGCCAATGGTACGGCGACTCGGGTCGAAGTCCGCCCAAACACCAAGATGTCGGCCTGCTTCAGAGATAAATTCGCAGGAGCACCTTTTCCAGCTTTGCCGACTTATGCCAGCGCCGATGGCTTACCGATCTTCATTGATATGAAGATTACGAATTAGTCAGAGGTTGGACTGCCTTTGGGCGTGGTCGAGAGGGTTGTTCGCCACATATGAACGTCCGCAACCCAAAGCGGACTTACCGGTGCCCGCTAGTGCGCAACGCAAGGCTCACGTTGGGACGCCACCGGAATGGTGGTTGGCCATCACCGGCGCTGCACAAGCAATCATTCCTCGGTTTTGGTCCCTAGCAGGGACTCGAATTTGAGTGGGCACCAAAAAGGCACCAAAAGTGGCTCTAGCCCTTACGCACCAACGTTTCTGTTTGCCCCCCTTGGGCACCAATAAGTGGATTCAGTGGTTGAGACGCTGGGTCCCAGCAGTACGAAGAAACCCGCCCTTGTGGCGGTTTTTTTTGTGGCTGAGTTTCTGGGGCGCCTTCAAAGCTAGCTAGGCCAAACCTGCGAAAGGTAAGTTCGCCCCCTTGTTGCTGACCGGGCATTCGTTGAGCATGCCCTGGGGGTGCTTCCCGGCTTGCTGGACGGCGGGCCGTGAGCTGCGCAAGTACATTCTGCGGACATGGCAAACAGGGGGGAGTGATGGGGATGTTGCGTTTTTGCGGTCTGGGCTTATGCGTTTTCTTCGTCGGCCAAGCTTGGGCCGACGGCTGCCATTTGAAGAGGTACGGCACTTTACCGGTGGAAATGGTCGGCGAACGCGCCACGACCATGGTGAAGATCAATGGGAACGATGCGCGATTTATTCTCGATACGGGTGCTTCCTCCAACCTCATGTCGAATGCCAACGCCTCGTCGCTTGGACTCAAGCTGCAACATGCGCCACTTGGCTATCGCATCAGCGGCATTGGAGGCGACGCCTTTGTCCAGCAAACGCACGTCAAGGAATTTGGCATCCTCGGTACGACGTTCAAGAATGTTGCTTTCATCGTCGGCGGCAGCGATGCCGGTGATGGATTGCTTGGGGCCAACCTGCTCGATTTCGACGATCTTGACATCGATCTTGCGCACGGCAAATTGACGCTGTTCAAAGCGGAGCACTGCGATAAATCGGCGCTGGCGTATTGGGTAAAGGATGACAATTACAACATCGCCGATATCGAGCCGGCCGACAACCAGTTCGACCAACGCACTTTTTTCAATGTGACCATAAACGGCAAGAAAGTGAGGGCACTGCTCGATTCAGGGGCCACCGCCACCTTACTGACTCGTGACGCTGCCGAGCGAGCCGGCATCAACTTACATGCGCAAGATGTCAGGGCTGGCATGAGCAGCTACGGCCTTGGCGCGAAGCAACTCAAGACATGGACCGTACGCGTTGATTCGTTCCAAGTCGGTACGGAAATAATCCAGCACAGCAAGATGCAAGTTATTGATGGAGATATTGGAGACGGTTCAACCGACATGCTACTCGGTGTGGATTTTCTCCTCGCCCATCACATGTTCATCGCCAACAGCCAGAAGAAAGCCTATTTCAACTATAACGGCGGGCGCGTGTTTACCTTCGCTGACGCACCAGAAAACAGCGACAAACCCGATGCCGGAGCTACGGCGCACGAAAACAGCGCTGTCCCCAAGACCGCTGGTGATTACGCGCTAACAGGCCAAGCGCACCTGTCTCGTGGCGAACCGAAGGCTGCCATCGCTGACCTGGATGAAGCGATCCGCATGGCGCCCGATCAAGCCGCTTACTATGTTGCCCGTGCGCGGGCACATGCGGTGGACAAACAGCCCGATGCCGCGCTCGCCGATCTGGACAAGTCTTTGAGCCTGGATCCGAAGAGCTTCGAGGCGTTGCAGATGCGCGCCGAGCTCCGCCTCTCGCGCATGGACCGCACGGGTGCCGCAACCGATGTGACGGCGGCAAGCGCTGTGGCATCCGCGGGATCAAGGCAGGCACGATCGATTGCTGCCCTCTACATCCAACTCGATCAGCCCACTGCGGCTCTACCCATTCTCGACGATTGGATTCGCCTGCATAAAGATGACGCCATGCTTGGCTCCGCACTCAACGAGCGCTGTTGGGCGCGCGGCCTGAGCAATCAGATGCTCGACGACGCCTTGAAGGACTGCCGTAAGGCGATCAAGCGTGATGGCGAAATCCCGGCCTATCTCGACAGTCTTGGCTTGATCGAGTTGCGGCTGGGACATTTTGCCGAGTCGATCAAGGCCTATGAGCAGGCCGCAGCGCAGAAGCCGCTCTCCGCGTGGGCGCGTTATGCCCTTGGGCTGGCGAAAATTCGCGATGGCCAGACGGACGCAGGTAATGCCGATCTGGTCGCCGCGCGCACGCTCGATCCGCAAATCGAAGTGCGAGCTACAAGGTATGGCTTGCCGGCGGCGGGGTCATAGAAATCAAACGGGGTCAGGTTCACTTTTGATCGCCAAGGAAGTGAACTTGACCCCGTTTTTCAGGAAGGGGATACCGTGAAAGCTTGGATGAATCGATTCGCTCTTTGTGCCCAGGTCGTGCTGTCAGTGGTGACAGGTGCCTTGGCGACATCGCTGTGTTTTGTTTGGCTTGGCGATTCTTCGACGAATAACGCCGCCGCGTGTCTGACTGCTGGGGTGCTGTTTATGCTCGCTCTGGTCGTGCACGAGTTAGGCCACGGCGTTTGCGCGCGACTTCTTGGCATGACCGTGTGGGCGGTCAATATCGCGGGGCTAGAGTTTCATGCACAGCGGCGTGGCTGGAAGGTTCGCTGGTCCCGGGGCGGACGACGCCAACTAGCAGGATTCGTATTGGCGTTTCCGCAATTTGGTCAGCCGATGCGCAAACAAATTATTGGGATGTGTCTGGGCGGCCCCGTTGGCAACATGGCGTTTGCGATCTTGTTCGGGGCAGTTGGATGGTTGTGGCGACAGCCAATGGGCTCTCTGTCATTGGCCTTTTCAGTCATGAACGCGGGATTTGCTCTGATCAATCTCGTTCCGCACCAAGGCGCTATCGCCTCGGATGGCTTGCGCCTTCTTACTTGGCTCCGAGGCGTGGACGAGGCGGGACCCAACCTCGCATATACACGAGTGATGTCGCGCTCTCTCGCCGGGCAGACGGCAAACCAGTTGCCAGAGGACGAACTGGCATCCCTGGAACAACAGCCCACGCCGATGCCGCTCGTCGCTTTATGGTATCGATTGAAGGCGGATCAAAATCGCGGTGACTGGCCGAGTGCAGTATCGCGAAGCGCGCAGTTCAATGCGTTGACTGCAGCGCTTGATCCCGCGAGACGAATGATGCTGACCGAGCTAGTGGCGACATTGCGGACAGAGCTGGCGTTTTCAGAAGTAATGCTCACTGGAGATGGGACGGGATTGGTCGATGATCTGCTGCCTGCAAATGCCGCGTGGACGTCTCCCTGGCTCCTTCCGCGTTGTCAGGCGTTGTGCGCGTCCTTGCGTGGCGATCAAGAACGCTGCGCACGACTACTGGAGGTTTCGAGGCGAAAGGCGGAGAACGCCATCGATCAAGCTTTGTGGCAAAGCGAAACCTTGTTGCGCGGGTATGTCGCTGCAACTTCCGGTAATTCGTAGTTCCGAATTGTCCGCGCGCTCAGGTGCAGCCCTACCCAATTACGGCACGAGTTGCGATTGAGGTTAGATGAACGTCTATACCTACGATAACGTGGTCAGGTTCCCTTCTCGGATTGAACGCTAACTATAGAAGGGAGCCTGACCCCGATTTTTGGCATGTCACGTTCTCAGTCATTCAGAGCTTTGCCGCCACGTGATGTCCCTAGCGTGTACTTGGTTCGCGTCTTGCTCGACTTCCTGAGCTTCCGACTCTCCACCGCGTACGGAATGACCCAGCAGAAGATCGCAATCAGGAACCCGCGCCAATTGACGGATAGATCAACGGCCCCTCGCGAGAGCATTCCTAGCAGCCATGGCTGCCGCACTTGAAAATGCTGCCCCGGTCGCTGATTCTGAGCCTAAGCTCAGCTGTTCCAGGGGCCGATTACTTCTATACGTGGAGCAGTCGGCCCCTTTGCTTTGCAACGCGCTGTATCGCGTTCTAAGCGCTTCGCACGCTAAGAGCTAAGTCTGACTAGCTCTCTTTGTTGATGACGATCACAGGGCTTGGGTCGTAGACGGAGCGCTCGGGAGGATATTTCCAGTACAGCTCGTGCTTCTGCTCGACCATCCGGAAGGTGCGATATGCAGGGCGAGCTTTCCTAACGACGACGCCCTTGTATTCGGTCAGGGCTTCGGAAATCTCCTCAGGCGTAGAAGTGCAGTTCGCACCGACAATCACTTCGCGCAGGGTCAGACCGACGTTGAAGTTGGCAAAGTAGAGATTCTTTTCAGCAGCAACGTTGTATTCGGCCTCATTCAGATCAGTGAACAGCCGGAACTCATCCTCGTAGCTCCAGTGGGCGAACTTTGTTCGCATCGCCGACTTGAAGATCTCTGTAAGGACAGGATCGTCTGGGTCCAGGTTGATTTCATGCGGTGCGATAGGGATGGGACTTCGAGAGCGCACATAGTTGACCTGCACCGGCAGGTGGGGCGGAACGTCAAAGCCGAGGCAGATCCCCTTGTGGTGATCCGCGTAGTGGCTCCACTGGACGGGATCGCGCCATGTCCGGCTGAAGCAAATGAGGCCGAACTTGTCGTTATAAGCCTCCTTCATCCCATTCATCGTGGCGCGCCACATGCGGTTTTCCAAATCCGCGCCGACGAACTCAAATGGGTCGTTCAGCTCCATGATCCGGGCAATCTTCAGGCGCTGTTTCACGATGTCCTGAATCGCGAACTCTTTAGAGGTGAAGTGGTAGAGCCGAATAGGCTTAGCTGCTGGCTTGTCCATGCTGTTCCCCCTGTGCTCCGAACATCATATCTGACAAGGGAATCGCCCCTGAAAAACGACAATTACAAGTCCACCGTCGAGGCTCCTCCGAAATCGTCACCTCCTCGACTGCCGAAGCCAGAGCTGAGCATCGAGGAGCTGGAGCGTATCGAAGAGCAAGGGGGAGGAAAGAGCAGCGCAAACACTTAGGAACCGGTGGCCAAATGAGGTAAACGGATTCTGAGTGGAGCGGCACATCATCTGGCTTTCCCCTGTGAGCTTCCGTAGCATCGGCCCTGGTCAGGTGTTGACCACCATTTGCGCTACATCGGAACAGGGGATTCAAATGGAAAAGTTGAAGGTCGCCGCAATAGCGACTATTTGCGCTTTGCTTGCAGGTTGCGGAAGCAGCGCTGTCAGTGCAGTGAAGGACATGAAGTTCGACCTTGACCCAACATTCACCGTTGGTCAGATTCTTGACAATCGAAGTGTCTGTGAGTCGAAATCTTGGAAAGCAACCAAAGATGATCGCGGTCGAACCGTAGTTGAATATCGTTGCGACCTCAAGAACGCTAGCGAGCCTTTGAAGTCGGTGGCGAAGCAATACATTGTCGAAGAGGAGCAGACTCTCGCAGCCTGGAAGGCCACTCTTCAAGGAAATATCGAGAAGACAAAGGCTTTGGCCCAGGCCCACGAAGAGCTTCTGGCAAAGATTCAGGCGGCGACTTCCGATGCAGAGCTAGCCCCGTTGCTTCAGATGGAGCGGGATGACGTAAGCAGTCCAGAGGTTTTCCACGGCCGAATCGAAAAAGAGAAAGAGCGTCAGATAGGAAACTTGCAAAGCAGTATCGCCGCAGGCAAGGCGGACATCGAACGCAATGAAGGATCCTCGGGTGGCACAGTTGATCAGCTGGCGAAAGAAACCGACCAGAAGCTCCAGCTTGCCAAGACTCTCGAAGGCACGAGCAGGGTCGAAGAGGTTTACCAGTGGGTGATCGACCCCGATGGCAACCCGCTTCACTCTGTCGCTGGCTTTGATTTCATTGGCGATGCTGGCAAGAGCATCTACTCTCTGAACTTCCGCTCAGGGGCGTTTCTGATGAATATCGCCAACACTAAGGTGCAAACCTTTGCGGAGTACGTCGGGGATCAGGGTGTCATCCGAATCATAGGTGGACAATTCTGATCAACACGCCGTAACCGAGCGAGTCCCTAAAGCCAGCGTCTAGCTGGCTTTTTTAATGCGCAGAGAAAATAAAGAAGTCGTAGTGAGAGAGCCCCGTGTCTGGGTACACGTTGGAAGGTCTGGATGGATCTAAGCAGAAGGTTTGCGATTGCCGCGACCGTATCGACAATCACCGTCGAGACAACACGAACTCGGTCATGCGGACATCCGCGCGGCTATCGTCCTCTCATTTATCCGACAGCAGGATAAGAACCATGGGGACGCCTACGATCGACGATACAACCAGCAAGATAATCACCATGCCAATGGGATTAGCGACGAATTTCGGGAATCGAATGTGGCAGGCGGACCACATGTCTGAGGCTGTCAGGAATGCCCCATAGAGTCCGATGATGGTCAATACCGTGGACGAGATGCCAAGAAAAAGGCCCTTCGACGTCATTGGCAGGCGGGCTTGGCTGGCGAGAAAAGTACCTGCAGTTATGTAGGCCGCCACAGACACCATATTGTTCATCCCATTGATGAACTGGTTTTGGAATTTGTCCTTCTTTTCTTCGTAACTCAATTCTCTTGTTGCTTTGTGAAACGCCCGTCTCGAGCTTTCGGCGCACGCTGCGGCCCTTCTCGATTCGCTCAGAGCGATATTCGTTGCGATGGCAAGAGTTACCCTCTCTGCGTCGCTCAATGCCTCTGTGGCTGCGTTGCTGAGTGCGTCCGCCATCATCTTTGCTTGGGCCCCGGCCTCCTTTGCTTCGTTCACAGCCTCTGTCAATTCATCGATCAGGGCCTGCTTCTCAGACTCGTTCATAGCCGTTGTCCGGCAATGGGATTGCGCCCGAGGTTATATGGAGGTACGCAATGACAGCGTGTAGCTACTCATCCAGTACCAGGGGAGCCGCGCGAACCCTGAGGCCATCATGGGCCACCGTGGGCTCGGGCGAAATTAGTGAATGGAGGTGGCTAAGTGGGGTGCCGAGCTCACCCAATATTCCACCTAAATACCTGCTTCCCCCGTTTAGCGCCGTGGGCGACTCACCGCCATGGTTGCCAGCGCAAGACGGCGCATACGCACAACATCTTCCGCTGAGGCTTGCTGATCTTCCGGTCTGACACCGGCGCGTTAAGCCGGCTTCTCCTCAACCGCTTCCCAATATTTACCTGACGGACAGGCCCATCGTCGTATGCGATGGTCGCTCGGTCGTGGTGATTCTTGTCAGATGCTTTGTCACCAGCGACAGCCTGGCAATGAAGTAGCGCGGGCCGCGTGAGGTTGCAACTCACGCGACCCGCTAGCCACCACCAACTTCTGAGGAGTTGATAATGGATAAGTTTGATCATACGGAACACGCGCAAGCTTGCCAGCCCTCGGGCACACGTCCCAGCAACCCACTCGGCCGTCCCTACTGGACGCTAACCCTCGCCGAGAACGCCAAGCAACGCCGGGCGGCGCGTCTCGGCGGCTTATGCCTTGGCATCCACGCCCTCTCGCGAATTCTCGCCAACAGCGATGCATTTCGTGAGTTGCAGACCACCTGCGAATCCACCGAGCCGGGGCATTGGCCGCTTCAAGGGGACATCACCGAAGGTCTGTTTGCTGCGTTGTATTTCCTGGGCGAGGAAGCCAAAGCGCTGACTCAGCCTTTACCGGATCATCCCGCTTTTGAGTAAGGCATTGCGGAGTGGGGCGGCGAGGAGGCCGCCCCTTGCATCGCCATCGAAGAGCGCGTGCACGTATCGCTTGCGCATCACTCGGATCCTGAGCGGACATCATGAAAACCACGTCCGAAGATGATCAGGCGACGGCGTGCTTCGGCGTTAGGACTCGCTTGTCACGTTCGAGGAGCTTGAGGCTCGCATATCCAAACCAGCCGAACATCGGAATGACAACCAAGCGTTGGGTACGTCCCTTCGTAGCTGCCGGTTCCACTCCCGTCAGTAGGGCCCACATATAAATGAGGACCAGGGCGGCCGCCGCGAGTGAAATGTGGTCCGTTGGACGATCGCGCTCTGCGGCGAAAAAGGCAGGCACGAGAATGACCGACATGCCGATCGCATAGAGGCCATGCAATGGGCTTCCCATCGTAAATACGCCGTTCGACACCATGCTGATGCCGAACACAAACGCGGCGACCGAGGTAAACGGCAGGCGTTGCCTGTCTTTCGAAACGAGCGCTAGCGCGAATCCAATGATGGAGATTCCTGCTATGAATCCTCCTGCACGACACGCCATGGATGCGGCGGGCGACTGCAGCTCCAACTCACTCATGTGCTGATGAATGGATGAATAGCCCAGGAGAAAGAAGCCAACGAGCATCGGAATGAGCATGCCAGCGAGCGGTAACACAACAGCTTGGCGCAACAATAGTGTTCGCATGAAACAGCTTTCCTTGCCTGTTATTGAAGTAAGAAAGGCTAGCGCGCTTACGATCGGCGACTGAATGTGTCATTCGTCACCAATAGCGCCTAGTTCACGTACGTTGCTTCGGCGGCTAACAGAGAGGCGGGTGGGGTGCTTTCATGACCGACATCTACCTCACGAAGGCGCGCTGCTCTTAGTTGAAAGAAAAGGGCCACATATAGGCGCAGCTCATATCGTTCGGGCCACGGGCGAGGATGCGGTCGTAAAGCGTGGCCTGGGCGTCGATGACGCGAGCCTCATCCTCGGCGAGCAGAAGATGATCCGCCACCGCCTTTTCTGCCGCCACGCGCGCTTTCTTGATGAAGTCCGCGCGTGATTCATAGCGCGCTTCCAGCGACGGGCGCGTATCGCCGGTGGCTTTGCGTTCGGCCTCGGTACGCGAAAACGGCTGGAATGAGCCCTCGAAGCGATCGAGCGCCCAGCTGAAGCCGGTCGACTCGTGGCGCGGATTCCAGCCGGCATAAGTACCCAGGGGAACGGCGACTTCGACCGGTCGCACGCCGGCCGCATCGGTGCCGTCAGCGTCCGGGGCGGGAACCAGCGCGGCATAGGGTGTGCCGGCCGTTGGCTGCAGATGGTCGATAACACCTCGAGCAGCGAAGCTTGGGCCAAAATCGAGATGCCGGGGAGTGAAGGCCATGCTTGGCGGTGTCAATGCCGTGCCCTTGGGAAACAGCTGGGCATAGCGTGCGGTCGTCACGAGAGTGCCACTTGCGAGCGTGGGGTAAGCATTGGCGGGTGGCGACGTATCGTCACGCACCCATCGATTCAGATCGAGCAACAGCGCGCGCAGCGTGGGTAGATCATCGATGGGGCTGGAACAGTGAAGCGCGCTTCCTCGCGTAGGCTCTGGCGTCAACAGATGTTGAATGCCCGCCAGTAGATAGAGGCGTGTGTGGGGATCCACGGGGACATCGGCGCGCCCATCGGGCGTGGTTTGCAATAGCGATGCGGAGCGTCCCCAGAATTCCGTGGACTTATTCACGAAGAAGAGCTTGGGTGTTCGGCCGTCCTTGTCGCGAGCCCTCGATAGCAGCGAGCCGGATTCACCCGTCGTATCGTCATGCTCTTCGGCGGTGGTGAACGGAAACAGGTCGGTGGGGTAGCCGCGGTCGGCCACCATGCTGGCGGCGCGCGTCGGAAAAGCGAAGCGATGATTGAAGCTACCCCGGCCACTTCCGCCCACGAGCGACATGGCGCCGTCAAAGACAAGCGCGCCTTGCTCGTCCACATTGAACCCCTCGTAGAGCATGTGCTGGATAAGCCGGCCCGTCTGGCTGACGCCATACAGAAGGACATGCTTTGGCGCGGGGATACCCTCGAACGGGTGCGTGCGAAACCAGGACAGCAAGTCACGAATACCGGCCAGTCCGGTACCGACCACGTACGGGTCGCGGGCCACATAAGTCAACTCACAGATTTGCCCGGGCTTGAATCCGCCCTTCATCGAGATCGTGCTTGGTGGTTGATCGCCGGTAGCGGGTGCGAACGTCCAATGCTTGCGCTCTATGACGATGCGTGGGTCTTCCGGGCGGGCTCTTACGGTCAATACCGCCGCGGGATCATTGGCGATCGCGGCAGGGTAGGCCCGTCCATCGATACCCACGAATGAAGCGACGTCGGCGGGTTTGTCCACGGTAAATTCGTTAGCGATTCTTCCCGTGATCGGGCGGCCGTTATCCACGGCTACCGGGGGCTTGAACACCAGTGCCTGATCATCGCCATCCTCCGGCGTGACGTCCCACTGCCAGGCAGAGGTGAGCACAGAGAATCCATTGCGCTGCAGGAAGCCGGAATCGACTAAGGGCGGCTTTTTGGCGGGATCGATCACGTAATTGAGCATGCCGGTGACGCCGCCACCCCGATTGACGGCGTCGTAGAGCAACGTGGAGTCGACGGCATGCACGGGCCTGACAAGGACGAAATCCGTCGAGAATTCGACCAGTCCACCGCTGTCGCGTGGTGCCAGCTTCAAGTCGACGATCCGAAGGTTCGCCTTGTTCTTGGGGTCCAGCGTGAACCATGCACGCCCACGAATGACTTCATAGGCGCCCGTGCCGGGAAATACCCGACCATCCTGATAAGGCTTTCGGTCGATGACCTCGATATGGTCGACCGCAGCAAAGGCGCGCGGTGAAACAAGGAGCGGAAGTACTGCCAACAACGTCCATGGTGCATGCCACCAGCGAGGTGCGCGTCCTTTCCAACTCACCGAGATCCCCTAATTGATTGACCAGCCGGTCGCAAAGTATCTGCATCCCGGACTAATGCCTAGCCCTTCGTTGGGGCTCGTTGACTGCGGCCAATAGCGCGGAGCCTTACAGCGCGAGCGTGGTCACGGCAGTCCCGGGATGTGAGCTTTCAAAAGCCGACACTACGCATGAGGCTGTACGACGATGATCGTCATGCCCAATAGCGCTACGCATGCGCCGGCGACGTCCCAGCGTGTCAGCGCTGCGCCATCCACAAACCGCAACCACAGCAAGGCGACCGCAATGTAGATTCCGCCATAGGCTGCGTACGTCCGTCCAGCTGCCGTAGGGTGCATTGTAAGTAACCATGAAAATAGTGCGAGCGACACAACCGCCGGCACCAAAAGCCATGCTGTTTTCCCTTGCTTAAGCACCAAAAATGGTAAGTAGCAGCCAATGATTTCAGCCAGGGCGGTGACAATGAACAGTGCCGTTTGCCTTAAGAGATCGAACATTCTTCATCCAAGTCTGTGTTCAGAGCTACTTACCCGTTTTCATATTGTCACCTAGATGCTTGGAAGGTCCGCCTCAGTGCGCCGACATCAGGTATTCAGCGATGGGGCCGAGCGCCAGGGCGGGCAGGAAAGTCAGTGCACCTACAACGATGATCACGCAGGTGAGCAGGATCACGAACAACGGCGTATGCGTCGGCAAGGTGCCGGCCGAGGCGGGCACATGGTTCTTGGCGGCCACCGAGCCAGCTAGTGCGAGCATGGTGATCGCCAACGCGTAGCGTGCCAAGGTCATGCACACGCTCAGCATGACGTTCCAGAAGGGAATGTTCGCTGACAAGCCGCTCAATGCGCTGCCGTTGTTGTTGGTGACCGAGGTTACCGTGTAGAGGATTTCGCTGAAGCCGTGCGCACCTGGATTGCCGACGGTAGCCGTAGCAGCGGGTGTCATCACCGCAATAGCCGTGCCGACGACCGCCAGCGCGGAGGGAATCAGGACGGCCAGGCTGGCCATCTTCATCTCATACGATTCAATCTTCTTGCCGAGATACTCCGGCGTGCGGCCCACCATCAGTCCGGCGATGAACACCGCCACCACCGCGAACGCGAGCATGCCGTAGAGGCCCGAGCCCACGCCGCCGAAGACGACTTCACCAAGTTGGATCAGCCACATCGGCACCAGGCCGCCCAGCGGCGTAAGCGAATCATGCTGGTTGTTCACTGCGCCGCACGACGTGGCGGTGCTCAGCGCGGTAAACAGGCCGCTGGCGGCGATGCCAAAGCGCGTCTCCTTGCCTTCCATATTGCCGCCTGACTGCAGCCGTGAGGCGTGCTGGTCGATCGACAGGCTATGCAGGACAGGATTGCCGGCTTGTTCCGCCGCCGTTACGACGAGGGTCAGCGGGATGAAGATCATCAGCATCGTGGCGAGAATCGCCCAGCCCTGGCGGCGGTCTCCCACCATTTCGCCGAAGGTGATGCACAAGCCAGCCGGGATCATGAGGATCGCCAGCATTTCCAGGAAGTTTGAGAACGGTGTTGGGTTCTCGTAAGGATGAGCCGAGTTGGCGCCGAAGAAACCACCACCATTGGTGCCCAGCATCTTGATCGCGATCTGTGAGGCGGCTGGACCCATCGGCAAGGTCTGCGTGGTCAGCGGCACAGCCTTGGTTTCAGCGTGGCCCGTGGCATCCTTCACCGGGTTGCCGGCCGCATCGGTCACCGGTTGGGCGTATGAGCTGGTTTGCACGACCGGTACATCGACATACGGCTTCAGGTTCTGAATGACGCCTTGCGATACCAGAAGCATCGCCAGCACCAACGAGAAGGGCATCAGTACATAAAGCGTGGTGCGTGTCAGGTCGATCCAGAAATTGCCAATACCCTTGGCCGATCCGCGTGCAAAGCCACGGACCACGGCGATCAGCACCGCAATGCTGGTCGATGCCGACAAAAAATTCTGCACGGCCAACGCCGCCATCTGGGTCAGATAGCTCATCGTCGACTCGCCTGAATAGGCTTGCCAGTTGGTGGTAGTGACAAAGCTGATCGCCGTATTCATGGAGAGATCAGGGCTGAGCGCTGGAAAATGCTGGGGGTTCAGCGGCAACCACTGTTGCGTGCGCTGGAAAATGTAGACAGCCAGCACGCCGCAAAAATTGAACGCCAGCAAGGTGATCGCATAGCGCTTCCAGCTCATGTCCTCATCGGACTTGATGCCGCAGACACGATAAATGAACCGTTCCACGCCGCCGCCCAGGCGGGTGATACGGTTGGGCTGGTCCGCATAAACATGCGCCATATAGCGGCCAAACGGCTTGATGAGCAGCAGCATGACAACCAGGTAGATGCCGATCTGGATAAAGTCGTTGGCAGTCATTCGAGCCACTCCAGCTTCGACAACGCCGAGCATAAGTCAATGGTCATCATGGTCACGGCGGCCAGTCCGTAAAGGCAGTTCATGGGATGAGCTCCAAAAAAGTGAGTCGAAGGTCGCCATCGTGCCGCGCGCGGTTGGCTGCCTCGCTCGAGGCGATCGCAAAGTCATGGGGATCCGAGCGCAGCCGAAGCCAGCACAGAATCAAAATGAGCTAGACAACGTCCACGGATGCACTCAATGCTGCACGACTGCGTACTTTAGGCATTCGGGCATAAAGAGCGGATAGGAAAAACGCGCAGGGGTGTACACAAGACGTAAAATCGGCTGCTTCGCGCTGCTGCATCTGCTCGCGTAGCGGATGTCTGTTGAGGCACTAGAGGACTCAATGCGGTCGGCTCCGTCAATGGAGAAGGAAAGCGACTACCTGCTTCCTTTTTTGGACCGTGGACGCTTGGCCCCGATAGTTTTCGGTGCATGACGGCGCAGACGCACAACATCTTCCGCTGAGGCTTACCGATCTTCTGTCTGACGCCGGCTCGTTAAGCCGGCTTCCCCTCGGCCGTTCCCTGATATCCGCCTGACGGACAAGGCCATCGCCGTGTGCGATGGTCGCTCGGTCGTTGTGATTTTGGTTCGATGCCTTGTCACCAGCGACAGCATGGGAATGAAGTAGCGCGGGCCGCGTGAGTGGACGCTCACACGACCCGCTAACCACAACCAACTAAAGGACAGTTGATGATGGCTACGCCAGATAATACGGAACACGCGCGCGCTGACCAGCCCTCGGGCGCACGTCCCAGCAACCCGCTCGGCCGTCCCTACTGGACGCTGACCCTCGCCGAAAATGCCAAGCAACGCCGGGCGGCGCGTCTCGGCGGCTTATGTCTTGGCATCCACGCCGTCTCGCGGATTCTCGCCAACAGCGATGCGTTTCGTGAGTTGCAGACTACCTGCGAATCGACGGAGCCGGGGCATTGGCCGCTTCAGGGGGATATGACCGAAGGTCTGTTTGCCGCGTTGTATTTCCTGGGCGAGGAGGCCGAAGCGCTGACTCAGCCTTTGCCGGATCATCCCGCCTTTGAGTAACGCATAGGCGAAAAACGGGGTCAGGTTCACGTCCTAGCGGTCCGACTGCAAAGGAGGGCCTGACCCCGATACCGGATTAAGCCTCCTCCGGAGGCGGTTGCAGCGTCACTGCCAGTTCCTCAAGCGCCGCGATCTCATCGTTGAAAGCGTCGTGAAGTTCGCTTTGGCGCGACATCAATGTCTCGATTGGCTCGACGTGCTTGAGCTTCCGCAACTCGCCGTCGAACAGCAGCCATTGCGCCGTCAGCGTTTCGACGTTGTTCTTTGCGTAGTGACGCATCTCTTTCAGTTGCGCGAGAACGTCGTTGACGTGTTCGAACGGAGTCTTCGTATCAGCGGTCATGGCGCTACCTCCGGCTCTGATTCGTCGCTCAGGATAGTCGCCCAAAACCGGCTGTTGCCTAAATGAGCGAACGCAAGGGCGCATATGAATAGGCGCTAAGTACAAGCCGCCAGTTCATGGTGGCTTCAACGGGGCGTGCGCACGCTTACAACCCCCATTCTGTGGCAACAGCAGAAGGAGTTCATCATGATCAAGCGCATGCTTCCGTTATTGATTGGACTGTCGGCTTTCGGCATCGCGTCCGCGCAGGATCTTCCAGTGGCCGTACAAGCCGCGAGCGGATCCACCCAGACGACCCAAACCACGACGACGGTGACGACATGGACGTCCAAACCACCCATGGGCGCGTTGACTGAGGACGCCATCAAGACGGCGATCGCCAATGCCGGTTACAAGGAAGTGAAGGGCCTGGAGTTCAAGGATGGTGTGTGGCGCACCGAGGCCCGCGGTGGCAACAAGCAATGGGCAAAACTCGCGGTCGGACCCATCAACGGCAAGGTCTACCCAGCCGATGGACCGTCCAAGCTCAATAAGAATGAGGTGAGTGCCCAGCTGACTTCCGCCGGCTTCCAGGACATCAAGCATGTGAAGTTCGAGGACGGGCTTTGGAATGCCGAGGCCAGGAGCACGAGAGGCGGCGACGTGAACTTGAAGGTCGATCCCAACGATGGCAGCGTGGTGGCCAGGTCGCACGATTGATAGGTCAATATCGCAATAACTAGGGAGAGGCCCGACGCGGTTTTCGCGTCGGGCCTCAGTCATCTTCGTTCCGGAAGAGCGGGGCCAGGTTCACTTCTCAGATTGAAGCCTAGCGATAGATCTGAACCTGACTCCGCCTCTTATGAACTAGAGATTTCTCATTTCGGCGACGAAGGCATCAGGGTCGGGTGGCGACACGAGGATGTCATAACCCGCTCGGGTAGGAATGACGACGACTTTGTCGCGAAGGGTGATCGCAACAAACGCCTTTACGTTGCCAGTTGTCCTGTGCCAGCCCAGAGCAAGCGGCGAGGAGGTCGCCCCTTGCGCCGCCGCCGAAGCGGGCTAGCGCATCGCGCTCCCACGCTTGATAGCTACCGTGTCGCATGTCGATAGTGCTGCTTCCTTGGCGGGAGCAAACAACTACTTTGGCAAAGCCCGACCTAGTTCCATCCCATCAGCTTGAGTCTGTCTTTGAGCTGGAATCAGCATGTGTGCTGTAGCGCAAGCCATGAGCGCGCCGAGGAGCTGTGCCGCGACGAAGCCGGCCACATCCATCGGTCGGATACCGGCAAAGGTCTGGGTCAGTGAGCGCGCTACCGTCACTGCCGGATTGGCGAACGATGTGCTGGCGGTGAACCAGTAGGCCGCGAAAATATAGCTCGCCACCAGCATGGGAATCGCTGTGGGCCTATGCCGTGCGCCGAGCAGGATAGTAAGCAGCAAGCCGAAGGTGGCAACCGCCTCGCTGAGCCACTGCGCCACGCCCGTGCGCGCATGCGTACCTGGCTGAAGCAGCGGCAGGCCGAACATGGCGTGCGCCAGCACGACGCCAACCACCGCCGCCACCACCTGCACGACGATATAGGCCACGGCTTCGCAATTGCCAAGCTCGCCGCGCAGCCGCATGGCGAGCGTCACGGCGGGATTGAAATGCGCACCCGAGATCGGACCAAACAGTACGATCAGTACATAGAGGGCACCGGCCGTTGCCGCTGCATTGGCCAGCAGCGCGATGCCATCGTTTCCGTGGGAAAGCGCCACACCCATGATCCCCGAGCCCACGACGGTGGCTAGAAGCAGCACAGTGCCAAGGAACTCGGCCAGAAGTTTGCGCGATAGCGACATCACAGTTCCACCAACAACGCCTTCACGCGTGCTGAGATCTCGTCGCGGACCGCTCGATAGCCATCATCATCCATGTGCTTGGGATCGGGCAGCCCCCAGTCTTCGCGGCGCTTGGCCGGCACCCACGGACAGTTGTCACCACAGCCCATGGTGATGACGGCATCGAACTCCCCGTCGATCTCATTGAGCGACTTCGAATCGTGCGTGGTCAGGTCGTACCCCAGTTCGGACATGAAGCGAATCGCTTTCGGGTTGATCTGCCCCGATGGCTGTGAGCCGGCACTCAGCGCTTCGACTTGGTCACCGCCGTGGATGTGGGCAAAGGCCTCAGCCATCTGGCTGCGATTGGAGTTTTCGATACAGACGAATAGAACGCGCTTCATGGTGGCCATCAGGAGTGTGGAGTTTGTTGGGCAATGTTGTGCAGTTGCTGCTCAAGGGCTAATTGATCGAGCTTGCCGAGCGGAAGCGCCAGTAGCAGCTCGACGCGGCGCCGGAGGATCTGCCATGCGTTCTTGAAGGCCTGGGGATCATCTGGCGTAAGTGCGGGATCGGGCACACCCCAGTGCGCCATCGCAGGATGACCTGGCCACACCGGACAGGTTTCGCCTGCGGCGTCGTCGCACACCGTGATGACGAAATTCATCGCAGGGGCGCCGGGCTTGGCGAACTCGTCCCAGCTCTTGGTGCGCAGCGTCTGAGTCGGCATGCCCAAGTCTGCGATGAGTTGCGCCGCCAGCGGCTGGACATGTGCCGCCGGATGGCTGCCCGCACTGTAGGCGCGTATGCGCCCCTTGCTCATGGCATTGAGCAGGGCTTCAGCCATCTGGCTGCGCGCAGAGTTCCCAGTGCACAGGAACAGCGCGTTGTAGGTAGCCTCGGTCACGGTGTGCTATCCATGGCGTCTGCTCAGCAGCAACCCGATTGCGGCGCGCAGCAGCCGGAACCCTTGTCGACCTTGGGTTTCGCCGTGCGGACGTCGGGAGAGCAGGCGGCCCCATCGGTGGCACAGGCGGCGTCGCCCGCGTAGTAGGTCGTGGCGTCACCAATGGTATGGAAGGTTTCCCAGCGCGTGCCTTGCGGATCTTCGGTCCACAGCTTGTCGGACTGCGCGTAGCAGCAAATGGTGGCTTCCTCGGGCACGACAGCGCCGCCGGCTGCATCAAGGCGATGACCGAGTTCAGCGAGGTCGCCTTCACTGTCCACCTGGATACCGAGGTGATCGACGCCCGGCGCACGGCCGGTGTTGGAGATGGCGAAATTGACTCGCGGATTCTCCAACACCCATTTGGCGTAGTCGGACTTCAGCACCGTCGGTTCCGCTGCGAACAACGTGGAGTAGAAACGCACACTGGACGTCAGGTCAGACACATTGAGGTGGACGTGGAAGCGACTCATCGCGAAGCTCCTGATTTGCGAGGTGTGCAGACGGATACGGGATCGCAGCTGACCTTGCCTTCGCAGCAGTTCTCGGTGAGGTAGGCAAGCAGGGCGTTCATTTGCAGATAGTTCGCGCGTACTCGGATCACGCGGCCCTCGCGCTCGTCGTGGACCAGTGCGGCAGCACGGAGAATGTTGAGGTGCGCCGTGAGCGTGGCTGGGGGAAGATCGAGGTGCTCACGCAGCTCGCCGACCGACATGCCATCGGGGCCGGCCTGAACCAGTTGGCGAAACGCCGCCAGCCGCGAATCGTGGCTGAGGGCGCTGAGGGCTTCGAGGGCGGCTTTCGTTTCCATGATTCGATAATTCCGAAAATATGGAAATAAGTCAACAGGCACCGGGTCGATAGCCATCATCACCTGGACCGCTGGGCGTGCCACAACCTGGCTTTTGCGACTCTGCTTGCCTTGCTCTTTGCGCCGATAGGCATCGATGTGCTGACATCGGCATGGCTGCAGTTCCGTTTGAAACTCGTCTCACTTGGAGTACGACGTTGGATTCCAAACAGACACTCGTCCTGCAAAGCACGGTAACTTGCCCGTTCTGCGGGCATCGGTCCATCGAGCAGATGCCCACGAACAGTTGCCTGTTCTTCTACGACTGCCCGGCTTGCGGCGCATGGCTGCAGCCGAAAGAGGGTGACTGTTGTGTCTTCTGCTCCTACGGCACGGTGCCTTGCCCACCGAAGCAGCAGGAAGGTTCCTGCTGCCATTGATCCTGAGTACGGGGGCAGGGGCTCTTCATGGGGCGGTTCCTTGGCTCGGCGTCAGTAAGACGTTTGCCTTGCTGGCCTTGCGCAAGCGATGCAGGACCAGCAGGCGAAATGCCGCGGGGATCATGAGCATCGATAACAGCGGTGCCGTGAGCATGCCGCCCACCATCGGGGCGGCGATGCGCTGCATGACTTCGGAGCCGGCGCCGTGGCCCAGCAAGATGGGGAAGAGGCCGGCGAGAATCACCGCGACGGTCATCGCTTTCGGTCGAACGCGCTGCACGGCGCCTTCACGAATCGCATCGTCCAGCTCGGTGGGGCCGGCCTGGGGATTGAGTGCGAGCTGATGCTCCCAGGCGTGGCGCAAGTACAACAGCATCACCACGCCAAACTCGGCGGCCACGCCGGCCAGGGCGATGAAGCCGATCATCGTCGCCACGGATACGGCGTGGCCCAGTAGCCAGATCAGCCACAGCCCGCCGACCAGGGCCAGCGGTACGCTGGCCATGATCATGGCCGCTTCGCTGGCACGACGAAACACCGCATAGATCAGCGCGAAGATGATGACCAGCGCGATCGGCACGACGACCTTGAGTCGCTCCATGGCGCTGGCGAGGTACTCGAACTGCCCCGACCAGGCCAAGGTGATGCTCGGCGGCAACGTCACCTGTTGGGCAACAGTTCGTTGCAGATCGGCAACGACGGCGCCGAGATCGCGGCCAGCCGTATCCACGTAAACATAAGTCGCCAGCTGTCCGTTCTCGCTTTTCAGCATGGGCGGTCCGACATCCAGCGTGATGTCGGCGACCTGGTCCAGGGTCAGCTGTGCACCACTGGCGGCGATGATTGGCAACTGGCGCAAGGCCGCGATCGAATCTCGTTCGATGCGTGGATAGCGAACCACGATCGGATAACGCTCGCGTCCCTGGACGGTTTGTCCGATCGGATCGCCTCCCACCAGGGTGGCAATCATCGCTTGCACCTGTTGTTGGGTCAGTCCATAGCGGGCTGCGTCACCGGGGCGTACGTGCACATTGACGTAGCGTCCGCCCTCGGCGCGTTCGGCAATGGCCGAGCTGACGCCGGGCACTTTCCTGGCAACGGTTTCGATCTGATCGGCGACGGTTTGCAAAGTGGTTGGATCGGGTCCGAGCACCTTGATGCCGATCGGGCTCTTGATGCCGGTCGCCAGCATGTCGATGCGGTTGCGGATCGGCGGTACGAACAAGTTCGTCAGCCCGGGCACGTGCACCGCCTTGTCCAGTTCGCGCTTGAGCTTGTCCATGGTCATGCCCGGCCGCCACTGATCCTTCGGCTTGAAGGTAATCGTGGTCTCGAACATTTCCAGTGGTGCCGGATCGGTGGCGGTCTCCGCGCGTCCGGCCTTGCCAAACACGTGATCGACCTCAGGCACGGTCTTGATCATGCGGTCGGTGAGTTGCGCCAGTTGCGATGCTTTACCGGCCGACAAGCTGGGTAGCGCCGTCGGCATGTACAGCAGGGTGCCTTCATCCATCGGCGGCATGAATTCGCTGCCGAGGCGGCTGAAAGGAATCGCGGCGCTGAAAAACAGGACGCTAGCCAGTACCAGCGTTGCCTTTGGATAACGCAGCACGGCTTCCAGGATGGGGCGGTACAGCGCGATCAGGCCTCGATTGAGCGGATTGTCGCGTTCGGCGCGAATCCGTCCGCGCACCAGATAGCCCATCAACACCGGCACCAAGGTGATGGCGAGCACGGCGGATGCAGCCATGGCATAGGTCTTGGTGAAAGCGAGTGGCTTGAACAGCTTGCCTTCCTGGCCTTGCAGCGCAAACACCGGCACGAACGACAGCGCGATGATCAGGAGGCTGACGAACAGTGCCGGACCCACCTCGGCCGCGGACTCGGCCACCAGGGTCCAGCGCGCTGCGCCCTGGGGTTCTTTTCCCTCGTGCGCATCACGCCAATGCTCCAGGTGCTTGTGGGTGTTCTCGATCATCACCACCGCCGCATCGACCATCGCGCCGATGGCAATCGCGATACCGCCGAGCGACATCAGGTTGGCCGTCACGCCTTGCAGATGCATCACGATGAAGGCGGCCAGTACGCCGAGCGGCAGCGTGATCACGGCCACCAGCGCCGAGCGCACGTGGCCGAGGAACAGCGCGCAGACCAGGGCGACGACGATGAACTCCTCCAGCAGCTTGCCCCACAGGTTCTCCACGGCCGCATCGATCAACTGCGAACGATCGTAGGTCGGGACGATCTCCACGCCGGGCGGCAGGCTGTGTTTGAGTTCGGCGAGCTTGGCCTTGACGGCGGCGATCGCGGCCTTGGCGTTCTTGCCCGTGCGCAACACCACGACACCGCTGGCGACTTCGCCCTGGCCGTCCAGTTCGGTGATACCACGCCGGAAGCTGGGGCCGCGTCGTACCGAAGCGACATCGCGCAGCAAGACCGGAACGCCGCCGGCGTTGGCCGTAATCGGTACACGTTCGAAGTCCTCGCGACTGCGCAGATAGCCTTCGCTGCGTACGATGAACTCGGCTTCGGCTTGTTCGATCACCGAGCCGCCGTTCGCGCCATTGGCGGCACGAATGGCCTCGACCAGCTGTGTCACCGTGACGTTACGCGCGGCCAGTTGCTGCGGATCAGGTACGACCTGCCAAGCCTGTTCCATGCCACCCAGGCTGGCGACTTCAGCCACATCCGGTACGGTCTTGAGTTGATAACGCAGGAACCAGTCCTGCAAAGCGCGCAGCTGGCCGAGGTCGTGCTGGCCCGTGCGATCGACCAGGGCGTATTCGAAGATCCAGCCCAGGCCGGTGGCATCCGGGCCCAGCGAAGGGCTCACACCTGCGGGCAAGCGATCGCGGACCTGGCTCAGGTACTCCAAGACACGTGAGCGCGCCCAGTAGAGATCCGTGTTGTCGTCAAACAACACATAGACGTAGGAGCCGCCGAAGAACGAAAAACCGCGGACGGTCTTGGCCCCGGGCACCGACAGCATGGTGGTGGCCAAGGGATAGGTCACCTGATCCTCGATCACCTGGGGTGACTGGCCCGACCAGTTGGTCTGGATGATCACCTGGGTGTCGGACAGATCGGGCAGGGCATCGATCGGCGTGCGCGTGGCCGCGAACACACCCGCCATCGCCAGCGCCAAGGCGGCCAGCAGCACGAACACGCGGTGCGTAATGGCGGCACGGATGAGGGCGGTGATCATGGCTGGTCTCCCGGCATCGGCGCACTGGTGGCGGGTGCGGGTTTCGTCTCGGGACCGTTCAAGCGATCGAGTGCCCCCGACAGGCTGGCCTCCGAATCGATCAGAAACTGGCCGGACACCACCACCTTCTCGCCACCGCTGAGGCCATCGAGAATTTCGGTATAGCCGCCGGCCGTACGCCCGGCGTGTACTGCGACGGCACGAAAGCGCCCGCCGTCTTCGGCGACGATCACCCGCGCGTGCTCGCCCGTGGAGATCAATGCATCGTCGGGCACCACAGGCACAGCCGTACCCGGACTCGGTTCGAGCTGCACGGTGGCGAACATGCCGGGACTCAATGCGCCATCCGGATTGGCGAGCACGATGCGTGCGCGCTGCGTTCGCGTGGTCATGTCGAGATCGGGCAGTAACGTTTCCACCTTGCCGTGAAAGGCTTGCCCGGGCAGGGCATCGACGTGGACGGTGACCGGTGTATCCGCGTGCACCGTGCCCGCCACCGCTTGCGGCAAGGCCGCCTCGACCCACACCGTGGACAGCCCGTTGATGGTCATCAGTGTTTGCCCGGCATTGACGCGCTGACCCTCACGCACATCCAGCGTGCTGATCACGCCAGCTTGCGGTGCATGCAAGGTGATTTGGCCGCCACTTCCGATCGTGTGGCCATCGCCCGGCGACAGACCGAGCGCCTGCAGGCGTTGTTGCGCCGCGCCGCGCAAGGCTTTGGCTTCGTCTGACTGGACGTGCTGCAAGGCCTGGGATTCGGCTACGGCGCTGCTCCACTGCGGCGCGAGCAAATCGGCCAGCGGGGCACCGGAAGCGACGTTCGTATACGGCGCGCGTGCATACAGCTTGCTCACCACCGCGTCCACGCGCGCGCTGACGACGACGGCCTGGCGCAGATCCCAGCTGATCGTTCCTGGCACCTGCACGCTCGCCGGTAACGCACGACGTTCGACCGCTGTGGTGCGCACGCCCAGGTTCTGTACGGTGGCCGAATCGATGTGTACAACGCCCTGGTCGGTGCCGGTATCAGCGTACTTGGGGATCATCTTCATACCCATCGACGACAAGCCGGGCTTGTCATGATGCTCGGCAGGAATCATCGGGTCGTACCAGTACAACGGCTTGGCGCTTGCAGCCGGCGCTGGCGATCCCGTGTTGGCGGGTTGATCGGCGGGAGACTCTGCCGAACCGCTGCCGTGGCGGCCTGCCCAGTAGGCGATGCTCGCCGTAACCAGCAGCACGATAAGCGTGAAGGGAATCAAGAGTGCGCGCTTCATGGGGTATCCCCCTCGGGCAGCAGATAGGTCAAGGCTGCCCAGGCGCGACCGTATTCGGTCAGCATGCGGGCATAGTCGGTGTGGTGGGAAATTTCGTCACGGCGCGCTTCCAGCAAGGGCTGGATGTCACCGCCACCGCGATAGGCCGCCAAGGCCAGCGCAGTGCGATCGTTCGCTTGCGGCAATAGTTGGTCGAGGTGCCGACGCGCTTGCCGTCCTAGTGCGTCCCATTGTGCCCAGGCAGCCTGCACGGCTTCGATTTGCTGTCGCCGCGCATCGTCGTGTTCGGCACGCACGGCATCGAGATCGTCGGCACGCGCGCTGATACCGCGGTCCTGCCGATTGCGAGTGAATAACGGCAGGCTCACGCCGACCTGCAACGACACCATGTCAGACAGGCCGCGCACGCGGGAGCCGTAAGTGAAGCCGACACTCCACTCGGGATGCTTCTCGGCCTTGGCCGCCTCCAGGGCGGCTTCGGCGGCGTGTTCGCGAGCGGGCCAGTCGAGGAGGTTGCCTTGCTGATCGAGGCTGGCAAGCAGGGAAGACTCGTCGTGCGGAAGCACGGTGAAGTCCGGCGCGTCGCCCAGCGGCTCCTTGACCGGAGTACCAAGCCATCGCCCCAAGGCCGCCCGCGCCTGAGATTCGCGCGAGGTCGCGTCGTCGATACGGTTTTCCAGATCGAGCGCTTCCGTGCGCATGGCCAGCACGTCGGCCGCCGAGCCGGTTCCACTACGCAATCGCGCTTCGGCGATCGTGACGTCCACGGCCCACTCGCGCCGCATGGCCTGCAGCATCTCGGCTTCGTGGTGAGCGCCCCACGCACTGATCCAGGCGGCGGCGACCTGTTGCTTGATCGCGAGTCGGGTCATCACGGTGGTCGATGCGGCTTGTTCGACATGGGCGCCGGCGGCGTCACGCTGTGCCTGCCGCTTCGCGCGCGAAGGCAACACCTGGGTAAGTCCGACGGTGCGTTGGGTCTGGGGGTCGCCACCGGCGGTAAACGCGCCCGGCCCCTGGATGGCCAGGTCCTCGATGCCGACAACGAGTTGGGGATCCGGCAAGGCACCCGCGCGCCCAGCTTCTTCTCGGGCTGCATCTTGAGAGGCAAGGCGCGCGTCCAGAAGGGGCGCGTGCTCTGTGGCCTTGCGTGTTGCGGCCTCCAAGGTCAGGGCCGTTGTGGACTCGTCCGCCCAAGCGGGTGACGTGGCGAGACATAGGGCTGCGCATACATGGCACAGCCAGCGACGTGCCGGGAAGGCACGCGTCCAGATTTGATGCGAAAACATGACAAGCTCCGATCACAAAACCGTACGGGCCATGCACGCAGGCATGACCGCCGAGTGGCTAGTGATCGAGGGCTAAATCAACAGCGAGCAGAACCGCAACGTGGGCGGTGGCTCGGGACGGCGCAGCGCAAAGTCCGGCAACGGCACTTGCTCAGGCGCATGCACGATCGTGCCTGCCAGCATGGGCGATGCCGGCGGCAGCAGGAGTGGCGGAACCGTTGGTACACGTGCGTCAGGCCTCGACGTCACGTGACTACTGCAGTGCTCGGTACACCGCGGATCTGGACTTGAATGGACGTGCTTGGATGCGGACGGCGCTTTTGAGGCCATGCCCATCGCGGCACATTCGCCGGTCAACGCCGCATCGACCGGCACCGCTGGTAGCGTGCAGACGTAACTCGCCATGGCCAGCTGCTGGAACAGCAGACAAAACAGCACCGTCCCTATCCAGAGGATGCGGCGACGACGACTTGGGTGGAAACGTCTGGACATGGCCGACGTACTATAGCCCAGCGGGATCAAGGTTTTATCAAGCGATTTGTATCGTTTTGTAGCAGGGTCAGGGCTGCTGACCTGATGGGCATGAAGCAGTAGTGCAAATCCAGATTCACATGGATTTGCACGTCTACTCTTTCCATTTGCCTTTCACAGTTGCGCGAAACCAGGTCATGGATTCACGCTGTTTTGCTTTTGCTCGCCTTGGCACGAGCACTCGCGGGCGCGTTCTTCTTCAACTTTGTCAGGTTGTATTCAATCGCAGCGTGGACAAGGTTTTTCAGCGCACGCTTGTTGATCTTGTCGCCCTCGAAGAAGTCAATCGCTCGCCATGTGCCGCCTTCGAGCCCCGCGTTGAACAGCTTGTCGGGATCTGCAAGCTGCGCGCCGTGGGAAAAGGTCAGCTTCACCTTTTCCTTGTGGGCATTACCGACTGCGATCATGCCATCGCGCTTCCACACCGGGCTTCCCATCCATTTCCACTCCTCGACGATGCCCTTGTCAGCGTCGAGGATGACCTTGCGGACCTCGGCGAGCGTCTTGCCGCGCCAGTCCGTGATGCCTGCGATCAACTGGTCAATGCGTTCCGATGCGTTCATGTCATCCTCCTCACTCTGTCGGCCCAATCGAATGGCGATGGATGAGTGCAAGACTCAGCGCAGCTGCTGGATGCGGATCATGTTGCCGGCGGGATCGCGGACGGCGCAGTCGCGGACGCCGTACGGTTGATCGGTCGGCTCCTGGACGATATCGGCGTCACTGGCCTGCAAGCGTTCGAAGGTCCCTGCGAGGTCTTTGGTGGCCAGGAGGATGATGCCGAACGTGCCCTTGGCCATCATCTCGGCGATGGTGCGGCGTTCGTCATCCGTGATGCCGGGGCTCGCTTCCGGCGGATACAGCACGATGGACGTGGCGGGCTGGCCCGCCGGGCCGACCGTGATCCAGCGCTTGCCACCGTAGCCGACGTCGCCACGGACTTCGAAGCCAAGGGTGTCCCGATAAAAGGCCAGTGCCGCGTCCGGGTCATTCTGCGGGAGGAAGCTAGAGTGAATGGTGATGTCCAAAGCAATCTCTCTCTCGATGGGTGGTGAGGTCCACGGCGATCAGTCTAGTTCCGGCTCGCGGGCGGGCGCTTCTCGATTCCTGATCGGTCGCGTCACCTGTCGCGCCAGGCACGACGGCATCCCCACGGTCGCCTGCGCCTCCTGGCGCCGATAGGCGCCGGGCGACAGGCCGACCAGCTCGGTGAAGCGCGTGGTGAAGGTGCCCAGCGAAGCGCAGCCCACCGTGAAGCAGACGTCGGTGACGCTGAGGTCGCCGCGACGCAGTAGCGCCATCGCCCGCTCGATGCGCCGCGTCATCAGATAGGAGTAGGGAGATTCGCCGTAAGCGAGCTTGAACTGGCGGCTGAGATGTCCTGCCGACATATGCGCGCCACGGGCCAGCGCCTCCACATCCAACGGCTGCGCGTACTCCCGGTCGATGCGGTCGCGAACGCGCCGCAATCGTGCAAGATCACGCAGTAGCTGTGTCGTGTCAGGTCTGCTGGTCATCGACTTGATCGTGTCACGTCGTACCGGAGCGCTCAAGCCGGTTGCCTTTTGCGTATACCGTGCAAGCCTCGTCAACGCTGGCGCGCGCCAACGGCGAGCCAGGGGCTGCCGCGATATGAATCGGCCACTACCCAGGCGCTGGCCGTGAGCGCCCAGGAGATGATGGTTTCGCTCCATTGGAAGGCATTGGCGCCAGCCGCCACGATGGGTATCCACACCAGCAGGGTGAAGATGCCCATCTGTAGTGCCGAGAGGGCGGCTGCCAGCCGTGCATACGCGCCGATGAGCATTGCCACGCCCGCCGCGATGAAAGTGCCGCCGAAGAAGTACGCCCAGGCCATGTGCCATGGCAGCCAACCCGGAACCAGCGCGGCGGTCTCGTGGGCATAGCGGAAATGGGCGAGGCCGAAGGGGATCATGGCGAGGCCGTAGAGGATTCTCGCGATGCGCAGACCCTTGTCGCCGGTGGCGAAACCGAGGCGCCGTCTATCCCAGTCAGCGGCGAACCACGCATACAGTACCCAGGCGCCCGCCACGACTACGGCCGTTTCACCGCAGCCCGACCAGGAGTCTTGCGACGTGGGCGAACGAACGATGGCGACCGCTCTGAACAGCAGCAGCCAGAGCACGAGCCACGCGAGCAGCGCGCGGGCAGCGGAGGCGGCGGTGCGCTGCCAGAGCAAGCCAAAGCCCGATGCGAGGGAGATGAAGGCGCAAAGATAGGCCAGGATGGCGCGTGCGGGTACATCCTTGGGCACCGGTGCCCATACCGGGGTGAAATCGCCTTTGATCAGGCCCAGGATGCCGAGGGCGATCATGGTTGCCGCAAAGACCGCCTGTCCCACGCTTGCGATGCGCATCACCGACTCCTCAAAAGCGCTAACGGCGGACCGTTCTCATGATTCTGCCACGGGTCTGGAAGGCTGGACTCGACGACGTCAGATCGTCGGCAAAGTCCCGCCAGCGGGGTTTGGCGCACGATTTACTCCCGACCCAAGGGCGGAACTACAGGTTCACGCGTGGCCAACGTAGGGAGGACGACAGTACAACGTGATTCACGCTTTCTTTATCACGGTTTCATTATTCGTCTTGGCCGGGCGACGATGCTTTGGGTCATGGCCGCGTGAACGTGCGAAGACGGTTTGGTGGCGTGCATCCGGATTTGTGTTGTCGCTGGTAGAGATGGATCGATACGCATAGCTGGGGCTTTGAGAGCTTGGGGTCGATGATGGGTTGCAGGTGCAGCTGACCCTGCTGCTGAGCGTGCTCAGGTAACGCGAAGCCTTGGCGTGCTCCGTTACAACCGTTCGTTGATAGGGCATGAGTTGGAGATGTCGAGCCCACGGAGCGGACCGTCGAGTCCGCGACGTTCCATCATTCATCCAAGGCAACACGTCATGTGGTTCTCTCATCGTGTTCGTCTACGCGTCCTGCTCTTGGGTTGTGCGTTGGCTTTCGGTGCTACTGCGCTGGCCGGCGGTAACCAGAACGGCGACAAGCCCGGCGCTGTGATCAAGGCACCCGTGTCAGCGGCTTCCAGCGCGCCCGCGCAAGCGAACAGCGAAATCGCTACGACGCCAGGCGCAGCGCCTGGTTACACCCGTCAGCTTTCCTTGAGCCAGATGGGTGCCTATGGCGCGATCAGGCTGCGCGGTACAGACCCGACCGGCACGTTGAATGTGTCGGTTCGCAACGACGAGGTGGTGACGGCGGCCAAGCTCACGCTGGTCTATACCTATTCGCCCGCGTTGATTTTCGAACTCTCGCACCTGAAGGTTTCCCTCAACGGGGAGATCGTCACCACGCTTGCGCTGGATAAGACCCTGGCCGGCCAGCCCGTGACCAAGGTGATCGATCTCGATCCGCGCTTGTTCACCGACTTCAATCGCATCGACGTGCAGATGATCGCGCACTACACGCTCGATCACTGCGAAGACCCGTACCACTCCTCGCTGTGGGCCAATATCAGCCCCGGCACGCAGCTGAGCCTCACCACGTCCCGGGTTAGCTTGCCCAACAATCTGGCGCTGCTGCCGGCGCCGTTCTTTGATCGTCGCGACAATCGACGTCTGACCGTGCCGTTTGTGCTGCCGGCCCACGTCGATGCGTCCACGCTGCGCGCCGCGGGTGTGGTGTCTTCGTGGCTTGGGGCGCTGGCGCAGTACCGCGGCGCGCGTTTTCCCGTATCGCAGGCGCCGCCGGCGGATGCCCATGCGATTGCCTTCGTCCTGCCGAACGCACAACCCGCGGGGATCAGCCTGGGCGAGATCAAAGGGCCCACCGTGATGGTGATGGTCAATCCTGCCAGTCCCGCTGACTCCGGCTTCAAGCTGCTGGTGATCGCGGGGCGCGATGCCAACGAATTGCAGTTGGCCGCCAATGCCCTGGTACTCGGTCAGGTGGGTATGTCGGGCAGCGCGGCCATCGTGAAGACCATTGATATGGGTCCGGCGCGTCGTCCTTACGACGCGCCCAACTGGGCGCCAGTGAACCGTCTGGTGTCATTCAAGGAGCTCGTTACCGATCCGCAGCAGCTGCAGGCGTCGGGTTTCAACCCACCCGCCATCCGCGTCGACATGCACCTGCCGCCCGATCTGTTTGCCTGGGCCCGCCATAGCGTGCTGCTGGACGTGCACTACCGATATACCGCGCCTTCGATATTCAACGACTCGATGCTCAACGTCGGCATCAACGATCAGCTGTTACGTTCGGTCCGCTTGCGGCCGGCGAGTCCTTCGGGTGTGGAGCGGCAGATCAACGTGCCGCTGCTATCGGGCTCGGAAGCGCGCGGCGAGGAGGAGGTTCGCGTGCCGGCGCTGCAGATTGGCGGCACCAACCAGTTCCAGTTCCAGTTCCATCTGGATTCGGAAAAGACCGGGCTGTGCGCCTCCGCCGCCAGCGACGGCGCGCGCGCCGCGGTCGATCCCGAATCCAGTATCGACTTCAGCCAGTTCGTGCATTACACGTCGATGCCGAACCTGGCTTTCTTCGCCAATAGCGGGTTCCCCTTCACGCGCATGGCCGATCTGGCTGATGCCGCCGTCGTGGTGCCCGACGCGCCGGACGCCAAGGAAATGGAAGCAGCGCTCACCATACTGGGGCAGATGGGACGCTGGAGTGGCCTGCCTGCGCTGCGCGTCACCATGGTGCCTGCCAGTGCAGTGGAGTCGGTACGCGATCGCGACTTGTTGATCATCGGCACGGGGTCGTCAGGAGAGCTGCTGGCGAAATGGGGCCAGGGCTTGCCGATGTTGATCGAGCGTAGCCGCAACGAGCTGGCATTGCGCGACCAGGCTGGCGTCAGCAGCCGCGTGATGAAGGCCCCAACGGGTCGCGCCGCCCTGATCGTCAATGGTCCCACCGCTGCGTTTGTGGGCTTTGAATCGCCTCTCGCCCGCGGCAAGAGCGTGGTGGCGCTGGCGGCCAGTTCGTCGGACCAGCTTGATCGCCTGCTCGATGCGCTGGGCGACGACACCAGCGTCAGCGACGTTCGTGGCGATCTCACCGTGGTGCGGGGAAAGATCGTCACCGGGCTGCGTGTGGGTGACACTTACTTCGTTGGCCATCTACCGTGGTATGCGTGGCTGTGGATACATATTTCCCGGTATCCCGCGCTGATGGCGCTCGCCGGCGTCCTGGCAGGCCTGTTCGTCGCACTTACCGTGTTCTGGGCCTTGGGTCGCATTGCCGCGCGTCGTCTCGACAGGTGATGCATGCGAGGCGCGCGGATTCAGCTGATGCGAGTGCTGCTGATGGCAGCGACGACGATCGCATCCGGTGGCGCGATGGCGGGCAGTTGCGCGTGGCCTGACTGGGAAAGTTTCAAGCAGACCACGATGAGCGATGACGGCCGCGTCATCGATAACAGCTCGCCGCAACAGATCACCGTGTCCGAAGGCCAGTCCTATGCGCTGTTCTTCGCGCTGGTGGCCAATGATCGTGCCACCTTCGACCGCGTGCTCAACTGGACCCAGAACAATCTGGCCCAGGGTGACCTGGCCACCCATTTGCCGGCGTGGATCTGGGGGCGCCGCGACGCGAAGGCCGACGCGGGCGCCAACCAGGACAAGACCCCTGTGCCGGCCTGGGGCGTCATCGACGCCAACCCGGCTTCCGACGCGGATCTGTGGATCGCCTATGCGTTGCTGGAAGCCGGACGGCTCTGGCATGAGCGCAGTTACACCGCCTTGGGCACGGTGCTTGCGCGCAACATCCTGGCCAAGGAGACGGCGGTGTTACCGAGCCTGGGGCGCACGCTGCTGCCTGGGCCGGTGGGTTTTCACCCGCAAGACAATGTGTGGCGACTGAACCCCAGTTACGTGCCCCTGCAAGTGGTGCGGCACTTGGCGACAGCGCTGCCACAGCAAGCGGAATGGAGCGCGGTGTTCGACAGTTCGGTGAGGCTGGTGACGGAAACCGCACCGCATGGCTTTTCACCGGACTGGGTGCTGTATCGCCGCGACCAGGGCTTTCTGCCGGACGAGGCCTCCAAGGCCGAGGGTGCTTACAACGCAATCCGTGTCTATTTGTGGGCGGGCATGCTCGCGCCTGATGCGCCATCACGCGCCGCGACGTTGAGTGCGTTTCGTCCGCTGGCGGATTTCGTGGCGGCCAACGGTTTTCCGCCGGAGCGCGTGGATACGCGGACCGGCACGGTGGGCAGCAATGCCGGCAATGCGGGCTTCTCCGCCGCCGTGGCGCCTTACCTGGCCGCGCTGGGCCGGAACGATCTGGCCCAGGCCCAGGTGCAGCGCGCCCGCGCGCACCAGGCAGCGCTGGGTTACTACAGCCAGGTGCTCGCCCTGTTTGGTCTCGGCTATCTCGATGGACTTTATCGTTTCGATGCAGATGGTTCGGTCAGCCCTGCCTGGACGACGACATGTTCCGCGTCGCACTAAGCGACCTGTGCATGCCGGTAGCGGCGCTGATGGTGGTCGTCAGCGCGCCGCTGTCCGCATGGGCGCAAACGGCGACACTGAGCCCCCCGATGAAGCAGCTGCTGGACTCCGCTCGCGTATGGCTGTCCAAGAACCGGCCCGACATGGCGCGTGGCATTGTCGAGAAGGCGCTGCTGATCGAACCCATGCAACCGGACGCGCTGGCCCTGCTGGGCGAGATCGAGCTGGCTTCGAACCGGCCCGCCGAAGCCGGCAAGGTATTGCAGAAGTTGCAGGCGTTTCATCCGAACCATCCGGCAACTCTGGAACTGGCCGACGCGTACCGTGTCGCCACCACCGACAAGATGGCCCTGGCGCAGGCGCGCCTGCTGGCGCGTTCGGGCAAGTCGGCGGAGGCCTGGGAAAGGATGCAGGCGCTGTTTCCCCACGGCGCGCCCCGTGGCGCGTTGGCCGACGATTACTACCGTGTGATGGCTGGTGCGCCGGGCGGGCGCGAGCGGGCACTCGCCGAATTGCGCACGCGCGTCGCCCAGGATCCCGATGATCTGGAGCTTGCCTTGACCCTGGCCAATCTGCTGACCGACCGCAGTGGTACGAGGATCGAAGGCCTGAGCATCATTTACCGGGTCTATCAGCGACAAGACAGCAACCGCGTGCGGGCGCTGGATCTGTGGCGACGCGCGCTGAACAGCGCCGGCGGTGACGACCCCGCCTACTATGTCTGGTACCAGCGCTACCTCAAGGAAGTGCCCGACGACACCAGCGCGAAAAACGCCCTGGCTGCCTTGGCCAAAAAGGGGGGGGCGGCCTATGTGCTGCCGCCCAACGGGACCCAGCCCACGGCTGTGACTTCGTCGGCGCCGAGTGTGCCATCAGCCACGGCGCGCCAGGGTGCAGCGGCGGGCAATCAGGGCCTGGTCCTGATGCGCGAGGGTCGCCATGACGAGGCGCGCGCCCAGTTTGCGCGTGCGCTGCAGCTCGATTCGGACAACGCCGGCAAATGGCGCAGCCTGATGGCGAGCAGCACGTTCTGGGGCACGCTGGCGAAGGCCAGGGCCGCGAATGCACAAGGACGTCCGGAACAAGGCGAAGCCTTGGCGCGCGAGGCGCTGCGCCAGCAACCCAACCAGGCGGATGCCAATGAAGTGCTGGCGACTTCGCTGATCGCGCAGGAGAAGTGGACACAGGCGGAGGCCGTGCTGCGCCCCTTGGTGGATGCACCGCAGCCCAACGTGGATGCGCTGGCGTTGCTGGCCAAGGTCCTGATCCAGACCCATCGCGCGGACGAAATCACCGCATTGATCGACCGCGCCGAGCAGCGTTACACCGGTTCGGGCGAAGGGATGGTCAAGCTCCGCGCACAGCTGCTGTCGATCCAGGCCGACCAGCTGATCGCCGAAGAAAAGCATGGCGCAGCGGTGTTGAAGCTAGAACAGGCCGTTCGCCTCACGCCGAAGGATGCGTGGCTGCGCTACACGCTGGCACGCCAGTACCGCGACCTGGATTTGCCAGCGCTGGGACGCTCGGTGATGGAGGACGGGCTGGCGCTCGCGCCCACGCCGGACATGCGCTATGCGACGGCGCTTTATCTCAACTCCCTGGACGACATCGATACCGCCAGCACGGTGCTGGCACAGGTGCCTGAAGCGGGCCGTTCCACCGGCATGCGCGAATTGGCCGCCAACCTTAAGGCGCAGCGTGAGCTGCGCGAGATACAGCCACTGGTGGCGCAAGGTCGTCGGCAGGAGGCAGGCCAGCGGCTCGACCGCCTTGCCGCTCAATCGCGCGATGATCCGCAAATGCTGGCCAGCGTGGCGCGCGCGTGGATCGCGCTGGACGAGCCGGACAAGGGCCTCAAGCTGGTGCGTGACTGGCTGGACGCGCATCCCGACGATCCGGCCATCAGCGTGCGCTTGCGTTATGGCGAGCTGCTGGTGGCAGCCAACCGCGACGACGCGCTGCCGGCGTGGATCGCCAACGCGCGTGCACGCCCTGGCGTAACCCAAGAACAGCAAGCGCAATTTGATGACCAGCT
This sequence comes from Dyella humicola, assembly GCF_026283945.1. Taxonomy (NCBI): domain Bacteria; kingdom Pseudomonadati; phylum Pseudomonadota; class Gammaproteobacteria; order Lysobacterales; family Rhodanobacteraceae; genus Dyella; species Dyella humicola. Next base: position 2,057,205 of record NZ_JAPDPC010000001.1, read on the forward strand.
GCTGCGCTTGTCGCTACGCACGGCCGGTCGACAGATCGATGCGGGTGAACTGAAACAGGCGGCGCACACGCTGGATGCGGTGCCCGATGCGGGCAAGGCCGATCGGCGTTGGCTGCTGGCCCAGGCGGAGCTGCGCGAAGCCCGGCGCGATTACCGTGGCGCCGAGGCCGCTGCCCGCCAGGTGCTGGTGAACCACCCCGGCGATGTCGAAGCGCGCCTGACCATTGCCCGCATGCAAGCCCACATGGGACAGCGCAGGCAAGCCGAGGCGACGGTGCGCGAGGTACTGGCCGATACGCCGGCGGACGACGTGGATACGCGCCTGGCCGTGGCGCGTCGTTTCTCGGCGCTGGGACGACGCGACGAGGCACGTGCGGTGGTCGATCCGCTGCGGCAGCAGTATCCCGATCGTTCCGACGTCACCTTGCAGGCAGGACGGGTGGCGCAGGCCCAGGGCGACTTCAACGGCGCCGCCCGGCTTTACCGGACGGCGCTTGCGCAGGAACAGGGCGAGGGCGAAACGCCCAGTCCCGACGACGGCCTGACCTCGGCCGGGCGCGCGCTGCAAGGGCTGGACGACCGACGCCAGGGCCAGCTGGCCACCGGCGTGATCCAGTCCAACGAGTCCGGCAGCAGTGGCGTGTCGCGACTGGACGCCACGGAGATACCGATTTACCTGCGCATTCCCGACGGCTATACCGGGCACTACTTCTTCCACGTCGACGCGGTGCGACTGAACGCGGGCCGCCTGCCAGCCGACCAGTTCGACCCCGCCTACGAGTTCGGCCAGATCGCGGCGCTGGGCAATGTCGGCCTGGCGCCGGTGCAGGAGAACGACAAAGGCGTGGCCCTGGCCGCAGGCTACGAGTTCAATGGCGCCGACAACAGCTGGCGAGCCGATATCGGCACCACGCCGCTGGGCTTCACCGTCACCAACGTGCTGGGCGGCTTTTCGTACCGGCACGACTTCTACAGTTCGTCGTTGAGCGTGGACGTTTCCCGTCGCCCCGTGACCAGCAGCCTGGTGTCCTATGCCGGAGCGCGGGATCCCGCCTCAGGCGAGACCTGGGGTGGGGTCGTGCACACCGGTATCAGCGTGCGTGGCGCGCAGGACGTGGGCATCACCACCTTGTTTGCCTCGCTGGGATACGGACAATTGACGGGCCACCATGTCGAGGACAACCACGACTTCAAGCTGCGTACGGGCATCGACTGGCCCGTGCTGGTACGGCCCGACCAGCGCTTCAGCAGCGGCCTGGTGATCAATTATTGGCACTACGACAACAACCAGCATTTTTACACCTTTGGCAACGGCGGCTACTACAGTCCGCAGAAATACGTGTCCGTCTCGATTCCGCTTGACTGGAGCGGGCGCCACAAACGCTGGTCGTGGGAGCTGGAGGCGTCGCTGGGCAACTCCTGGACGCGCGAGGACGAATCGCCGTTCTTTCCCACGCGCTCCGATTTGCAGGCGCAAGCGGTGGCACGCATGGCGGCGGCGGACCTGGGTTCGCCGTACTTCGGCAACGGCACCGGTGGCGGTTTCAGTTACACCGTGGCGGCCGCGCTGGAATACCGAATCACGCCACAGTGGGTCATCGGTACGCGCCTGAAGCTGGATCGTTCACACGATTACGCACCCAACCTTGGCACGATCTATCTGCGTTATTTCTTCGACAGGCAGCGATTGCCGGTGCCATTCCCTCCCGATCCGGTGAAACCGTATTCCGCGTACTGACCGGCAGTCTTGCCTCTTGGGACGACCACTGTGACGAAGGTTTCTCAACCCGCTTTCGACCCGACCCGGCCGCGCCTCTCGCCAGCCATGCTACGGCTCAACCAGTCGCTGGCCATCGATGGGTTGCCGCCGTCGCTGGCCGCGCTGGCGACGGGATACGTCTATGCGGTGTACGCGAGTCGTTCAGCCGCTCGCGATGCCCTGTTCTGGAAGACCGCGGTGAACGCCTTGCTCATTCCGGTGAACGTGCTTTCCACGCGCTCGGCGGAGGACATCGCACTGGCGCTAAAGCAGCACGGCATGGATATCGACCACCCGAGCGCCCTGCACCCGCGCTCCAATGTGTGCTCCTTGCGAATGCCTGCCAACCGCGATGGCTGTGAGGTGCTGATCGAGGCGCTACAGGCCATGTCAGATCAATGCGCCACGCCGGCCACGCAGTTCCTGATCGAGGGCGCGGCGGCGTGCTTCGCGTGGCAGGATCGACCCACGCTGATCCGCCAGGGTGCGGCCCTGGCCGGCTGGTGCGCGCAAACCCGTCACAGCGTGCTGCTGGTCATGCTGCCGCCACTGGTGCGGGAAGGGGGCGGCTTCCTGCCGCTGACCGATTTCCAGATCCGCTTTGGCGGCGCGGCACAACTGCAGCAGGTGCAGGGCGAATATCGCTGGGAGGTGGCGTTTTGGCATGACAACCGCGGCGTGCTGACGGCCAGTGAATCGATTCCGCTGCGCTTTTCGCCCACCGATCATCGGCTGGTGGCGGTCGTCGATGAGACGAAGGAACGCATCGGCTTGCTGGCACCGGACGAAAACGTGGTGATGGTGTCGCGTGACGCTGTCCTGCATGAGCGGTCGGTGCCACGGCAGTGGAAGGTCCTGCCCGATAACGATGCCGTGGTGGTAGCCGCCACGCATGCGGTGGCCGCCACCGTGATCCTGCATTACGGCATCAAGGAAAACCTGGCCACTCTTGCGAAGCACGTGAACTTCCTGCGCAGGGAATGCGGCAAGGCGCTGAAGATTCTCGTTCGGGAAGACAACGTCAACATCCGCTACGAGCTGGTACTGACGAGCCTGGGGGCCAACGGCATCATTCCGCGCAGCACCTCTTCGGCGCAGATGGAGGTGATGGTGGAAGGGGCGCAGGGGCAACTGTTCTCGCGTCCCGTGCCGGACGACTACCGCGCCGTGCTCTCCGCAGCGATTGCCGATTCGACGACCGGCTATGTCCCTGCGCATCGTTTCGTTGAACTGGTGCGCGAGGCGGTGGAACGAAGTCGTCCCATTCGTCTGCCGAACGTGTTGCTGCAATTGCTGCTGGAGCCGGACGTGGCCGGCATCGATGCGGTCAAGGCCTGCCGGATGCGCCGCGCCGGGGACCTGTGCACCGCCAGTGGCGACAGCCTCTACGTGTTCTTGTTCGCCTGTCACGTCGACGATGCCGGCGAGGCCATCGGCAGGGTGTTCGAGCAGCCGTTGGCGGAACTGTTTCGCGGTGAATTGCGCGGTGGCGACCGCGACTCGATTCTCAGCGAGCTGGATACGCTGGAAAAAGACATCGCAGAACTGCCGCCGCCGGACTACTCCAGTCTTTTGGTGCCGACGGTGGCCAGTGCAACGGCGGCGGGAGACGTGACAACCAACGACGAGCCAGCAGCGCCGGCACCCGCAGGCCTTCCGCTGTGGAGCATGGCCGACATGGCCAGCAGGGAGTCGGTCAGCGCCGTCAACGTGTCGCCACCGCGGCTCGCCGCGCTGCCACTGAAGCTCCCGGGTTAGCGCCGCCATGGGCAACTTTTTTGGCTATTTCATCTGGGGACTGATCCTGGCCGCACCGCTGTGGTGGCTGGCATGGCGGCTGCACCTGGCGTACTGGGTGCCGCGCCTGCTTTCGTTGCTACGTCGTCGTTCGGTGCATTTGCCTCCGCAGCTGCAACCGTTGGTCCTGCTGGGCAAGCGGCAGCACGAGGATGAGGGGAGGCGCGCATGAGGACCATCGCCATCATTTCCCCGGTGGGCGGGGCGGGCCGCACCATGCTTACCGCTGCACTCGCTGGTCTATTGAAGGGGCGCAAGCACGCCGTGCTTGCGGTGGAATGCGATCCCGCCAACGTGCTGGCGTTGTATTGCGGCTTGCACGAACCGGCCCGGCAAGGGCTGGCTTCGTATCAGTCGACGCCTGCCGGCACCGTGGCACAGGCCGCCCTGGAGAGCGACGACGGCGTGCTGTGGCTGCCCTGGGGCGGTGCTCGTGGCGATGATGGCGGACCCGATCTCGACCAGAGCAAGGCCATGGCAACAACCTTGCAGGCACAGCCGTCATGGTTGCGCGGCCTGCTAAGTCGTGTGGACCTACCCGAACCAGGCATCGTCCTGGTGGATGCGGCGACGTGGCCTTCGGTCCATGCTGCCCAGGCCATCGATGCAGCCGACCTGGTGCTGGTGGTGGTACCGCCGCGGCCGCTGGCCTGCGCCACGCTGCCTCGCTTGCGTGCCGAGTTGAAGCGGCTTGGCAAGTCGGGCCTCTATGTTGCCAACGCGGTGTCGCCGGCGGCGCAGCTGCATATCGACATACTTGCCATGTTGCGCCATTCGCTGGGGGCAGAGCTGTCTGCGTATCGCATCCATGCGGACGCCGGTATTCCCGAGGCCCTGGCGCGCAACCAGAACTTTTATCTCAGCGCGCCGCATTCGCAGGCGGCGCATGACATGCAGGGCCTGGCGTCGTGGTTGTCATCCTGGGCAAGGCAAACGCTGGGTTCATACACTCACGCCGCCGGAGATAGGCCATGAGCGGGGCGGCGCCCGTGCGTGCAGTAGCACGCATCAAAGCGATGCTGGCGCAGCAGCTGGGTGTCGACGCGGACGGCAGCCGCCGTCTGTGGCTGGTGCGACTGTTGTTCCGGCCGCCTCGACCCGGTCAACGCGACTGGGCCATGCACTGGAGCGATGAGGTGGCGCGTCACCTGCACGACGAACTGGCCGTGGGCGAGGGAGAGGGCGCTGGCGTATGGCTCAAGCGCCTGTTGTTCCGGCCGCCGCGGCGTCGCGTCCACCTCGCGGCCGACTTGCATCGCACGCGCCATCGCCGTGGCGAGCAGCGCCGATCAATGTTGCTGGGGCGGATCAGTCATCGTCTCAAGCCGGTGCTTGACGTCGTGGCTGGTGCAGAGCGTGCGCTAGCCGCCAGGTTGCCAAGCGTCCCTTGGCAAAAAGTGAGTGAGCGTGTCCACCCATGGTCCTCAAAGCTCGATCGCGTGCCCTTCATCAAAACGTTGCTGCTGCTGATGGCGCTGGCCGTGGCTCTGGCGTTCTGGACCACGCCTTTGCCGCTGGCTGCCCAGTTCCGGCTTTTCATCTTCGTCTGTGTGGTAATGGTGGTTGCCCGGCGCATTCCGGGGCGCTGGCCGACCATGCTGATGGTGTCGCTTTCCATCCTGATGGCAGGGCGCTACATCTGGTGGCGATCCACCGAAACACTGCGTTTTTCCACCGCGACTGAAACCATCGTCGGCTCGGTACTGTACGCGGCAGAAATCTACACCTGGATCGTGCTGATCTTCGGTTATATCCAGACGGCCTGGCCGCTGAATCGACGGCCCAGGCCATTGCCCGAGAATGTGGGTAGCTGGCCGACGGTGGACGTCTATATTCCCACCTACAACGAACCGCTATCCGTGGTGAGTCCGGCGGTGCTGGCAGCCAAGAGCATGGACTGGCCACGCGACAAGTTGCGCGTCTACCTGCTGGACGATGGCAGTCGCGAGGAGTTCCAGCGCTTCGCGGCCGATGTCGGCGTGAGCTACCTCACGCGCGAAGAGCACCACTTCGCGAAGGCCGGCAACATCAATCATGCGCTGGGGCTGACCAGTGGCGACTACATCGCCATCTTCGATTGCGACCACATCCCGACGCGGTCGTTTTTGCAGACCACCATGGGTGAGTTTCTGGTCGACCCGAAGTGCTCGATGGTGCAGACGCCGCACCATTTCTTCTCGCCCGATCCGTTCGAGCGAAACTACGACACCTTCTTGCGCATTCCCAACGAGGGGAGCCTGTTCTACGGGCTCGTGCAGGACGGCAACGATTTCTGGAACGCCACCTTCTTTTGCGGCTCGTGCGCGGTGATCAAACGCGCAGCGCTCGAAGAGGTGGGCGGCGTTGCCGTGGAGACGGTGACCGAGGATGCGCACACCTCGTTGAAAATGCATCGTCATGGCTATCGCAGCGCCTACCTGGGCATCGTACAGGCGGCGGGATTGGCCACGGAGAGCTTGTCCGGACTTGTCGGTCAGCGTATCCGCTGGGCGCGTGGCATGGCGCAGATCTTTCGCGTGGACAACCCCTGGGCCGGCAAGGGTCTGAGCTTCTTCCAACGCATTTGCTACAGCAACGCCATGCTGCATTTCTTCTACGGCTTTCCGCGCCTGATCTTCCTGATCATGCCGCTGGCGTACCTGTTCTTTGGTCTGCACGTGTTCAATGCGGACGGGGTGTCGGTGATGGCCTATGTGTTGCCCTATCTGTTCGTTTCAGGGTTGGCCAATTCGCGCATCCAGGGGCAGTATCGCCATTCGTTCTGGGCCGAGGTATATGAGTCGGTGCTTGCCTGGTATACGGTGTTGCCAACCACCGTCGCCTTCCTCAACCCAAAGAAGGGCAAGTTCAACGTCACCGCCAAGGGTGGGCTGATCGAGCAGGAATACCTCGACTGGGCCATCTCCAGGCCTTATGTGTGGTTGCTTGCCATCAACTTCGCGGGCCTGTTGGCGGGCGTGGTACGCATCTTCACCATCCAGAGCGACGAGCCCGCCACGGTACTGATGAACATAGTGTGGGGTTTGTTCAACGTGGCCATGCTCGGTGCCGCCGTCGGCGTGGCCAAGGAAACGCGGCAAGTCCGCGTGGCGCACCATGTTCCTCTGCGTGTGCCGGCCACGGTGATCCTCGCCAACGGCACGACGATTGCCTGCCACACCGAAAACTACTCCACCGGTGGTCTGGGCATCGTGTTACCCGCGGCCCTGGACCTGAAGCGCGGCGACAGCGTCGGCGTGGCCTTGTCGAGAGGCCCCATGGAGTATTACTTCCGCGCCATCGTTGCACGCCATAGCGAAATACATCTTGGCCTCAAGTTCGAGGACTGGTCTTACGAAAAAGAGCTGCAACTTATTCAGTGCACTTTTGGCCGTGCCGATGCATGGGTTCGTTGGGACGAACAATTGGTGGCCGATGCACCGCTACACAGCTTCATTGAGGTCGTCGAGATGGGTTATCAGGGCGTGCTACGGCTGTTCGATGCCGGCCTGGATGTCGTCGAGGCCACCGTGCTGCGCCGACCACGTCAGCCACGATAACGGGATCGCCCATGGGATTTTGGAATCTTTACTTCATCGCCAAGATCTACCTGGCAGCGGCCGGCAAACTCAGGCCGTTGTGGTGGCTCAATCTGCTCTTTGCGCTCGCATTGATCGTTCCGTTGCGACAGCGTTCGCTGCGCGTGCTGCGGCTGGTGCTTGCCGTACTGGCAGGCGCGGCACTGGCCTACCGCGAATCGGATCTGCCGCCGTTCGCTTACGTTTTGCGGCAAATACCGGCACTCGCAGCGTTCTCGCCGACCTACATGATGGAGCTGGCACGACGCATTTTCACGCCGGCCATGGTCTATGTCCCCCTTGTGGCGGTGGCGGCCTATGCCGTCGTCAACCGCTGGGTGCGCGTAACCACCTTCGTGCTGCTCGCGTTGGTCTTGTTCCCGCTGTGGGAGGGCGTCGAGGCGCTGGCTGCGAAAGTGACCACACCCTCCGGCTATGCAGACAACGCCGGCGCCAACACCAGTGCGGCAGGCGCTGGTGCCAACGGCAGCACCGGTAGTTACGACGAGCAGCTCGCTGCGTTCCACCAGAGCGAAAAGAATCGACGCGTCGCTTTCTTTCCGATGGACGCCGATCCTGCCGCGCAGTTCGACATCATCGTTATCCATATCTGCTCGCTTTCCTGGGATGACCTCGAGGTGGTCAGCATGAGCGACAACCCGTTGCTCAGCCGCTTCGACTACATCTTCAAGAACTTCAGCAGTGCGGCCAGTTACAGCGGCCCGGCCGCGATCCGTGTACTGCGCGCCTCCTGCGGACAGCAGGCGCACCAGGATCTGTACAGCCCGGCACCCCAGGATTGCCATGTGTTTGCCGATCTCGCAGCTGCCGGCTACGACGTACAGTTCATGATGAATCACGATGGCCACTTTGACGACTTTCGCGGCATCGTCGAGCGCGAGATCGGACCCGCCGGCCTGCAACCGCAATCGACCGAAGGGCTGCCGGTGGCCATGAGGGAGTTCGATGGGTCACCGCTGGTCGGCGATTTCGATGCCCTGGCCAAGTGGTACCAGGGTCGCATCGACAAGGGTGGTGGTCCGGTCGCCCTGTACTACAACACGGTGACCCTGCATGACGGCAACCGTCTGCCCAACAGCAATCTGAGCAGCCAGCAGTCCTATCCGATGCGCCTGAAGAGTCTGTTGGGTGATGTCGATCGACTGATCGACCTTATTGCACGTTCCGGTCGAAAGGCCGTCGTTGTGTTTGTGCCTGAGCACGGCGCGGCATTGCGCGGTGATGCCGGGCAGATTTCCGGGCTGCGTGAGATACCGACACCTCGCATCATCCATGTACCGGTCGGCGTCAAGCTGATCGGCCTGCCGGTGGCCGCGCACCGACAGGGACCTGGCGTGGTCATCGACACGCCGACCAGCTATCTCGCGCTGGCGCAGCTGCTCTCTGCCCTGGTGGCCCATAGCCCGTTCCGAGCGGACGCGCCACCCTTGCAGCAATACGCCACCGACTTGCCGCAGACGCGCATGGTGGGCGAGAACGAAAACACGGTGACCCTGAGCACACCCAATGGATATGTGATCCACACGCCGGATGGGGTCTGGATGGAGGGCAAGTGATGGCCGTGTCGCAGGACGAACACCTCAAGCTGATGCCAAACGACATTGAAACCTATGCCCGTTACGTCGAAGGTGTCGATCCATCCCGTTACTACGACAGCCAGGAGCGGGACGTCTGGTGCGCGGCCGCGCAGCGATGGCCGTTGCTGGCTGCCGTGCTCCATGCCGATGTCGGTCGCGACGTGGATCAATGACCATCGGTCGCCTACGGAGGCAGACGACGGCAGCGGAGCGTCATGGTTCGTCGTCGGCCTCGATGCGGTCTCGGCCATTCTCCTTGGCACGGTATAGCAACGTGTCGGCTCGTCGGAGAAAGGCGTCGAGATCGGGTTCATTGGCTCGAAGCTCGATGGCGATGCCGAAGCTCACTGTCATCTGGAACACTGCGCCGCTGACAGCGGTAATGGGTTCTTGATGAAGCCTGCTGCGCATCCGCTCGGTCAGTTCGCGAGCCTGCGCCATATGGTCGACGCAAAGCAGGATCGCAAATTCCTCGCCACCGATGCGCGCGATGATGTCGTCCGCACGCAAGGTGTCGCGGCAGAGCGCGGATAACATCACCAGGGCGCGGTCGCCGGTCTCGTGGCCATAGGTGTCATTGATCCGCTTGAAATGGTCGATATCGAACATCACCAGCGCCACATACGGCGTAGTGCGCCGTTTGTCCTGCAGTAACGTCGTGGCCTTGGTGGTAAAGGCCCTGCGATTCGACAGGCCGGTCAGTGCATCGGTTTCGGCCATGGTCCGGAGCTCTCCGATCAGGCGCTTGCGCTCTCCTTCGAGCCGGACCCTTTCCGCACTGTTCTGTTTCAGGATGTCCAGTGCGCCAAACAGATCCTTCACCTCGCCGCTATAGTCCGCCGCGGGAATGGCTACGGCCAGATTGCCGGAAGCGATGGCGAGAATAAGTCTCCTGGCCTCCACGAACGGGCGAACGATCTTCTCGCGAAACCGCCACATCATGATCAACAGTACGCCGGTGAGTGCCGAGGCGAGAAGACCGGCGCCCACGAGCAGCGCAATATGCCTGCGTAGACTGGCGCGGATAGTCTTGTCCGCAAGTGCGAGGGATGCGTCGCGGAAACTATCGATAGATGTCATCAGCGGAATGTAGCGATCGACGAATTGCATCGCCGTGATGCCTGCACCGCTCGGTTGCATCGCCGACGAGCGTAAGTCGTCGATATAGGAGCGTCCTTCGCCAAAGTAGCGCTGGGACACGTCGAAAAAATCCGCCTGCAGGTGAGCGGGCAGACCGTGAATGCTCGGTCCGATCAGCATCCGTAGCTGATCGATCCTGCCTAAGGTTTGTGCGATACCGAAGGTCTCATCCTCAGTGAGCGCCCGGCGGTGAATCAGCGACGGCAGGAACTTCGAGCCGAGCAGCCCGGCATGCTCCCGCAGCAGCCCCGCCAGCCGCGCCGTCAGCAAATAACTCTGCACATCCGCATTTTCCCGGATAACGCCCGTTGCAGTCGTATCGGCGATGGAAGAAAGCGTCGGTATCGTGCCAACCATGGGATCGAACGCGCGCAAAATGTTCGCTTCGCTGCGATCATCAGGGTCCTCTCGACCGACCGCGTCGAGTTCACGCCGCGCGTCGGCCAGGTTCGTGCGCATTTGGTCATATTGAGTGATCAATGACGCGCAGGTACCGCAACCGGGATTGCGTAGTGTCACGCCTAGTTCGTCCAGTCGCGCGTCGACGGCACGGCGAGTAGCTTCCAGTGTCGCGATCTGCTGGCTTGTGGTGGGAATTTGCTGCTCTAGAACGGTAAAGGTGCGTTGGCGTTCTGCGGATATGCTGGCCATGGCGCGCAGCGCCGCCTGGAGCACGTCAAACTCTGTTCGTGCCTGAGCCGCGTCGCGGTAGCCCAGCCATTGCTGGACAAACAGCATCAGCACCAGCGACAGCACCACAACGTAGATGACGATGACGATGTGGCGGAATCGACGATTGATGGAATCGCTGGCTGGCGCTTTGTCTGGCATGACCGAGGTGGCCTTTGCTGTGTCCTGCTTGAAGCGGGGCCGCTGTGGGAGCCGGACCGGTCACGGGGTTAACCAACAGGCATGCATTAGCATCCTCGTGATTCAGGCGATTTTCCAGACCATCCTGGGCAGGACGACGTCGTCGACGCCATGGGTGGCGCCGAGTTCAGCGGTTGGATCATGGCCTATGGACAGCTGATATCCGGCAGCGGGAATGATTGTTCGCCTGTGGCTGCTGACTGACCTTGCAGTCAGGGCGCGGGCTCGGCAAGCTGGGAACATCCGTCCTTGATGGCGATTTCAGCCGATCGATCCAGCATAGGGACGAAATCGTTCGCCCGTGATCCAGAGTTCAACCTCGCTCGGGACGCTCGTTAACCGGCTATGGATAAATCGCAATGATCAGCTGCAGTAACTTAGACCCCAAAGATCTCGAATGCCTCGGCTGGGTGGCCGTCGGCAGGCCGGACCTTGTTTCAGAAGCGTCCCTGGAGCGTCTGCACAGCGCGGGACTCGTGCGCAAGCCGGATCGGATCGCTGAAAGCGCCGTGCCACTTGAGCTTACGCCAGCAGGGCTCGCCTTGATCCGGTCGAGCGATCAGTGAACGTGGCAACCATGGGTTGGTCGACATGGAGCTTGCTGGCAGCATCTCCGTAGTTGCGCCTCCGTATCGAGTGGCTATGGCGCAGCCAACCATCATGGATATCGACGAGAAAAACGTTCCCACCAGATGATCAAGAATGGTCTTGCCCGGAACTACGCTGAGCCAGGTCGGTGCGAACGGAATCTGCGTGGCGAGAGCAAGCATGATGGCGATCTTGTAGTCAAACAGCAGGAGCTGTATTTCTAAGGCTTTGGCGGCCAAATCGAAGCACGCACTATAAGTCTAGCGGCAGCCATGCAATGCAAATGAGCATCACGCTGCGAGGCAGCGCAATCGGGCGATCCTGAGGGCGCAGAAGGCCCATCCGGCGAAGCACGATGACGTGCGTGGGCTCAGCGAACAGGTCTCGTTCGTTGGACCTGGTTTTCTCGCCCTCGTGGACACCCACGGCTTGGGTTGCTTTTCAAAGGCGGGCGGAAACGTGCGCTTAGAACTGGAACGTGGCGCTGAGTGAGGGGCCGCCCAGGCGGACCTTGCGCAGGAAGTTGTCGCCACCACTCTTGTGATACTCGATGCCGCGATAGACGAGCGCGATGGCGCCCCAGTCAAAGGCATAGCCGACGCCAAGCTTGGCCTGGTAGGTGGTTTCCGATCCGCCGCTGCCAATATCGCCGTAATAGGGGAAAAAGACCCTCTTGTTGTCGAACGGTGTCCAGATGCCACGTACGCCGATGATGCCGTCGGTGAGGTTGGTCTGGCCACGCAGGCGGCCGCTGTCGGCCAGGTTCACTCGTCCTGCATTACCCGTGAGGGTGAAGTCCCAATCGACATTGCCCTTCAACCACAGATAACGCACGCCAACCAGCACGTCGATAAAACCATTCTGCCCATGCGCCGCCGAGTAAAGGCCGGCCACATTGAACACGCCACCCTTGAGATCCCAACTGGTATCCAGATTCGCATTGCCAGCGAAGCGGTCGCCGCCGATACGCCTGAAACGGCCCTCTTCATTGCTGAAATTGACCCAGTCGACATCGCTGTAAATGCCCCAGTGACCCTTGCGGGCCACGCCCTCGAGCATGAACGCGCCGCTGAGGTAGCTGAAAATGTCCTTATTCGTGTTGTTCTGGACGGTCCCCGTTCCAGGCACCTGGTAACGCGTGCTGGCCTGGATGCCGGGTAACCATACATAGGGCGTGAGGCTGAAGTGCCAGTTGCCATCCCACAAATCCGGCTGATCTGCCTGGGCGCTGCCGATGCCTGCCATGAAGAGAGCCAGCGCGAGGGCGGCGATGCGCGAACCGGTACGAGCGAGGGGACGGGATTGCATGGCAGCGCTTCCTGAAGTCGAACCCAATTGCATATTGAGGCGTCTTACCGGTGCTGCCCAGCGAACTACTACCTAGCAGCGACTAAGTAAAGTTACGGAGTCGCCCACTCGACTCGTGAGTGCTTTGCCCGCTACGTACTTTTGCTTAGTGCCGACTCCGCATAAATGCGCTGTGCTGCTTGCCGTGTTGGTGGCAAGCTGGGAAGTGCGCGAGATTCCCGGGAGCGACGCAATGAAAACGGCGACTCGGTATGGATGGGTGCAGGCCAGTCTGCTGGCGGTTCTGGTTTGTTTGACGGGAATGGCGGTGGCCCAGAATCCACCACCCCAGCAAGGCAGCCAGCCGACGGGCAATCCGTCGCAAGGTAGCCAGCAGGTATTCAAGCCAGAGCAACTCGACCAGATGCTGGCACCGGTGGCCTTGTATCCGGACGCCTTGTTGTCGCAAATCCTGATGGCGACAACCTATCCCGGCGACGTGGCTGAGGCCGCAGCCTGGTCGGCAGCCAACCCAAAGGCGCAAGGCGACGCGGCGGTGAAGCAGGTGGAGGACAAGCCATGGGATCCCAGCGTGCAGTCACTGGTCGCCTTTCCCCAGGTGCTGATACAGATGAAGGATCGTCCCGATTGGGTACAGAACGTCGGCGATGCCTTCCTGGCCGAGCCGGATAAGGTGATGGCTTCGGTGCAGCGTTTGCGCGCGAAGGCGCAACAGGCCGGCAACCTGAAATCGAACGAACAGCAGAAAGTGGTGGTGCAACAGGCGCCGGCGGAGGCCGCCGCGCCGAGCACCACGATCATCCAGATCGAGCCGACCAATCCTGAAGTGGTTTACGTGCCTTCTTACAATCCCACCGTGGTGTACGGCAGTTGGGCGTATCCAGGCTATCCGCCCTATTACTGGCCACCGCCGGCGGCTTACTACCCCTACGGCGGCGCGTTGGCGGCAGGTCTGATGTTTGGTGCCGGCATCGCAATCACCAATTCGCTATGGGGCGGCGCCAACTGGGGTACGGGTGACGTCAACATCAACACCAATCGCTACAACAACATCAACCGCTCGAGCAATCGCATCAGCGGTAGTGGCAATACCCGTTGGAACCATAATCCGGACAATCGACGCGGCACGCCATACCGGGACCAGGGGAGCCGGGATCGTTTCGGCCAGGGCGTGGGTGGTGCGGATCAGCGCCAGGGATTCCGCGGTCGCGATGGCGCAGCGAACGGCGACCGGCAGCGCGCGATGCAGAGTTTTGATCGCACGACGAACAACGGTTCCTCGCCGTCCGCGCGGCGCGGGGCGAATGGTGGTGCAGCCGGACCTGCCAGGGCAGCACCCGGTGATCGGATGGCTGGCAACGGTGGCTTTGACCGGGGTGGGCAAGGGGCAGGCGGGTTAGGAGATCGCAATGCGGGAGGGGGCAATCGCATGGCCGGAGCGGGAGGCGGGGACCGTGGGGCGGGCGGCAATTTTGGCCAGCGCAATGGTGGTGGTGGTGGCAGGTCGCAGGCGCGGGACAACGCGTTCGGTGGTGTGCAGTCACCAGGCAGCTCGCGCACGCAAATGAATCGCGGCCAGTCGAGCCAGCGTTCCATGGGTAGTTCACGCGGCGGTGGCGGAGGGCGGCAAATGTCCCGTCCAGCACCTAGCCGTGGCGGTGGCGGACGTAGGCGATTGGGAGCATGACCATGAATCTGACACTATCCGGACGTGGCCTTTGCCTTTGCTTCGCGGTGGCCGTCGGCTGCTCGCTTTCAGCCGGCGTTCTTGCGCAAGAGGCGAACTATCCCAGCGCCGATGCCGCGGCGAAGGCCTTCGTGGACGCCTTGCGCAATAACGACAAGGTCGCGCTGGCCAAGGTGCTCGGCGCTAACTGGAAGGATTACATCCCGACGGAAGGTATTGATCGTTCCGACGTGGATGAATTTCTTGCCCGATACGATGCAGCCCATCGCATCGACGGTGATGCCAAAAGCGGACATCTCGCTGTGGGCAAGGACGATTGGACCTTGCCGATTCCTCTCGTGCAGGGGCAGTCTGGTTGGCACTTCGACGTCAAGACGGCGCAGGGCGAGATCCGCACGCGGCATATCGGCGCCAATGAGCTGGCGACAGAGAAGGCGATGCTTGCGTACTACGACGCGCAACGCGACTACGCATCGAAGGATCGCATGGGCGATGGCGTACTGCAGTACGCGCAGAAGTTCATGAGCACGCAAGGCAAGCACGATGGCTTGTATTGGCCCGTCAGCGGCGACGAACCTGAAAGCCCGCTGGGTCCGCTGTTCGCTGAAGTCACGCCAGGGCAGGGCTATCACGGGTATCGCTATCGCATCCTCTCGGCGCAGGGTCCTTCAGCGCCGGGTGGTGCCTACAACTACATGGTGGGTGGCCGCATGACGAGTGGTTTCGCCCTGGTGGCGTGGCCGATCAAGTACGGCGAAACCGGTGTGATGACCTTCATGGTCAGCCACGATGGCGAGACCTTCGAAAAGGATCTCGGCAAGGACACCGACAAACTGGTCCAGACCATCAAGCGCTTCGATCCGGACAGCAGCTGGGAAGAGGTCAAGGACGACGAGAAGTGACGATGCGAGCCGGCGCGCGGACGGGGTGGCTTGAGTGGATAGAAGCTACCCCTCATCGTGCCTGACCTTGTCGAGGAGCTGAATCTGGCGCTTGCAGGCAAGGACAGCCTTGCACGCATGCAGAGAGAGCCTTCAATTGACGGTATAGCCCTTGCCCTTCATGCAGGCGCCAAACGCTTGGCCGTAGGCTGCCGAGTTCTGCGCTTGCGTGTTCGCCGAGGCTGCGTTGTCGGCACGGCGCTGCTGTCGTGCACGCGCGCCGCCGGCGACGACGCCTGCCGCTGCACCCACACCCGCGCCATGTCCGGCATCGCCGTTGGCGGCACCGCCAATGACGGCGCCAGCGGCGGCACCGCGGGCGGCGCCGGCGACGCGCTGGCCACCACCTACCGCAGGTCCGGTCTGCGGTGGTGGTGCCGGCTGGGTGGCGGCATTGCTTTGCGCCCATGAAGCGCAGGCATTTTTATCGGCAGCCTGCTGCTCGGCATTCTGGCCTTGGGCGGGGTAGGCTGCCGGGAGCTGCTGGGCGCTTATAGCCACGCTGGTGCCGCAGGCGAACAGTGCGGTGAGGAGTTTCAGAGAAGTAAGCATGGTCTGGCTCCTGTGCGCATGCGGGAACAGCGCGGTGATGAGGAAGCGGTAAGCACATCCATGTGGTCCGGCGCTGTTGGAGGTCAGTCAGTAGCCCACGCTGTCGGTAAAGCTCATCGGCAACTCGCCGATCCGTGCAGCCACTTGCTTGACCGCTCTGCTGCCGACTGCGCATGGACGCGGTAACGGTCTTGCCCCCCCGGCGCTGATGGCGCTGCCGCCGGAGCAGCCATGATGGCTAGTGGATGCGCCCGCCATGGCTTCTGTATGACCATGGTCCGATCCGGGACGGGCGGGCGCGTCCGCACGATGTCGCCATCAGTGGATGATGCCGTTCTGCCTGAGCCGCGGGATGAGGGTGCTGGCGAGGTTGCGGGTCATCCGCGGGACGTTGTTGCTGGCAACGCCCTGGGTCGAGACCACCCACACCACGGTCTCGGTGCGTGCATCCCAGATGCTGGTTTCAAGCGTGACTTGTTCCGTGACGGTGACCACCGGCGCCTGTTGCCAGGCGTTGCCATACCAGCCATAGAAGCCACGGCGGCCGGGCGGGCCCCGCCAGCCAGGACCACCCCAGCCTGGACCGCCCCAGGGGCTGCCCCAGGCACGTCCCGGCGCACCCGGACTGACGTTGATCCGTTGCTCCACGCTTTGCACGCGGGTGACCAGGATGGCATCGGCCCCCGAGGACTTGATCAGATTCTCGACATTGACGGACGTATCGTTGGGTCCAATCTGCGTATAGCTGGCCGTCGCGGTGACGCCGGCGGTCTGCAGCTCCTGCACGAAGGTGTCCTCGAACACCCGGCGCGTGCTATCGCTATTGGAAATGCCGATGACGGCGATATGGGTGGCGGGTGGACCGGGCCAACCGGGGTCCCGCCATTCGTTGGTGATTCGTAACGTTGAGCACCCGGCCAGCGCAATGAGCAGGCCCAATGCAGCGACGCGTAACAGTTTCATGGCCGTGATCCTCTGGTTTTCATCATGTGAACTCGCAAGAGACAACGGGTCTGCCATCCGTTGGCGGCTTTGTCGTGCGATAGGCAAAGGCGAAAAAACGCTAGCTACTCATCCAGTAGGTCCGTCGCGAAAGGCGCTGGGTTGCTTTCGTCTGATGAACCGGGGGCAATCAGGCCGAGGCGTTCCGCTTCGCGGATCAGCGCCACGCTGCTATGCACGCCAAGCAGGCCGAGCAGGGCCTGCCGATGGCTTTCGACCGTGCGAACGGAAATGCCAAGCTCCGCAGCGATCTCGGTAGTCCGTCGTCCTCCTGCCATGCGATCGATCACTTGTCGTTGCCGATGGGTGAGCGTGCGGGACATCACCGGTTCCTGCAGCAGAGATGCCATCAGGCTCGGACTGATGTAGTGCTCGCCGCTCGCGACAGCCGCGATCGCCGCATACAGCTCCGCACTGGCCGATTGCTTGAGCACATAGCCATTGGCGCCCGTCTCCAGCGCCTGGCGGACGATCAATGGCTCATCGTGCGCCGTAAGTACAATAAAGGGGACGTGACAACCTTGTGTACGCAGCTTGCCCAGGGCCTGTATGCCACCAAGCACGGGCAGGCCGATCTCGGAGACGACCATGTCGATGCTTCCGTCCAGCACGCTGTCCACCAGCGACTCGCCGTCATGCACGATCGCCACGGAGTCGGTGATGGGTGCGAGCAGGCCGGCGAGTCCCTCTGCAATGCAGCGGTGGTCGTCGGCCAGCAGCAGCCGCGGCTTGCGTCCGTATCGACCGTGCTGTCGGCGAGAGCTATGCATGGCCTAGCGCGAGATGCTCATGTCGCGTGTTCGGTCGCCAGCGACAGGCCGGCGGCGGCGAGCGACTCGGCAACCAGCATGGCGGTCAAACGTCGTCTTGGCATGAAGTGATCCCTCGTCGCTGGTCGCGGTCACCCAGCGCAAGATTGGCCCGATCGCGCCCGCCTGGTAAGCGAATTTCCACTGGGACTTTTCCAGTAAAACTACGGAAGCCCCCGGGGCAGGCTCAGGGGCGGGGGCGCAGCAGGGAGCCGAACGTGAGATAGATCGCGCTGTGCCCGCCATCGGCATAGCCGTAGCCGAGAAACACCGGGCCCAGGGGCGATTGCAGGCCTGCGAAGATGCTGCCGGCGTAGATCAGCGAGTCCAGCCGCACGTCGTTCCTGTTATGCCAGGTATTGCCGGCCTCGAGGCTGCCGCCGATATAGAACGGCGTCGAGAAAATAGCATCCATCCGCCCGGTGCGGCGGTAGATGACGGCGCGCAACAAGGCTGCCTGGTTTCCGTAGAGCGCGCGCTCGGGATAGCCGGAGAGATTGAGGAAACCGCCCAGGAAATCCTGCGTCTCGAAGAAGTTGGTGTTGTCGATTGCACTGGACAGGCGCATGCCGAGCAGCAGGTGATAGCGACTGTCCGGCGCCCAGAAGCGGGGCACCCAATCGGCGGTCAGGCGCGCGACGTCGCCGTTGACCTGGCCACCCAGGACGGTCCGATACATCTCGTAGCCCAATTGGACGTGCGCGCCCTCGGTCGGGAATTGCGCGCTGTCCAGGCTGTCCCAGTCCACCCCCACCTTGAACATCGAGTAATTGGACGTCTGATTGGGAAAGTCGGTGGGGCTGCCGACAACCAGACTCGCGGCATCGTGTCCGCGGTTGAACTGGGCCAGCAACCGCCAGTAGGAGACGGGTGACCAGCCGGCTTCCAACCCCACTTTGCTACGCCTAATACGATAGTCCGCCAACTGACGGTTACCGCTGCTGTCAAAGATAGGTAGATCCTCTTTGCGGAACAGGACTGAAGGTTGCACGTACGTGGTGGCGTTCTGGCCCAAGGGTTGGAAGAACTCGGAGGCGATGCCGCCGATACGCCCGCCCCATAGAGTGCTGCGCCATTCGGCCCCGTAGCGATTGACGTTGGTGGCGTTGATTTCCCCGGAGAGCAGGTACTGGCTGTTGCCGTTGAAGTTGTTGTCGAGCTGCAGCCCTATTCTTCCGTAGACGGGGCCCCACGGTTTATCCGCGGGAATGATCAGCAGGCCGCGTTGACCGTCTTGCTGCTGCAATCGATAGTCGATCTGCTGGTAGTTTCCCCGTCCGTAGACGGAGCCGATCTGGTTCTCCAGCCGGTCGGGGTCATACGGCTTGCCCACCTCGGAGGCCATGCTGTTCTTGATAAACGGCGCTGTTTGCGTATTCGTGCCATCGACCTTAAGAAACGCGATCAAGGCCGGATCGAAGTCGCGCAGGCGATGACGCGCCTCGAATGCCTGCCACTCCGCCGGCGAGGCTGACAGTGCGCGCAGTTGCGGCAAGGCAGCTTCCGCGGCTGCCTTGCCTATGGCGATAGCCTCGGCGCCACGATTGAACTGCGCCGCGGTGATATCGCCCAGGGCGGGGCGGATGAGGATGTCGTCCGACGCCAGCGTGGCCAGTTGGCGCTGGGTTTTCTCATCCATCAGCGCGCTCACCATCTGGCTGAGCAAGGCCACGGGGTTGGTGAGCTGGTCTTCCTTGGCGAGCGGCGAGCCCACGTCCACCACGATCAGCCGGTGTGCGCCCATCTGGCGAATCACGTCGATGGGGATGTTATCCATCACGCCACCATCCACCAACAGCTGGCCGTTCACATTGACTGGTGCGAACGCCCCGGGTACCGACATGCTGGAACGAATGGCCAGCGGAAGTTCGCCGCTGCCGAACACCACCGGCTTGCCGGCGACGATGTCGGTGGCTACGGCGCGGAAGGGAATGGCCAGTTGGTCGAAATCGTGGACATCCCAGGTGGAGATGAGCAGGCGGCGTAGCAGGAGCAGCAGTTTCTGCCCCTGGACGAAGCCCGCGGGCGTGATGATCCGTCCATTGCGATAACCCACTTCGAAGTTCAGCAGGTAGCGATAGTCCGCATCCTTGCGACGCATCGGCATGTCCACCCGCGCCGGGTCGTCGGAGAACATGTCCCGCCAATCCAGCGTGGTGACGATATGAGCCATTTCATCCGGGGAGTAGCCGGCGGCGTAGAGCCCACCCACGATGGCGCCCATACTGGTACCCGAGACGCGGCAAATCGGTATGTGCTCGCGTTCGAGCACTTGCAGTACACCGATATGGGCGGCGCCGCGCGCGCCACCGCCACCGAGCACCAGGCCGATGCAGCCGGGTTCTGGCGGTGGTCGCGCGGGCGGCGACTCTGCGCGGCCATTCGACGACCCGATCGCAACCCATGCGACGATCCATGGCAGGAATGATCGTATGCGCATCAGCACCACTTTCCGGCATGGTTGACGGTCGGGCGAACAGGTTGGGCTCGGCGTACGCTGCGACCGCAAGTCTGGCCGCAATGGCGCGCTTTTGGCAGCGAAGAAGCACGGTCGATTTCTGCGTATTTCTACTTAGAGGCTTTCAGCAGGAATCCGCCGCACGTGTGCTGCATGAGACGTCTCGCGGGATTTCTCGCGGCTGGCGAAATGGCGTCGCGGCCGCCATGGCGTTTGGCGGCACATGGATGAAATACCGCCGATTTGCCAGTAATTCTACGTATCGGCGACTCGTTTGATGGATTCATGAATGTCCTGTAACTACATGAAAGAAAGCATCTATTTTTGAATTCTTCGCCCGCCGTCGAGTGCGCACATCATCGCCTCTTCACGTACCAGGTTCTATGAAGGCGTAGAGGGGAGATCTGGCTAAGCGCCACAACGTGGTGACGTGGTGATTGGGGGCGCATGCTACGCAGCAATGCAAATGGAGTTCCTCCCCAATTCACGAAAGCGGCTCTTCTGTTCGCGGGGAGCCTCGGGGCGCAGCTGATTTCCGCGGTTCTATGGAGCCAACAAAGCGATGCGCCGATGGTGTGGTTTACCGGAGGCGTGTTGCTTGCCGCGCTGTTAGTCCAGGAGGGGAGGAACTGGCCTGCTTGCGTCGCGGGTTGGGTCGCCGGGCTGCTGGCATCGTCGGTGGCATTTCCCCGCTCGCTGAGCAACCTTGCCGTAGTGACCTTGCCGCTGGTCGGCTTGATCCTGGCCGCGGCCTGGGCGCTGCGAAGGGTGTGCCCAGGGCGCCGCATCGACGACTTCGGACGGCTTGCGGCGTTCTTCGCGATAGGCGGGTTTGCGTTACCGTTCTTCTCCGCCCTCATCATCGTGGGATTGGAGCGGTACCTGATTCCCGTCGAAGCGAGCCCGCTCCACAGCTGGATGCATCTGGCGCTGGCCAGCGCGCTGGGATACATCCTGCTGGTACCTGCTTTGATCAGTGTGGTGGATCCAAAATCCATCATCCGCAACGAGCGGGCGCCGGGGTGGTTGGTCACGTTGGCGGCGATCGGCGCGCTCGCGCTGCTGTGGCTGGCATGGCGATATTTTGGACACGCCCCCCTGGTGCGGCCGCTGCTCCTTCTGCTGCCGCTGACCATGGTGATATTCGCGGCCTTGCGTACGCAGATACCCGGAACCAGCGTGGCCATTTTGCTGTTCGGCGTGGTCGCCATGCAGATCAGCCTGGAGGGGCGCGGGCCGTTTCTGGGGGCGGATATGGCGACGACGACGTTGAGCGTGCAGTTGTGGACCCTGGGCATGTCGCTTGCCGGTCTGTTTCTCGCCGCCTTGGTCGAGCAACGACGCATGACGCAACGTGCATTGCTCGACAGTAGCGGCCAGATACGCGAGCTGGCTGGCCGATTGATCGTTGCTCAGGAACAGGAACGGGCGCGTATTGCACGCGATTTGCACGACGACATCAACCAGCGGCTCGCCCTGGCGTCAATCCAGCTGAGTGCGATCCGGCGCAAGGTTGACAAGGACAGCCAGGAGGACATCAGCCACCTGCAGCATGAGCTGATCGCACTGTCCGACGATGTGCGGCATCTTTCACACGACCTTCATCCCAGCATGCTTAGTCATACGGGCTTGACGGCCGCGCTTGCCGAACTATGCCATGCGCAGCGTCAGCGCAATGGGCCGAGAGTCGACCTGCGGGTTTCCCCGCATGTCGGTCAACTTTCGCAGGACGTGGCTTTGTGCCTGTATCGGGTGACGCAAGAGGCGTTGAGCAATGCGATACGTCACGCTCACGCTCAGCGCATCAGTGTTGCCGTGGACATGAACGTTACGCATGTGGAGCTGGACGTCATGGATGATGGCAGTGGCTTTGAATTGTCCGGGGATGAGCATGGAGAAATGGCCAAGGGGCTTGGCCTCTTGAGCATGGACGAGCGAGTGAGGTCGCTGGATGGCGAGCTTCATTTGATGTCGACACTAGGGAAAGGGACGCAGTTATGCATTCGTATTCCGCTACGGCACCCAGAGGCGTCCGTCCCAGGCTGATCATTGCGGATGACCACCGCATGGTCGCCGAGGGCATTCAACGCATTCTCGGTGATGATTTCGAGCTGTTGGAGATCGAGTCCGACGGCAATGCGCTATTCGAGGCGGTATGTCGATTGAGGCCCGACCTGGTGGTGACCGATATCAACATGCCCGGCACCAATGGCCTTGATGTGCTGAAGCGACTTCGAGAGCAGGGCGACCGGACCGTATTCGTT
The DNA here is from genome assembly GCF_026283945.1 of Dyella humicola. Classification (NCBI taxonomy): domain Bacteria; kingdom Pseudomonadati; phylum Pseudomonadota; class Gammaproteobacteria; order Lysobacterales; family Rhodanobacteraceae; genus Dyella; species Dyella humicola. The sequence continues at coordinate 2,079,535 of NZ_JAPDPC010000001.1, forward strand.
TTCCTAACCATGCATGCGGAACCCGCGCTTGCAGCATCGGCGATGCGGGCAGGCGCCAGTGCTTATGTGCTGAAGAATGCAGCCGGCGAGGACCTGCTTACGGCGGCCCACCAGGTGCTTGCCGGTGGAACCTATGTAACGCCTTCGTTGGGGGCGCATTTCATCAGTAGCCGCATCCAGGACCTGCAACAGTTCACGGCCAAGCAGCGCGAAGTCCTGCGGCTGGTGGGTTGCGGCATGCGCTCCAAGCAGATTGCAGATGAGCTGAAGCTGTCCGTGCGCACGGTTGAGGCACACAAGTACGTGATGATGCAGATACTCGGCGTCCATTCCACGATGGAACTGGTGAGGCGCTCGGAAGAGCTGGGTCTTCTGCTCTGAGACGCCCTTCGGCATGGTCGGAGCAGCCGTCTCATGCGGCTACTTACTTAAGCGGCGTAATTCTACTTAGTCGGAACTCGGTTCATTTTCGCTAGGAATTTGGCAAGAACTCGCTGATGCTCACGTTATTGCGACAGCTAGCGTGAGCAGCGGCATGAGTCGAGCCACGATCATCCTGGCGGAAGACAACCCTCCCATCGCCGAGCAGATGTGCCATCTACTTGCGGAGGAGTTCGACGTGCTCGCCGTGGTCGGACATGGCGAGGCGTTGGTCAAGGCGGTGCTGCGATTGCATCCGGATGTGGTGGTCACCGATATCAGCATGCCGGGCATGGATGGCATGCAGGCGGCGCGGGAGTTGATCAGCGAGCGCCCAGCTCTCGCCGTGGTCTTCGTGACCGTCCACGACGACCCGGCTCTGGTGCGCAAGGCGCTCGATATCGGCCGGGGTTACGTGCTCAAGGCCTCTGCAGGCGAGGAATTGGTCGACGCGGTGCAGAGCGTGCTCAACGGTGGGCGCTTCGTTTCCGCTTCGCTGAGGTCGATCGGCAGCAATCGTTGAGATGCTCAGAAGGCCCTCGCTTGGCGAGGGCCGTCCCGGGGCGTGATGAAGCCGGGCGATGGTGTCGACCTGGCGACATCATCAACCTGCGCGATTATTTGAGGATCAACTCCCGCGTCAGCAGGCTGCCCTGAAGCTCACGCAACGACTCGCGGTCCATGCTGGCTTTATCCCGTTGGTCCATGGGGCCTAGCGTCTTGGTGGCGATGGCGTCGGCCTCATCGGTGCGGTCGAGCGCCGCCATGTTCGGGTAGGTGATCGTCAAAACCAGATCGGCGTCCTGTGGCGATCGCGCTTCCTCGCTGTAAATAGCGTAATTGGTGATCAGTCCGGCCTTCTTAAGCGCTTCCATTTGCGCCTTATAAGGTCCGTCAAGGTATTTCATGTAGTTATTGAATTGCCCGGGTTTGACTTTGACGAAGTTGACTCGTGTTACGTGGCCTTCTTTATAGGCCTTCGCATCCTGCGCATAGGCCGATCCCACGGCAGCGAAAATCAGCAGCGACATGAAAAGCATGGTGATACGCTTCACGGGTTATCTCCTCGATCGGGGTGATTGAGCTGGTGATTTTCACGCTACGCGCTGCCATTTGACCCGTCAATTGGGAATATTTCCATGACGATGGCCTTGGATGTCTATATGTTTCAAGATTGAATCAGTCGCGTTATCGGGCGACTTTTTTATTCAAGTTAAGGGCTGAATAACTCGTCGCGACAGCGCGCTCTGTAACACGGCTGATACAACCTTGGGGGTATCTTAAAAATCCGCCCCATTTCCCGTCATTCCCGCTTGACCAGCCCTTCGGCTGTTGAGAACCGCGGGAATGACGAGCTGTCCGAAATTCCCATAGTCAAGGTGGCATCCGAGAGCCCGCGTGGCTCCAGCAGGGCGCACTTCAACCCTGCGGTATCCCCGTCATATCGGGCAGATGATGCGCTATGCCCTTATGGCAATCGATGCAGGTTTTCTCGCCCGACATCAGCCAGCGCTTGTGTATCTGCGCGGCTCGCGTCGACTGCCGCGTCAGATCCATGGACGCGTAGTTATGGCAGTTTCGACATTCCAGCGAGTCATTTGCCTTCAGGCGTGCCCATTCGTGCTCGGCGAGCACAATGCGGTGGTCGAGGAATTTCTCGCGTGTGTTCACCGTGCCAAACACCTTCGCCCAGACTTCTTTGGAAGCCTGCATCTTGCGCGCGATCTTGTCGGTCCAGTTATGCGGCACGTGGCAATCAGGGCAGGTGGCGCGCACACCGGAACGATTGCTGTAGTGGATCGTGGTCTTCAGTTCCTCGAACACGTTGTCGCGCATCTCGTGGCATCCGGTGCAGAAGGCCTCGGTGTTGGTTGCTTCGAGCGCGGTGTTGAATGCTCCCCAAAAAACCACGCCCGCGATGAATCCACCGAGGGTGAGAAAGCCAAGGCTGTAGTGCACGCTGGGTTTGCGCAGGATGCGCCAGAACGTCGCCACCCATGGCTTGACCCGTGACCACATGGTCAGTTCTCCTTTTTTTGTTCGGAGAGCACGGTGTCGATGTCCTTGAACGTGTTGGCGACCAAGGGCTTGGCGTCCGTCTGCACGACGTGGCACTGGTTGCAGAAGTAGCGACGCGGCGAGATGGTCGCGAGGAACTGGTCGTTGCGATCCATATAGTGGGTGACGCTTACCGGCGGCGCCTGAAATTTGTCGGCATTGGCGCGCGAGTGACAGAGGAGGCAGCGATTCGAATTCTTGTCGATCTGATAGTTGTCGATCGAGTGCGGAATGGTCGGTGGCTGCATGGGATAGGCGCGGTTGCGCCGGATGTCCGTATTTTCGACCCGCGCCATCGGCGGCGGGGGACCTTCCTCGCTGATCGGTATGCCTCGGCGTAGCGCGTCGATCTGTTGGCCCGGCGGGGGTGCTTCAGCCGGCGTGGGACGCGGCGCCGATGCCGGCATGCCGACCATGGCATGCGATCCGGCCCCATGTCCCATCTTTTCACCCGCGATAAAGGCGACGGCGGCCACCACCACGACGACCACACCGCCAATGACCATGAGAGGCTTGTCGCGCATGTGCGTGCCCTCCTAGACCGCCAATACCTTGACGGCGCACTTCTTGTAGTCGGTCTGCTTGGAGATCGGGTCGGTCGCGTCCAGCGTGACCTTGTTGATCAGCTGTCCTGCGTCGAACCAGGGGACGAACACCATGCCGCGCGGCATGCGGTTGCGGCCGCGGGTCTCGATGCGCGAACGCATTTCGCCGCGACGGGAGACCACCTTCACCTCGTCACCGCGCTTGAATCCGCGGGACTTGGCGTCGTCCGGATTCATGAAGACGACCGCCTGAGGGAAACTCCGGTACAGCTCGGGTACGCGCATGGTCATGGAGCCCGAGTGCCAATGCTCGAGCACGCGGCCGGTCGACAACCACAGGTCGTATTCGGCATCGGGCATCTCGGCGGGCGGCTCATAGGGCAGCGCCCAGATCACCGCACGCCCGTCAGGGTTGCCGTAGAACTGGAACCCGGTTCCTGCCTTCACGTAAGGGTCGCTGCCTTCGCGATAGCGCCAGCGCGTCTCCTTGCCTTCGACCACGGGCCAGCGTATGCCGCGGGCTTTGTGATACTCGTCGAAATAGGCGAGGTCGTGCCCGTGGCCACGGCCGAACTCGGCGTATTCCTCGAACAGGCCCTTCTGCACGTAGAAGCCGAACGCAGCGGACTCGTCGTTCTGGTAGCCCTCCTCGATCTGCGACACCGGGAAGCGATCCACCTTGCCGTTCCGATACAGCACGTCGAACAAGGTCTTGCCCCTGAACTGAGGGTTGGCGGCGAGCGTTTCCGCGGGCCAGCATTCGTCGGTGGTAAAGCGCTTGGAAAACTCCATCAGCTGCCAAAGATCCGATCGCGCGCCACCCGGTGCCTGGACCAACTGGTGCCAGAACTGGGTGCGCCGTTCGGCGTTGCCGTAGGCGCCTTCCTTCTCCACCCACATCGCGGCGGGCAGGATCAGGTCGGCCGCCTGCGCGGTGACGGTGGGGTAGGCGTCGGAGACGACGATGAAGTTTCTTGGATCGCGATAACCCGGATACGTCTCCTGCATCAGGTTCGCACCGGCCTGCATATTGTTGTTGACCTGCACCCAGTAGGCATTGAGCACGCCGTCCCTCAGCTTGCGGTTCTGCTCCACGGCGTGGAAGCCGGGCTTGGGCTGGATGATGCCGTGCGGGATATTCCAGATCTCTTCCGCGTGTTTGCGGTGTTCCGGATTGGTCACCACCATATCGGCCGGCAAGCGATGGCTGAAGGTGCCCACTTCACGCGCGGTGCCGCAGGCGGAAGGTTGTCCGGTCAGCGAGAACGGGCTATTGCCGGGTGTGGCGATCTTGCCGGTAAGCAGGTGTAGGTTGTAGACCATGTTGTTGGCCCACACGCCGCGCGTGTGCTGGTTGAAGCCCATGGTCCAGAACGACGTCACCTTGATCGTGGGATCGGCATAGAGGTCGGCCAGCTTTTCCAGCCAGCCACGTTCCACGCCCGTCATCTCCACCGCCTTTTCGATGGTGTAAGGCGCGACGAAGGCGGCGAACTGATCGAAATCGATGACTTCGCTGCCACCGGGGTCCTTGGCGTTCTTGGCTTTCAACTCGAGCGGATTGTCGGCGCGCAGGCCATAGCCGATATCGGTATTGCCGCGCTTGAAGCTGGTGTGCTGGTTGACGAAGTCCTTGTTGACGCGGCCCGTCTTGATGATGTGATTGGCGATGTAATTGAGGATGACCAGGTCCGTCTGCGGCGCGAACACGATCGGCAGGTCGGCCAGTTCGAAGCTGCGATGCTCGAAGGTGGACAGCACCGCCACCTTGACGTGGGGGTTGGACAACCGGCGATCGGTGACGCGCGTCCAGAGGATCGGATGCATCTCCGCCATGTTGGAGCCCCACAGCACGAACGCGTCAGCCGCCTCGATGTCGTCGTAGCAGCCCATGGGTTCGTCCATGCCGAACGTGCGCATGAAGCCCATCACCGCCGACGCCATGCAGTGGCGCGCATTCGGATCGAGGTTGTTACTGCGGAATCCGGCCTTGAACAGCTTGTTGGCGGCGTAGCCTTCCCAGATCGTCCATTGACCGGAGCCGAACATGCCGATCGCTTCGGGCCCCTTTTCCTTCAGCACGCGCTTGAATTGCGCAGCCATCACATCGAAAGCTTCGTCCCACGACACCGGCGTGAAGTCACCGTCCTTCGCGTAGGCACCATCTTTCTTACGCAGCAGGGGCTGGGTCAGGCGATCCGCACCGTACATGATCTTGGACAGGAAATAGCCCTTGACGCAGTTGATCCCGCGATTGACTTCGGCCAGCTCATCGCCGTGGGTGGCCACGACGCGACCCTTCTTCACGGCTACATTGACGCCACAGCCGGTACCGCAGAAGCGACACGGCGCCTTGCTCCATTTCAGCTGGGTCAGGTCTCCCTCAAGCAGCACATTGGTCGCTGCGGCCGGCAGTGCCAGTCCCGCCACATTGGCCGCTATGGTCACGGCAGTGTTACGAATGAATTCCCGTCGCGTCATGCTCATGCGTCAACTCCTCAACTCGACAAGCCAGGCTCCATCGGCTGGTCAAGCTCGCTAAGCGATTCCACATGGTGATAGATCAGTGACACGTTCAGTACGCCGGGCAAGGCCTGCAGCGCGTCGATGCAGTCCATCAGCGAGCGTTGATCGCCGGTTTCGCAGAGCACGACGCAGCGGCAATCGCCATGCGCGGCAATTTCAAGCGCGGCATGGGCCTCCACCAGCGCCTTGATGGCCGGCATGGCTTCATGACGATGCATTAGCACGAGGCTGGAGATGTGCTGTTCGTCGTTCATGACGCGACACCTGCTTGGGCTCGGCAAGGCGTTGCGTTCGCACGCACTTTCGGTGCAACCAGTGTCGCGAGGAGGCGTGCGTGGGAAGAGGCGTCTGCGAACATGCTCAAGTCCCCGGCGGGCCGTTGAACATCTGCCAGATCCAGACCGCGAACCCATAGGAAACGACGATTGCCACCGCCAGGGCCGGAAACAAAGCCACGGTCAGGAAGAGGAAGACGGTCCGCTCCTGCTGTTTTGTAATCGTCTCGGGTGACGCTTCCATCTGGACCTCGGCGAGGCAGAGAAGACGCGACTGGAACCGTCTGGTGAGTCTACATCGCCGCCGCCCTGCTTTCGCGGACGTTTTGACGCATTCGATGGAAGCCACCGACCCGGGCGCCGCAGGTTCGATATAGAGTGCGGCGAACGCCTGCAGGGACCTCCCTCCTGCGTGTGAAGGTCAAGTGAACTCTTTCCTGCGAGGATGACTGATGGCGAGCAAGGCGGTGGCGTCGTTTCGAAGTGCGTGTCTGGCGATGGGTTGTTTGCTCGCGTTTGCTGTGGGTGCAGCGGAGCTATCCACACCGGCCGCGCGCGGGCAGGCGGTCAGCCTGTTGCTGCCGGGTAAAGCGGCGCTGACGCTCGATGCATCCGCGCTCGCCGCCATGCCGCATATCAGTATCCGGGCGGCGTCGCACGATGAGCCATCCAGCGATTGGCGCGGCGTGCCGCTGCGGGAGATCCTGCTGCGCGCAGGCGCGCCGCTCGACAAGCCCCTGCGGGGCAAGGCGCTGGCGCACTTCGTGCGGGTGACTGCGACCGATCATTATCAGGTCGTGTTTGGCATGGCCGACCTCGACCCGTCGCTGGGGAATACGCAAGTGATCCTCGCGGACCAGCGGGACGGCAAACCGCTGGCCGAAGACGGACCTTTTCGGCTGGTGGTTGGCGGCGATCAGCGACCCGCGCGCTGGGTTCGTAACGTGGCCGGCATCGAGATCGTCGACGGCTCGACGACGGACAAGCCCTGATCAGCCAGCGTCTGGCGGCGGCACGTCCAGGGCGGCCACGGCTTCCTTGGCGAGCGGCAGCAGGCCTTCACCGCCGTCGCCAAGGTGAGCTTTTAATTGCCGGCGCATGACCGGGTCCCAAAATCGCTTGAGGTGGTCGCGCACGCTGGTCACCGCCAGCTCGTGATCTGGCTCGACCTCGAAGAAGGTCGCGATGTCGTTGGCCATCGTGACGAGCCGTTCGATGTTCATGACAACTCCTGCCCGGCGACAGGGAGCAGCCGATCGGGATGGGCGTAGACGTTGTGGCTGCCGGGGCGCGTAAAGCCCACCAGGGTGATGCCGGCACTGCGCGCCAGCTCGATTGCCAGGGCGGTTGGCGCTGAAATGGCGGCCAGCACGGTGATGCCGGCGCTGGTCGCCTTGGTGACCATTTCGTAGCTGGCACGGCTGGTCACCAGCGCCAGGCCATTCTCCGGGTCGATGCCGGCGCGACGCATGGCGCCAATCAACTTGTCCAGCGCGTTGTGGCGCCCGACGTCCTCGCGTACGAGGGCGATCTCGCCGTCGCGCGTAGCCCAGGCAGCGGCATGCACCGCACCGGTGGCCTCGTTCATCGGTTGCCGTGCATGCAGTTCCCGTTGCGCGCGCTCCAGAGCGTCGCGTGTGAGCGTGCGGCCGGCGCCCACCGGCGGGTGTTGCCGGATCGCCTGTTCCAATTCACGCGTGCCGCAGATACCGCAGCCGCTACGCCCGGGCAGCAGGCGTTCGCGCTCGCGGCCGATGTGCGCGCCGGGAGCGTCCTCGGAAACCCGCATCGCCAGTTCGATCCCCTCGAGCAGCGCATGCTGGTCCAGTTGGAGCAGCTGCGACGGATCGTCGATCAGGCTCTCGCTGAGCGAGAAGCCCAGGGCGAAGTCGTCCAGGTCGTGCGGCGTGGCCATCATCACGGCGAAGGTGGCGCCGTTGTAGACCATGGCTACCGGCACTTCCTCGGCGATGCAGTCGTCCTCGCGGGTGACATGGCCATGCCGCCAGCGTTCGACGGGCCGGACCACAAACCCCTCGTGCGGTGTATCAGCTGCCGACGTCATCAGGCGGGCTTCGCCGACGGATCCAGCAACGCTTCCTGCGCCTCCGAGAAAGCGCGATGGCGTTTCTGCCAATCAGACGGTTGCGTGACCCGGGTCACTTGTACGGCGGTGACCTTGTACTCGGGACAATTGGTAGCCCAGTCGGAGTTCTCGGTGGTGATCACATTGGCGCCGGAACCGGGGAAGTGGAAGGTGGTGTAAACCACGCCCGGCTGCATGCGCTCGGAGATCATCGCGCGCAGCACGGTATCGCCGGAACGGCTCCGGATGCCCACCCAGTCGCCTTCGTTGATGCCGCGTTCCTCGGCATCGTGCGGGTGTATTTCCAGCCGATCCTCGTCGTGCCACATCACATTGGCGGTGCGCCGGGTCTGCGCACCCACGTTGTACTGGCTCAGGATGCGGCCGGTAGTGAGGATCAACGGATGCTCGGCGTTGACCTTTTCCGAGGTCGGCACGTACTCGGTAAGCATGAAGCGGCCCTTGCCGCGCACGAACTCGTCGACGTGCATCACCGGCGTGCCGAACGGATGCTCGTCATTGCACGGCCACTGGATCGACCCCAGTTGATCGATCTTGTCGAAGCTGACGCCATGGAAGGTGGGCGTGAGCCGCGCTATCTCATCCATGATCTCCGTTGCATGCTGGTAGTTCATCGGGTATCCCATCGCCTGCGCCAGCAACTGGGTAATTTCCCAGTCGGCGTAGCCGCCCTTGGGCTCCATCACCTTGCGCACGCGTGAAACGCGGCGCTCCGCATTGGTGAAGGTGCCGTCTTTCTCCAGGAACGAGCTGCCCGGGAGGAAGACGTGGGCGTAATTGGCGGTCTCGTTGAGAAACAGATCCTGCACCACGATGCATTCCATGGCGGTGAGGGCAGCGGTGACGTGCTGGGTATCGGGATCGGACTGGGCGATATCCTCGCCCTCGATGTAGAGCCCTTTGAAGCTGCCGTCGAGCGCCGCCTCGAACATGTTGGGAATGCGCAGGCCCGGTTCGCTGAGCAGTGGCACGCCCCATGCCTGCTCGAACGAATGACGTACGGCATCATCGCCGACGTGCCGATAACCGGGGAACTCATGCGGGAACGAACCCATGTCGCACGAGCCCTGCACGTTGTTCTGTCCGCGCAGCGGATTCACGCCGACGCCTTCGCGGCCGATATTCCCGGTGGCCATGGCGAGGTTGGCGATGGCCATCACCGCCGTGGAACCCTGCGCATGCTCGGTGACACCCAGGCCGTAGTAGATCGCACCATTGCCACCCGTGGCGTACAGCCGCGCCGCGCCGCGCACGATGGCCGCGGGCACGCCGGTCACCGATTCCATCGCTTCGGGGCTGTACTTTTCCTGCGCCACGAAGGCGCGCCACTTGGCAAACGCTACCGCTTCGCAGCGCTTGGCCACAAAGTCCTCGTCGACGAGGTTCTCGGTGACGATGACATGGGCCAGCGTGTTGAGCACCGCGACATTGGTGCCCGGGCGCAAGCGCAGGTGGTAGTCGGCCTTGATGTGCGGTGTGCGCACCAGGTCGATGCGGCGCGGGTCGACCACGACCAGCCTGGCGCCCGCGCGCAGGCGGCGTTTCATCTGCGAGCCGAACACGGGGTGGGCGTCGGTCGGATTCGCACCGATCACCAGCACGACGTCGGTCGACTCGATCGAGTCGAAATCCTGCGTGCCCGCCGATTCGCCCAGCGTAGCCTTGAGGCCGTAGCCGGTGGGCGAATGGCAGACGCGCGCACAGGTATCGACGTTGTTATTGCCGAAACCGGCACGCACCAGCTTCTGCACCAGGTAGGTCTCCTCGTTGGTGCAGCGCGAGGAGGTGATGCCGCCCACCGAGTGCTTGCCATAGTGAGCCTGCAGCCGCTTGAACTCGCTGGCGACGTGAGCAATGGCTTCATCCCAACTGACCACGCGCCAGGGATCGGAAATGCGGGCGCGAATCATCGGCGTGGTGATGCGATCGGGATGCGTGGCGTAGCCAATCGCGAAGCGTCCCTTGACGCAGGAGTGGCCGTGATTGGCGTGGCCATCCTTGTTCGGCACCATGCGCACGATTTCCTGGCCTTTCATCTCGGCACGGAAGCTGCACCCGACGCCGCAATAGGCGCAGGTGGTGACGACGCTGTGCTCCGCCTGGCCCATGTCGATCAGCGACTTCTCCGACAAGGTCGCGGTCGGGCAGGCCTGTACACAGGCGCCGCAGGAGACGCATTCGGAATCGAGGAAGCGGTTGTCCTGGCTCGCGGCGACCTTGGATTCGAAGCCCCGCCCCTGGATGGTCAGCGCGAAGGTGCCCTGCACCTCGTCGCAGGCGCGCACGCAGCGCGAGCAGGCGATGCATTTGGACGGGTCGAAGGTGAAGTAGGGGTTGGAGATGTCCTTGGCGACGAACAGCGGATTGGTACTGCCGTCCTTGTTTTCGGCATAGACATGGTTGGCGCCGTCGTAGCCGTAGCGCACCTCGCGCAGGCCAACCACGCCCGCCATGTCCTGCAATTCGCAGTGGCCGTTGGCGGGGCAGGTGAGGCAATCGAGTGGATGATCGGAGATGTACAGCTCCATCACCCCGCGCCGGATCTCGGCCAGCCTGGAGGTCTGCGTATGCACCTGCATGCCGGGACTGACCGGCGTGGTGCAGGAGGCTGGGTAGCCCTTGCGACCTTCGATTTCCACCAGGCAAAGCCGGCACGAGCCGAAGGCCTCGAGCATGTCGGTGGCGCAGAGCTTGGGGATGCCGATGCCCATCTGTGCCGCTGCGCGCAGCACCGAGGTACCCTCAGGCACCTGCACGCTGCGACCGTCGATGTGCAGCTCGACCATCGTGGTGGACGTGGCCTTCGGCGTGCCGTAGTCGATCTCGACGATGGACAACATGACCTTCTACCTCCTCAGTGCGCAGCTTGGTCGGCGGCGCCTGCGAAATCCTCGTGGAAATGGTCCAGCGCGCTGAGCACCGGGAAAGGCGCCATGCCGCCGAGCGCGCACAGGGAACCGTCGATCATGGTCTGGCAGAGATCGCGCAGCAGGACCTCGTTGCGTTCGCGCTCGTTGGCGCTGCCGGCAAGCATGCGATCGATCACTTCGACGCCGCGGGTCGAGCCGATGCGACATGGCGTGCACTTGCCGCACGATTCGATGGCACAGAATTCCATCGCGTAACGCGCCTGCGCCGCCATGTCGACGGTGTCGTCGAAGACCACCACGCCGCCGTGGCCCAGCATGCCGCCAATAGCGGCAAACGCTTCGTAGTCGATCGGCGTGTCCAGCCGCGATGGCGGGATATACGCGCCGAGCGGGCCGCCGACCTGCACCGCGCGCAGCGGGCGGCCACTGGCGGTGCCGCCGCCAAAATCGTCAATCAACTCGCGTAGCGTGGCGCCAAACGCCAGCTCCACCAGGCCCGTTCGCTTTAGGTTGCCGGCGAGCTGGATCGGCAAGGTGCCGCGCGACTTGCCGGTGCCGTAGTCGCGGTAATAGCCGGCTCCCTGATCCAGGATGATCGGCACCGAGGCGAGCGTCACGACGTTGTTGATCACCGTGGGTTTGCCGAACAGGCCTTCGATCGCCGGCAGCGGCGGCTTGAAGCGCACCTGGCCGCGCTTGCCTTCCAGCGATTCGAGCAGCGAGGTTTCCTCGCCACAGATATACGCGCCGCCGGCCATGCGGACTTCCAGATGGAACGCCTTGCCGCTGCCACAGACGCTGTCGCCGAGAAAGCCGGCCGCTTCGGCGGCGGCAATGGCCGCCAGCAGCGCCCGCTGTGCGTGCGGGTATTCCACGCGCAGATAGATGTAACCGCGGGTGGCTGCGACCGCGAGGCCTGCGATGGTCATGCCCTCGATCAGCACGAACGGATCGCCTTCCATGATCATGCGATCGGAGAAGGTGCCGGAGTCGCCTTCGTCCGCATTGCACACGATGTACTTCTGCTCGGCCGGCGCATCGAGGCAGGTCTTCCACTTGATCCCGGCGGGAAACGCCGCGCCGCCGCGACCGCGCAGCCCGGCATCGAGCACGGCCTGCACGATATCGATGCAGCCCATGCGCAGTGCTTTCGCGAGGCCGCGATAACCGCCGTGGGCACGGTAATCATCGAGGCTGCGTGGATCGACGATGCCGACACGGGCGAAGGTCAGGCGCTGCTGGCGCTTCAGATAGGGGATTGATTCGGTCGGCCCCAGGGCGAGCGCGTGCTGGCCTGCATGCAGGAAGTCCGCATCGAACAGGGAGGGAACATCGGCGGCCTGCACCGGGCCGTAGGCGACGCGGCCATCGGCCGTTTCAACTTCGACCAGCGGTTCCAGCCAGTACATGCCGCGTGAACCGTTGCGCACGATCCGTACGTCGCAGCCGCGGCGCGTGGCTTCCGTAGCGATCGCCTTGGCGACGGCCTCGGCGCCCAGCGAGAGCGCGCTGGCATCGATCGGCACGTAGACCGTGACGCTCATGTGGCCTCCGCATCGAGCCAGGCGTCGAACCGTTCGGGCGTCATGCGACCCTTCAGGTCACCATCGATCATCATTGCCGGCGAGCACGCACAGTTGCCGAGGCAATAGACCGGCTCCAGTGTGTAGGCGCCGTCGGCCGTGGTCTGGTGAAAGTCTATGGCCAGTCGCCCCCTGATGTGTTTCTCCAGCGTGACGGCACCCATCGCCTGGCAGGATTCGGCACGGCACAGGTAGATGAGATGCCGCCCGGCCGGCTGCTGGCGGAAGAAGTGGTAGAAGCTGACGACCCCGTGCACATCCGCGCGCGACAGGTTCAGCTCGCGGGCGATGAGCGGCACCGCGTCCGCCGGCACATAACCGAGCGCGCCCTGCACCCCGTGCAGCACGGGGAGCAGGGCGCCGGGCATAGCCTTCAGCCGGGTGGTGACTTCGAGTACGGCGGTGCGAATGTTTTCCGGGATCTCCGGCAATACGGTGATGTCTATCGCGCGCTTCATGTTTCCGCCGTCTAATCGCCGCTCAGAACAGCGCGGCCGCCTTGGTAAGAGCTATCCATACACCGATCAGGAAGGGAACGCCAACCAGGGCCCAGGCGATGACCCCGACCAGCCCGAAGCCACCGCGCGCCGCTTCCTGTGCATGTGCCGAGACGGTAGCGGCCTCATGTTGCAGGGATCGTTCATGCGCCAGTTCGGCATCGGTCATCAGGGCGTTTTCCTTGACCGGGCGGATCAGGAAGTTGCTGATCATGCCGATCAGCAACAGCGCAGCGAGGATGTAGAGCGTGCGGTCGTACACCAGGTTCTTGGCGATGCCAGCATCGAGCTGGGCCTGGCGCACGGCGGCAATCAGGAACGGACCGGCGATGCCCGCCACCGACCACGCCGTCAGCAGCCGTCCGTGGATCGCCCCGACCATCTGGGTGCCGAAGATGTCCGACAGGTACGCCGGCACCGTCGCGAAGCCGCCGCCATACATGGTGAGGATGATGCACGCCGCCGCCACGAACAGGCCGGCAAGACCCATGTGTCCCAAGGTGGGCAGACTGCAATACAGCAGGATGCCCAGCGCAAAGAAGATGAAATACGTGGTTTTGCGGCCGATGAAGTCGGACGTGGACGCCCAGAAGATGCGCCCCAGGCTGTTGAACAGGCTGATCAGGCCGACCAGGCCCGCGGCCGACGCCGCGATCGCGGCTTTCTGCGCGGTACTGAGCGTGGCCGAGGCATCCAGTCCCAGCAGACGCCCGCCGAACACATCCTGGAACATCGGGCTGGCCATCGAGATCACGCCGATACCGGCGGTGACGTTCATGCACAGCACGACCCAGATCATCCAGAACTGCGGTGTCTTCCAGGCAAGGCTCAGGTGCACATGGCGATGGGTGATCAGCTTGTTCGCTGATGCCGCCGGCGGGGTCCAGCCGAGTGGTCGCCAGCCGCTGGGCGGCACGCGAAAACCGAAGGCGCCGGCTGACATCGCAATGAAATAAATCACGCCCATGCACATCAGCGTGCTGGCCACGCCGGGCACGCCTCCCGCACTGAATTTCGCCATCAGCGCGACGGCAATCGGTGCACCGATCATCGCGCCGCCGCCATAGCCCATGATGGCGAAGCCGGTGGCCAGGCCGCGGCGGTCGGGGAACCATTTGATCAACGTGGAGACGGGCGAGATGTATCCCAGTCCCTGGCCGATGCCTCCCAGCACACCGGCGCCGAGATAGACCAGCCACAGTTGATGCATCGATACGCCGATGCCCCCCACCACCAGTCCACCGCCCCAGCACAGTGCGGCGATGAAGCCTGCCTTGCGGGGGCCGGCATGTTCCAGCCAGCCGCCCCAGATCGCGGCGGAAATGCCGAGCATGGCGATGAAGGTTTCGAAGATGTGGTTTACCGCGGGCACTGTCCAGTTACAGGCGGTACTGAACAGTTGGGCGAAGAAACCCAGGTTGGCGCACATGGCCGGATCGGCCTCGGTCACCAGTTTGCTCATCGGCAGCCAGAACACGGAGAAGCCGTAGGCCATGCCGATGCTGAGATGGATGGCCAAGGCCGCTGGCGGCACCAGCCAGCGATTGAAACGAGATCCCGCGATGGTGCGTTCCCTGGACAGTACTCCCGGCGCCCTTCCTGGCGCCGGATTCAGAACGTCTGCTGCAGGTACGCTGTTCACAAGCATCACCCCCCAGTGTGTAAGACGACCCTATAGCTTGGCGTGCGGCGCGATGGTCGAGCGGACTCGCCCAGTGCGCCACCCGACTTAAGTCGAACGCCTGGCTACTGCGTGTACTGACTTTCCCCGTCGCCGATCATCAGGCCTTTGCTGCCGGATTGGTTGCTGCACCGCAGCGCAAGGGGCGTAGAGCTTCCCTGCCTCTTGCATCGCCGGGCGCGCGCGTCGAGCATGCGGGTCTCTAGTCCCGGGTAAGCAGGATGCGCAGCCTCGCACCATGATCAGTTACGACCAGGCCCTGGAACGACTGCTTGCCCACACCCGTCGGCTACCGGGTGAGTCCCGTTCGCCAGTCGATTCGTTGGGCTGCGTGCTGGCTCGTGATGTCCGCAGTCCTATGGACCTGCCATCGTTCGATCATGCGGCGATGGACGGCTATGCGTTGAGTGCACGCCAACCGCTCGCCGCCGGTTCGGAGCACCTTGTGGTGGGTTCCCAGGCTGCTGGCGATGCGGCGCGCGCGTCGCAGGGCATCGCCTGCGAGATCATGACCGGCGCACGCTTGCCCGATGGCCTGGATGCGGTCGTTGCGGTGGAGCGTACCCAATGGCTGGCTCGCGGCGACGACGGCACCCCCGCGCGCATTCGACTGCTCGATACGCTCGCCGCTGGCTATAACGTGCGCTATGCCGGCAGCGATGTCGCCAAGGGAGCGCTGGTTGTGGCCGCCGGTACGCGTATCGAGCCCGCCCATGTCATGTTGCTGGCAGCGCTTGGCGTGACTTCGGTCGAGGTAGTGCGTCAGCCGCGTGTGGCGATTATCGGCACCGGCAAGGAGTTGTTGGCGGACCCGACCCAGCCACTCGCGGACGAGCAGATCCACCATTCCAACGGTCCTTATCTGAGGGCAGCGTTTGCGGCGGCCGGCGTGCAGGTGCTGTCCTGTGAGACGCTGGACGACACCGCCAGCCACTACCGCGAAGCCGTAGTGCGCGCACGCGAAGCCGGCGCCGACCTGATCGTCAGTACCGGCGCGGTTTCGATGGGTCGCTATGACTTCGTCCCCGACACGCTGCAAACGCTTGGCGCCGAGCTTCTGTTCCACAAGGTGGCGATCCGTCCGGGCAAGCCGATGCTCGCGGCGATGCTGGGTGATGCCACCCTGGTGCTTGCGCTTCCCGGCACGCCGATGGCGGTTGCTGTCGGCTTCCGATTCTTCGCCGCGCCCGTGCTGCGGGCTTGGGCGGGGCAGGGCAGCGAAGCGGTGCTGCATGCCGTGCTTGATACGCCGCAGCAAGCGAAGCCGGGTCTGCGTCACTTCCTGCGGGCGAGGCTCGGCCAAGGTAGTGATGGGCGTCTTCACGCGAGTTTGCTCAAACTGCAGCAACCTTTTCGCATTCAGCCGTTCGCTGAAGCGGGCGCCTGGGTGCTGCTGGGCGAGGACGCTGGCGACTGCCTTCCCGGCATGCTGGTCGAGATCGCCAGCCTTCATCCAGGGGGACCGTTGAGCGTCAGCACCATCCGTGACATGAACTGCCAGGGAACGCCAATATGAAACTGCAGATCGAAGGTCAGAGCCTGCGCGTGCGCATAGGTGAGGTCGAACTGGGCACGCTGATGGCGGGCGACGCTCTGGTGTCGCGCACTGGCTTTGCGCAGGCCTTCGTCATGACCTGCACGGTGCGGCTTGGCGCAGGCGATGCCGCACTTTTCTCGGGTCGTCCCGATGCATGGCTGATCGAGATTCCCGAGGCTGCGGTGCGGGACCATGCGCGGCGGCTGCCTACCCGGGAGGGTTTGAAGTTCATCCTGGCCGGTAAAGAGGAAGGTGATGCGCTGGAACTACGCTTTGATGTCGACGTTCGCGACAGCGTGCGCCGGCGCCGCTCGTCGTAGGGAGTCTGCATACGCTTCTGTTGGGCTACTCTCAACGCGCCGACACGATAGACGCAAACGGAGATGGGATCGTATGACTCGCCTTTTCTTGCTTCGACTGCTGGCCTTGGGCATGACGCTGTTGCCGTGGACACCCGCAGCGGCGGACGATGATCACATCACGATAGCGGCGGCGGCCGATTTGAATGGGGTGATGAACACGCTGGTGGATGCCTACAAACAAGACCACCCCGATAGCAGGATCGACGTAGCGTACGGCTCGTCCGGCAACCTGCTGACGCTTATCGAAGAGGGTGGGCCGTTCGATCTGTTTTTTTCGGCCGACAGCAGTTACCCGAAGAAACTGGTGGCTGAAGGCAAGGCCAGCGGCCAGCCAGTTCCTTATGCCTACGGGCATATCGTGCTGTGGAGCGGGAGTTTCGATATGTCCGAGGTGCGGGTGGCGGACCTGCTGCAGCCCTCCTTTGGGCGTATCGCCATCGCCAACCCACAACACGCACCCTACGGCAAGCGAGCCGAACAGGCCTTGCGCGCGGCAGGTGTCTGGGACGCGCTGCAGCCGCGCCTGGTGTTCGGCAATGACATCGCGCAGACCGCGGAGTTCGCGCAGAGCGGCAATGCCCAGGTCGGCATCATCGCAGAGTCGCTCGCGCGGGCGTGGACCGGCAAGGGCAGCTATATCCTGGTGCCGCCCTCGTTGTACGAACCCCTGCAGCAGAGCTTTGTGCTAACCCAGCGTGGCGCCGACAACGCGCTTGCACAGGATTTCGCGACGTACGTGCAGAGTCCGGAGGCGCGGGCCATCTTTGCGAAGTACGGCTTTAACTTGCCGGAGACAGAGGAGCATTGAGCGCCGTGTCCCTACTGTCCGGCGAGGACCTGCAGGCGCTTTGGCTTACCTTGCGGCTGGCCACGACGGTGACCGTGCTGCTGTTGCTGCTGGGCGCGCCGTTGGCGTGGTGGCTGTCACAAACGCGTTCGCGCTGGCGGCGACCGATCGCCGCCGTCGTGGCGCTGCCGTTGGTGTTGCCGCCGACGGTGCTTGGTTTCTACCTATTGATGTTGCTCGGTCCCCACGGCGCCGTGGGCCGGCTGATGGCGGCGATCGGTCTCACGGCCCTGCCATTTACGTTCCAGGGCCTGGTGGTGGCCTCGATGCTGTCCTCGTTGCCCTTCGTGGTGCAGCCGCTTCATAACGCCTTCGACACCATTGGCCGCCAGCCACTGGAAGTGGCCGCATGCCTGGGTGCGGGGCCGCTGGATCGCTTCCTGTCGGTGGCGCTGCCGTTGGCCGTGCCGGGTGTGGTCACTGCGGCCGTCTTGGGTTTCGCGCACACCGTGGGCGAGTTCGGCGTAGTGCTGATGATCGGCGGCAATATTCCGGGCCAGACCCGGGTGGTCTCGATGCGGATCTACGATCACGTCCAGGCCGGCGAGTATCACCAGGCTCATGTGTTGTCGCTTTGCCTGTTGCTGGTGTCATTTGTGGCCCTGCTCGCCACGTCGTTGTTGCGCTCGCGCAGGTACGCGCGTGTCTGAAGCCCAGCATGGCTTGTACGCCAAGCTGGCGTGGCGCCAAGGCGCACTCGCCCTTGATGTCGACTTTGACCTGCCGCCGCGCGGTATCACTGCGCTGTTTGGTCCATCCGGCGCTGGCAAGACGAGTTGCCTGCGTGCAATAGCCGGGCTCGAGCGTGGCGGCCGCGGCCGGGTGACCTTCGGTAACAAGGTCTGGCAGGACGATGCACATGGTGTTTTCGTGCCACCGCACCGGCGGCGCTTGGGTTATGTATTCCAGGAACCGAGCCTGTTCGTTCACCGATCCATCTCCGGCAATCTCGATTTCGGTTTTCGACGTGCCGGACGGCCTGCGCATGTCGATCGCGAAGGGCTGATCGACCGCTTCGGTCTGCGTACCTTGCTCGACCGGCGCGTCGATACGCTCTCCGGTGGTGAGCGCCAGCGAGTGGCGATGGTGCGCGCCTTGATGTCCGATCCGACCTTGCTGTTGTTTGATGAGCCCTTGTCGGCACTCGACGTCGCCGCCCGATCCGAACTGCTCGGTTGCCTGGAAAGCCTGCACTCCTCGCTCGCGGTCCCGATGATCTACGTCAGCCACAACATCGACGAAGTGGCCCGCCTGGCCGATCACCTCGTGCTGCTGGATGCCGGGCATGTGGTGGCCCAAGGGCCACTGCAGGCGACGCTGACCCGGTTGGATCTGCCGCCAGCGCTGGGCGAGGCGGTCGGCGCCGTGATCGAGGGCAGGGTGACCGGCTACGACGCACACGACCAGCTCATCGAGCTCGAATTTTCAGGCGGCAAGCTGTGGCTGCCTTATCGTCGCGAAGTGGTAGGGCAGGCCTTGCGCTGCCGCATCGGTGCACGCGACATCGTGCTGGCCCGCAGGTCCATGGTGGGGAGCAGTGCCCTGAACCAGATTCATTGCCGCATCCTGGCCATGGCCGACGCGGACCATCCCTCGCAATGCCTGGTACAGCTGGATGCGGGGGGCAGCATCCTGCTCGCGCGGATTACCCGGCGGTCCTGGCACGCGCTCGGGCTGGCGCCCGGAAGCGAGGTCTGGGCACAGGTCAAGGCCGTGGCCCTGGGCGCGTGACCTGGTTGGCCACGCGGTTGTGATCCCACCGGGCGCTCACCATAATCCTGGGCAGCGCTGCCCCCTGGGTGCCACCGGCCACAACCGCGCATTGTCATGTCCATGACCGAGTTGATCAGCATCGCCGAGGCCGAATCCCTGATTGCGGAGCACATGCCGTCGTTCGGCTGTGAACGGATCACGCTGGAACGGGCGGCTGGCCGCATCCTGCGCCAGGCGGTACATGCCGAGCACGATCACCCGCCGTTCGATCGCGTGATGATGGATGGCATAGCGGTGAGCTGGAGCGCCTCGCTGCCGCGCGAATTCACGATTGCCGGCGCCCAGATGGCCGGCATGTCGATGCGCACGCTCGCTGACGCGACGGGCTGCATCGAAGTCACTACCGGCGCCGTGCTGCCGGCAGGTTGCGATTGCGTGATTCCGGTGGAGCAGCTTCGCCGCGAGGCTGCGCATTACCAGCTCATCGATGGTTACCAGCCCAGCCGCGGACAATTCATCCATACGCGCGGTTCGGACTGCGTGGCTGGAACGTTGCTACTTGAGGCCGGCATGCGCATCGGCGCGCCGGAAGCGGCGCTGCTGGCTGCGAACGGCCTGGCCACGGTCGACGTTGGCAAGACGCCTTCCATCGTCATCGTTTCGACGGGCGATGAGCTGGTCGACGTGGGCTCGTCACTGGGCGAAGGGCAGATTCGCCGTTCCAACGATATGGCCATCGCCACCGCCTTGCGCCTGCATGGCTTCGATCGCGTCGCGCTGGAGCACATCGCCGACGATGTCGCCGCCACGCAGGACCGGCTAGGTCGTCTGCTGGGCGAACACGATGTACTCATCCTGTCAGGTGGCGTGTCGATGGGGCAGCGCGACTACGTGCCGGCGGCACTGGATGCGCTCGGCGTGCGGTGCGTGTTTCATCGGATCGCCCAGCGACCCGGCAAGCCGATGTGGTTCGGCATCGGTCCGAGGCAGCAGGCTGTCTTTGCGCTGCCGGGTAATCCGATGTCTGCGCTGGTCTGCGCCATCCGTTATGTCAGATCGGCCCTGCTGGTTTCGCTCGGTATGACGCCGGCACCGACGGAAGTGGTCCGTCTTGAGGCTGACGTGGATACCAACCCGATGCTGACCTGTTTCGTGCCCGCCCACGTGCAAACCGACGCGCATGGGCGGAGCATGGCCAAGCCGGTGCCGGCGCGCACGTCAGGCGACTTCTCCGCGCTGCCACATACGCACGGTGTCGTGCAGTTGCCCCCCGGCAACGATCGTGTACCGGCAGGCACGGTAGTCGAGTTCTATCGGTGGTGACATGAACCTGTTCCAGGCCAGTGACGAAGCTGCGACGGCGTTGCCACGGGATCAGCGCGGCCGGCCCCTGCACGACCTGCGCATTTCGGTCATGGACCGCTGCAACTTCCGCTGTCCGTATTGCATGCCCGAAGCCACCTACGGTGAGCACTTCAGCTTCCTGCGCAACGACGAGCGGCTGAGCTTCGACGAGATCGAGCGGCTGTGCCGGCTGGCCGCCGCGCTGGGCGTGAGCAAACTACGCCTTACCGGTGGCGAGCCGCTGCTGCGGCCGCATCTGGCCGAGCTGGTCCGGCGCTTGCGTAGCATTCCCGGCATCACCGATCTGGCCTTGACGACGAATGGCATGCTGCTGGCCCGGCACGTTAAGGAGCTGCGCGAGGCCGGACTCGATCGCGTCACCGTCAGCCTGGATACGCTCGATCCCGCCCTGTTCCATCGCATGAGCGGTGGGCGTGGCGCCCTGGACGAGGTGATGGCCGGTATCGAGGCGGCGCGGGCGGCGGATTTTCCGCATGGGGTCAAGCTCAATACCGTCGTGCAGCGTGGCGTCAACGAACATACCGTGCCCGACCTGGTCGAACGCTTTCGTGGCAGCGGCATCATCGTGCGTTTCATCGAATACATGGATGTAGGCAACCGGAACGACTGGAGCATCGACGACGTGGTGCCGTCGCAGGAGCTGATCGCGCTCATCGACGCGCGTTGGCCGCTGCGGGCCGTGCCGCCGACCTACCCGGGCGAGGTGGCTACGCGTTACCGCTTCCTCGATGGTGCCGGCGAGATCGGCATGATTTCCTCGATCAGCCAGCCCTTCTGTGGCGCTTGCACCCGCGCCCGGCTGTCGTCGGAAGGCATGCTGTATACCTGCCTGTTCGCCACTGAGGGCGCGGATTTCCGCACTGCCCTGCGCGGTGGCGCCAGCGACGAGGCGTTGACACAACGCCTGCGCGAGGTCTGGCTGAACCGCAACGACCGCTATAGCGAGGAGCGCGCCGAACGCCATGGCAAGACGCAGCACAAGATCGAAATGCACTACATCGGCGGCTAGACGGTTTCTTAATGCCGCCCCTGCCAGCCAGGCCGATAATGCGCCACATAACCTGCCTCGCTTCCGGAGCCTGATGTGACTCTCCCTCCCGCCAAGCTTTCCCACGTCGACGAGGCACAGCAGCCGCGTATGGTCGACGTCGGTGCCAAGCCGGTGACGAATCGCACGGCCCAGGCGCGGGCAAGGATCACGTTCCCCGCCGAGGTTGCGCAGGCGCTGCGCGCCGCCGGTTATGTCACGCCCAAGGGGGCCGTGCTCACGGTGGCGCAGATCGCCGGTGTGATGGGCGCCAAGGCGACACCGCAGCTGATTCCGCTATGCCATCCGCTCAGCCTGGATCGCTGCGACATCGCCATCCACATGGAACACAACGATGCGCTGATCGATTGCACGGTAGGCTGCCGTGGTAGCACCGGTGTGGAGATGGAAGCACTGACCGGCGCCAGTATTGCGGCCTTGACGATCTACGATATGTGCAAGGCGATGTCGCACGATATGGTGATCGGTGACATCCGCCTGGTGAAGAAGACCGGCGGCAAACACGACGTCGGAGCGGACGCGAAGGAGACGCCATGAGCGAGCAGCCCAAGGCACCACCACTCTACGGCTTGCTGCTCACGGGCGGCGCCAGTCGTCGCATGCAGCAGGACAAGGCGGTGTTGGCATATCGCGGCGAGCCGCAATTGCTGCGCGCGTGGCGTCTGCTGCAAGCGGTGACGGAACGCGCCTTCGTTTCGGCACGCGACACTCAGCGCGACGATCCGCTGCGCGCCGGCCTGCCGCTGATTCTCGATCGCTACGAAGCGATTGGGCCGGCCGCGGGTATTCTTTCCGCGCAGGACCAGTATCCCGAAGCGGCATGGTTGGTGCTCGCCTGCGACCTGCCGTTGCTGGACGCCGTCACCTTGCAGCAACTGGTGGCGCGTCGTGACCCTGCGGTGGCCGCCACCGCGTTTACGAGCAGCCATGACGGACTGCCCGAGCCGCTCTGCGCCATCTGGGAGCCGGCCAGCCATGGCTTGCTCAAACAGCGTTATGAGAGCGGCAGCTATTGCCCGCGTAAGGCACTCATGCAATCCAATGCACTGTTGTTGCCGACGCCTGGCGAGGCGCTGGATAACGTCAACACGCCCGAAGAGCGCGAGGCCATGCAGCATCGGCTGGAGACGCTGGCATGATTCTGGTGCATCTGCAGTACTACGCACAGCTGCGGGAACAGGCCGGCATGAGTGGCGAGCAGGTGAAGACGACCGCCACGTCGCTGCGCGAACTGTATGAGGAGCTGCGCCTGCGCCGTGGTTTCTCGCTGGCGGCCGACGTACTCAAGGTGGCGGTCAATGCGCAGTTCAGCGCGTGGGATCGGCCGCTGCGCGATGGCGACACCATCGTCTTCATTCCGCCGGTGGCAGGTGGATGATGCGCTTCAGTCTTTCAGACGAATCGGTGGACATCGCCTTGCTGCACGAAGCGTTGAAGCACGCTGGCAGTGGGGGCTTTTGCGCCTTCGAAGGCTGGGTGCGCGACAGCAACGAGGGGCGCGAGGTGGATGGCCTAGAGTACGAGGCCTATGCCGAGCTGGCGCAGGCGGAAGGCGAACGCATCCTCGAGGAAGCGATTACCCGTTACGGCGTCACCGACGCGCGTTGCGTGCACCGTACGGGACATCTGCATGTGTCCGACTTGGCGGTGTGGGTAGGCGTTTGCGCGCCGCATCGCGACGAGGCGTTCCGCGCCTGCCGCTACATCATCGACGAGATCAAGCATCGGCTGCCAATCTGGAAGAAGGAACACTATCTCACCGGCGAGTCCCACTGGGTGGCCTGCACCCACGTGTATCGCGAGCACGAACACGAAGCGCATCAGCCGCCTGCGCATCACGACCACGCGCGGGCCTTCGTGCCCGACTACTCGCGCCAGACCCGTCTGCGCGAGGTGGGCGAGGCAGGGCAGGCGAAGCTGGCGGCTTCACGTGTGCTGGTGATCGGTGTCGGCGGCTTGGGTTGTCCGGTACTCGGCTACCTCGCGGGTGCCGGTGTGGGGACATTGGGCATCGTCGACGGCGATCGCCTGGATGCGAGCAACCTGCATCGGCAGACCATGTACGACGCGCGCGACATCGGCGAGCGCAAGGTGGATCTGGCCGCACGTCGCATCGCTTTGCTCAATCCTGCCGTGACGGTACGTACCTGGACGGAACCGTTGCGCGCCAGCGACGTCGTGGAGGTGTTCCGCCAATTCGACCTGGTGGTGGAATGCACCGACGATATGCGCAGCCGCTATGTGAGCAGCGACGCAGCCGTGCTGAGCGGGACGCCGCTGATCA
The DNA here is from genome assembly GCF_026283945.1 of Dyella humicola. Lineage (NCBI taxonomy): Bacteria > Pseudomonadati > Pseudomonadota > Gammaproteobacteria > Lysobacterales > Rhodanobacteraceae > Dyella > Dyella humicola. Next base: position 2,103,253 of record NZ_JAPDPC010000001.1, read on the forward strand.
TGGCCAGCGTGTATCAGTACGAAGGCCAACTGCAGGTCATCCCGGCTCGGCCGGGCACGCCTTGCCTGCGTTGCCTGTGGCCGCGTGCACCGGCACCGGAAACCGTGGGCAGTTGCGCGCAGTCCGGTGTGCTTGGCCCGGTACCCGGGGTACTCGGCACGCTGCAGGCAGCCGAGGCATTGAAAATACTGCTCGACCTGCCGCGCCCGGAAGCAGACGCCTTGCTGCTGGTTAACCTGCTCGACCTCACCATGCAGCGACTGCCCATCGACGCTACCCAGGGTTGCGCCTTGCATGGTGGCTGCGTCGAGGTTGCGCGCGAGTCGCTGGCGCTGGCGCGGGAGCAGGGTGAGGTTGATCTCGTCTTCGATAGCCTGGAGGACGCGATGGCCTCAGGCTTCACCCTGGTCGATCTGCGTGAACCCGGTGAAATCGCGAGCGACCCCTTGCCAGGTGTGCCGTCGCTGGCTATTCCGTCCGCACAAGTCCTCGCTCGCGCGAACGAGTTGACTACGTGCCGCCCGCTACTGGTTTGCGCCAGTGGGCAACGCAGCGGCCACGCTGCGCGTCTTCTGCGCGCCAACGGATTTTGCGATGTCCATTCACTCGCAGGCGGCTTGCGCGCCTTGCGCACGTACGGTTAGCTCCCTGAGCGCTAAAGCGCCTGCCGTCCCTCGATCGGATATTGAGGGTCGGTATAGCCCGGTGTGGAGGCATGGCCGGGCGGCACCAGGCTATCGATGAACGCCTCGTCTTCGGGCCCGAGCTGAACCTTCAGCGCCTCGATGTAGCTATCCCAATGGGCCTCGGTACGAGGTCCGGCGATCGTCGAGCTGATCAAACGATTCTTCAGTATCCAGGCCAGGGCGAACGCGACCGGCGTGGTGCCGCGCTCTGCGGCATGAGCGGCAATCTTCTGCGCGATCTCGATCGACTCGGGACGCCACTCGGTCTGCTGGATGCGTTTGTCGCCGCGGCCGGCGCGGCTGTCCGGCGGTGCCGGTGCGTCGTTGCGGTACTTGCCGCTTAGCACGCCACGCGCGAGAGGACTGTAGGAGACCACGCCAAGGCCGTAATGAGCGGCCGACGGCAATTGTTCGACCTCGGCCGTGCGGTCGACAATGTTGTAGAGCGGCTCGCTGGCCACCGGACGATCGATGCCGAGCTGGTCGGCGATGCGGACCACCTCGGCGATACGCCAGCCGCGAAAGTTGGAGACGCCGAAATAGCGCAGCTTGCCCTGGCGGATCAGATCGCCGACGGCGCGCACGCCTTCCTCCAGCGGCACGTCGGGCAGGGCCCGATGAAAATACAGGATGTCGATGTACTCGGTACCCAGGCGCTTGAGGCTCGCGTCGACCGTCTGGTAGATCCATTTACGGGATTGACCCCGCTCGTTGGGAGCGCGGGTGGTGTGAAAACCGAACTTGGTCGCCACTACCCAGGCATCGCGGTGTTCCGCAATGGCGCGGCCAACGATTTCTTCCGACTTGCCGGCGCGGTAAACATCGGCCGTGTCGATGAAGTTCACGCCCTGCTTGAACGCCTTGTCGATGATCCGTTTGGCGGTGGCCTCGTCGGTTTCACCGCCAAACATCATGGCGCCCAGGCACAGCGGCGATACCTTGAGGGCACTGCGGCCGAGATAGCGGTATTCCATGTTCAATCCTTCAAGCGAAGTCGGTAGAGCGACTGACAGGCTCCCAGGTATCGATCTGCGCCAGGAGATCAGCAAGGTGTCCTCGTACCACGTTGAGTGCGTCGCTGCCGAGCAGCAGATGCACCGGGGCTTGCTTGGCATCGATCAACTGCAACAGCGCCTGGGCAGCGCGCCCCGGGTCGCCAGCCTGCTTGCCGCTCTTGTCCTCGCGCGCCTTGCGGATGGGATCGAAGAGCGCATCGTAGTCGGCAATGCTTCGCTCGCTACGAATCATCGAGCGGCCCGCCCAATCGGTGCGAAACGAACCGGGCGCGATGGCCGTCACCTTGATGCCAAAGGCCTCCACTTCCTTGGCCAGCACGCCCGTAATCCCTTCGAGTGCGAACTTGCTGCCCGCGTAGTAGGCAATGCCGGGAAGCGGGGTGTAGCCGGCCATCGACGACATATTGATGATATGGCCGGATCGGCGCTCGCGCATGCCAGGGAGCACGGCCTTCATCATGGCGACGGCGCCAAAGACATTGACCTCAAACTGATGGCGCATGGCCTCCAGTGGCGACTCTTCCAGCACACCTTCGTGGCCGTAGCCGGCATTGTTGATAAGCACGTCGATGCGACCAAACTCGTCAATCATCGAGGCGATGGCGCCATCGATGGCAGCGAAATCCGTGACATCGAGAACCACCGCGCGAGCACTCCCCGGGGCGATCGCCTCGAACGGCGCGCGATCGTCCTCGCGGCGGACCGTGCCGATGACCTGATGACCCGCTGCAACTGCAGCCTCGGAGAATGCGCGGCCGAAACCCGAACTGACGCCGGTGATCAGGAAGACCTTTTTGTGATCGTGGTTCATTCGCTATACCGCCTCTTGCGTGGGGAAGAAGCTAGACTCTGGGCGCATCGAGGGGTTGAGTGAAGCGCTTGCTGGCGGAAGTCAGCCTTTCGATCCGCGCACAAATCGACTCGGCCCGGTGCAAGGATCGCCACTCGACCATTAGCGGGCACCGCCTGCCACGCGCACCATGTGATCTCGCTGCCGATTCAGGAATTGCAGCGTGAAATCGGCAACCTCCTGGCCTTTCGTGTCCATCGCAAAATGTCCGGCATCAAGGATGTGGACTTCGGCATCAGGCACGTCTTTCTGGTACGCCCATGCGCCGGCAACGGTGAACGAAGGGTCGTACTTTCCCCAAAGTACCAACATGGGCGGGTGGTGCGCCTTCAGATAAGCCTGCCACGCGGGGTATGACGCGACGTTGGTGCGGTAGTCATAGAACAGGTCTTCTTGAATGCGGCCCTCGCCTGGACGGCTGAGGAAGGCGAACTCGTCGGTCCATGCATCCGGATCGTAAAGGCTGGGATCGGGATCCGTGCCGACATGGCGCTGTTTTGCCGCCTCAAGCGAAATCAGGTTCGCGCGGAGCTTGTCGGCGTATGCTTCCCGGTTGGCCCAATACTGACGGCGAGTCGTCCACAGCGGGCCCAGGCCCTCTTCGTGTGCCACCGCGTTCTGTATGACGATCGCCGCGATCCGCTCGGGGTGTATCTGCGCCAGGCGAAACCCGACCGGGCCCCCGTAATCCTGGACGAAGAGCGCGTAGTGCTGGATACCGAGTTGCTGCGTGAAGGCATCGATGACGGACGCCAGGTGGTCAAACGTATAAGCAAACGTCTCGGGAGGCGGCGCGTCGGAATGGCCAAAGCCTGGATAGTCAGGCGCGATCACGTGAAATCGCCGCGCCAGCACGGGTATCAGCTTGTCGTACATCCGCGATGAGGATGGGAAGCCATGCAGCAAGAGCACCGCGGGCGCGTGACTGTCGCCCGCTTCGCGATAGAAGATGTTCAACCCGTGGACATTGGCCGTTCGATACCTAGTCATCACATCACCTGCGGGTGGGTGATCGTCATCGCGACTGACTGCGGAAGCGGCGAGTGGACTTGCGCAGGCTATCGCGCAAGCCATGAGGAAGGCCATTCGTCTCATGGGTTGGACCCTTGATGATGGGTTTCTACGGTGGAGTGCGGGGGTGAAGCTCCTTTCCTGCGCGGATGGGTGCACGCATCAAGCGATGCGCTTTTCAGGCGTGTAGTCGCTGAGGACAGCCATTCCCTTGACCACCGCAGGGCGCGCGGCAAGGCTTTCCATCCAGCGTTTCAGTGACGGCCGCGTCGCTGCTAAGCCACCAAGAAGTTGCGGAATATTGGCGATCACTGAGGCCACCCAGGGGTAGATGGCGATGTCGGCGATGCTGTAATCGTCGCTTCCGACATACTGCGAAGCGGCAAGACGGCGCTCAAGCACGTCGAGCAGCCGATTGGATTCGGTGAGATAGCGATCGATGGCGATCGGCATCTTCTCTTTCGCACGATTCGCGAAAAAGGCCAGTTGGCCAAACATGGGGCCCAGGCCACCGACCTGCCAATACAGCCATTGCAAGGTCTCGTAGCGTGCGGCACCGCTGCTGGGAAGAAGCTTTCCAGTGCGGTCAGCCAGGTACTCCAGGATGACACCGCTCTCGAAGATCTTGAGGCCATTCGAATCATCGGCCAGGGCCGGAATCTTGCTGTTCGGTGAGATGGCAACGAAATCCGGCAGGAATTGCTGCTGGTTATTGATATCCACCGCATGCACCACGTAATCGAGCTGCAGCTCTTCCAGCGCAATCGCCGGTTTGCGCCCGTTTGGCGTCTTCCAGGTATAGAGATGCAGCATGAGTCCTCCGGCAGAGACAAGTCAGTAACGCGAGTCGACCATCCTATTCGCGTCCATGCCAAGGCATAAATGGGGTTCATGGTACTTCTGTTGATACGCGATGTAACAAGCCCGCTGGGTGATCTATTCCGAGGACTGGGCGAGGGAGACTCAGGTCATCTTTTGGACCAGAAAGTCGATGAAACTCCGCACGCGAAACGGCACGTGTCGGCTTGATGGGTAAAGCAGGTTGAAAGGACGCGATCGCCCCGAGGCTTCCTGCAGGACTTCGACGAGTCGTCCCGCGCGAAGATCGCCTTCCACGACGAAGCGATAGGTTTGAAATAGACCGGCGCCGTGCCGCGCGAGCGTCACGCCACCCAGGATATCCTCGGAAAGGGAGTAGCCACCCTCGGTGCGCAGTTCGATGTCGTTGCCCTGGTCCCTGAATAACCACGTGATCCGGCGACCACTACTGGGGAGGTCGAACTGAATGCAGTCGTGCGCACGCAGATCATCCAGGCTCTTCGGGGTGCCGCAGCGCGCCAGATAGGCAGGCGATCCGACCACGACGAGTGCCGCATCTTCCAGGTGGCGCACGATAAGCCCTGAATCTCCCGGTGAGCGCACGCGGATGGCCAGGTCAAATCCTTCCTCCGAAAAATCCACGTTGCGGTTGCCCACATGGACCTCGACGCGCACGTCGGGATGCAGTTCTCGAAATTCCGGAAGCAAGGGAAGCAGCCGGTAATGCGAATAAGTTGTCGGCGCACTGATGCGTAGCGTCCCGACGGGATGCAGTTGCTCACCCCCTGCGACTCTTTCGGCTTCCACCAACTGGTCGAGCGCCTGACGACACTGCTCGTAATACACACGGCCGGCGTCGGTCAGGCGCATGTGTCGGGTCGTTCGTACGAACAGGCGCACGCCCATGCGCTCTTCGAGCCTGGCGACCGATCGACTGACGGCCGCCGGCGTCACACCCGCCGTGGCTGCGGCCGCCGTGAAGCCGCCAAGCTCAGCCGACAGACAGAACAGCTCGATGCTGCCGAGCGCCATGTCGTCAAACCGCCTGGGCATGATCTGTTACACCACGCATCAAATGAATTGCATTGAACCATATTTATCCCTGATCGAAGCACAAATAGAGTGTCCACCAAGTCAAAAGGCGGGTTCCCATCATGGCCCCGGCAGTGACAGACGACTCCCATAGCAACTTTCTGGATTAATCACATGAAACTGATTTTTGTCGGCGATCCGATGTGTTCCTGGTGCTACGGCTTCGGCAAGCAATTGGCCGAGGTGCGGGGCGCGTTTCCTGAAATCGAGCTCGATATCGTCGTCGGCGGTGTCGGTGCGGGTGCGACGGAACCGCTGACGCTGGCCCAGCGTGAGTTTCGACTGGGCCACTGGTCGCGCGTTGAGGCGGCGAGCGGATTGCCGTTTGACCGTGAAGCATTCAAGGCTCGCACGGGCTTCGTCTACGACACTGAGCCGGCTTGCCGGGCTGTGGTCGCGGCTCGCTTGATGGCGCCATCGATCGACCAGTTGAGCGTGTTCCGAGCCATCCAGCACGGCTTCTATGCCGAAGGCCTGGATATCACCGAGGGCGCCCTGTTGGCCGAACGGGTGGCGGAGACGATGACAGGCATGGGATTTCCGACCACCGCGGAGGCGTTTCTTACGGTGTGGCGGGCGCGCGAAACCGTCGCCGCCACGCAAGAGGACTTCCTGCAGGCCCGTCGATGGGGAGTTTCCAGCTTCCCGGCGCTACTACTGCAAGACGGGAGCAAACTGTACAACCTGGTCACGGGTTTCGTCGCCGCCGCCGAGCTGCATTCGCTGATTGAAACCAGCGTCAAGGCGTTAGCACCCGGCGCCACCAACAAGGGAGTCCGCTACGCATGAGCAGCCATGATGCAGTCCTGGGGGTGATGCATGCCTACTTCGATAGTATCTATACGGGAAACGCTGATGGCCTTCGGGCCGTCTTCCTGCCCGACGCGAGGGTGACGGACAACGTACAGGGCCAGCTACGCGTGCGCTCGGCCGAGGAATACATCCTCGCCGTAGCCTCGCGGAAAAGTCCGCATGCGCTAGGCGAGCGACAGGCGATGAACGCCATTTCGATCGACGTGCTCGATGGTGTGGCCAGTGTCACGGCGCGCCTGGAGATGCTTGGACAGAGGTATTTCAACGTGCTGTCGCTGCTGAAGCAGAATGGGCGTTGGGTCATCGTGCACAAGCTGTTCGGCAATATCGAGTCCTGAAGACGCCCCTCAAGCACACCTCATACGCCAGCTCACGTGATTGGCTGGCGTATGGAGTGCCTGCATTGACGCTTCCTTGCTTCCCTTGGTGCCACGCTTGCCAGATTCTTCCTTGGGGCGAGTGCGATGGGGCAGCAATTCGATGCAGTGGTGGTAGGGACGGGGCAGGCGGGTCCGTCGCTGGCGGAGCGCCTGGGGAAGTCCGGACGCAAGGTGGCGGTGGTCGAGCGCAAGCTGGTGGGCGGCACCTGCGTCAACACTGGCTGCATTCCCACGAAGTCGATGGTGGCAAGCGCCTATGTTGCGCACATGGGGCGCCGCGCAACCGATTATGGCGTCGACAACGGCGGCGACGTGCGCGTGGCCATGCAGCGTGTGTGGGAACGCACGCGCGGCATCTCCGAGCGTTCGCGCAGCAGTGTAGAGAACTGGCTGGCCGGCATGCCGAATGTCACCCTGTTGCGTGGACACGCGGCATTCGAATCACCGCATAGCCTGCGTGTCGGTGATCAGCTGATCGAAGCCGGCGAGATCTTTCTCAATGTCGGAGGTCGCGCGACCATGCCCGATTTTCCAGGCATCGATACCGTGCCGTTTATGACCAACGTGGGGATCATGGATCTGCGCGAGCTTCCGCAACATCTGGTGATCGTGGGCGGCAGCTATATCGGGCTGGAGTTCGGGCAAATGTTCCGCCGTTTTGGCGCCAAGGTGAGCATCGTCGAGCGCAGCGAACGCCTCCTTCCTCGGGAGGACCCCGAGGTATCGGCGGCCATCGTTGACATCCTTCAGCGCGAGGACATCACCCTGCATCTGGCCGCGGAGTGCATCGAGCTTCATGGCAAAGCAGGCGACCTGAGCGTCGTGGCCACATGTGCAGAGCCGCGCATGGAAGTGCGTGGCACCCACCTTCTACTAGCCGTGGGTCGGCGACCCAATACGGATACGTTGGGCCTGGACAAGGCTGGCGTGGCCATGAACGAGCATGGCTACATCGTGGTGGACGACCAATGCCGCACCAATGTCGAAGGCGTTTGGGCGATGGGTGATTGCAACGGCAAGGGCGCCTTTACCCACACCTCGTACAACGATTACGAGATCGTCGCGGCCAATCTGCTGGACAGCGAGCCGCGCCGCATTTCCGATCGCATCCCGGCCTATGCGCTATTTATTGATCCGCCCTTGGCGCGCATCGGCATGACCGAGCAGGAAGCCTTGCACAGCGGTCATGACGTGCTTGTCGGCGTCCGTCCCATGGCGCGCGTAGGGCGTGCCGTCGAACGTGGCGAAACGCTCGGCTTCATGAAAGTGATCGTGGATGGAAGCACTGAGCAATTGCTGGGCGCTAGCATCCTTGGCGTGAATGGCGACGAGGCCATCCATTGCCTGCTCGACATCATGTATGCCAAGGCGCCTTATCGCACCGTGACGCATGCCGTGCATATCCATCCAACCGTTGCAGAGTTGCTGCCGACGACGTTGCAGAGCCTGACGAAACCCACCTGAGGGCGACACCACCGCTGTTGGTACCGAGCGATCCGGTACCGTTGGCGTGCCACGGGCGAGGCAGGCGCTAGCCAACGACATCGATGACGACTTTCCCCTGCGCCTGGCGCGACTGCAGCAGTTCGTGAGCGTTGCCTACGGAGGTCAGGTCGAAGCGGCTCGGATCGAGTCGCGGCAACAACTTTCCCGTCTCGGCAAGCCGCGTGGCCTCGCGCAGGATGTCACCATGATGGGCCTTGCCTTCGCCTGTCAGTAACGGAAGCAAGGTGAATACGCCTGAATACGTGGCAGCGCGGAACGAAAGCGGCGCGAGCGCATGCGTTCCCCAACCCAGTGAGCTGACCACGTGGCCAAAACGCTTCACCGCCTTGAACGATGCATCCAGGCTCACGCCACCCGCGGTGTCATAGACAACGTCAAAGCCACGGCCCGAGGTATGGGTCGCCACATAGTCTTCGACCGTGCACCGCGCGTAGTCGATCGGCGTCGCTCCCAAGTCGGCAATGACATCGGCGCTGGATGCGGCATGGGTGGCGAAAACGCTCGCCCCGAGCGCGCGTGCAATCTGGATCACCATGGTTCCCACGCCGCCGGCGCCGCCTTGCACCAGAACGGTTTGTCCGGCGCCCAGGCGTGCACGGTCCACCAGGCCCTCCCATGCCGTAATGAAGATCAGTGGCAGTGACGCGGCTTCGCGCATGCTGAAGTTGGCGGGCTTGAGCGCCAGCAGGTCGGCATCGACGGCGGCATACTCGGCCAGCGATCCCTGCACGCCGCCCACGCCGCCGGTCATGCCGTAGACCTCGTCACCCCGACAAAACGTCGTCACGCCTGGGCCTACGGCGTCGACCACACCCGCGAGATCGATCCCAAGGATGGCCGGCAGCGGATGTCGGGCATGCTCCGCCTTGCCGCTGCGAATCTTCAGGTCCAGCGGATTGACGCCACTCGCCTTGATGCGCACCAGGACCTGCCCGGCGCCGACAAGCGGGCGGGCGATCGTGGCGTGGCGAAACGGCCCGCCGTGGGTTTCCAGAACAGCGGCGTGCATGGTGTTCGTGGTGCTCATAGCCAAGGTCTCGATGAGGGATGTCGCTAAGCTATCCCCATTTATTTCGCATGGAAACCCAAGAAATTGCATTCTAATCATGCATAAATGCATGGTATGAAGGCCGCATCTGTCCAGGCCATCTTGGCCAATCGCGGGGGGAGGAGCTCTTATGGAATGGGATGACCTTCGCGTCTTTCTTGCGGTGGCTCGCGAGGGAACGCTCGGTGCAGCGGCCCGCAAACTGGGGCAGACCCAGCCGACCATGGGCCGTCGCTTGCGTGCGCTGGAGGGAGCGGTGGGACAAAAATTGTTCCAGCGTACGAACGACGGCTTCGTGATCACCGATGAAGGCGCAGCGGTGCTCAATCATGCGGAACGCATGGAGGAGGAGGCCCTGGCGCTCCAGCGGCAACTGGCCGGCCAGGAACAACTGCTCGATGGTTCTCTGAGGATCACTTCGTCGGACTGGTTCGGCGCCTATGTGCTGACGCCGGTGCTGGCGGAGTTTTCACACGCGCATCCGCGCGTGACGATCGAACTGCTGACCGACGCCCGCTTCTTGAGTCTTTCACGCCGCGAGGCGGACCTGGCTTTTCGCATCCAGCCCTTTGAAGAGCCGGACATCGCGTCACGCAAGCTGCTGTCCATGCCGTATGGGCTCTATACCCGCACCGGCTCGGTGCATCCCGTGGCGGGCAACGGCGCGGATGTCGTCCTGGTCACCATGGATACGGCGTTTGGCAGCATGCCGGACGTTGCCTGGCTGCAACGCATGTTGCCGCGTGCGCCGGTCGCCGTGCGCAGCAATGCCCGCCTCATTCAGGCCCAGATGTGTGCCCAGGGTGTTGGCGTGGCCGTCCTGCCGCGACCTCTGGGCGATGGCTTTGCCGGGCTCGAGCGCATTGAGCTTGGCGAAGACCCGCCATCGCGGGATACCTGGGTCGGCTATCACCATGATCTGCGACGCCTCGGGCGCTTGCGCGCCTTGCTGGACATGGTCTTCGCGCGCCTGGCGAATTGATGGGTGTGGCGTGCATGGCGTCCGGACGGATGGGGTGCGCCCAGTGGGTGCACCGATGCCAGCCTTCCGCGCTACGGCCCCGGTGCAGGCATCACCGGAGCGGGCGGCAAAAAACGGCCTTGCGACAGTCGCCACAAGCTACCCAGGAGCAGCGCGATCATCGCCACGTTGGCTAGCACGAAAGCGGGCAGGGCGAGGACCGCGATCGCTCCGGTCGTCCCGCGCCAGACCATGTGCAGTGCGCCCGTGGACAACGCGGTGATGCCGAAGCTGAAAGCCCAATAGGAAGCCGCGAAGGGTTGCCGCGTGATCCACGGCGCCAGGCGCAACAGCATCAACAGCTGGAACACGCCGTAACCCCACATCGCCTGCGCGAAAAGGTCGGGTAAGCCCTGTGTGTTCGCGAGATAGGCCAACGAGCCCACCACGGGTGGGGCAAGTTGGATTCCCACGGCAGGGCGCAGTGGCTCGTTGATCGGCGCGCCCATCCACAAGCGGAACAGGATGACCGACTCCATGACCACCCAATTGAAGAAGCCCGCGCCGAAGAACAGTACGCCCCAGCTCGGCTGACCTAGTGTGCCGGCTGCAATCGCGCAAATGAAATTGCCCGCCACGGTGGGCAGGAACAGAATCGGCGTCACCGTCGCCAAATCGCGACCACCGCGCCACATGCCGCCGGAGCGAAACAGGCCGAAGGCGAGCTGTCCCGCGCTGCCGACGATCCACAGACCTATCGCCACACCGTGGTGATACGGCCCGATCGCCAGCGCCATCAGCGCGAACGTGGCGGGTGCCAGGCCTATGAAACAGCATTGCACAGCATCGCGCGCTTCCGCCAAGGCGCGGTCGCGAGACCATACCCACTTGACCACATACAGCGCGACCAGCAACGCCCAGACCAGGGCGCCAAACAGCATGATGGCTTCCCCGATGGCATGCGGTAGCTGCCATAGCCGACCTGCCATGCGCCAGCTTCCACCCAGCCCGATGATGCCGAGCACCGTGCCGAAGAAGGATGCCGGTATTGCCTTGAGACTGCCCATGGACGTGTCCCGACAAGAGTGGGTCGACGGAATGCGCGGCGCGCGTCATGCGAACAGCCGCATCATGCTATGGCAACGGCGGCATACGCTACCGCGCCAACGGGTGGCGGGCGGCTTCAGGTGCCGGCGCGTTGACGTTACCTTGCGTGCCGCGGTGGCATGGTCGCGGTCTGCGCGAGCACCGGTCGCGGCTTCACCGAGGCGATCGGGCAAGCGCCAACATGGCTTGCGCGGGACGCCCCGGGCAAAGGATCCAGGCTTGGGCCGATCACGATGAAACGCAGGCAATTTCTCGGTGCAATCGTCGGCGGTGTGGCCGCGGCATGCTTGCCGTCCGCGGAGCTCTCGGCGCAAGGCTTCGAAGATGCACGCGACGTCTATGCCGCATTGCGTGGCCGTCCCGACCTGAGGCTGGCGATCGGCGGTGGCGACATCTTCGTGGTGTTCGCGGACGGCTCATCCGCGCTTGATCGGAGCCGGGTCGCTGCCTGGATCCAGCGCAGTGCCGTCGCCGTCTCCACCTATTTCGGCCGCTTCCCGGTAGAGCGTGTCGGCCTGCTGGTCATCGCCGGGGAGGGTGACCACGTTGGCCCGGCAACGGCTTACGGCATCGAAAGCTCGGCCATGCGCGTGCATGTCGGTGCCGCAGCAAGTGATGCCAAGTTCATGAACGACTGGGTGCTGGTCCACGAAATGGTTCATCTTGCCCTGCCGAACGTGCCGAGGCGAAGTGAATGGCTGTTGGAAGGTAATGCAACCTATGTCGAGCCCATCGCGCGTGCGCAGGCAGGACAGATCACGCCGCAGGCCGTGTGGCGATGGGCGGTCGAAGACATGTCCAAGGGGCAGCCTGGCCCTGACGACCAGGGTCTCGATCACACGCATACGTGGGGACGCACGTATTGGGGCGGTGCGATGTTTTGGCTGCTCGCTGAAATAGCCATTTACGAGAAGAGCGCAGGACGCTACCGGCTGCAGGACGCGCTACGTGCGATCAACCGGGCGAGCGGAGGCAATACGAAATTTTGGGAGGTCGAGCAGGTGTTGGCGGCAGGTGACGCTTCGGTTCGCCTCGACGTTATGACGACGTTGTACAACGAGATGAAGGACCGTCCGGTCCACGTCGATCTCGATCACGCCCTGCAGCGATTGGGTATCTCCGAAGTCGACGGAGAGATTCGCTTCGACGACGGCGCTCCGCTGGCGGCGCTGCGACGTTCCATCACCGCCTCGCCGCATTGAGGTTGAGAGCGTTGCGGTTGAGCTGGCACGACGCGTATCCACTCGATCATCGCGTCATCGGATACCTGGTGAGCACGGCCGTGGTGCAGTCCGCGGCCGCGAGTCACGCCGCCCCTTTAATTTGAAATTATAGTCATCATATTATCGTTCGCGTGAGCCCCGCGATTGGATTCGGCGCGTCGTCGTGCGTGCCGGATCGAGTCGTTGGACAGTCACGTCCGCGGGCGAGCCATGAGGCTGCGCGGAACAGTCACTCCTTCACTCTGCGAATCTCCCATGACCACCATCGATCCTGTTGTCATCGTATCGGCCGTACGCACCCCGCTTGGCCGCTTCCTGGGCGAACTGGCAACTCAGCCCGCGCATAAACTTGGCTCGCTGGCCATCGGCGCAGCCATCGCCAGGGCCGGCGTAGATCCTGCATCAGTGGATGAAGTGCTGATGGGATGCGTGTTGCCGGCGGGCCAGGGCCAGGCACCGGCACGCCAGGCTTCGCGCGCGGCCGGTCTGCCGGACGCGGTAGGCGCGACAACCGTCAACAAGGTCTGTGGTTCAGGCATGAAGGCGGTGATGTTGGCCCATGATCTTATTCGTGCCGGGTCGGCCAATGTCGTTGTGGCCGGCGGCATGGAGTCCATGTCGGGCGCGCCTTACCTGCTGAGCAAGGCACGCAGCGGTTACCGGGTCGGCCACGATCAGATCTTTGACCATATGATGCGCGATGGCCTGGAGGACGCTTACGAAACAGGGCGCCCGATGGGAGACTTCGGTGAGGTGGCCGCCAAGGCCTATGGATTCAGCCGGGACGATCAGGACGCCTGGGCCATCGAGACGCTGAAGCGGGCGCAGCAAGCCATCGAGAGCGGAGCATTCCGCGAAGAAATCGTGCCCGTAGAGCTCGCGGCGAAGAATGGCAGTGTATGGATCGAGCACGACGAGCACCCGCAGAAGGTATCCGCCGAGAAAATTCCCGCGCTCAAGCCGGCATTTCGCGCCGACGGGACGATTACGGCGGCCAGTGCGTCGGCCAATGCCGATGGTGCGGCGGCGCTGATCCTGACCCGACGCTCGATCGCCGAGCAGGTAGGCCTCCCCATCCTGGCAACCATCAAAGGGCACGCGACGCATTCGCAGGATCCCGCGTGGTACACCACGGCGCCGATTCCTGCGATCCAGAAACTGCTGCGGAACCTGGATTGGAGCACGGACAGTGTCGATCTCTTCGAGATCAACGAGGCGTTTGCCGTTGTTCCGATGATGGCGGCGAAAGAGCTTGGCATTCCACGCGATAAGATCAACGTGCATGGCGGTGCGTGCGCACTTGGTCACCCGATCGGCGCTACCGGCGCTCGCCTGATGGTGACTTTGTTGCATGCGCTGCGCCATACGGGCGGCCGTCGCGGTGTAGCCTCGCTATGTATTGGTGGTGGCGAGGCCACGGCGATCGCCATTGAATTGGAGGCCTGATGGATCGGCTGTTGGCGTGAACGTTGGCCATCGCATGACGGTGGCCACACGCCTGGACTGAGGTCATGGGTGACCTTGGTCCAGCGTGGATCAGCGTATTTGGATGAAACTGGCCGCGTGTCGGTTCGGGTATGTAGGGGGAGGAGTTAAACCATGCGTTACGACAAGGGTCACAAAGAAGCCACCCGCCAGCGGATCATCGAGGCTGCCGCCGCGCGTTTTCGCGAGGAAGGCATTGCTGCCGTCGGCGTCGCCAACCTGATGAGCGACATCGGTCTTACCCAGGGTGGTTTTTACAATCACTTTGAATCCAAGGACGATCTCGCGCGCGAGGCGATCATGCTCGCCTGGCAGGGCACCTACGAGCGTTTACGCAAGGCGCTCGAGCGTGCGAAACATGGCGGCATCGCAGCGCTGATCGATACCTATCTCAGCGAGTCGCACCGCAACCGGGTTGCCGAGGGCTGCGTGGCGGCCGCGCTCTCCGCCGAAATCGCGCGTGGATCGGAGTCGCTGCGAGATGCGTTTAGCGAGGGCACGGCGCAAACGACGGCGCTGATTGCCGGCGCGCTGCCCGGAAACCTGACGCCCAAACAACGCCATGGCATCGCAATGGCCGTGCTGTCCTCCTTGGTCGGCACCCTGATGCTGGCTCGCGCGGTGAGTGATCCGGCCATGTCTGACGAGCTGCTCGCCCAAGGGCGCCGGGCGGCGCTCGCGTTGGCCGAGGTCGCGAAATAGCGCGCACCTTTCGCGGCTTTCCGCCGACGCGAAGGATCCCCCTCGCGCAGGTCTAGTGACGCCTTTGGCGCCTTCACGTCGTCGTCACAACTAGTCACTTGCATAATGATAGTTACTGATCATATGATGACCATCATCTTATTGGTCACGGCAGGTCTTCCGTCATGCAACGCAAGAGCTTCGAGGGTATGCAATGCGCCATTGCGCGCAGCCTGGAGCGGGTAGGCGAGTGGTGGAGCATGCTGATCCTGCGCGACGCCTTTTATGGCATCACCCGTTTCGACGAGTTCCAGCAAAGCCTGGGGATCGCACCCAACATGCTGAGTCGGCGGTTGAGCGGACTGGTGGAGAGCGGGCTGCTGGTTCGCCGTCCTTACCAGGATCGCCCGGTACGTTACGAATACGTCCTGACGCCGGCCGGCGAGGACTTTCGCCCCGTGCTGATCACCTTACTGGCCTGGGGCAATCGCCATTTCGCGCCTGAGGGCGTGAGCTCGCATCTGACAGACGTGCGTACCGGGCAGGCGGTCGAGCCTGTCTTGGTCGACGCACATACCGGTGAGCAGATATCGCGCGCGCGCCACGTCCTGCACGCGGGCCCTGCCGCCAGCGAGGGCATGCGCGCCCGCATCGAACTCAGTCGCCAGCGCCGCGAACGGCGTGGCGACGACAAGTCATCCTCAAACTAGAGCTGGAGTTTTCCCATGAGCAGCGTCACCGTTGTCAAGCGTGCGGAGGTGCCCCCCGAGATTGAGCCCGAGGTCACCCCGGCACCCCGAAGTCGGCGAAAACTCGCCTTGCGTGCGGCCATTGGCGTGGCCCTGGTCGCTGGCGTGATTTATGGCGTGCACTGGTGGGGCGTAGGGCGTTTCATTGAAAGCACGGACGATGCGTATGTCGGTGGCGATGTCACCGTCATCGGCCCCAAGGTTTCCGGCTACATCACCCAACTGGCGGTGACGGACAACCAGGTCGTTCACGCCGGCGATTTGCTGGTCAAGATCGATGATCGTGACTACCGTGCGGCGCTGGCCAAGGCGGATGGCGCGGTAGCCGCCCAGGAAGCCCTGTTGGCCAATCTGGAGGCCACCGAGCGCTTGCAGCAGGCGGTGATCAACCAGGCGAAGGCTGGCGTCTCCGCCGCGGACGCGGAATTCGTGCGTTCGCGCGATGATGAAACGCGTTACCGCGATCTCTCCAGCCGCTCGGCCGTCTCAGTCGAAAGCGCGCAGCGGGCCGACGCCACCTACAAGACCGCCCAGGCCAACACGGAAAAAGCCCAGGCCGCGCAGATTGCCTCGCAGCGGCAGCTGGACGTCATCGCTTCGCAGAAGCAGCAGGCGCTGGCCGCTTTGCAGCAGGCCAAGGCCGAGCGGGACATCGCGCAGCTCAACGTCAATTACACCGAGCTGCGCGCTCCGGTCGACGGCGTGATTGGTAATCGGCGCGCAAGAGTCGGCGCATTTGCTGCTGCTGGCACGCAACTGCTCTCGGTGGTGCCTGCGCACGGCCTATGGGTGGATGCCAACTTCAAGGAAGACCAACTGGCACGCATGCAGGCCGGCCAGGTGGTCGATGTTCGTGCGGATGTGATGCCGGGCAGGGTGTTCCATGGCCGTCTTGGCAGCCTGGCGCCGGCCACCGGCGCGCAATTCAGCGTGCTCCCTCCGGAAAATGCGACCGGCAATTTCACCAAGGTCGTGCAGCGCGTGCCGGTGCGCGTCGTGCTTGATCCCAAGGATGACGCGCTTGGCGTGCTGCGGCCGGGTCTGTCCGTGGTCGCCGACGTAGACACGCGTGCTGCAGGTCGGGCCGGCGCCCCATGAACACCACGGCCGCGCGCTTTTCGATGCCGATGGATCCATCGGCGTTGAGCATGGCGCAGAAGATTTTCGCGTTTTCCAGCATGTGCGTGGGCATGTTCATTGCGCTGCTGGATATCCAGATCGTGTCGGCTTCGCTGCGCGACATCGGCGGCGGCCTCTCGGCAGGCACGGACGAGACCGCGTGGGTGCAGACCAGCTACCTGATTGCCGAGATCGTGGTCATCCCGCTATCGGGCTGGCTGTCGCGGGTGTTCTCCACACGCTGGTTGTTTGCTGCTTCTGCCGCCGGCTTCACCGTCACCAGCATGTTGTGTGGCCTGGCGTGGAATATCCAGAGCATGATCGTGTTCCGGGCCCTTCAGGGTTTCCTGGGTGGCTCGATGATTCCGATGGTCTTCACGACGGCGTTTGTCTTTTTTCACAACAAGCAGCGCGTCGTCGCAGCAGCCACCATCGGTGCACTGGCCTCGTTGGCTCCGACCCTCGGCCCGACCCTGGGTGGCTGGATCACCGACCACTCGTCGTGGCACTGGCTGTTCTATATCAATCTCATCCCGGGCATCTTCGTCGCCGTTGCCGTGCCATTGCTGGTCAACATCGATGCACCCGACCTGTCGTTGCTGCGCCGTGCAGATTATTTCGGCATGGTGCTGCTCGCGCTGTTCCTCGGCTGCCTTGAATACACACTGGAAGAGGGGCCGCGCTGGAACTGGTTTAGCGATGCCACGATCCTGACGACAGCGTGGATTTCCGGTCTGGCTGGCGTGGGCTTTGTCGTCCGTAGCCTGACCTACGATCACCCGGTGGTGGATCTGAGCGCACTACGCGAACGCAATTTCGCACTCGGCTGCTTCTTTTCATTCGTCAGCGGGATCGGGCTGTTCGCCACCATCTACCTGACCCCGTTGTTTCTTGGCCGCGTGCGCGGATACAGCGCACTGGAAATCGGCGAAGCGGTATTTTCGACCGGCGTATTCCAGATTCTCACCATCCCGCTGTACTCGTATCTGGCGCAACGCGTGGATCTGCGCTGGATCTTGATGGCCGGCCTGGCACTGTTCGCGATATCGATGTGGGACTTCACTCCCATTACGCACGATTGGGGCGCCCATGAGTTGCTGCTACCGCAAGCCCTGCGTGGCATGGCGCAGCAGTTGGCGATTCCGCCGACGGTCACGCTGACCCTTGGCAGCCTGGCACCATCGCGACTGAAGCTGGCCTCCGGGTTGTTCAACCTGATGCGCAACCTGGGCGGCGCCATCGGCATCGCCGTCTGCGCCACCATCCTCAACGATCGCACCAATCTGCATTTCTATCGCATCGCCGAGCATCTCAACAGCACGAACGAAGCCATGGGCCAGTGGCTCGCGCAGGCCGGCGGTCATCTCGCGGAGCTCGGGCAATCCGTCGATGGTTCGGACGATGGCGCCTTGCACCAGTTGTGGCTGCTCGCCTATCGCGAGGCGCAGACGTTGTCGTATGCCGACGCCTTCCTGGTGATCATGCTCTGTTTTGCGGTGGCTACGGTGATGGTGCCGTTGATGCGCAAAGTGGTTCCTCCGTCTGCGCCGTCCGCGGACGCGCACTGAGCCCCCCATGAATTCCTCACAGTCTCACTCCGTTCGGAGTATCCCCATGTCCCTTCGATCAAAGTTCATCCCCGTTCCGCGCATGCTGGCTCTGGCGTTGGCGATCGGTGGTCTCACCGCCTGCATGGCGGGTCCGGATTATGTTCGGCCGGAGCTGCAGACCCATGCGGATTACGTGGCACAGTCGACGCTGGAAAATCGCGCGACCACGCTGCCAGCACCTGCACTCGACAGCTGGTGGGCGGGTTTCGATGATCCTGTGCTCACGCGCATCATCCAGCGCGCGTTGGCTGAGAATCTCGACCTTGCGGCATCCATGGCCCGCGTCGATCAGGCCCGTGCCGCAGCGCGCGAGGCCGGAGCGGAGCTGGCACCCCAGGGTAGCCTGGATGCCAGTGTGCTGAAGCAACGCCAATCTCTGAAGAGCCCACTGGGTGAACTGGGTAGCGCGCACCCGGGCTATACGCGTTCGCAAACGCTGGAAAATATCGGCGTGGGCGCCAGTTGGGAATTGGATCTTGCCGGCGGCCTGCATCGCGGTGCAGAGGCGGCGAGGGCAGAAGCCGATGCCGCCGAAGCCAATCGGGATGGTGTACGTGTCTCGGTAGCGGCCGAGGCAGCGGATGCCTATTTCCAGGTGCGTGGCGCGCAGGAGCGCATTCGTCTGGCGCAACAGCAGATCGACACCGAGGCACAGTTGCTTGAGCTGGTGAAGGTAAGGCTCGCTGGCGGCCTGGCGACCTCGCGTGAACTGGCTCAGGCGCAGGCGTTGGTACTGCAGGCGCAGGCTACCTTGCCTCCGTTGCGCATCACCCTGGCGCAGCAGTTGAATCGGCTCGACGTCCTGATGGGGGCGACGCCCGGCACTTATGCCAGCGAACTGCGCGATAGCCCGCAGACCTTCAGCGTCCCCGCGATTGGCACCCATGGCGGCCCCGACATGCTGCTGCGCCGCCGCCCGGACGTCATTGCGGCCGAACGCCGACTGGCCGCGTCCAACGCCCGGATTGGTGTGGCAGTGGCCGAGTATTACCCCAAGGTTTCGATAGGCGGCCTGCTCGGCTTCGAGAGCCTGCAAAGCGGCTCACTATTTTCCTCCGCTGCGTTCCAGCCGCAGGCGGTGCTCGGCTTGCATTGGCGGCTGTTCGACTTCGGCCGCATCGATGCCGAGGTCGCGCAAGCCAAGGGCGTCAACGCCGAGGCGCTGGCGCAATACCGTCAGTCGATGTTGCGTGCCACCGAAGACGTCGAGGACGCGATCACTGCGCTGGCCGAACTGGAAGTCCAGCATCGTGATCTCACGCAAGAGGTGGCTGCGCACGAGCAGGCCCGTGGCGCTGCGCAAGACGCCTACAAGGGCGGAGCAGTCAGCCTGATCGAAGTACTCGACGAAGACCGGCAATTGCTTGCCGCGCGTGACGAGCTTGCCCGCGTACACGCGGACGATGCGCGCGCTGCGGTGGCGACGTTCCGTGCGCTGGGCGGTGGCTGGCCGGGAGCGGTTGATACGCCAACGCCCGCGGCTGAAGGCACGGTTGCCGCGCGCTGAGCGTTCTGATCCTTGCATGCGCTCACCGCTTCGTTCGCCACCCGAACCGGTCAGGCAGATGGCTGGCTGCGGCGCCGCGCCATGGCCGCCATCAAGCGGGCGAGTTTCTCGGGGTTGCGCTGGACGTATACGCCGGTGATGCGCTCGCCATCGCTTTCGTAGGACTGGGCGGACTCCAGCTCGCCGTTGATATAGCGCAACACGGCGTACTGGCCATTGATCATCGCCAGCTCGATGCGCAGCGCCTCCTTGTAGCGCAGGTTGGCGGCGAAGAAGAGCTGGGCAATACGCTGCCCGCCGACCATCGGCTTGGGGAAGGTCGTGACAAGACCGCCACCATCGCCCATGAGCACGGCTGCTTCGGCCAGCATCGACTTCATCGCGGCAAAATCGCCTTGCGCGAGGGCATCGGCGAAGCGCCGCATCAGCTTCTGGTGGGCCGCGCTGGGGGCCGCAAGCGGCGGTCGCTCCTGGCGCAATTGCGCTTTCGCCCGATGCACGATCTGGCGACAGGCGGCCTCGCTTTTGCTAATCACCTGGGCGACTTCGCCGTAGTCCATGTCGAACACTTCGCGCAACAGAAAGGCAGCGCGGGCTTCCGGGGTCAGGCGTTCAAGCACGATAAGAAAGGCGACCGAGACCTCGTTGGATAGCTCCTCGATGTCCTCTGGCGTGGCGGGCCACTCGGTGAGTACCGGCTCGGGGAGCCATATGCCCACGTACTGCTCTCGTCGTGCCTTGGCCGAGCGCAGTCGGTCGATCGCTATCCGGGTGGTGGTCGTCACCAGCCATGCTTCAGTGTTGTTGACGCTGGCCTTGTCCGCGTCATGCCAACGCAGCCAGACGTCCTGCACGATGTCCTCGGACTCCGACACGGAGCCAAGCATACGGTAGGCAATACCTTGCAGCCTCGGGCGCAGGTGGTGAAACGTGGCGGTGGCGGCGTCCATGGTTCGAAGACGTTTGATCGGGTGCAGTTGTGACAGCCTACGCCGACTGCTTGGGCACCGTCGCATTCAGTGCTCGCGTTGCAAGCCCCTCGGTGGCCCGCCACCTCAACGAACTGTTCGCGGCGGACCAGGGGGCGTGGAGGCGGGAGGCTCAGGGCACCAGGCGCAACACAGGCTCGTTCTCGTTCTTCAGCAGCAGCACGAGAAACTTGGCCGGCTTGGTGTTGCTGGCGTTGCGGCCAACGGTGTGTACGTCGTCCGGCCCTTCGTAAAACGTTTGCCCTGGCGTCAGCGTCACTTCCTTGCCACCCTTGAGGCCCATCACGATAGAGCCTTCGAGCACGTAGACGAAGGCATGGGCGTTGTGGCGATGAACCGGGTCGACGGCGCCGGGCGGATACACCACGGTGATCATCAGCGCTTCCTTGCCGGGATAGTCCTTCAGCGCCTTGCTCATCAGCTCCGACACCTTGGCCTCAGGGGGAGTCGCAGCAGTGGACGGCGGCGCAGCCGCCTGCGCGACAGCCGCGCCGGAAGCGAGCAGGCAGAGCAATCCGAACATCTTGAACATGCGCATGGGTGTTTCCTCGTGCGTGGCCCGCAAGTGGGTCATCAAGTGGAACTGGCAGTCGACGCGGCAAGGCCGCGCCGGGCAGATCTCAGGCAAGGCCGGCCTTGTCGAGTCCGTACGCCTTGTCGAGCACGCCGGGGACAGCCCTGAAAGCGATGTTGATGCGATTCCAGGCGTTGATCGCCGTCACCGCGTAGGTGAGATCGGTGAGCTCCTTCTCGGAGAACTGCTCGCGCACGAACTCGTAAATATCATCAGGGACGCCCTGAGGCGGCAGCTGGGTCAGTACCTCGGTCCAAGCCAGCGCGGCGCGCTCGCGGGCGCTGAACAGGGTGGAATCGCGCCAGGCCTGCAGGTGAAACAGGCGCAAAGGTCGTTCGCCATCAATCACAGCCTGCTTGAGATGCATGTCCAGGCAAAAGGCGCAGCCATTGATCTGTGACGCGCGAATCTCCACCAGGTGGCCGATCGATTTTTCGATGCTGGATTGGCTCACCAGGGTGCTGAAGGCGACGAGTTTCTTGAACAGCTCCGGCGATTGCTGCAGATAGTCGATGCGCTGGGTCATGGTTTGAATCCTCGGTAGGCGCGTGGCCATTCCTCAGATCGGCTGAGGCACCCGCTCGCGCTGCATAGCGTGACGAGCCCAGCCTAGGTTCGCTGCCTTGCTCCCGGTAGATCCGCCGACGGGCTCGCCGTGTTGCCTTGTAAGCACCAGTCTTTTGATCCTGTCACAGGCAGGGTCATTGAAACGTCTATCAGGTAAGGACCGGCCGACACCGGTGTTCGATGTGCCTCGAGGCGTTAATGCGAAGCCATCATGCTTTCGATAGGCGACCCATGACGTTTGCATCCCAGGAACGACGCCGCTGCGCGAGCAACGACGCGCTGGCGTCCACCTTCTCCGCGAGTTACGCCGGTGTGGTCGCGTTCATCGCCGTGGCGACCGAGGGCAGTTTCGCTCGTGCCGCCGATCGACTCGGCATCGGCCGCTCGGCGGTCAGCCGCAGCGTGCAGAAGCTGGAAGCCCAGTTGGGTGCGCGGTTGTTCCTGCGCACCACCCGAAGCACCTCGCTGACACGCGAAGGTGAGCTGTTCTACCGGAACTGCCATCCTGGCGTGGAGCGGATCGTCCAGGCGCTGGAAGACATGCGCGACCTGCGCGAGGGACCGCCGCGCGGACAGCTGCGGATCAGCGCGGCGGTGGGCTTCGGACGCCGCATCGTGGCGCCGCTGCTCAACGGTTTTCGTGCGCGCTTTCCGGATATCGCCATCGACCTGTTGCTCGACGACCGCGCCATGGACTTCAGCACCGATCGGCTGGACGTGGCCTTTCGCAACGGTCGCATGGAAGACAGCCAGGTGATCGCCAAGCGGCTGATGCCGATGCCGATGATGGTCTGTGCGTCGCCGGCGTATGTGCGCGCCCATGGGCTGCCGCGGCGCGTGGAGGACTTGGCAGGGCACGCCTGCATCAAGTTCCGCACGGCGTCGGGACGGATCGTCGAATGGGAGTTCAAGGTCGCTGGCCGGAATCAGAAGTTCCTGCCGTCGTCGACCTTCACGTTCAACGACGACGAGCTGGTCCTGCAGGCGGTGCTTGACGGCCAGGGCCTTGCACAGATGGGCGGCTGCCAGATCAGCGAACACCTGCGCGAAGGTCGGCTGGTGGCGTGCCTGGCGCCGTACGCGCCCGACGATCGAGCGCACTACCTTTGTTACGTGAGTCGGCGGCAGCTGCCGGCGCGGATTCGCGTTTTCATCGACTACATGACCACCGCGATACGCGCGCTGGACCCGCAGGGCGCGGCTGGCCTGACGTTGGGGCCCGGGGCGGTCGCGGGCAAGGCAAGGGAAGTCCTCGCGGCGGGCATTGCCTGACGCCGCCGCACCTCCCGTGGCGGCATCGATTGATGCGCCGCGGGCAACATCGCGAGCCCGTCGGCAGTCCTACCGGTCGTCGATGGCCGTGCCTAGCATGAACTCACGACGCGCCATGGGCGCTGACGCAACCCAGAGGTCTCTCATGAAAATCGTAATCATCGGCGGTACCGGACTCATCGGCAGCAAGGTCGCCGAGCGCCTGCGCAAGCGCGGCCATGAAGTCATTCCCGCGGCGCCGTCGACCGGCGTCAACGCCCTCACCGGCGAAGGCCTGGACGAGGCGATGGCGGGCACGGACATCGTGGTGGACCTGGCCAACTCGCCCTCCTTCGAGGACAAGGCTGTGCTGGACTTTTTCGAGACGTCGGGACGCAACCTGGTCACCGCGGAGAAGAAGGCCGGCGTGGAGCACCATGTAGCCTTGTCGGTGGTGGGCACCGGTCGTCCTGCTTTTGCGGCGAGCGGGTACATCCGCGCCAAGATGGCCCAGGAAAAGTTGATACGCGACGCCGGCATTCCGTACACCATTGTCCACTCGACCCAGTTCTACGAGTTCCTCAACGGCATCGCCGGAGACGGCGGTGCAGGGCAGGAGATCCGCATTTCCAGCGGGCTGATGCAGCCGATCGCCTCAGACGACGTCGCTGATGCGGTCACCGATGTCACGCTCGCTCCGGCGGTCAACGGCATCATGGAAATTGCCGGTCCCGAGCAGGCGCCGATGGCGGAACTGGTCCAGCGCTTCCTCACCGCCATCGGGGATCCACGCAAGGTGGTCGCGGACGCGAAGGCGGCTTACTTCGGCGCCGTGCTGGAGCCGGATACGTTGCTGCCGGGCAAGGGCGCGCGGTTGGGCAAGCAGGACTTCCAAACCTGGTTCGCCCGTTCGCCGTTTGCCGGGCACGGTACGGCGAAGTGAAGCTGTACTACCTGCCGGGCGCCTGCACGTTAGCCGGGCACATCGTGCTCGAATGGATCGGCGCACCCTACGAAGCGGTCAGGCTTGGCCACGACAGCCTCAAGACATCGGCCCGCCAGGCCCAGCCCGGCGGCTTAGCCGTGCCGATGCTGGAACACACCGACTTCGCGCTTACGGAGAACATGGCGATGCTCGGCTACCTCGCTGACTTGCATCCCGAAACGGGCTTGCTCGGCGATGGCACGCCACGCGCACGCGCCGAGATCATGGGTTGGCTGGGGTTCCTTTGCGCGGATGTGCACATGGCGTTCCTGCCGATCTTCAAGGCATCGCTTTTTCTCAAGGAGGAAACCCTGGCCGGGGCGCTGGCGGAAAACGCCCGTGAGCACGTCCGCACGCAGCTGGAGCAACTCGATGCACGCCTGGATGGCCGTGACTGGCTGGCCGGAACGCGCTCGGTGGCCGATGCGTACCTGTTCGTGATCCTGCGCTGGGCCGTAGGCATGGACATCGGCCTGTATGGCCTGGATCACCTGATGCGTTTTGCCCGTCGCATGGAGGCCGACCCTGCCGTGCAGGCTGCGCTGTTCGCCGAAGAGGGCATTCCTGCCTGAAGTGGACCCGGCTGCGTTCCCGCCGGCAGGCCATGGCACCGGCCTGCCGCTGCATAAGACGTGCCGGACCCTTCACTTATTCTGTGCTAAATTTTTGCACAGGCAACGGGCTCAACCCCGTCGCTTTCAAGGAGATTTTCGAGCCACGTCCACCCCCTTCCACCGGGCGGTATGTCTAGCCAAATTTCCCGGGAGCGCAAGCGATGCCACTCACTCGCCGAGAGTTCATCAAGTTCACCGGTCTGGCCCTGGCAGCGTCAAGCCTCGGCATGCTTGGCTTCGGGGAGTCGGGGGAGGCGCAAGCCGCCGCTGTGCGACCCTTCAAGCTCACCCGCGCGACCGAAACGCGCAACACCTGCACGTACTGCTCGGTCGCCTGCGGCATTCTGATCTACAGCATGGGCGACCGTGCCAAGAATGCGCGCTCCAACATCATCCATATCGAAGGTGATCCGGACCATCCGGTGAACCGTGGCACCCTGTGTCCGAAGGGATCGGCCCTGCTCGACGTGGTGCATGCGCCGACGCGACTGAGGGTGCCGCGCTATCGGCCACCGGGCGGCACCGAGTTCAAGGACGTTTCCTGGGACTACGCGCTGGATCGGATCGCCCGGCTGATGAAGGACGATCGCGACAAGAACTTCATCGCGAAGAACGCTGCCGGCACCACCGTCAACCGCTGGACCACCGTCGGCATGCTGGCGGCCTCGGCATCATCCAGTGAGACCTCGTACCTCACCTGGAAGGCGGTGCGCTCCCTTGGCATGGTGGTGTTCGACAACCAGGCGCGCGTCTGACACGGACCGACGGTGGCCAGTCTGGCCCCATCATTCGGTCGCGGTGCGATGACCAACACCTGGCAGGACATCAAGAACGCCAATGTCGTCATCGTCATGGGAGGCAACGCAGCCGAAGCGCATCCCTGCGGTTTCAAATGGGTGATCGAGGCAAAGATCGAGAACGGCGCCAAGCTCGTCGTAGTCGACCCGCGCTTCACGCGCACGGCGTCGGTGGCGGACTACTACGCCCCCATTCGCCCAGGCACCGACATTGCGTTCCTTAGCGGCGTCATTCGTTATCTGCTGGAGAAGGACGCCATCCAGCATGAGTATGTGCACGCGTACACCAACGCCAGCCTGATCGTGAAGGATGGCTTCACGTTCCAGGACGGCCTGTTCAGCGGCTACAACGAGGACACCCACAGCTACGACAAGTCGACCTGGGACTACGAACTGGACAAGGACGGCTTTGCTCAGTTCGACGATACCTGGCAGGACCCACGATGCGTCATCAACCTGCTCAAGCATCACGTATCGCGCTACACGCCGGAGATGGTCTCGCGCATTTGCGGCACGCCACAGGACAAATTCCTGCATGTGTGTGAGTTGATCGCGAGCACGGCTGCGCCGGATAAGGCCATGACCAGCCTGTTTGCGCTGGGTTGGACGCAACACTCGGTGGGCGCGCAGAACATCCGCAACATGGCGATGATCCAGCTGCTGCTCGGCAATATCGGCGTGGCGGGCGGCGGCATGAATGCCTTGCGCGGACACTCCAACATCCAGGGCTTGACCGACGTCGGCCTGCTTTCCAACCAGATGCCGGGCTACATGAACCTGCCCACCGACAAGGAAACCGACTTCGACATTTACATGTCGACCAGGCAGTTCAAGCCGTTGCGTCCGGGCCAGATCAGTTTTTACCAGAACACCCGCAAGCTCTTCGTGAGCCTGATGAAGGCGCTGTATGGCGATGCCGCCACGCAGGACACCAATTGGGCCTACGACTGGTTGCCCAAGCTCGACATACCGTTGTACGACATCATCAAGGCGTTCGAGATGATGAACAACGACCAGATGACCGGCTACATCTGCCAAGGCTTCAATCCGCTGCAGGCGTTCCCGGATCGCGGCAAGATCCGCCGCGGCCTGAGCAAGCTGAAGTTCCTGGTCACCATGGATCCGCTCGATACGGAGACCTCGCGTTTCTGGCAGGACTTCGGTCCGCAGAACCCGGCCAATTCCGCCGAAATCCAGACCGAAGTATTCCAGCTGCCCACCACCTGCTTCGCCGAAGAGAACGGCTCGCTGGTCAATTCGGCGCGCTGGCTGCAATGGCACTGGAAGGCCGCGGATGCGCCCGGCATTGCCATGTCCGACATCTGGATCATGAGCGGCATCTTCCATCGCTTGCGCGAGTTGTATCGCAAGGAAGGCGGCGCCTTCCCTGATCCCATTCTCAACCTCACCTGGAAGTACACCGACCCCATCAGCCCCGATCCGGAAGACCTGGCCAAGGAAATGAATGGCCGCGCGCTGGCCGATCTCACCGATGCGGCCACCGGCGCGGTGACCAAGGCCGGCACGCTGCTGGATGGCTTTGCGCAATTGCGTGACGACGGCACCACCTCATCCGGCTGCTGGATTTTCGCCGGCTCGTTCACCGAGAAGGGCAACCAGATGGCTCGCCGCGATGCCACCGATCCACGCGAACAAGGCATCGCCCCGAACTGGGCGTGGGCATGGCCGGCCAACCGTCGCATCCTGTACAACCGCGCCAGCGCCGATCCGGCTGGCAAGCCGTGGAATCCGGCCAAACCGGTCATTTCGTGGAATGGCACGCGCTGGGTGGGCATCGACGTGCCCGACTACACACCGACGTTGGACCCGTCGGCGGGCGTCAGTCCGTTCATCATGAACGACGAGGGGCTGGGTCGCCTGTTCGCTCGCAAGCTGATGGCCGAAGGGCCGTTCCCGGAACACTACGAGCCGATGGAATCGCCGGTGGCAAACGTGCTGCATCCGAAGGTGCAGAACAATCCGGTTGCCCGCGTATTTGCGAATGATCGTGCCGCGTTTGGCAGTCCAAAGGACTTCCCGTATGTGGCGACCACCTACCGCCTCACCGAGCACTTCCACTTCTGGACCAAGCATGCGCTGATCAACGCGATCCTGCAGCCGGAGGAGTTCGTGGAGATCGGTGAGGTCCTGGCCAAGGAGAAAGGCATCGCGCAGGGCGGTTGGGTAAAGGTGTCGTCCCATCGCGGCCACGTGGTGTGCAAGGCTTATGTGACCAAGCGCATCAAGCCGCTCACGGTCGACGGCAAGCCAACCCATGTGATCGGCGTGCCGTTGCACTGGGGCTTCACTGGGCAAGCAAGAAAGGGCTATGGCGCCAACACGCTGACGCCGTCTGTCGGCGATGCCAACACGCAGACACCCGAGTTCAAGGCGTTCCTGGTCAACATCGAGAAGACCAGCGCACCGGTCGCAGCCTGAGGAAGCCGACATGTCAGACCTGCAATCGCAAGACCTGGTGCGGCGTTCCGCATCGACCATGACGCCTCCCTCGGTGCGCAGTCACGTGGAGCAAGTCGCCAAGCTGATCGACGTCAGCCGCTGTATCGGCTGCAAGGCCTGCCAGGCGGCGTGCATGGAGTGGAACGACCTGCGACCGGAAATCGGTTACTTCGAAGGGTCGTACGAGAATCCGATGGACCTGGATCCAAGCGTGTGGACCTTGATGAAATTCGCCGAGTACGAGAACGAACAGGGCAACCTCGAGTGGCTGATCCGCAAAGATGGCTGCATGCACTGCGAGGACCCGGGTTGCCTGAAGGCCTGTCCGGCTCCTGGTGCGATCGTGCAGTACGCCAACGGCATCGTCGATTTCATCAGCGACAAGTGCATCGGCTGCGGCTACTGCGTGAAGGGCTGCCCGTTCGATATCCCGCGCATCAGCAAGCAAGACCACAAGGCGTACAAATGCACGCTTTGTTCCGACCGCGTGGCGGTCGGGCAGGAGCCCGCCTGTGTCAAGGCCTGTCCTACCGGCGCGATCATGTTCGGCGCCAAGACGACCATGCAGGAGTGGGCAGGGGAACGCATCGTTGACCTGAAATCCCGTGGCTTCGAACAAGCCGGGCTATACGACCCGCCGGCAGTCGGCGGCACGCATGTGATGTATGTGTTGCATCACGCGGACCGGCCATCGTTGTACTCGGGTTTGCCCGATCACCCGCGGATAAGTCCGGTGGTCGAAGCGTGGAAGGGCATCCTCAAGCCGCTGGCCCTGATTGGCGTCGGGCTCGCGGCCGTCGTCGGCTTCTTCCACTTGATCGTCGAAGGTCCGAACGAAGTCACCGACGAGGACGAGGCCGAGGGCGAGCGCGTGCTGCGCGAATCGGAAACGGAGAAGCCATCATGAGCCGGCCGAAGAACGTCATCGTCCGCTACACCGCGGCAAACCGGGTCAACCACTGGATCACCGCAATCTGCTTCGTGTTGCTGGTGCTGTCGGGTCTGGCGATGTTCCATCCGATGATGTTCTTCCTGTCCGGCCTGTTCGGTGGCGGGCAATGGATGCGCGCGGCACATCCATGGATCGGCATCGTGTTGCTGATCAGTTATCTGTGCCTGATCGTGCAGTTCTGGCGCGAGAACCTCGTGCACCGGGACGACATCGAGTGGCTGAAACAAGCCCGCTTCGTCGTGTCCAATCAGGAGGAACTCGCCCCGCCGACCGGCCGCAACAACGCCGGCCAGAAGCTCGTGTTCTGGTCGATGGCGCTGCTCATTCCCGTGCTGTTCTTCACCGGCCTGCTGATCTGGGAAGTGTATTTCGGCGAAGCGACCTCCATTCCGGTGCAGCGTGCGGCAGTGCTGATCCACAGCCTCGCGGCGATCGCGGCCATCCTTGTCTGGATCGTGCATGTATTCGCGGCGATCTGGGTCCGCGATTCGGTGCGCGCCATGACGCAGGGCTATGTGACGCCGGGATGGGCCTGGCGCCATCACCGCAAATGGCTGTGGGAACTGGCGTCCGGCCAGCACGAGAAAAGCAACGACAGGAAGCGTCCGTGAAGCAAGCCGAAGCACCACCCGACTCCAAATGGAGCGGGCCGGCCCACGCCGGCGTCAAGTCCCCCGATCCGATCCTGCTCGCCCATCCGGCGCAACGCTTCGCGGCCACCGCGCAACGACTGGAGCAGCTCGCCACCGGGCATCCGATGAATGCCTGGCTGCGCTTCATGGCCCGGCTGGCGCACGCTCAGCACGTCGTAGCATCGACGCTTGCCCCCGCCGCCGCGCTGAGCCCGGCTGTCGTGGCTCAAGCCGCCGAGGCGCGTCTGCCGCCGCTGGCGGCGGATGGTCATCGTCGCGAAGCGAGCTGGCGCGAAGGACTCACCTTGCTGCTCGAGCATATCGACGGAAGCGAACTGCCACTCGCTGCGCGCGAGGCCATGGAGCAATTGCGGCGCAGCGAAGCTGTCACGCTGGACCAGCTGGCTGACGATTTCCTGCGCGGCGAGCTGGTCGCCACGGATGCAGGTGCCGCCGTCTATGTCGCCGCCGCCCTGCAGGTTTATTTCACCTGCTCAGCGGCGCGCCTCCGCGCCGAGGACTTACGGCTGCTCGAAGAGCGTGCGCTATGCCCCTGCTGCGGCTCACCGTCCGTATCCGGCCTGATCACGGCCACTGGCGTGATACCCGGCACGCGCTACCTGTATTGCTCGCTGTGCTCGACCGCGTGGAACCACGTGCGCGCCATGTGCATCACCTGCGGCGGCACGCGTCAGCTATTCCTGCAAGGCATCGAAGGCGATCCCGGCGTGATCAAGGCCGAGACCTGCGGCGACTGCCACACCTACGTCAAGCTGCTCTACCAGCTGCACGACATGCAGGTCGATCCGTATGCAGACGATCTCGCCTCGCTGGGCCTGGACATCCTGGTCGCCGAGGAGGGCTTCGCCCGGCACGCACCGAACCCGTTGCTGTTGATGGGATAGCGAAGCGGTGGCCGACTAGACACCGTCCAGCACGGCATCTGCCTTCATCGTCGTGAAAGTCGGCGTGAGCAGATCGTCAACGCATCCCCAGCCATGCGGCGAGCGCTCCGCCGAGGAGTCCACAGCCGAACACCGCTGCGGCCATCACCGCCAATGTCCGCACAGGAAACGAGCGCCCGAGCATGGCAAGCGACGGCAGGCTCACCGGCGGCAGGGTCATCAGCAACGCGGCGGCTGGTCCGCCTCCCATGCCCAACGCCAGCATCGCCTGCACGATCGGTACCTCGCCAGCCGTCGGAATGACGAACAGCATCCCGGCCAGTGCAAAGCCCGCGATCCAGAACCACTGATTATCGATCGCCGGTCCAATGTGAGGGAACATCCATGCGCGTATCGCGCCCAGCAGCAGCACGATCACGACGTATTCCGGAATCAGCCGCACCGTCATGCGTCCGAAGATCCGCCCCCAGCGCTTGCCGACCTCGGCCGCTGAGCGCGGCTCGGGCTCCGTCGGCAGTAACTTGGTCGCCACCGGGGAACCCGGTTCCGTGATCCGGTTGGCCAAATAGCCCAGCCCAAACACCATTGGCACACCCAGCAGCATGCGCAGCAAGGTCCAGTGCCAGCCGAGCACAAAGCCGGTGAACACCAGGGTTGCAGGATTCAGCACCGTGTTGCCAAGCCAGAACGCGATCGCCGCCCCGGGCGCCGCCTGGTGTTGGCGCAATCCCACAACCACCGGTGCTGCGCAGCACGTGCACATCATGCCGGGCATGGCCAGCAGGCCGCCGGCCAGCACGCCACCGAAGCCGCGGTTGCCCAGCACACGCTGCACCCAGTTCACCGGCAGCAAGGCCTGGATACCCGAACCCAGCAACAAGCCCAGGAGCATCGCCTGCCAGATCGCCTTGCCGTAGGCCAGCGCATAGCCAAGCGCAGCGCTCCAGGACGGCGCCGGCGCGCTCGCCTCCTCACCCATCAGGATCGAATGGCCAATGGAATGGTGTGCCGCGGCCACCAAGGCGCGTCCGTAGTACGGATACCACTTCACATAGAACAAGCCGGCGACCGCCAGCAGGACGAACACGGACACGCGCACAGTACGCGCTCTTTGCAAGGCGACGGCCATCGATCTTCCCCCACTAACAGTCCGGGACATCACGGCCCTACAGGGCACGACATTGCCAACCGTATGCCGCAGGCCAGGTGCGCTGCGGAGGGGCAAGACCATAGAGCAACGGCGAACGCGATCGTAGCGCGGGGCATGCTACGGCCAGGGAGCAAAGT
Source organism: Dyella humicola (assembly GCF_026283945.1). Lineage (NCBI taxonomy): Bacteria > Pseudomonadati > Pseudomonadota > Gammaproteobacteria > Lysobacterales > Rhodanobacteraceae > Dyella > Dyella humicola. Next base: position 2,134,929 of record NZ_JAPDPC010000001.1, read on the forward strand.
CGCTGTCGCTCGCGACCGCATGGTGTGAAACGTACGCCTGCGCGCAAGAAGCGTGGCCAGTGCCATGTGATGCTGATGTGTAGGCGAGCACTGCTCGCCATCGGGCATTCGCCATGGGCGTTCGCCTTGACCCAGGCTCAGTCGGCACCGCAGCATAGGGACTGCCGAGTCTTCGCCGCCGCGCTCTCGAATCTGGGCTAGGGTGTTCGGCGATGTCACTGGATGAGCGCCATGGCCGAGTCCGAGGTTTCCTCCTTGCGTCGCTTGCCTGCGGTTGCCGCGGTGCTGGCGACGGCCGAAGCAGTCTTGCTGCAGCAACGCCATGGGCGTGTCCCCACGACCAGGGCCATACGTCAAGCCATCGACGAAGCGCGCCAGGCCTTGCGTGCGGGCTCGGTTGCAGCGCCCAGCGTCACCGAACTGGCGCAGCGTGCCCAGACTCTGTTGGAAGCACACACAGCGGGCCTTCGCCCACTGTTCAATCTCACCGGCACCGTGCTGCACACCAACCTCGGTCGCGCGGTGTTGGCCGAAGCTGCGATCGATGCGGCTGTCGCAGCGATGCGCCATGCGGTGGCGCTCGAATACGACCTGGACGATGGCGCGCGCGGAGAACGCGACGATCACCTGCGCGCCTTGCTTTGCGAATTGACCGGGGCGGAAGATGCCACCGTGGTGAACAACAATGCCGCGGCCGTGTTGCTTTGCCTCAATACGCTCGCGCTCGGGCGCGAGGCGGTGGTGTCGCGCGGCGAGCTGATCGAGATAGGCGGCGCCTTCCGCATGCCCGACATCATGGCGCGGGCCGGCGTACGCATGGTCGAAGTGGGCACCACCAATCGTACCCACGCAGCCGATTATCGTGATGCTCTCAATGAAGGCACCGGCCTCGTGCTCAAGGTGCATACCTCGAACTACCGTATCCAGGGCTTCACGGCGGACGTCGGCGCGCGCGAGCTGGCAGCGATTGCCGATGCTGCCGGTGTGCCGCTGCTGAACGATCTGGGCTCCGGCAGCCTCGTCGATCTGTCCCGCTACGGGCTTGCCAAGGAGCCCACCGTGCGCCAGGCCGTGGCCGAGGGCGCGCGGCTGGTGACCTTTTCCGGCGACAAGCTGCTGGGCGGCCCGCAGGCCGGCTTCATCGTGGGGGACCGCGCGCTGATCGCCCAAATCAACCGCAATCCGCTGAAGCGCGCGCTGCGCGTGGACAAGCTGCGCCTGGCGGCCATCGAGGCCACGCTGAACTTGTACTGCGATCCTGATCGCCTTGCCGAACGGTTGCCCACCTTGCGCGTCCTGACTCGGGATAGGGATGACATCGAAGCGCAGGCGCACCGCCTGCAGCCGACCGTGGCCAAGCGACTTGGCGATGCCTTCGTGGTCGACGTCGGCGCGTGCTTCAGTCAGGTCGGCTCCGGCGCGTTGCCACTGGATACCCTTGCCAGCGCCGCGCTGCTGATCCGCCCGCGCGGCGGCCAGCGCGCGCTGGAACGGCTGGGCGCCACGTTGCGCGCGTTGCCGCGTCCGATCATCGGTCGCGTTGCCGATGGCGCTCTCTATCTGGATCTGCGTTGCCTGGCCGAAGCGGAAGAATCGCTGTTCCTGTCGGCCCTGTCCCAGCTCGACACGGACGGCCTGGCTGCGCGCGCCCCATGATCGTCGGCACTGCTGGCCATATCGACCACGGCAAGACGTCGCTGGTCAGAGCCTTGACCGGCGTCGACTGCGATCGCCTGAAAGAGGAAAAGGTCCGCGGCATCACCATCGATCTGGGCTTCGCCTATCTGCCGTTGCAAGACGGCCCCATCCTCGGCTTCGTCGACGTACCTGGTCACGAGCGGTTCGTGCACACCATGGTTGCCGGCGCCAGCGGCATCGACATCGCCCTGCTGGTGGTGGCAGCCGACGACGGGGTGATGCCGCAGACCCTGGAACATCTGGCGATCCTGGATTTGCTGCGCATCCCGCGTGGCCTGATCGCCCTCACCAAGGCTGATCTGGCAACGCCCGAACGGCTGCTCGAAGTAAGCGCGCAGATCCGCGCAGCGACCGCGGGCACCGCGCTCGAAGGCGCCGACATCCTGCCGGTCTCTTCGACCACAGGCGAGGGCATCGACGCGCTGCGCGATCGCCTTGCCGCCGAGGCACAGGCGCAAGGTGAACGCGCCGACGACGGTCGCTTCCGCCTTGCGGTCGATCGCGTGTTCACCCTGGCCGGCATCGGCGTGGTGGTGACTGGCACCGTGTTGTCCGGCGTGGTGCGCGTCAAGGATCAGGTCCTGCTGAGCCCTTCGGGGCTGAGCGCGCGCGTGCGCTCGCTGCACGCGCAGAACCGCGAAGTGGAACGGGGAAGGGCAGGCGATCGTTGCGCTCTCAACCTCGCTGGCGAAGGCATCGCCAAGGGCGCGATCCATCGCGGCGACATGGTAGTCGATCCCTTCCTGCATGCTCCGACCGATCGCATCGACGCGAAGCTGCATCTGTTGCCTGGTGAAGCCAAGCCAATCGGCCAATGGTTTCCTGCGCGGCTGCACCACGGCGCCGTCGAGGTAGGCGCCCGCATCGTGTTGCTCGACGGTGAGCAACTGCGGCCCGGCGGCGCGGCAGACGTCCAGCTGGTCTTGAGCCGACCGATCGCAGCCGCTGCGCTTGACCGCTATGTACTGAGGGATGTCTCCGCCCAACGCACGATCGGCGGCGGACGGTTTCTCGACCTGCGCGCACCTTCGCGCCAGCGCCGCACCGCTGAGCGTGAGGCCCAGCGCGCGGCGCTGGCCATGGCTGATCCACAAGAGGCATTTGCCGCCGTGCTCGACGCGCCGCCATTCGTGTGCGATCTCTCGGTCTTCGTGCGCGATCGCGCACTGTCGGCGGCCAGGCTCGACGACATCGTCGTCGCACTGTCACCCGTCGTCTTTCACGTTGGCGAGCAGCGTATTGCACTCAGCTATACGCATTGGCAGCGCTTCGTCGGCGGCCTGATCGAGCGTGTGCAGGCCTTTCACGCGGCCAACCCGGACCTGCAAGGCATGGGTCGGGAGAAACTGCGACTTGCCTTGCAACCGAGGCTACCCGCTGCCGCATTTGCGCTGGCCCTGCAGCATGCGGACCTCGCCGGCCGTGTGGTTCGCGACGGCGCCTTCGTGCGCCTGCAAGGCCACTCGCTGCAGTTGAGTCCGGAACGCGAGGCGTTATGGCGGATGATCGCTCCTCTGCTTGGTGACGATGTGCGTTTCCGCCCACCGCGGGTGCGCGACATCGCCGGGATGCTTGCGCGTCCGGAGCAGGACATACGGCAGCTGATGACATTCGCGGCGCGCTTGGGCCTGGTCGACGAAGTGGCGCACGACCATTTCTTTCTGCGCGCGACCATGCACGAGATGGCGCTGATCACTGCCGATGTCGCCACCCGGGCAGCCGGCGGCCGCTTTACGGCGGCGCAGTTTCGCGACCGCCTCGGGATCGGTCGAAAAGTCGCGATCCAGATATTAGAATTTTTCGACCGGCAGGGCGTCACGCTCAATCACGGCACCTTGCGCAGGATCCAGGCACGCTACCTCGACTTGTTCGGGCCCGTGCCATAGTGAACGTGATCCATGGAAGAGCATCGTCCCCGGTGGGGCGTCCGGACTTCAAATCCGGGTGAGGCAGCCAGACTGTCTCGGGTGGGTTCGACTCCCACTCTCTTCCGCCACGCTGCTGGCGGCTACGTCAGACCACTTCAATGCCCGGAATACCCGCCACGGCCGCTCCGATGATGCTTGCGCGCGGATAGCCAGCAGCCTCGATCATCGTCCGGATAGCGTCGGCGCGCTCCGCCTTGCATGCGACCAGCAGCCCACCCGAGGTCTGTGGGTCGGTCAATAGCGCGCGGCGCCATGCCGGCAGGTCCGGGGGCAGGCCGACGCGATCGCCGTAGCTGTTCCAGTTTCGCTGGGAGGCGCCCGTGATATAGCCTGCCTCGGCCAATGCCTCGGCCTGGGCGAAGAAGGGAAGGCGCGCCTGTTCAATCCTGAGTCGCAGGCCGCTGGCAACGGCCAACTCCAGGCCGTGGCCCAGCAAGCCAAAACCGGTGACATCCGTCATCGCGTGCACATCCTCATCCATGGCCAACTCGTGGCCGATGCGGTTGAGCAGGGTGGTCGAGGCAAGCATCTCCGCGTACGCATCGGCCGGCAGGACCTGCTTCTTGAAGGCGGCCGAGTAAATGCCGACGCCCATACCCTTGGTCAGGATCAGCGCATCGCCTGCTCGCGCATCGCCATTGCGGCGCACGTGGGTGGGCTCGCACAGCCCGATCGCAGCGAGACCATAAATCGGCTCGGCCGAATCGATCGAGTGGCCGCCGGCAATGGGGATGCCGGCCTGCGCGCAGATCGCTTCACCTCCTGCAAGGATGGCGCGCACGGTCTCCACGTCGATCTTGTTCAGCGGCATCCCCAGGATGGCCAAGGCCATGATCGGCTTGCCGCCCATCGCGTACACGTCGGACAACGCATTGGCCGCAGCGATGCAGCCGAAATCAAACGGATCGTCGACTACCGGCATGAAGAAGTCGGTGGTGGCGATCACGCAGGTACGCTCATCGATCTGCCACACGGCTGCATCGTCGTTCGACTCGGTGCCCACCAGGAGTTGTGCAAACGGCATCGCTGCCGGCTTGTCGGCGAGCAGTTGCTGAAGCACCGAAGGTGCCAGCTTGCAGCCACAGCCACCGCCGTGGGTGAGTTCGGTCAAACGAACGGAGGTCATGGTGATCCTCGGCGAGTCCCGATAGCGCGGTGCCTACGTTCCGCGCAGCATAGCGAAATGCCTTCGAACGTAAAGTGCGTCGAGGGACTTCTTGCCCTGCGGCCGCCACAACGTGCAGGGTAGGTGTTGCGGGCGGGGTGGGCGGCGGCGTGGCGGCCCCTGTGGCATCTATATCGATTCGCCGATAGACACCTATTTCACCTTCATGGATATAAGACGCAGCGATCAGGCTCCCGGAAGGGACCGTCGAGGGGAGGGCTCCACATGGAATTCATGATCACGTTGCGTAACGCCGACGGATCCGACGGGGTAGGGCCTGTGCGCTACTTGACCTTCACGGGTGAAATGGGGACCGACAACGATCTCGCACTGAATGACTGGCGCGCACGCGTCATCGCAACTTTTCCTGCAGGTGACCGCAATCCCGCGGGTCATCCGGATCGGACCGGCGACATACTTTTCCTGGTGCACGGTTTCAATGAGAGCCACGAGTCGGCAAAAGCGTTGCACCTGAAATGTGTCAAGGCCCTCGCCGACGAGGGCTGGTTCGGCCGCGTCATCAGCTATGACTGGCCGTCCGATGGTCTCGTCTTTGCCTACCTGCCCGACCGCGTCAATGCGCGCGCCGCTGCATCGGCGCTGGTAAGCGGTGCGATTGCCGTACTCGAAGGTGCGCAGCAGACGCAGTGCACCATCAACGTGCACGTCCTGGCGCACTCGATGGGTGGATTCGTCGTGCAGCAGGCGTTTACCTGGTCGTATCAGGATGTGCCGGCTGACTGGAGAATTGGCCAGCTCATGTTTGCCGCCGCCGACGTCGACTACACCGTCTTCGAGGTCGACACGCCTAGCACCAAGGCGTTTGCCTCTCACGCCGGACGCTTGACCGCCTACAGCAATCGCTATGACAAGGCTTTGCTCGTCTCTAATGCCAAACGGCTCGAGCTGGCACCGCGCATGGGCCGGGTGGGTTTACCGGACACCGCGCCACCGATGATGTGTGAGGTCAACTGCAGTGCGCTGTTCGAGAAAGTCTTCCCTGGCATCCAAAACGATCTCAGTCCCAGCGTCACCCACAGTTTCTATTTCGACCGGCCGGAATTCTGGCGCGACGTGGTCCTGAATCTTGGCGGAGGTATCGATCGCGGCGTATTCCCTACGCGTGAGCCGGACCCTTCCAGTTCATCGGCCAATCGATTTGAACTCGATCCAGCGGGTATCGATGATGCGACCTACTGGGCTGCACTGGCTCGTGCGGCGACGAGCCCATCTATTCGAGTGCCTTGAATGGTGGTTGCCCGCGCCGAGTGGCACGGTGACTTGGGATGACATGGCTCAAGCGACATCGGCCAGGCCAAGGGGGCTGCGACCGGGAAGATTCCGTTGGATCGCTTCCGCCCGCTTCGATCACGTTGAGCCGGCCACTTGTTAAGGTGGTGCCGCTCTGAATGTCACCACCAGCACATCACGAAACGCCGGTTCGTCGGCAACGAGAGGCATCACCGGAGTAACACCATGGAAGACCCTGGGATCATGAATCAACGCCGCATCCAAGGGGCGGGCAAGCGTGAATTCCCCTAGCAGTCGCCCGTCCGGCGCATGGATGGTCGTCGTGCCACTCGCTATGTTGTGGCGATTCACCAGCAGCACCAAGACGTAGTCGACGCCATCACGATGACTCCCTTCGGGCGTCGGCTCGCCTGCGACACCGGCCGTGGCTTCAATGCGAAATTGATGGACCTCGATATGCCAGCGAGGTGCAGGGGACGCCAACGAGCTAAAAAACTCATTGCAGAATTTGAGGATGGTACGCAAGGTGGGGCCAGCCACTACAGCGGCTGACATCGGCTCGAACCACCGTTGGATATCGCCCTGTAGCGCGTTGTACTGCAGGGCCTGAAAATGCGCCTGATGGGGCTCCGGCACCATGGGGCCCTGTGCCGTGGCGGAAAACGTCGCGTGGCGCCTTCGGCGAAACCGCCCCTTGGCTGCCAGATACGGATCGGGCTCCAAGAAGTTCCAGCTATCCACGAACGCGGCCCAATCAGACAGATCTCCGGTCGACACGAGTAGTGGACGCATGCTGTCGGCTGCGGCAAAAGCGAATCCATCGCGACTCACTTTTTTGAGCAGCGTCGAAACTTGCAAGTCGGCTTCATTGAGCATGCTTCAATAGTAGGCGATTTGAGCGATTCACTCCAAAGACCTCGCATGGAACTGGGCGCGCGGCGGAGCCTGCTTTCGCGCCGGAGCGGACTTCTACGCTTGTGGCTGAACAACGATGATGGCCATTCCCACAAGGGCGATGCAGGCGCCGCCTATGTCCCAGGAAGTCAGCCTTACGCCATCAATAACGCGTAGCCAGGCCAACGCCACCGCAATGTAGATTCCACCATAGGCGGCGTAGGTGCGGCCGGCGGCGGCCGGGTGCAACGTCAATAGCCATGCGAATAGGGCCAGTGACATCAGTGCGGGTATTAGAAGCCATGCAGGCTTTGCTTGCTTCAGCACGAGCCATGGCAAATAGCAGCCTATGATCTCGGCAAGTGCCGTGAGAACGAACAATGCCGCTTGCCTGAAGAAGTCAATCATCCCATGGCACTAGCCATCGATGCCGTTGCCCGTGGTGAGCGCATCCCGATGGCGACCCATCTCCAGGCACCGCAGGGCAAGGCGAAGACCAATCCGATAGCCGCTCTCGATGTTGCCGTTGATGATGACCGTGGCGACCGGGGCCTTGTGCAGCCCGGCGCAGCATTCGCGCCCGTCACCAAAATCGTCATGCACGTCGATATACGGTGCACGTAGATCGTCAATCGCCTCGCTCAGGCCCGCCTCGGGATGCGCGCGCATTTCGGGAGCCAAATCACCCGGATCGAGCAGGACGAATTCAGTAGCCTCGGACTTGGCCGCACCCACCAGCGCAATGAAGTCGCGCAAGGCGCCACACGCCCGTAGTTCCAGCGTACGTCCTGCTTGAAGGGCTTGCTGCTGAAGGTGGTAAAGCAGATCGGCGGTGAGGGAATGGCCGCTACCATGCGGCCCGCGAACAATCAAAATACTCACGACATCGCACTCGTAATAAGTTGCCCAGAGCGAACGCGCCATGCTGCGGTCAAAGGGTGTAAAGCCGCTACGCTTGAACCGACGCTGTGGCGTAAATTCTTTGCAAGGAAGCAGTCGCGTCGCCGGTGATTCCCGGGGCGACCCATCTGGGGCCGCACAATGGGGTAGTTGGGCCTACAATGGCTCGATGGATTATCAGCTCGTCATCAAGTTCTGGCGCAAGTCTCTGGCCGACGAAGCCTTTCTCGCGGCGATTGAGGCCAAGTTGAAGGAGGCATTGGGCGATGCCGTCGAACTGGAGGGCTACGACGTCAGTCCAAAAGAGATCAATCTTTTCATGCTCGCGTCTGACCCGCGACATTCCTTTCGGCGCGCAAAAGACGTGCTGGAAGGATTGGGCGTCATGAACGGCATGTCGGCTGCCTTCCGCGTGGCAGGCGGTACCCGCTTCACATCAATCTGGCCGCTGCGCGCCACTCGCAAGTTCAGGCTGCCGTAGTGCTATTGAAAGCCTGACCACGTCCTGCCGCCTTTGTTGTCGCCCTCAGGATCTTTCTGTCCCGGTCTTGAAGTTCGCACGGGAGAGGGCGTGATCAACGAGCCAGTTCGCGAAACACGTGCGCTTTGCTTTTGCTGACCGGCAATTCGACGCCCGTGTGCAGAACAGCCGTCAGTCGGCCATCCAGCTCACGTCTGAAGCGTGCCAGCTGGCCGAGATTGATGAGATGGGCACGGTGGATGCGGGCAAAGTGCTGCGGGTCAAGTCGCGCCTCGAGACGGCTGAGCGCGAGGTGCAAGACATGTTCGCCGCTTGCGGTATGGGCCACGACGTAGTCGCCGACCGCCTCAAACCAGTGGATATCGGCAACGGCCACTGGCTGGATGCTGCGTCCATTGCGCACGAAAAGGCGCTGCATGGGGGTATTGGCCAGCATTTCGCCATAGCGGTCCAGGGTTGGCGGCAGCGGCTCCCCGAGTGAGGCACGAACCCGGTCGAGGGCCGCGGCCAGGCGGGTGACCCCAAAGGGTTTGAGCAGGTAGTCGAGCGCGCCAAGTTCGAAGGCGGCAACGGCGTGTTCGGCATACGCGGTAGTGAAAATGATGCGCGGGGCAGGGAGTGGCAACTGACGTAACACGTCGATGCCCGAACATCCCGGCATCTGGACATCCAGCAGAATCAGTTCGGGCTGCAGCCGGTGAATCGCCTCGATGGCAGCGTGGCCGTCCGCGGCTTCGCCTACGCAATGAATCCAGTCGATCTCCTGCAATAGATGACGCAAGCCAGCGCGGGCCAGGGGCTCGTCGTCGACGATCAGGGTTAGGACTGCGTTGCGCTCAGTCATTATCGTGGCTTGTCGCGTGGACGCGAGTGTGCACGGCCTGGCTTGCCGGCCAATGCAGTGTGGCCGTGACTCCTGTCGGGGAGGCCTGGATGGCCAGCCTGGCATTGCTGCCGTAGAGGACGGTCAGCCGCTCGCGCAACCGGTGCAATCCCGTGCCACCGCCTTGGTTCACGGCGGAGGGTTCAGCGCCGACGCCATCATCGCCGACCACAAGACACAGCCGCCCTTGTTCGATGCGGGCTTCAATATTCAGACGGGTCGTGCCGAGCTTGGGGGCGGCGCCGTGCCGCACGGCGTTCTCCACCAGCGTCTGCAACGCAAACGAAGGCAACGTGGCGCCCATCAGGTCAGCGGGTAGGGTGGTGGCAATTTGCAGCCGATCGCCGAAGCGCAGTTGCTCGATGGCCAGATAGCGCTCTACGAAGCGCCATTCCTCGGCCAGGGTGACCTGATCCCGCTGCTCGTCCAGCGCAGAGCGCAGCAGTTCGGCAAGTAGTTCCGCCGCGTGGCTGGCCTTGGCGGGATCAAGCGGGATCAACTGCACGACGGTGTGCAGGGCATTGAACAAGAAATGCGGATGCAACTGAGCGTGCAAGGCGGCGAGCTGCGCCCGCGCCGTCGCCGCCTGGATCAGAGCGGTGCGCTGGGCGGCCTGCTGGGCATAGGCCACCGCTGCGATCATCAGATAGAGCCAGATGCCGGTCAGCATGAAGCGGCCGAAGCCGGGGCCCACCATGAACACGATGTTCCATCGAACCAGGCTTTCGATCAGGTTGTATGTCGCTATCCACAGCACGGCATACAGAACGGCGGCGGCCGTATGGATCAGCAGGAAGCGCCAGCGGAATGGGTATGGCCATGGACACCGCTGGACCAGCGCACGCACGCCCAGTCCCACGATGGCGCCGCCGACGATCATGCGCAGCGCCACCCGTGCCGCTCCGGCGAAAGGTGCCCCGTGCACGCTCATGATCAAGACGGTGAACAAGGCCCACATCGGCAGCCAGCCGATAATCAGCTGCAGCCAGAACCAGCTGCGTGGAGGTGACGGCGAATTCGTCACGCCGGTCAGCTGCCCGAGCGACTGGCGTTGAGTGTCACGTGAGCCGTGTCCCACGTCTTTCCCTCATCGTATGAGCGGTCTTGCACCATGCGGAATCCCGTTGAGGTGATGGCGTTGAAATGGGTGCGGCTTCGATAGCGCGTGCCATCGTGGTCCGTGCCGCTGCCGATGACTACCATTTCGCCATCTTGCCAGCGGCCTGTCGATGATTGCCCGCGGCCATCGCGGGCATCGATCCCGGTGATCTTCCAGCAGTTTTCTTCTCGGGAAAAGATGCGTGTGAAATGCACCGAGGACACGGGGTTGCCCGAGGCGTCGGTCAGACGCAGTTCGTCCTCGATGCCTTTGCCATCCGCGGCATGCCAAGCCTTCCAGTCGCCAGCCAATTTTGGCGCACCGTGGATCATGGCGACCAGTCCACCGACTTTCACTTCTCCCTTCACTTGCCATTGACCAAGCAGAAAATCGAACTGATGGAACTCGGCTGCGTTGGAAACCTGGATGCCGGCGTCGGCTGCGACGGCTTGATCAACGACAGGGGCGAGGCTCAACGACAAGGCAACGACGAATGCCTGACGAACAAACGGTGTCATGGTGATGCCTCGATGGTGGAAAGGACGCGTCGAGACTGCCATGGCTCCACGTGCCTCGGGCAGCGGGATTCGCTGAATCGCCGAAACAGGCCGGTGAACGGCAGGCGCCAACCCTGCGGGCCTGCTTACGCTATGCAGCATCGCCAGGCCAGGTCGGGAGTTGCCCGTGTACCTTTCAGCAGCCCAGTCTCTTTCGCGCGAGCCGGTGATCCGGCTACGCGGTGTCAACAAGACTTACGCCGGCGGCGGCGCGACCTGCGTCGCGCTTGCCGATGTCGACTTGCAGGTTTTTGGTGGGGAGTTCGTCGCCATCACCGGCAAGTCGGGCAGCGGTAAATCGACCGTGCTCAATCTGCTGGGCGGGCTCGATCGGCCGAGCGCCGGTGAAGTGTGGGTCGACGGCCAGGCGCTGCAGGTGCTATCGGAACAGGCCTTGGCGCGCTGGCGTGGGCGTTCGGTTGGCATCGTGTTCCAGTTTTTCCAGCTCATGCCAACCCTGTCGGCGGTCGAGAACGTCATGCTGCCCATGGATCTCGCGGGGCGCTGGCCGGCGAAGGAGCGCCGCAAGCGCGCACAAGCTCTGCTCGATCGACTAGGCGTTCTGCCCCAGGCAGACAAGCTCCCGTCGACCATGTCCGGCGGGCAGCAACAGCGGGTCGCCGTGGCGCGCGCGCTGGCCAATGCCCCCGCCTTGCTGCTGGCCGACGAGCCGACCGGCAACCTGGATACGCACAACGCGTCGGCCTTGCTGGACTTGCTGGGCGAGTTGGTGGCCGAAGGACAGACCCTGGTGATGGTGACGCATGACCCGTCGGCGCTGCGCCGGGTCGCTCGCACCGTGACCCTGGAAGATGGCCGCGTGGCATCGTGCGAAGAGGGCCGCCATGTTTGATACGCGCTGGCGCAAAACGCTGCGGGATGCCTTGGGGCATCGTGCGCGGACCTTGCTCGTGGTACTCGCCGTGGCGCTGGGACTCATGGGCGCCGGGGCGATACTGGATGCGTGGGCCCTGGTGCGCGTGACTACGCAAGCCAGCTATCTCGCGAGTCATCCGGTCGCCGCGACGCTGCAAATTACGCCGCTGGATGCTGCCTTCCTGGCGCGCGTCCGCCAGATCCCGGGCGTGGCGGCTGCCCGGCTGCGACGGACGGTGGTTGTAACCACGCAAGGGTCAGGCGAGCACAAGACGGTCGTGCTGCACGCCCTCGACGATGTGGCCCGCCCCGACATCGGGCGAGTGCAGGACGTGCAGGGTAGTTGGCCGCCGAATGACGGAGAGATCATGATCGAACGTTCGTCGCTCGATTATTCCGGCGCGACCGTGGGCACGGCACTCCCCGTGGCCATCGCGGGCCAGCCCCCCATCACGCTGCGCGTCGGCGGCATCGTGCGCGATGTCTCGGTGGCGCCGGGCTGGATGGATCACCTGGTGTACGGCTTCACCAGCCCGGAAACCTTGTCCCGGCTAGGCGCGCCATCCGGGTTCGATGAGCTGCAGATCACCGTATCAGACCCGCATCCCAGTCAGCAGTCCGTACGGCAACTGGCGTGGCGCATCAAGGCGCTGGCGGAAGCGGAAGGACGCCGAGCCGACCACGTCGACGTCCCCGTACCGGGTCAGCATATCCACGCTGCCCAGATGGATACCTTGATGTTCACACAAGGAGGCTTCGGCGTTTTGACCCTGCTCGTGTGCGGCTGCCTGATCGTCAATCTGATCTCGGCGATGCTGGCGGGCCAGCGGCGCGAGCTCGGCATCATGAAGGCGCTTGGCGCCAGTGGGCGACAACTGGCCATGCAGGTTCTGGCCTTGGCAGGCGCATTGGGGTTGCTTGCCGTGGCCATCGCGCTACCGGTGGCCGCCTGGCTAGGACGACGCTACGGCAGCTTCCAGGGAGAGCTGCTGAACTTCCCGGTCGATCGCTATGCCATTCCCCTGTGGACATTCGCCGCCCAAGTTGCCGTCGGCGTGGCGTTGCCCGTGCTGGCCGCTGCCGTGCCGGTCGCCCGGGCCTGCCGCCAGTCCGTCGTGGCGGCGCTGCGTGAGCAGGCGCTGTCCGATGGCCCCGCCGCCATTCGCGCACGTCATTGGCTGCAAGGTGTGCCTCTCGCGCGACCACAGCTACTCTCGTTGCACAACGCTTTTCGCCAGCGTCAGCGTTGCGCGCTGACCTTGATGGCGCTCGCGACCGCGGGTTCCGTCTTCATCGGCGCAAGCAACTTACGCACGGCGGTAGAGCAATCGGTGGATCTGCTCTTCGTCAATCAACATCACGACCTCACGCTACGCCTGCTCGAGCCACAACCGGCGAGCCGCTTGATCGCGACCGCGAATGCGGTGCCGGGCGTCGCCTTGGCCGAAGCCTGGGGCGGCACCAGCGTCGGCCTGGTACGCGCCGATGGCACTGTGGGCAACATGTTTGGTCTCTTTGCGGTTCCGCGGCGCAGTCGTCTGCTGACGCCCTCGATACGCAGCGGCCGCTGGCTGCGCGATGACGATGCCAACGTCGTGGTAATCGGCAGCGGTTTGCTGAGAACTGATCCAGGGCTGAAGGTCGGACAACCCATACAGCTGACGATTGATGGCCGGCAGGCTTCTTTGCAGGTCGTCGGCATCATGGACAGCGGGCCCGAGCCGGTGGCGTACATGTCCCAGCCTGGGTTCGCTGCCTGGCGCGGCCGAGATCTCGCTTCACTACTGCTGGTCAGGAGCGTTGCCCGCGACAAGGATGCTCAACTCGACCTCATTCGGCGGTTGCGCGATGCCTTCGACAACCAGGGGCTGGCGGTTGCCAGCAGCCATTTGCTCAGCGAAGAGCGGCAAGGCATCGAGGATCACTTGCAGATGGTGGTGAGCTTTCTCGGCGTCATGGGCTGGGTGATGATCGTGGTCGGCGGTATGGGCCTGGCATCGACCATGAGCGTGGCCGTGCTGGAACGTCAGCGCGAGATCGGTGTGTTGCGGGCCATTGGGGCGCGCGGCCGCACCATCCTCGGCATGGTGCAGTTGGAGGGTCTGATGATGGCGTTGCTTGGCTGGCTGGTATCGCTACCGCTGTCCGTGCCCGTCAGCGTGGCGTTGTCGCGAAGCTTCGCCAATGTCATGTTCCCCGTGCCTGCCTCGCTGATGCCCGAACCGGTCGGCGCATGGCGTTGGCTGGTCCTGGTAACCATCGTCTCGGTGGTTGCATGCGCCTGGCCGGCACGGCAAGCCATGCGCTTGTCGGTAGTGAGGGCGCTGCAATACGAGTGACCCATGCTCACCTCGATCCGGTACTCGTGCCCGTGGATTTCACCTGATCTTCGATTTCCAGGCGCTCTGACGCTTCAGCCTCGCGGTTTGTTCATCGGGGCGCTGTTGTACCGCGGCCGCGAAACGGCGGGCCGCTAATCGCGACGACCGAAGCACACACGAACCGCAGGCAGGTTCGCATCACCCTGGCTGCATGGATCGTTACCGCGAACGCCTCGATGTCCCAGGAGTTTGGTGTTTCGCTACCCTAACGCTTTCACAGGATTCGGGCCAATACGCTTGCCATGCTTGACCCGTTCCGGGCCCTTGTGCACGTGGGTAACTGCGTAGTCGACACCCATGCCATACGCGCCGGAATGCTCCTTCACAATGGCCATGACCTGGTCATAGGTTTCCTTCCTCGCCCAGTCACGCTGCCACTCAAGCATGACGGGCTGCCAGGTCATTGGCACGACACCCGCTTGAACCATCCGATCCATCGCGTACTTGTGAGCATCCGCCGATGTTCCGCCTGAAGCATCGGCCACCATATAGATTTCGTAATCCGTGTCCCGCATGGCGCTCAATGCGAACGTCACGTTGCAGACCTCGGTCCACAGTCCGGCGACCACCACCTTCTTTCGCTTGTTGGCAGCCAATGCGTCGCGGACATTTTGATCGTCCCACGAGTTCATTGATGTGCGCTCCAAAATATCCTTGTCTGGAAATACGGCCAAGAGTTCGGGGTACGTGTTTCCTGAGAAACTTTCGGTCTCCACCGTCGTTATGGTCGTTGGAATATTGAAGACCTTTGCGGCCTTGGCGAGTGCAACCACGTTGTTCTTCAACGTCTGACGATCGATGGACTGGACGCCGAATGCCATCTGAGGCTGCTGGTCAATGAAGAGGAGCTGGCTATTTTGCGGTGTCAAAACTTCACGGTTTGACATTGTCGTGTTCCTTTTGTGATGAATAGTTAGCAAGTGCACCCTGCGAAGCGCGTGATTCGACCAGCTTTTCGCGGCCTCCATGGCATCGCGGATTAAATTGGCACCACATCACTGCCTGTTCTTCGGCTGTCCGCGGTGCTTCGCGTCCATGTTGGTGATTGATGCCGCGCTATGAGGGGCTCCTGACGATTCGCGGTATCACCAGTCCTTAGGCATATGGAGCGGCCCAAAAAGCAGTCGCATGGGGTAGATCACCAGCCGAGCGCGAGGTAGATCCCGATGTCGTTCCCTTCTGTCCACCCGCGCGAGGGATCTCGTCGTCGGCGCCGAAGTGCACGGCCTCAAGAGCGAGCTCCGCTGAGCGGGCATAGGCCCAGTCAATTGACTTTGGCGGCGCTTTCGAGCCGGCCAAGTGGTGTGTTTTACCTGATGTCAGGTGAAAGTGAGATATTCGCAAGCGCCAGGAGGCCAGCCTCGAATGCTGTGATTTTTCGCGAATGCATGCATGAGGCAACGGGTGCGCGGCCGCTGACTCTTGATCGAGCGCCTGGTATCCGCTGATAGGCGTGTCAGACCGTGGCAGCCCGGGAGCAGGCCGTTTTGTGTGATCCGCTGTTGGGCTTGAGTGCCCCCCAGCGTCCAGGTGTTGCCGGGGGCATCTAGAAAAATGCTCCGTAGCACGATCGTGATCAGAGGGGGCATCGTGGGTAAATCAACCGACGAAGGAAGTCCAAGAAAGCGAAGCATCTTCGAGTTGCCGGGTGAGCTCGGGAGCTCGGCTTGATCGGCGCAGCGGGACAAAAGCGACGAATCGCTCCAACACTGCGACTTCATCTCCGTGCCATCGATGGCGCCCTGGTTGGTCATTCGCGCGCTGATCTGGGTAGCGATCGGTTCCATGGTCGCGTAGTGCAAGGCCGTCAGTGCGGATGCGGCCATTGCGATTTCAACCCCAAAACGGTTGGGGTGCCCGAGAAATCAGGGGTGGTCCAACTAGGTTTTGAATACGATCATCTTTTCCGCGGTCATCTCGTGCATGGTGAAGGGAATGCCGCCGACGCCGTGGCCTGACACGTGACGACCCGCGAATGGCATCCAGTCGACCCGGAAGGCGGTGTGGTCGTTGACCATCACCGTTGAGGCGTCCAGTCGCTCCGCAGCATCCAGTGCCGATGCAAGCTCGCTGGTGAAAATGCTCGATTGAAAGGCCACTGGGAGTGAGTTGGCTTCGCTGATGGCCTCATCGAGAGTGCGGAACGAATACACACAGGTCAGCGGTCCAAAGACCTCCAGCGTGGAAACCTTCGCGTCCTTGGCTGGATGGACCAGGATCGATGGGAGGAGGGTGGTTTCATTCAGGCGTCCACCGCCAATGAGCCGGGAGCTTCCTGGAACAGCCTCGTCGATCCAGCTCTGCACACGGTCGGACTCTGCCGGCGTAATGAGCGGACCGACCTCTGTTTCAGGCAAGGTCGGATCGCCCACCTTCAACGCGGTAACGCGACGGGCGAAACGCTCCACGAACTCTTGTTCGATGTCCTGATGCACATAGATGCGTTGGACCGAGACACACACTTGACCGGCATGGTAATAGCCGCCCTTGGCCAGTGGCTCAATGACCTTGTCCAGGTCGGCGCTAGCGTCCACGATGACAGGCGCGACGCCGCCGTGTTCCAAGGCACAACGTGCGCCCGGCGCCAGCTTGGAGCGCAAATGCCAGCCCACTCGCGCCGATCCGATGAAGCTGAGAAACGCCACACGCGGATCTGAAGCAAAAGCCTCCGCAAGTTCACGTTCTTCAGGCAGGAACGTCTGCACCCAGTCTTCGGGAATGCCGGCCTCGTGCGCCAGTTCGACAAGCTCAAAACAGCTGAGCGGCGTCGTGGTGGCCGGTTTCACGATAACGGGACAGCCAGTAGCGATGGCAGGCGCAATCTGGTGCACGATCAGATTGAGCGGGTGATTGAAAGCGGAGATGGCGGCAACGACGCCAATGGGCTCTTCGATGGTCCATGCCCTGCGATTGGCGCTCCCTTTGGTGATTCCCATCGGAATTTCGCGACCAGCTCGCGTCCTTAAGATTTCCGCTGCATTGCGTAGGCCGTCAATGGCGCGATCGGTTTCCACAAGAGCGTCGGCATAGGGCTTTCCACCCTCCCGGGCAATCTGCTTGCCGAAGTGATCGCGTCGACCTTCAACCAGCGTCGCGAGCTTGTGCAGGATGTCGATCCGTTCGTAGGGCTTGAGCCAGGTACGTCGATCCTTGAACAGCCGATACGCGGTGGCGAGTTTTCGTTCGAGGTTTTTCGCATCGTCGTTGGGCAACTCCGCGATGGGTTGCCGGTCAAATGCTTGCACTACCTTGATCATTTCATCCTCCCGGCGCAGAGCCACGGCCAAATCGACGACGTGCGAAGCAGGGAAATACAAGAAAGCTGGACGGTTATGGGAAGGGGAGAGACAGCTGTCCGCACCATCAAATGACTGATTGAATTAGGTCCGATAAATCATGGGCCTAAAGAACGTCAGTCACGATATCGCCAGCCGGCCACCAGAAACAATGCGGACAATTCAGTGTCGTGCCCCTGATTGTCCTGATCACAGCGTGTGCACTCAGTGAGCGCTGGGCTAACAGCTATGGCGCGGCACCACTCGCGAGGCCAGCGATCAAAATATCGATGAGTCGATAGGCGCGCGCAACCCATTCGCTCTGATCATTAGTTTTTGAAAACCCGAAGACGGCATAAAGAAGGTCGAGCGCGACAACATCACCATGAATGTCGCCGCTTTCGATGGCGTGGGCGACGAGTTGATTTGCGGAATCTATGATTTGGGCTGACGAGTATTCAAACAATGCCGCACTGTCGCTGGTTGCTGCATTGAGTGCGGGGACGATGAGTTTTTTTGTTCCGATGTACTCGACGAACAGCCGTAGCCATGCGCGCAGTGCCTCCAGCGGCTTCATGGATGCGAGTAAGCGGGTGGCGGCCTCGGCCAGTTGCTCCACTTCATGACGATAGACCGCTTGCAGCATCGCATCGCGCGTAGGGAAGTGACGATAGAGCGTGCCGATGCCCACGCCGGCGCACCGCGCGATTTCCTCCAACGTGACGTCGCCGCCGCGCTCCGCAAACGCCGTCTTCGCCACCGCCATCAGGCGATCACGGTTGCGCTCGGCGTCCGCCCTTGGTTTACGTGGGGTGCCGGAGTTCTTTTTCGCTGTGACCATGGGCGCCCCTTGAAAAGCGGAGGGGTCCTCCATATAAATATACGGAGCCATCCTCCGGTTCGTCGCCATCATAGCCGAACACCCGGCGTATTGTAGCCGCGGCAACTGATTTCCCTGCAATTTTCGCCAAATAAAGAGACAGCCATGACCCCATCATTCAGTGCAACATCGACCACGGACCAGGTGCTTGAAGGCGTAGATCTTCGCGGCAAACGCGTGCTGGTGACGGGCGTTTCGGCTGGCATTGGCGTAGAGACGGCGCGCGCTTTGGCCGCTCGTGGTGCCTATGTTGTCGGTACGGCGCGCGATCTGGCTAAAGCCGAGGTGGCTACAGCACAGGTGCGCGCCGATGCGGCAGCCCACGGTGGTGGCTTTGAACTGGCCGCCCTTGACCTCGCTGATCTGAAAAGTGTCCGTGCTTGCGCCGACGATCTGCTGGCAAAAGGGCAGGGCTTTGACCTCGTCATTGCGAATGCCGGCGTCATGGCAACCCCCTTGAGTCATACAGCCGATGGCTTCGAGACTCAGTTCGGCACCAATCATCTCGGTCACTTCGTGCTGGTGAACCGCTGTGCATCGTTGCTGGGCGCGGGAGCGCGGCTGGTTAATCTCGCATCTTCGGGCCATCGTTTTTCGAATGTCGATTTGGACGATCCGAACTTTGCACGCACGGCTTACGATCCGTTTGTTGCGTACGGCCGTTCGAAGACGGCCAATATCCTCTTTGCACTTGCGTTCGATCAACGCCATCGCCATCGCGGCGTGCGTGCCACGGCAGTCCATCCGGGCGGCATCCATACGGAGCTGGGACGCCACATGGACTCAAGCCAGCTCGAGGGCATGATCGAAAATTTGAATGAGCAACTTGCTGCCGAAGGCAAAGCACCTTTTCAGTGGAAGACGATCCCGCAAGGCGCAGCGACCTCGGTTTGGGCGGGCGTGGTCGCCCCAGCGGAGGCGGTCGGCGGCCAATATTGCGAGAACTGCCACGTCGGTAAAATCGTGGCCGATGACGTCGTCATCAGCGCCATCAGCGAGGGTGTTCGCGGCTATGCGCTCGACTCCGCCAACGCCATTGCGCTTTGGAGAAAAAGCGAAGAAATGGTCGGCGAATCCTTCCCTGCGCCATGAGAACGACAGGCATCGCTTGGCTATGGGCTTGTATGGCGCGAACGCGCTATGCGAAGTTATCCGAGCTGAGCCACCGGCGAGTGCCAGGCCTAGAGTGATTAGCCTGTGTTATCGCAGGTCGGGTAGGTTGCGCAGAGGCCCGGCGGCCCACCTGTAATGCGAGCTCGCCCGGATCGGTAATAGAAAATCGGCAGCGCCCAACCTGGCGGCATGCG
The DNA here is from genome assembly GCF_026283945.1 of Dyella humicola. Classification (NCBI taxonomy): domain Bacteria; kingdom Pseudomonadati; phylum Pseudomonadota; class Gammaproteobacteria; order Lysobacterales; family Rhodanobacteraceae; genus Dyella; species Dyella humicola. The sequence goes on from NZ_JAPDPC010000001.1 coordinate 2,154,504, forward strand.
GTTGAACGACGAGGTCCTCCGGAGGAACAGAAACAGACGTGGCTGCCGAAGACGGCGGCGATCGAAGAAGTCTGTTCCTTCGGCTTGACCGAAAATGGCCATACGGATCGTGCAGAACGGATCACCCCGACCCAGGCCCAGGGGCCTTCGACTTTCCCCATGGCAGGACGAGAGAAGCATGCGCGACGGACACGCCTTGCCGACAAAGGGAGTGTGCTCGGTTCGCATGCGAGAAACGGTTGGCTGAGCACGGGAGTTGCTGGGCGCGAACGGGATCGTGCTCGATCAGCACGTCGGCCGCTCTGTCGCCGATGCGGGGGCCCTCTACTCCTATGTAGGTACACGGGAAATGAAATCGCTGATCGTCGGTAGGGCCATCATTGGCTTCAGTGCCTTCCTCTGGCCGCGCGATCGACCGGGACGTTCACGAAGAACCCGTTTGGCCAGCTGATCGTACGGCGCGAAGAAATTCTGAGTAAAATTGCCGCGAGCGCGCCGCCGGCGATTCGTTTTTCGCTCGCAGTCGTTCAGCACCGCATGGACGCCGGAACGCCCGGGGGATGGGCGCTCGAAAGTGCATATTTCGCATGCGTGCCTCCCTGGAGGACCTGCGCGAAGGTACCTCCGCCTTCCTACGGAAGCGCGCTTCGAAGTTCGAGGGGGTTAAATGCGACCGGCTGGGCTAATGCGATCAACGCGAGATAGGCGGCCGAAAGCGTTCGGAGCTGGTCATGTCTTGCCGCGAGTCGCTTCGCTGGCCGTGGCGGGTGGCCTGCTCCAGGCCTGCAGTAGCGCGCCATCACGAAACATACTCGGCTCGTACTTTCCCTCGTGGATGGTGTGCACGCTGGTCGCCTTGGTCCTCACCTTCATCGTGCGTGGCGTCTTCGTTCGCACAGGCATCGATGCAGTACTTCCGGCGCCGCTGATCGCCTATCTGGCGCTGTTCGCGGCCTTCACGTTCGCCGTGTGGCTGATCTGGCTTGCCTGAGTGGGTGCCCCCATGACGACAACAGCGAATCAACCTTCGTGGCTTGGGCGCAGCATTACCCTGCTTATCCTGGCGGTGGCCCTTGTCTTGCTCGCCGCCGTGGTCTTCGTGGTGGACCGGCGTCCGAGGACCCACGATGCACATTTGTTTGCCTACACTGCCGGCATTGCGCCGGAGGTAAGCGGCCGCATTACCGCGATCCACGTGGTCAACAATCAGCGGGTCAAGCAGGGCGACGTGCTTGCACAGATCGACCCCGAGCCTTTCGAGCTCAGGCTGCGGCAAGCGAAGGCCAAAGTCGCCGCGCTGAAGGCGGACATCGATCTCACGGGTCGCCAGGTGAATGCACAGACCTCGGGCGCCAAGGCGGCGTCCACCCAGATCCAGCGGGCCCAAGAGCAGTTCGCGCTGGCTCGCTCGACGCGGGAACGACTGGAGCCGATGGTGGGCAAAGGCTATGTCACGCAGCAGCAGATCGACGAGGCGCGCACCAATGAACGAAGCGCGGCGACCGCGCTCTCCACGAGCACGCTGCAGGCGGCGCAGGCACATGAAGCGGTCGGCGACACGGCCAGCCTGGTCGAACAACTCGACGGCGCCGAGGCTGCCGAGGCACTGGCCGCCCGGGATCTGCGCGAAGCGACGATACGCGCTCCGTTCGATGGGCGCGTGGTCGGCGTGCAACTGGCGGAGGGCGCGTTCGCCGCAGCCGGCAGTCCGTTATTCACGCTGATCAAATTGCACGAGTGGTATGCCGTTGCCGATTTTCGGGAGACCGATCTCGAGCACATCCATATCGGTGACAAGGCCACGGCCTGGCTGATGGGCAGGGAAAACCAGCCAGTGCATGGCCATGTCGAGAGCCTGGGCGCCGGCGTGCAGCCGGAGGACAAGGCCGGACCCGGGCTGCCCGTGGTGGAAAGGTCGCTCAACTGGGTGGTAGTGGCGCAACGTTTTCCGGTGTGGGTGCGGCTCGACGACCCGCCCGAGCAGCTCATGCGCATCGGCGCGACGGCTTCGGTCAAGGTGGAGCACGATCACCATGACTAGCAGTCAGCCGGAACGCCAGACGCTGCTCGGCTTCCTGCGGCATGAGTTGGTACCGCGTCCAGGGAGGATGCGGGCCGTCTGGCGCATTACTGCCGGCAGTACCTTGGTCGTCGCGCTCGGCATGGTTTTCCAGATTCCCCTGCCGGCCTATATGGCCTACATCGTGTTCCTGGTCAGTCGCGAGGAAACGGCGGCAACCCTGCTCACGGCCATCGGCGGTGCTTTGGCAGCCACGGTAGCCGTGGCGCTATCCTTTTTGTTCTATTTGCTGGATGCGAGTGAACCCGGGCTGCGTCTTCCGCTGTTGGCGGTCAGCACCTTCATCGCCATGTTCTTTGCCCGCACCAGCACCCTGGGGCCGATCGCGTTTCTCGCCGGCTTCGTGCTGGTGCTCTCGCAGACGCTGATCGATGACGTTCCCTCCGCCGAAGTTCTGACCCGAATCCTGCTGTGGCTGTGGGTGGTCGTGGCTGTGCCTGCCTTCGTCACCGTGCTGATCGACCTGGCGTGGGGTGAGAATCCGGTGCAGCTGGTGCGAAGACGTGCCGATGAATTGCTCCGACGAACGGCCGACATACTCGATGGACGGGGCGAGGCCGACCCGGTGAAGCTGCGGGAAGAGGCTGTCGACACCATGGCCCTGCACGAACACGCCTGCCTGTGGGACCGGCAACTGAAGGCGAAGACGGCGGTCGACCTGCAGATGTTCGAGGGACTGGTCACCTTGCTTTCCTTGCTCTGCCTGCTGCCGAAGGACACCTCGCTCGCCGCACGCGTGCCCATAGCGCAGGCCATCGATGCCTGTCGCGACGCATTGTTGACCGGCACAGCACCTCGGGTACGCGAATGCGTGGTCGACGCGCGCGGGCTCGCCGCCCTCGACGGTGCATCCCGGCCGATCATCCTGGCGCTGGCGCGCACGACGAACGAGCTATTGAAGAGCGCGACAGAAAGGCCCGTGGCCGTGGCTCCCGCGCTCAAAGCCAAGCACCTGTTCGTACCCGACGCCTTCAGCAACCGGGGCCACGCACAGTTCGCCCTGAAAACGACACTGGCGGTGACGCTGGCCTACTGCATCTACACCCTGTTGGATTGGCCTGGCATACGTACGGCCATTACGACGTGCTTCTTCGTCGCCCTGGGCAGCATGGCGGAGACCATGCACAAGCTGAGCCTGCGCCTTTCCGGCGCCATTGCAGGCGGCATCCTGGCGGGATTCTGCATTGTCTATTTGTTGCCTCACCTGACCGACATCGGCGATCTGAGCCTGCTGATCGCTGCCGCATCGGCGCTTTGTGCCTGGGTGGCCACCAGTAGCGAGCGCCTCGCCTATGCCGGCATGCAGATGGCGTTCGCGTTTTACCTTGGTGTGCTCCAGGGCTATGCGCCGGCCAGCGATCTGACCGTATTGCGTGATCGCCTCGTCGGCATCGTGCTCGGAAACATCCTCATGTCGATGATCTTCAGCACGCTGTGGCCCGTGAGTGCGTTGCAGGTGGTCCGTTCGTCCATGTCCAAGGCGATAGGGCTGCTGGCCAGCCTGGTGTCGGATGCGACGAGCGAGAATCGTCTGCTGCGTCTGACGGTGGCCCAGGAACTGGTGCGTTCGCGCAAGCTCGCCTCCCTGGCATTCTTTGAGCGCGGCCTGTTTTCCTCACCAATGTCGGACGAGGCGTCAGGTCGCCTGGCGCTCGGACAACTTGATCGGGTGGCCGCAGCGGCGTTCGCCGTACCCAGCCAGGGAAGTGACGTAGTCGAAGAGACTGCATTGGAGGGCGAGCGTGGCGAGGCTGCGCGCTGGCTTTCGGAAACGGCCATACGAACGGGGCAGGGGCGCTCGCCACCGCCGTGGACAGGAGGGCATCCGGCCAAGGCAGGCGCGACTGCCGCGTCGCGAGCGCAACGAGAGGCCATGGCCTGCCTGCAGAAGGAGATCGTGGATGTCGCGCCGGCCCACTAAGCGGGTGCGTGGCATCTTCACGGCCATGGCCATGTGCCTGGCCGCCTTCGATGCCTGCGGCGAAGAGGCTGCCCCGCAGCAGGCGCATTGCATGGAAGCGCCGTCGACACCCCATGGCGGCTACGATCTGCCGCGCTTGCTCGATATCGCGCAATGCCTGAGTCCCGAGACACGCGAGGCCTGGGAACACACGCGACAGGCGGAGCTGGCTGTCGACGTCGTCCGCAGCAGCTACGCCCCGCAAGTGTCTCTCGAGGCGGTAGGCGGCTTCCAGCGCACGCCACTGCCGATTCCGACCAACCTGATATCACGCGGGTACTTCACCTCCGACACGCGTGAGTTTATTCCCTCCCTGTCCGTGAAGTGGCTGTTGTTCGATTTCGGTCGTCGCGCGGGTGTGGAGGCAACGGCGCGCGCCAACCATGCGGCCGCCGAAGTGGCCTACAACGGCGTGCAACAGCGACTGGTCTTCAGTGTGACGCGCGCGTATTTCGACTATCAGTCCAGTCGCGAACAATTGCTTGCAGCCGAGGAAGCGGTCAAGGCGGCGCAAACGATTCAGGACGCCACTGAAGCCCAGCGCCGCAACGGCCGGGCCACCGTCGTCGCAGCGGCCCAGGCCGAACGCCAGACGGCGATGTCCAGGCTCAATCAGGTCAAGGCGAATGGCGCGGTGCGCACGGCATATGCGTCACTGATAGCGGCGATCGGCCTGTCCGCCGACACGCAATTGACGATCGGCGAAGCGAAGGACCAGGCCTTGCCCGCGCTTCCCGCCGAATCCATCGATCATTACGTGCAGAAGGCACTCGCAGGTCGACCCGATGTGCGTGCGGCGGAAGAGAAGGTGAAGGCCGCGGAAGGCGAAGTGCAAAGTGCGCATGCCGCCTATCGTCCGATCGTCAGCTTCGCCGGTAACTACTACCAGAATATTGGTGCGTTGAGCACGGATGGCAGTCCGTACTATTCGATCAACAAGCCGGGCGGCGCCGTCTTCCTCAATTTCGAGTTGCCCCTTTTCGATGGCGGCTCGCGTTCGGCGCATCTGTCGATCGCGCAGTCCCAGGTCCAGGCGGCTGAAGACCAGCTGGACCACGTGCGCGACGGTGTCGCACAGGAAGTGGTGAAGGCCTATAACGATCTGCGTACCAGTCGCGAGGCCTACACCGAGGCGCAGGCCTACTCACACGCGGCTGGTGTGGCCTACGAGGCGGCTCTCGACGCCTATCAGCATGGCGTCGGCACGTATACGGACCTGGCCAACGACGAAGCGCTCATGGCGCAGTCGCAAGCCGCGCTGGCGAGTGCCAGCGCCGACGCTCAGATTGCCTGGGTGGGCTTGGCCTTGGCGACCGGCGACATTCACGTGACGCCGTGAGACTCGCAATGAATCAATTCGAGCGTGGAGCATGGGTCCTGCGGCTGACCGCAAGGTGCCCGATCGCGTTCTACGGGCGGGGCACGGCCACCTCACTGAAGAGAGTGCCGACTCCCGCTTGCTGTTTCGGAGCTCGCAGCGGCGTGGATGTCCGCGGGCCCCAGGATCGGCGACTGCGCCCCGTGCCGAGCCACCTGGAGCATCGCGAGCCCGATGGTTCGCGTCGTACTGATGGACCGAGGGAAGAGTCGCTGCAGCGGAGGCAGCAACGCGCCGAGCAGGGTGTAGAAAAGCCGATAGCTCGCCGTCTTCGACCGGATGCCATCCAGCGGCACGATCACCCCGGGCCGAAACATGTAAGCCGCCTTGAACGGCAGGCGAAGTAGCGCATTTTCCGTCGCGCCTTTCACGCGTGCCCACATGCTTCTGCCGCGCTCGGAGCTGTCAGTGCCCGCCCCGGATACGTACACAAAGGTCATGTTGGGATTAATCCGAGCCAACAGGCCGGCCACCGAGAGCGTCATGTCGTAGGTCAGGTGGCGATAGCTCTCCTCGGACATGCCGTTCGAGGAAACTCCCAGACAAAAGAAGCACGCATCGAGGCCGCTCAGGCTGCCTTCGATCTGATCCAGTGCAAACAGGTCCTCTTTGACGAGTTCCTCAATCTTCGGATGCTGCGTCCCCAGGGGCGTGCGCCCAATGCAGACGACTTGCGAGACGGCGGCGTCCTGCAGGCATTCGCGCAATACACCTTGGCCGACCATCCCGGTCGCGCCGAACAGAGCCACTTTCATAGGTACGCACCACTTGATCGTGTCGTGCAGCCAGTGTCGCCGTTGCCCGGTGAATCGGCTAATCCGATTGCGCCAAGACTTCCCCGCATCACGACATCGACGCTATCGACAGATCGAGGTGTCGTCAGTAGCGCAATTGCGAGATGAAGGCGCGGCCGGTCGGCCCGGGAAGCGCGTCCTTGCGATAGACCACGTGCATGGGGAGGAACACGTCGCGCGGGAGCCCCTCGATCTTGATCTTCACCAGGTTTCCCGCGTCGAGATCCTTCTTGACCATAGGCAACGGCATATGGCCCCAACCCAGTCCTGCGGTTAAAAACGCGTGCTTTGCACCCAGATCGGCGAGATGCCACGTCAGTGGCGAGAGCACACCGAACGTTCTGCCTTCGGACAGCGACGTGCGATCCGTCAAGACCAACTGCACCTGCTTCTCGAAGTACTTGCTACCGATGGCGCCCTTGTGACGGGCCAACGGGTGTGACGGCGCCACCACGGTGACGAGGGGAAGGTCGATCAGCGGTTCCGATGCGAGCTCATCGGGTATCACTGGCAGCGAACCCACGATGCCGATGCGGCATACGCCCTCCATCACCGGCCGGATCACGCCGCCCAGCGCCTCCACGTAGATGCGCAAGGGCGTATGGGGGAAGAACTCGCGGCAATAGCCGGCGGCGCGCGTAAGCCCATCCATGGGATACATCACGTCGACCGCCACGGATAGTTCGGGCTCCAGGCCTTCTTTCATGGAGCGGGCACGGGCCTTGAAGCCATCCATCTGATCGGCCACGCCGCGCGCTTCGGTCAGCAGCGCCACGCCTGCTTCGGTCAGCTTGGGATAGCGCTCGCTGCGATCGAACAGCGTGACACCCAGCTGCGCTTCGAGATTCAACAGTGTCTGGCTGACCACCGATTGCGCACGCCGCAGCTTTCGACCGGCCGCGGAAAAACTTCCCTCTTCCGCTGCGGCAATGAAGGTGCGCAGTTGGTCCAGCGTGACGGCGTCGAGCATATATCGTCCTAAGCGATAGATGTCATCGAAATATATAGGCTATTCAGATGCTTGGGCAAGGCCTAGCCTTTCTCCATCGCAGACGAGGACGCCCCCATGAACGCTGTTGCTTCCTTTCTATCCCCATCCGAATCGACCATCGAGCCGGTGGCCGCGCCGCGCAAGATCTGGACGGTCACCACCGGCTATCACCGTGGCCCCATTACCCGCCTGGTCAGCCCTTCCGATCTCGGCCAGTGGATCAAGCCTTTCGTCTTTCTGGACGCGGGCGTCCTGCCGCCGTCAGCGGGTCCCTTGTTCGGCATCCACCCGCACTCGGGTATCGCGACCTTGACGGCCGTGCTTTCGGGCCGCGTGGCCTACGAAGACACCACCGGCAAGCAGGGCGAAGTGCTGACGGGCGGGCTGGAGTGGATGAGGGCGGGAAGTGGTGTGTGGCATGACGGTCATGTCGTCGGCGACACGCCGGTGGAGTTCTTCCAGCTCTGGGTGACGCTGCCGCCGGAGCAGGAAAATGGCGCCCCTGAAAGCCAGAACATCGCACCGGAAGAGGTCCCGCTCGTGGGTCCGGCGCGGGTACTGCTAGGGCAGTACCAGGGCGCGACCAGCCCGATCCGCGCTCCCGCCGGCATCACCTATTTGCATGTGCGCCTGAAGGCGGGTGAGCACTGGCGCTTTCAGCCGAACCCGAACGAGACCGTGGCGTGGATCGCCTTGCATCAAGGTACGACCAGCGTGCCTGAGGGCCTCACCGCGGGCGACCTCGCCATCTTTGAAGAATCCGACCACGCCATCGACGTGGTGGCGCATGACGACGCGTCCTTCGTGCTGGGCGCCGCCGTGAAGCACCCGTATCCCTTGGTGATGGGCAAGTACTCCGTCCACACCAACGCTCGCGCGCTCGCCCAAGGCGAAGCGGAGATCGCACGTATTGGCCGCCGGCTGCGTGCAGCAGACCGCCTGAAGTAAGTCCTAGCTGTTCATCCGATTGACCCATCCATCCCCATCTGAGAACCCATCATGAGCACCAAGACCGAAACCGTTAGCTATGCATCATCCCTCGACCAGACCCAGGTCACGTCGAGCCTCACCCTGAAGAGCTTCGCCGAACTGGCCGGCCGCGTCCTGATTGCTGGTCTGTTCCTGCTTTCGGGCGTAGGCAAGATCACCGCCTATGCAGCCACCGCGGGCTACATGGCCTCGGTCGGCGTACCCGCCGGCATGCTTCCGCTAGTGATCGCCACCGAAGTCCTGGGTGCTGTCGCCATCATGCTCGGCTGGAAGACCCGCATCGTTGCGTTCTTGATGGCCGGCTTCACGCTACTGACCGGCCTCCTGTTTCACACGAGTTTTGCCGACCAGATGCAGATGATCATGTTCATGAAGAACGTGTCGATCGCCGGCGCCTTCCTGCTGCTGACCGTCAATGGCGCGGGCCCGCTCAGCCTTGACCACAAGTCGCGCTAATCCCTCACAACTTTCCCATCTAGTCTTTATCAGGAGACATCTCATGAGCTACGCCATCATCGGCTCAGGCGCCGTTGGCAGCGCCCTGGCCAAGCAATTTGCCCGCAACAAGATCAAGGCAGTCATCAGCAATCGTCGCGGACCCGCCTCGCTGGAAGATGCAGTGCAAACCTTCGCTCCCATCGTAAGCGCCACGGAAACCACCGTCGCATTGGATGCGGACGTGATCATCCTCGCCGTCCCGTTTGGGGCGGTGGAGGAGGTCGCCCAGTTGCGCAGCGACTGGTCCGGCAAGATCGTGGTGGATGCCACTAACGCGATCGAGTTTCCCGCGTTCAAGCCGCTGGATCTTGGCGGGCGCCCCTCCAGTGACGTCGTGGCAGCAAAGTTCAAGGGCGCCAAGGTCGTCAAGGCATTCAATACACTGCCGGCGGCGGTGCTCGCGGACGAGCCGCGCCAGGGTGAAGGTCACCGCACGATCTTCGTTTCGGGCGACCACACCGATGCAAACGAGCGGGTGGCATCGCTCGCCACGGTACTCGGCTTCGCCCCCATCACGTTGGGCCGCCTTGGAGAAGGCGGATTGCTGCAACAGTTCGGCGGCCCGCTGACCGTGCACAGCCTGATCAAGCAGCGCTAACGCGAGCAGACCTACTGCGTCGCTACGAAACGGAGCGCCCAGTGGGCGCTCCGTTTTTACTTCTGCTGACTACCCGCCGCGTACCTCGTCCTCCATGAGCTTGGCGACGCACGCGTGCATCAAATTTATCGTCGACGATACCTGTCGCAAGACCAACACGACACGAAAATTCCCACGAAAGTCCGCACTTCGATATCCGATCTGAAACGAAACGCGTTCGCTTGGCCATCACTATCGGAGTGAGAGCATTTGCGACTCTGACCTCTCGTGTGCGGAAGCCAGGGTGGAGCACGAACAACCATGGATGAGGCCCGGCTGGGCCTGCCATTGAGTAGTGAACGAACGCTTCGAGGGGATGCCAATCTCCTCCCTTTCCGATAGAGGCGATCATGACGACTGTAGCCGAGAGATTGGTTGAAACCCTGGAAGCCGCCGGTGTGGAGCGCATCTATGGGCTGGTGGGCGACTCCTTGAATGGCATCACCGACTCACTGCGGGCGCACAAGCGTACGCAATGGATCGCCGTCAGGCATGAAGAGGTGGCGGCGTTTGCAGCAGGTGCGGACGCGCAGCTGACCGGCAAGCTGGCCGTGTGCGCCGGCAGTTGCGGCCCTGGAAACCTTCATCTCATCAACGGGCTGTTCGACTGTCATCGCAATCGCGTGCCGGTGCTTGCCATCGCCGCACACATTCCCAGCACGGAAATCGGTTCCGGCTATTTCCAGGAAACCCATCCGCAATCCCTGTTCAAGGAATGCAGCCACTACGCCGAGTTGATCAGCGACGCGGACCACGTTCCGCGCATCGTCGAAACGGCCATTCGCGAGGCCATCAGCAAGCAGGGCGTGGCGGTCATTGTTATCCCTGGCGATGTGGCCCTGCGCGAAGCGGTCGGCCGCAAGCCGTCGCCACAGTTGATTCCCCGGCTACCCAAGGTCCTGGCGCAGGATGCGGACATCGATGCGCTGGCCGAGCTGCTCAATGCCGGCAAGCGGATAACCCTGTTGTGTGGCGCAGGATGCGCAGGTGCGCACGATGAAGTGGTCGCGCTGGCGGCCAAGCTGAAGGCGCCGGTCGTTCACGCCATGCGTGGCAAGGAGCACGTCGAGTGGGACAACCCGTTCGACGTCGGCATGACCGGGTTGATCGGGTTTTCATCTGGCTACTACGCCATGTTGGCGTGCGACACACTGCTGATGCTTGGCACGGATTTTCCCTATCGCCAGTTCTATCCTGACAAAGCACGTATCGCGCAGATCGATATTCGCGGCGAGAATCTCGGCAAGCGGTGTCGCCTCGATCTGGGCGTGATCGGAGACGTGCCCGAGGCACTGAAACGCCTGTTGGGTCGCGTGTCGGAAAAACCAGATGATTCGCATCTCACCATAGCAGTCGAGCACTACAAGAAAGCCCGTGCCGAGCTGGATGCCTTGGCCGTCGGTCACGCAACCAAGCGAGGCATACACCCGCAGCTGGTGGCGAAAGTGGTCAGCGATCTGGCCAGCGAGGATGCCATCTTTACCTGCGACGTTGGCGAGCCGACCGTATGGGCCGCGCGCTATCTGCGCGTCAATGGCAAGCGCAGGCTGCTCGGGTCTTTCCTGCACGGCTCGATGGCCAATGCCATGCCTCAAGCCATCGGTGCGCAGGTCGCTTACCCGGGGCGGCAAGTCATTTCCATGTCGGGCGATGGCGGTTTCAGCATGCTGATGGGCGACCTGCTGACCCTCAGGCAGTCCAAATTGCCGGTGAAGATCGTGATCTTCAACAACAGCCTGCTGGGTTTCGTGGATATCGAAATGAAGGCTGGCGGCTTTCTGCCTGTGGGCACGCATCTGGACAACCCGAGCTTCGCCAAGATTGCTGAAGGGGCGGGTATCCATGGCGTACGGGTGGAGGACCCTTCGCAGCTTGCGGATGCCGTCAAGCAGGCGTTCGCCCATGACGGACCCGCGGTCGTCGAGGTGGTCACCGACCCGCTGGAGCTGGTCATGCCGCCGAAGATCACGCTGGAGCAGGCGAAGGGATTCAGCATCTGGATGATGAAGGCAGTGCTTAACGGTGAAGCCAACGAAATAGTCGAATTGGCGCGTACCGCTTTCGGACGCTGAGCAACCAGCCAGGGCAGGGGTGGCAAGCGCGACCTGCCTCGTTAGCACAGGAGTATTCCCGTGAGCAGCGTATCCATGCCCTCGGCGATTCCGCAGCCACAAACTCGGGCGTTTGCCATCGCCTGGGGCTGTGCGCTGCTGTTCTACTTCTTTGAGTATGCCGGCCGCTCGGCGCCTGCGGTGATGATTCCGGAGCTCTCGCAGGCCTTCGGGGTCAGTGCGCTTGGCGTCAGCTCGATCCTCGGCACCTATTACTACACCTACTCCACCACCAGCCTGATCGCTGGCGTACTTCTCGATCGGCTGGGCGCAAAGTACGTGGTGCCGGCGGGCATGGCCATTCTTGGTTTGGGGTGTCTGCTCTTTGCGCTACCCCATGTGGCGGCTGGCAATGGCGGTCGCCTTCTTCAGGGCGCCGGATCCGCTTTCGCGTTCACTGGTGCGGTATATCTTGCAAGCCACGGCTTTTCCGCACAGCGATTGGCAACGGCCATCGGTCTCACGCAGTGCCTGGGAATGCTTGGCGGTTCCGCCGGGCAGATCGTCGTCGGACCGCTGATTCACGGGGTCATGTCGGTGGCGGGCTTCTGGGTGTTGTTGGGCGTGCTCGTGCTCGTTACCGGCGCGATCTTGATGGTTCTCACGCCGCGGGAGCCTCCCGCCGTCGTGGAGAGTGGCGTGTCGGGGCTGCTCGACACCTACAAGATCGTATTCTCAAATCCGCAGTCGTATTTGTGTGGTCTGGTTGCGGGCCTGCTGTTCGTGCCGACCACGATTGGCGACATGGTGTGGGGCGTGCGCTTCTTTCAGGAAGACAAGCTGTTCACCTACCAGAGTGCCGTGTTTGCTGCGTCCATGGTGCCCTTGGGTTGGGTCATTGGCTGCCCCTTGCTCGGTTGGCTTGCCGATAAGTTGCATCGACGCAAGCCAGCGTTGACGGGGGGCATCGTGGTGATGTTGATATGCGTGGCCCAGCTGACTTTTCTGCCCGCACTTCTACCCGCATGGCTGACACTACTCATTCTTGGCGTGGCTTCAGGCGCCGCCATGATCCCTTACACCATCATCAAGGAAGTCAATCCGGATCGGGTGAAGGGTAGTGCCACAGGCGGGATCAATTTTCTCACCTTCGGCGTAACAGCCGTGATCGGGCCGATATTCGCCAGTCATTTCGGCAAAACACTGGGTGCCGTCAACGCCGATCCCGCAGAACATTTTCGTCACGCGGGCGTATTTTGGATTGTGATCATCGCCTTGGCTCTACTTGTCTCCCTCGTTCTCAAGGAGACGGGGCAGGGAAACCTAAAGCGATGACCTGGGAGAGGCCGACACACCTTTCAAGTAGCCTGCTCCCCCGGTAAAGCGCGCAGATTCTGGACGCCTTCGAATTGGGGCGCGACTTACGGCGAAGTCTGGCTTCATCACACTCGCTCGTGGCGGTGGGCACCATTACTTGCGAACCGGAACAAGCCACGGGCGAATAGCGGGATCACCTCGGCGAGATGCCGGACAGATACGTTGCCACATCGCGAATCTGCGCGTCAGAAAGTTTGGAAGCCACTTCCGTCATCGAACCAGGTTTGGGAGTGCTGGCCCGCGCGCGCGCCTGAAATTCGTGCAGTCGGTTCACGATGTAGGCGGCCGGCTCGCTGGCTATGCTTGGATAGCGCTCACCGTTACCTCTCCCATTCGTTGCATGACAGCTGAAACAGGCGGGAATGCTTCTGTTGTCACCCTGGATCGCCAGCGCCTTGCCAGCGGCAACCATGTCAGGCGAGGGTGGGTTGGGGAGGGGGCAAGAGGAGGTTGTTGGGCGGCGAAGTATTTGGCTAGCGCGTCAATATCCGGGTCGGAAAGCGTGCGAGCAATGGGCTGCATCGTGTCGCTGTGACGGCTACCCGTCTTGAATGCCGCAAGCGTGTGAGCCAAATAGTCGACATTCATGCCGGCAATACGCGGAATACCAGAGGCGTTTCCAGCACCCCCGACACCATGGCACGCGGAACAAACCTGCACAGCTTCGGGCATCGCAGACGATGTTGATGCGTTGGCGGGCGGAGTCGCATGAGCAGAAAAGCACAGCAGTGACAACAAGAGGCCACCCAGTGGCCCCCCGGCACTTGCTGACAACGTGGCAAGACGCTGGGACTTCGATGACGACGTCGACGCGCCAGGGTGGATCGTCGCGGGCATGGCTGAGCCTCGAGTTCGCGAGTGGCTACTGGCGGGTGTCCAGCATCAGGCATCCCATGTGAATTTGATTTTTTATACCGCAGCCATCAATGAAAGCTATGGTGCGACGTGAGCGCCAGCCTGGCGGTCAGCGGTTTCACTCGCTTGGCGACATGCAATCCGCAAGCGATGGCGCGCCGAGCGACGCGCGTCCGCTCGCATCACTCGCCGTGCGGCGGTCCAAGGTAAGGAAACTCGCTAAGCAGATCCGTGTGCGGACCGACGTTGTCACTCGTGATTCGGCCATTGGTGAGTATCGCTATGAACTGGTCGGCCGCATCGTCGGTGAGCCCTCGTCCGTTCTGCGGAAACGAGGCTGGTTGCATCGGGTCGTAGGACAGAAGGTCAGGCAACAGTGTCTTGGCCACCCGCAGAGCTTCTTCAGCTGCGTAGCCTCCAGCATGTTCGAGCGAGTGCGCGAAGGTGGCGATGAAACGCGCGTCGTCGGCGGGTTGGGACGCCATGTAGTCGCCTTGCTGATCGCCCGGTAGAAACACGGCCTGCTGCGGACGCCCGCCACGCTCCACCTGCACATAGCGGCCAATTCCACCATCCATCGTGCGAGCCCACAGGCGGACAGGTCCCGCACCCAGTGCAAGGTTGGGTAGTTCGATCACGAAGCTGCAAACGTCTTTGTCGTGGAAGAAATCGTGCCCGGTAAAACGCAGGCCATCCAGCGCGCCCAGCGCATCGAAGAAAAAAGGGTCACTCCGCCAGCCCGCGAAGAACCGATGGTCACCTTTAGTCGACACGATCGCCTCGCGTCCCATCGACACCCATGCGTCTTCCAGGATGATCTCGCCAGCATCGTCCGCGCCAGCCGCAGGCGGACCGGCCGTGCGGGTCAGTGTCACGCGTTGAGTCGCGCCAACTGAAGAAGATACGCGCATGCGAAATGCAATGTCGGCCACCGCGTCGCCGTCCGTATCGATCTTGAGCTCGTACAGTCCCGCTGGTGAGAAGGGTTCGCGTGTCGTTGGTGCCACCGGTACGACGGAACTTGACGGGTGCACGTTCATGATAAGGATGGACTTGCCCGTGTCGCCTGGCTTCGGAAACGCGTAGATGTCGGTGAGGTCGAGGCGTGCGTCACTATGCGGGAAACCAAAGTTTGGTCCGGAATAATGGTGCGACATTGTGGCTTCGCTCCTCTCGTCAAAGAATGTGATTTTCCAAAAGTCGATGGCGATACTTCCCCGTGCGCGCGACGCGGTGTCAGGTCATTACAGGCCTCTGAGCGTGGCCTTGAAAGTTGCGTGGGGCCTCACCTCCCTCAGCAAGGTGCCGGCGCGTTGGCGCCAGCACCTCCATTCGACTACCAGCCAAGCGACAGTCATCGACTCAGCGGCGGTCGTCGGCATCCTGTTCCGGCGTAAACGACACGCCTCGCAGTACTTCGGCAAAGCTCGCGGTACGCAATGTCACGAAGGCTTCCTGGGCCGCCGTCGTGGCACTGCTGTTCTTCAGCGCGTCGCGGATCGCCACCAGCCGGTTCGGATCGGCACCCACATCGCCATTGCCGCTGACCGTCGAGGTCGTGGCCCAGATCGTCACCTGGCCGTCGCGATCGACTCGACCCACCAGGTTGCGCAGACCGGCGGTCGCTGGCGACCACGGCAGGTCGGTGGCGGCATTGGTACCGGTCGGATAGCCGGATACCGTATAGGCCTGGCCCAGGTTGAGTCCCGATTGCAGGGTATAGGCCAGCGACCAGGTCTTGCTGCCGCTGTTGTATACCCACTTCTGCAGGCCCGCGGTGGTCTGCGCGGCTGCGTGCGTGTACAGATCGGGACCTCCTACATAGCCGTCACCCTCGTCGGCTACGTAGAGCGTGTTGGCGTCGGCGAACCACAAGGCGAACGGATAGGCGAGCGTTTTGGCGGTCTTCGCTGGCGTGGTCGGGAATCCGGCCAGGATGCACATGTTGGTCGGCAATCCGTTGCTCTGCAGCGTGCTCGCGTCATAAGCCAGTGGCGCCTTGGGCAAGGACGCGCCGGCGACCGGCACGCCGACACCGTTGGGGCAG
Source organism: Dyella humicola (assembly GCF_026283945.1). Taxonomy (NCBI): domain Bacteria; kingdom Pseudomonadati; phylum Pseudomonadota; class Gammaproteobacteria; order Lysobacterales; family Rhodanobacteraceae; genus Dyella; species Dyella humicola. The sequence continues at coordinate 2,170,162 of NZ_JAPDPC010000001.1, forward strand.
GCCGTGCCCGTCGTATCGACGAAATACACCGTGTTCACGCCATTGCCGCCGCTGCCCTTGGTGAAATACACCACGTTGTCATGCACGGTCATGCCGCGGAAATTGTCGTCCTTGCCGATCTTGTCGGCCTTCAGGCCCAGCGCGGTCACGGAGAAACTGGCTAAAGGCGTACTGGTTCCTGGGAGCTGGGCGATTTCCGGCAGGTGCGCCGGCGCAATGAACTGCGTGCCGGCGCCGAGGACGACGCCAGCGGGTTGTGGATTGCTGCCATTGCCTGCATTGCCGGCGGTGAAGAAGTAGTCAGCGCCGTCGCGGTCGAGCAGGATGGCGGCACGGCCATTGTTGCCGCTGTAAGCATTGGTCTCGGTGAAGCTGAAGTGTCCCTTGCGGTCGACCGTGGCCACCGCCCGGTAGAAGCTTTGGCCATCCGGGTTGGTCGGATCGACGGCGCCGGGCGTGTTCGAATTGGACACATCGAGCGTGTTCACCGGTGCGACGTAGCCCATGAAACTCAGGTGTTTGCGATCCTGCGAAAGATGCAGCGCAAGTTCCGACTTCGAGCTGAAGCTGGTTACCAGCGCGCCTTCCGGCGCCGTCGGCAGCAGGCTATTGGGAACCTGTAGCGAATCAATCAGATGGCCATCCGGGGTCAGCTGATCCAGATAGATGCGCGCCGTGATGCCGAAGCTGGCGTCGTACAGATCGTTGTTCCATACATAAGGGTAAGTACCGTCGTACGGCGCGCCGCTGGCAGCGCCGCAGCCGCCCGTCGTATGGGCGCAATTGACTGGCAGGATCGTTCCGACCTGGACGTTGCTGGCCTTGTTGTCGTACACGCTGCGGCTCAGGACCAGATTGCCCGGCCAGAAATGGATGTCGTGCTGATGCCTGGAATCATCGGCATGGGCGAGAACGCCGGTGCCGAACAAAACGAGCGCGAGGGTCGCGCTGATACGCCGCCGAGCAATGCGAAGAGACAAAGCTTTTGTCATGGTGCTCTCCAGGGGTCGTGGCTTGCCCAGGAATGGGCAAGCAGGGCCACGCTAGAGACAACTGGTGAAGGATTCTTGACAAAGCGCGACGTTTCGAACGAAAGGCCAACGATCGGCGCATCTCTGTTACACGTCCAAGCGCACTGATCGCAAAAGGTTGCGAGCGGAAGTGACCATGAAATACATGGTGGTCGCCCGGCCACGCCGCCGCGCTATTCGCCCCGGGCGTATGGCGAGGGTTTCTCGATCAGAAAGGCAGCTAGAACCTCCTTGCACTTCGGCGGCAGCCCCTCGGACGGCGTCCGTGCTTGGGTTGCAGCCCGTGCACGGTATCAATTTGCCTTCATGCCACCCAGCGGTGGCATGACGATGGTTCGTTTTCACAAAGTCTCGGGCACGCCTGTCGCTGCTCCGTTCCTGGCTTCGATGGCCTCAATACTGTTCGCAAAAGCCCTTTCCAGAACGGACCTGCCGACGCTTCCAAGTACTAACGCGAGTAAACGTCCCTTGATGTTCTTGCCTTCGCGCACCAGGACCGCGTCTAGTGCAGTCGTGCCATCCGGCAGGCGCGTGAATGTGTAGACATGACTTGAACGTCCTCCCCATACGTTGGAGTCGGTTGTCGTCATGACGACGCGATCGGGATCGGACCAGTTGTAGTGCAGTCGTTCCCAGATGCCCGCCGAGCCCTCCGTTACGTCAGCCTCTGAGGGGCCGCGGTGATGCACCTTTAGGTACTCATCGGAACTGTTGCCAAAGAGCATCGAGCGGCCGGGCCCGAAGTCGGTGAGCCCAGCGATAAACTGCTCGGGCGTCGAAGTAGTTTTGTAGTGAAAGCGGATCGTCGACATGATGAGGTCCTCTGTAATCACTGAAGTCGGATGGGTTACTCGCGAATTTCAAGGTTGAGAGTCATGAGCCAAGTTGGAGCTGGCGTATGGCGTGATAATTGCCGTCTGGGCGTGCAGGGGAACCAAGATTTCCCCACACAGAAGCAGCACATTTATCAGTTGGTTTTTACTTGGGAAATCGAGATCCGTCGCTTCAGCGCCAGACTTTTTCATTCCGCACGCGCCTTCCCAGCGACATCAACGGAAGTCGAAGACAGATCGTCGCGCTGCCATCCGCCACCAAGTGCTTTGATCAGAAGAACGCTTGAGGTCATTCGTCGAGTCTTGATGTCGGCAGCGGTCAGGCGTGCGGCCAGCTCTGTGTTCTGCGCTTGAACGACGTTGAAATTGCTTTGTAACCCTCCTGCATAGAGGTCCGTGGCGTGGCGCGTGGATTCGGCGGCGGCAGCGACCGCCGCCTGCTGTGTCTGGGCTTCCTCGCTCAAGCGATGCAAGGACGACAGGTTGTCTTCCACCTCACCGAAGGCGTTGAGCGCGCTCTGTCGGTAGGCAGCCACAGCCTCGGCGTGGCCTGCGCGGGCTTTGGCGGTGCCAGCCTTACGGCGGCCGCCATCGAAGACGTTGAGAAGTGCGGTGGGGCCGAACGACCAGGCTTCCGATGGCGCACTGAACAGCTTGCCTGCCGCGGCGGATTGCACGCCGAAAAGTGCCGTGAGGTTGAGCGTAGGGAAATAGGCGGCGCGCGCCACGCCAATATCGGCATTGGCCGCAGACACGCGATTTTCTGCCGCAGCGATGTCGGGCCGGCGCTCAAGCAACGTCGACGGGATGTCGACGGCGATGGCCGGCGGCTCGACGTCGAGCGGACGCGCGGGCAGGGACAGGTTGGACGGCGGCGCGCCGGTAAGAATGGCGATGGCGTGTTCCAGGTTCGCGCGCTTGAGCCGCATCTCGGTGGCTTGCGTGCGGGCACCCTCCAGTTGCGCCTGGGCGGTGGATACGTCCCCCTTGCGGGCATATCCGACCTGCACCCGTGCCTGCGTCAGCTCCAGAAATTTTTGGTAGTTGCGGACGGTGTCGTCAAGGATGTTCTGCTCAAGGTCGTAGCCGCCGAGCACGAAGTAGTCGATGGCCAGCTCAGCATGGATGCGCAGCTCGACCCCTGCCAGATCGTCGCCAGACGCACCCGCCCGGAACTTACCCGCCTTCACTTCATTGCGGACGCGGCCCCACAGGTCGATCTCGTAATTGAGGTCAAAGCCTGCTTCGTATTGCTTGAACGTGCGGTTGTGCAGCGGATCGGCCACGGAGGCGGAGAGATGGTTGCGCGTTGCCGACCCGGTCGCGTCCACCGTGGGATAGTAGTCTGCCTGCGCTACACGCGCGTCAGCGCGGGCCTCGTCGAAGCGGGCGATCGCCCCCTGGATATCCTGGTTGGCCTGGGTGGCTTGCTCCTCGAGCTTGTCCAGGGTGGGGTCATTGAAGACGTGCCACCAGTTACCCGGCGGCTGTCCGCCACCCGGCTGGGCCACAGTCCAGTCGCCGATTTCCTTGTATGCCTCGACCGGTGGAAGTGTTGGTCGCGCGTCCTTCGGCGCCAGATCGCAGGCACCCAGCATGGAAACGGCGAGCGCGACGCCTATCACGCGTAAGCGCAGCGACGTGGTTTTCATGATTTGCCCGCCTTCGATGTCACCGCGGCATCACCCGCGGCCAGGCGTCGATCCGCACCCGCGGCAGGCGTCTGGCGAACGCGCACGCTGGAGCCGCTCGCGAGCGAGGCGGGCGGGTTGAGGATCACCGCGTCGCCAGGCTGGAGGCCGGTCGTGATCTCCACCTCGGTGCCGAAGTCGCGGCCAAGCGTGACGGCATGGAGCACCACGCGGCCGTTCGGGGCCGCCGTCGCCACGCGCAGGCCTTCCGACTGGAACAACAGGGCATTGGCCGCCACGCGCACGGCGTGGCTGGTGTTGGGCAGGGTGAAATGGACGTCCGTATAGCCGCCCGGGAACAGTTCGCCCTTGGCGTTGTCCGTTTCCAGCTCGACCAGCAGCGTGCGGCTGACCGGCTCGATGGCATTGGCCGTACGAACCAGTTGGGCCTCGAAGACCCGGCCGGGCTGCTCGGGAAACTGCAGCTTGACCGGCACACCCGGACGAATACGTGCGGCGTAGTTCTGCGGCACCTGCACATAGATGCGCAGCTTGCTCAGATCAGCGACACGGAAGAGTTCCGGACCGTTGCCGCTGCCAGCATCGATCAGCGCGCCGATATCGGTCTTGCGCGTGGTCACTACACCATCGTAGGGCGCCACCACCCGTTCGAAGCCCACCAACTGCCTCAGTCGATCGACGTTGGCCTCGCTTGCCGCGACCAACGCGGCCTTGGCAGCCGCGTCGCTCGACGCCTGGTCCTCGTCCTGCTGTGACACGGATTCCGTGGGGAGCAAGGCGTGGACGCGTTTTGCCGTGGCTTGGGCGACACGGTCATTCGCGCGTGCAGTCAGCAGGTCGGCCTCGGCCTGGCGAAGTTGACGGTCTACTTCAGGCGAATCGATGTCGGCCAGCAGGTCGCCCGCTTTCACCTTGCTCCCAATATCCACGTACCAGTGCTTGATGTAACCGCTGGTGCGGGCGTAGATGGGCGTGTCGAACTTCGCCTGGACCGTACCGGGAAGCACGACGTCTTCCTGGTCTGGCGTAGGCTTGGCGGATGCCACGGAAACGGTCGGCACCGAGGCCTCTTCCGTGGACTTGATCACGGCCGCTTCGGCTTCGTGCCTGGACCAAATGCCAGCGATCGCCAGCGCCAGGAGGACGGCCGTCCCTGTGTAGAGCGCCGGGGCCGCGCGCCGGCGGGCAGGGGAGTGGTGTTCAGTAGTCATGTTGCTTGACCCTATGAGTAGTCTTAAATCGGTTCGGCGGACAGGCGAAGTGAGCCGGCGCTCTGCCGGCGCGCGTGGACAAGCGAGAACACCGCCGGCACAAAGATCAGCGTCGCAACCGTGGCCAGGCACAGGCCGCCGATCACCGCGCGGCCGAGTGGAGCGTTCTGTTCGCCGCCATCGCCCAGTCCCAGCGCCATCGGGAGCATGCCGATGATCATGGCCAGTGCGGTCATGAGCACGGGACGGAAGCGCATGAAGCCCGCCTCGAGTGCCGCCTCCAGCGCATTGCCCGTTTCGGCCAGTCGTTCCCTTGCGTGGCTCACCACCAGGATGCTGTTGGCCGTGGCGACGCCGACGCTCATGATGGCGCCGGTGAGTGCCGGCACGCTCAGCGTCGTGTGCGTCAAAAACAGCGCCCACACGATGCCCGCCAGCGCCGCGGGGAGTGCGGTCACGATGACGAAGGCGTCAGTCCACGACTGGAAGTTGATCACGATGAGCAGGTAGACCAGCAACACCGCGAAGGCCAGTCCCCCAAACAGGCCTCCAAACGAAGACTGCATCGTCTGCACCTGACCGCGGATGGTGATGGTCGAGCCCTTCGGAAGGTCCTTCTTCATGCTGTCGACCACCTTGGCCACGTCGGTGGCGACAGCGCCGAGGTCGCGGTCCTGCGGCGCCAGGTAGATGTCGATCAGCGGCGCGACGTTGTAGTGCGAGACGACGGCGGGGCCCACGCCACGCGTGATCGAACTGATCGCGCCCAGGATTTGCGGCTGCGTGCCGGCCGAGCCCGTCACGGGAATGTTCCTCAGTGCATCCAGCGAATTGAGCTGCGGCTGGGGCGTCTGCGTGACCAGCGGGTAGGACACGCCGGACTTTGCATCCATCCAGAACGTGGGGTTGGTCTGGAAGCTGCCGGTCAGGGATACCAGCAGGTTGTTCGCCACGTCACGTTGCGCAAATCCCAGCTCCAGCGCGCGACTGCGATCCACCTTGACGTCGAACTCGGGATAGTCGAGCGCCTGCTGGATGCGCGCGTCCGCCACACCCGGCACATGGCGCAGGCGTTCCAGCAGGTTCTGCGCGAACGTGTTGTTGGCCGTGACATTGAAGCCGCTGACCTGCACGTCCACGGGCGCCGGCGAGCCGAAGCTGAGGATCTGCGTCACGATGTCCGCCGGCAGGAACGAGAAGGTGACGCCCGGGAATGATTGCGGCAGCGTCTGGCGCAGGCGGCGGACGTAATCTCCCGTCGATCCGTGCTTTTCATTCAGTGTGATCAAGATGTCCGCATCCGATGCCGTCGTGGGCGCGGAGTTGCTGTAGGCAAGGTTGATGCCGCTCACCGGCAGGCCGACGTTGTCGACCAGGCTCTGGATTTCCTGCCCCGGGATGACCTTACGAATCTGCGCGTCGATCTGCTCGGAAAGCTTTGCGGTTTCCTCAACCCTCACGCCTGCGTGCGCCCGGAAATGCAGCTTGATCTGGCCCGTATCCACCGACGGGAAAAAGTTCTGGCCGAGCCATGGCGTGAGCAGGAGCGATGCAAATACGCCGCCCAAAAACACGGGGATAAACACGCGGCGCCGATCGATGACGGCCTTGAGCAGATCCTGGTAGCGAAGCCGGATCGCTTCGAACTGACGCTGGAAGGTGTGTTGGAAGCGGGCCATCGCGTGGCGCGGTGCGCTGTCTTCGTGATGCTGGTGCATGCGTAGCCAATACTTGGCCAACGTGGGTACCAGCGTGCGCGAGAGCACGTAGGAGGCCAGCATGGCGAAGCAGATTGCTTCGGCCAGCGGCACGAACAGGTAGCGGGCCACGCCATCCAGGAAGAACATGGGCACGAACACGATGCAGATGCACAGCGTCGCCACGAAGGCGGGCACGGCGATCTCGTGCGCACCGTTGAGGATGGCCTCCTCGACGCCTTCGCCGCGCTCCAGGTGGGTGTTGATGCTTTCGATGGCAACCGTCGCGTCATCCACCAGGATGCCGACCGCGAGCGCCAGGCCGCCAAGCGTCATGATGTTGATGGTTTGCCCCAGCAGCGACAGGCAGATGATCGACGCCAGGATGGAAAGCGGAATCGAAATGGTGATGATCAAGGTCGATCGCCAGCTTCCCAGGAACAGCAGGATCATCAGGCCCGTCAGCGCGGCGGCGATGATGGCCTCGCGCACGACACCGTCGATCGCGCCCTTGACGAACAGCGACTGGTCGCCAATGGGGTTGATGTTCAACGCGGGTGGCGAGGCTTCCCGCACCTGCGGAAGGCGTTGCTTGATCTGCTCGATGATGTCGAGCGTCGAGGCATCGCCTGTCTTCTGGATGGTCATTAGCGTGGCCGGGGCGCCGTTGACGCGGACGATGTTGGTCTGCGGGGAAGAGCCATCGCGTACGTGGCCAACGTCGCGGAAGTAGACGATCGAACCGTTGCTCGTCTTGATCGGCAAGTTGTTGTATTCGTCGACCGCCCGCGGGCTTCCGTTCAACCTGATGTTGTATTCGAACTGCCCGACTTTTTCCGTTCCCGCCGGAATGATGAGGTTTTGGCCGGCGACCGCGTTGACCACGTCATTGGCCGAGACGCCACGCTCCCTCAGCAGGCGCTGATCAAGGTCGAACTGGATCTGGCGCTGGCGGCCTCCGTAAGGGTAGGGAATGGAGGCGCCAGCCACGCCGGCCAGTTGCGTGCGCACGAAATTGTTCGCCTGGTCGAACAGGCCTTGCTCGTTGATCGTCGGGCTGGACAGCGCCAGCTGGATGATGGGGACGCTGGAGGCGTTATAGGCAAGGATCTGCGGCGGCGTTGTTCCGGGCGGCAATTGCTTGAGCCAGGACTGCGAGACCGCCGTGAGCTGGCTCATCGACAGGTCGACGTTCGTCCCCTTGTGGAAGAAGAACTTCACTACCGCGATGCCGTTCAACGACTGCGACTCGATGTGCTCGATGTTGTTCACGGTAACCAGGGAGACGCGCTCGAAGCCGCCCGTGATACGGCCACTCATCTCGTCCGGCGGCAAGCCGTTGTAGTTCCAGATGACGCTGACGACGGGGATGTCGATGCTCGGAAAGATGTCCTTGGGGGTGCGGACAATCGTCAGTACGCCCAGGATCAGCAGCAGCAGCGCCAGCACGATGAAGGTATAGGGCCGGCGCAGTGCCAGCTGGACGATCCACATGAGGGGATTGCTCTCAAAGGTTGCATAATTAAACCCTTTATAGTCAAAAAGGTTTTATAATGCAACCGTTTTGTGCTATGTTGTTCGCGGGTTTTCTTGCAGAGGTAGCCACGCATGCGACGCGTAAGCTTGATGGAAGCGACTTGCCCTATTGCTCGGGCGCTCGACGAGATCGGCGACTGGTGGACGCTGCTGATCGTGCGAGATGCCTTCGGTGGCATGACCCGCTTCAGCGAGTTCCAGAAGAGCCTCGGGCTCGCCAAAAACATTCTCAGTGAACGACTCAGGACGCTGGTTGCCAATGGTGTGCTGGAAAAGCGGCCTGCTGCCGACGGCGGCGCGCGCAGCGAATATCACCTCACCGAAAAGGGACGCCAACTCCGCGTCATTCTGTTCGCCTTGCGCCAGTGGGGCGAGGATCACCTCTTCGAAGAAGGTGAGGAAATGATGCTCGCTCGTGACCGTGGCAACTTGCCTATCGCACGCTTGAGCCTGGTCAATGCAGCCGGCGAGAGCTTGGCGCCTGACGACATCGTGGTGGCCAAAGGTCACAAGCGAAAGCGTGTTGGTCGCGCAGACGGGCAGGCGACGCTCGCCTGACTGTCGACGGGTAGGGTATCGCCGTAGCTGCCTTCCCGCGGACGCCACTCTTCGAGGTCGTCCGTGCATTCGACCTCAGCAAGTATGCCCGCAGCGCCCAAGATTTCCGAAATGGCTGGCAGATCCAATTCCCAGCTCATCCTGAAGGCATCGTGCTTTCCCGGACCTTCTTTGGCGCATGGCCGAAACAGGACTTAAAGGCGCGACTGAACCCGTCCACGACGACTGACTTGTCGGTGGCATAACACCGCGCGCGGCAACCCATGCCGCCAAGGCAGGTTGGCGACCAAGGATCCTCCACGAGAGCTGCAGGGCTGAGGCGCTGTCCGCCTCAGCCCTGCGCCATTCGGTCACGCGGCTTTCGGAAAATCGAGCACGGTATCGTTGACGCGATTCAACATATTGGTGAACAGGATCGCGCTCACGGCCAGGATGCTCTCAACGATCTGACGGTCGCTATACCCGGCCTTCTTCACGTTTTCCACCGCCTCTGCAGACAGCGTGTTCGACGTGGACACCAGGGTGATGGCGAACTTTACGAGCGCATGGATCTTGGCGTCGCCCTTGAAGCCGCCTTTCCGCAGCTCGAGAATTTCTTCGGACGAATAACCGGCCATCTTGCTGGTCATCGTGTGCGCGGCCAGACAGTAGTCACACTGAGACGCTTCGCTAACGGCCAGGTTGATCGCCTCCAGCTCACGACCCGACAGCTGACCCTGTTTCAGGACAGCGCCGGTTTGCAGGATGTTTGCCAGGACATGCGGGGCATTGCTGCCGATGGTGGCGTAGGCGTTGGGGACCATGCCTACCGCTTTGGTGATGGCGGCGAACAGGCCGGCAGTCTCGCCGGTGGCGTCGGCGACGCTAATAGTATGTAGACGATTCACTATGGACTCCAGGATTTCTGGTGGGGAAGGGTGCGGTATTGCATGGCCGCGGAGGAAGGCTGATTTACGGCATCGGGGTGGTCAGGCTCAGTCGCGAGCGCCGCCTCGGCAAACCGTGTCGGTACGATAGACAGGAGGGATCGCGGGCGTGATGCCCGCCAGGCGCAATCCGATGCCCTGCCGGATCAACTACGCCCAGAGGTCTCTAGAGAACCTCACCCGCGATCGATGGGTGACGGCGTAGCGTGTCGATCGATGATTTCAGGAGGGTGCGCGCCACGGGAGAGGTATCGCGCCTTCACGTCCGCCATTCAGGACGAGCTCGATGGCGGACGGCCCGCTGAGTTGGCCAAGGCGTTCGGCCGCAGTTGAAGCGTGTGCAATCTACGCGTTCTCGTCCGCTGACATGGCCAGTTTCCTGGATGCGCCGGGGCGAACGCCGAAGCGACGATGAAACGCGCGACTCATCGACGCTTCCGACTGAAATCCTGCCTCGATGGCGATCTTCGCCAAGGGCTCACGGCCCGACTGCAGTCGTTGATGTACCAGTCCGAGCCTGAGCTCACTGAGAAACGCGAGTGGCGCAAAACCTGATGTCTTGCGAAAAGACCGGACCAGCGTGGCGCGCGAGGTCGCGGCGAGATCAGCCAGATCATCCAGTGACCAGGCTCTTGCCGGCTCGCGCACCATGGCCTGCACCGCCTTCGAGGTGATTCGATCAGCAAGCAGCTTGAGCAACCCGCTCTCGGTGGTCCTCTGTAACTCAAGATAATTGCGCAGCATCATCACGAACAGCGCGCTGGCGATGTCTGTCGCAATCGCCAGAGAACCCGGCCGACCGCTATCGAGTTCCTCCTGGATGGCCGACATCAGGGCGCGATACCGCTCCAGCGAAACGCCGTTCGCCGCCTTTAAGACGATGACATTGGGTAGCACCGACGCGACGAGGCCTTTCGCGGCCGCCTCGAAATGCAGTCGACCGCATACCAGCTCCGTCTCCACCGACATGGTCGCGGTGGACTTCTTGCGGATGGAATTCTCAAACTCCACCAGGAAAGGTTCGTGTGAGTATTGATTCCTGAGACGGGATCGCACCGCGTGGGTATCGCCATGGGGAAGCACGAGCACGTCTCCCTCCGTGAGCTCGAGCGGCTCGTTGCCCGGGCGGTCGAGAAGACAGTGCCCGCGTGTAACGATATGGAAATAGGCGACGCCCTGAGGCGCCGCGTCATGTCCCGCGGTCCACGACCCGCCAAATCGGCAGAAATCATCGAGCTCGGGACGCACGCGGAGCACGGGAGCCAATTCCGTCAAAGCGTCACGCACTGCCTCAGTGGACATATCGCGTCTCCTGCCTTCCATTCACGCGCCGTCAATCGTGCGACCCAGGCCGAGTTGACGACGTGCGAACCGGGGGCGCTCTAATCAAAACCACGCCAATGCCGCGGCAGGTCAGGATAGACGCTGAAGCGGTGGATGAAATGCTACGCCGCCGCCGCCCGCCAAAGTAGTGGAAGGCGCCCTAAGAGGGTTCTGGTGTGAAAGCTGATCCGCCTGGACATCTCATTGAGCCTGCTGGCCATTAGCCAGTTGAGCCCCCTTCGATATGCTTAGAACGTGAGCGCCAGCCTCTGTTTGTCATGGATTGGCGTCGTCACCGCCCTCCAATCACCGCAGTTCGCGGACTTCACAGCTTGATCCTGAAAACGACCTATTTGGAGAACACCACATGAAAGTCATGGCAATCGCCACCAAAACCGCTGCCTGGACACCGGAGCAATTTGAAAAACTCATTCCGCATGAAGCACCGCACACGCTGCAGCTGTACCTCGACGGAAAGATCGAGCAGTTCTGGTTTCGCGACAAGATGGGCCCCATCTTTCTGATGAACGTCGAATCTCTTGATGAGGCCAGGGCGACGCTGAATACGCTGCCGTTTGTATCGGAAGGGTTGCACACCTATGAGCTCATGGCAGTCGCTCCGCTTGCTCCGCTCAGCCGCCTCATCCAGGGCAAGTGACACCCGGCCCAGCCGGCATGGGCCATTGCTGCTCGTCAAAGTATTTCTGAGATCAAACTTGAAACCTGACGATCGTCATTTCTCCTGAACGGTATAGTCATGAAAACTCTGTTAGAAACCCTCTCTCCCCTGCGCTTGGCGTCATCCTGAGTACTGGCGCCCTGCCTCAAACCCATCATTCATCCAGCACCGTGCCGGCGCCGAAGATGCAAATCAGCGAAGTTCAGGTCAGTTCCGATATCAAATTGCGCAGCATGGTCTATCGGCCGTCCCACCCGAAAGGCACGGTGCTGTTCCTGCACGGCTTCCCGGAGTCGGTGTATGCGTGGAAGGCCATCGCCGAATCGTTGTCCCGCGATTACGAGGTGCATGCGTTTGACTGGCCTGGCTACGGTCAGTCCTCGCGTCCAGGCGCCGATCGCTTCTCCTATGCGCCGAAGGATTACGCCAAGGTACTTCAGGACTATATCCGCGCATCTGGCATCGACCGCTCGAAGTTGGTGATTTACGCGACCGATATTGGGGCCTTGCCGGCGCTGTTGGCCGCGCTGGAAGACCCCCAAATCGCCAGGGAGATCGTCGTCGGGGATTTTGCGCCGTTCAACCGTCCGCAGTACATGTACCAAAGCTTGCAGGGCTTGAAATCCGAGCCTTCGGCTGAGGCCGTGCATGCCGCCATGAACAAAGGTCGAGATGAAATCCTGGCAAACACGTTCTTCCGCGGCCTGCCGGAAGACGAGCACTATACGTTGTCGCAGGAGTTCAAGGACGACATCGCGAAGGGTTGGGGTGGCGACATTACCGCGGCCGATGCGTTCTACCACTACTACGCCAATTTCACGCGCGATCAAGATGACTTTGAAGCAAATATGGCCAAGCTGAAGGTGCCCGTGAACGTGGTGTGGGGCGAGAAGGACATCTACATCATGAAGGAGATGGGCGTTGAGTTTGCGAACCGTACCCATGCAAAACTGACGATTCTCCCCAACCTCGGCCACTATCCCCATCTGCAGGCACCCGATCAGACAGCCGAGGAACTTCGGGCCACATTCCGTTCTCTCGACAATCCCACGGGTGACTGAGTCGCGTTGAATCGTTTGTTCCGACGTCTTCGCTGTGCCAACGATTGAGCTCAAGCGAATGTGCACGCACTCTTCGACGGCCGTGCGAGGGGCGGCCTTCTCGCCGCCCCTCTCTTAACGCGTTATTCAAAGGCGGGATGGCCCGGCAAAGACTGAGTCAGCGATTCGGCCTCCTCGCCCAGGAAATACAACGCGGCAAACAAACCTTCGATAATGTCCCCCTGGAGCGGCCAAAAGCCCGGCGCGGTCGATTCGCAGGTGGTCTGCAACTCACGAAACACGTCGCTGTTGGCGAGTATGCGCGAGAGGGCGTGGATGCCAAGGCACAAGCCGCCGAGGCGCGCCGCCTCCGTTTGCCTGGCGTTCTCGGCGAGGGTCAGCTTCCAGTTGGGGCGGCCTAGTGGGTTGCTGGGGCGTGCGCCCGAGGGCTGGTAAGCCTGTGAGTGTTCCGTATGATCTGGCGTAGCCATGATCAACTCTCCGTTAGTTGGTTGTGGTTAGCGGGTCGTGTGAGTTAGAGGCTCACACGGCCCGCGCTGCTTCATTCTCAAGCTGTCGCTGGTGACCAGGCATCGCACCAAAACCACCACGACTGAGCGACCATCGCACACGACGATGGCATTGTCCGTCAGGTAAAGATCAGGAAACGGCCGAGCAGAGGGCGGCTTGACGAGCCGGCGTCAGGCGGAAAAATCGGTGAGCCTCAACGGAAGGTGTTGTGCGAATACGCCGTCATACGCTGGCAACCACGGCGGCATGGTCCGCAAAAAGCGGCACCGTGCGTGATCAGGCTGCTATCGGGGTTTGCATATATTCGTGGGTCAAGCGTGTGCGCGTCTCGGCAGCGCAGCCTCGCAGCTGTCTGACACAGGCTGGCCATGAGAACCAGCCCGTGTTGAAAGTCGCGACGACGATATCGAAGGGTCAGTGCGCCGGCGACGCGGCTATCTTCTGTTCCGGAATGGCCACGGTCACCGTTTCGCTGGTGAGAATCTTGTGCGTAGGATCGGCCACTTCGAGCTTGATCTGATGCGTGCCCGGCTTCAGGGCATTCACGATGATGGGGTCCTGGCTTGTATGGGCCCAGCCTCCCGGCCAATCGTCGACCGACACATGAAGATGGCCAACGCGCGGCGACACGTTCAGCGCCCCCTTGCCGAAGACGGGAATGACGCGCAGGTTCTCCGTGCGGAACGGAATGATGACGACGCCACGAGCCAATGGCTCCGGTTCGGGCGGATACGCAATCAGTTTAGGCGCTGGCTCCGAAGCGACGGGAATGACCGTCGGTGGGCGGTTGCCATCAGGCGCGCTCTGGGCCCAGGCATGGGCGCAGAGAAGAGCGCCAACGGCGATGATGGGGAGATATTTGATTCGGAATGACATGACTTTTTCCTGCTGCGAATGCAAGCGTTGATTGTTCAAGAGGCCTGCCCCGCGTCACGATGACGACGATGTTTGAGCTGGGAAACAACTCGGGTTTCCCGAGGTGAGGCCCTAGTCTTGTTGCGTAGCGTCGAGCGCCGCCGCCAGGGTGATGCCCGCTTTCTCGCGGCGCCTGCGCGCGAGCCGCTCGGCTCCCACATGACGTTCGGCTTCGCCCACGAGCATGGCGTGGATGTCGGGCAGCCGGTTGATGATCCCATTGGCTCCCCATTGGCCATCGGGGATTTCCGTGGGGAAGATCCATACGCGCGGCGCGATCTCCTGGTAGGGCGTGTTCTCGGCGCGCGCTACCGCTTCCGTGATCTCTTTGACCAGGTTCGCGCGCGATTCGTCGGTGTATTGACCTTCCGGCGCTGAAGGAATGATCCGGTAGCGCGGCGACTTCGAAGGCTCGCCACCGACGAAGACGGCAGCGGGACGATGGAGGTGAAGCACGGAGACGCGTTGCGCATTGGTGTTGCTCGGGTCGTATCCCTCCGCGCGGATCAGGATATCGGTGAGTTCCTTGAGGAGGCGCGTCTCGGCCTCCGGCGTCAGGGCGTGTTCCGGGATAAGAGCGTCGATCATGGGCATGGTGGCAGTCCTGCTTAGTGTGTGTTGGTACGGCGCCGGCCCGGCAGGTCGGCGTGGCACCGCATCGGGGGTGATTGCGGTGCGTGGGGAGGGGTTCGCTCCCGGCGTCTGTCGCGTGACGCCGGGAGCTGTCGCGTTACTTGCCTGACGCCTTGTTCAGTCCTTCGGACTGCGCGGCGGTCAAGTACAGTTCGCCGAAGCGGTCACCGAATTTCTCCCACATGAGACGTGAGAATTCGTGCACGCCGCTCAGCGGATAGTGATGGATCAGTACCGAGTCAGCCTCGCCCGCGGCGTTCGTGTGGACGATGATGGAGCACTCCAGCGGAACGCCATTGACGCTCGAGCGATATGACTCAAGGAAGAATTGATCGCTGATGTTGCCGAAGTAGGTGTAGTCCTGAAATTCGTACAGCGTGCGGGCATGCGAGATGAGCGCGAGGATGTTGTCCTTGCCGTGTACGGGGCGCTTCAGTACGGCACCTTCGAGCGTGGCGTCCTGCGCAAGTTTTGCTAGCCACGGCGGCGGGCCGGCGGGGCGGGGAAGGGTGGGTGCGGTGTCGGTGAATTTCATGGTTCAGATCCGGTAGAAAATGATGGAGTGAATGGTGGATGGGTATCAGGCGCGCAGCGGCCTCAAGCCGGCGCGCACTTCTTCGACGAAGAGCTGCGGTTGCTCCCACGCCGCGAAATGGCCGCCATCCTTGACGCGGTTGTAGTAAATGAGGTGGCGATAAGCGCGCTCGGACCAGCTTCTCGGTGCTTCGTAGTTCTCGCCCGCGAAGACGCTCACCGCCGTTGGCACGGAAATGTCCTGCGCAACGTAGAAGTTGGCATGCGACTCCCAGTAGAAGCGCGCGGACGATACGCCCGTGTTGGTCAGCCAGTAGAGCGTGAGATTGTCCACGACGTCGTCACGCGTCAGCGCGCCGGGGCCGTGGCCGTTCACCGGCTTTCCCTGCAAGGCTGAGATGATCGGTGCGGCCGGCTGGCCCCAGCCATCGCCGTGATCGAGCATCCAGGCCGCCAGTGCGATGGGCGAATCGGCGAAGCCATAAAGCGTCTGGGGGCGCGTGCCCATTTCCTGTGCGTAGGCGCGTCGCTTCTTGATCAGCACGCTCAGTTCTTCGTAGGCGCGCTTTTCTTCACCCGCGAGATCCGAAGGCATGGGGTCGCCGACCTGCAGCGATCTCAGAATGTCGGGGGGCACGGTCGCCGGGAAGTTCACATGAATGCCTCGCAATTCGGGTGGCGCCTGTTTGGCCATCGTATTCGCGACCACGGCACCAAGATCGCCTCCCTGCGCCGCAAACTGCGCATAACCAAGACGCTTCATGAGCGTGACCCACGCACGTGCGGTGCGTTCGGGCCCCCACCCGGTGGCAGTCGGTCTGCCCGAGAAGCCGTACCCAGGCAGAGAGGGAATGACCAGGTGGAACGCATCCGATGCTTTGCCGCCGTGTGCGGTCGGGTTGGTCAGTGGATCGATGATCTTCAGTTGTTCGATCACCGAGCCTGGCCATCCATGCGTCACGATAAGCGGCATGGCGTCCTTGTGTTTCGAACGAACGTGGATGAAATGGATATCCAGCCCGTCGATCTCGGTGAGGAATTGGGGGAGTGCGTTGAGCTTGGCTTCGCACTTGCGCCAGTCGTAGTCCGTTGCCCAGTAGCGCGCGAGTTCTTGCATGACGGCGAGTTGCACTCCCTGCGAATCATCTTCAACCGTTTCGCGATCAGGCCAGCGCGTGGAGCTGATGCGCCGACGCATATCGACGAGCTCCGATTCCGGCATATGCACCCGGAAAGGACGAATGGCGGTATTGTCGCCATTGGCCAGTGAAGGCAAAGTCGGGGACGCACCCGTCGTCTGGGCGAAGGCAAGTCTGCTCAACGAACTCGCCGCAATGAGTGTGGCCGAGGCACCCAGGAAGCGGCGCCGGCTCGGAGATGAGATAGAAGTATCGTTTGACATGGGAATTCTCGAGAACGATCACGCGTGCCGGCCTGCCGGTAAGCGGTCATTCGATCAATTACCGCCTCAAAATCGCTTACTTGATCCATTCAATAAGCGGCTTACCCTTCGGCACGATATAGGTGCCAAGCTCTGCTGCATTGGTCGTTCCTACATTTTTGGCACTATGAATGACGCCAACGGGAACGAACAGCACATCGCCAGCCTTGAGCGTGACAGGCGGCTGGCCTTGGAGCGTGTATTCCAGCGTGCCTTCGATCACATAGATGATTTCTTCGCCGGGATGCCTGTGATTAGGGGCAGTCTTGCCGGGATCGACGTCGAGGCGCTGCTGGAACTCCTCCCACCCAGGCATGCTGAGGTCGTGTTGAGACAGTTGTTGGCGGTGGATTCCCGCCTGCTGCGCTTGTGCGCCCTGAGGTGCCAGGGTGCTTGCGATGGACAGCAGGGCCGCGGCTCCAAAGATAAACGTTTTCATGTGATTTTCTCGCTGATGTGTAATGACTGGGTCTTCAATACGAAGCAGGCCGTCAGAACGACGTGGTTGCCTCAAGCGTCGCCGCTACTTCTTTGAATCAGGGTGTTTGCTAGTTCCGATCCCTCACAGCTATCGTTTCACTTGCTTGAGGGCGCCTGGCCCTGCAGAAAGTCGAGCATGGTCTTGCTGACGAACTCAGGCTGCTCTTCCTGCACAAAGTGGCCACTGTTTTCCACCGGTAGCGCGGTCAGGTTGGTCGCCTTTTTCCCAACAACGACTTTCATCCATTGATAGGCCGGTCCGGCCAGCACCAGCACGGGCATGTCCAAGGCGCCGTAGTTCTTGTTGTCAGCGATGTCCTGGGTAAACGCCTGGTACCAGCCGTTGCTGGCACGGATCGCTTCACTGCTGTTGTATGCCTGCTCGTACACGGCGCGGTCGCGCGCGTCGACGGCGTTCTCGTTGATCAGGAAATATTTGAAGAGCCAGTCTTGCTCGATGCGAATGCGACCGGCGAGCAGTTGCTCCGGAAGCCCGTTGACCTGGTTGAACGCGAACCACCAGAGGAACGGGCGTGATGCGCCCACTTTATCGCCTACCGGGGCCTGCGCAGGCAGCAGCGGGAACTTCGTCAGGCCTTCGTCGGGATGAGGAAATTCCATCATGACGAGCTTGTTGGTGGCTTGAGGGTAGTTCTCCGCATAGGCATACGCCACGGCGGAACCAATGTCATGTCCGGCCACGTTGACCTTGTCGTAGCCCAGGGACTTGACCAGTTCGTTGATGTCCTTGGCCATGGTCTTCTTGTCATAGCCATCGGCAGGCTTGGAGGAACCACCCATGCCGCGCAGGTCCACCGTGATGACGGTGTAGTGTTCGGCCAGCGCAGGCATGATCTTGTGGAATGTCCACCAGGTTTCCGGCCATCCCGGAAGGAGCACCAGCGGCTCACCCTTGCCGCCGACGACATAATGCAGGCGCACGCCGTTAACGTCGGAGTAGTCGTTCTTGAAGCCCGGCAGCGACTTGACCAAGGTTGAGTCTGAGACGTTGACTGCCCGGTGAGAGGACGTTCCCGACGAGGGGGCGTCCGTTGCGTGTGCAGCAGACATGGTGATGGCGAGCGCCACCGCGATGGAGCGGAATAGTGAGGCGAGTTTCATAGGTGTGATACTGGGATTGTTTGAGTGATGGAGCGGCGACGTAGGGGTTGCCAACGCTGCCGGTCTTGGGTGATCCAGAGGATGTTGCCGTGTGGCGCGCGCGAAGATCGAACCGTCACGTCATGACATCAGCCAGGCGTAAAGGCGGCCACGTGACGCTTAACGAATTCCGCCGTACCCATCGGTTCCTGGCCGGTCAGCTTGAACACGTCATCAGTGATTCGGTCGTAGCGTCCCTGCGTATGCAGACGGGCCATCACTGCCAGGTGGTTAAGGAGATGCTGCGGAACGCCAAACTCCTTGAGCTTCTCCGACCACGGCTCCACCGGGACGTCGCGATAGCGAATCGTGCGACCGAGGGCTTCGGAAAAGGCGCGTGCATGCCGTTCCACATCGACCGACTCCGGGCCAGTGAGGTTGTAGATCTGACCGATGTGCGGGGCGGGGTTGTCGAGAATCGTGGCCACGACACGCGCCACGTCATAAGCAGCGATGGGGGAGGTCTTGGCGTCCCCCAGCGGCAACGCGAGTTCGTCGTTGTCGCGCACGCCCATGGCGCCCAGGCGCAGGAAGAAGCCTTCCAGGAAGACGGTCGGACGCACATTGACTACCGGAAGCCCCGACCACGCCAGCACCTGTTCGGCCAACCAATGCAGCTTGTGTTGCGGGCTGTCGGTCGTGTCGTTGATGCCCATCTGCGATACCGTCATCTGCGACATGTTGACGATGACCTCGACGCCGTAATGCCGGGCGACCGCGGCCACGTTGGCCGTAGCCTCCAAATAGGCCGCCGAAATCGACATGCCGAAGTAGATGCGCTTGCAGCCTTCGACGGCGCGGTGCACTGACTGCAGGTCCGTGAGGTCGCCGACGACGACCTCGGCGCCGAGCTGGCGCAGGGCCTCTGCGCGCTCGTCTTCACGGCGCACCAGTGCGCGCACCTTATGGCCCTTGGCGATCAGCATCGCGACGACGTTGCGGCCAATGGCGCCGATGTCACCGGCTGCGCCGGTGACCAGGATGGGGCTTTCGTTGGAAGTGCTCATGGGTTTCTCGCTTGAACGTGGATGGCGTGATTACAGAATTTCGACGGCGCGCGCGGCGGGAATGGCCGGGTGCGCAGCGCGCTCACGGAGATTGGCTGTCGGTGTGCGGTCGATGATCAGGCTGAGAAGTTCGGGGCGGTTGTAGTGACCACGCGAATCCATCTGCTGCTTGCGGCGATAGATCAGGTTGAAATCGAGATCGGCGATGACTTCACCCTCGCCAGCGCGAAGCGGTTCGCCCAGCAGCGTGCCGTCCGGAGCTACGATCGCGGTGAAGCATCCGCCCGAGATCGGGCCGATCTGGCAACCCGTGTCTTTCATGATCTGTGCCTGCTGATCGGCGTCGAGCCAGGCGGTGGCGTTCACGACGAAGGCGCCGGACTCCAATGCGTGCTGGCGAATGTTGATTTCCATGCGCATGGCAAACCCCTCACCGAACGCGGAGCCCGGGTACATGGCGGAATGAATCTGCTCGCCATCGGCCATCAGCGCGTAGCGCGCCAGCGGGTTGTTGTGCTCGAAGCAAGCCAGCTGGCCAATGCGGCCGACCTTACTATCGACGGCGCGCAGGCCCGAGCCATCGCCCTGACCCCAGATCATGCGTTCGAAATGGGTGGGCGTGATCTTGCGGCGACGCTGGATCAACGTACCGTCGGCATCAAAGAGCAATTGCGTGTTGTAGATGGTGCCGCCGTCGCGCTCATTAACGCCGATAGACACCACCATGCCAGCCTCGCGGGCCGCCTGGCCGATCGCGTCGGTGGCGGGGGAGGGAACCGTCACGGATTGATCGAGCAACCGCAGATACTCGTCGCCAAACAGTTGCGCCAGCGGCGTCTGGACGGCCGAAAAGTACGGGTAGTAGGGGATCACGGTTTCGGGAAAGGTGGCAAACTGCACGCCCTTCTGGCCCAGCTCGCGGATTTTCTGAACCACCTTTTCGACGGTGGCTTCACGGCTGTAGAGCACGGGGCTGATCTGGACGGCGGCGGCTTTGACGATGGTCATGCAGGAATCCTCAATACTTAATGGTGTATATGCAACATAGTGGATAAAAAAATTAGCCGGCCAACTCCTCAACGGGGAGGCCGGAGGACAACTGGACAATGGCGGAGGCGCCGTCAATACCAAGTAACTGATTGGCTTTGACTTGGGCAGCGCGCCATGCCGGCATGGCTTGCGCCAACAGCTCGCGCCCTTCTTTGGAGATCCTGATGGGGCGGCTGCGCCCCTTTTCGGGAACGATTTCCTCCGCCCAACCCTGATCAAGCACCAACTGGAGATTGCGCGTGGAAGTGGAGCGCTCCTGAAAGTTGGCTCGACCGATCTCCGCTTTGCTCGCACCGTCCATACGGGCGATCAGCACGAGGAGGGAAAACTGGGAGGAGCTCAGGCCGAACGGACGCAGTTCCTGGTCATACAGGTTCGTCACCACCCGCGAAATGCGCCGTGAGCGCGTCATCAGACAGTCCTGCGTGACCTCCTGGACGATGGTGGCGACAGCTTCGGTTTTCCGGGGAGGCTTGTTCATGGGCCGGGACAATAGTGCATATACACCATGATGTCAAGCCGACTCGACGTGGAATGGGCTGGTCGAACAGGCACCCAGGTAGGTCAGATGGTAATCACGGTCGACCGAATGCTTTGGGTGGAAGGGTGCGCGCTTGACCTAGGGCAGATCTTGCGGAGCCCGCACTTGGCCGATGCGTGGCTGTAGGGCAGGGCGATTAGAGAGGGTTGTCGTGGGTAAGAGCATCCCCGCGGAGCTCGTGGCCTGGCCACCGCAATGCGCGCCGGAGTAGTAGATCGATTGTGCTCAGGCTTGGTACGGAAAGCGCATGGCTACTTGAGCCGCCCCTGCTGGCGCAGGTCATTTGCGATTTCCTGGATACGGGTCTCCCCGTGAAGAAGCGTTTGCGGGCTGGTGTGGACCGAGTAGTGACCGAGGACCAACTCGTAAGGATGCTTCGTCGCCGAACCCATGACGAATTCCGTATCCCGTACCGCTAGAAATTCGATGGCGTCCTCACCCTCTTCGAAGGTCGCCATCTCCCCGGCCTCAATGAGGCCCGGCGTCAGCAAAGAGCCAACACTCACGGCCGCCCAGGCGACTTCATGCCCAAGAGGTGGTTGGTATCGCCAGGTTTCGCCGGCCTTGAGCTTGACTGAAAAATAGTTGATGGGTGAGGGCGACTCGATGTTGGCTTTAGCCTGTCCATATTGGCCCAGCAGGACAGTCACCGGCCCCTCGATGGAGCGGGAATCGGGGTGAACGTATCGGCTATAGGGCTGCGTGAGTTCTGACGATGCAGGCAATGCCACCCAGAGCTGGAAGCCGCGGAGTCGATCGGACTTTCCGAACCCGCCGCCATGCCAGGCACCGCTGCCCGCATGCATCCACTCCATCCAGTCGTGGTCAATCTGGCCTCTTCGCCCCAGGTCGTCCTCGTAGTTGACAGACCCTTCGAATAACCACGTCAACGTTGCAATGCCTGAATGTGGATGCAGCCCCATGCGCTGCTCGCCAGCGTGGGCCAAGTCCTTGGCATCAATAAGATCCAGGAACACAAATGGCTTGAGTATCTCGCCGTGATCGGCAGGGCTCATGAGGCGAGTGACCGGGCCCTGCGTATACCCCCTTGTCCGGAAGGCGATGGCACGATGGCTATCGACTGGGTTGACTGTGATTTCACCGGGGGGCAGGGGCTTCAGCATGTTCGTAATCTCCGCAAAAGGTGGTCGGTCCATGGGATAGGGGTGCGTCTCACGCGGTCTGCCGACGTGCATCGCCGGCGCCAAGCTTCTCGAGCATTCGGCACGGAACGTTGCGTCATCACAATGTGGCGAAAGTGAGCTGCTGGCACTAGCTAGTGCGGATGGATTGCATTCATCCATCGATGGCGGGAATGCAGAGCTGGCGAGCCTCTCGCAATCGTGATCTACGGAGCGCGCCGCAACGGAACTTCTTCGAAAGTAAGGGAACGGACTAGTGGTCTTGGCTCGAAGCGGGCGGGGCGGTGGCATCTACCAGTCCGGCGGTAACCATTCGAGCCGTGATGAATTCGATGAATGCAGTCATGGCGTGGGGCATCTGGCGACGGCCCTGGTAAACGAGAAACAACTCGAAACCCTCGATGCCGTATGCGGGCAACACCTGGACAAGCTGGCCATCATCCACGTAGTGAGAAGTCATCACGTCTGGCAGGAGGGCGATTCCCATATCGGCGATGCATGCTTTGAGCAGCGCGAGCGCCGAATTGACATAGAGTCGCCCCTGAACATGAATCTCGACGGTTCCGTCAGGGCCATCGAGATGCCAGGCCACTCTGCCGGCCGCAGGCGGAGTCGCGATGCAGTCATGAGTTGCCAAATCCTCTAATGATCGCGGAACTCCACGTGCGGCGAGATATGCCGGGCTCGCCACGAGACAGGCTCTGTTGCTGCCAACGCGGCGTGCAATCAGCGATCGTTCGGTTACGGCACCAGTACGTATGGCGACGTCGATGCCCGCTGCGACCAGGTCAGCGCGGGCATCGCTGAGTGCGAATTCCAGCCGGACCTTGGGATAAGTCGCAAGAAACTCTCTTATCCATCCGAGCTCAAACCAGTTAAAGAAATCGGCGGGCGCGGCCACGCGTACCTTTCCGCTGGGAATCCGGCTTCCCTCAGCGAGATCCAGCGTGGCCTCTGAGAGTGCGTCGATCTGATCCGAGCTGCGCACGTACAGTGCCTCTCCAGCATCCGTCAACGTTAGGCGACGGGTCGACCGGTGCAGCAAGCGAAGCCCCAACTGCTCCTCCAGCTTCTGGATGCGTCGACTGGCGGTGTTCGATGGAATGCCGGCTCGTCGTGCGGCCTCAGCAAAGCTCCCTGCCTTCACAACCTGTACGAATAGGGCGATATCGTTGAGATCAACCATAAGATTCCTGCCGAGGAGAGCCTTCGCTGCGCCGGAGGCAGTGCGATTGTCGCCGAGACAGAGGCTTCCCGCACGAGGCGGCAATCGGTAACCGGGTGCCTGCGCCAAGCGGTTCAGTGGTAAATACGAGCACCGGCTCGCCACGGCGACGATGGCGATGACTCCGTTGACGACGCGGCGGCCGCCGAAGCGGCCCATTGGACGACCGGCGGCTAGGTTGCTAACCGCTGCCCTCAGAGCAACAGCAAAGTAGCCAGAGCGTGGGCGTCACCGCCAGTGGCTCGTGCGATCAAGTGAAGCACGTGATGACGACACACGTTGGCACCACGCTGGCTAGGATCACTTCGCGGGGTCGTCGAGCAATCCCGTGTAATGGGGGAGGTTCACTTCGACGTCAGGCTTGGTCTGCAACCCGAGTTTCATCAGCTGTTGAATGCGATGTTGCGCCTGCGGGCGCTGCACCGAAGTGATGAACGAAGCCCATTCGCCACCAAGCTCTTGGTCCGGAGGCAGGCTGGCGAGGTCGACGCGCTGCTTGATGTCGGCAAGGGTCTGCTTGTCGAACTTGGAAATGCGACGAGCCAGGTTGTCGACAAAGCCATCCAGCTCAGCATCGGGAAATGCACGATTGACGTAACCATATCGCTCGGCGAGCTCACCGTTGATGTCATCACCGCTGAGGAGCACTTCAAGAGCGCGCCCCCGACCGATCAGGCGAGGCAGGCGAGCCATGGGTCCGCCACCCGGCGTAAAGCCGGCACCGACCTCGAACTGCGAGAGAACGGCCTTTTCGCGACTGGCGAAGCGCATGTCGCTCGCCAGCGCCAGTTCGCTTCCGACGCCCGTGGCCCGACCGCGGATCATTGCAATCGACACGACGGGTGCGCGGCTCAAGCGTGCCAGCATGTCGGGAAGCGGAGGAAGTCCCGTGCGCCCCGCGGCCATGCTGGTCGTATCCGAGAGTGGCGGAACAAAGTTGTAGTGCGTCAGGAAGAAGCCAGGCACGGCACTATCGAATACCACGACCTTCACGCGCGGGTCTGTCTCGATCTGCGTGATCGCATCGTTAAGCTGAGGGATCGTCTCCGGGCCGAAGATGTTGTAAGGCGGATTATCCATCGTGATGCGCCAGTATTCGGGCGTGACGCGTGTAATCCGCACTTCCTTCCGGTGGATGGGGTGATCGACGTGTTCTTGCGCGGGCGAATTGGACACATCTTGCGCGGCACTAGCATGCGCAGGGAGAGTGGCAGCGATAGCACCAGCCGCAAGTGTGGCGGCGATATGGTGGAGTTTCATAAGAAAAAACCTATGGGTGGATGGATTGAGCAAATGGTGCGATTACACATGCGCGATTAGAAACGCCGTCACTCGAAAGCGACGTTTCGATCAGGCGGAGGCATGCCGTCTCACCGGTTGGAATACGGAGGAATGGCGCGTCTTTTGTTTTAGATGAGGCTGCATTAGACGCGACTGGATTCGCGCTGTTCCCTGGCCGTATCCATCGCCATCTCCCACGTGACGCGATCAAGAAAAGCGATCACCTGAGCAGGTCTTCCCTGAAGGACGATGTGCATGGCTGTTCCGCCAAGTTCTTCGATGAAATCGTTCTCAAACCAGTCCATAACCATCTCCAGGTCCGGCTCGACACGCATTGCCGCCTTGATGACCTGCGCCAAATGGCCGATGACAAGGTGGAATCGCGGTGGCCAATCCATGGTTACCTCAGCTTCGATGATGTGTTGATTCGCAGCGCGTCCGTCGATCAAACCGATGGGCCGGAGCGGCCGGCTAGTCGCCTGATGGATCATCCTCATTACTTCCTTTTCACCGAGATGCGGCATCTCAGGCCGCGGTGACCACGGTGTGGGTGCTTCCCGTACTTCCTTCGAACGTTTCAGATGGCAGGGCATCCATGCATCGGCGTGCGTACTGAAGCGGTGTCATGCCCACGGCACGACGAAAGTGCCGCGTCAAGTGACTTTGGTCGGCGAAGCCGATCTCGACGGCAATATCACTGATGCGCATGGCACGCAGGCGCAGCAATGCCTTCGCCTGCTCCAATCGCACCTGCAGCAGGTATTCCATCGGGCTGTAGCCCGTGCTGCGGCGGAACAGTCGGGCAAAATGGAAGCGGCTCATGCAGGCCGCGTCTGCGATGTCCTGTAGCGTCATTTTTTCGCCCAGTCGCTTGTGGATAGCGTTGATAACCCTGCAAAGTGAAACACGCGGGAGGCCGCGCTGCCGGACAACGGATTGCCCCGGCAAAATGCGGCCACCGGCGTCGCCCCTTGCATGATGGTCATCGAGGCGCATGCCAACGATGTCGTTGCGTTTGGAGTCCAAGTAAGTCAGGAATCCCGGCCAGGTGGGATCGGCGCGCGCGTGCATCGTGGTCTTGGCTGGTTTCCCTGAAGCCGACGCGGCAGAACGCGCCGACTCATCCCCGAGCTTCAAAAGAGGGGCGATCTCGCCCGCCGGCAAGTGCCATAGCTCCGTCATGTCGTCTCCAGGTGCCAGTGTCGTTCCGCATGGACGTGAGGTGAAATCGCTTTGAGAGATCATGTGCTTCCGAACAAGTCGTCAACGTGTGGCGGATTGGGCCAGCCGTTTCTCTCAGGCCATAAAGCTAACCGCCAGCTTCAGGTCACGAGCTGCTCGCCGGCGTGCTTAGAAGACCGTCTTGACGTATCCCGGATGTGTCGTCGCCGGTGATAAAGCGTGTTGAAATGTGTGTGGGGCGACGTCGGATACGTTTGGATACAAAAAAGCGGACTACTACTCGTTCTTAGGGTCCACCGGATGACTCTGAGGAACGCGCGGCGATGCCTGCGCCGTGGTACGGGTGAAGAAGTGTCACGATGCGGTGACAGAAGGGTTCGACACGAAGGATGTCCGTGCGCTGGATGTGCCCCAGCCTGGCATCGCTCAATTCAACGCCGACACCGCGTGCCTCCGTCACAGTGCTGCGTCCTCGACGTATGCGCACTGATGTTCTATGGCGCCCGTGCAACCGTGTCTATGTTGCGTCTACGACAACACACGGGAGTAGCCCAATGGATCGCAGTATCATTCACACCGACAATGCGCCCGCCGCGATCGGGCCATACAGCCAGGCCGTGCGATGCGGCAATACGGTATACCTTTCTGGCCAGATACCCATCTGCCCGCAGACGCAGCGTCCGGTGAACGATACGGTCGAGGCGGAAATCCACCAGGTATTTCGCAATCTCAGGGCAGTGGCGGAAGCCGCTGGCGGTGATCTGTCGCGCATGGTCAAGCTCAATGCGTACCTTACGGACCTTGCCGACTCCCCCAAACTCAACGCCATCATGGGCGAATACTTCACGGCACCTTACCCCGCGCGCGCCGCCGTGCGCGTAGCCGGTTTGCCCCAGGGCTTCCGCATCGAGGTCGAAGGGATCCTGATGCTGGACTGATGCCGCAGGCATCCCCGATGCGCTGACTCAGTGTGGGAACTGACCTGAGCAACCCGTACCTCGCCTCCATGGCGCGGTCGATGGATATCCGTGGCATTCGGCTGGAGCGACCGGAGGAAATCGAGGAGCGACTGGCGGAGGCCTTGTCGCATGACGGCTCGGTGCTCGTTGATCCCTTGGTCAGCCGCACCGAGCTGGCCATGTCGCCCAGCATCACCCGGCCGATGGCGAAGGGCTTCTCGCTGTAGATGGTGCGCGTGGTCATGAATGGGCGCGCCGATGAAGTGCTGGATCTCGCGTTGCACAATCTCTGGCGTCGACCGGTTGCATTGACGTCCGTCGACGAGAGCCGGGCCGGCGGCGTTGCCGCCCGGCTTTTATCGAGAAGGCCGCGTCGGGCCATGACGGCTATGGTTCATGTCTCGCGCTGCGGTGTCGCCCGCAGTATGGCCGATGCGTGCCCACTTCGATCCAAGCTGCGTGCGCGGTAAGGCACTTGTGTCTGACGTCGTCGTGGTCGGCATCCAGATGATCCATGGATGCGGTCCGGATGGCGATCGGCACGTGAACGGGTAAAGCAATGCGTCGGCGATCCGGCGTGGTGAGTTACAACGCGTGGCCATGCATCACCGCGGATGCATGGCCACGATATCGATAGGAGTGGAAACGTCAGGCGGGGTCTATGGCAAGGATGCGCTCGCCTCGCGCCTCGATATCCGCGCCGGCAAGCAGGCACAGATCTTCCCTGAAGCGCGCGGAGACGATCTGCACGCCGACGGGCGTGCCATGCGCGCTACCCGTGGCGACTGACAGGCCAGGTAGGCCCAGCGCGGGAAATGCGCGCAACAGCAATTGGGCGTCCCACACGCGCTGGAAGCCCACGTGCCCCTGGAGATCCAGGTCATCCGGGAAGGGGAGTTCTGCCGACACTGGAACCAACAATATGGGGTGGCGCGCGAAGAACAACTGCCATTCGCGGGCTGCGGTAGCACGACGTACAAGCGCCTTCGCTACCGCGTCGGGTGTCAGCGCCGCCACGCGGTCACGCACGCCTTCAACGACGGCCCGCGCACCAGGGTCGCCATCGCGTTCCACCGAATTGATTAGATTGGCGAAGCCGTCACCAAGCCAAAGATGCTCCTGGATTTCAGCGGCTTCGGTGACCGACGGCGTGTCATGGATCTCCTCGACGCGCCAACCCGCATCCACCAATCGGTCGCGTGCGTCCCACAGGGCTGCCTCAACCTCCGGGGAAATGGACATGCCGCCGGGACGCAGGCATAGCGCGGCGCGCCGCGGCATGACCGGACCAACGAGCGGTTGGGGTACGTACCAGGGGTCGCGCAGATCTGCGGCCGACATCACGGAGAGGCCGAGCGCAATGTCTTGTATCGTTCGAGCCATCGGGCCGGTGGCGGACATCAGTTGCGGACCGATGCCGCGTTCGGGTGACGACGCGTTGTAGGCGGGCACCCGGCCAAAGCTCGGGCGCAGCCCGTGGATGCCGCAGGCGTAAGCGGGATGGCGCAGCGAGCCGCCGATGTCGGTGCCCAGCGCAATGCTGCCGATGCCAGCCGCAACCGCCGCGGCACCACCACCCGACGAACCGCCCGGAGTGAGCCGCGGATCGCGCGGATTGAGCGTCTTGCCGTGCACGAGATTGCTTGTGAACCAGCGCAACGCGAACGTCGGCGAGTTGCTGCGACCAAGCATCACCGCACCGGCGCGCAACAGGTTGTCGACCGCCGGACTGTTGGTTCGCGCGATCAATTGTTCCTGCAGTTTCGTGCCGTTGGTGGTGGCGTAGCCTTCCACGTCGGTGTTGATCTTCACCGTCACCGGGACGCCCGCGAGCGGCCCGGGATCATCTCCCCGGGAAAGCGCGGTATCGACGAGGACCGCCTGCCGAAACACCTCATCAGGGCGGCACTCAACGATGGCGTTGATGCGGGGATTGACAGCATCAAGCCGTCGCAACGCATCTTCTGCCACTTCGCGAGCGGACACCTCGCGTGAGCGGACCAGTGCGGCAAGATCGCTCGCCGCCATGCTCCAGAGTTCAGTCATGTTGCCTCCAAGAACGGCTTAGACAAAGAAACGGTAAACGGGCGATCGAACATAGGAGGCATTGAACGTCCGCCATAGAACGCGAGTGCGCACCCGCTCGGCCTGGCTTCATGTTAAAAGCGTTTCCGCTCAGCAAAGAGCTGCGTGCCCCCTTTTTCAATACCTTGCCGCGAGCGAAGTAGCACCGCAGCGCCGACGCTGATGCGCATCCACTAGTTCGCCTGCAATGGGTGACCGTCTACGGGATCGTTATGGTCGCCACCAGGCCACCACCGTCGCGATTGGACAAAATCAGATTGCCCTCAATCGATCTGATCAATTGAGTGACAATAGCGAGTCCAAGGCCAGCTCCGTCGATGTCACAGTGGCGCGAACCAGCCGATCGATAAAACGGCCGAAGCACCTTTCTGAGCTCGCTCTCGGGAATGCCAGGGCCTCGGTCTGACACGGAGACGCATAAGGCATCACCTTCTTTTAGGTGCGCGGAAACCTCAGCTTTTCCAGCGTATTTGATGGAATTGTCGATCAGATTGCCCAACACGCGCCGGAGAGTCTTGGGGCAGGTCGTGACCTGACCCCCGATGGATGCGGAGAGCGTTACGGGCCGGCCCATGTCCTGATAGTCGAAGACGAGGCTCTCAAGAAAGGCAGCCGGGTCGATCTTAACCCGTGTTTTAGCGCCGCCGAACGTGCCGCGTGCGTAGGACACACCCTCGCGAACCAGGTGTTCCATTTCACGCAGATCGTTGACGATTTTTTGCTGCTCCGCGCATTCCCCCAGTGCCTCGACGCGCAGACGCATGCGCGTGATGGGTGTCTGAAGATCGTGAGACATCGAGGCGAGGATCTTCAAATGCTCCTTAAGATGACTGCTAATGCCATCCTGCGCTGATTCGCAGGCCATCACTTCATCTGGCTCTTGCTCGGTGAAGCCATCCGTAGCCCTGGTGCGTGCGGCCTTCACAGTGACGCCGATGCGCGCATCCTCCTGCCAACCCGCCTCAACTTGGGCCGGTTCATGAGCGCCAAAGAGATCCCCCTGGGATGTGACAATGGCCCGCCTGGCCTCACGATGCGATCGTTCAGTAAGTGCATCAAGTTGAATACTGTCACGAGAAGCCAGCACTAGATCAGGCGCTTGTTCGGCCAAGCGATTGGCGCAAATGGCACATAGGCTGGAAGAGAGGTCGTGGGCTGAATCGGCGGGTTTGACTATCATCCAAGAATCCTCTGGCGTAGGCGCGAAGAGCAATGGCTTCGCGCCACTCTCAACGTCAACCTCAACGTTCTCGATACTTGTCGTCGGTGACTTGATCCAGGCTAACCATCGGCCTGATCAGCGAGTGCGACTTCATCGCTGAGGCAATCTGTACTTCAGGTTCGAATACGGTATTGGCGAAAAATCGTTGATGCGTGGCTTCCCGGCGATACAAAGTGTGAGCGCCGCTTAGGCATAAATCCAATACAATTGGCCGACGCCACCCATATACAAAATGCATATGAACATCCATCACTTGGCTGTCTTCAATGCGATCGCCGAAACCGGAAGCATCTCCGCTGCGGCGCAACGGATGTATATCTCGCAGCCCGCGCTATCCCGAGAGATCAAGGATTTTGAGACGCGCCTTGGCATCACACTCTTCGAGCGCCTGCCCCGTGGCATGCGCATGACCCATGCTGGCGAGGTGTTGCAAGAATATGCAATTCGGCTGTTCGAGATCGCGCACACTGCGGAAGCCGCGATGAGAGAAATTGCCGATGCGCGCATGGGGAACTTGTCGATTGGTGCAAGCAATACCAACGGAACCTATGTCCTGCCTCAACGATTGGCGATATTTCGTCGAGCCAATCCTGGCGTGCGCATCACGATGTTCGTTGGTAACACCGAACAGATTTCCCAAGGCGTCGCCGACATGCGCTTCGCCCTCGGCTTCATCGAAGGTCCGTTACATGTCACTGGATTGATTGCCGAGCAGTTCCAAAAAGACGAACTTTTGCCCGTGGTGGCGGCGAATCATGAGCTGTTGAAAAAGAAGCGCTTGTCGGCGATCGACTTCAACGGCCAACCGCTACTGATGCGCGAGAAAGGCTCAGGCACGCGCGAACTCATTGCGGAGACATTGGATGCCAACAACGTCCAGCAAGGCAGCGTGATGGAGTTCGGCAATACTGAGGCATTGAAGCAAGCCGCTGTGCACGGCGGCGGGATCGCATGGTTGCCTCGCATCAGCATCACGAAGGAACTCGGCGAGGGAACGCTACAGTTACTTCCCGTCAAGGGCCTAATGATCCAGCGTCCGCTCAGCATTATTCGCCGCGCCAACGCGCATCTTGGGCCTACGAGCGAGGCGTTCCTGGAGTCCCTTCGCGCCAGTCTCCAGGGTTGAAGCCATGACGTTAGGCGCGCGATCAGCCCTCGTGCTGGTTTTCGATGGCGTAGTGCTTGATTCGACCAGCTCGTCCCCAATCCTCTACTTCTTCTCTACGTTACGGGCCCTGGTCGTTTTTCGCTGGATCAGAAGCTGAGATTTCTCTGATCAGCGTCTGTCGTCACAGCGGGTACGCACCTCCCGCTTATGGAAACTGGAATCCGTACCCGTGGCAGTCGCGAACGCACGCGGCGCGCGCTCAGTCGGACCTTAGGGCATCCACCTCAGGAAATGAGGCGTCGGATGACAAAGTCGACTTCGGGCAGGCGGTGCTTTGTGGATTTTGTAGGAGCGACATACCGGCCGCATTGCCACCAGGTCACTGTGGCGCTGTCCTATGACTTACTGTCGGACTGGGATAAATGCACCCAAAATCCATCCGCGTCTGGCCTCCTCATGCCTGACGTGGGCAGGGTGGGGTGATTAGGTCAAGTTGTCGGGGGTAGGGTGGTTGCGATTCGCCATGAGCCTGGGGTCCGGAAGGTGAGCTTTCGCTGGCCCGTCGATGTTAAACGGATGCCAGCTTGGCCAGCGCGTAGCGCGCTTCGGCTGCAATCTGCTCGATGCGCGTGCAAGCACCGTCCTTCTGCAGCGACTCCAGGGATTGTCCGAGCGCATTGCGCACTGTTCGCTCAGCTACCACTTGCGCTTTGCGCCAATGCGGCATTAGCGGCCCGGAGGTCAATGTGCGCACGCGGGAAGCAGCACCTAGGAATCGTGCCGCCTGGCGTACCTCACCACACTCACCCAACAGGTAGGCTGCACCTTCGACGCAACCGGCTACCCCGCGCCAGTGTTCCAGTGCAGCGAAGACGTCTATGCAAGTCAGCCAGTCTTCCGCCGCTCCTCGCTTCTTGCCTAAGTAGTGGCGCTGCAGGGCGCGGTTAACCAGCACATACACCGACTGATACTTGCCATAGCCGGGAACGGATACCGCCTCGAACGCCTCACTGAGGCAGGCCTCTGCTTCACAATGGCACTCATCCAAAGCCAATGCTACGCCACGCGCTAGCAAGGCCATGGAACGCAGCCACGCATCGTCTTCTGCATCCGCCATGGCCAGCGCTGCGTCTGCGCTGCTTTTCGCCCCAGCGGAGTCCCCCGAGGTTGCCAACTCAATGGACATGACGGCTTGGCCCGCCGCGGCCAAACGCGGATCTCCGAAATGCCGTGCCACCTTGATGCCCTCGCGGAGTAATTCCTTTGCGCGGTCGTGTTGTTGGGACTGGTGGTACATGATGCCGCACGCGATCAGAGCCCGAGCACGCTCCCGTGTTGGCGCCTTTTTTGCGCGCAAAGCTTGATCGAGCCAATGCGCAGATTCATCGTAGTTGGCACACATTCTAAAGTACCAACAAAGGTTGCCGCTCAAGGCCAAGGCGTCCCCGGCGTGTTCTGGCTTCGACAGGGCGTAGTCGAGTGCCGCATGCAAGTTCGCCCAGTCGCGCCTGATTCGATCACACCACTGTTGCTCACAATCCCCCCTGATCCCCGCATCGGCGCGATAAGAGAGATCCACGAAATGAGCGAGATGCGCGCTTCGCATGCGTGCTTCATTGCCACTCTCCGCCAGTTTTTCCAAGGCGAATAGCCTTACGCTATCCAGCAGTCGGTAGCTCGGAGGACGAGTTGTAGGGTCAGCTACCAGCAGTGATTTATCGACCAGTCCACCGACCGCGTCCATTACCTGCTCATCATCTAACTTGACCACCGTGCCGACCGCATTGGCGCCTCCAAGCGTGCAAGTGCCGACAAAAATCGCCAGGCCACAGAGCAATGAGTGTTCGCTATCTGAAAGTAACGAAAAACTCCATTCAATCAACGCGTGGAGGGTCTGATGGTGGGCGGGGCGGCTTGGGCTGGCCTCGGCCAGACTGAGAAGATGGGCGTCCATTCGATTTAGCAGCTGTTCCGGACTGAGTAAGCGAAGTCGAGCCGCCGCAATCTCAAGGGCGAGGGGCACGCCATCCAATTGGCGACAAATCCGAGCGACAACGGATCCATTTGCCGGCGTCAATGTAAACGTCGATGCGAACGCGCGAACGCGTGCCAACAGTAATTCGACGGCTGGCACTTTGGACAAGCGCGCGATGTCGTCGTCCGTGACCCATTTTTCCGCAGGTGGGACGGCTAATGGCGGCAGCCAGTACACGATCTCACCTGGGCAATTTAGGCGGTGCTGGCTAGTAACCAGCACCCGCAACTCCGCGCTCGATGCCAGTAAAGCGGAGATGATTGCGCCCACCGGTCCCGCAATCCGTTCGCAGTTATCAAACACTAGCAATACGTGCCGGGTACGCAGCAATTCACTTATACGCTCGATCAAATCGTCTACACCTGCCGCCATGCGTACATCAAACAAGCCGGCAAGCCAGTGCGACAAACCCTCGCCGTCGGCATGCGTTGTGCAATCAAGCAACCATACGCCGTCGGTGAAATTTTCGGCGCTCTGTCTCGCCAATTCCAACGCGGCCTGCGTCTTGCCGATACCTCCCGAGCCGGCAATAGTTACTAGTCGAGCATCGCGAAGAAGCTGCTTAATTTGGTGCAGGTCTGCGTCGCGTCCGATCAAAGGGGTTACGGGCTCCGGAAGACGAACTCGTGCTGGTGGAGCGACGCAAAGCGCCGGCGCCGGTTCTGATGGCTGGCCGTTCAGGGTGGCGATGAAGCGGTAGCCCAGCCCGTGCACAGTTTGGATGTAGCGCGGCTGGCTGCTGTCGTCCGCCATGGCGCGGCGTAATTGAGCTATGACCCGACTAAGTGTAGAGGGCGTGACGTAACTGTGACCCCACACGGCATCTAGCAGGTCATCGCGGCTGAGCAATTGGCCAGGATGCGCCAGTAGCTCCAGCAGCACCGCAAAGGCTTTCGGTTCCACATTAATTTCACATCCGCCGCGCACCAGCCTATGGGCCCACACGTCGACCACCACGTCCGCAAACACGAACGCGGCAGTTTTTGCTGGACTTGCCGAGTAGCTAGCGCTCCCCATGTCCAAGCACACCTTTTCAGACTTGGCCAAGGCATTCCGTGCCGAGCCGAATCTCGATATTCCCTCACCGATTCATCAAGACTCCGCGCCCCTAGAAGCAGAGCTTATACCCAGCGAGCACTGCACGCTTCCAAGACAAACAGAAGAGGCTTCCATGCGTACTCACTTGAAAACGATCACCGCCCTTGCCGCGATTGGCCTGACGGCACCGACAGCGCCCCTTAGCCCCGGGCCTGCGGCTTTGACACGGCCAACCACTCTGGTCGTGTGGTTGGTTCAGGCGGCGAGGCCATTTTCCGCTTCAAGGTGCTTGACGCTGGGTCTAATGCTCTAGCTCTCAAATACTGGCAACCATGGGAGCGGTTTCGTCGATAGTTCACCGTTACTCCGCAACCACAGACGCCTATTTCTAGCCATTAAGGGTGTCGATACGATATTTCGAATGTGGGAGCACAGCTCGTGAAGGGTGTCCGGACTCGCAGCTAAGGCCTGCTTTCGAACTAAACTGAACACTTGGCCAGTGCTACTGGCGCATCTGAATGCCAATGGCTGAGGCTTGTATATGTTTGAGCCCGTTATCATCGAGACTAGGCGTACTCGACTTCGACCTCTCCAGAAAGATGACGCGTCCGTCTTCTTTGAAGTGTGGTCTGATCCTGAAGTGGCGCATTATTTTTCCTTTCCGCCGATGCAACATATTTTCCAAGCGCATCAACGCGTCACTGAAAAGCTACGATCATCTTCCGAAGGGAAAGGCATCATTTTTGTTATTGAATCAAACGATAGTGGAGAAGTGCTGGGTGATTGCGGACTGCACAATGCTGACTGGCGTTGTCGGCTCGCAGAAATAGGCTTCTGCTTGGCGCGCAGGCATTGGGGAAAGGGATATATGACCGAGGCAGCTCAAGCCCTCATCGATTACGGTTTCAGGGAAGCGGGCCTTCGTCGCATTGAGGCAAATATCGATCCACGCAATCGACCCTCAGTCATGGTGGTTGAGCGCATCGGTTTCAAGCTGGAGGGGTACTTGCGAGAGCGCTGGGTCACCGGCGCTGGAGAAGTGTCGGACATCCTCCTGTATGGCCTTATTCAAGGCGACCGTCAAAGGGAAGGAGCCTGAGCATTGCAAGCCCGGCACAATCGTCCTTGTCGGTAACCCGAAGCAGACCTCAGCGTTTGCCTGGGGGAGAGCCGCGCTGAGTTCGAGCCACCGCCACGCGGCGTCGATTAGCCCGTGTTATCGGGGGTGGGGAGGCGCCCGCAGATTCGGGTTGTGCGCAAACGGTTGCGCTTGTCGGACGCCTTTATTCTGGTCGCCCCGAATCAGAGGTCGCTGAGTGAACAGGCACCTTCGCGAGTCAATGGGGCCGCCCGATAGGCCACTTGGCAATCGCGTCCATATCAGCGAGTGCGGAACTATATCGACGCGTTCGCTTGGGCCATCGTCTCGGCCTTACGTTCAGACGGGTCGGAGGCTGGGGCGATTCTGAATCCGTACTGCTTCCTTTCGGCGCGAGGTGACCAGGCTGCGTGCGTGAGTTCGTGAGCCAACAACTGCTCGCCGGCGGCTGTCTCTGGTGCGTACTCACCGACGTCAAAATGAATGTTGCGGCCCACCGTATAGGCCCGCGCGTCTATGGCTTGTGCGGCAACGGCGGATGCGGCCCCGGTGTGCAGGCGGATCTCGGAAAGATCGGTACCTAGCGCCGATTCATAACGACGCCGGATGGCGCTTGGCAACGCGACCCCTGAATCGCCGACGGCTGCTTCCAGAGCAGCCTGGGCGCTGGTTGCGATCGTACCTGCACCGCGGACCTTCCGATTGAGGTTGTAGCCGCGATCTACGGGCAGCGGCGACCAGTAGTCTGCATAGGCATCGCCGGTGTCCGCATTGATCGAGGATGTCGTGGGTTCGACTTTGAGCATATCAAGTGCGTGCCATAGGGCGAAGCCGATGGCCTTGTCTGGCGACGGCAGGATCGAATCACTGAGCTCATGTCGCTTCACGCCACCGACATCGATCTTGTATTCGTCCGCGACGAGGAAGTCCTTTTCGAGGTGCAGCGTTTCGGATCCGATATAGCGTTCACGGCGAATCACCCCTAGTCGGCCGGCTTTCACCAAATATTGCGCGAAATCCCGGGTGCCTTCGATCGCCCGTTCAACCATCGTTTTGATTGCACTGACGAATTCGAAAAAGCTACTCCAGGCAAGCTTCAGTACCTTCTTGATGATCGTCACGACAAAATCGACGATTCCCCAAGGCGACGACGGCAACTCGAGTTCGAAGAGATCGTACAGATCCTGCTCAACGGCGCCGATGGCGTCCAGCAATGGCTCCAAGATGTGGAAAAGAAGAGGATCGATCCTCTTTCCGAGGAATTCCTTGAGGTAGCCAGCCACGTTGTGCTTACCCATCGCCTTGATGATGCCGACGATTAGATCGATTGTTCCGCCAACCCACTTCCGTACAAAGTTGACAATGGCGCCGACGAAACCGCTGATCGCATCCCAAACTTGCGCGGCGGCGTCGAGGATTGCGAACGCTTTCGCAAAGCTCGGTTCATTCTTGAGTCCGGCGACCAGAGATGCGAGATCGAAGCCGCCCTTGTTGTCGGCCTTTGGTTTGTCCTCGGGTTTCTTTTCCTGTGCCTCCTTCCTCCTAACCTCGGACGGCGTCGCCTTGCCGTCCGCCTTGGCGGTGATCGGGTGTTCGGTGTTAGGGATCTTGGGGGGATTCTCTTGCTTCTCTGGGATCGGCGGCTTGGTTTCCGTTGTGAGCGGGTTTCCAAAATTCACGACGTAGGTAAAGATCGGTCGTTCCTTAAGCAGCACGAAGCTTGTTAGCGGATCGCCTTTCCATTTGTTCTCGTAGGTGCCATTGAGCACCGAGAAGTCGGCGTAAGGAAGGACGGCGCCGGTCACGCCGAACAGCAATGTCAGCCCAACCTCGCCGCCCGCACTGATACCACCCTCGGGTGTGTATACAACTTCGACGGTTACCGGCGGCTTGAGCGCTAACGCTGCTCGACCTGTGATCGGGATCGCGATGCCACCGCCGCCTCGAAGTAGCTTGGTGCTGATGATGAATACGCCCAGGCCAACATTGGGCGTCGCCGTCAGGGTCGCCGCCAACTCGCCGAGAAACTGCATGCGCGCCCTTGCGCGCGCGAACTCGAAGGTCTTGAAAGAAAAATCTTCGAGCGTGACCGCGGGTCTTAGGCGCAGATCGAAACTATAGGAGAAGGCGAGGTTGAAACCGACATCGAGGTAGAGTCCGACGACCTCGTAAAAGGAAATCAACTCCACCTGTTTAGAGAGATCGACGAGGGAATGCTCTTTGGGTCCGTACCTCAGTAGCGTGATTTCTTCGACGGACAGGGATGCGGTCACGGTCTCCTTCTTGTTGTCGTAGTACGCATCGCCACTGGCGACCAGACCCTCCTTGATGCGGACGTGAATCTTGCCGCCAACTGTTAGGTCATCCTTCTCGTAGCGGATGCGCAACGAGCCCCAGACTTTGTCCTTGTCGCTACCAAAGGCGAATTCGCCACTGGCGCGATCGATATGAAATCTGGATTGATCGACGGTCGCGTCGACACTGGCGTCCTTAAGTGGCCCGATGTCGATTACCTGGAGCGTGAAGTGCAGCGCAATGGCACCCTTCTCGTCGACGTCAGCATGGAAACGCGGAATCTGAAAGTGCTTGCCAAGCTTGAGCGTGTCGGTAGTGCCAATAGTCGAGCGAACAAACTTGCCGTCATCAATCTCGACCTTACCTTTGACGCCCAGCTTACCGTCCTTCGTGAGGCGCTTGAGCGGCGCGGCATCGATCGCGGCGTCGACCTCAATAGAGCCACCAAAAAGCGGCTGGTCTCCGGGCTTCTGGCCGGCGGTGTAGGTCACGGCGCCTTTCAGCATACCGGAGAGGGCGGGATTCGTCTTCGGATAGGCAAGCGTTGGCGTTTTGTAAACAAGGGTCGCGTTTTTGATTTGGTTCGCTTCAATTACGACGTTTTCTGCGCTAGCTTCGCCGAATGCACCCAATTGAGCGAAGAGGCTGGCCGAACCGCTAAATGCACCGGTGTTCGCATCCAAGTCGAGGTTCGTCGCGATACCGCTAATGGTGATGCCACCATACTTTTTCTTGATGCCAACCTTGTCGGCATGGACCTTCTTGGTGCCCTCCTTGGGGGCGCAGGTGAAGTTGGCCTTGAACGGCTCGAGTCCCTCGACGATGTCTGTGACGGTAACGTCGCCTACAATGTTCCATTGCCCGCCAGAGTTGTCGTAGGTGACGGCGATGGCGCCCTTGATGGTTCCCTCTTGGTTCGAGAGATCGACTCGCCCATGGGCCGTTAGGCCCTTCTTTCCGTAGGTGATCGTGACCTTGGCGCCGACGGTGATGCCTCGAATGCCACTTGGCCCTGGGGCCACGTCGAGTGTTCCCTCAACGCCGGCGTCGGTCAGTCTCGCGTCGGCCGAAACACGCTTATTGAAGAAACTATCAAGGGATGTCGTTAGATTGTCGAAGTTATTGTCAGCGTGGCCGTAGATCACGGCTCCCTTTTCTTTAACGGACCCGGCTTCTCCGTCTGACATCGGATGTATCGCCTGGGGTTTTGGTTCGCCTCCGGATTTGACCTCGTCACCGAGATCGAGGGCGATCAAGATGCTCCCTGAGGCAATCTCAGCTTCCCGTATCTGCGCCAGCTTGAAGTCGGCGCGCTTGATATTGGCACCGGTTAGTTTTTTCGGTATGTTCTCGACTTTCTGCTCGACTTGGTCAGGATTTGGGATCGGAAGCTCGATCAGAGGGTTGATCTTGATCGTCGTCTTTTTTGCTGGATCGCCCGAGAGGTTTGGGTGGATCCGATAGCCCTCGGGCTTGCGCGGCTTCTTCTTGGGATCAATGAAAGCCCTGTCTAGTTCGGTCGTCCACGCCTCGGCTAGCTTGTAGAGCGGATCGCCCTTTACCGGGATCGTGGAAATCGCAAGGTAGTATTCGACGGCAGTGAACTCGCCCATATCACGTGAGATATTGCCTTCACTGAGGAGGTACCCCTTAATGCGCGGTGGCGTGATGATGCGCTTGTAGTCCTTCATCTGCTCGATTTCCTCGTCGCTCGGCGGTGACGTTCGCGCCTTGCTTTCGAGGATGTGATAAGCATTACCGACCTTGATGTAACCGTCACCGCGGCGCAGAGCCTGGAGCTCGCCAGACGGCTTGACCTTGAGGTTCTCATTTTCGGTGAACTCTTCACCGAAGTAGACCTGCGCTGCCGTGGCGGAGCCGCCCTTCCGCAGCTTGGCAATAAATCTCGCTTGGAGATCGCCTTTTATTGGATTCCAGTTCTTGGGGAACCCTTCCGGATGAATTACCAGCGCGAAGAATTCATCGATGCCAGTGTATTGCTTGAGGACCCAATCACGCAGTTTCTCTCGACCCTTCCCGGCGTCCTTCATTGGCTTGAGCGCTTTGATCGCGTCTTTGACTTCATCGGCACCGGTTAGCGCTTTCTTCTTTTTCTTCTTCTTTGCAATGGTGACTAATCGACCGACTATATCGATATAGGAGTTCAAGCTTTCGACAGGATCGGCATTGTCGCGCTCATAACGGCCTCGTTCATTGACGGTCTCGCGTGGATTTTCATCGCCAAGCTTGGGATTGATCTCTCTGTTATTGAATTGACAGGCGCCGAGAAACACGTAACGCGTCGTACGCAGGTCTGCAGTCTTGGTGTCTATGTCCTGGGGAACGGCGCGCGAAGTCCATATGCTGCTATTGCCTATCGAGAAGGCCGTGCGCGCTATGGCATCAGCGTTTAACTTGCCTCCGGATCCGCGTTTGAAGACGTGGTCCGACAGTTCGTATCTGGCTCGGCGCTTATCGATGGTGACGTTTTCCACCGGGTTGGCCGCTATATAGTCTTCCAACGTCCACGAGTTTTCCGAACTCCTTAAGAAGGCCGGATTGAATGTGGGGTCGGGGCTATTGATGTCCTTGGAGACGCCGAAATGCGGAGCTTCTCCAGCCTTAAGAGTCTTGAGAGCGAACCCTGCGACACTGGCCAGCTTGACAAGTCGCTTCTTAGCTTCGGTCGCGGCGGTCACCGGCTTGTCTTCGTCGTTCTTGTCCTCGCGCTGGACGGCAACCGGGGCGCCTCGATGGACTGCATTGGTATGACCGGCGGCCGCCGCATCGGCCTCGCGCTCGACCTCGCTTCCCGAGGGGCCGAGGCGGATCGAGCCGGGCTCATACCGTGCTGGCGCCGGACACCGGATGCCATCCTGTTGACGGACATGGGCGAACTCGTGCCGGACGAGCGAGAGGCTTGGTCGTGGATTGGCGAACACGACCAAGTTCTGAATGGCGAAGGCACGTGCATCGATGAGGCGACACGCTGCTGCTGCGGCCTCTCCGGCATGGATCTCGAGAGCGGACAATGACAGGCCAAAATCGCGGGCGACTGCGGCCGCATGCGGCACCTGCGCGCGTGGCGCCGTGCGTGCCTGCTGGACGATGTTGGCAAGGTCGCCGGCTGGGCCGGCCTGCAAGTGATTACTTGCCGCCGCGCGCCGGGGAGATCCCGCCAGCTTCCGAGCGGCCGCCGGTTTCTGCGTGCTGGCCGGACGGATTGCCTGGACCTGAGCGCGGCGCATCGGTGCTACCCGTTGTTGAGCGTGTCTGCAGGCGAGGGGATCGCGAGCTCACGCAGAACGATGTCGCCTGCTTGCAGCGTGATGGCTTCGTCGCTCTTCAGGACCGTTTGCCCATTTGTCACGACTCCCAGGTGGATCGTGACCGAGGGCTTTCCTGAGTCGCGCACCGCCTTCGCACGCGGTGACGCAGTTCGAGTGACGGGCAATACAAGCAGATAGCTTCCGTCAGCCGCGGTGGTCGCTTTATTGCTTTTCGCACCCGCGTTCTCCATGGCGACGACACTCGCGTTGGCGACCCCGGCGCCCGATGCATCGACGACGCGGCCAAAGATGCCTGCTGCGCCTGTGGGAATCGACGGGGGCTGCAATTGCGCGCGGGCTTGTGCAACCTGGAGGAACTGGGTGAGCGTCGCGCAGGCTCGTAAGCGCGCATCGATGTCGCTGACCTGGCTTGAAATCGGGCCGTACTTCACGGCATTGCGTGCGCGATTGATCGCGAGCACCCCTTGTTGGGCCGCCTGCAAAGTGAGGGCCGTGGATAAGCAGCCAACCCTGGCGGCGTCGGCTGCTGGCACGATTTTCGGCAATTGGTCTGCGACCGCGGCGTGCTGTTGGTCGACATAGGTGTTGTCTAGGTTCATCTTGATCTCCCTTCGGATTTGCGTCGGGCGTTTTGTTTTTCAGGGATAAGGGCCGAATATCCCCGTACACACGGCATTCGTCCCCGAGACGTCGGCTACCGCGAGGTTATCGTGCTGGATGCTTCCCGACGGTTTGACCAATCTGTCGACGTAAATGCAGTGTGTACTCTGGTTGAGCGCCACGGTGCGGAGGACGCCGAAGCCAATCCCGGATAGCAGGCAGCCAGCCTGCGTTTCACTCATGCGATTGCCTATCATCCGGAACGATCCGGCCACTATGAGAAGGTCGCTCAGGAGGAGCATTCCCCCTGTCCACGCCGACAATTGATTGGCTTGTGCGCTCACATCATCGAGGCTTATCAGCGTCACTGAACTGACGACAAGGGGCGCCCGGCCGCCCGCCATCTCCAGGAGTACTTGATTGTTGTCAAACATGACCGCGCCGCGCGGCAAGATGACGGGCGCGGCCTGCAAGGAGGCGAACCTGGCGTTTGTGAACGACCCGGTGGTGGCCATTTCAGAACTTATTCCGAGATCGAGTACAACGACTGCCGCGCCAAGCTGGAGAAATGACTGCGCGAGCCCGGTGCTTGGTGCTTTACCGCTTAACGCGTCCGCTGCGACGCTAAAGGCACTCGCACCGCGGCTCGTCAGAGAATTTCGATGGATGCTGACAGCACCGCACGCAGCGACGATAACCAGTGCCTGGCCATCCTCGCAGACCACCACATTGTCGAACAGTCGGGCCGCAGGCCTGGCCTCTGGTCCGGAATCCTCACCGGGGGCCGTTACGAATCCGAGGAAGATGCCGCCGCGCAATCCCGGCTGTGCGGTGCCAGCGCTGTTGATACGGGGCCCGTTGTCGCGAATGGTGTTGTTTTCGATGGCCACACCGGTACCCGCAAGCAAGAAGATGCCGCAGATGGGCTGAAGGTGCGAGCGGCCGTTATCCACGATCGCATTGCTGCTGATCTGCAGGTCGGTGACGATGGCGAGTGCGATTGCGCCATACGCGGCCCATCCAGCCAACGAACCGTTGATCTCGGGCAGCTCGATTTGCAGGCAATGGTTGATGCGGTTTTGCCGGATGGCGAGACGGTCGACGATGATGGATTGCTGGCTGCTCGAACCGTCAAAGAGCATGGCTACGCCGATACCTGCCTGGCCCATGCCCGTGATTTCGTTTTCCTTGATGAGAATATCGGTGAGGTGGCCGGTCGAGACAGGTATCTGCGGGGCACCATTGGGGTCATTGGGTGACGGCGGATTGGGGACGTACTGAATACAGCCGTTTTCGCCGACCGTCAGGTGCCCATCGAGGCCGGCATAGGCCCATTGTTTAGTGAGTCCAAGGAAGTCGTGGTCTTTCGCAAACTGGTTGAGCGCGGTCGCAGGGACATACGCAATGGATCCCAAAGTAATGCCGTTACCATTGCCGCCGATGATGCGATTGCGACGAATCGCGATGCGCTCCGAACCTCCAGCGACCTGGATACCGCCCATCGCCAGGCGGGAACGGATCATGGAGGCGGCGGCCTGGTTGGTATAGGCGGCCACCCCCATGAAAGTCGACAGCGGTGTTTTGGTCAAAGACTGCGCCTTGATGGTGTTGCGTTCGACCAAAACGTCGTCAGCGGCAATGAATACGGCGGGCCAGTGACCGCTCGGCGAATTGGCCGCAACGTCCGCCACTAGGTCCGCCGTGATCGCGCTTTCGGTGAGGTCGATAAAGCGACCGCCCGCCATGACCACGGCCGAAAGATCGCGGCTTTCGATCGTGAGATGGTGCAGATGAATATCGCCAAGCCGCGGTCGCCCCGTTGCCTTGGAGGCTGGCGCCTGCACACCAGCGAGATCGGGAGGCAGGTTGAGCGCTTGCGCCTCCAGGCGATCCACCAACTGAAGAGGGATCCGTTGCGCATTTGTGATCGCAAGGTCCGTCAACACGATGGCACTGCTATCGGCGATCGTGACCACGGCGCTCTGCTTACTCCCGGCGGCGCCAACGATCTTAGTGCGCGGCCCGCAGCCTTCGATGCGCAAGCTCTGGAGGCCATCGACGCGGAAGTCCTGCGCGTACGTGCCTGCGAGGATGCAAAGGCAGCCGCCGCGCGGCGGCAGGTGATCGATCGCATCCTGGATGACCGTGTAGTCGCCGTGAGTAGTGACGCCGTCTCCGACCGTGAAGGTACAGCACGTGTCGCGCTGTGTGAGCGGCTGGAAAGGAGTTCGGCAATCGTCAATCTTGCCGGTCGTATTGCCGTTGCTGACGGACCAGGAGATTTGACCGATCGGCGTGAAGAAGCGCCGGATGCCGTGCGGCGCGCGGCCATCAAGCAGCTCCCACGGCACCGCGCGGGTCGGAGCCTCGGGTCGAGCCGCGATCACCCAGTAGTCTCCCGGCACAAAGACGCTGCCGGTCAGAGTGACGAGGACACCCGTATTGCCAAGGGCGACTGGCGTGCCAGCGGCGAAGGCGATCGCGGAAGGCGACGTCGTGTCGCTGCCGCGCGGCCAGACCCGCATGAAGAAATAGGTCGTCGCTGCCGCCAGATCACCTCGCCCTTGCCATTGCGTGCCGAATTGGGCCGGCAGAGGATTGGCAAGCGTCAGCGTATGCAGATCGGGGTCATACGCACCGGCAACGGTCGTGAGGTAGCCACTGATCTCGGCGAGCTTCTCGCCATTCGGAAGCAACGAAGACCACGCGAGAATCTCCACGGTCTGGCCGGCCTGCATCCAGTGTGCCTGATCCTTGGGTTCGGTCTGCAGGGTCACGGTTTGGTTGTCGGCGGCGACGGCGACGCGAAAAAGCGGGGAGGCGTTATCGAAGCCCCAAGTAAAATGGCCGCTATCGACGATCTGGACGCGGATCGCCTGATTCTCCGCACCGAGGTAGCCGCCAACCACCGATGGTGAGCAGAGATCGTTCTTCTTGCCCGTGTTATCGAACGTCACTTGCAGCTTGGTGTCCGGCTCGCAGAGGCCGGACGCGGGGTTCCACGGGCCGTAGGTTGCCTCGATCTGCTTGAGTTCCCCTGTCCACGCCGAGGCGCAATCGTCGCCGCCGAGTCCTGCGCCAAGCATCATGCGACGCATCAGGCGCACCCTGGTCGCCGTGTCCGGTCCGCCGAGTGCCGTCTCGAAGAGTTCAGAGTCCTCGATGGCCTCCACGGGTTGCTCCCAGGCCATCACATAGATCAGATCGGCGCGTCCGTCGGCCGGCGCGGCGCGGTCGGTCGGCTGCTGCTCCAGCCAATCGACTTGCTGCGCGTAGGTCTCGCCAAAACACTCCAGGCGCAAACCGCCGAGATAGAGCGTGCCGGCGCCGATATCGAAATCGAGATCGCCCTTTGCGTTGAGGCGTGGATTCCTGATGGCGAAGCCGCCGTCCGGGCTGCCCGACGGACCGATGATGTCCAGGGTGGTCTGCCGCCCATGCTCCGCGTCGAGCCTGGCGCCCTCGTTGTAGTCATCGTCCGTAGTGACACGACCTTGTTGAAGCCGGATGCCCTCGTAACGCTTTCGAGGGGAAGTGCCGTTGCGCGAAATGTCTTCGGTCGCCATCGGGATACCTCAGGTCTCGAAAAT
The DNA here is from genome assembly GCF_026283945.1 of Dyella humicola. Taxonomy (NCBI): domain Bacteria; kingdom Pseudomonadati; phylum Pseudomonadota; class Gammaproteobacteria; order Lysobacterales; family Rhodanobacteraceae; genus Dyella; species Dyella humicola. The sequence continues at coordinate 2,215,092 of NZ_JAPDPC010000001.1, forward strand.
GAAAGTGGGGATCAAGCCGAACGGCATGTACTCAGTCACCTTCGCGGTGATGCCGTCGAGTACGATCGGATTGTTGAGACTGCTGAACGCGCCGATCTCGGAACCATCCTCGGCGCCGCGACGTATGCTCACGGCGGCAGCATCGCTAATCTGGCAATAGTCAGCGTCGCCGAATCGGGTCGACGTCAGCGTGATGGCGCCGATGGCGAGTTCCGTCGACGCAAAGGGATGCGGTAGCCGACTGCCCGCGAGTGCGGCACTGAAGCGGAAGCAGCCCCATTGCGTGTCACCCACCGTGACCATGCCGACCACCAGGGTTTCCGTGGCGTACAGGCGGTCAAGCGACAAGTTGCCCACCACGGTGACGCGCGCGAGGTTCGCTTTGCTCAGGGTCAACGCAATGGCGGGCTGGTTCGGAGCCGACTGGAGGATGCTGTCGGAAACGGAAAGCTCGTCGATCACGCCAGCACCCGGCGCACTGATCGAGCCGAGAATGGAGCTCTCAACGACGAGGCTCTGAACATTACCGCTGATGACCAGCGGCACCGCCGCGATCTGCTGTCCGTCCGCGTCGACGCCGCCGGGATCGAGAGTCATGCGGCGCAACGTGACTTTGGCCCACGTGCCAGCAAGTTGGATCTGCGCGCCGGCATCGCCGCCGATCCAAAGCCCGTCAAGCACAAGCGTGCTTTGGCCGCCCGGCGCGGCAGTCAGCACCCACGGCGAAGTGAGCCGGATATAAGGGCGCTGCAGGTTGTCCGCCTGCACTACGAGGTCTTGGATGCCGTTGACTGATGCGACGGGCGAATAGGTGGCGCTGTCGTCGATCGACAGGCCGCCGGCTGCCGGCAGGTCGGCGGCCGTGATGGCGCCACCACCGTTGACTTGGGCGGAGGCGGGCAGGGTGGTTACGTCCGCGAGACCTGCTCGCCGGTCGTCCGTGCCCGCGCCGACAGGGCCCGGAAAACCATAGTAATAGTCGACCGTGACAGGATGCGCCGGTGCGCCCGCAAGCAACCTGAATCGACCTCGTTCCGGATCGATGACCAGATCCTTGTTCGGCGGATTGGCGGACCAGTCGTCGAGGGATCCGGATGTGGTGAGCGCGACCGGAACCGCTGATCCGCCGACATCGACCTCGATCGCGTCCGGCAGCAGCGCTGCCTTTCCGCAATCGGCCACCAGGGCGCCATCGAGGATCGCCCGAATCACCGGCGCTGCCAGGAGCGACGCCTGTGACGGCAGGGCGGCGATCCGTGCGCGCAAGGCTGTTTCGGAGTCGAAGCGAATGTCGCGCAGCGCCACAAGATAGTTGGCCGCTGCTGCGGGCTGGCCGGCGGCGATCAGCACGGAGCCGAGCGCGAGAATCACCGCCTCGGTGATCACGAAGGCTGCATCGCCCAGGAGCCGGCAGGCAATCGGCGCGGGCAGTTCCCATGGCAGCGGGAAACGCCAGGCTTCCCAGTCCGGTACGACGCGGCGCGGCGCGAACAAGGGGATGTCGCGACCGGAGGGATCGAAAAGGAAGGTGCCAGCAGCAGCGCGGCCATGCGGCATGACGCCCGTGACGGGGAGGGCAGGCAATCTGAACAAGAAGAACAGCAGCTTCGGGATGTTCCAGAGTCCGTCGAGGCCGTGTTGCTGCCGCATATCCGCAACGTGCGCATACTCATCGAACGGACCATCGGCGAGCGTCGATGCGAAGGGCCTCCGCAAGTCCGCCGTGCCGCCGCGCGGCGTGCCGGAGAAGCGTCCGAGCTGCGATGAAGGTGGCGCGTCGAGGCCGTGATGTGTCCGGCCCAGCCTGCGGAACGCCTCAACCATCGTCCCGTCCCACGGCGTGATGTCGGCGATCAGCTCCTCGAGTACCCGCGGCGTACCCTTGCGTCGCCGATAGTAGATGGTCTTGGCTACGTCGATGCGGCGTCCGCGCTCGTCGAGTGCCGAGATCATGCGTGTGCCCACGAGATCGCCAATATAGGGCACCGCCCAGTCGTCGCAAAGATCGATGTAGCTGTCGTCCCACAGGCGATCCTGGTCGCGACGGAGGATCGCAGCCTGTCCAGCGAGGGTCTCGATCAAGCCGCGCAGGACGCCCTTTTGTTCTCCGTTGCCGTCGAGATTGCGATAGACCGCGGGCACCAGCGACCACAACTTCTCGGTGAAGTAGGCTTCGTAACCGTCGTCGGCGCGCGCTGCATCAGCCATGGGATGGACTCCCGGTTACGTTGAGGGCCCCTTCGAAGTCGAAATACTGCCCCGCACCCGGATTGCGGCCATAGGGCTCGAAGGGGGTGCCGTTGATGGTCAGCGCGCGGACGGCAATCGCCCCGGATACCGACAGCACCGTGTCGAATAGGTTGCTGCGAAAGAGCGTATTGCCGATCCCCTGGGTCTCGGGTTCGAGCAGGCCTTGCCCGGTGGCTTCAAGGGCGCCGCGAACGGCGGCCAGGACGGTCGGCGTGTCGTACGTCGGATCGGTCTGAACGTCGATGGCGAGCGCCGCCGGTACAGGCGTCGCCTGCATAACGTCAATGGGCGTCGCCGGATCGGCGATGCCGCGCAACCGCTGCGATACTAGGCTCTTCAGCCCGGCGGTCCCGACATACCAGACCTGTACCACCGCGCGCTGGCGTAGCGCCGACCATCGCCATTGCGCGGTTGCCAGGCGGACGCTACCGACGGCGGCCGCAGCGGCGGCGAAATCCTCGATCGACACGGCCCGGCCGAGGAGCAGTGCGGTCTTGGGTGCGGAACTTCTCACCGAATCGGTCCCTTCCACGTCTGCCCCACCGGCAGCGGCGACAGGGTTCACGATCGACTTGAGGCCGGGCACCGGGCGCGCGATCTGATTGATGCCGAAGGCTGGTGGCGATGCGGCGCCGGCCCCGAAACGATATTGGGCCACAATATTGCCGATGCCCGTTGCCAACGGCGAGCCGAAGGTTATTTTGGCGCTGCCATCGTCTTGGCGCCTGACGATGTAGACGCGATCCGCCTGGCCGACACCGTAGAGTGTCGGAACTTCAGTCCACAAGATGCCGCTGACGAAAATGCGTAGCGTACTGATGGCGCCCCAATCGTTCTGCACCGTTGCCGATGGCACATAGGTGAGCGGCCTATTTTGCAGGGTGAAGGTTTGGAAGCTCTGCGTAGCGTCGCCGTTACCCAACACTTCAGCAACCACGGTTTCACCACGCGTCACCTGAAGCACATTGCCGTAGACCTGCACCGGCAACTCGAGTGGCGGATCCCACGTCGTCGTCGGGTCCAGTGTCAGGGTCGCGGCGGCGAAATCGACACTGCAGGGACTGTCGACGCCACGTTGGTCCGCGCTTGCCAAGAGCACATCGGTGACCTTTGGCGGACCGGTCGGCGCCACGTGCACGCCCGTCAGTTCAATCGTGGTTGAGTCCGCCAGAGCGGTGTCGGCCGGTGACATGACCGTACCTGCATCGACGAGGCCAAAGTGGATGGCGAGTTCTCCCGGCGTCGCCCAGTTCGAGTCGTTGACGGCGGCTGGATCGGTCGGATCGGGTATCACTGCGTCAGCGAAGAGACGCGTGGTGGGTATGCGAGTCGCGGGTGTTGTGACGTTATTGCTCCCGACTGTGATTGTTTGTGCGGGCACGACGGTCACGAGTGGCTCGTCGATCTTCGCTACATGCACCGCCTCGTAGTGATCGCCCGGCACCTCGAGGAAGATCCGGTCGCCGACTCCGATGGTCCGATTCAGGCTATTCAAGAGAAGCGTCGTTCCCGCCTCGCCCGAGGCGGCGTCCTGCCAGCTTTCCTCGACGGACGGGTCGTCAGAGTTCGAGGTGAGCGCATACGCGGCGGAGGCCATGGCCGATGACAGGCCAACGCCTTTTTTCGTGGCGGTTTTGACGGCAAAGAGAAGAGGCAGACGCGAAACCCATAGCCCCGTCTTTTGCGTTGGAATCATCAATCGCGTCAAAGCGATCGATCGCGGCTGCTTCAATGTGAGTGGCGAGACCAAATCGACGCGCACGTAGCGGCCGCCGTCGGCGAGCGTCACCGTCGATACCTGCTGGGCACGACCGAGCCAAATGGTGGATGAGGCACCGCCGCCGAGCTCCAGCCACAGGAGGCTGTCGCGTTGGACGCGGGACGTCGCCGGATCAAGCAGGAGGTAACTAACGGTGCCGCTGAGGGTCGCGGCCCGTGGTGGGACAACGCCCCACTGGTTCGCGGCGGGGTTGGTCATCGCGTCGACAGAGGATTCGAAAACCTGCGGAGGCTCCGTTCCAAAAGCGGCGGAACGAAACGCCGTTCCCGCCGGAATGACCACCGGCAGGCGACCTTCTACCAGGGCGCCGATATCAGCAAAGGCGGCAAGTTCGGGGCGAGGTAGGTAGCCGATGAGTTCGACCAAGCGTCGCAACGATGCCGGCAGGACGGCAGTGCGCAGATAGGATTCGTTGGCATGGGCCTGGTCATAGAAGGCAACGATGTCGCATACGTAGGCCCACATCTCGAGCAGCATGAGTCCGAAATCCTCGGTATCACGCGCTCGCCACTTGGCAAGTGGTGGATAGTCCTGCGCGGCCGCAGTGATGCTTGCCAGCAAAGCGCCGCGAAATTCCGGGAAGTTACCGAGCTGGCGCGGCAGCGCCGACAGTCCGGCCGGAATGTTCAAAGTCGGTGGAAAAATCCGCAGGTCGCAGTGGCAGACAGGATCATTCATGCGCCACCTTCATGGAATAGTCGCAAGGTTCCCCGATCGGGGTGCAGCGGATCATTGTCGAGACGCACGATTTCATTCGGCTGGACCACGTAGACCAGTTCGATGAAGGGGCGCCAGTCGAACCATCCACGTCGACGGATGCGCACGCGCTCCACGGCCTTGACGCCGGGTACATTCATGATCGCCGCCTCGAGGCGACTCCGATAAAGCGGCTTGCCGAAGGTGAAGTTGTCCGGACTGAAGAAGCCAGCTCGTGCAAGCGGCCCCTTGGTACCTAACAACATCGTTTCGACCTCGCTGGCGACGTCAGTGCCATAGCGCGTCGGCGCTACGCATATGTCGATCTGGAGATCGACGTCGGCATAGATAGGGTCGGGCACGATGGTCTCGCGACCGGCTTGGCGGAAGCGATCGAGTTGTTCCTGGAGATCGTCGCGCCTGTCTTGCGCTAGCGTGTCAGTGTCACGCGGATCAGGCGTCACCATGGCGCTTAGCCAACTGCCGGTCCAGCGGAACTCCGATCCTGCCTGCTGGACCCACGCGAGACGTTCGGCAGCCTCGGCATAGTCTTCCGGCCGAACCGCACGATAGGTGACCGCGCGGAAGGCATCCGGCGCGTTGCGCTGCACGGCATCAAGCGATTCCGGCTCGAGGCCGCCCATGGTCGGCAAGGGGTTGGTGATCGAGGCCACCAGTGCACCCAGGGACGCCACGTTGAAGACCGTCAGAGTGTCCGCCCCCAGATTGGTGGCGATGCCGTTGCCGAGTCGGTAGCTGACCTCGAACACCGTGCCAGGCAAAGCACTGGGGGATGGTATGGCGCCAAACGTGCCGTCGCCGAATCGCAGCGTGACACCGTCGCCGTTGGTCTTGTCGGCCTGAACGTAGTCTTCGTGGACCAGTGTATCGAGCGGCCGTCGATAAGCGACGATCCGGCGCCAAAGTCCATCATCCAGGGTGAAATGCAGATCGTCCGCCTGTGAGCTCGACACGCCGAGGAGGGAGCGTCGCCACTCCCAGCCGATGTGTTGATCCCACTGCGAACCGTTCCATTTCGGAGCAGATGCAGGTGTTGCGAGCGCCGCGCGATAGAGACGAAGCTCCGGCGCAGCGGTTGTCGGATCATCGCCCAGCCAGGTCAGTCCCTCGAACTCGGAATCGGGCAGGCTGAAGACGTAGGCCAGGCTCTCGTTTGGTCCGGTCCGTTCGACGGCCCTTGGCACAGGCGCGTAGGTCAGCGGATCACCGTTAAGCGGCGGCGTTAGCTCGGCATAGTCGCTGGGGCCAATGCTGAAGCGACGAACGACCGTGCGCCCCGCCGTGGCAGGCAGGATGTTGCCGCGCAACGTGAGGATGGTTTGATCCAGCTCGAAAGGCAGCGCCTGCGCAACCTCCCAGGTGATCTGCGTGCAATTCGCGCCCAACAACGTATCGACGACGTCCACGGCGTTGATCAAACGAACCAGCCAGCGACGCGCCGGCAGCGCGCGATCCGCGGGGTCGGTGCGCAGGATCACCCAGCGCCCTGGCACCATGCCGACGGGGACGTCGTCTAGCGGCAGATCGGAGGCATGATGGCCGGCGAGGTACATGCCGGTCGCACCAACCGGCAGGCAAGCTTGCGAGGAGTCCCATAGGTAGGGTGCAAGGGCATTGCGACGCGGTGAGATGGCATAGCTTCGAGGACCACCCGGCAGATCGCGTTCGTCGAAACCGCGACCGATCTCGAAGGTAATCGGCAGGATGGCCCCATCCGGCAAAGGCTGGTTGCCCGAAAGCGGGGTGACAAGCTCGCCCGGCGTCCGCGCCAGTCCGTCGCTTATCCCCTGCACAGGTGTGCCTGCCGCAAGCCCGCCGTCGGCGAGCGCGGTGACATCGAGCCAGCCGGACGCACCCAACCCGTCGTGTACGGTGTAGTCGACAAGGCGCGCCATGCGCCGCACGGAGCGCCTCTGCGTTGCGGTTTCAAGCTTGGTTTCGCGCGCGATGCGATCCTGGATATAGGCAAACTCGTCGCCGATCGCGCTAATCACGTCGACGAGCATATTGCCGACATCGGCCTCGAGCCTGTCCTGCCAGGCGGGATAGCGTTGACTGGCGAACTCAAGCAGGGCGGTGCGCAGGCTCCAGAAATCGCGGGCGGTGTAGTCGATCGGGAAATCGACCACTGGCTCGGGCGGGCATTCATCCGGCGGTGGTGCACAGTCTATGTCACGCGGGCATGCCGCCTTGAAGCTGAAGGCAATGTCGTTGAAGTACGGATCGATGCGGGGATCGGCAATGCTCAGATTGTACGGAGCGAAGCCGCCCGGTTCCGCCGCGGTGAGCCGAAGGATGTCGCGGCCGTCCACGCCGGTGCGCCAAGTCGCTGTGACCGGGATGTCGGCCAATCCATCCGCATGGATGCGCACGCTGTATTGGAATTGCGGTGCCACAACAGGTGGCACAAGCGTACTGGGTTGCTTGAGAAAATAGACGTCGAGCGTCACTTGGTCTGCATTCACCAGGACGAAGTCGACGCCGGTCAGATTGTTCTGATCGAGCAGGGTCTCAAGGCGGTCGCGGCCGGCCATCAGGGGGCCACCTCGAGGTTGAGGTAGCGGCGCTGCTGGCGCGCGAGCAACACGTAACTGAGGCTGATCGTTAGTGTCGAGTCGACGGCCTCGACCGTCACCTGGTCGACTTTGAGCACGGAGCCGAGCCACTGATCGAGCGCCTGATGCACCAAGACCTGCGAGAGCGAGGCGCTCACGTCCGAGTTCGGCGCAAACAACATGCGGCGTACCCCGCACCCGAATTCGGGACGGTTGATCCGCTCGCCTGGTGCAGTCAGCAGCAACTGTCGAATCATCTGATCGACATGCTCTTCGTAGCTGCGCTCGACACTGAGGCGGCCAAGACCGGTATCGATGCCCATCGGATAGCAGATGGAGGAGAAAGGTAGGTTCATCGCCTTAGCTCCCTTTCACGCGAGGCTGTGTCGCCACCACGGAAACCGGCCCCTGCGGCGCGCCGGTCGCCGCCATGCAAAGACCAATGCTGGCTGCATCAAGAGCCTGGTTGCCGCCTGCCATGACCCGCAGGCCGGGAACGACCCATTGCACTTGGATACAAGGACTGGGGGTCGGCCCGGGCAGGGTGAAAGGGCAACCGGCGATGACAAAGGTGTCAGCGGCTGTGGTGATCGGCGCACCTCCCGCCTTGGCACGGGGGCTGGACGGGATAATTGCCACTTGGCCGCCGTGCGGGCACATCAGCGTCGCGCTGGAGGTCAGGCTGGGACCGGCCATCACACGACCTCCAAGGCGCCGCCATTCACGCTGAACGAAGCGCTCGTGAGTTCAGTTTTGTTGGGCGATATTTCGGATGAAACACCGGTCGGACTCACGGTGTGTTTACTCTGGCTGGCCTGTGTGACTGCCTCTGTGGTCAACGTGATCGACGCCCCGGAATCGACGCTTAGGCTCGCCTGCTGGGCGGCGTCGTCCAGGCGCAGGCCGAGCTTCTCGGTCTTCAGTAACTTGATGTCCGGGTTGCCCGCCTCCGGCGCCTCGCCGTCGGCCCAGAAGCACCCAACCCAAATCGGATAGGAGATGTCGCCGCCCTCGAATTCCACCCAGACGCCAGCGCCGACAGCGGGAATGGCGGAAAACCCGACGTTTTTTCCAGCGTAGGGCACGCAAGGCATGGCCCATACCGCGAGGCTGGGCGGCAGGATGGAAGAAACGCTGACCTTGACCCGGCCCTTTTGCTTGGGATCCTGGTTGTCAGTCACGGTGCCGCGGTACTTGCCGAAGCGACGGCTGCGCACATGCTCAACTAGCATTCGAATGACATCGCGTTCCATCAGGACCCCCAACCGTTGCGGACCAGTTCGAATTCCATGCGATGAGTTGCGGCGTCGATCAGGTGGCGCACACTCGACACGAAATAAGCCCCGCTGTGGCGCGTGCCCGTGCCCTGCAACTGCACGACTGCGTGCGCATGCAGGATCGCCCCCAGCGCATGCACCGTGGTTTCACCGGTGACCGTCAAGAAGAAGTCAGATTCGATGAGCGCGGCTTCGCTACGACTCTTCAAGTCGCCGGCATCGTCCACCGGTGAAGTGATCAGGGTGTTGCGCGTGTCACCCGTGATGTCCGAAAAACCTTTGCCGCCCAGCACCTTCTGCGGCGAACGGGTGACGCCACCGTCAATCTGGCTCTTATCCGAGAGATCGAGCTCCCATCCCACTGCGCTGGACGGCCGCTCGACATCCCACGAAATATTGAGTTCGTTGAGGTTAGGCGAGTCGAGGTTGATCGCCAGGTGCGCCGAGCTGGCGCTGTCGAGCTGTGGCCGGCGAAAATGTGCGGTCTGCAAACCAGTAGAATTGGTCGACACCCAGAAAAGGCAACCATTGCGGCGGGCCAGGCGCCGCACGAAACGCAGGTCACTATCGTGTTGCACCAAGGTGTGCTTGGCCTCGGTGTGAACTGCGGGCGTGTCTTGAGAATCCGACGTGAAACCGTAGGGCGTCACGATCTGGCCGAAGACGTCACTGTCGCGTACCGCATCCCAGATCTTCGCCTTGACCTCGCGATCCATCACGATCGAGGTGTCGCTGCCAAGTACATCGACGTACGAGCCTGTGCCTCCGTGCAGCAGGCGAATCTGTTGCCCATGCACAGGGCCCTTGACCAGACAGTCGGCGACGTTGTCCTGCAGCGACAGGATCTGGATCACCGAGCCGGGGTCCAGGCGGCCGTCCGTCAGCATCGGCAGGTCTCCCGCAGTGATGTCGACCTCATAGCGCATCCGGAAGGTCGTCGGCTCGCCCATGCGTTCGAGAACCTCCACGACGGAGGCCTGCGCGAGCTGCGCATCGGCAGAACCGCCCACCAATACTGCGAGGCTCGTCTGCGCCATGTCAGCCTGCCTTCACCGGGATCGGGATGTCGCGAGCCTCTGCAAGCGCATCGGGCAGCATGACGTCGGAGAGTTCGCAAATACGCCAATAACCGGCCGGATCGGAGAGATAGTGGTAGGACAGGTGATCAAGACGCTGGCCTTGAATGCGCCGATGCAGTCCCAGCAGCACTTGCGCTGGCTTGTCGGGGGCAGGGATCACCCTAACGACGCGGCCGCGGGAGTCGAGCGCGCTATAGCCCATCACGGCAAGATATCGGCTGGTCGGATCAAACATCGCGCCCCCTAGATCGGCAACAAGCCGAGAATGGATTCGACGTCGTTCGCGACATTGGCAAGCGCCAATACACGCTTTTGCGTCATCGTGAACTTGTAACAAGCACCCGCCAGCTTCTCGATCGTGTCGGGAGTGCTGCCGAAATCGTCATCGGTCAAGACCTGCATGCCGAGAGACACTTTGGCCCGCAATGGATACAGCATCGGATTGCAAAGCTGCTCGTCGACATTGAAAGTGTTGATTCGGACCGGAACGATCCGCCCTGGCCCCCAAACGAAGAGAATCGTCGGCGACTTGCCCTTTGGTACCGGCTGGGCCTGTGCCGCGGCCTCTGGGGTTCCCGCGGGACTGAGGCTGCCGCCGACTGGAAGCGAAAGCGAGAAACCCAGCCCCTTGGAATCCTCCGCGTAGAGCAGCATCTCGAGCGCTGCGAGCCGGTCGGCCACGCCGCTGACGACGGCCACCGGATGCAAGTCCGGCACTTCAAGTGCGTCGCTTGCATCGAGCTGCAACGTGAGCGTGAACTTCTCGACCGGCGGCTTCGGTTGGGTGGTCGTGGGTGCAGTCGTCACGGCCTTGTCCGGGCCTGCCGCCTTGCTGTCGGGAAGCTGATAGGGCTCGATCGTGCGCGACAGCGATTCGGGGTTGTATTGGAAAATGATGATGTTGGGAATCGGCACAATCATGGGTGCGCTGAATTGAACCAGCGCACCACGGAGCAATTTGGGGGACGTGGGCAGGCCGCCGCTCACTGTTTTCCTCCCCAGCTACGTTCGGGTTTCAGGATCTCCTCCTTCGCCGATGGATCATCCCGACGCGGTTTCTTGATATCCGTACGCTGCACCTCACCAGCGCCGTCTGCTTCGGTAGCGCGCAGGTAATGCGTGGAAGCCGTGCGGGCGGTTTGTTGCAGCACGTGCGCGACCTCGTGCGCCAGGAGCTGGCGGCCAGCCTCGCTGTGCGGTTCGTAGCAGCCGTCGCCGAAATAGATGTCGCGGCCGGCAGTGAATGCGTGTGCATGCTCTGCGCGCGCAGCGGCCGCCGACTCAGTGTCGTGATGGATGTGCACGGCGGAGAGGTTGGCGCCAAAGGCCGTCTCGAGCCACGCACGTTGAGCCGCGGGCATGGGTGTGCCGTGCGACGGAATGGCCACGGATGCGGGCGGCGCTGGCGTCAGGGTGCGGCCCAGGTCGCGCTGTCCGCGAACCGCGTTGCTTCCCGCTTGGCTCGCCTGGGCCTCCCACCCGTTTTCCATAGGGCCGATGGCGACATGGTTCAGGCCATAAGGACGTCCCATCGCCGCTTTTCGCTGCGGCGGCGGGCCCGGGCGCCGATGCGTTGCCACCTTGCTGGATTGCCTATGCGAAGGAGTTGCGAATTTCATCGCAAGGCCTCCAGGATGCGCTGCGTGATCATCTCGGCCATTTCCTCATGCGGAGTTCCGTCCGAGATGCGAATCGACACGACGGCTCCGGCGGGAATCGGATACATCTCCATGCGCCCAACGGCACGTGCCAGTCTGTTGGCAACATCCTTGGCAATGCGACCTCCCTGCTCCTCGTCGAGCGCGGAAAGACGCAGCACCAACTCGTCGATGCGTAGCGTCCGCGGCATCATGGCGCACGCAGCCTTTCGCGATCCCGCTCGCTGAGTGCACGGCCATCTTTGATGAGTTCGCGTTCGAGTCCGCGAAGAAGATGACTCACATTGACGGGCTCGCCATCGCGACGCGAAGCGAAAACGGCAGTCAGAACGGCGTACTTGATTTGCGCGCCCGTCACCTCGATCGATTCGGCCAAACGATGCAGAGCAGGGGTGAGTCGCGTCGCAGCCTCGCTCCCCGCAAGCTCTCCGACGAGTCGCCGCCACAGTTCGGAGCGTTCCGCGGCTTCCGGTTTCGGGAAGTCGAGGACGTAGCGAAGACGGCGCAAAAACGCAGGGTCAATATTCGACTTTCGATTGGTCGCCAGCAGGGCGAGGCCACCATAGGTCTCGACCGCTTGCAGAAGATGGTTCGTGTCCGTGTTGGCGTAGCGGTCGTGTGCATCCTTGATCTCCGTGCGCCGAGAAAAGAGCGCATCAGCCTCATCGAACAGCAAGACCGCATCCATTTCCTCGGCTCTCGCGAAGACGCGCTGTAGGTTCTTCGACGTCTCGCCGACATATTTGCTCACGACTTCGGACAGCGAAATCCGAAAGAGGTCAAGGCCGAGTGTCGCGGCGATCGTCTGGGCAGTCATGGTTTTGCCTGTGCCAGGTGGCCCAGCCAGGAGTGCGAAGAGCCCGCGACCCTGGGAAAATAGCCGTCGCGCGGCAGATTCTTCCCAGACCTGCATGCGGACGCTGGCCTCGAAGACGAGATCCTCCACCGCCTCCCGCAGCGTCACTGGCAGCACCAGGTCGTCACGCGTGAAGGGGCATTCGATCCATTGTGCGATGTTGCCCAGGCGGTTGCGTTGGTGATTCCGCACCCTTTCCGTGGCATCGTCCGGTCCGGAGGGTCGCTGGCGCCCCAGGGCGGCAATCTCGCCAATAGAAAGGCGGTGGCGCGACGCCAAGGTCGCAGCCGATCCCTCAGCCCAAGTCTCCACGCCAGGTACGAGGTTGTGCAGCAGCGCCTCACGCTCGGTCAGAGTCAGAGGCGCCGTGACAATCACTTCATCCATCGCATCGACTGCAGAAGGCGATAACTGCCCTGGTTCGACGACCACGAACTGAAGCGGGAACGGTGAGACGTGACGTGGCCAGAGCCGATGTGCAACGCGCTCGCCGGTCCAGGCGAGTGCGCAGCGATCGAGGAATGCTTGGCGTTGCGCGCGAGCGAAAACCCGCGGCCAATTGTCCTCGTCGATGGCATCGGAATCGATTGCCAGTAACCGAAGGCCGAGGCGCGAAGCGATGACGGCGGCGAGGGTACGCCTCCCGCTTCCTGGTGTGCCCTGCACGGTGATCTGCGCCCGACCACGGCCAGCAAAAACTCGCTCGATGCGCGCCACCGATGTTTCGATGGGCCAATGCGACAGGGGATCGGCCAAGGGGAGGGGACGGGCGATGCCGACCAGTGCTTCGTCAAGATGATGACCACCCAGTACCCACGCCCGAATCAGCGGATCGCACATGATCGCCGGCGGCTCCCCAGGAGCGACCGTTTCCTCCATCACGAGCTGCCATCGGCGCAGGGCAGAGTCCGCGTCGAGTACGGCATGCCTATCGTGCTCAAAGAGCTTCGCCGTCAATTCCTCCGTCACGTAAGTGCGGCACGCCACGTCCTGCAGGTAGGCAAACACGCGCGCCAGACCGGGGTCGAGGCTTGCGGCGAGACAGGCTTCGAGAAGATCCACTTCGCGCGGAGTGAGCTCAAAGAGATTGATCAACACCTTGAGTCGTGACGTCTTGTCTTCACCGATCGCCAATTCAACTCGCATCAGCGCATCGGCGGCGGCTCGTGCGGCCGGATAGCTCCGCCGAAACGCGACCTCGGCTTCACGCGTATCCCACTCCTCGAGTACCGCATCCACTTGAGCATGGCTAACCACACGTTGCACGCTGCCTTCGCTCTCGCGTCGCCACATGGTGCGTAACCAGAGCACCCTAAGTTGAGTACGCAGTCTGATACGCATCAGCAACCGCTCGATCGGATCGGCGGGTATTTCGCTAGGAATGGCGATGGCCTCTTCCGAAGCGATGCCATGTCTCAGCGGCGCGGCCTGATGTGCGTCGGTCATGGCGACACTACCCATCGTGGCGGCGCTTCGCTGCCGGAGACGATGACGCGTAGGGGAACGATCGTCTTTGACGCGGTTCCAGCGGGGAGGCGCACGAGCAACGAGGTGGCGCTGACGACAGCGAATTCGCCCGGGTTGAGTGCGGCAGAACTTCCAGGTTCTGCGCGGTTCGCGCCTAAATAGAGCGTCACGTCGGCAGCCGGTGAGAAGCCGACTCCGGAGATCGTGAACTGTCCATTGACGTCGGGTACGTCGATCGCTGAAATCCCCGGAGCAATGGCGATCTGTACCGCGTTTGACAACTGGTTGATCACGCGGATGCTGCCATCGGGCATCTTCAGTTGACGTGCGATCTGGACCGTCGCGGCATAGAGGCCCGGTGGCGTCGGCGTGCCGCTCGCCGTTGTCTGGGCACGAGCGGTGATGCCTTCGGCAGTCACTTTGACTAGCCAGTTGGCGTCGGCCACAAGCATCGTCGTGGAAGAAACTTCCCGAAGCAGAAGCGTGGGAATGCCGCCTGCCAGCCCCACGCCAAGCAGCGTGAAAGGATCGCCGGCGCCGATTTGCGTCACCTGCGCCGGCTCAACCACGATGCTGCGATTTTGCGTCTCGCCGGGCAGCCGATACGTCACCACGCTCTGACTGGTGTCGAGTCGCGGCCCGCCGGTCGTGAAGGTCTGAATGCCGTACTGAAGGACCCGGCCTGTACCTTGTGGCGGCGTGTCGGGCTCGAGCATGACGACGCTCACCTGATAGTAAGCGGAGAGGCGGAGTGGGGACGAGCCCGCCGTCCAATAGCTGACCGCTTCGGCGGCGGGAACCGGCTGCAGGACAATGCGCAAGCGGTTCTCATCGCCGCGAATCGCCGGGTCGAGAACCTGTGTGCCGCCGATACGCGTACCGTCGTCGATCATCGGCACATCACGCAGCGCCTTGACAGCCAGCCCCATGATGAGCTGCTCGGTCAACGTGCCGGCGTCGCTCTCGCCGGAGTGGGCGCTCAACACGTAGAAAAGATCAATCGACATCGGCGTGAAGCGCAGGCCCTCATTCCCGGCAGGGGGCGGTTGATTTTTGAAGGCCGCGTCTTCGCTTAGATGGTAGAGATAAAGCCCCGCCTGCGGATCGCCCGACAACTTGTCCGGCGGCAGCGGCGAGACAGCGAGCTTAGGTGAGGGCAGGGGCGGCCAGGCCGGCGAGGCGTTCACCGACAGGTCGATGACCTTCATCAGTGTACGAGTGACTGCTCCGAGGTCGAGCATGGTCATGGTCAGCTCTGCCCCAAGCCGAATCGCTGACCAAGCATCGGGCTGCCCGAGAGCAAGCCGAGCGGCGCGGGCGAGGCGGCCCGACTCGGCGCCACAGCGGCGGGAACAGGTGTCGGCGCCGACACCGTGACCTCGATGCGGCCAATGTGAAGCGTGGCGCCGCGAGAGGACGGCGGAGGGCTCCTGGTTGCAACGCGTGACTCTGCCGGGCTCCGCACTGCCTCCGGCTTGGAAGTGGCCGGTGTCGCGACAGGACTCCGGGGCGGTAGTTCACGCGGCCGAACCGGCTGCATCCACGGCGAATTTTCAGGTATTGCCGCCCGTAGAGGAGGGCGCGTCGCCCGCTGCAATACTGCTGACGTAATCGTTGCCGCACTGGATTGGCCTGACGTCCGCGGCGCGTCTTGCGCTTCGTTCTCCAGTGGTGGAGTGGCCGCAGGCCATTTACCCGTTTCGCCCACTGGCGATCCTGATCTCGGAAATGCGGCAGGCAGTGGTTTTTTTGGGGGGCTAGATGGCGGTGCCAACAACGGCGCCGGCGCCACATGCTGCGATGAGGATGGCGAAGGCGAGCGCTCAATCCGATCGGAGGCAGGCGGCGCTTCGGTGCTTGCAAAGCGAGTCTCTCGGGCGTCCGGCGAGACTCGCGGCAGGGGTTTCTCCGCAATGGTCGCTTCAATCAATTCTGGCGCCCCATCGGCAAAGCCTCCAACCTCCGTCGGGATCGACCGCGGCGGTGGCGGTGTCGCCCGGACCGCTTGCGGCGTCCGTCGACTCTGCGATCTCGTCGCCAGTCTTTGGAGATATCTGGTCACGGTTAGAAACCGCCGACTTGGATGCTGCGATCACGTTCAATGGCCATCGCATACGCGCGGCGATGCCTTCGGTCGAGGCCGAGAATCTCGTGCAAGCTCCAGCCGTAGGTCGAGGCGAGCAGGTGAGTCTCGACGATTCTGGTCGACGTCTCCTGCATGATGGTGGTAAGCAAATAATGTTGAAGATCGAAATGCGCTTGCATCGTCGCGTTGCATTCGGGACAAGTCACTTCGAGTTCGACATCCAAGATCGGCGCCACGCTATCCAGCAGTTCCAGGACCGCCTTGTCTTCCACAGTGGCTTCACCTTCGACCATGCACAAAGCGAGGAGGGCAGCTTCGGCCTGCGCGATCGACATGCCTTGCAGTTTCAGCTCATCGCTTCCGCGAGGAAGGCGTACACGCCTCCCGTCCTCAAGCACCAAGATAGACTCCTGAGTATCGGTAGCATCGGTCGGCGGAAACCGAAGGCTCGCCAGTAAGTCGGGTAGCTGAAAATCGATATCGAAGGGGCTGCCGCAAGCGTCGCAATGCAGCACGCAGGCGATGTGATTGCCGAACTCCGCTGCGTATATCTCCGCCAACAGACGATCGCGATCCGATGCCGTGAGAGCGCTGGCCTCGCCTGGCCCTAGCGCCGCACCCTTGTTGGGCATGAGCAACTGATTGAGCAAGTCGATCGCGGCGGCGGTGTCGGTGTCGACCACCGCCTCCTCGTCTATGCCACGAAGATGCCGAAGAGCCACCCACGCACCCGCGGCCCCATTCGGTGGCGCAAAATTGAGGAATAGTCGATGCATGCCTGCATCCCATCAGGTCTGAGTAGGCTCGACCACAGCCAGGTCGCGATCCCAGCCCTCGTTCTCCAGCTTGAGCATTTCAATTGCAACCGCGTTTGCGTTTGCGTCAAGATCTGGCAGCGCGTGGTACTCGGAGACCCAGCAGCGATAAACGTTGTAGGCCTTGGCGACAACGCCGTTCTCGTTGAGAAGTTCAATGATGATGTCTTTGCGGAAATTCTTGAGGGAGATCGATCCCGCTGCGCCTGGTGCGTAGATCAAGTTGGCCCAGTTTTCGAATTCGGGATCGTGGGTAACGCCACGTTCGAGCGTGATAGCCTCGAACGACGTCGTCGTCGGCATATGGAACGGCGTACTAAGGCCGTTCGCCTCCCGGTGTTTGGCGACTTCGGTCGTGCGCTTCAGCATACTGACCTTACTGATGCCGGCTACGTACTTGCCGTCCCATTTCACGCGAAATTTGAAGTTCTTGTAAGGATCAAAGCGATAGGAATTGACCTGAAATTGTGCCATTGGTCGGGTCCTCATCTGATGCCGCAGCCGTGACCGCAGGTTGTCGGTTCGTCACGCCCTCGTCAGGCTGTGGGCAGTCCGGCAATTTGCTGGATGTAAAGCACGACAAATTCTGCAGGCTTCAAGGGTGCAAAGCCTACCCAGATATTCACGATGCCGAGATCCTGGTCGCTCGGCGGTGTCGTCTCGGCGTCACACTTGACGAAGTAGGCATCCTGCGGGGTGGTGCCAAAGAAAGCGCCCTGACGGAACAGTCCATTCATGAATGTCCCTACGTTCAGGCGTATGGACGCCCACAATTTGTCGTCATTTGGCTCAAATACGACCCACTTAAGGCCCCGGTAAAGACTCTCTTCGATGTAGAGGGCGAAACGGCGGACTGGCACGTATTTGTACTCGCTTGCGAACATGTCGGCGCCGTCGTTAGTGCGTGCACCCCAGCTCAACACGCCCTCTGGCATGGCGCGAATCCCGTTGATGGCCAGCGGATTGAGTTGTCCACTATCGCCATCGGTGAGATTAAGATCGACACCTGTAACACCCCGGAAGTCCGCCTCGGTACCGGCCGGCGCCTTCCATACGCCCCGATTGGCGTCGGTGCGGGCATAAATGCCGGCAACGGCACCCGCCGCACCTACGGTGACGTTGAGCCCACCCTCGTTGATGGTGAGGTGCGGAAAGTAGACCGCGCTGTAGTCCTTGACCAGGCCGATACGGAACATCCCGACATTGCTTGTCGCGGCTTGCGGCGATGTCCATGCGCTCGGCGGATCCATGAGTAAGAAGGCGCGCCGCTGCTGACAGAAGACGCTGGCGTTGGCGTAGAGCGCTTCCACCGCAGTCCCACCCGTAGGCGGTAGAATCATCAGGTTGAACAGATCGACAGCATGGTCGATGACGCCATAGGCTGTGTCGTAGTCGGTTGCGGCGGGTGGATTGCCGTCGACGCCGGCGACACCGGCGTTCTGAAAAGTTCCGCCGCCGGAGAGGCCAAGTCTGTAGTAGCGGACATTTGTGATCGCCGTTGGAGTCTTGGTGACATCTGTGGCCCCTGTGGCAAAGGGCGGGATGGCATTGTCGTCGCCGGCCGTAGGCAGAAATGCAATGCGCATGCCCCACACCTGCGCAGTCCAACGGAAGGTTGATGGATTGGCTGCCTGATAGGCGTTAACAGCATCCGCCCAGCGCGCCAGTTTGGTGGTAAGGAGGGAGCCCTGCCAATTGTTGTTCGCCGCCGGCGAGTCAGCGAGGGCCAATGGCACAGCCTGCGACACAAGATTTCCCGAACCATCGAACGCGTCCAACGTGACAGAATTGACCGCCGTGGCGCCGGTCTGCGGCAGGTTGAGAAACGCACTAGCGCTTCCTAACGTCGCCTGGTCATAGGCTTTGTAAACGACGCCCGTTGGCGCGGGGCGCCGCGCGGAGTACGCCGAAATCTCCACGCCTCCGTTGCTCGCGCCAAGACCCAGCGCCGCAGCCGCATCGTTGACTGATGCCGACTGAATCAGTACGTCGCCTGTCTTGGTGCTTTCGATGAAAAGCACTTCCGAGGCCGACGGCGTGGCGTCCGGCCCCGGCTGGAGCACGTTTGGCTGAACCGTTGGACCACCCAAGGCATTGTTGATGAGAGTCACAATTGCCGCATTGAACTGACTGCGCAGTGCGCCGACGGCTGTTCCGGGAAATTGCGCAGTGCTGCTGAAGTCGCCAAAGGTGACGAGTGCAGGAGGGCTGCCGTCGACGCAGATCTGGATCGAATTCCCCACCTTCAGGGCTGCGGCAATCTTCGTTCGGTAATCGATCGCATTTGCTGCAGCAGGATCGTACTCGATCGGTGCTGTCGAAAGTGAGGAACCGTTGACCAGCGCCGCCACTTTCGGATCGGTCGCGTTCACCAGTACTGATTTCTGCGTCAGAACTGTGGGGGCGTATGACGACGAATTCGGGTCCATCGAGAGGTTGTTCCAGACCTCGCGGTTGGTCTGGACAGGTTGACCGCGGCTGTCGAGCGTACTCTGGAACAAGGTGAGGTTGAACGTGCTCTCAGGCGTCGGCGTGTTGTAGTCGACGGCTGCGCGAATCGTGTCACCGAGCGTGCCTGCACTAAGCGCGGTCAGTATCAGGGCCGGCTTGCCCGCTTCGTTTAGCAGAGTGACCGATGAGGCTGCCGCCCCGCTGGAGATGCGAGTGACGTAGCAGACGGTGCCGCCATTGAGGAAAAAGAGCCGGACGTAACGGGACATGTCACCGACGCCGGCATCGTCGCCGAAGGTTCGGATGAAATCGGTCAGGCTCTGAATGCGAGTCGGCGTCGATAGTGGTCCCGATTTGGTGCGACCAACGAAGCAGGCGATCGAGGTGCTGACGCCGACGATTGTTCTGACACCGCTGGGAACTTCTTGAACGTAGACCCCTGGATACGCAACTTGAACGGCCATGAGGCCTCCCTAGTTCGCTGAACCAGAATCGGATGTTCTCTGTTGGATCAATCAGGCTGCAGCCCCCCTTTGACCCTGCGCCACCGGAAAGAGCTTTTCCCCATACGAATCGCTACGTTGCTTTACCTGCCGTCAAATCTTCACCAACCGCCTGGACGGCCGTGGCGCGCCCACCCGGCTGCGCTCGGCCTCAAAGGCTTCATTAGCTCAAGTTAATCCGATGGCAAGGCGCCTTGCGCGTGGTCTTGGCACAACTTCCAACGGTGCAGCGCGGCTAGTTGAGCAGATGAGCCGTCCATTTCGGTGCGCCCGCGCGCTACACTTCCGCTCGCCAGCACTGCGCCTCCCGTCGCCTGTGCGTAACGGCCTCGTCATGCGAGCGTCCTCGAATCGTCCATCGAACGTCCGCAGTCAACTATCAGGCGCCATCTGTGCCAGCCTTGCGCAAGGCGCGGACAATGGTTGCGCTCGACTGGCTCAGGGCGTGGTACCCGTGGGCAGCCCAATGGCTGAGAAGCGGAGGGACAAGGCGGGATCGGGCAGGACGCCCAGTTCGCTGTGCAGCCGTTGTGCAAGTAAGCGGAAGCACTGTACGGCCTCATAGCGATTCCGCTGCGCAAGATGCGCTTCGATGAGCGCTTCGGCGGCCGACTCCCTCAGCGGTTCCGCCGCGACGGCGGCAGAGCCTGCCTGGGTCGCAAGGCCGTGCTGACCCAGTGCTGTCATGTTTCGGCACGCGGCTTCCAGTGCTTGCAGGCGAAGCTGGTGAAATCCCTCGCCAGCCTGAAGCGCCCACTCTTCGTACCAGCCCGGAAGCACATCGTTCGACAGCAGGCTAATTTCATCATAGGTCAAGGCTTGACCTTGAAGCGCTTTGGCAGCGACATGGTACGCATGGGAGTAATCGGTCTCTGCGTCCAACTGCAACTGGTCACCGATTGCCAGCACCCAGCCACGCGGCAACTGCCAAAGCGTGCGCCGCAAATTGGCCCGCCCTGAGTCGTCGGGAAGATCAGGCCAGAGCGCCGCCGAAGCGCGACCACGCGCGACAGGACAGCCGTGGACAGCAAGATAGGCAAGCATGCGGCTCCCGGCTAGCGACAAGCGAGCCACAGGGTGAATGCCCAGGCGGCCAATCACAGCCACCATGCGCTTCGCATCGCTCATAGCTCGAATCCTTCGGCCATGGGAAGACAGCTATCGGCCGTTTCCGCAGGCTTCTCGACGATCGCTGTCGGAGTCAGTGACTTGTGAACATAAAGAGGGCATGCCGATTGCCCATGCGATGGTGAGCATCCGACTCACTTCCCCGCGAACAAATTAACCGGCCCTTCGTATGACCACATCATCCAGATGGCCTGAATTTTCCTTTCGGGAGAATCGCTCGACAAGCGTAGAGTCACGTATCCAGGGGGCCGTAAAATTACCTATTGTTCGCTTCAATAGTCATGTCCGCTTTCGACCAGGACACCAACCGATCAGCGCGACACCCCCGACTCTGCGCGGAAATATGCTCGCGCTGGCCAAGATGTATTGGGTATATCCCTCGACTTTCGCCTTGGTGCGGCCACGTCGCGGCGCAAGATGCCGGGAACGGTTAGGGCATGGCATCGAAGTGTGTCAGAGACCAGTATTGACTGAATGGCCCACTTTGGCGGGGCTTCGGCCGATCTTGCTGCGCCCTTCAACACAATCCCGTCCACCCAGGCCCGGCTACGCCCGTCCCACCTTGGGCCCTCTAGTCTTGGATAGAGCCAATGACGCCACTGGATAGCCCCGAGGAGACGCACTCATACCGAGGCGTCGTTTCCACCTTAGGTGGGATGGATAGTTGGTCAAACTTGGAGTTACACCTTGAAGGGATATCGCTCTACGACTTCCAAGAGCAAAGTGGTGGTCCTTTCGAACTGCTGCAAAATTTGCCCGCGCGATAGCGGTCAAGCCGGCGCAGGGCGGCGAACACCATCATGCGAAAAGGAGCCATGTGTCATAAAGCCGGGCTAACCCTTTGATCAGGGCCCCGCTTCCAACAGAGTCAAGCCGGGCGTGGGGCATCAAGTCATATTTACTAAATATCTTGACGGCGATGCTCATCTTGGTGACGATATGTGTACTTCATCTTTCATGAAATTTAGTACACCACGCCCTGGAGCCCCCGCCGTGAGCAGCAATGCCCTGGTCCAGCTAGCCCTAACCGCCACTGGCTACAGCCAGAAGGAGCTCAGCCTAAAGCTCGGCGTGTCCCCGACCCAGGTAAGCAAGTGGAAGAAGGGGGACTACATCTCCTTCGAGATGGAGGGGCGACTCCGTGAGTTGGCCCAGATCGGCGACCTAGATCCCGACGTCGTGGTGTCCGCCGGTTCCCTCGAAGCAGCAAAGAAGTGGCAGCGACTGATCGCATTCCTAGCCAACTTTGCGCTCGAAGGCGCCGAAACGGGCTACACCACCGTTCCGCTGCAAGACGAACTTGATCTGTTGATCGGGGCGACGGTCAGCATTTTGAAGGAGATCGGCGCCCCGATCCCACCCGCCTATCCTCGCGACATCGATCTGAATTTCGACGACGCCTGGGAAGACGAAGCCACTGATTGCGCACTTCTAGATGCCATTGAAGCCAATCCTTATTCGCGCACGATTCTGGCGATTTTTAGGGCGCTCAATGACGTCTACGGCTTCTACGCGGCGTACCTGTGCGAGCTCTTCGATCGCGAGGAGCTGGGCCTCATGGAAACTCCCGCCGAGAACATCGAGCCCGGCCTGATCGAGTTGGCGGCGACCAAGGTGGACGTGGACAAGGACTTCGCGCCTCATTTCGGCAGGTTTCGCGCCAAGATTCGCGCCGATTACGAGAAGTGGATCTGCCTGGTCAAAGACAAGGCGTTTCAGGCGGGCGTCCCCCTGAGGGCCGAGTTATTGAATCTGGTGTACGACTCCAGCGATGCGTTGAGCCATAAGGCGGAAGCGGAGAGCCTGGGCTTCAACGCGGGGCGCATTCATCCCGACATCTATATGAACGAGCTGCTGGTCGGCATGCGTGTGATCCACCAGGTGCTGCCGGCCATCCTCAAGAAGCTGGGTATTGATGAGGAATTCAAACTGGACCCATCCGAGCTGAGTCTCGGAGATTTCCCACGGCCCGAGGATGACTAGAGGTGCCACCCGATGCCGCGGAACCTACAGGCGGCTGGAAAAGGCAAATCTGCGGCCCAAGTTTCTTGGCTCAAGCAGCGCACCGGCCCATCTTTTTCGGCAGTCGAACGAAACAGCACAAGTTTTTTAGGCAGAGATGGCTCAAGTTGTCGGTCGATGCGGCTCAAGTTTCAAGGCTGCGAGCACACATGGCGAACCAGCCTAGTCAAGGCCACAGGCAGCCGGAACCACCTTCGACGGGACGCCTTTGATTTCGCATTCTTGGTAGTTACGGATTCCGTTGCGTAGGCTAAAGTCCTGGCACCCAGACTTATTTGCTGGAAATGCTGACCATGGCCGTTGCGAGACTCGGAAGGGTAAAGCGTTGCGTGCCAGTCGCGGGGCGTTGCAACGCCTTAGCAGGCTGTTGCGCGAGATCCAGCAGTCGGGTGTTGCACCTGGCAGGGCGGCTTGTAACGTCCCGGCAGCTCTCGATACTGAGAGATTGCAGTGCCGGCTTGCTTGGAAGCCAAGCTCGCTTCAGTTGATTAGGTCAAGTTATCGAGGGTAGGGAAGGGCGACTGCTTTCGCTCACAAGGGGTCTGTCACTCGTGCTGCAAACAGTGAATCCGAAGCGCAAAGCCGCATGAGCCTGCGCGATACGACACCTGATTTGGACTTGCCATAGTCCATACGACGTGTAGTTGATGCCTGTTTCTCTCAGTACGGTCTGCGAGCCAAGCACTGAGGGAGGGGCTATGCGCCGCGCATATGCAGCTTCATTAACGGTATTTCCTGCGATATTGCTTACGGCATGTTGCAACCAACCAGTAAAGCGAACCCCGCCAACAGTTCCTTTGTCCGAGGTTCTCAGCCTGGCACGGGCTGAATTTCTCGCTATACCGACTTACAGTTTTGTCGCGGCCCCAGGTAGTTCGTCGCAAGATTGTCAAGTCATACTGAGAACTCAGCCGGCAACGCTGACGGTCACGCTAAAGACCACCGGCACTAAAGATGTAAAAGCCGTAGTTGGGGTTGTGGTCGGCGGGCTAGTGAACCTCTCTGACACGTACGATTACAGTCGCGGCGATACTGGTCAAATAAGCGTTAACTGGCAAGCAGACCAAGTCAAAGCGGCAGCCCCGTTGTCGGGCAGTTGGTCTGGCGGACATGGTGGAAATGGCAAGTGGAAGGTGGATCAAGAATCCAGTCCACCAACTCATGCAGCCACAACACTTCCTGAGGACACGACCGATACCAATTTGAATGCGGTTGTAATTCACGCGCTGCGTTCGATGATCATCGCTCAGCACGCAGATCGATGCGTGTATCCGACGAGCATCGAAATCCATCGCGGTTTCGAAGTTGTGGTATCCGACGAGGCGGATATCGGGTCAAAGACCATAATCTGGAACGCCGGCGTGTCCCTGACAGGCAAGGATGACGTCGTGCAGGACTTCGACTTAAAAATTCCGTTTTCGCCAGATTCGCAGACGCTTCAGCAGCAACAACCACCAGGCAAATAAAGGTTGTCGATCCTGGCGCGTGGCTGTGCGCTCATGCCATGGGCCGGCGAGTCCAGGCACACTTTGTAAGCAATACCAAACATTGACGTGTTAAGTATTTTCTATGGTCAATGCTCCGCATGACATAGTGCTTGTCGGTGGCGCGAAGTCCCGGCTTTGGAACGAACACTTGCAACTTGAGAGCCCGATGCCCGCTGCAAGCCTGCCTCCCGCCAGGGCGATTAGCCCGTGTTATCGGAGGTAGAGAACTGGGGCGAGGACCTGGTGTTCATCACTTGGCCTGTGGAGAAGAATGATCAGGTCGTCGACGTTGAACCTGTCACTGCGCGCGATCGTTATCCAGGTCTGTTACTTCAACTTCAGGGGGACGACGAGAAACCGTCTTTCGGACGGCCGTCGACCTGCCGGCATAGATAGTCGGCTTCAAAGTCGGCGGATATCCTGAAGGCGATCATGGCGAGCACGCCTAGGCGCCTTCGCCGGAATCACAGTGTTGACCGGTGATGGCGATGATCCATGCCGCTTCGCGTTTCGATTTCAGGCGCGGCAATCGATTGCCCTCGCCGCCGGTTACCCCGCCAGACCCGCCTGGCGATGGCAGGGCTGAGCAGCGAGGTCGGCGGCATCATCAGGTTGACGACCTTCAGAAACGCGATCGCCAGCGTGCTGTCCTTGGTCGCGGCAAGATGAAGCTTGCCGATATACCAGTTGATGAAGCGCAGCATCGGCGGGCGGGCGCCTTCGACTTGCCGATTGCGGAGGTCGCTGCCTACCGCTATGTCCCATGGAATGTCCACGATCGTCGCGGCCGCCTTGAAGAATCGGCGCGCAAGATCAGTGGAGCCCGCGCGAAGGCACTCTTGCAGGACCTGCGCCTCTAACGCCGCGACCGTCATGCCCTGGCCGTAGATAGGGTTGAAGCTGCAGAAGGCATCACCAAAGACCAGGTAGCTTTCGGGGAAGCGCGCGAGCTTCTCGTAACGCTGTCGCTGGCTGGCGACGTAGCCGTAGCGAGTGAATTCAGTTAAAGGCTCCGCGCGCGCGACAACATCGTGAATCTCGGTGGTTGGCAGCGTTGCCAGAAATGCGAGAAAGCCTTGCTCATCGTCGGGCGCGTCATCGCCAAGAAAACCGCCGGCACTCACGATCCAACTATCGCCCTCCTGCGCAAGCATGGCGCCGTTCCGCCAGTTTGGCTCGCTACCGGCGACGACGACGCCGAGCTTGCCGCCAAGATCCGTTGGCCGACGCCGGTAGGTACGCGTCCTGTAGGAGATGCCGATATGGACCTTATCTTCGACTGGCGCCTGGTAGCCGAGCTTTTCAAGCCACTTCGCGCTGGACGAGCCGCGACCAGTCGCATCGACGACAAGGTCCGCGTTGATCGTCTCTTCCTGCTTGCCCTCGACACATGCGCGCACGCCGGTCACGTCCTGGCTATCGGGGGTGGCGGCAAGACCCCGCACAGCGCAATGTTCCATGGCGCGAACGTTCGGCAACCGCAGAAGCCGTCGGCGCAGGTGGCCTTCGAGCACGGGACGACTCGCAAGCAGTCCGATCAGGTCGCTCTTGCCATTGGCAAGCCTGACGTTGCATCCCATCCAGATCACGTCGTTGACGACATCACCGGTCAACCCACCGCTTTGCGTGACGACCTCGGTGTTATATCCAGGAAAGAACTCTTCGAGTAGCGTGCTTCCGCGCGCAAGCAAGCCGTGGATATGGCGACCCTGTGGGACGCCCTTGCGCGGCGTGTCTGCTGCAGGGAAGGCATCGCGTTCGAGCACGGTGACCGTGGTATAAAAATCCGATAGTGCGCGGGCGGCCAGGAGCCCACCGATGCTGGCACCGATCACGATCGCATGCTCGCCCAGATTCTTCATGGCCATCCTCCCGCTCAAGCGGTCGCGCTGAGTGCAGTAAGCGTCGCCCACACGGAATAATAAGACTGCCTCGTCCCCTGGGCGTCCCCTGGACGCCATCATTGAGGGCCCCTCGCTATGGCTCTGTTCAGCGTGCGGACGCTTAGATTTCCAGAGATCCGTCGGGACGATCGGCAGTGCCCGCTGGCCTTGCGCGAAGGCCTCACTGCCGGTTTACCTGGCCGAAGCGAAGGGCGCAGTCGGGCGTGACGCCCTGGCCACGATGTTGTGGCTGGAAGGCCGCGAAGAGGTTGTACGGGCGCGATTGCGTCGCCCGCTGCGTCGCCTCCAGCTCACGCTCGGCGACGAGGTTTTCACGATCGACCGGCCGACCTGCAGGAGGATACTCAGCTGTTCGAGCAAGCTTGCGACCACGGCGAGTTCGAGCGGGCGAGCCGTCGTTATTTCGGTGACCTTCTCGAGGGTGATTAGGGAGCGTTATCGAGGGTAGGGCGGCTCTTGCTATTCAGGCAAAGGCAGGCGGTGCCGCTCCACTGAAGGAGACGAACTGCAAACGGACCTCCTCTTACAACCCAGACCCGACACCGCCAACAAGCAAGCATAAGAAGTTCCACGCCGCAGACTCACTATTTGAGCGTCAAATCCGCCGCAGTGAGTGATCTACCGTCTCGCGATCGGACCTCCATGCGCGCCAATGGCTTTCCGGTCTTGGCCTCAACAAGTCGTCCGTACGTATCGCCAGGCGAAAAGCATGTCTCGGATCCCCATTGGCGCAGGGCGACGATGACCGTGAGCAGGCCTTCGCCTTTGGTGCGCATCAGGCACCAGAGTGATCTCGGTTGCAGGCCTACTGCATCGCGCCTTTGCTATCTACGCTGAGCCGTCGCCGTGACCCGTGCCCGAAAGACCTGGGCGCTGCACGGAGACTTGCCGCTGGTCGATCGACTGGTTTGGCCCGGCACTCGGGCAGTCCTCCTGGAGATTTCATAATGTTTTCCGTAGATAACACTTCGCGCCCCGGTAACCAGGGCCTCGACGAGCTGGTTCCGTCCCGTTACGCGCTGCGGATCGGCGAGATTGACGTGCTGGTGATCAGCGATGGGGTGCTTTCACTGCCAGCCGCGACATTGGCCACCAATGTCGATTCGGCAGACCTGGCGGCCTGGCTGAACGATGGGCACCAGCCGACGGACGTGTACAAGTGGCCGCTGAACGTGGTCGTGGTGCGTAGCGGCAATCGGACCGTCCTCGTCGACTCTGGGGCAGGGGCGGAATTTCCGGACATCCCGGGAATCGGGCGGTTGGCTTCTCGATTGGACGCCGCAGGCATCGATCCTGCATCTGTGACCGATGTGGTCCTTACTCACCTGCACGTGGACCATGTGGGTGGGTTGCTCGCCGACAGTCTCAGGAATCGGCTGCGTCCGGACGTACCGATCCACCTGGCGGCCGCCGAGGCCGAGTTCTGGGCATCGCCAGATTTCTCGCACAATACGTTTGGCGGGTTTCCGGACGCCCTCCGGTCAGCCGAAGAGCGGTTTGTCGATATGTACCGCAGCCAGCTACGCCCATTCGAAACGGAGTACGAGGTAGCCCCGGGGGTGCTGGTCTGTTGCACCGGCGGCCACACCGCCGGGCATAGTGTGGTCCGCCTGGCATCGGGCGGCGACCGGCTGACCTTCCTCGGCGACGCCGTATTTCCGAACCATTTCGATCACCCTGACTGGCACAACGCTTTCGACCACGACCCTGATGAGGCGGTCCGCGTTCGGAACCACCTTTTGCGAGAGTTGGCAGCGACCGGTGAGCCGGTGGTAGCTGCCCACTTACCGTTTCCGTCCGTCGGCCGGGTGGCGATCGCTGGCGACGCGTTTCGCTTTATACCGGCCGGCTGGGATTACTGAGCGGGTGTCGGCGTGATGGACCCGAAGGGTCCTGCGTTAAGTAGGTGCTGATCCAATCATCGGGCGTTGTCGCAACGGGCTTGTGCCGCGGTGATGGCCAAGCCCCCCGACGAGAGGCGCGCGACGCTGGGCCAGCGCATCTCTGCTGGTGCCGAGTACACGATGAAGAGGATGCTCCCGCGGCGCGAGAAGTTCCTCTCCGCGATGGAAGGCATCGCGCCGCAAGCTAGTGCTTCGGTAACTCAAGGTGGAGGTGGATAGAACCCATCTCCACCAATTCGACGTCAAAGGAAATCCGATCAGTGCCGGACGCCCGGAGACAATCTAGGTATCCGGCAACTTTCGCCAAATGGGTGCCTAACGGGGCGGCCTTCCGTAATGCGTCTGAAGCGGTCAACGATCCGTCAATGCATGGCGAAGCCATGTGAAGCGAGGAGAAGTTACGGTCGCGTGGAAGAAGCGCAGTGTGATTTCACGATATCGCCGTGCCCTGGGTGCCTCCCGCGAATCTCCTTCGAACTAAAAGACGCCTTAGGCAACTCCTAGCCACCTAAGAAGAAGGTGGGCGGCAAGCGACAGCGGTCGGCATACGCGTCATCGACGCCGACACGTTGATCCTGAATGAACTGGCTTACGTGCAGCGCTTGCAAGCCGCCAATGCCTTGCCGTTTCATCTCATCGGCAAGCTCAAACAAGCACACAAGTCTGACCATCACCACCAGTCTCAGCTTTGCCGGGCGGGCCAGCGCGTATGGCGATGCCAAGATAACCACGGCGCTCCTCGACCGGGGTTGCGCGACGCTGCTAAATCCTGGAAACCGGTGACAGCAACTAGCGCTTCAGGAGCCATGTAACCGCTACCGCAAGAGGGGTGCTATACCTCACCTTCACCAAGCATTCGAGCTAACCGCAATCACGTGCCAGTAGTTGACCTTTCGCTGAAGAGTGGGGAACAGTTTTTGCCGGAATGCACGAGCTAGGGTAGGAGTCCGATGTGCGGGGCGTGCTCAATGATGGATAATTCGCTCCATCTTGTGAGCTATCGGAATCGCGGCCTCGTGATTTTTCGGTCATCTTCACGGCGCCGTGACAAATAGGTCCATCACTTCAATGGGGCTGGGTTAGCCAGCGGCTGATTGCTGTGAACGATGCCAATGCCACCTTCCATCGAATTCGGGCCCGCCTGCAGGCCATTGCCTATAGCATCCTGGGCTCGATGGCGGACGCCGAAGACGTCGTACAGGATGTCTGGCTTCGGTGGCATGACACCGAGCAGTCCACCGTCAAGAACGCTGAAGCGTGGCTAGTGACAGTGACCACGCGAGTGGCAATCGACCGTCTCCGCGCATTGAAAGCTCGTCGTGAGCACTATGTCGGCCAATGGCTGCCCGAGCCTGTATTGACGGAAGGCCCTGCAACCCCTGAGCAGATCCAAGAGCGTCACGGCGAAGTCTCGGTGGCACTGCTCTCCATGCTGGAGCGTCTCGCGCCCGAAGCCCGCGCCGCATTTCTCTTGCGCGAAATCTTTGACGAGAGCTACGCCGACATTGCAAACGGGATCGGCAAGAATGAGGCGAGCGTTCGTCAGATAGTGCATCGGGCAAAGTCACAACTGCGAGACGGTCAGCCGCGGTTTACCGTGTCACCGGAGGCGCACGGGCGAATCGTTGAGCGATTCGCACAGGCGCTGTCTCTCGGGCAATTCAAGCTTCTAGGGTCTATCTTGGCCGAAAACGCCGAAATGATCGGCGACGGCGGCGGTATGAAGCCTAGTTTCCCTGAGCCGATGCTTGGCGGCCAGCGGATAGCACAGCT
Source organism: Dyella humicola (assembly GCF_026283945.1). Lineage (NCBI taxonomy): Bacteria > Pseudomonadati > Pseudomonadota > Gammaproteobacteria > Lysobacterales > Rhodanobacteraceae > Dyella > Dyella humicola. Next base: position 2,244,804 of record NZ_JAPDPC010000001.1, read on the forward strand.
CCTGTACGCAGCTACTCTGAGGTACAAAGGTAACGTTCGGGTCCAGCTGGCATCCATCAATGGCGAGACCAGCGTGCTGCGCTATATCCACGATTCGCTTGAGTCGGTGCAGACGATCGAGACGGACGGCGATCATGTCGTTCGCCTCCTCATTCAGCGCAACCCGGAGAAGCTCGCTCGCGTTGCGTCTAAGCTTGGCGTCCCGTTATTTGCGACCATTGGAAGATGATCACCAGCATGGTCGCTCGCGATCGGCCGCTGACCCAACTGCCGCGACCATCCGATTCGAGGGTCGAAAGACGGACGACGTGGCCCACGCCCTAGCGTGCTGCGGTGACGCTTCCCGCGCAACTCTCGGTCAAGTCCGTTTCAGATAGTGGTCCGATGTGTCGGTGAATATTCTGGATCGGTCCGGCAGGCCACCCAACGCAAATTGATCCCTGATCTGGTCGAATAACGATCGTTATGGAGCGTCTGGCACTGTAAATCGCCAGTATTCGATCTTTGTGATACGCGACAGTACCAAAGGCAAGGCGACGGCTGCTTTATCACCAATGCTAGATAAGAAGATCGATTGCCAGTAGGTGCGCTTAGGTATCTGTCAAATTGCCAGTGGCGCACCAATTTTTCGCTCCATTTTTGTCACAAGTCCCTTATCGTGTGCAGATTGACTCGTCCGTTTCACTGACTTTAACCACGTCGCGAAAGCGTGGCGACCATGATCACCTTCCGCCGCATTTTCCGCATGCCTTTGAACCCGTGCATCTAGCGCTTCGCTCGCCGTGGCGAAACGGTGCATAGTCCTCCGTCAGGTGTCGTCATCGAAAAAGAAAGACTCGAGACTTTTTCCGACGGTGTCTTCGCCGTCGTGATAACGGTCATGGCGCTCGATTTGAAAGTTCCTTCGGCGCCGACGTGGGGATCGCTCCTGGAAGAAGGAGGCGTATTCCTGAGTTATGGCATCAACTTCCTCTATGTGGGCTTTTACTGGAACAACCATCACCACGTTCTCACGTTGATCAGGCGCATCAACGGCACGGTGATGTGGTCCAATCTCCTGTTTCTCTGCTGCTTGTCGCTGTTCCCATTCTCCATTGCTTGGCTAAACAAGGCCACGCCGAGACCCGCATGCGTCCCAACGGTCTTCTACGGTCTCACCTTGTTGTTAACGATGCTTTCATGGAAGTTCCTCTCTTGCGCCCTGGTCAACGCCAATGGTGGTACGCAGTCGGACCTTCAGAAGACTCTTGGATTCTGTCGGAAGACGAAGCTTTCTATCTGCGCTCACGTCGTAGCGATCGTGCTTGCTTTTCGTTGGCCGGGCATGTCCTGCGGCCTATACGCGGCGGTGGCGGGAATGTGGTTTGTGCCGGAAAGCTCGAGTCGAGCAAAGAGCGGGGGATAGGAAGGGCCCTGGAGACCATCGCACGGTTTGACCCGATGTGGTTGATCAGGGGTGCCGCGAATCCATGTCACAAATCCATTGGCTGATACGACTAGGTCGCACGGGGTAGCCGGTTTTGGCCTTACTGCGCGCCGTCACCCGCATTTCAGGCAGGAAATCAGCAGGTATGTCCCATATGACTCTCGATCTTCACGACAGGCCACATAGCGACGCGACGGATTCGTTGGCGTCCAGCTTTACAGCCAGCTACACCGGTGTCGTTGCATTCATCGCCGTGGTCGCAGAAGGCAGCTTCGCCCGTGCGGCCGACCGCTTGGGAATTTGCCGCTCCGCGGTCAGCCGGAATGTCCAGAAGCTTGAGGACCAACTCAACGCGAGACTCTTTCTCCGAACGACACGAAGTACCTCCCTGACAAGGGAGGGTGAGCTCTTTTATGAAAACTGTCACCCCGGCGTCCAGCGCATCGTGCAGGCCCTCGAAGACATGCGAGAGCTGCGGGCCGGTCCGCCGCGAGGTCATCTGCGGATTAGTGCTTCAATGGGTTTTGGCCGTCAGATCCTGGCACCACTGTTAGCGGACTTCTGCGCCCGCTATCCGGAGATATCGCTTGATTTGCAGCTGGATGACCGACCCGCAGACTTCATCATGGACCGCGTTGATGTCGCCATTAGAGACGGGTTGCTCGAGGACAGCCGGATAATCGCCAAGCGCCTGGTTCCCATGCAATTGCTAGTCTGTGCATCCCCAGCATATATCCGCCGATACGGTGCGCCACAAAGCGTTGATGATCTTGCGAAGCACATCTGCATCAACCTTCGGAACTCGTCAGGGAGAGTTGCCGATTGGGAATTCAAGATCGATGGCCAACGTCGCAAGATCTCGCCGCCGTCGATATGCACGTTCAATGATGTGGGCCTTGTGCACCAAAGTGTGCGGGATGGCTTCGGCATCGCGCAGCTCGCTGGTTATCAAGTGGCCAGTGACTTGCGTGATGGTCAGCTCGTGCCGTGCCTGGAATCACAGGCGCCCGATGATCGTGGTCATTACTTGTGCTATCAGAGCAGGCGGCATCTGCCTGCCCGAATTCGGGTGTTCATTGACTATGTCACAGAGGCAGTTCGCGCATTGGACCTAAAATATGTGGTGGGTAATTCAGTGCCTTCACTGGCTGCAAACGAATCGATTCACACCCTCGAACCGAGCCGCGAACACATCGTTAACTCCCGCATCCTCGATGCGCTCGATTGATGTCTTGCCGGCAACGCAGTGAGTCAACGCCGGCACCAACGAGCGCGGCACATCGACATCGGCAATCGCTAAAGCGGCCGATGGGATCGGGTGTCTGCCCTAAGTCACATCGATGAAGCCACCGGAACGGTGATAAACGCGATGACTTCAGTGTAAGTCGCTGAGAAACTTAATGCGATGGGTTCACTACTCGCCGAGTGGACGTGACCAGGGCGAGATGGGGCATTGGTCGTCTATTTATTGAATATCGGTTTCGTGTCGGCCACCGAGAGTGGATTGGATTCAAACTGCAGGTAGCCCGTTCCAAGTAGACGATTCGGTTACTCCGCTTGTGACACGATCGGCGAATTGTTGCGCACGCAGCAACACGGTGAAGCCTTCAAGGGAACTACTGGGAGCGAGGGAAGCATTTTATGCTTGCGCAGCTACGCCCTTCAGCGTGTGGCGGGCACCTCAGCCATCCTGAGGCATATTCACGCGCCTACCGAGGATTCAAGCCATGTCCCAGCGGATTGACTATTTTAAGAAATCCCCCGAGCTCTTCAACAAGTTGGTCGCCTTCAGCACTCAGGCGAGCCAGTCCAGCGTCGAAAAGTCCATATGCCATCTCGTCGAAATTCGTGCATCGCAAATCAACGGCTGCACTTTCTGTCTTGACATGCATCTCAAGCAAACTGTGATTGATGGCGAACGACCGTTGCGCCTGTTTCACTTGCCGGCTTGGTATGAATCCACACTGTTTAGCCCCCGTGAACGCGCCGCACTGGCGTGGACCGAGGTGTTGACCCAGCTGCCGTATGATGGCGTTCCCGACGACGTTTACGAGCACGTACGCGAGCAGTTCTCTGAGCAAGAACTTGTCGATCTCACCTACGCAGTCATGGCGATCAACGCGTGGAACCGCATCAACGTCGCCTTCAGGCCAGTCCCTGGCGGACTCGATAAGGCGTATGGACTCGACAAGGCCGGATTGACCTGACTTTGCTCTGACGCGGCTCTGCCGCGTCAGCTGTCTGTGCGACTCTGCGGCTGCCATGTGGCGCCGCACTAAAGGAAATGCGCATGCGTACATTGAAAGCATTTGTACTGCTCGGCCTGCTGGGCTCCGGAGTTGCTGTTGCCCATGCCACTGCGCCGGCGTCTACTGGAGCGGCACCTCCCCAGGCCAAGGTGGCGGAGCTGATGACCAAAGCCCTGAAAGACTATCCCGGCAAGGAAGCCCTGATGCTCACCGTCGTGTATCCGCCGGGTGCTGTCGATCCGGTGCATCGCCACAACGCCCATGCGTTCGTCTACGTGCTCGAGGGCTCCATCGTGATGAGCCTCAATGGGGGCAAGGAAGTGACGCTGACGCCGGGGCAAACCTTCTATGAAGGCCCCGATGATGTCCACACGGTCGGTCGCAACGCAAGCCGCTCGAAACCAGCCAAGTTCGTGGTTCTTCTTCTGAAGAACCAGAATGAACCCGTGTTGCGGGTTGTGCCCTGAGCTCCAACTTCACTGCCTCTGGTCAGCCGCCGCATCGAGAGCGGCGTGCCAGAGGAGGGCTCGCGCTGCAAGCGACGTGGCCAGGGTAGTCGGCGGGGCGTTGCATTTGCACCGAGTCTAAGCCGTTCGGACCATGGAAGCCGCAATAGTCGATCGAACGGCCGGCACATTAGAGAAACGCTAAAGGAGCGTGCCATGAGCGGCTGCTGTGCTCATGCAGCCCCGGTCGAGAGCGGAACGGCATTGGCCGAGCGCGTTTACAACCATGCCGCCGGCGAAGTCGCGTATTTGCTTCCATCTTGATCCCATGGCTTCCAACTCAGGCCTTTCCACGAAATGGCGCCGGTAGTCGCATAGATCGGCGACATGACCTCGCCATGCGAGTCGCCGGATACAAGAGGCGATATTTTCTTCCTTCTACTTCGTGTTGACGCCCGGTTCCCGGGGCATTGAGCGATGCATCCCACGCCATGGGCATGCTTCGCCCAAGCTCGGTTTTGGAGGAGGCCGGGTCGTTCGAATCGGTCACGGAGATACTGGGCGGGCTTATCCGTCGCGGCAAGCCTTATTCACGAGGGGCATACCTGGCAGGCTCGGTCAGATTGCCAGTACTTCACAAGCCCTGGCGGCTACCGAATGTCATGCAGCCATTCCGGCGAGCTTCATCAGCATGCGCATCGCGAGCGCCACAGTGCCCAGCGCCAATACGCTGCATAACCAGATGAGAATGAGCCAGCCGACACGATGAGGGAGGGTCTGGTTTTTGCCTGCGTGGGACGCGCGCTCCATTAATGATAGCCATCGCCAACGCGGACTTTTCCACGGAAGACGTAATACGACCAAGCGGAGTAACCAAGGATCATGGGGATGATAAGCAGCGCGCCAACCAGGGTGAAGCCCAGGCTTTGGGTAGGTGCGGCGACCTCCCAGATCGAGATGGAAGGGGGAATGATATTCGGCCAGATACTTATGACGAGGCCCGAGTACCCTAGGAAAATCAGAACCAGTGACCACAGAAACGGGCCCGCATGAGGGTCGTTCTTCAGCATGCGGAGAATGAAGGCCGTGGCCATGACGACGAGGACTGGGACGGGCGTGAAGAACCAGAGGTTGGGCAGCTTGAACCATCGATGCGCGATGGCTGGATGAGCAAGCGGCGTCCACAGGGCAACGATCACGATGGCGGCCAGGACGGCCATAGTGATGGGGCGAGCGATGTGGATCATGCTGAGCTGGAGTGCGCCCTCCGTCTTCAGGATGAGCCACGTTACTCCGAGCAGGGCATATGCGATAACCACACCGATGCCCGTGAAGATTGGGAACGGCCTCATCCAAGACATGACCCCGTCGGCACTGGCGCCATCGACGACGTGTACGCCATCGATGAAAGCGCCGAGCACAACGCCCTGAAAGAAGGCTGCCGTAAAGGATCCAGCTATGAATGCCTTGTCCCAGAACGGCCTATGCGTATCGTCTGCCTTGAACCGAAATTCGAACGAGACCCCGCGCCAGATGAGTCCCGCGAGCATCAGAAGTAGCGGGACATAAAACGCACTGAGCAAGATGCCATAGGCCTTGGGAAAGGCAGCCATGAGGCCAGAGCCCCCCAGTACAAGCCAGGTTTCATTGCCATCCCAAACCGGAGCCACTGTGTTGACCATCGTGTCGCGGTGGTCACGCTCGCGGATGAAGAGGAATAGGATTCCGATGCCGAGATCGAACCCATCCATGATCACATACATCATGACCCCGAATCCGATGATTAGTAGCCACAAAAGAGGCAGATCGATACCCATGTCTCGTCTCCAGGACTATTGCTTCCGCTCAGCGGAATTCGAGGGCCCCACGGCTGCGGACAAAGGGCGTGATGGCCTTTGATTCAAGGAATCGCCTTCGGCGACGTCATGCTCCCTCGGGCCTTGCTGGACGAGTTTGAACATATAGGTGATGCCAGTGCCGAAAACGACCGTGTACATCACCATCAGCACGAGGAGTGCGACGGATAGTGTCAGCACGGAGTGATTGGACACCGCATCCTTGGTTCGCATGAGTCCGTAGACGACCCATGGTTGGCGACCGATCTCCGTGGTGAACCAGCCTGCCAGCATGGCGATGAGTCCGGCGGGGCCCATGAGCAGCGTGAAGTGAGCCAATATTCGCGACTCATACATGGTTCCTCGCCAACGCGTATAGGCACCCAGCATCGCAAGGAAAACCGTCAGGACGCCGAGTCCGACCATGACGCGGAAGCTCCAGAAGAGAATAGCGGCGTTGGGCCTGTCCTCGCGGGGAAATTCTTTAAGGCCCTGGATTGTGCCGCTCCACGTGTGGGTGAGGATAAGGCTGCCGAGGTGGGGCACTCCTACCCCATAGTCCGTCCGCTCCTCTCCCATGTTCGGTAGACCGAAGAGCAGCAGAGGTACGCCTTTCCCGTTGGCTATGTTGTCCCAGTGACCTTCGATAGCTGCGATCTTGGCAGGCTGATGCTTTAGCGTATTGAGACCATGGGCATCGCCAATGAGGATCTGGATGGGGGCAGCAAACAACAGCATCCACATGGCCATGGAAAACATCTTCTTGATCGCCGGCCGGCGATCTCCCTTGAGAATATGCCAGGCGCCCGAAGCGCCGACGAAGAGGGCTGTGGCGATCATGGCGGCCATGCACATGTGCGCGAGACGGTATGGGAAGGAAGGGTTGAAGATGACAGCGACCCAGTCCACCGGGACGACCACGCCGTCAACAATGCTGTAGCCCTGCGGGGTCTGCATCCAGCTATTGGATGCCAGGATCCATGTCGCGGAAAGTAACGTTCCGATCGCGACCATGATGCTCGAAAAAAAATGGAGATTTCGGCCTACCCTCTTCCATCCGAAGAGCATCACGCCGAGAAAACCCGCCTCCAAGAAAAAGGCGGTGAGCACTTCGTAGGCCAGCAAAGGGCCGGTGACGCTCCCGGCAAATGACGAATAGCGGCTCCAGTTGGTGCCGAACTCGTAGGCCATCACCAGGCCGGAGACGACGCCCATGGCGAAATTCACGGCAAATATTTTCGACCAGAACAGGTACAGGTCCTTGTAGATGTCTTGCTTCTTCCACAGCCACACCCCCTCCAGCACGGCCAGGTAGCTCGCCAGGCCGATGGTGATGGCTGGAAAGATGATGTGAAAGGCAACAGTGAATCCAAATTGGATTCGTGCGAGCTCTAGGGCCGTGAAGGGAAGCATGACTGGATCTGAATTTCTCGAGGTGGCCTTCTAAAAAGGACGCGGGATTTGGCGATCGAGTCGACGTGTGTCGATCGGCGATGTCACGACCACCGTCCCATGGTGATCTGCGATGCTCCGAAGAGGCACTAGCCTGCCTGTCCCAACTTGGCAATTGCGTCAGCGACACCTTTCCCATAGGCCGGATCCGCCAGGGTGCAGTTGGCAATGTGTCGATCAATGACGTCCTGAGACACACCCTTGATTGATCGGGCTGAGTTCTCGAACAGCATTTGCCGTTGCCCGGGCGTCATCATGCGGAAGAGATCGCCAGGCTGAGAGAAATAGTCGGTGTCCTCACGATGATTCCATCGCGACGCTGTTCCCTCAATGTTGAGGGGAAGATCTGCGTAGGTGGGTTGAGCCTGCAGTTCGCCGCGACTATTTGGTTCATAGCTGGTCGACCCGCCGCCATTGCCGTCGACGCGCATGGCGCCATCCCGGTGATAACTGGAGAACGGGCACTTCGGTGCATTGACGGGAATCTGCGAGTAGTTCACGCCAAGGCGATAACGCTGGGTGTCGCCGTAGGAGAAGAGGCGGCCGTGCAACATTTTGTCCGGTGAGAAACCTATACCCGGAACGATCACCGCTGGGCTGAACGCCGCTTGTTCCACGTCCGCAAAGAAATTATCCGGGTTGCGATTCAGCTCGAACTCGCCTACCTCGATCAACGGATAGTCCCTGTGGGGCCAGACTTTCGTCAAATCAAAGGGATTGATGTGATAGCTATTAGCTTCAGCTTCGGGCATGACCTGGACGTAAAGCGTCCACCTGGGGAATTCGCCGCGTTCAATGGCCTCGTACAAATCACGTTGATTGCTCTCCCGGTCCGAGCCAACCAACGCCGCCGCCTCCTGGTCGGTCAGGTTCTGGATGCCTTGCTGAGTCTTGAAGGTGAACTTGACCCAGAATCGTTCATTCTCCGTGTTTATGAAGCTGTAGGTATGACTGCCAAACCCGTGCATGTGACGAAAGCTGCGCGGTATTCCTCGATCGCTCATGACGATTGTCACTTGGTGTAACGCCTCTGGAAGTAACGTCCAGTAATCCCAGTTATTTTGGGCGCTACGCATACCGGTGCGGGGATCTCGTTTTACGGCATGATTGAGGTCGGGAAACTTAAGCGGATCTCGAATGAAGAACACGGGTGTGTTGTTTCCCACCAGATCCCAATTGCCCTCTTCGGTATAGAACTTCAGGGCAAATCCACGGATGTCGCGTTCCGCATCCGCTGCGCCTCGTTCACCTGCCACGGTGGAAAACCGCGCAAACATCTCCGTCCTCTTTCCGAGGCAAGAGAAGACCTTTGCTTTCGTGAAACGAGTAATGTCATGTGTGACGGTGAACGTGCCAAAGGCGCCAGCGCCCTTTGCGTGCATGCGGCGTTCTGGAATCACCTCGCGATCGAAATGCGCGATCTTCTCAAGAAACCAGACGTCTTGGAGAAGCGCCGGTCCGCGTGGTCCGGCGGTCATCGTGTTGTTGTCGTCAGCGACTGGTGCGCCGAAAGACGTCGTAAGCTTGCTCATGGTGTCACCTTGGTGGGAGGCGATGAACATCCTGACCTTAGGCACCTGTTCGTTGTAGGCCCCCGCGAAGCGTTACTGTGTTTCCATCGCAGCACCAGTGACGTGCGAAAGCACCCGCTTCGCGTGATATGGAAAGCGACTTTCCACCGCGCTTCGTGGTTTGCTTACCTCTTAAAGCACCGCCCATTGTTGCGTCCCGATCAACGGAGAGATCAATCGTCAGTCTCTATCAGGGCAGACGTCAGTCGCATAGCATGAACCTGATTATTAAGACGCCGGCCTCGCTAACCGTGAAGGCTTGCCTGTCAATGGACAAGAGTCTTAGGGCTTATATGACGGATCTGACAACGCCACAGATTGGGCCAAGAGCATTGGCCGACCCAGGAACCCAGTGGGGGGTTGCTGCCGCTTCCTCAAGATCCGTGGCGATCATCATCACCGACCACGACGGCATGATCCTGGCGTGGAATGCGGGGGCGCAGGATATGTTCGGCTATAACGCATGCGACATGATCGGTCGATCCATGCTGGCCGTGGTTGACTCCTCCGCGTCATCTGAAGCCGCGGAATCCTCACTAGACCCGTTTTTCGACAACGGGCACTCAAGGTGGTATCGCCACAGATCCGGTCGGCGGGTCTTTTGCATGGCAAGGATGTCTATCCTCGGCGCAGAAGTCGATGGGTCTGGAAGGCGCGCGTTGTTCCTATGCAATGTGACCGAGATTCGGGAACGATTTGATGCTTTGCTATCGCGACTGATTGCACAGGAAGTTCGCTGTGACGAGGCATTGAACGCCGACGCATACAAAGACCGATGTATCGCCTTGATATCCCACGAACTTAAGCAGCCCTTAACCATGATTCTTATGGTGATCGAACGGCTTCTGGAGGTTTCGGATGACGCGCGAGAACAACGGACTCGTGAAGATCTTCGAGATTTGCGTGGCGCCACCCGGCGAATGACAAGGATCGTCGACGATCTCCTCGAGCTATCTCGGGCCAGAGCTGGAAAGATCAGGCTCGAACCCATTCTTGTCAATGTCGATGAGTTGGTGCGTGACGTGTCGGCCGCAATGGCGGAATCTGCACCCGACAGAAGCATCATCGTTGACATCGAAGGATCCGATTACGGATGCATAGGCGATCCGGTGAGAATGGAACAGATCGTCTCGAATCTCCTGCACAACGCAATCAAGTTCAGTGAGTCAGGAGGACGCATCCATGTTTGCGTTGGAGCGGATGATGGCTTTGCAAAGATTGCAGTGGCCGATGATGGCGTCGGCATATCGCGAGAATTCCTCCCGCATGTGTTCAGCATGTTTGATCAGGAGTTAGGAGCGCATCCTTCCACCACCGATGGACTTGGTATTGGTCTGGCGGTAGTCAACGAGCTGGTAAAAGCTCACGCTGGGCGCATAAGCGTCCTGTCGGAGGGACTGGGGCGGGGTGCGAAATTCACCGTGTGGCTTCCACTTGCCAGGAAATCGATGTCAGCACAATTTATGTCTTCGCCGGCGATGGAAGGACTTGCTTAGCACGGAGACATGGGGAAAATCGACGCTCAATCCGATAAAATTCAGTGCATTTGAGGACCTGGCATGGAGTGCAGTTTCTCGCCTCTCTTTGGATGCGGTCGCGTAACGCAAAGAGGGTAACCACTACACGGGTAGGGCAGGCGACATAACTGAGATGCCGCCCGCGCCGCTGACATGGTGACCGGTTGCGATCAGGTCTTAAGGAAGGCGAGCAGGTCCGCGTTGACCTGATTCTGGTGCGTCGTCGTCATGCCGTGGGGCGCACCTGGATAGAAGATGGCTTTGGCTCCCTTGATGAGGGTCATGGATTTCAGGGCCGACTCCTTGATCGGTACGATCTGGTCGTCCTCACCGTGAAGAATCAAAGTGGGGATATCGAACTTGGCAAGGTCATCCGAGAAGTCCGTTTCGGAAAATGCCTTGATGCACTCATAGGCATTCTTCAGGCCGGCCTGCATGCTCCACGTCCAGAACTGCCGGAGCGTTCCCGGCGAGACCTTCGATCCCGGACGGTTCGCGCCGTAGAACGGTAGCGAGAGATCTTCGTAGAACTGCGATCTATCCCGGCTGATTGTGCTGCGCATCTCGTTAAATACGTTCAGAGGAATGCCGTCGGGATTCGCATTTGTCTGAACCATGATCGGTGGAACCGCACCTATAAGGATGGCCTTGGCCACGCGGCTGGTGCCATGTCGGGCGATGTAGCGAGCCACCTCGCCGCCGCCGGTGGAATGACCGACCATGGTGACATCTCTCAGATCGAGCTCTTCGACGAGAGCCGCAAGATCGTCAGCATAGCCATTCATATCATTTCCATGAGTCGCCTGGCTGGAACGTCCGTGACCGCGACGGTCGTGCGCGATGACACGAAAACCATTCTGCGCAAGAAAGAGCATTTGACCGTCCCACGCGTCCGCGGTTAATGGCCAGCCGTGAGAGAATGTGACGACTGGACCGTCGCCCCAGTCCTTGTAATAGATCTCGGTTCCATCTTTGGTGGTGAATGTACTCATAGCTCCAACTCCAATCTCATCGTGCGAGGGATATGTACGGAAGGCGAGGGGTTGATATCAGACCGAAAGGGTGGGTCCGTCCAATGCTTGTAGCGATCCTTGGAAATCGCTTTCGCCATGCGATTGGCGCTCCATAAGCTGGTCTGCGTAATTTCAAAGTGGCGCGGCGTAATCAGTAAATTCTGGCCACCGAGTCAATGATGAAGTTGACCCTGTTCTTATGGCACCAGGCTTCCAGCTCGTGTCTAAGTACTGGCCACTTGTCCCTTGCCCAATGAGGCGCGTCAATCAACCAGGACTCCTCAGTGGGTAGGTAAGCCGTGGCAATGACCATGGGTAGCTCGAGCTCAAGCGTGCCTCCTGGACCGGTGCAGTAAAGTCCACCATTCCACTTTGGGTAAAACCGGAAAGTACTCATAGTTCGATTCAGAAGATCCATCCAGTGCGCCCGTACGTTGCCCGTTCTGTACCGCCAAATAGCGGTCACTCTGTGTTTCGGGCGGGACCGGTAAGAGGTGGCTTCGGCTTACAGCCGCGATGCATGACGGGAACGTGGGTCTTCGAGATGCGGGTAGTCACACCTACTCTTCAAACGGAGAATTGAGCAATGAGTCAACGAGTGACGGTCGACGGTAGCCGGGGATAAATCGCTCACCAAAATCTCGCGCAAAGTTGTCATATGTCGTCTCAGGTCGTGACTCAACAATCCCGCAAATAGTCCGTGTGAAGCGTTCCTTCATTTTCAATCGTGGAAAAGCTTCAACTATAGATTTCATCCGATGATCATCGATGGAGTCGTAGCACCACCCGCCGCCCCAGTCGACGCCAATGCCCATCGTGCAAAGTGCCACCTCTGATTCTTTGTGGAGTCCTATCGATGGCGTGGAGTTCAGTGCGACGCTGTCCCAAATAAGCTGCGCTCGCCGCTCGTCCAGACCTTCCTTGCGGGCAAATGCTCGGGCGGCATTTGCGCTCTCTACTTCGAATCGAAGCGGACCGCTGAATGCTTCAGCCAGACCGAGGTCATGTAAGAGCAAGGACACGGCAAGTACTTCCGGATCGTATGGCACCCCCCGAAACTCGGCGAGCGTGGCGGCGAAGAGCCACGAGCGCATCACATGGTTGAAAAGGTAGGGTTCGGAATAATCGCGAACATATTCGATGGCGCGGGATACCAGCGGTGTATTCGGGACGGCAACGTTGGCGATCAGGCGCCTTGGGAACGTTGACCCTATCGTGGTGGAGGTAGCCAGTGCGTGGCTAGGAGTTGATCTCTGTTTCATAAGCCTATTTCGGATAGCGCCTGACAAATTCATCGGATAGCTCGACCAATCGGCAGAAGCCCACAAGGGCTTTGGCGGTGCGATTGGATCCGACAGGGCGTAACTCGCTGCGCGAGGAACCCGCTGTGGCACCGCGACCATACGAGCAGCAGGCCATGCAACGGTGATCTTCACCTATCGCCTGGTTTTCGCTGGACCGTGGGTGGTTCCGTCACCCAGATGCCATAGCGTTACCAGCAAAACCTCGCAAACCTATGACGAGCGAGCCCGCGCCCGGGGGAACTAATGGCTGACATCTTGAGCTTAGACGTTGTTGAACAGTAGGTCCTCACGAGACGTCACTATGTTTCCGTTTGAGAACCAATGCGGGCAATCGGATATGGCCAGCTGGTTCACGCTAACGAAAGCGCGCTTGATCTAGCTGGAATTCAGGTATCTCCACGCCCTGTCGTCGCGGCGCCATGGCGGTGCGTGCGCGTCACATCGGGGATTGGTGCGCGCTCCGCAACACTGCGAATACAAGAGCGGACCTACCGCCACATCGTGGTCAAAACTACGCTTTGTTCAACGCCAGCGACCACTCAGATTGAGTCAGCCGTCTTCGAGACTTCAATCGGCGCTTATTTTTGCCGGGGCCGGTGAATCGTTCGCGAATGCCATTGTTGGCGGGAGCGTGTTGTTATGACTGGCATGTCTTTGAACAAACCTATCGCTAAGTCATCGCTGCGTTTGCTTGTGGTGGCGGCCTACGCAGCGGACCCATCCGACAAACTGATATCGCCTGTTGGCGAACACAGCTACAGCACCCTGTTCACTCTGATACCCGTAGCCCTGGCGGTGCTACGAGTGGCCGCCGAAATAGAGTCAAGGCCGGCCGCCGTCACGGAGTGGTACAGGACGACACCAATAGCAGAGTTGGGACATCTCACTGCAGAGCAGTTAGTGGCGCTGGGTCGGGCAGAAATAGTGATTTCGTTCCTAAGATCCATTCGTGATGGCACGCGCTGCTGATCGTAACGCGGGTCAATCTCCTGCTCTCTTTTTGAAGCCGCAAAGGAGTACCAAGGTGGACAAATCAGGTAGCACGTTTGAGGACATCGCAAATGATATCGCGAGTGTCGTGATGTGGCGCGAGGAGTTGGTCTCCAGCGCGATCGATATTCTCGAATATCGGCATCCGAAATTGGCGCTAGCGTTAATTGAAAATGTTGGCAACAGAAAGCGAGCTGGTCATTGGATATGTACGCACCAACGCGTCAACGGTGGAAAATCTCCGTGCGAGTTGTTGGCAGATGGCGATGAAGACAGCGTGTGGGACCTACTGGATAGCATTTGGCGGGTGGATGGATCACCGGACAAAGCGCGCACGAATCTTACGTACTAAAAAATGTCTGGGGGCATATTTATCGCCGGAATCTAATCGATCTTTTGGAATCTTGAGCCTCCGCTGAGGGCGGAGGAGATTCGCACAAATGAGCGTCTTCTCCGAACTACGTAACTGAATATTTGTTCGCTGAGACACGCGCCATTGAGTCGTACGGCTGATACAACAAATAGGAGTCGCTGCCATGTCTTTTATGAGAACTGCATTCTTTGTGAAAAACATTCCTAGCGGGGAGCGCATCACGCGCGTCGTACTCGCCGCGATCGCTGCCATGCTTGGTATCGTCATGATTTCCCATCCGTGGAACTGGGTCGTCGCACTGGCGTGCGTAGGATTCGGTTTCACAGGCGTGGTGGGGTTCTGCCCCGCCTGTGCGCTCGCGGGAAGGCGATTGGCAAGAAATAGTGAGCTGCGGTACTGGCGATGAGTGGCACATTGGCTCGCCGACGCACGAGATCCTACTCAGAAGCGCGCATTTCTTCAGGAGGCAGTGAGTGATAAGCCATGCGGATCTTAAGAGTTCGCTGCTGGCGACCAGGATCGTAAGTCGATGCCAGAATCAGGGAGCGGGCTCCGGTCGGGCTCACCGTGCGCCTGCGATGTCTCCCCATAGTCTCGCCGAGCCCCGCATCCCTGCGACGCGTTCCGGCTAACGCCTAGTCCTAACTACGCACGTTTTTAGATCGACCCGGTTTTACCATTGCTGTCGCAACAAAAAACTTCGGCCGAGCTATTTGAAATCGGCCCGCTTCTGCGGGCCATCGGCTGTTGGGTGTCGCGCGCATTTCGACGCGTCTGACTCCCATGGCTAGCTGGTGTCTGTGAGCCTTGGAGATCTCCGACGTACCCGCGATCTGTTGAAGGGTTCGGTTAAGGAGCGCTCTTTTGATTGCGTTATCGGAACGCCAGGCCACGTGTGCGTAGGTCACTTGGTTGCTGCAGTTTTCGACAACCTCGATGATATCCGGCCCGTTAATCCCGTTTCGATCATCTAGGTTGTCGCAGCGTGCCTTCCGCCGATGAGAGAGAAAGCTCCAGCGCCACTTGTGCAAATAGTCAGCTTGCTTGCGCCGTGGTTCGTGTGGATGACGGCGTAATGGGGCAGGGCGGGCGATCGTGGCTGGACTGAGCAAAAAGCCGCCGAGCTAAACGAAGAGAGGGGCGATATCCCGCGTCTTCGTGCTCGGTTTCGGCGCGTTCACGAAAAGATCGACATTTTGTAAGGAGCTGCACAGCGCTTCGCCCATAGGCTTGAGAAAAATAATAATTCAATGCTTCGGATGTTGCGTTGCTGTCACCGCATCATCCTGTCCGCGTCCTGCTTCCACCGACAGTGCGGATTAGTTGCATTTTCGCCCCGAAAATAATGGCGTTAACGTCTAGATATTTTTGACTATTGATGCGCACCGGACAACACAGTAACCACTCGCTGATGGCTACCTCCATGCAGTGGCCAAGCCTACGCTGTCACCCATGCCAATCACATGAATTGCCAGGCGGGTTACTCCTCTGCCTCCTTCATAAACATCCGGTAGCAGTCAAGACGGCCGAAATAATGTCGAGCGAATATCATTCCTTTCCGCTTCAGCCACTAAAGACGTACGTACGAAGAGGCGTTGCGATTTGCTTTGCCATGGTGGTGACTGAAAGCATGGCAGATCCACGAGTTGAACTGCAGGTTGGCCGAAGCTACATGGATAGCAACGGCGCGACGACAGTATTTGCCGAAAAGGTCTTTTCGGGCGGTTCCATTGGCTCAACTCG
The DNA here is from genome assembly GCF_026283945.1 of Dyella humicola. Classification (NCBI taxonomy): domain Bacteria; kingdom Pseudomonadati; phylum Pseudomonadota; class Gammaproteobacteria; order Lysobacterales; family Rhodanobacteraceae; genus Dyella; species Dyella humicola. Next base: position 2,260,723 of record NZ_JAPDPC010000001.1, read on the forward strand.
CTTCAGCTGGGCTCCACAAATAAGTGCGGGCTGGATCGATGGTCGTGACATGGAACGTTACCAACGGGCCAATTGCACCACCACAGACGCAGTCTGGCTGGTCGCTGGAGGTGTGCGTCTTCGTTACGGCACAGAGGGCGACTGGTTTCATTCGCTGTTCTTCAGCTTCCAGCCCGCTCTTCATAGTGGCAGGACGATGGCCTTGAGCAGCCCTTACGAGTTCGTCAGCTCCTTCGGGTGGCAGGGCAATCGCTTTAGCTTTCAATTTCGACACATTTCAAACGGATCGCTTCGCGAACCAAATCGCGGAGAAACAATGGCTCTATTGGGCATAAGACTCGGTCGTTGGCAGGCGCCCTGATGGTCGAGGAAATCAATAGTGGCGCTGATATGAGGAGGCAATGCGAGGTGGCAACTGATATGGATCTCACCGACTCAGGTCGCAGTCTTCCCCGCCGAATGAGAGCGAAGAAATTCGCTGACCCCGCTCAACATTCGTGTGGTCGTGAGGGTGGTTGAAGCTTCAAATCGGCCGGGACTCCTTTGTTGGCGGGATCTTTTTGTATCTCGTTCCGGTGATCCATCCGCGACGGCGCGCCCTAGTGAGAATGAGGTGCTTCGAGAACGCGCTCTCTGATTCGAGCCCGAAGAGAAGGCTAGCCGAATAGCCGCCAGGGTGCCGAACCGCCAATGACGGGCGCCGTCCTTTCCGAAAAGGCGCGCTTTCCTTGCATGTCTCCAGCCAAAGGGGCCGCCAGCCCCCGGCCTACCTTTGAGGATCTGACCATGGACTTCCGGAACACGTCTCGCAAACTTCTCTCGTGCGTCGCATTGCTGGCCGCCGCCCTGGTGGCGCCAACCGTAGCGATCGCCACAGACAATCCCTACACCGATCCAGACAAGCCAGCGCTTCCCGCGTCGACGTTCCAGTGGGATGCAAGTCGAACCGCCCTGGTCGTCATCGACCCGCAGATCGACTTCATGAGTTCGAAGGGTGCGGGTTGGCCGGTCTTTGGCCAAAGCGTGACGGAACAGAATCTCGTTCCGCACCTGAGCAAACTTTTCGCCGCGTTCAAGCAGGCGGGGGTGACAGTCGCGATCTCGCCACACTACTACTATCCGCACGACCATCACTGGCAGTTCGAAGCGCCTGTGGAGACCGTGCAACACAAGCTGGGCCTGTTCGATCGCAAGGGTGCGCTGACTCTAGACGGTTTCCGCGGCTCGGGCGCAGATTTTATGCCGGAGTTCAAGTCCTATATCGAAGATGGCAAGACCATCGTCGCTTCGCCGCACAAGCTATACGGTCCACAAAGTAACGACCTGATGCTCCAGCTTCGCAAGCAGCGGATTGACAAGATCGTTCTGGCCGGGATGGCGTCCAACCTCTGCGTCGAGTCGCACCTGCGTGAGTTCCTCGAACGTGGTTTCGAAGTGGTGGTCGTGCGCGATGCAGTCGCCGGTCCGAAGCTGCCGGACGGCGACGGATACGGCAGTGCATTGATCAACTTTCGCTACATCGCGAACGGGGTCATGACGACCGACGAGGTCGTTGCCAAGCTCCAGGGACACTGACCATCGAACAGTTTGCGTATATGCCGTACCACCGGGACGAAGTCGCCCGCCTCTGTAGAAGCGCGCGCCTGCTGATCAGCATCAAATCACCCTCAGTAATCAAGGAGTAAATCATGAATCGATTCAGCAAGAGTATTTTTAGCGCGGCGCTAGTTGGCGCGTCCTTCGGCTCAGCGATGGCGTCGGATGCCCTCCTTGAGCCAAGCACGCAAAAATTCATTGATGGTCTGTCAGCCGCAGGCGGCCCGCCACTGTATACGCTCGCTCCCGAAGCGGCGCGCAGGGTCCTCGTGAGCGTGCAGTCATCCGGTCCGGTGCACATGCCGGACGCCGATGTGATTCATCGCACCATCGCCGTCGGCCCTAAAGGTCGCACAAACATCGTAGTCGTTAGGCCGCATGGCGCTAAGGGCGTTCTTCCTGGCGTTGTGTATTTCCATGGTGGTGGTTGGATTCTTGGCGACTTCGGTACGCATGAGCGCCTGGTTCGCGATCTGGCCGTAGGGACAGGCGCAACCTTCGTTTTCGTAGAGTATGACCGCTCACCCGAGGCGCACTATCCAGTTGCGATCGAAGAAGACTATGCCGTCCTTAAGTACGTCGCCGAACATGCGGGCGAGTTCGATATCGATTCTTCCCGCCTTGCCATTGCTGGCGAGAGTGTCGGTGGCAACGCGGTCGCGGTCGTCGCGCTCCTCGCCAAAGAACGAAAAGGCCCATCGCTTCGAGCGCAGGCCATGTTCTATCCGGTGACCGACGCGAGCATGACGACTCCATCGTACGGTGCATTCGCGGATGGTCCGTGGCTCACCGCGAAGGCCATGAACTGGTTCTGGAATGCCTATCTGCCAGACGTCGCATTGAGGAAGGATATACACGTTTCGCCCATCAACGCGACCAAGGAGCAGTTGAGTGGATTGCCAAACGCGCTGGTCATGACCGACGAGAACGATGTGCTTCGTGATGAGGGTGAGGCCTATGCGCGCCACCTGGCTGAGGCTGGCGTCCGCGTTACCGCCGTTCGCTACGATGGAACCATTCACGATTTCATGCTGCTAAACCCGATTGCGAACGCGCCCGCTTCAAAGGCAGCGGTCCAGCAAGGCGCGGATTTCCTGAGGGATAACTTGAGCAAGTAGCGGACGACTAACGAGGCTGCCCCGTCCCCGACGTGGGCAGTTCGTAGTCGATCGACCGAGAATGGCTTTCAAGTCCCAAGGGACCCACGGATCGAGGAGGGCGCGGCAGGATCCCTCGCCATGCAGTATCGAGTCGTTAGCCTCGTCGGTCGGGCTCGAACAAGCGAGAAACCGTTTGATGCGCGCCGCTCGAGTTATCGTGCGGCGCGCATCAGGGGCTCGAGGTTCTAACGCGCATTTTCCTTACGCAGAAAGTAAGTGTTGCATTGGCTCTTCGAGACCGAAGACCGACATTGATCTGGTGATCTGCAGCGGGCATTTCATCGCGGTCCCGTGAATAGCCTGACATCGTGCTTTCACTTGGCCCGTGGTGTTGGCGCAATGCTCTTCAAGATCAAGAGCTACTTGGCGAAGGAGATTTTCCCATGGCTCAAGATTCTCATGGATTGCCAACGACCTCGGCATCTCAGCGTCCGATCACCATAATCGCTCACGCGACCGTGTTGGCGCTGTTGTACTTCGGAAAGGAAGTGCTGGTTCCGATTGTCCTTGCTTTGTTCCTTAGTCTACTTGTGGCGCCATGGATTCGTCTCCTCCGGCGGGTTGGCCTGGGGCACGGTGCATCGGTGTTTGTCGCTGTGCTGTGTCTGGCTCTTGTCATGACAGGGTCGGTAGCCGTTGTTGGCTTGCAGGTCGTTCATATGGCGCGAAGCCTGCCCAGGTACGAAACTACCATTCACGCGAAAGTTCAGACGTTGCGCGCCATCACCGTCGGGCGGATAGAGACGATGCAAGGAAAATTCGGCGAGGTGGTCAATCAGTCTGACGACCGAAGTACCCGTCTGCCCATGGATCCCGGTATCGCGCGATCGAGCTTGGCGTCGACTGCAACTAACGTGGCTCCACCGTACGCGGGGGCGTCGAGCGCTCCAATGGCGGTCCTGACGCGCATCCTTTGCTCGGCATGGACTCCACTGCAGACAGCGGGCATCGTGTTGGTCGTTCTGATCTTCGTTTTGCTTGAGCATGAATCCTTGCGCGATCGCTTCATCCGACTCGTAAGCGGTTCGGACCTGCGTGCAACCACCGCAGCGATCAATGACGCATGTGCTCGATTGTCGCGATTCTATATCTCAACTTTCTCGGTCAATTTCGGGGTTGGCTTGGCGATTTGGTTGGGTTTGACGCTCATCGGCGTACCCAGCGCGCCGCTTTGGGGTGTTCTCACAGCAACGTTGAGATTCGTGCCGTATGTGGGTGTGTGGGTCGTGGCCGTGATCAGCGCGCTGTTTGCGGCGGCCGTGGCTCCGGGTTGGTCGATGCTGCTTCAGACCCTGGCGTTATATGCCATTGTTGAAGCAGTCGTGTCCCAGCTGGTTGAACCCTTTCTCTACGGTCACACCACAGGCTTGTCGCCATTGGCCGTCGTCGTGGCAGCGATTTACTGGGGCTGGCTGTGGGGGCCGATCGGGTTGATCATGTCCACACCATTGACGCTGTGTCTCGTCGTCACTGGGCGATACGTCAAGGCACTGAATTCAATAAGTGTCCTACTGGGCGACACGCCGGCATTGACGATGCAGCAGAGGCTCTACCAACGTGCTCTTTCCGGCGATGCTGACGAAATTGTGGTGGAAGCGCGCGCCTTCCTGAAGCGTAAGTCTTTTGTCGTCTATTGCGATGCGGTTCTTACGCCGGCACTGGAGCTCGCCCGCTCGGATCTGGCGCGTGGGGTCATCAGCCGAGAACAGCAGGCTGGCGTTCGAGAAGTCATAGTGACGGTCGTTGAGAAGCTTGGCACGGAGGGCCGCAAACTGACCCGCCGGCATCGCGGGGCATCGGTTCTCGACGAAACAAGCATCGGGCGACAACTACGTCGGCAACGCGAGGACGTCAGCGGTCGCTGGCAGGGACCGCTGTCGGTGGCTCGGCAGTCGGTAGTGCTTTGCGTGGGCTTTGGATCGCTCGCCGATGATCTGGCTACGGAACTCCTTACCCGCATTCTGCGTGACCAGCATATTGATGCGCGGCATCTGTCCACCGATGATTTCGCCGCCTTCGAGGCCGAGCCGCATCCGGATCTGACGCCAAATGCCGTTTCAATGCTCTTTATCATTAGCACTGATCTGAGCAGGGAGCAGCACATCCATGGCGTGGCAGTCGACCTGCGCGGGCGGTTTCCCGACGCATATATTGTTGCTGCACTGCTTACGGAACCATCGGCGTCAAGGGAGGCGCTGGCAGTCGTCGGCCCCGACGTAAATGACATCGTGAACTCGCTCGAGGCGGCCGTCCTGCACGCTATGAATAAGTTCCCCAAGAGTACAGCAGCCTCCTCGACGTAGACACGAACGCATGCCGCCGCGCTCGGGTTACACAAATTCTTCAGTGGCGGAGAGAAGGGGGACGCGGCACTTGTCTGGGATAAAAGACCTGCGCGACAATTGCGTTTCCGCTAGCGGGGGAGCAGACGAGGCATCTGCTGGTAAGGCGGTTACCAGGAGGAGACAAGCATGAGCTTGGACATCACCTCTCATCCCCATAGGCCAGGGCCCAGCGAACTGGTGCCGTCGCGATATGCACTGCGGGTCGGCGACATAGAAGTGCTGGTGATCAGCGATGGGGTCTTTTCGCTACCAGCCGCGACGTTGGCCACCAATGCCGACCCAGCCGCCCTGGCGGCATGGTTGAACGACAGACTCCTGCCGCCGGACGTCTACTTATGGCCGCTGAACGTGCTCGTGGTGCGCAGCGGCGACCGAACCGTACTCATCGATTCCGGGACCGGGATGGAGTTCCCCGACTCCCCGGGAGTCGGGCGGTTGGCCGCGCGACTTGATGCCGCCGGCTTCGGACCCGCATCCCTGACCGACGTGGTGCTCACCCACCTGCACGTGGACCACGTTGGCGGGCTGCTCGCCGACAGTCTGAGGAGTCGATTGCGTCCGGACGCACCGATCCACCTGGCCGCTGCGGAGGTCGAGTTTTGGGCATCGCCCGATTTCTCCCGCAACACTTTTGGCGGGTTCCCGGATGTGCTTCAGTCGGCTGAAGAGCGGTTCGTCGATATTTACCGCGGTCAGCTACGGCCATTTGGGGCGGAGTACGAGGTGGCGCCGGGGGTGGTCGCCTGTTGCACGGGTGGACACACCCTCGGACACAGCGTCGTCCGTTTGGTGTCAGGTGGTGACCGGCTGACGTTCCTTGGCGATTCCGTGTTCCCGAACCATTTCGAACACCCAGACTGGCACAACGCCTTCGACCACGACCCCGAGGAGGCGATCCGTGTGAGGATCCGTCTTTTGCGCGAGCTGGCGGCGACTGGTGAGCTCGTGGTGGCCGCTCACTTGCCGTTCCCGGCCGTTGGGCGGGTGGCGGCCGCGGGCAATGTCTTCCGTTGGGTCCCGTCCGCTTGGGAATACTGACCGCTTGTTGGGTGAAAGCAGGACCAGGTCATCAAGTCCGAAAGCATTCCGACGCCTTGGGCTTCGATGCTAGGCAGCGCATGTTATCGAAAATATGCGCCGCCCGTTCGAGCACAAATGTGCGCGACCGCGGCCTGGCCGCGCCCACGTAGGAAGTTTCAACCCGCCGCTCCTCGGTTGGTTTACGCCAAGCGAGCAAACCAGGTTTTGAAGTCCTGCTTGCCCAAGCGCGCGACGCCGCCTGGCAGCAGGGAGTCCGGCTCCAGCACGGCGCCAAAATAAGGTGCCTTCGGGTCGGGGATGACCTTGCGCGGATCTGCTTTAGCGGAGAGGAAGCGCTGTACCAGCTCAGCCATCGGAGCCTTCTCGGGGCCGGCAATTTCCACAATGCCGTTGACCGCCGGACCAAGCGCGTAGTCGGCGACCGCATCAGCGACGTCGTCAGAGGCAATGGGCTGCATTAGCCCGCTCGAAATGCGGATCTCCTGTCCCGGGCCACCGGACTCGGCGATGCCGCCAAGGAACTCAAAAAACTGGGTTGCGTGGACAATGGTGTAGGGAATACCGGCAGCGCGTATCAGTTGCTCCTGGGCCATTTTGGCGCGGAAGTATCCGCTCGACGCGAGCAATGGACGACCGGTGCCAACCACTGAAAGAGCTACGTGATGTTTCACACCAGCATTTGTCTCTGCGGCGGCAAGGTTTCGTCCCGACGTCTCAAAAAAGTCGAGAACGGCCTTATCCTCGAACGAGGGGGAATTGGACAAATCCACCACAACGTCCGTGCCCGCCATCGCCTCGTTCAGTCCTTCGCCGGTGATGGTATTGACCCCCGTGGACGGCGCTGCGGGAACAACCTCGTGATTGTGTTTGCGCAGGCGCTCGACGACTTTGCTACCAATAAGTCCGGTGCCACCAATAACAACGAATTTCATGGGAATTCTCCACTTTGCGTTGACGTTATGGGCGCGTCTCGAGTTCATGCTCGGCGTAATCGGCGAGAGTCCTTCCGCCGCCGGATGTCTCGCGGTGTTGGCTCGGCGAAACGATCGATGGCGTCGCAGGAAAGCGACGGCATCACGCGAAGTCCGCAAGCGAGTGCTTATTGCGTAGTGCCAGGGACAGCCGCTGGGTCATCATGCGTCGTGACCTTCAGCACCAGCGCGCACGGTGGCACGTCGCCACTCAGGGCGTGTCCAAAGTCGTACTGAAGCCCTTGGCGCGGCCAACAAACAATAGGCCAATAGTAATATCTGCTTCGCGCTCGGCGACCACTTTACAGCGACCTTGCAGGAGGGCATCAATATTTTGGATAAAAACTGATTCGTCGCGCATCGGAAACATTGCCATATCACTCCTTACTGGAATGTACCGAATGCTGAAAACAGTCTGCCTTTGCCCGAAGGACGCTTCAGTTACGCCGTTTGTGAAAGCCGATAAGAAATACGGACTCGACAAGACCGGGCTGGCATAACAAGTGGTTGGCACGATCGCGCCTGCCGATTGTTGCTTCGACGCCCGACGCCGAGCGCGCGGGCCTTTCCTGAGGAGACAACGTATGCGCATGTTCAAGACAATCGGCCTGCTGTGCTTGCTCGGTTGCTCCGTAACCATCGCACCACTGGCTTTAGCCCAGAGTGCTTCGACCGCGGCCCAAGCACAGGTCGCAGAGCTCATGACCAAGGCCCTCAAGGACTACCCAGGCAAGGAAGGGAAAATGATCCTCGTGACGTACCCGCCTGGCTCTGCCGATCCGGTTCATCGCCATGACGCCCATGCCTTCGTTTACGTACTCGAAGGCTCCATCGTGATGGGGCTGAAGGGTGGCAAGGAAGTGACGCTGGGGCCCGGACAGACCTTTTACGAAGGGCCGGACGACATCCACACGGTTGGCCGCAACGCAAGCCTTACCCAGCCGGCGAAGTTTGTAGTGTTTCTGCTAAAGGACCAAAACAAGCCGGTGCTGACGCTGGTGCACTGAGCTTTCGCGGAGCCGCTTCGGGCCGCTATGCGACGGGCGTCCGCCATTCGACGTGGCGGGTCGGAATCAGTCGCGCCAGGTCGGCGCAGGAAGGACATATCCTGCACCGGCTGGCGTTGTCTGTCACAAACGTGCCTGTGCAAACGTCTTCGGTACATGGACATCGCAACCGCCACCTTTTACCACCTGCGCCCCAGGCTGCAGGGCATCGCCTACCGCATGCTTGGTTCCGTTTCGGAATCCGAGGACATTGTGCAGCACGCCTGGCTGCGCTGGCTCGAAGCGGACAAAGCTAGCATCAGCAACGCCGAAGGGTGGCTGGTGGCGACCACCACCCGAATTTCAATCGACCGCCTGCGTGCGGCCAAAGTGCCTAGACAGCCATGCGTCGGCATTTGGCACCCGGAGCCCGTGCTCGCTGAGCCGCCCGCGGCGCCTCAAGAGATCGAAGCGTTTTCCCGCGAAGTCTCCTTGACATTTCTGACCGCGCTTGAAGAGCTGCCGCCCGACGTCCGCGCCGCGTTCCTGCTGCGTGAGCTGTTCGACTTTGGCTACGACGAGGTGGCCGGGTTGCTCGGAAAGAGCGAGGCCGCCTGTGGTCAACTCGTGCAACGGGCCAAGACACTGCTGCGTGAAGGACGCCCAGTGGGTCGCGTGCCCAGCGAGGCCCACCAGAAGCTGATGCTCAGCTTCGCCCACGCCCTCGCTCAAGGCGACCTTGCGGGGTTGGCGTCAATGCTTGCCGATGAGGCGATGCTCATGGACGATGACGGCGGTCACGTCACGGCCTTGTCCAAGCAGATCGTCGGCGGGCGGCGCATCGCCGAGCTCTTGTGCGCAGGGACGCTGCGCCAAAAAAGTGCATTGCGGGTCGAACTCGCGATGATCAACGGCCAGTACGTCGTACTGCGCTATATCAACTGCGAGCTCGAGTCCGCACAGTGCTGCGAAAACGATGGCGAATGCATTGTCCGCATCCACGTACAACGCAACCCTAAGGAGCTGGCCCAGCTAGTGGTGGCCATCACAAAACGACAGGCCCTGCTGGCAGTCTGTGACGATAAGGGTATGCGATTTGCGTGCCATTGGAGCTAACTCATCCCTTCTGCGATTTTTGGATTGAGCAGCAAAGTTCGAGTTCTGCAGCGTGCGGGAATTCGCGCATCTAGCAGGCCGGCCGGCCGGCTGAGTTTAGCTTCCAAAAGGCAAAGGGATCCGAGCCACCCCGAAGTGGCTCGGAGGGGCGACGTATCAGCTGGGGTCGACGCTGATGTTGGGGCGGACCGACATGCCTACGCGCAGCCGGCGGATGTCATCCTGGTTCGGGTCCAGACGAATGCGCACTGGTAGGCGTTGCACAATCTTGGTGAAGTTCCCGGTGGCGTTATGGGCAGGCACGGCAGAGAAGCTTACGCCGCTGGCCGGACCCAAACTCTCCACCGAGCCCTTGAGGTGCGCTCCGGGCAAGGCATCGACGGTGATGTCCACTGACTGGCCGACTCGCATGCGGGCAAGTTGCGTTTCACGGAAATTCGCCTCCACATAGACCGCATCGAGCGGCACCAGGGTCAGTAGCGGCTCGCCTACACGAGTGTATGCACCGACACGGGCCCTACGTTGGGCCACGATACCGCTGACCGGCGCAACGATCGTGGCATAGGACAGCTTCAGATCAGCATCCGCCTTCGTGGCCTTAGCCTTGTCCAGATTGGCCTGGAGAATAGCCACTTGCTGTTCCGCTGCTCGTAGCCCAGCGCGGTCGCGTTCTAGCGTGGCCTGCTGGATATCCCATGCGGCATCCGCTTGTTGGCGGGCCAGGATGGTGCCAGAGCCATCACGAGCGAGGTTTGTGAAGCGGTTCCGATTGGCCTCGGCGAGCTTTAGGTTGGCAGCGGAGGCCGCGACCGTTGCGCGGGCTTCCGCAATCAAGCTTTGCTGCTGATCGAGCTGGCCCTGCAGGCTGTCTGCCGTCGCCTTCGCATTAACGGTAGCGATGCGCAGATCGCGTTCGTCGATGTTCAAGAGGAGCGCGCCGGCGTGGACGTCCTGGTTGTCTTCCACCGCCAGGCGGGTAATGACACCAGCCACTTGGGGGGCGATGACGGTGGAGTCGGCCTGCACGTAGGCATCATCCGTGCCTTGCTCTGACGCAGTCGATTCGGAGTGATTCAGGATCATGAAAGCGCCTGCCAGCGCGAAGGCGGTGATAACGCCGATCATGATGCGAAAGCGAGTGTTGGTAGCCATAGGATGCCGCGTACTGAGAAAGAGAGGGGTCAGGAGGCTGCGCTTGCCGAAGGAGCGGCAGAAGGTGGAGGGGGTGGGGTGGTGGGTGTTGTGGGTGCCGGGACGTGCTGGAGGTTCAGTACGACAGGAATCAGTACGAGGGCGAGTAACCCGAAAGCGCGATAGACATCTGCAGTAGCCAGCACGCCGGCTTGCTGCGCGATGGTGGCCCCCACAGATGCCCAGCGTGGGTCGTCCGAGGGCATTCGGGCGGCCAGACGGCCTGCCTCGTCGAGTAGCATTTCGGCGTGAAAGCGGCTGCGCACGGACGAAAGTTGGCCGACTATGGCACCGCCAAGCGTCGCGCTGAGCGCGCGGAACACGTTGACGATGCCCGACACATAGGGGCCTTCCTGCGGCTGCACGACGCTTGTGATCAGGAAGAGCAGGGGAACGATCGTCATCGGCAATCCGAGCGTGTACAGGATCTCCGGACTAACGAACTGCGCCACCATCCATTCGCTGGTAATAAGGCTTCCCAACCAGCAGGCGGCCGCAAGGCAGACGAGTCCCGCAGCAAAGATATGGCGGGCGTCTATCCAACGTTGATAAAGCAGCCCCGCCACGCACGAGCCCAGCACCAGCTGCGGCAGCCCGACGATCAGACCAATGGCCGCGCTTTGCTCCAAACGAAAGCCCTGCAGCTGCCCCAGTACATTGGCGGGCAAAGTGACCGCGGTCGCGCCAATGAGCAGCAGCAGGACGAACACGCTGAAACCCAGCCCCAGATTGCGGCGCTGGAGCATCTGCAGTTTGATGAACGGTGCAGGATGTCGCCATTCGCATGCCATGAACAACCCGGTGAGCATGGTTCCAGCGAGCAACGCCGCGGTCATAGCCGGGGAATGGAACCAGTCCAGGCGCACCCCTTGGTCCAGACCCACGACGAGCAACGCTAAGCCAGGAACGCCGAGCGTCAAGCCAACCCAGTCGGCCTCCCTCAAGCGTGGTAACGCCGTGGGCATCTTCGGCAAACCCCAGGCCACCAGCGCCATCGCCACTACGCCGATGGGGATCACGTGCCAGTAGACCCAACGCCAATCGCCTAAGCGATCGATGGCCAGCGTCGCCAGCCAGAGCGCGATGTTTGGCGAGAAGGTCGAGGTCAACGCGTAGAGCGCCAAGCCATGCAGTCGGAGGGACATAGGAAGGAAGCGCAGCGCACACATCATCAGCAGCGGAATCAGCGCACCGGAGAAGAGGCCTTGGAGCGCACGCAGAACAAGCAGCAGATGTAGTTCGCGCACGAAAGGCATGAGCGCTGCCAGCGCTAGTGCCCCTGACAACATGGCTAAGTGGAAGCGCCGTAGCGAAAAGGTGATGGCGAACCAGGACGCAAAGGGCATGGCCACAAGTTCCCCGGCAGCGTAGGCGGTACTTAGCCAAGAGCCATCGTCGTGGGCAAACCCCAGGACGCCCTGTAAATCAGCTAGGACTAGGCCGGGGACGCGACTGTTCAGCCCCGCCACCATGGCTGCCAACAAGACGCCGAGCAGGCCCATAGACATGCGAAAACCAAATACGGGCCCAGGTAGCGCAGCTGGCGGCGGGCTGCCTGGTTCCCCTGCTTGGGCGGTTGCAGCGGCCGTCATGATCGCTCCCCTCCAACCGCCGACGCTGTCAGCAACTCAGGCGACCAGCCACCACCCAATGCTCGATAAAGTGACACGACTGACAACGCGGACGCTGTTGCGCAATCGATCAGCTCGGCCTGACTGGCCAGCAGCGAACGTCTAGCCACCAAGACAGAGGTGAAGTCGGCTGTGCCTTGCTGATATCCGCGTTGCGCCACCTCGAGTGCGGTCTGGTTTTGCGTCAGTGCTTCTTGAAGTTGCTCCTGCCGTTTTAGTTCAGTGGTGTAGGCATTGAGCGCATCGTCAACCTCGTGCCAAGCTTTCAGGACCGTCTGCTGATACGCGATGCCTGCTAGGCGATGCCGAGCCTCACTCAGCTCGAGATTGCGCTCGAGTCGCCCGCCCTGAAAGATCGGTAGATAAAGTGTCGGACCGAAGGCAAACTGTCGCGAGCTCCAACTCCCCAGGTCGGTCCGGTCGAACGCTTGCACGCCGAGATTTCCTGTCAGGCTGATGCGGGGATAGAAATCCGCTTTTGCCGCGCCGATGTCGGCGACCGCCGCGCGTAAACGAGCTTCGGCTTGAAGGATATCCGGGCGATCGTGAGCCAGTTCGGAAGGCACACCGACGGGCAGATGCTGCGGCACGGAGGGCAGGGCGGCGCTGCCCAGGCGCGCATCCAGTTCCCGCGGCGGCTTGCCTAGAAGGAGTGCAAGTGCGTTCATCAAGGCGTCGCGCTGCTGGTGGAGTTGCGACAGGCGTGCCTCGATGGTCGCTACATCGGCGCGAGACGATGCTGCATCAAAGCGGGTCGCCACGCCGTTCTGCAGACGGCTATCGGCCAACTTCACCAGGTGTTCGGCGATCTGGCGATTCTCTTCAGTAATGGTGATCTGCGCTTGCGTACCACGTAGTAGCAGGTATATACGCGCCACGTCGCCGGCAACGGAGACCTTGACCGAGGCCCTACCAAAAGCACTGGCTTGTAAGCTGGCGTCTGCCGATTCACTCAGGTGACGCAGGTGGCCCCACAGGTCTAGCTCCCAACTAGCTTCCGCGCCGAGCAACCACGTATTGGAGGCACCGGTGGGGGCCCCGACTGCAGCCATTGGCGAGTGTTGGCTGATCCCGGAACGCGTATAGCTGGCTTCTGCGTCAAGTTGCGGCTGCCGTTCCGCGTTGGCCAGCCCAAGCTGCGCACGGCTCTCGTCAACGCGCGCGGCGGCAGCCTGAAGATCCAGATTGGACGCGGACGCCTCAGCTTCCAGGGTCGTCAGCGTTGCATCACCGAACAGTTGCCACCATTCGGACGGTAAGGATTCCTCTGTCAACGCGAGCGACTCGGCCACCGTAGCCCGGCGCACCTTTTCGGCTGCTGCGGGCACTGCGAGCGTTGGTGGACGAACGTCTGCCAATCTCATGCAGCCGGCGAGCGCCAGAGCCAAGACGGGCGCCATATAAACGGCACGGCCCAGATTTCGGCGTCGAATTGCTCTGTTCATTTGGAGTCCTAAAACGCTGATGTGCGCGGCCATCCACGCTCACGACCTTCGTTTGCTAAGAGGAACCACTGGGTGCATCTTGCCGTCACGCTCTTTCTTGACGCATTTGGTCCGGGTTCCGAAAAGAAACCACGCCAAAACAAAGGAGTACTTGATCCGGACGAATGGCCACTTTCGTTCGATCACTGGCGACCGTTCTTCCCTCGGCGTACGCCCGAGTCACGAACAGCACGAGGCCGCAGATGCTTGCGGCGATCAGAAATGAAATGATGCGTCCGAGGCCGGACGATGAGTTAGCGGACATGATGGCTGCCTCCAAACAAACAGAGATCGCTATGTGAAATGTTCACTTTTTCCTGCGTTGGATGACGCCAAGACGGAGTGGTCGGTGGCCGGCGTGACGGCGCGTCGCGGATGACGAGTCAAGAGCGATGCTAGTCGGCATCCATGCGTCGCGGAACCAGCTGTTGATGCATCATCACGTTGCGCCCGGAACAACAATGCCTCCGCGGCCGCTTCTCATCGAATGCCTCGGCAGTCGTCGATGACGCCATACATGAGGCCGTCGAACGAGCCATCCTCGGCACAGGCGTGACGGGTCGCCGGGCGCTCACCCGCAGCCTTCCCAAGGTGATCCGTCGCGACAACGGCAAAGAGCGTTGCGGCAAGGCCATGGTTGTTTTGGCTCACGCGCATGGCGTGCACCTACGCCTGATCGAATCAGGCTAGCGAAACCAGAGCCCCTATATCCCTTCGTTCAACGTCTTCTTGAGCGACGAGTACCTCAACGAACACCGCTTTCACAGTCTTCAACACGCGCCTACAGGGATCGAAAACTGGCGCCGAGAATACAACGAGGAGCGACGAAGAAGGCGTTGGGCGGCTTGGCACTCGCCGCCTACGCCGAGCAGATACGTGACCCTAGGCTCTCATTAGTGTTGTCACTGAAGCGGGGGCGTTTTCGGGCCACGAGAAGACATTATCCCTGCGTGAAATGTCATTTTTTGCAAGCTTTTCACAACTGTATTTTTTCCTAATGACTAGCGGCAAAAGTTGGAGATTGCCTGGCATCGGCGCAAAATACGGGCCTAGCCGGGGCCGCCTTGCAGGGCCTGAAAGCCATTACGGGCGACGACCCCGGCTCACTTTGGAGGTTCATTCCACGGTCGTATCAAGGGGTAATTTATGCTCCGCTCAATTATTGCCATGGGCTGCATGCTTGGCCTGTACGTCAATGCATTCGCCGCGGACGTTAAGTCGATCTCACGCCTCGCCGCCGGACCCGATAACATTCTTTTCGTCGCCGATTGGAAAGCCGCGGAGGTTCACGCCATCGAGCTTCCACCGGCGGCGCAACAGCCCGCGGGGACCACGTTCAACGTCCTCGACCTGGAAACGCTGCTCTCGCAACAGGTCGGCGGTGCAAGAGTGGCCGTGGAGGACATGGTGGTTCGCCCCGGAACGGCGCAGGTCTTTGTCGCGATTAGCTACGGCCCGGAGAAAACGCCGGCATTGTTCATCGTGACCAGCGACAAGAAAGCGCATAAGGTCGATCTGAAGGCCGCGCGTTCGACCTCGGTGGCGCTTCGCGACGCGCCCGCGGCAGACGAAAAGTTCTGGAAGAAGTTTCCCGAGCGAAGCTTCACGGTCACTGACATGAAGTGGCATGACGGCGAGCTGTTTGTGGCCGGACTTTCGAACCAGGATTTTGCCTCGACTCTACGCCGCGTCCGCTATCCGTTCGACGCCAAGCAGTCGATTAGCTCCGTGGAGATCTTCCATGGCGGGCATGATCAGCTCGAGACACGCGCGCCGATCCGTGCAATGAGCTTCGCGAACCTTGGCGGAAAGCCCTACCTCGTCGCCGCTTATACGTGCACACCGCTGGTGATTATTCCGATCGATGATCTGAAAGATGGCGCTCATGTGCGCGGCAAGACAGTGGCCGAACTTGGCTACGGCAATACGCCCGCTGACATGGTCTCATTCACGAGAACCTCGCAGGGTAAGACTACGGACCTTCTCATGCTTGTGAACTACAACCGGATAGCGGACGTCATCCCGGTGTCGGAACTGGAAGCGGCACGTGTCCGTCCCGGCATCGAAAAGCAGGTTCCGTACGGGCAGATCACCGGGCTCGATGTGGGGGAGGCCCCTCTTGCCGGCGTGATGCGCCTCGACAACCTCGATGACAAGTCGTTCGTTGCTGTTCGTCGCGACCTTCAGCAGGACGAGCTGCAGTTGGTCACCATGGGCAAGGACCTGAGCTTTCGTTTGACGGATCACATCTCGGAGTACACCTTCCCCGATTTCAGCTTCAAGGGAAAAAAGCCCCAGCAGCAATACGTCAACATGCTGCTGAAGGATGAAGAGCTACCGGAGTTCATCAAGGCTTCGGATTAAAGCCATGCGCTGGCGAAAGCTCCTCGGTGGCATGGCCTTTGCCATGGTGTTGCAGGTCGCAACGGCCGGACCGTCTGAGCCGCGGGTCGTACTCGTGCAGCCATCAGGTGCCGTGGCTCCCGCTAACCTTCTTCGTCTGTCGGTCGTGTTCGATGCGCCGGTCGAAGGTGCAGTGCTGCCGAGGATCGCTCTTTCCCATGCCGATGGTCGACCGCTGCAGGAGCCATTCCTGCAACAGGAGTTGTGGTCACCAGACGGAAAGATCCTGACGCTGCTGTTGCATCCCGGGCGCGTCAAGACAGGTCTGGTCGCGCGCGAGCAGCTGGGTCCTATCTTAAGTGCGGGGGATGACGTGGTACTCACGTTCGATGGGCATCTCATCAAGCAATGGCACGTAGGTCCCGTGGACGCGACGGGTCCAGTCGCGTCAGCGTGGAAGTTGTCGCATTTACGCTCCGGTTCGCGTCAACCACTCGTCGTTACTCTCGACGGACCGATCGACGGTCGCGACGTCGACTACTTGGCGGTCGTTGGAGCTGCAGATCGTCTCGTCGAAGGGAAGGCCCAATTGCAGGAGGGCGAAACGACGTGGACGTTCACGCCGGTTGCGGCATGGCAGCCCGGAGAATACCGCTTAGTCGTGCGAGATACTCTGGAAGATCCATCTGGCAATCGACTCGGTGGGCACTTCGAAACGCCCATAGGGGCTCCGCAGTCTAGGGCGACTGTGACCGCCATCGCTTTCAAAATTGGCCCGGACTCGTCGTCTTCGGGCAGGGCCGGCCTCGAGCGCAGTGATTAGTCATGGTTATCTCGGAGAGGGGAGGGGCTCCGCCAAGATGAGTAATGTACCGTTCCGACTCGATATCGGTATTCCGCCCCGTTCTCAGTGACCATGTCATGGCGGCTAGGTAGCTGGCCGAGAGAAGGGCAGCTTTGCCTTGCGCCACGTAACAAGTCACCGCTTCCAGCTAGTTTCACGCTAGTGGCGACACGCCAGTGATCGCGTTCAGGGCCTTGCGCGCGATCCAGAACAGTATTTCCGAAAAAGCAAGTAAACCGAAGCCGAGAAGAATGCCGAGAAACCGATGTTCGGCAGGCGAAGTGTCTGCTAGCGCGTAGCGATCGGGCACAAGGACGACCAGAAAGGCCAATGCGAACTGGACGCCCACATACCCGTATTGATGGGGGCCGTTCTCAACAAACCGTCCGATGGCCACGCCAAGACAGAGCCCCAGGGTAATCAATACCGGGTTGTGGTGGCTCAACAGCAAGATGCCTGCCGCCAGCAATGCGCCCATGGCACAGCCAACGACACGATGTACGAGCCGGACGTGCACGACGGATCGTCCGCCATCGAGAGCAGACAAGGGAACCGTCATCACGGCGATCACCGTAACCCCTGCCTGGATAAGCAGTGGACGGGAGATCCAGTTGGGAAGTAAGGCGAGCCAAATGACCGTGAATCCCGTCTCGAACGAGTGCCATGCGCCAAGGGTGTGCCAGCTCAGGCCCGAGGGATTTGAAGGGGGCGGCCCGCATGGGCTAGCCGCCCTCCAGGTCTTTGAAGCGACGTAACCCACCAACAAGCTGGCCATCGTGCCGATCAGAACATCTTCTATGCGCGACAGGGCAAATGTGGTCGGTGGAACGTGATGCGCCGACATACCCTCGACAAATACCATCAGGAAGGTCAGACCCGTAAACAGCCACGCATATGGGTGACGCCACAGCAGGGTCAGGTACATCGTAACGAATACGACTGCACCCAGCAGAAGGCCGGCCCCGAGCCCCGGTCCTGCGATAGGCGTGGCTATCAGCACGCCGACGAAAGCACCCGCGAGCGTACCAAGAATGCGAAGCGTGGCACGTTGAAGGCTGACGGCGAAGTTCGATCGGATAACCATGAATGCGCTGAAAGCCGCCCAACCAACGTGCGCTTCACCCACCCATTGCGCGACAACCGTTGCCAGCAGCACGGAAGCAACCGCTTCCGCGGCATCGATCCAAAGTTGCGAGGGCATGGGATGGGGGCGTTGGCCCTTCATTCGCTTAGGTTCGCGGCGTCGCCGTTATACGAGGCTGCGCAGAATCGCGTTGCCCCAACGCCGCGCTCAGAGGGAAACCACTTTAGCGAAGAAGCAAGATCTAAAGCCCGCGTTGCTTCATGTCGATGGCAGCTGACCAGGCGCTGGTGGCCTCCAGTTGTCAGATGATCCCAGCTAAATTCGTTACCGAGCAACGCAACCGCATTTGAAGCGACGTTCAGCTGGTTCTCCTGGCGTTTGCGTTGACGGGTTGAATCCGCAATCCAAGGCAATGAGATGGACTCCTCGCCGTCTTTGGCATCGAGTGCCAGACTGGAAGAGACGCCCAGGGTGCCCTAGCAAGAGCAAGCGGTCAGTATGCCCAGTTGGCCGGCACGTAACGAAAGGCTTTGCCGTCGACTGCGACTCGGCCGAGGGTCGGGAACGACAAGTGACTGGCCATGAACAATTCGCCGGTCGCCGCAGCCTCCTTCAAAAGGCGAATCCGGACGCGAGTCGCCTCCTCGGGCTCGTGATCGAAGGCGTTCTGCCATTCGGGGCACTCGACACCGACCGGGACCAGGGCGTCACCAGCGAACGTCAGTAGCTCGCCGCCGGACGCCACTCGAACCACGCTGTGCCCGGGGGTGTGGCCGCCGGTGAGTGTGACGACGACCCCTGGCGCTACCTCGTACTCCTTGTCGAACGGCCGCAACTCGTTGCGGTACGCGTCAAGGAACTTCCGGGCACTCGACCGGATGATGTCCTGAATACCGCCAAACGTGTTGTGAGAGAAATCGGGCGACTCAAAGAATTCGACGTCGGTCTGCGACACGTGGATTCGCAGGTCCGGACGCATCCGACTTCTCAATCGCTCATCGAGCAGGCCGCCAATGTGGTCCATGTGAATGTGGGTCGCTACCACATCGGTCACCGACTCGGGATCGATGCCAGCGCTCTCCAATCGTCGTGCCAACCGCCCGGCCCGCGTGGCGTCGGGCATCTCCGACCCCACCCCTGCGTCGACGAGAATTGTCCTGCCACCGCTACGGACCACGATGACGTTCAGTCCCCAATCGATCACGTCCGGCAGGAATCTGTCACGCAGTGCGGCGTCCCGGACTGCCGCATCGACGTTGGTGCCGAGGATATTGGCTGGTATCGGTATTGCCCCATCACTGAGCACCAGTACGTCGATATCGCCGATGCGCGTAGCGTAACGCGACGGAACCAACTCGCGATCAGCTTGGTGTGATTCGTGACAAATGCACATGTTTGACTCCTGCTTCCGCAGTCGTTTCATTGCCGACGATCCTCATGACAAAGGTTCCAGGTCGCCGGTCCGTTGGATTTTCGCTACAAGTAACTTACGGAGTCGGCCCATCGTCCGGTAGACATGCGAACGGGCACATTGTGGTGCGCCCCGGGCAATAATCACGGATGGCGAGAACACCGGCCACGTAACACCAGCATCCCCGATCCGCACACTAGATCAATGAAGTGCTGTTTCTGCACGGATTGAGCTAGGCAGTGTGGGCAAAGGACCCTCTCGTTGAACTCGACAGTTCGAAGATCGCCCCAATGACGCATTCGGCTGCCGACGTTTTTGTTCTCATCGGCGCGGTTTATGCGTCACCTGCGAAGACGCGATGGGCAGTGGCACTTGGATGACCTTTATGTTGACTATGGCGCTGGAGCGATCTTCTCCGGCTCATATGAAGGCCGTTGCGTTCGCTGCTACGTGGAGAAACGCAATGCTTTCCTAGCCAAGGAGACTTCAGGCAGGGCGGCCTTTTCGGACGTTATCCGCCGATATAAAGCTTTGATCCACACCGCTGCTCTCGAGTCAATCAAGCGGAGTGGCGTCAGTGCAGATCCTCGGGGCAACCATGTATCGGCCCAAGATTTTGATGCTGCGGAAGAGGCCCGCGAGGCGGGCCGGTAATGTCCGCTTCCAACGGAATCCGCAGCCCAATGCGGACTTTAGCAAATCCCGAAACGCTCACCCCTTGGCCGCCACAGGGCAGGGTGATTAGGGCAAGTTATCGTGGCTAGACACTGACCGCTTCTCTAGGCGCCGATAGTGGCCCATGCGAATTCATCGACTCGTGCTTGGCGTCAGCTTCATGTTCTGAAACTTGATAGTCCTAGGCTCACCACCATGGACGATGCCGCACAATCCTTCTTGGCGTAGCCTCCAAAGTTGGCCGCCTACTGGTCATGATGCTCGGTCTCTCGAAACTCGTCACGACTCGGGGTCGGCTCGCGCGTCTAACCAAAAGCCATTGGACAGTTCCGGACTTGTCAGCCGCGCACGCCTCAGAATGATTGCGGCGATTGCCGCTGGGACAGCCCCCTGATTAATCCACATATGCCGCAACAGGCGGAAGAGGGGAGCCAGCGCGACCAAACGCGGTCCATTCAGACCTGGTTGGACTACGGCATCACCTACGCTAGCTACCATCTGCGATTCTTATTTCAACCTCACTCATGCATTCAGAAAGGTTTTACAAGTAGGTCAGGTGATATTTTTTCTGCAGCGCCTTAAGCACCGCCGGATCAGGTTTCGCGGGTGCGGCCGCTGCGATCAGTTCGCCGGCGTCTTTGAAGAAGCCTTCCGCGCCACCGGGCGTAAAGGTAGTGAGGAACCGACAAGGTGTGCTGCCGGAATTCCGGAATGTCTGCGTGATTCCACGGGGCGCGACGACGTAGTCGCCGGGGCCTGCGTCGTAGACTTGATCGCCGATCGACATCTGAAGTTGGCCTTCCAGAATATAGTTGTTTTCGTCTTCACTCTCGTGAATGTGCAGTGGCACAACTCCACCAGATGGCAGGACAGTCTCCATCAAGGAATAGGTTCCGCCGGTTTCTGATGCGAAAACCTTGATGTTCATGTCTGCACCCGTCGGATGCTTGACGTTGTGACCATCCGAATGAGCGATTGCGCGGGCTGTGAGGGTTTGCGTGTTCAAGTTGTTATCCTTTGTCATTGAGTTAACCCGTTTGTTCTCACGGACGCGGCGGGTCCTGCTGGCATTGTCTGGTCGAATGTCTTGGTTCGACGACGACGACCCGTGGCCCGTTAGCGTTCGTGTCGATCAGGCTATGTTGGCCTCACTAGTGAAGCGCGAAATTCCATTGAACGTCGGTTATCGACGTTCATCTGCCCGACCGCGATCGTCAAGATGGAGGCGATCTGCATTTCACAGTCTGGCAATCTTGTCAGCCAGTCGTGAACCCGCCGTCGACTGCGTGGGTCGTACCGGTCGCATAGCTGGAGTCGTCCGACAGCAGGTATGAGACGAGGCCCGCCACGTCTTCGGGCGTGCCGTGACGGCGCAGGGGAACGGTCTCGGCAAAGCTCTTGTTGCTGCCGGCGAACACCTCGTCAGCGAGTTTGAACGTCATGCGGCACGCGATGGGGCCTGGCGCCGCAGCGTTGACCCTGATCCCACGCGGCCCCTGCTCGAGGGCCGCAGTCTTGGTCATGCCGATGATTGCGTGTTTGGAGGCCACATAGGCGACGATGCCGGCGCCGCCCACCACGCCAAGCGCACTCGACATGTTTACCACCGATCCTCCGTCGCGCATCCGCGGAAGTACGTGCTTCATGCCGAGGAAGACGCCGCGGACGTTGACAGCCATGACCCGGTCGAAGTCCTCTTCGGGGAATTCGACAATCGAACGCACTGGCGTCTGAATACCGGCATTGTTGACGAAGCCGTCGACCGGCCCCCAGAGCGCGAAAGCACGAGTGGCGTAGCTGAGGACCTCTTCACCGTTGCTGACGTCGGCGACGAAGATTTCCAGGACCCCGGCACCGGAGACCTCAGCGACTAGGTGCGACAGACCTGCGTCATCAGAGTCCACCGCCAAGACGTTAGCGCCCTGACAGATCAGGCGTTTGATGATCGCCGTGCCGAGATCGCCCGAGGCGCCGGTAACGATGATGTTTTTTCCTGAGAAGAGCATGAGACTTACCTTTGGAGTTGGGGGCAACGGTCAGGCGCCCTGCGTGGCGAGGGACGAAATCATCGAGAAGCGACGCAGACGAATGTCGCCGGCGATGAGGTTGGGGGCGACCTCAAGGAAGGCCTGCAGGTGCGGGGCTTTCATGTGGGCGTCAAGGCCCTCTGCCGAGCGCCAGTTCTCGTAAACGAGCCAGACGTCGGCTTCGTCGAGCGACCGATGAAGGTTGTAATTGAGGCGTTCGCTCTCGGCGCGGGTGGGAGCAACGAACGCGCGGAGGGCCGCACCCAAGGCTCTGGTCTGGCCAGGTCGAGCTCGGAAAAACGCGAGGTTGGTAAACTGAGTCATGGCGAATACCCTTCTTGGAAATTACCGGACGCCTTAGTCGAGATCAGGCGGTGAGGATCTCAGCCAGGCGTTCGCCAATGACTACGCAGGGCGCCTGGGTGTTGCCCGTGGTGATGCTCGGCATGATCGAGCCGTCAGCGATGCGCAGGTTCTTCACGCCGTAAACCCGTAACTGCGCGTCGACGACCGAGAAATCGTCCTGGCCCATCTTGGCGGTGCCGGTCGGGTGGTGCATCGACATCGCTCCGTCGCGGACTAGGTTGTCCAGTGCCTGGCCTTCGAGGGGGCCCGGCAGAATCTCGCGCTTGACGAACGGCCTCATCGCCTCGGAATTTCCGAGCTGGCGCGCGATCTCCATGCCCTTGCGCAAGGCAGCGAGGTCGCGTGGATCGGCCAGCATGTTGGCGTGAATTTCCGGTGCTTCGCGAGGATCCGCCGATTTCAGCCGCAGGAAGCCACGGCTCTCCGGACGCGCCAGGCCCGGACTGATCGACCAGGCGTTCTCAACCGCGTACCGCCCGGTGACTTCGGAGAGATAAGGCGCCTCGATGTGCCAGATATGAAGGTCGGGCGTATCAAGTTCCGGACGGCTCTTGACGAAGAGATTGGCTTCGGCCGCGTTGTTGCGAAGGGGCAGCGGTTCCGGTGCTTCCCACAGCCCGCCGCCGATGATCGGGTGATCCTGGAAGTTCTGCCCGACGCCCGGCAGATGCGACACCGTAGCAATGCCGAAGCCGCTCAGCTGCGCACGATCGCCGATCCCCGAGAGCATCAGGATCTTCGGCGTCTGGATCGCTCCGGCCGACAGCACCACCTCGCTCGCGGCCTTGATCGTGCGAAGTTGCCCCTGCCATTCAAACTCGACGCCGGTAACCGTGTTGCCCTCGACGGTGAGGCGATTGACATAGGCGCCAGTCAACACGGTCAAATTGGACTGATCCATCACGGGATAGAGATAGCTGGAGGGAATGTTCAAACGGCGGCCGTCACGGATGCGCACATTGGTGATCGCTGCGCCACCGGGCCCTTCCTGCATGACGCCGTTCTGATCAGCGAAGGTGGGTACGCCCAGGGATTCGGCGGCGCTCAGGAAAGCGGGCGCGATCGAACTCGGATGGGGAGCGGGCTGGACGAAGACCTCGCCACCACTGCCGCGGCGGCTGGAATCGGGGGCGCCGTGCCAGTCTTCGATGCGCCGGTAGATGTCGAGGACGTGCTGGTAATTCCACGCGTCATCGCCGGCTTCCTTGGCCCAATGGTCGAAATCGTTCTTGTGACCGCGAGCCCAGACCATGCCGTTGATGCTGGTGCCGCCGCCGAAGGCTTTGCCCATCGCCTGGACGATCGAGCGCTGGTTGACGCTTGGGCTTCGCTCGGCGCCGAAGTTCCAATCGAACTCGCCACCTTGATTGAAGAACCAAGTTTCGGTGATCAGGATGCCGGGCGTGAGATCCTCGCCGCCCGCTTCGAGCAGGAGTACTTGCGCGTTTCGGTTCTCGGCTAAGCGTCCCGCGACGACCGAGCCGGACGCGCCGGAGCCGATGACAATGTAGTCATAGGTGGATCGCAATGCGGCACGACGGGTCGCCTGATTGCTGGCGATGGCAACGAACTTGTCGGCCGCCTCCGCAACGACTGCAGCGGGTAGACCCAGGTTTGCGGCGCGCTCGACAAAGGTCGCGCGGTCGATTTGACGGCTGAGCAGTTGGCCTTCCAGCAGTGCGAACTTCACGCTGTTCGAGGCAGAGGCGGTATCAAACATGGTCGTTCTCCGGGCGCTAGGGGCGCGGTTTTGGCCGGCCCTCGTGATTGACAGGGAGAGCCTAGGCATGCGACTGTTTGGCCGCAATGACTTATAACCCTTGATTTCTGCCAATGACCAAGCAAAACGATTCGCTCGCCCGCTGCGTCCTGTTTGTTGCCTTCGAAGGCATGGGCCTGCTTGATCTCACCGGCCCGCTCACAGTGTTCTGGTCAGCGTCCAGGTTCATGGAACAGCAGGGCGACCACGGCTACATCCGACATACGGTCAGCCTTGATGGCGGACCGATCGTGACCGTCGAGGGCGTGACGATCGACACCGTGCCAATCTCACGATTCAATGCCGCGGAGATCGACACGATCGTGATCCCTGGGGCGCTGGAGATGGAACCGACGCTTGCGGACCGTCGTCTCGTCGATTGGCTGGCGATCAACGCTGTCAGAGCCCGGCGCACTGCATCGGTCTGCGCCGGCGCCTTCCTGTTGGCCGAGGCCGGCCTGCTCGACGGGCGCCGGGCCGTGACTCATTGGGCTTCCTGCGAACTGCTGGGTCAACGCTACCAGAGCCTGACCGTCGAGCCCGATGCTATCTTCATCCAGGACGGGCCGATTTGGACCTCGGCCGGGGTCAGCGCAGGCATCGATCTCGCACTTGCTCTGGTCCAGGAAGATGGCGGCCGCAACATTGCCATGCAGGTTGCCCGTCAGCTCGTGATCTATCTGAAGCGACCTGGTGGCCAATCGCAATTCAGCGAGCTGCTGCAGTCGCAGACCATGAGCTCGACGACCTTCGAGAAGTTGCACCTGTGGATCTCGAACAACCTCAGCAAAGATCATCTAAACGTTGACCTGCTGGCCGAGCACGTCGGCATGAGTCCGCGAAATTTTGCCCGAAGCTACAAAGCCAAAACCGGCCGCACACCGGCTAAGGCCGTCGAGATGTTCCGGCTGGAAGCCGCCCGTCGGCTGCTGGAAGACACCGAGGATGGCGTCGATCGCATTGCTCGCCGCTGCGGATTCGGCGATGAAGAGCGCATGCGCGTCACCTTTCAACGACACTTGGCGATTTCGCCGCGTGACTATCGGCGCCGCTTTTCGATTCATGCGCTGACGGCTGCGACGAATGAAGGCCTGGACACTTGAGGCGTCGAAGACCATTGAATGAAACTTGGCTGCAATCCTGTGGCAGGTTCGCCGATCACTTCCAGTCGAACACGGGTGCGTTGAAGCTCAGCTACAAATTTTAAGCGTTCGTGAGACCGGGTGCCGCGGAAAGTCTTGTCGCGGCGCCCGTGAACTTTGCAGAACAGCACGTTTCTCGATAGAGCAGAGTGTTTAGCCCGAATTATCGCGGGTATGTTCCTGTCTCGGCGCCTCAACACGCCACCGCCTTAGACGAGAGATCGGCCGGCAATTCCGCCATGACGGCCGCCTTAACTGAGGGGCCAGATCGGCTCCGGTCCATGACGATCCACCGCCGCAAGTGATGAAGTCACAATGAGGAAAGTGTTCAGAGGGGACATGCGAGAGCCCTCGATAAGGGGATGCGGCCGAATTAGGGCGCTAAAATTCGACGCACCGTGGCGAGCAAAGCCCATAGGCCAGCACCGACTAACGACGTTTGGATCAGTGTGAGCAGGTACTGTGCATAGACGTTCTTCATAGATTTTCCTCCGCTCCGAAGGGGGCCGCCATCGAGCTACGTTTCGGCGTTTGAGGCGGCCTTCCTGCTGGAAAAGTTAGGCCGAGCAACCGCGAACTTATTGAATGATCTTGCAAACGATTGCGTGTTCCTGTGCAGTCGCTCGTCTCACCATTTATTCTGACGAGGCGTTCGTCACTTGCGGTGGTAAACGTTGCACAGCCTGAGCCTTGAGAGGCGCGAGGGTGTGTGGGTGCAAACAAGGGTGTGCTGCAGCGATGCGGAGCACACGTTACCCACGATCGCCCCGATAAATAGCGTTGAGGAACGCCAACACCGCCGCACCGTCCCCTTGAGTTACAAGTTGTAGAGCCGTCATGTCGCCAAACTCTTTAATGGGTACCTCGCAATACCATTTGAGCGCCAGCACGAAGCCTGGCTCAATTTCTCGAGCGAGCTCCAATACAGCCAGGGCCGCGGCAAGCGAAGGAGCCTTTACACCTTCGAATAATCGTTGACTGAAGGATGGCGGTCTAATTGCTTGGTGGTCGGTCCTAGACTCACGCTGGATTGATTCATGAGGGGTGGTCATGGCTAAAACTTCGATTGGTGTCGCACACATGGGAGTAAGACTTTTGAGCATGGCTTGCTTCCTTTAGCTAGATATCGGTCATCACAGCGTTTCAGTGCACAGAAACCCAAACCCTGACCCAGCGGATGAACCTGGTGGCAAATGGCAATGACGGCACGAAATACGCTGTCGTCAGCGCCGGCTTGCACTGCCTAGAAATCTGTGGCCAGGAATAATCGCCAGCACTTCCCTATAGGCCGATCAAAACGGCGGCAACAAGAGTGTCACCAGAGCATCAGAAGAGTGAACGCATCGCCGACGGTAGCTCGTGTTTTGCGCTGAGAGCGATCTACGTCGAGCCAGTGTTCACTGCCATACTTCGGGAAACGGACATGCCGTTGAACCGAGTTACTTGACGGCATTCCCACCGAACGGACAGCCCGCACGTTCCAGTGCAGCCAATCGCCCCTTCCAGCCGCCCGTGCGGTAAGCAACCGAGACTTCGTACACGCCGCGGCGCACCGCGAGGACAGGGTCATTGGATGGCTCAATGCCATCGGTCAATCGCGTGGGATCGTGCATCATGACCGGATCGCCGATCTCTTCGACGGTGGTCGTTCGAACGATCTGGAGCTGTCCAATGCGTACACGCGGACGATCTTCGGGCCACGGCGCATTCGGGTCGTTCTTCGGGTCACCCGAGCCCGCAAGCTGCAAGACTAGATTGAAGATCACTGGCGCCTTGCGCAACCGCGCTTCGAGTTCTTCGAAGAGATATGAAGGTGGAAGCTTTTGCAACTCATCCAAGGTCTGGCCGGCAACGCCAGCGTCAGGCTCCCAGTGATAGCGCGCGTATTGCACCTCACCCGCATCGTTCACAAAGCGGAAGGCGTGCAGCATGTGAAAGGCTGTCTGGGCAAGACTGATCGATGCCGGCAGGTTTTTGGCGAGCTGGACAGCGTGTGCGACCCATGGACGGGCGGCCAGAAATGGCTCGATACGATAGGGATCGGGCTTGCCGGTTCCGGGGTCAGGCCGCACGGCCTCGAGAAATTCGAGGGTCTCCTCGGGCGTTCGCGCGAAAAACAGTGGAAAGGGCAGCGAGACAAGATCCGTCACTGTGCCATCGGGAAGATAGAATCGTGCCGACATGGAGGCCGTTGTGGCCGGCCCCCAAGGATTTCCCGATCCGCTGTTCGAATAGCGCACTGTCACTGGCACGGAATCGCCCTGCAGATGTACGGCTCGACTGAGTGCTTTCGCTTCGGGTGTGGCCCTGAACACACCGGCATAGTAACGACCCGATGCATGAACATCTCGATAGCCGGGATGAAACCCCTGAAAATCCTGGTGGATCATCTCCACCAGCTTTGCGGACAGATGGTACTGACCGTGATTTACGTTATGTTCCACGTCGCACTCCTTAAGCGGTTCTATCAGGGCTGACTCAGCTTGCGGCCGAGTCCAGCAGGTCATCGAACGCCTTCTGCGTTCTCAAGGCTTTCCACACCTCCCGAACCGATGCGTCGGGATACGCGCTATAGAAGCCCACAGCCGTGACTTGCTGGCTCACGATCCAGTCCTTGATGCCGGGGCTGTGGATGCCGGGATAGCCTGTACATTCGTGAAATAGGAGGTCGATTTCATCGGGAATGATGGTGGCGAAATCGTCGATATAAGACTCCCAGCTACCATCAAAAGTGGAGGCGAAAATGACGCGGGTGTCGTTATCAAAAATAACGAACCGCAGGTCGTGTACCGTGCCGATGCGATCGGTGTTCTTTTGACGCTCGCCATCGAATCCTCCGGCCAGGAGCTTGCGCATCCGTTCCGCGCCTCCTGGCTTGATTCCGCAGATCAAGGTGAACTCGTTCGATTGTCCGGCCTTCGTGCCAGGCCGAGCCACGGGAGCTGTCGTCGTGTGATTCATGGGTGCCTCCTCTGGGCATAGTGATCTCGGTCTTTGTCGTCAGCTTCGATTGAGTGGGTTTGGTTCGCCGTTTTCGACATCCATACCGGCCAACCATCTCAATGCACGCAGGCCAGGCATGAAGCAGTATTCGCCCCCGCGGACGGCAACGAACTGCGGTAGTCCATGAAGTCGACGACGGACGGGGCGCTTAGGAATGGTGAAGATCCCGTCACCTTCCGCATTGCCCACGATGGGGTCCTGCTCCTCTGCGTGGCCGATGAAGTTTCCGTCGGTCATCCATTGTGATTGCACGAATTCGAATTGCCGACGAAGGTGCGCACCCACAAAAAGGAAAACACCGCCGCGCTCTTCGCCGTCATCCTCTACTACGCCTTCGGGCAATGCCGGGCCGTAGTTCGTGCCACGTCGCAGAAAGTGGTGAAGATTTACCGCAGCCACATCATTGCTCAGGGCATCTCTGGGATTGACCCGTCGAATGTGTGCGCTGAATGGGCACTTCAATCCCTGCATGTCGTTTGCATAGCTGAAAATGTCATTTCGTTCTGCGTCCGCGCCCAGCGTGGCGTCGTCTTGCTCAGGAGAAAGAACAAGTGGCGCACCACTACGCCATCGGCCGACCATCTTCGCTGCAATCAACTCTTGTTCCTCTGCCGAGGAAGCGTGTTCAATTAGATACTCTCGAAAGGCAGCGACTCTGGTGTGGAACTTGCGAAAGGCCAAAAACGTACCGTTACGGCGTAACACGTCTGGCTGTGGACTCGTCGCCGTCTCTCCCAGCTCGTCCGGATAGCCGAGGATGAATTCGCCAGCCTTAATCGAAGGTCCAAAGCCGGGATGCGCGGGGGCACCACTGCCTTCAACGTGAGGGTTGTGAAGTCCATCCTTGAACCCAAACGGATTGCGCCCGCCGGGAAGCTCGCTGAACTTCATGCGATAGATAACCGGAACCTCTGGCAGGTCGTTATGGCTTTGCCTCGCCCGATCCAATACCAGTTCGAGGCTTTGGTCGTCCCTGGCATAGATCGCCAGCGCAACATGCATGTCCGTGGTGCCAAACGGATATTCCCAGTTAGAAGGCGCGTTTCCTCCGAGGTCATTGATAGCGAAGGCTCGTGCCGCCATTCCTTCTCGAAATTCGGGAGGAAAACTGTCCAGTGACGCCTGTGGCACGCCCAGTGCCCTGAGGCCCTGATAGGTGAAAGCGATGCCCAACCAACCGGGCAGGGTGGGTTCCCACCAGTCATTCGCAGTTGCCACGTGGGGAATGATCCGGCGAAGCATTTCGCGCCCTTGCACCGCATCATCGATGCGAAGTACCACGTACTCGCCTCTATACGGAGAGGGGCGAGGGCGCAGGACGGTGGCTTGGATGTCGCTCACGTCCAGCGCGACGGCATCTCTAGCAAACGTGCTCGTATCGGTTTTCGTGTCCATTTCGCTTCCGCTCGATTGATTGAATCGGCGCTTTCATTCGGAGGTGTTGACAGCTGACGTGATGCGCCATCCGCCTGCTGCCAAAGTCACTAGGTAGATCACGGCGAATCGCGACATCACGGCGCCTGTGCCGTCGCGTCGGATCCACACCGCGTCAACCAGTGCTGCTCGCGGATTGAGCACGCAGATTTCGCATCTATCGAGCGATGACCCCGAGAAGCCCGCTTGACGCAACCGAGCGAGTTCTCCACCCATCCCGTCTGCGCCTGTAATCGCGGCATCGCTCTCCATGACCATGTGGAATGTTGAGCCGATGAATCTAAGTGGCGCACCGTAGAACGCGAGCAGTGCTTCCACGTCCGAGCGTTTACCGGTGGCCAGTTCCACAAAGGTCGGGCCATAGTTCTGGAAGAGCTCCCGAATCCGCGAAACGATCTCGGCTTCACCTGGCACCGCGGTGGCGTTCGGTAGCTTCATGAGATTGACTCCGTCACTCCCGGTATGCAGACGGCTCGGCCGCGTAGTTTCCCGTCGGCAAGCGCGCGGTATGCATCCGCAACGTGGTCCAGCGGATAGCGATCGACGATCGCCTCGATCCGCCCGAGCCTCGCCAGTTCAATGACTTCCCGCAAGTTAACGGTGCCACCGTTGAGGCTCGTTGTGAGCTGAGCCCCCCACGGCACTTCGTGCAATCCAAACGGAATCGTTTTCAGCGCTGCACCGACGAGGGTCAAGCGCCCCAGTCTTGCCAATGCTGCAACACCGGTCGTGAGTGTGCTTTCGGCACCCACGCAATCGAGCACGAAACTCGCGCCAGCGCCGGACGTGATGTCCCGAATCAGTGCCGCGGTGCTCGCATCACTTGAAAGTGCGACGTCTGCGCCGTGTTCCTTGGCAAGCTCCAGATGCGCCGCATCGGTGTCCACCGCGATCACGCGCGCGGCGCAAAGAGTTCGAAGGAACTGCACGGCTAACATCCCGAGGCCGCCGACGCCGATCACCACCGCGGTGGAGCCAGGTACAAGTGACGGCAGGGCCGGCTTGATTGCGGTATAGGTCGTAAGGCCGGCATCAGTCAGCGGTGCGGCCAGAACCGGGTCGAAGTCACCCATGGGAACCACGAATCGCGCCTCGACAAGCATGTACTCCGCGAGCCCGCCATCGAGTCCCACGCCGGCGCCGATCAGGCGCGAAATGTAGTAGCAGAAGTTCTCTTCACCGCGTCTGCACGGAGCGCAGTGCCCGCAGCTTCCCCAGACGGGTACAACTGCGACCGGCTCACCGCTCTTGAACCCGACAACGCCCTGGCCGATCTGTGCGACCCAGCCGGCGATCTCGTGCCCCAATGTCAGCGGAGGCGGCGTATCAAACCATTCTTCCCTGGTGCGTTTCATCAGGCCTAAGTCTGTGTGGCACAGTCCACAGCCACCCACCTTGATAAGGAGCTGGCCCGGGCCCGGCGACGGTCGTGGAATCTCCTCAAGCCGCGGAGGTTCTTGGGGCTGGATCAGGCGAAAAGCGAGCATCTACGCACCCCTTGGTGATAATGCTGAATCCGACGGGTTGGTCCGAAACGACTTGCTGCTCCGCTCCGGTGATGTCCACGCTATGCTCTACCGGCCTGCCGAACTAGTGGGTAAAGTTGCAATGCGACCTTGCAACATACGAGAGGCCATATGGACCGAGTCGATGCCATGCGAATGTTTCTCGCCGCGGTCGATACCGGTAGTTTTTCTGCCGCGAGTCGCCAGCTCCAGATATCGCTTGCAACAGTCAGTCGACGCGTCGCAGAGCTTGAGGAGCACCTTGACGCTCGCCTGCTGCTGCGGGGAACGCGTAAGCTAGAGTTGACCGATGCCGGGCGCGCACTTGTAGATTCGTGTCGCCGCATTGTTGAAGACGTGGCCGAGGCCGAACGTGTCGCTGCGGGGGAGTTCCGTGTGCCGCAGGGAGAGCTGGTGATTAGCACGCCCACCGTCATGGGCCGCACGCATGTCGTTCCGGTGGCGGTCGATTTTCTCAACGCCTACCCAAGCATTAGCCTGCGCGTGCAGTTCACGGAGCGAAAGGTGAATCTACTGGAGGAGCACGTCGATGTGGCATTGCGCATCGGAGCGCTGCCGGACAGCAACCTGGTTGCCGTTCCTGTCGGACTGATTCGACAGGTTCTATGTGCGAGCCCCGCCTACCTGGAGCACCGGGGTGCGCCGAAGGTGCCGGAGGATCTCATCAACCATCACTGCGTGACCTACGAAAGTGTCTACGTCACTAAGGATAGGTGGGAATTCAGCGTCAAAGGCAACGCAAGCACCATCCAGGTTCCGTCTCGGGTGGTCGTGAACTCACTCGACGCGGCGTTAGCCGCGGCTTTGGCAGGGGCGGGAATCGCCAGAGTCATGTCGTACCAGGTCGATGACCTTGTTGATGCACACAAGCTGGTCCCGCTTCTCGAAGGCTTTGAACCTGCTCCGCTGCCGGCAAATCTCATCTACCCCGGCCAGCGCTGTGTGCCTCAGAAATTGCGAGCCTTTCTTGACTTTGCGGTTCCCCGCCTGAGGGAGAGGCTTGCAAAGCATGCATCTCTACCCCTCTGCGCAGGTCTACGTCCCCAATCAGACTAATCGGAATATCGTGGTCGCAAGTGACAAGGCACAGCATCGACTGAACCCTTCCTCACGATAGGGTTTCAAGCGGACACAAGTGGAGCTGAGGCGACCGAGATACGGGTGGTGTCGAGCTGGACGCCAGCATGGCCATCAGTGTGCACTGGGGCAGGGCGATTAGCCCGTGTTATCGGGGGTAGGCTACAGCCACGGCCTGATGGCGGCGCGCCGCCGGCTGCGTCGAAGATAAATGCGCGAGACAATTTTGGTTGCTCTAGGAAGGCACACGGAGGAGCAGTAAGGTAGGCAGACTCTTCCATCCAAAGGGCACTAAATGGACTTTCTCGATGCTTTCTTGGGGGATGCCAAAAAGTGGATTGTTGGCGAATGCTCAATCGACTTAAGGTTTGTGGCCAGGAAGTCCTCCACCCCTGATACCTACGAAATTGTTCATGCTTCGCTTGCTGTGTTGCCTCTTCCGGACCAGCGGAGCAAGGATTTGGACTTCGAATTGGAAGCCAATGGCTTCTGGTTCGGTCAACAGCACGCCGACGGGTTGTCGGCGCAAGAAGCGATCAATATTGTTGCGGACGCCTGCGCTGGTTTTGTCGTCGCCTATGGAAGGCACCTCAAGCTTACGGGGTACGGTCGTAACTTCCGAGCACTGCCAGTGGACAATGAGTGGGTGGCGAGCACCCTTGGAATTTCCATTGGGTCACAGGCACCGTGGGGACATAGGGAGGACGTTTCCCTGCTTGAGGTGAACGAGACACTTCGTAGGTCGTCTCCGCCATTTGATGGTCTCGAAGACATACTTTCTTGGCTTGCCCTTCAAGCTGACCTAGGAAGCGAAGATCGGAAGCTGAATTTGATTGTCCATGCCCCTGTAAATGTTCGAGCAGACAAGACAAAGGTAGAAGACGGTGCAGTACACCTCACTGTGGTTGCGCATCCCAATCTCGAGTTCGACGATGTAACGGTCGCCCTCCGCGGCGCGCCCCCAAAGGGGGTGGCTCACAGGATGCAGGTGGCGGACAGGATTGTCTGGGCCGACTCGGAGGACGACGTGCGGTACGGTACCGCGAAGATCGAAATGCCTGGGATCGATGCTGCACAAGTCATACTTTCCCTAGGTTTCCGATATATTTTTCGTCAGTGGTTCACGGATGCTGTTCGCTCGAGAAATGAACGATACTTGGCGGTTCGGCTGTTCGACGCCAATTTGAAACAGTTGCGTCGCTTTGTTTTGGAGGATTCAAATTCGGACAAGTTCGAAATTGCGATCGCAGCACTTGCGTTTATGAGCGGCTTCAGCCCTGGGATGACGTTGGAAACAAGTGCTCCGGATATCGTAGTTTCGACGCCGACAGGACGTCTTGTGTTAGTCGAGTGCACAATTAAGACGTCGGATGTGCACTTAAAAATCGGGAAGCTAGTCGATCGTCGTGAGGCCTTGCGCAAGGCCCTCCAAGGCGACGGACGTCAGGTTTCACTTCTGTCCGTTCTCGTGTGCCAAAGCTCGAGGGAAAACGTCGCCGCGGAAGACCGAGAGCTTGCGCAGAAAGGAATACTTTTGCTTTGTCGCGAGGATCTCCAGACGCATTTGGACGGTGCCCTGCACGCGCCGATCGATCCGGACCAAATGTATAAGGACGCTCTGGATCACTTGATGCTCCTTAGTAGGCCGACCTCGACGCCTTCGACGAGCGGGGATCTGTTTTGAGCCGCCCATGTTGTCGAATGATTTAGCCGGCCCTACGTTGGATTGACATAACGTTTCCGCGGACCTTTGAAAGTGTCTAAATGGTCCGACATCCGGCCATCGTCTTCCGGCGCTCCGCCAGCTGAGTCGTGCGGATCTAGGCGCGTCCACTCGGGTCGCAAGCCTCATGGGCCAGTTGGTGCTCGGTGTAGTCGAGGCGGAAGAGTAGGGTGATTGGCCCGTGTTATCGGGGAGGGCTAAGCTTCATGGGCCAGCGGTCGTCTCGCGCGCGTCAGGCTCTCGATTTCGAGGCGCCCGAACGGCAATCCTATTGGCCCGAGATGGATAAAGGCATTCGGACGCCGCGCGCGCCTCAAGCCTCGAATCCGTACATCTGCTGAAGAAGGTGCACTTGAAGTTCGTGCGCCCGCTCTGGTCCCATATGGAACTTGATCACCTTGTCGTCCGCACACAGGGCCGGTATGACTCGGCCAGAGATCAGGTGCGCCACTTAGAACAGGAAGTCGCACGCCAAACGGGCCAAGTCACAGCTTTGGAAAAGGCGCTCTCGGAGGCTTACGCAGCAGCGCCAGTAAAACGGAAGGGTTCTCTCGCTGCACCCAAGACCAGTATGAAACAGGGCCAACGAAAAGATGTCCCGGTACGCGCGCGGGTCGCCAACAAACGGTCTGGCAAGTAGCTTGGGAGCAACAATCGCTATCAACGTGGCGATACACTGAGTTCCGCATTGCGGCGTGAGTACGGCGAAGGGTGCGCACCAGAATGATTACGCCATGATCCCGACTCGTCTTTCTGAACAAGCGTTGGATCCGCTAGGGTTCACCGAGGCGGGTCGAGTGCAGAGCCATCGAGTACTTCGATGGTTTGGGCTTTCTGTGAATGAGCTGGAGTGCATGCTCGATCTCACGCGCGAACACAACGGTAATCCCGCCACCGCTGATCAGTTTGTTGTGAAATTGGCCTTCCTGGCAAACACCGTCACTTCATGCTTCCAAAGCGAGGCAAAGAGCGCCGCCTGGTTTCGGGCCGTCAATCCATTACTGGGCGGGTTGTCTCCCATAGAGATGATTGCACATGGCCGAATAAACCGCCTTGAGCGATGGATCGAGGGAGCGCTCCAATCTTTCAATGAGTATCCGATGTAGTCGAACAGAAATGCTTGCTTCGGCTCCAAGTTGGCTGGCCGCAATAGCACAGGTCTTCGACTGACGCGGCTCACATCTGCTGGCCACAATCACCGGTTTTGAGTGCCTAGCGACTGAAGGCGTTACATTCTCTGACTAAGGTTCATTTCGCCGGATGTAACGCAATCACTTAGCGGGGCGTAACGAAAACACCTGTTTCGGCTGGAACGAAGCCATGCCAGTGCCGTGCCAAGCCAGCTCCGGACCCGTTTAATTTCGCATAATGTATAGACGTCGTACTTTCTGCGACAGCGAAATGCTGCTTGACGGCCTCGGCGTGAGCCGGGAATAGCCCGACTGTTAGGGCGATTGCGGCAGCAATTTGCGCAAGTCGAAGCCACACCTTTCGGGCTTCTGGATTTCGAGCGCGTTCGGCTTCGATCAACGGGAGCCAGTGAGCTATTGACTCGCCAGTTGCTTCGCACATGCGCGCAACACTGTCTGCGTCGGGGTGCGAGCGAGCTGTTCTCCACCCACTGACTGCTTGTTTCGTGACGCGCAGTTTTGCTGCCAAATCCTTGTCCTGCTTGATGGAGCAGGCGTCAGCGTATTTGTCAAGCAATTTAATTGTTGCGTTCACGGTCTGAGACCCCTTGACTGGAGAGTACGAGGGTACTTTACTCCGCCCTGAGTCTGAGAGTCTCAGACTGCCAAAGGGGCCATTCATGACAGTTCTGGGCATCTCCTGTTTCGCCGTAGCTGTGTTCTGGGCCGGCTACCTCGTTCGTGGCCTCCGTGATCTGCATGTGTCCACTGCGCTCACTCTGGAAGGGGTGGGCGTTTGAACGCCGATCACGTTCTGCTTGCGTGCTGTGCGTATTTCATGGGCATGGTTACCGGCAATTTTGTGGGCATGTGGATGGTCGATTGGCTTCGGGCCGGTCGTCTGCGCAACAAGCGTCGCATGCGGGGCATCGCGTGAGCCGCCGTCCTGATGACGCTTTCGACTTTTCCCCGGTCGGGGTGGTGGAAAGGGTAGGGGGTGATGGCCCGAACACTAACAGGGGCCAAAAGGGTGGGGTAACCGGCTTCGCCCTAGGAATCGACTGGCTGACGGTCACTTTCCCTTTGGCCCGTCTTGAAGAGTGCTCTGTTTTCGATCTGGCCACCGTGTGCGATTTCATTTTCGGCAGTGCGGCGGGTTTCAAGGTCATGCGCCCAACGGGCCGCAAATTTCAGTTTTACAACGACTATTGCGTGGTTCTCGACCGCGAGGATCAGCTCGCCGGCCGTATCTGTTTCGGCGGCAACAACGAGCGTATGCAGGTCGAGTTGACCGGTGCCGGCTGTCATTGGGTGCCGTCTTGGTCTTACGTGCATTTTCAGCTTGAGATTTTGTCGGCGCGTATCACGCGCTGCGACGTGGCGCTGGATGATTTTCAGGGTGTCGCGCTGGATCTTCATGAGTTGGAAGCCCAGGCAAAGGCCGGTCTTTTCAAGGCCAATGGTCGTCCTCCCAAGACGCGGTTTATCGACGACCACGGCAACGGCACTGGCTGCACGCTGTATGTAGGGAAGAAGGGCCACAAAGAGTTGTGCGTCTATGAGAAAGGCAAAGCGCTGAAGGATGAGACGTCGCCCTGGCTGCGGGTGGAGCAGAGGTTCTATGGGAAGCACGTCGGGGAAGAGAACGCGGCAGGTGAGCGCGTGGGTTCTGGCCTGCCGCTCGATATCGTTCTTCATCCGCTCCGTTACTTCCGTGCGGCCCATGAGTATTTGGCTGAGTTGTGTGACCGCTGCGGGATTCTGGATGTCGCCAACAAGTTGAAGGTGGTGAAGGCGAAGGTCGAGGCGACCGTTTCCGCTGCTGTTAAGTGGTTCAAGACGCAAGCGGGCTCGTCACTGAATTTGTTTATGCAGGCCCTCGGCGATGACGCCGATGGCGTCCTGCGGAAAAACCTGACGCGGGAGCCGCTGCCGTCGCGTTTCAAAGGTCTTGGTGCAGCGGAAAAACTACACGAACTAGTGAGGCACGAACTATGCCCCGTATCCATGTAAAGGACACGAAAGTCCATGAGCGCACTTTCACCGGCAAAGATGGCAAACCCCAAATCATTCGCGAGCAGCGAGCTGCGGTCGATACAGGTGACGGCTACGAGCTGCCGTTCCGAGTCGGCCTCGGCCCGGTTGGGGCCGTCCATCCGGTGGGCACTTATGACATCGCCCCGGAGTGCTTCTCGCTCGGAAAGTACGGCGATCTTGAGCTGTCGCGCTACGTGAAGCTTGTGCCGATCGCTGCGCCTGCGCCTGCGCTGTCGAAGTAACCAGTTTGGGGAGCGTGGACGGTGAATGATCCTGTTTTTATGACGTGTGACCCTGCAAACGTGGACCCAACGTCGGGTGTTTGCTCGGTGCCGGTGTGGGTCACTCAGCCGTCCATGTTCCCTTCGTTAAGCGCCACTGATGGCGCAGCTATAGGTTTCGCGATATGTGCCTGCTGGGTCGCGGCCTATATGTCCAGAGCACTCCGGCAGGGAGGTGGTTGAGATGAGCAAGTTTCAGGGTTTCATGGCGCGCTGCGGCGCCAAGGCTTCGGGCCTGAAGAAGATCGCAATCAATGCCGTGGCGGCTTCGGCTGTCATCGGTGGTGCCGCTATGGCTGACGCCAGCGATCCGACTTCGACTTTCGTGTCCACGCTGGGCACGTATGCCGTCGATGTGGGCCTGCTGGCTGTGGCCGTGCTGGGCATCTACTACGGCAAGAAGCTGGTGGGCTACCTGAAGGTTTAATTTCGGGTGGAGATTCCGGGGCTTCGGCCCCGGTGTTCTCTGGGGGTCTTTATGGACATGTTGGGTTATTGGGTCATTGTGGCGCTGCTGGGGTCTGCATGGATTTTGTTCGCACCATCCAACGACGATTGACCGCGCCGCTACTCGTCGCGTTATTGGTGCTTGTTGGTGGAATCTTTGCGCCTAGGGTTGCAGACGCTGCTACGGCGTACCCGACCTACTCGGCCGCGCTGTCTCACTGTCAGTCGCTACTTCCACAGTTCTCTGCGGGTTCCACGTGCTCGAATACGAACACGCCGCCTTCGTCTTGCTACGTTTCGTTGCTGTACCCGAACGGCACTTTGTATAACTCGT
Organism: Dyella humicola; assembly: GCF_026283945.1. Lineage (NCBI taxonomy): Bacteria > Pseudomonadati > Pseudomonadota > Gammaproteobacteria > Lysobacterales > Rhodanobacteraceae > Dyella > Dyella humicola. The sequence continues at coordinate 2,298,887 of NZ_JAPDPC010000001.1, forward strand.
ACACCTATCCATGCATCTCTGCCGGCAACCCGTGTTCAGGCGCGACGCCGTACCCGAATTTTCCCTATGGTGGCAAGGTCACTTCGGGTATGACGATCAGTATGCCGATGACGGACCCGTCGAGCGGCGTCACCGTTCAATGTGGTTACACGGCCACGGCGTTAGGCCCTCCAATTGAGAACCAGTGGGGCAGTTGGCATACTCAGCTTTCGCTGACGGCGACGGGCAATCCTGCGGGCGGTGGCGGCACGCCCGGGCAGTTCTCGAACGCCAATGGCAGCACGCCTAACCCTGCACCGCCGAATCTCAATCCTGCGGCTCCGCCTCCGACAACGCCAACGCCGGGGCCTGACACATGCGGCGAGGTGAGTTGCGCGAACCCGAACACGGGGCAGGTGTGTTTTGCTGTGAACGGCTCTCCCACGTGCACGAATTTTCCGCCGTGGAATTCGGGCACGCCTTCGGGGGCGTGCGCTTCGTCCGGTGATTCGACGATCTGCGCGGGGACGCCTTCTGCTCCTTTGCCGCCGTCTTCGAATGTCCCTGATCCTGCGACATCGGCGACCGGCAACGATCGCTACACCGGTGCTGATCCGACGACGGGCACTAACTACGGTGTCACCGTGGGCACGTACACGAACCCGGGCGGAACGCCTACAACGAGCGGTTCCAAGACAGGCGACACGACCCCTAAGAATCCGTCGTCGGGTTTGCCGGCTTCGTCGAGTACGGCGGCGTCGTCGTTTAGCGGCGGTGGCGATTGCAACTCGCCTCCGATTTGCTCGGGCGATGCGGCCATGTGCGGCACGGCGGAGGAAGAGTGGCACGCGATGTGCCAGGCCAAAACGGATCAGGAGAATATCGACAAGCATTTGGCCGGTGATGGCAACGGGCCTCCGACGCTTGCCGCCGATGAGGCGAAGTACTCGCAGTCGAGCGTGTGGAGCCAGCCCAGTGTCGGTAACACCCAGGGCGATCAGGCGAATGCGGGCTCCTACAATCAGGGCGGGTTTGGCTATTCGCGGCAGTGTCCGTTACAGGATTTCAGTTTTACGTCGGTGCCATTCGTCGCCAAGCTTTCGTTGGGCTGCGGGGTGTTGGAGGCGGCTGGCGACATCATTCTTGCGTTCGCGCTCTTTGCGGCGTACCAGATCACGAAGGGGAGTAACCGCTAATGCCTGTGGTCGTTGCGTGGATTGGCGAAATGCTGCTGTCGGTAGTTGGTCAGATGGTGCTTTCCGCGCTTGTAAGTGTCGGTATCGGGTTCGCGGTGAACGCCGGAGCGACGGGCATTATTGATAGCACGGGCTTGCAGTCGATGTTGGGGCAGGCGGGTCCGCTTCTGGGGTGGGTTGGTGTGCTGCGTATTGACCAGTCGATGACTGTGATTCTTAGCGCGTGGGCAGGCCGCGCCATTGTGGACGCCGCTCGCGTGCACATGACGTCTATGAAGAAATCGAGCTAAGGGGGCGTTATGCCGGTCGCGTTGTTCACGGGTTTGCCGGGTGCCGGGAAGACGGCTACGTTAGTCAAACGCATCACTGAATTGCAGGAAAAGGAGCCGGGTCGTCCTGTCTTTCAGTACGGTATCAACGGTCTTAAGGAAGGTCTGGCGATCACTCTGACGAAGGAGATGCTCGATAAGTGGTGGGAGCTTCCGCCCGGTTCGATCATCTGTCTTGATGAGTGCCAGGAGGATGGTTCATTCCCGGGTACGCTGGCGTTGATGCCGAAGGACAACGGGCGTCCTGCGGATTGGGTGCAGCGGATTACGAAGGTCCGCCACTACGGCATGGATTTTCTGCTGACTACGCAGCACCCGGCCAACATGAGCGCCTATGTGCGTCGGCTGGTCGATCATCATGTGCATGCCGTGAGGCGGGCCAAGGGTGTTCGTCAGACGTTTACGTGGCAACGCTGCATGGACGATCCTGACGCACGCACGGCTAAGAAGACCGGGCAAATGTCCTTCGACCCGCTGCCGAAGGAAGTGTTTGATCTCTACAAGTCCAGTTCTCTACACACAATGAAGGTGCGGACGCCGCGCATTGTTTACTTTGCTATCGCGCTCGCTGTTGCTGGTGTGGCTCTGGCGGTGATCATTCCTTATCGTATGCACAAGCTGACGCAGCCGTCTGAGGCTGTGCAGGCTTCTGTGGGTTCATCCTCCGGTTCGTCCTCTGTGTCTCAGTCCGATGCGTTGCGTAATAAGGATTTCGCCAAGTGGATGACGCCGCGTGTTCCCGGCGTTCCGTGGTCGGCTCCGATGTTCGACCACTTGGACGTCCAGGCGAGTCCTCGCCTTTTCTGTATCGCTGCCGACGATGGTCGGTGCAGTTGCAATACGGAGCAGGGGACTCGCTACGAGGTGGCTGTGAAACAGTGCCGCTTGATTGTCGCCAACGGCATGTACAACCCCTTCGTTTCGCCTGTAGGCGGTTCGGGTGGCGCAGTTGATGATGGGGGCACACACTCCCAACCCCCTGCCAGCCGGGAAGCGGCTTTGCCGCCCGGCAGGCAGGGGGTGGCGGGTGTGTATTCGGAAGAGGGCGCTGTGGGGCCGCACAAGGATCGTCAGACGGCTACTGCATACACCCCGCCTGAGTATCACGCCTGGAATTCTGATCCCTTCGGCAGTGGCGGGAGTAAGTCGCCGTAGTGTTTCTGCTGTCCGCAGGACGGATACGCCGTTGATCTAGGTGTGTGGCGTGTTGCTGCGTTTGCCGGCCTGCGTCTCACCTACTGAGATTGCCTTCATTGCCACCCGACAAACCCGCTTTTGATACCCTGTTCGGACAGGACAGGGGATGGTTATGCGCAAAGTGGACTTGGTGTTGTCGGCTTTCATACTCGTCGCCGTCGTGATGGGCGTCGCCGCTTACCGGGCTTGGTTTCCTGCTCAGGTTTCGGGCTCGGCTCTCGTTGGCGTCGATAATCTGCCAGATTTGCCACCTGTGCCGATGGGCCTGTACTCGATTGAGGCTGGAACTGATGTGGCGGCGTTTGATGGCGCGAATGCGGTTTGCCGGGATGGTTTGATGATTTGGAATGGTCCGCGTGGACCTCAGGGAACGACCATTGGTGGCCAGATCGTGCGTTGTCTGATGCCTGTGCATCGGCTTGTGCAGCCGAGAGCCACCGGTTGAACTGTCGGGCGTTCTCTGGCGTGATGTTTGCGCCCTTGATTGATCCGCCTGGGGGTACGAGTGCACGGCCGCGCATTTTCCAGCCGATCCACGGTCCTTGGAAGTCGTGAGTGCTGGTGAGCTGGTCTTGCAACAAGGCCGCGATCTCATGCAGTGAGATGACGCGGCCTGCGGGCGTGGTGAACTCTTGGCGGTTTTCGTTGTACAGCCAGGTCAAACGGGTACGGCGGCGGGACATTGACGCATTCCATGCGTGAGGGAGCGTAGCCAAGCGAGGGCCGTGCCAAGGGCGCGTCGGACCATGTTTAATTTCGCATAATGTATATTATGTCAAATTATGTCAGCAGGCTTGCGCGACTCTTCAGGCACGCCCTGGCGCGGTTTGGCAGCCACTTTGCTTCCTCTGGAACCCCCCCGTTCCTGCAGGAAGCAGCCCATGTCGTTTAACTGGACCTTCGATCCCCGTTCCCAGACCTTGCGCGCGCCGTCTGGATTGGCCATTACTGTCCGCGAGATCGCCCAGATGCTCGCGGATCGCCGTGACTGTCGTTATGACTTTGCCGGCGACTGGTCCGGCTGGAAGATGCGCGGCAATAAGCTCATTCCGCCGCACACCGGCAAGAACGGACCAAAACTCACACCACAGAACGCCAAACTATTCTTGGTGTGGGTTAACGAACCGAGCCGTGAGTCCTGTCCTCGCAACGTGCCACGCGGCCGGCCGAGTCTACGACTTGTGTATACACGTTCCCTCTGACTTGAACGACAACGCCGCCTACGCAACGCTGATCAGCCAGGAGCGTGGGCGCATCGGGAATCGGTGTCATTACTGACTCCGTTGCGCCGCAAATATGCATGTTGCCTTGAACGTCCATGTAGCCGCTAACTTCGCCGGGCGCAGGCGCATCGCTCGGTTGGCCGTGTATGTAGACTCGATCGCCCACACAGTGCGCATCCGGATAGACCCAGCTTCCGTTCGCCAGATGCACCATGCCGGCGTAAGGATCACTCAAAGGCGGGCGTGATGTTGGAGTGTGCTCAGCCTCCACCTGGGTAGATGGATTCCACGCCCGATAGGCCGCAACACCCATCCCTACGGCGACGAGTGTAAGAAGCGAAAGCACGACATCCGTTGTTCGCATGAGAATTCCCTGTCCTTTTCAGGCAGGGTATCAAAAGCGGGTTTTCCGGGGATGGATGAGGAAGGTAGGCCGGGTCGGACCACGTAGCCCGCAGGAGCGGGCTATATGTCGGTGGTGGCTTCCACGACAGCAAAAGGGCGTATCCGTAGGGGTTTCACCCCTACACCCCAATCACGCTCTTGTGAGGGGCGGTTTTAACCCCATAGACGGCTTACAACCGTTGAACTTATAGGCGGTTGGCAACCGCCTGATTAATGGACGGTTGATAGACGTTGCACTTATCAAAAACCTATATTTCGAGGAATTCTTATGACGCGAAAGAAAAAGCCGGCACGCCGCCAGTAGAAGCGCTGGGCGTGGTTCCGCCGAATTCACGCAGCTTATAAATGGGCAGACTAGGTTATCTCCCCACTCATAAAGCTTCATGAGTACTGGTTGATTTGGGAGATATGCCGGCATCTCTTGCATCACTTGCCCTGGAAGTAACGTCATCAAGGCCTCGACAATTATGCCGGGGCCTTTTTTATCCAGGAGCCCTATCACCCTGTCTTCAAAGCCCCAAAAAAAGGTCCGCTATGGGTCGGGAGCGGACCTTAAATTATTAGCCTAGCCAGCCTCAATTTCCGCGCCGAGGGTCTCTAGGATCATGCGAAGGCCCTCCATTTCGGACTCTCGGATCCCTTCGATGGTCATGGGTTGCTTCGACATCACTCGCTGCGCGATCAACCTAATCTGGCGAGGAGACACCTGCAACGCTCGCCGCAGGCGCTTCGGCAGCTCTGACCCGGCATGTCCAGACCACCCCGTAACACGGGGGCTATCCGTATAGCTGGAAATAGTGAGCGAATTCATGTCGCGGATTATCCAGTGTCGTTGCCATCAATTCTGTCCGCTCCGGGTCGAAAGCGGACCTAACCTCTAGTCTAAAGATCGCGAGCCTTGGTTACGTGCCAAGCAAAGCATTCTGCTAGATCCGATGGTATTCCTGGGGCACTTTTGATCGCCCAAGCACGAATACTGGCCTCCTCATCGGCCCGGGCTCCGCCACTCCACAGCGTGACGTAATGCACTTTGTCGGGCGCGCCATGGAAGAAGATGAAAGGTGGATCAGAGCTTGGAGCATCGACGTAAATGATCTTCCAGTCGCTCATCTCGAAGGCTTGGAGAACCGTCACACTGGTTACGTTGAGCTGCCTTGCGATGGCGCCAGCCCATTCGGTCCTCTGCGATTCCGACAAGTCACGCCTAACCAAGTCGCATGGTGAAGCTGCGGTAACCCCGCTGACCAAGAGCAATCCGATCAAAAGTAATGAACGCATACGTCCCCTGACTTGGTATCTCGGCAATGTCCGCTTTGGGTCGAAAGCGGACCTTCCCAGCTTGCCGAGTGACTGGCATCGCCGCAAGGGCTGGCACTCGGCTCTACCTCTTTGAGCCCCACGGATCGGCGTTCCAAGGCATCGAGCCGGGTGGCTGGTAGCTGTCAGGGCCTACGCCGGTTTTCCAGCCGCTGGATTCCATGACCACAGGGGTGGCCTGTCCGATAGCGCCTGCGGCCTGCTGTGAGGGCTGCGGAGGCGGTACATCGTCGCGGCGGCGGTCAGGCTTGAACGGATCGTAAGCGCCGCCGTTCTCAACAATGTCGCGGCACACGTCCTCTTCCATCACATAGCGCGTGCCCTGCTCCGTAATGCAGCGGCATTTACCGGGCTTGACCTCGGAGGCGCAGAAGATCTGCGGGTGCTGCGTGACGGCCTGGCCGTCGTAAAGCGGGGCAGACCACGGTTGCGTGATAACGCGGGGCATCTGCGCTGCCACGTATTCGCGCGTGGTGGCGTAGCCGTTCGGCTTGGAGCCAGCCGAGCCACTGAACGGCGAAGCCTGCGCCTGGGGCGTGGAGGGAGCCTCGGTCAGCTTCCCCGCGTGGTTCTTCTGATAGTCGTGGATCGCCCAGGCGAACCAGCCAAGACCGCCGAGTGCCACGAGGCCAGCAAATGCGAGGCCAAGACGCCCGAGCACCTGTTTAAGCGGGCGCTTGGCGCGCTTCGTGTGCATGGTGGCCGAGTCATAGAACTCGTACAGGCGGGCTGGGTAGTGCCACTCACTAAAACCGCCTTCGTTGCGCAGTGCATTGTCCTGCACATCGTCGTGACACTCGCGCCATTCCCAGCGAAGCGCCGAAGTTTTCGTATAGGCCGAGAGATGCACGTGCACGTTGATCAGCTTACGAATGTTCGCATGCAGGAACGTCGGGTGCTGCGTCATCATCACGATGTCGATGCCGTCGTGACGGTGCGTCTCCATCTCAATGATGGCCTTGGACGGCTCGCCGGAACGCTGCGCTCGCCAATAGCGCTGAGCCTCATCGACCACAATGAGCGAGTTTTTCTCGCAGTGCTCGTGCCAACTAAGCACGCCCTCATCGTCGAGCGGCACCACGCCCGGCAAGCGCATGCCGGTGATGTTCGCCGAGTAGATGATGCGGTCCGGGTTTTCCTTCTGCTGCTGCTCGATGAACTCCATCGCGGAGAGCGTCTTACCGGAACCGGGCGTGCCTGTGAATAGATACAGCATGGCTATTTCTTCATCCGTTGAATAGCGAAGTTGGTCAGCGATGCTGCCGCATAGGCGCTGATGATGATGGTCAAAGCTGCATCCACTTGGAGGAAGCCAACCCACCCGAGAACGTCAGCGGTCATGCCGCCGAATGCCCGTGCCAAGCCCGCCTTGATCGGGTCGGCTGCAAACTTGTTCGACACGAAATTGATGCCGAAGAACAGGAGGATTTGCAGTACCCACTGCCCTGCCCTCGATGCAATCAGGCGCGACAGCGCCGCCATGGAAACTTCAAGGATGGCGAGAACGGCAGCACCCATGTCAGCCTCCCGACTTCATGCGCGCCGTGATGAGCGCCGCCACGGCATAGCCCATGGCAAGGATGAACGCGGACAAGATTTCGCCCGTGCGGCAGATGCCATCGGATGGAAGAATGTTCATGCCGAGATACTCGATGGGTGCGAAACCGGGGCAAACGCCATGCCCGCCGAGGAAACCGGTGCTATCCAGGCCCGCGAGGCCATCACCAGTGCCAGAACCTGAGCCCTCGGAGAAGACCTCATCCGGTGAATGATCGTCACCTTTGGACCGATCTGCGCCATCGAAGTCGGAAGCCTTCAGGCCTTGCTTGTCGCCCTGGCAACGCACGTGGTGCATATCGATGGCGATGGCGCCAAGCAGCGGATCACCGGCTACCGAAGGATCGCCGTCACACGACGCACCGATGTAACGGTCGTTGCACAGATCACCCGGCTTGCAATCGGGCTTGCCCGTGCCAGTCGTAGGCGGCCCAATGTCGCCCGTTTTCTGGCCGCTCGTAGAGGTCTGCCCGCCCGGGTTCGTGTACGTGTTCACCGGCACGGTGATATTGCCGCCCGTGCTCGGGTTGGCTTGCGTGTAATTGTCCGTGTTGTTCAACGAACCCGCAGGATCGGGAATGTTTCCACTCGGTGGACGCGGCGCGTTAGGCGAGCCAGCGCACACCGTCGAATCGCCCGACGACGCGCAGCCGCCCGTGGAATTTCGTGCCTGCGAACCGGGGACGCAGATTTGCGAGCTACCCACGGTTGCGCAGTATTGATCGCTCGCCGGGTCGTAGCAGCTGCCGCCGCCGCAGGTTTTCGGCGCGGGCGTCGTAGGCGGCGTGGAGTCCGGCGAAGGAGGCACGGGAAGCGGGTCCGGCTGGCCGCTGGGGTTCTTCCAGCCGTTGCCAGCACCGCCGCTGCCGTCACACGTATCGCCGCTTGGCGCGAGCGTTCCCGCGGTATGCCAGGAGCCCCACTGATTCGACGTGGGCACGCCTGACGGGGTGAACGTCATCGTGCAGGAAACGGTAGTGCCCTTCCCTGTGGGAACGCCGCCCTTACACCACGTCATCGTGCTCGTGATCTTGCCGGCGAAGCCGCCCGACATACCCGGCGCATTTGCCGTACACGGATTCGACGGCACCGAATCACACGGATAACTGTAGCTGTTGTAGATCGTTTTTCCGTCCGGGTAGAACAGCGTGATGTAACAACTCGCCGGAACCTCGACACACGCGGACCCCTGCGCTAGCTGCGCATTGACGGTCTGACAATGCGCCATTGCCTCCGAATAGCTCGGATACGGAGTCGCGGCGCGGACGGGTTCCGAAAACAGGCCCGCTGCCAGAAACACAAGCAGCGGTAGCAGTGTCAGCGCACCAAAACTGCCGCGAACATGAGGTAAGCCAAAAGAACGATATAGCCGGCCATGCGGATTCCTCCAAGGTGTGGGGGCTGCTGTCAGCCGGGTTCGGCGAGCCGAATCCCGGCAGGCAGACAGCAGCCCCACGATGCGGCGGATGGCCGCGAGTGCGGAAGCGACCATCCTCATTGCCTTAACCGCCGCGACGCGGCAGCTTGGACGCCTTCATGCCCAGGATGGCACCGGTCATGGCGACCGACACCAACAGGCCCGCAGCGACGCCGGCAGCGATCTTGGCGAGCACGTCGGTCACATCGACCTCATCACCCGCAGCGAACGCCATGCCGCCGAACGCGACCAAACCACTACCCACAGCCACGCGGCGGCAGGTGTTGTCGAACTTCTCACGCGCAACCTGCGCAATTGCCTTCAGCTTCATAAATCACCTCTCGTTTAAGCCCGTCGAGGAAGTTTGGACGCCCAAATGACCACGCAGCCCGCAATGATTGCGAACCCGATCATCTGGCCGTCCGCCGCCGAGAGCGACGGGAATACGCTCGGCGGGGGTTCTACCCATGCTTGCTGCATGCAGGTCTGCGACGCCGGATCGAACTGCACGCATGTCAGAACCGGCGCGGCCATTACGCTGCTGCTCGCGTTGCGGCCTTCTCTTCGACGCGCACGAGCTTGTAGCTGCGGGACACTTCGATATCGCCGTATTCGCCCGCGTAGAAGCTCGCGGGCGTCAGGGTGTAGACGCCTGCCGGGTAAGGCGGCTGATGCTCGTCCAGGGGCACGCGGCACGGCTGCGGGAAGTCGTTGCCGTTGTCGATCGCGCCGGCCTGGTGGCGGAACACCTTGCCAGCGGCTTTGCCGCTGCCGTTGCGGGTGTGAACGTTGTCGGACTTGATGAGAATACGGATCATGGCGATAGCTCCATGCGGCCCTCGATGGCCGCGTTAATGACAGATGCCCCGAACGGGTTGGATTTGAGCCACGGCGGGGGCGTCTTTTTGGCGACGTGGCGAGAAATGAACCGGGCGAATAGCTCCGGCTCCGGAAGATGCTCAGCGAGCAAATTGATCAGGCTGCCGTACTGACGGCGTGCCCAGCGGATCGAGTGCGCGAGGTTCGATGCGGCGCGAACCTTGGATGTCCGCATGCGGCTGCACACGGCCTCGATCCAGTATTGAAGCGGCGGATAGTGGCCGACGAGGTAGGCCACCGGATCGGTCAGCACGTCAAGCGGGATATCGCGATACGCGGAGCCGAAGCGTGCTTCCCAGCGCACCCAGTTAACCCCTTCGTCATCGTCGCGTGCGCCCTGCTCCCTGCCCTTCTCGTAGACGACGAGCTGCTGGTTACCGGTGTTCTTGCCGATGTAGACGGATTTGCCGCTGCCATCGTCCCAGCCAACCACCTGCAAGGCAGGTGGCCGGCCGGACGTGGTGAATAGCCCTTGGCCGTGCCACTTGATGGCGTGCTCAACGTTGTAGCGGCCCTCGTAGTCGTCGTGTGCAACGTCCACGCGGGTAATGCGTGCGCGGAGTGCTTCGAGACGTTCGCGGACCCTGCCCCACGCCGCGACGTGGGCGCAGCCCGCGCCTGTCATCTGGATCATGATGGTGTGGTGCTGCCGTTCACCACCGAAGGCAATGAGGCCACACGGCTCGGCTTCGGGCGTGTGCAGCTTGAAGTGGTGATCGTAGAAATGGCGGAAGCCGCCACGACTACCATTGACCTCGATGCCCAGGCCCAGATGGCTGATGAGCATCTGTGCGACTTCGCGCTGTGAGTCTTCGTGCTGCGCGTCCAGGCCGGAACACATGGCCTTGTCGCCGTCGAGCATTTCCTTCACCGCATCAAGCGGCAGAGTCACCGTCAGATAATCGATGATCGCGGCTACGCGGTCCTCGGACGGCGGGATAACCGGGGGAGACTTTAGTCCCTTGTTAAACGTCGGGACCACAGCGGCGGCGCTCATGCGCACACCGCCAATTCGAAGGCCCAGGAGCTTTCCTGCTCGGCACGCTCCGCGTACACGGCGGCGCTCGACCAGTCCTCAACGGAGACGTAGACGGATTCGAGAGTGAGTGCCTTCTCACACTCGACGGCACAGAGCACGATCTGATCGCGGTTCATGCCCTGCCCCAGCAGGCCTTCGGTTAGCACGATGCTCATGCGCGCACCCCTGCCAGCGTGGCGCGCTGACGGGCGGCAAGGTCGCGAAACGGGGAGACGATGGTGCCGGCCCAGAAGGCGGCGAGAACGAACGGGAGTGCGGCAAGAACGTCCATGAGTGCCCTTAGTCAATGTCCCGTATCACGGGACAGTGGGCACATGTATAGTGGTACGGGACACCACTGTCAACAGGTGAGGGACATGACCGCCACACTAACGCTGCTGGACAAGTACAAGGTCGCTAGCTCGATCACGTCCGATAATGCCTGCGCCGTTTCTCTAGGCGTCTCCAGGCAAGCGGTGAGCAAGTGGCGGAATGGGGAAAATCATCCCGATGCGGACATCATCGAAGTGATGTGCGCAGCCACCGGGGAATCGCTGGCCCATTGGCTTCCCCGTATTGAAGCGGATCGAGCCCGGAGCCCGGCGGTTAGGAAAGTGTGGCTTCGACTTGCACAAGCGGCTGCCGTGCTGACCCTTGCTGTGGGGCTATTCCCTGCCCACGCGCATGCAAGTTCTTACGCCCATAATTCGGGCACTCTGTATATTATGTAAAATTATGGGTGGCCGTATCAGGAGGCTCACACGGAGCTTTAGGCGTTCCCTGATTTGGTTTGGCCTTCGCCTCGCTTCCTCTGGGACACCCCAGTTCCTGCAAGAACCGGCCCATATCCTTTAACTGGACGTTCGATCCCCGTTCCCTGACCTTGCGCGCGCTGTCTGGGTTGACCATCACTGTGCGCGAGATCGCTCAGATGCTCGCGGATCGCCGGGATTGTCGCCACGACTTTGCCGGCGACTGGTCGGGCTGGAAGATGCGCGGCAACAAACTCATTCCGCCGTTTAGCGGCAGAACTGGCCCCAGGCTAACGCCACAGAACGCCAAGCGATTTCTCGCCTGGGTCAATGACCCGCAGAACGCATACGGCCCCCCGCAGGCCACCGGACGGCCGTCCACACCTACGGCTTGGTGTACCCAGCACCGTTGGCCTGCACTGCCCTGGTTCTAGCCACGGACGCCCCTCTAATGGGGCGTTTTCTTCATGCGTATACTTGGGCCGCCCAGATCGGCCCAGTCAAGGAATGCACCCATGGAAGGATTACTGCTGCTACTGGTCGCGGCCCTCGTCTTCGGAGCGATCCTCAAGATCGTGGGCAAGAATAAGCGGGCACCCCTGGAAAACGGGGAAAGAAATACGAGTACAGGCAACGCCAGCTCATCAACAAAACGGAATGGCTGGTCTACCTCAAGCTCAAATTGCGATTTCCTGGGGCCGTTGTGCTGGCACAAGTCGCCCTTGGGGCGATCATTGAGCCCATTGCGAAACAGAGCACAAACGGCTCGGAACGCTGGCAAATTGCACAGAAGTACGTTGACTTCGTTATTTACGATCCTTCAACACACAAGGTGCTGATGGTCATCGAGGTCGATGGACCCACGCACCAAAGGGCTCGCCAGCAGAAAGCGGACGCCGTGAAGGATGACGCCCTGGCTTCCGCGGGGATACAGGTGGTTCGCCTTAGCGCAGACCGCTGGCAAGAAGACGCTCTCTTTCAGAATCAGATAGCCCCTACCCCTATGCCAGCGACGAGAAGCAAAGCAGGGTTAGCGAGTGGCGATCCGGCCTAGGCAGCCAGACGGTGCTCGTAGTAAAGCCGGGCCCGGTCATCGAGAATGGCGTACAGCGCTGCTAGATTGTTCGGGTCCGGATTGAGCCAAAGCGCGAGGCGGCGGCCGACGCAAGCCGCGCGACCACGGTAGCATTCGGATCGACGCGCGCCGAGATGGTGTCGGGTTGCGAGTCGCCGAACGCTCGCACCTTGAGCTCACTACCCAGTAAATTCGGTAGGAAACCTTTCCATAGGTGAGAGGCTATGGACCGACTCGAAGCCATGAGAATCCTGCTCGCGGCGGTGGACACGGGCAGCCTTTCCGCAGCCGGTCGCCAACTGCACATCCCCTTGGCCACCGTAAGTCGTCGTGTATCGGAATTGGAGGAACACCTCCGTATCCGGCTTTTACTCCGAGGCACGCGAAAGCTCACCCTGACCGACGCGGGCCGCGAGTACGTCGCCTCGTGCCGGCGCATCCTGGAAGACCTCGTGGAAGCCGAGCGCACGGCATCCGGTGAGTATCGATCGCCTCAAGGGGAGTTGGTCATCAGCGCGCCGCTGGTCATCGGCCGCCATCATGTTGTCCCTGTGTTGGTAGAGTTTCTGCGGGCCTATCCGGAGATCCGCGCCCGTATTCAGTTGAGCGATCGCGTCACCAACCTGCTCGAGGAACATGTCGATGTCGCGGTCCGCCTGGGCGAGCTTCCGGATAGCGACATCATCGCCACGCGCATCGCACTCATCAGTCGCGTGCTTTGCGCCAGCCCTGCCTACCTGGCATCGCGTGGCGTCCCAATGGACCCAAACGATCTTGTCTCACACGAATGCATTACCTACGAGGGTTACTCTGCCGCAGACAAATGGGAGTTTCGCTTCGAACGAACTTCCCAGCTGATCCAAGTAGCGTCGCGCCTCACGGTGAATTCAGCTGAAGCCGCGGTCAGCGCCGCGATCGCCGATGCCGGCATTGCCCGGGTCCTATCGGACCAGGTCGCCGACCCATTGAATTCCGGCGCGTTGGTGCGGCTGCTCGAGGCTTTCGAACCAACACCCATGCCCGCGAGCCTGGTGTATCCAAGGCAGCGCCACGTAGCGTTGAAGCTGCGTGCATTTCTGGACTTTGCAACGCCGCGCCTACGGCAGCGTCTTGGTTATGAAAGTCCGGAAACCTCTTAGGTCAGGGCCACAGGATGGGAACCGCGGTAGTTCCCAAAGCGGTGGCGCCAGGTGGTCGCGTCGAAGTGCTCCGGCGAAAACTTCAATTTGTCTACGAGGCTGTCTTGCCCCTCGCTTCAATGAAGCATGCTTGATCAATCGGTGACGAACGGCCTATGACCTTGGTTCGAGCATCTTAAGTTGTGTTTTTTTGCGTGCATGAGCAGCGTTAAATTCCCTCCTCCACAACAACGCACGTGAGCGGAATGGCGCCTCAAAGTCAGGGGTTGGCGCTTTACGACGCGTCCACCTGGAGGGCTTATGAAGCACACGCCACACGCCTCTCGCGCAACAACCATCAACAACCCCACCCAAGTGGACGAGCTCACGCCTGCTCGGTTGCTGCAGCTGGGCATGGGCTTTTGGGGCGCCAAAACGATGCTTTCCGCCGTTGAGCTTGGTGTGTTTACGCATCTGGCCAGAGGTGGTCGAACGGCGAGGGAGCTTGAAGCTGTGATTGGTCTGCACCCAAGGTCTTCGCGTGACTTTCTCGACGCCCTGGTTGCCTTGGGTGCCCTGGGGCGAGAAGGTGATACGTACCGAAATGCCCCGGACGCGGACCTGTTCCTGGACAAGGCAAAGCCCAGCTATGTGGGCGGCCTTCTTGAGATGATGAACTCGCGCCTCTATGCCCACTGGGGTCTACTCACCGAGGCACTGCGCACTGGCGAACCGCAGAATGCGGCAAAGCACGAAGGCTCGCCATTTGACGAGCTCTATCGCGATGAAGCTTCGCTGCGAAATTTCCTTCATGCGATGACCGGCGTGAGCCTGGGTGCGGCGAAGGCCATCGCACAGAAATTCCCTTGGCACAACTACCGTACGTTCATCGATATCGGCGCTGCGCAAGGGGCTTGCCCGGTGCAGATTGCGCTTGCTCATCCACACTTGCGCGGGGGTGGTTTCGACCTGCCCTTGGTTGCACCCGTCTTTGACGATTACGTGGCGTCACATGGGCTTCAGGACAGGCTGCGCTTCTACCCGGGTGACTTCTTCAAGGATCCCTGCCCCACGGCGGATGTGCTGGTGATGGGGCACATCCTCCATGACTGGGATCTGGCGGAAAAGAAAGCACTCTTGGCGAAGTGCTATGACGCGCTGCCCGCTGATGGGTGCCTGATCGTCTATGACGCGATCATCGACGATGAGCGCAAGGAGAATGCCTTCGGCCTGCTGATGAGCCTGAACATGCTCCTCGAAACGCCGGGCGGCTTTGACTATACCGGCGCGGAGTGCCGCGAATGGATGAGGGAGGCGGGCTTCCGCGAGACGCGTGTCGAGCCATTGCTTGGCCCGGACTCCATGGTCATCGGCATCAAGTAGGGCTCGTTGTGCCCTGTCATGTAGGCATATTGAGCCATGCCTATGGCTTCCTCGAACCGATCAGATCAAGAAGCGATCGAAGGGCGTGGACTTTCGCTCAAGAAGTCCCGCGAGTTTCCGTAGCGCGCGCTCAAGGTGGTGCCGCTCTCTCACCCCACCCAGCGAAACACGAATCGCCCGTGCGTTGCTTGCGCCGGCAGAGAACGCATCCGAAGACGTAACGGCCATGCTTTCCATGCGCGCCGCGATAGCCAGTTCTTGAGGTGTCCACACGTCAGGCAGTTCGATCCACATATGAATGGCCGTGCGTGGCCAGCGTCTTTCGGTGCCGCGGAAAATCTGCTCGGCGAGCTTTTGCCGCGCGCTTGCCTCGGCCTTCACGCCTTCAAGAATGTTTCCCGCGGTACCGTCGTAAATCCATTGGGTAGCCAGTGAGGTCGCCAAGGGAGCCGACATGAGTGTGATGGCCCTCAGCGCCGATAGCAGGTCGCCTTGAGCCGCATCGCTTGGCGACACCACATAGGCCGTTCTCAACCCGGGCGAGAGGCACTTGGACAACGTTGCTATGTAGTGCACGCGATCAGCCGCCCAATGAACCAGCGGCGATGGCGCGTCCTCAGCCAATAGCCAATAGGGGTCGTCTTCGATGATCTGACGATCATGCCGCTCGGCGACTCGCACAATATCGCGCCGACGTTCCGCGGGCATGGTGGTGGTGGTAGGGTTCTGAAGTGTTGGATTGAGGTAGACAACGCTTGCCTGGTGATTGCGGCAGGCTCGCTCCAGTGCATCGGGAGTCATGCCATGCGCATCGCTTTCCACCACCTTGAGCGTTCGGCCTAACTCGCGCGACGCACTCAACAAGCCGGGATAAGTCATTGCCTCGGTGAGAATGCTATCGCCCGGCTGGGTGAGCGCCAGGATCAGGCCAGCCAAGGCAGCCTGAGCACCCGGCGTTACCGCAATACGTGCGGGATCCACCAGCCCCAGCATGGGTGCCAGCCACTGCGCTCCCGCGGCTCGCTCTGCCTTGCCACCTCCGCTGGGCTGATAGTTCATCAGCTTGTCGGCGTCGGTATAGGTCAATACCTGCGCTATGCCGCGCTTCAAGAGATCGGTGAAGTCGATTCCCACGGGTGGCGGCGGAATATTCATGCTCAAGTCGATAACGGGCGACAGCTCTACCTTCGGCACCGACACGAAAGTTCCCAAGGCGCCGCGCGCATGAATCAGATCGCGCGCACGCGCCTCGGCATAGGCACGCGTCACCGTCGTCAGGTCGAGATTGAGCTGCTCGGCGAGTTGCCGCTGAGGTGGCAAGCGATCTCCCGGCCGCAACTGGCCGTCGGTAATGGCCCGCTCCAGAAAGCGGATCACCCGCTGATAGCGGGGACCCTGCCCGTTCAGTGCGCCGGTCCAGTCAAGCGCGCCAGGCGGTCCTTGTATGGATCTTGTCCGAGGCATTTTGTCGCCGATGTATGGATTTTGTCGACGACTAGTATGCGCGCATGAATCCTCGGGAATCCATGCAAGCTGCCCGCAGACCCCAGGTTCGGATGCCCCTCCCCCTGCTTTTGGTGCGCCCTCAATGTTTGCCCGCTTAGCCCGCTGTACCCGGGCCGCCCTGTGGAACCTCAGGGCATGCCGCCTCCCCTCGCCTGGCCGCCTTGCCCGAGTCCTCAGTATCGGTTCGGTCGGACTGCTCGCCGGATGCCATCTCGCCTTGTTCGATCCGAAGGGCGACATCGGCATGCAGGAACGTCACCTCATCCTGCTGTCGCTGGGGCTGATGCTGATGGTGGTGATTCCGGTCATCGCACTGACCCTGTTCTTCTTCTGGCGTTATCGCGCCACCAACACCAAGGCGACTTACGCGCCCACGTGGGCGCACTCGACACCAATCGAAATCGTAGTCTGGACGATCCCTTGTGTGATCGTCGCCTTCCTTGGCGTGCTGATCTGGCGCACCACGCATAGCCTCGATCCGTATCGGCCGCTGGACTCCCATGTAGCGCCAGTGCGCGTCCAGGTGGTGGCGTTGAACTGGAAGTGGCTCTTCATCTATCCGGACTACGGCATCGCCGCGGTCAACCAGCTGGTGATACCCACCGGGACGCCGATCGATTTTGAGCTCACCGCGGATTCGATCATGAATTCGTTCTTCATTCCACGCCTTGGCAGCCAGGTCTATGCGATGGCGGGCATGCAGACGCAGTTGCACCTGATCGCCGATGTCCCGGGCGTCTACGCCGGCCAGTCATCCGCCTATAGCGGGTCCGGCTTCTCCGATATGCATTTCCAGACGAAAGCGATGTCGAATATCGAATTCAGGCAATGGGTCCAGCAGGCCAAGGCATCGCCGTTGAAGCTCTCGCGCGACGGCTATCGCGCGCTGGCCCAGCCGAGCAACGGCTACGCACCGACCGTCTATGCCGCGGTGGACCCGAGTCTGTTCCAGGCGGTGCTCAACCAGTACATGACCATGCCGAAGGCCGGCGAGTTCTGTGGGTCGGTGCTGCCGTCCCTTCGCCCCCTGCCCTCCGCGCCACGCGCCAACTTGCCGCACCTGTGAACGAGTAAACAGCTATGTTCGGAAAACTCACACTGGATGCCATCCCCTACCACGAGCCCATCATCATGGGCACGCTGGTGGTGGTGGCCTTGGCCGGCGCCGCGTTGCTCGGCGCGATCACTTATTTCGGCAAATGGAAATATCTGTGGACCGAGTGGCTGACCTCGGTCGACCACAAGCGCATTGGCGTCATGTACATCATCCTTGCGCTGTTGATGCTGCTGCGCGGATTCGCCGACGCCATCATGATGCGCGTGCAACAGGCGATTGCTGCGAACGATGCGGCGGGCTATCTACCGCCGCATCATTACGACCAGATCTTCACGGCGCATGGCGTGATCATGATCTTCTTCGTAGCCACGCCGCTGATTCTCGGGCTCATGAACGTCATCGTGCCGCTGCAGATCGGTGCGCGCGACGTGGCGTTTCCGTTCCTCAACCAATTGAGTTTCTGGTTGTCGGCGGTGGGCGCGGTACTGGTCATGATGTCGATGTTCGTGGGTGACTTCGCGGCGACCGGCTGGGTGGCCTATCCGCCGCTCTCCGAGCTTGGCTATAGCCCCACGGTCGGCGTCGACTACTACATCTGGTCCTTGCAGATCTCAGGACTCGGCACGCTACTGACCGGCATAAACCTGGTCGTGACCATCCTGCGCATGCGCGCGCCCGGCATGGACCTCATGAAGATGCCGGTGTTCACCTGGACCGCGCTGATCACCAACATTCTGATCATCGCCGTGTTCCCCGTGCTCACCGCGACGCTGGCCCTGCTCACGGCCGACCGCTACCTGGGCATGCATTTCTTCACGAACGAGCTCGGCGGCAACGCGATGATGTACATCAACCTGATCTGGGTGTGGGGCCACCCGGAGGTGTACATCCTGATACTGCCGTGCTTCGGTGCGTTCTCGGAAATCATCGCCACGTTTTCGGGCAAGCCGCTGTTCGGCTACAAGTCGATGGTGTATGCCACCTCGTCGATCGGCGTGCTGTCGTTTTTCGTGTGGCTGCACCACTTCTTCACCATGGGATCGGGCGCCAACGTCAACGCATTCTTCGGCATCATGACGTCCATCATTTCCATCCCGACCGGCGTGAAGCTGTTCAACTGGCTGTTCACCATGTACCGGGGGCGGATCCGCTACCACTCCTCGACGTTGTGGACGGTCGGCTTCATGGTGACCTTTGCCGTGGGCGGCATGACCGGCGTGCTGCTTGCCGTGCCGGGTGCGGACTTCGTGCTGCACAACAGCCTGTTCCTGGTGGCCCACTTCCACAACGTGATCATCGGAGGCGTGGTGTTTGGCTGCCTGGCCGCCATCACCTTCTGGTTTCCCAAAGTGTTCGGTTTCACGCTCGACGAGTTCTGGGGCAAGGTCTCGTTCTGGTGCTGGCAGATCGGCTTCTACCTGGCCTTCATGCCGCTGTACGTGCTCGGCTTCGACGGCATGACCCGTCGCATGAACCACTACAGCAATCCGGACTGGCACCCCTGGCTCATTGTGGCGCTGTGCGGCGCGGTGATCATCGGCGCCGGCATCGTCGCCATGTTGATCCAGTTTGCCGTGAGCATCCGCCGTCGCGATGCGAACCGTGACATCACCGGCGATCCATGGAATGCCCGCAGCCTGGAATGGGCGACCGCCTCACCCGCGCCGTTCTACAACTTCGCCCACATCCCGCAGATCACCTCGCTGGAACAACACTGGGATGACAAGGTCACCGGCCGCGCCTATACGCAGCCCGAGACGTATGAGGATATCCACATGCCGCGCAACACCGGCGCAGGTTTCATCATCGCGATGGTGTCGCTGGTGCTCTGCTTTGCGCTGGTCTGGCACATCTGGGGGCTCGCCGCCGTCTCCCTGATCGGCGTGATCGGTGCCTTCCTCGCCCGCACCTACGATCGCAACGTGGACTACTACGTGCCCGCCGCTGAAGTGGCGCGCATCGAGCACGAGCGCTTCGCTCGCCGGTGGACCTCCGCGTCTTCACTGGAACTTCGCCCCCAGCGCATCGAGAAGGCGGCCTGAATCATGGAAATGAGCTTGGATCACGCTTCTCACCACACCGACGCCCACGATACCGCGTCGACGACCACCGTCGGGTTCTGGATCTACCTGATGAGCGACTGCCTGATCTTCGCGGTGCTGTTCGCGACGTTTGGCGTCCTCGTTGGCAGCACCGCCGGCGGGCCTAACGGCAAGGAGCTGTTCGAGTTGCCTTATGTGTTCGGCGAAACGGTACTTTTGCTGTTGAGCAGCTTCACCTTCGGCGCGGGCATGCTCCAGGCACGCGCCGGCCGTAAAGAGGCGTTGCTCGCCTGGCTGGCCGTTACCTTTGCACTGGGGCTCGCCTTCGTCGGCATGGAAGTACACGAGTTCGTCGCCCTGGTGCACGCGGGTGCCGGCCCGACCAGCAGCGCCTTCCTGTCCGCGTACTTCACCCTGGTGGGCACGCACGGACTGCATGTTGCCTGCGGTTTGCTGTGGCTTGCCGTGATGATGCATCAGGTCGTGCGCTACGGCCTGGACGGCATCGCGCATCGGCGCCTCGCCTGCCTCAGTCTGTTCTGGCATTTCCTCGACCTGATCTGGATCTGCGTCTTTACCTTCGTCTATCTGCGTGAATTCCTATGAACACATCCCGCTCCGGCCACGCGATATCTGCTGACGCGCACGAATCGCACGGCAGCCTGCGTACGTATGTCGGGGGTCTGCTGATCTCGCTGATGCTGACGGCCGCCGCCTTCGGCGTGGTGATGACGAGCCAGGTGCCACACCCGGCCCGCCTGGCAGCCATCGTCGTGCTATGTGTGGCGCAGCTCTACGTGCAACTCGTGTACTTCCTGCATCTTGGATCGGCCAAATCGCAACGAGCGAACACCGGGATCTTCGTCTGCACGACACTGCTCATCGCGATCCTCGTCGCCGGGTCGCTGTGGGTCATGCATAACGCCAACGTCAACATGATGCCGATGCCCATGTCGACGCAGGAGGCCCTTAATCGACCATGATGGCGCGAGCCGCGGCGCCTCGCTCCGGGAAACGGCGCCAGCCGACCAACCTTGACGCCGCCCAGAGTTACTTGGGTGCAAGTTCGCCGTACCAATATGAGGCGGTGACACCGCCATCCATCAGGAAATCGCTACCGGTAATAAAGGTGCCCTCCGGCCCCATAAGGAGGGCACCAACCGTGCCGACCTCATCGGGCGTGCCGCCGCGCCCCACCGGGCACAACTCGATCATGCGTCGGTAGCCCTCCCCTCGCGGACCGCTTAGCTCATCCCTCGCGAGCGGGGTAAAGATAATGCCCGGGCTGATGGTGTTCACTCGCGCGCCGCGCTTTCCCCACCTCACGGCCTCGGCCATCACACGCAAGGAATTACCACGCTTGGACAGCTGATAGGCGTGGAGCGAATCCTTCACTTGATCGGGCTGGAGAAACGGAAGTGACAGCAACTCTTCTGCCGGCGTTTTCGCCAGCGCCTCATTCTGGTCGGCAGAGAGAGCGCCAAGGCGATGGCCAGATTGCGAGGCGATGACGACGCAAGAGCCACCGCGAGCGATGACATCTCCAAATACTTCGAGAATGAGTGCCGTGCCATACAGGTCTACGGCCAAAATCGTCGCGGGCGATGCCTGCGATGGGGATACGCCGGCGGCGTGAATGACACCCGTCACATCGCCTAGCGCCGTGGCTTTCTCGACTAGTGCGTGCACGGACGCACGCGAAGACACATCGACGGTGGTCGTACTGACGGTAAATCCGGCATCGAAGAGAACCTGAGCCGCAGCATCCGCGTTCTCCTGGCGGAGATCGGCCAGCAAGACGTGCTTTCCGACACTGACGCGCCGGGCGATGGCTTGACCAATCGACCCCGTGCCAATCACAACGATAACGTCACTCATGGGTGTCTCCCAGTGAAACCGGACAAGTAGTTTTTGGCCTTTCGAACAGTGCCGCGCGCCATATCTTGGTTGAGCGCGGCGGGCACCCTGCGATCGGTCCAATGGTCCTATTTGTTTGGGCTGTAATGCAGCGCGTCAGCAATGATTTTGAAAGCTGAGCTCTTCTGCCGCCGGCTGGGATAGTAAAGGTGATAACCAGCGAACGGCTGGGACCAGTCGCCCAGCACTTCCTCGAGCTTGCCGCGCGCGATATGAGGAGCGGCCATGCGTTCCGGCAAGTACGCAAGGCCGAAGCCGTCCAACGCGGCAGCAAGAACCCTGCTCGAGCTGTTGAAAGTAACCTGCCCTTCCCCACGCACGCGAAGGCTGCGTCCACGCTTCTCGTACTCCCAGGGCAAGAGTCCACCGTAAGTAGGTAGACGAAGGTTGATGCACCGATGCGTAGTCAGATCCTGAGGCGATTTCGGGCGAGGATACCTGGCGAGGTATGAGGGGCTGCCAACAGTCACCAGTCGCATCGCCGGTCCTATCGGGATGGCGACCATGTCTTTGGCAATGGCCCCGCCAATACGGACGCCGGCATCAAAGCGCTCGGCGACGATGTCAGTAAGTCCATAGTCGACGACGATTTCCACGTGTATGTCCGGGTAGGCGGGGAGCAACTTGCGTAGCGCCGGCCACAAGATCGATTCGGCTGCATGTTCGTCGGCGGTTATTCGCACGGTGCCCGCCGGCTTGTTGCGAAGCTCACCCAACGCAACCAGCTGGCCCTCGAGCTCGTCAAGCAATGGAGACAGCGAACGGAGAAAGCGTTCGCCGGTCTCCGTGGGTGCCACGCTTCGGGTGGTTCTTACCAGCAATTGAACGCCAACGCGATCCTCCAGCGCGCGTATCAAGTGACTTAGCGCGGAAGGCGTCACACCCAGTTTTGCAGCCGCGCGCGTAAAGCTGCGCTCGGTCCCGACCGCGACAAAGGCCACTAGATCGTTGATGTTGATCCGAGACATTGCTGAGCCACCCTCACAACTGCATCAAGCGAAATGCGTATTATCAAACAATCCGACCGGGCCTAGCATGTTCCCACCTGACCAGGGCAAGCGGCCCAGTCCTTGAGCGCAAAAGGCGAACGGGCTGCCATGGTTGATTGCACCCGGAAGGCAGATAGCCGGGTCACTGCTTCTAAGCCATAGCATCCAGCGCGCCACCAGGAGTCCATTTATGAAAATCACCCGCAACGGATCCCAAGCCTCCGTGAAAGGTTCGAGTGAGTTCTTCACCGGCTCGGTTCGGATCGACAGCTTTTTTCAAGGCGAGGCGCCTGCGCGCGCAGGCGGGGCCATCGTCACGTTCGAGCCAGGTGCACGAAGCGCATGGCACACCCATCCGCTCGGTCAGACGCTGGTCGTGACCTCAGGCGTGGGTTGGACCCAGTGCGAGAGTGGCCCTCGCACCGAGATTCGTGCGGGCGACGTCATCTGGTGTCCGTGCGGAAAGCGGCATTGGCATGGCGCCACCGCGACGACGGCGATGTCGCACGTAGCCATTGCCGAGTCACTTGATGGCAAGGCCGTGGTGTGGATGGAACCGGTAACGGACGAACAGTACCTCTCAGGGCCGCTTGTCACCGATTGAATAATCCTCGAGGAACCCCTTATGCCTGACCAAATCTCACCCGCACGCCAGGCATTTGGCGACATCGCGCCGGCGCTCGCCACTTACACCGATGACGTACTGTTTGGAGATGTCTGGAAGCGACCCGGCCTGGGTCCGCGCGACCGCAGCCTGATCACCGTCGCAAGTCTTGTCGCGCTTTATCGTCATAACGAGCTGCCCTTTCATCTTCAGTTCGCCATCCATAATGGCGTCACGCGCGATGAACTGGTCGAGTTGATTACCCATCTCGCTTTCTATGCTGGCTGGCCATCTGCCAGTACGGCGCTGCAGATCGCGCGTCGGGTCTTCAATGAGATTGAAGAGGCTAAGGATGAGGCCTGATTTCCGACGACACTCTTGCGGCAACGTGGTCGCCAGCGCTCAGCTCCAATCTCCGAGCCGACGCGGATGCAGCGTAGCGACGCCTGGCACTGCGTAACGCCGAACGAGTAGCCGAGCGTTACGCCGCCAGCCGATGCTCGTAATAAGGACGCGCCCTGTCGTCGAGGATGTCGTACAGCGCTTTCAGGTTGTTCTGGTCGGGGCTGAGCCACGCGTCGACGAATTCCGGCTTGATGGGAACAATGCAGCGGTCATGGCCCGCGGCCAGCACTTCAGGCGGCGGCTCATCGGTGATCGCCGCAAACGAGAACAGATCAGCGCCATGGTCGCCGGCTGGCGACAGGTTCCACAAACACGCCACCAGCATCTCCTGCGGCGGCTGCGGGTCGAACGCCAATACGACGTTTTCCTCTCGCTCGCCCGGCCGCAGTTCCCTGCCCTCCATCTTGTGGCGGGCCACGTTCTCGTAGAAACGGGTCACGATCATGATGCCGTGACGGTGACCGAACAGCTTTCCCCAGGCCTTTTCAAGATTGTCCCGCCTGGCGTTATAGGTCCCAGGCTTCTGCCGCTCCATCGATTCGGTCCAGCCAGGTAGCCGACATTGATAGCGCATGGGCACCACGATGCGCTTGCCGTCCTTCTCGATCATGACCGGCGCATATTGGCCGGGGTAGATGCGGGAGTCCTTGTCCAGGGGCTCCTTGCGGTGCATGTCATCGAGATTGCGTTGGGCGGCCTGGATCTTTCTGTTAGCTACATCCCGATCCTTGGCGGCCGTCTTCGTGGGCTTCGGTCTCGCGAGGATTGCCTCAGCCCTCGCCAAGCGTTCGTTCTGTGCCTGCAGTTCGGCCTCATACTTTTCGATCTGCTCGCGGTCGCCCTCGGCGACCAATTTGGCGAGCGCGAATGCGTCCTCGCCACGGGGCTTTCGGAACGCCTCCCGCATCGACTTGGGGATCTTCACCCACTGGCCATCCTTGCGCTTCTCCCAGAACAGCTCCACGAAGCGCTTGAGGCTGATGACGGCGCCCCACTCACGCACGAATTTGTCGTAGTCGGCGGCGATCTGGGCGGAGTAGCACATGGTCAGGTGCTCGGCTGGCGGGTTTGGCGCCCGCGGGAGAAACAGCTTACCCCTACAGCGATCGGCGCATCGCAGCGCGGACGCTTGCACTGGGCCCTATCGGACCGCCGCCTCGACGATGGCGATGTCTTGCTCAGTCGTTCCACCACTGACGCCGACGCCGGCGAACACCTTGCCATCTTGTGACAATGGCACGCCGCCGCCCATGGCGGTGTAGCGCCCCCCGGCCAACGCGAGTAGCGGAAAGAGCGGCTGTCCTGGCTGCGTGAGCGGGTCGAGATCGGCGGTGCGTAGCCCAATGAGCGCTGACGTATAGGCTTTGCGCTCGGAGATCTGGAGCGAGAAGAGCGGCGCGCCGTTCATGCGATGCTGGAGCACAAGGTTGCCGTGGACGTCGATGACGCAGACTGAAACGGGCACCTTGACCTGCGTCGCTTCGGCCTCCACGCGCTCGGCCAGCGCCTTTGCAGTTGTGAGCAGATCCATACGTTCGTCCTCTTCCGCAGCGGCGAGAAACCACTTCGCGCGCTGACCTAGCGCTCGATCTGGCCTAGGTAGTAACCGAGACGATTTTCGACATCTCCCGGCTTATGGAAGCCAAGCGCGAACAAGGCCTTGAAGCTTTGCTGCGCGGCGGGCCGCGCTATAGACGCGAGGCACGCGTCCCACCCGGCGCCAAGCTCGACGTCGGGCGGTAGCGTGGTGTTGACGAGACGCTTGGTGTTGGCGATGGCCCACTTGTCAAACTTGGCGATCCGGGCCGCCAGCGCTTCCACGAACGCTTCGAGCTCGGCATCGGGCAACGCTCGGTTCACGTAGCCATAGGCCTCGGCCTGGTCGCCCCTGATGTCTTCGGAGCTCAAAAGCACTTCCAGCGCGCGGTTCCGGCCGATGAGCTGGGGCAGCCGCGCCATGGGACCTCCGCCGGCGACCAAGCCCACGCCGACTTCCCATTGCGAAAGGATGGCTTTTTCTCGGCTGGCAAAACTCATGTCGCAGGCGAGTGTGAGCTCGCTGCCATTACCGGTTGCCCGCCCGCGGATGAGGGCGATGGAGACGACGGGCGCGCGTGTCAGCCGCGCCAGGAAGTCCGGCCACTGCGGCAACCCGGTTGGGCCGGCCGGCAGCGAGGTCAGATCCTCGATCCTGGCCTCGAAATCGGAATGATTCAGGAAATAGCCGTCCACCGCGCTGTCGAAGACCACGACCCTGACTTGCTCGTCGGCCTCGAGGGCGTCGATGAGCTCGTGGAACTGCACGACCATCGGCGGGCCCATGACGTTAAGCGGCGGGTTGTCGATCGTGACACGCCAATAGGCAGGGGACCGCTTGGCAACCTGAATCTGAGTGGAGTTCGTCGTCGCGTTCACTGGGGCCTCTTATCGGCGACTCGCGCTAGGGCTTCAGGTTTAGCGCCGGCTTCCGGGTCGCGCCATTACACGAAGGTATTGCCGAGACCATCGTATGAATGGGGCTTAGTCGTGCAACCTCAGCCCCGGATGAATACCCTCCCTGCCCTTTCCTGTCGCCGGCACGATGCGTTTCCAGATAGTCCGGGGCATGGCTGACACCTTGGTGCAATGGCGGTTACGTCGTCGTCTCCGATAACTTCGTGGAGCTAAACAGTCATGGCCGCAGCAAGAGCCTTTCCGGGTTACGCGCGGCGCTTCTGATCAGCGGTCATTTCGAAGGTCACGGGCAAGCGCGGATTGAGGTGCAATCGTGTGATCGGGAGTAGTGCCATGCTTCTTCAAAAGATGCTTCTCCCAGTGATCATGGGTTCAATCGCATGGATTGCACCTCATCTGGCTTACGCAACCGGCTTGCCCGCGAAAACCTTTGGTACCGTATTGCCGGAAGACGTAACGTGGGAGCCCTTCCCGGCCTTCCCTCCCACGGCACGCCTGGCCGTGCTGGTCGGCGACACTCGGAAGCCAGGACCTTACGTGGTGCGCGTAAAAGTGCCCGCCGGCGTGAAACTCATGCCTCACACGCACCCCGAGGATCGCGTCTATACGGTCATCTCAGGCGTCTTTTACATCGGCCTGGGAAAGACCTTCGACGAAACCAAGCTCGTTGCCTATCCGCCGGGCAGCGTCGTCGTGCTGCCAGCGAACACACCCCACTTTCACTGGGCAAAGTCGGGGGAGTATGTCACGCAGGTCTCTGGCTATGGCCCGCTCGGCATCGAGTACGTCGAGGCCAAGGACGATCCGCGCCAAAATTAGCCAATGGGGGAGCACATCCGTCAATGGGCAAGCCGGCGCGATTCACTCGACCTCCGCGTAGAGCGCCGCAGCCCCGTAGGCTGCTCAGGTACTGGAGGCGTCACGTTGCTCAAAGGCCAAAACGCCCACGTCGTCAGCGCATGCGCCGTCAATGATTCAACGGCGCAGCCGCATAAGAAGACCGGCGAGAGCGGGTCTTCTTATGCAACGAAAGCATTCATTTCATAACGCTGAGCAGCGCCTCTGCTGTAATCGTAGAGGAAGCAGGATTCTGGCCCGTAATGAGGCGACCATCGACGACGGCGAACGGGTGCCAGTTATCGGTCTTTTGAAAGTATCCACCGAGACGCTTCAATTCATCTTCGACCAGGAACGGCACAACCTTGGTTAGCTGCACTTCCTCCTCTTCGGTGTTGGTAAATCCAGTAACGCGCTTTCCCTTTACGATCGGCTCTCCCTTGTACTTGACATGACGCAGCACGCCTGGCGCATGGCAGACCGCGGCGACAGGCTTGCCGCTGTCATAGAACGATTCGATCAATTTGGCGGAAACCGGATCCTCTGCGAGGTCCCACATGGGGCCGTGCCCGCCGGGATAGAACACCGTGTCGAAATCCTTGGACGAGACGGAATCAAGCCGCAGGGTGCTGGCCAGCACCGCTAGGGCTTTCTTGTCCGCCTTGAAGCGAGTCTGCGCAGCCGTCTGATTGTTGGGGTCGTCACTCTTGGGATCGATCGGAGGCTGGCCGCCCTTCGGGGATACCACCGTTACCGTGACCCCGGCATCGGTGAAGACAAAGTACGGGGAAGCAAATTCTTCCAGCCAAAAGCCGGTCTTGCGCCCGGTGCTTCCCAGGATGTCGTGAGAGGTGAGTACCATGAGTATCTTCATGCATTTTTCCTTTGGCAGGGTGACGCTCGATTGAATATCACTAACCAGGAACCGGGAGCACGAACCTTGCCGGAACGAGCCATCCGTATCCAATGACTTTCAACGCAGAGGCACTGTCGCCAGAGCGCCTCGCGCTGGCGAGACTTCCGAGGCATGCGTCGAAGACGACAGGAAGACGCAAGTCGCCGCGGGCGCGTACCGATGCAGTAAGTAACTGCCATCGACTGGATCGGATGAATTCTGATGCCATGACGATCTGACGTCTTTGAGACTCCGCACATATGGCGACCCTTTCGCGCCGCTCGCACATTTTGCGAGCGTGCGCCTGACCACGGGTTATCGTCTATGCAGCTTTGGTATCGGTCGCGATCCACGTCGGGAACCCGCTTCAATCTCGCGAACCCGATAGGTCTGTTCCGCGCTATCACCCACACCAGCATGCTTGCCCAGGGGAGAGCCCTAGGGTCGATTACCTTGAGCGAACTTTTTAGCTTGAGGGAAACTGGACGCTCGTGATCGACATCGCGGATGCGGGCGCAAGACGCGATGCCATGCCCACGCGACGCATACCACCCAGCATAGATCGTGCCGAAGCGGGAGGAGGCTTTGGCAGTATTCGGCCTGGCCTCGTGATTCCTCTTCATGCTGAGCTTCTCACCGAACAATGAAGGCGTCGTAGTCGTACTACGGCTAGCGCAGCGAGTGGCATGAGGCGAATTTAAACGACACCGTTGGCAGTACTTTCACGTCTCAGTCATCCGCCGTGCACGGATGTACCAACGCGCGCTATTGCAAACTGGTCGTTTCCACACATGTGCCGATTGGAATGTATTGGACGATGACGTAGACACGCCCTGACGCGGCGCGGCATGACCAGCGCGTTTGAGGAAGCATTCGCACCTCATCTTTGGCCCCATGGATGGCCCGAGAGAGGGTGCGATCGCTATCCGGCGTCCAGGTCGACGATGAAGGCGTCCCCAAGCGCGCCTGCAAGCTTGACACTTCCCTCGGCGCCGAATTGCACGGCGCGGCCGCCGGTCCTGTGCCAACACCAAAGTACGATGGACGGACCTCTGAAGAGTGGCGCATAACGTTCGAGGAAGAATGCAGTGGAAAACGAATTGATCAGGATCTTCGACGCGCTCACGGGGTTCGCGTGGACGACACTTCCCGAGGGAAGCGTGGGCTTGATCAACAAGCGCTGGTGTGAATACACAGGGCTAAGCATCGAGGAGGCCAAGGGCCACGCGTGGAAGTCTGTGGTCCATCCAGACGATTTTCCCACGTTACTTCAAGGCTGGCACTCGATGGTGGCTTCCGGCAAACCGGGGGAGCTCGAGGTGCGAATGCGCCATTGCGATGGAGATTATCGCTGGCTACTTTTCAGAATGAGTCCGTTGACGGACCCGTCCGGGCGTGTCTTCAAATGGCGGGGCATCAACACCGACATCGAGGAACGCAGGCGAGCTGAGAGAACCTCGCGACTAGGTGAACTCAATTTGTCGGTCATCATCGACAGCTTTCCGTTTCCTGTCGCGGTCACGACGCCCTCGGGTGAAGTTTTTGACCTCAATCAACCTACCCTCGATTACTTCGGCAAAACGCTCGATGAACTGAAAGGCCTGAAAGTCTGCAACCTCACCCATCCGGATGATCGTCCGGGCATGCTCGCGGTGCAGTTGAAGGCGCACGAAACGGGTTCTGCCTACAGCGTTCAGAGTCGCCATCGCCGATATGATGGCATCTACCGCTGGTTCAACGTTGCCGGCATGCCCGTTCGAGACACGCGAGGCCGCATTTTCTGTTGGCTCCATTTGCTCATCGATATCGATGATCGAACGCCGCCTGGAGACGTGCTGCGCGCAGCCGAGCCCGACCTCAGCTCGATCATCAATACGATTCCGGCGCTGGCATGGTCTGCGCGTACCGACGGCTCCGGTGAGTTCTTCAACCAACACTATCTTGACTACGTCGGCTTATCTGCAGAACAGGCGAACGAATGGGGCCTGACGGTCGCGCTCCACCCTGAGGACGTAGATGATTTGACTGCCTGGTGGCAACTCATCATGGCCTCGCAAACGCCTGGAGAAACCGAAGCCCGACTGCGTCGCTTCGACGGTGAGTACAGGTGGTTTCTGTTTCGTGTCAACCCACTGCGGGACGAGTCCGGCAGCATCATCAAGTGGTACGGCATCAGTATCGATATCGACGACCGGAAACGGGCGGAGGAGAAGCTGCGACGCAGTGAGGCCTTTCTCGCCGAGGGCCAACGCACCAGCTTGACCGGCAGCTTCTCCTGGTGCCTGGAAACCGACGCCATAGTATTTTCGGAAGAGCTTTATCGCATCTTCGAATTCGAGCCAGGCACGGTCGTTACGCTGGAGCGGATCGCCGATCGGATCCACCCGGATGACATTCCGCTCTTATCCGACAAAAAGGCTGATGCGCGAGACACGGGTGCCGACCATGATTACGAGATTCGACTGCTGACACCTGGCGGCTCGATCAAGTACCTGCACGTCGTTTCCCACAGTACGCGAGGTCGATACGGAGGACGGGAGTATATCGGCGCGATCCAGGACGTGACGCAGCGCCGTGTCTCGGAAGAGACGCTCGGTGCGCTGCGCTCTGAGCTGGCCCGCATGGCCAAGGTCAACAGCCTCGGCGCGTTGACGGCCTCGATCGCGCACGAGGTGAATCAGCCGCTGTCGGGCGTCATTACCAATGCAAGCACCTGCCTTCGGATGTTGGCCGCCGATCCTCCCAACGTCCACGGCGCGCTCGAAACGGCGAGGCGAACCATCCGCGACGGCCATCGCGCCTCCGATGTCATCACACGCGTACGTGCCCTGTTTAGCAAGAAGGATTCGATTGCCGAATGGGTGAATCTAAACGAGGCTGCGAAAGAAGTGATAGCGCTTACGCAGAGCACGCTAAAAAGTAGCCGGGTGATGTTGAGGACAGAGTTTTCCGACGACCTCCCGCCCGTCACTGGCGACCGAGTCCAACTGCAGCAGGTCATCTTGAACTTGCTTCTGAATGCTGCAGAGGCCATGAGCGATGTCGATGACCGCCCCAGGAAAATTGTGATTAGCACGGAAGAAGATGGAGACGACTTTGTCCGACTGACCGTGCGGGACTCGGGAGTGGGTTTCGGGCCAGAGGTTGTGAGCAAGATGTTTGAGACGTTCTTCACAACCAAAGGTGGCGGCATGGGTATTGGGCTATCTATTAGCCAATCCATTGTCGAGCGGCATCATGGGCAGTTGCAGGCGACTGCGAATGATGGGCCCGGCGCGACCTTTTGGTTTTCCATTCCTCGCGCAAGCAGCGATGAGGCGGAAAGAGACGGGGCGGCCGCGACGGATATGCCTGGCGGAACGGATACAACGCGCACTACGGGGAATCCGTGATAGCCATGCACCCTTTAATCACGGTTGTGGATGACGACGAGTCCGTTCGTGAATCGCTGCCCGACCTGCTCACCGAATTTGGTTTTTCGGTCCGGGCATTCTCGTCCGCGGAAGAGTTCCTCACTTCCGATTGCCTCGGAACGGCCAAGTGCCTGATTCTCGATATAGCCATGCCTGGCATGTCCGGTCTCGACCTTCAGCGTGAACTGGCGCTCAGCGGTCGGCATATCCCCATCGTTTTCATAACCGCCAGCAGGGACGAAACCGTTCGGGCGCTTGCGCTCAAGCGGGGCGCGGTAGATTGCCTTTTCAAGCCATTCAGCGAGACGGTGCTGCTCGCAGCACTCAATGCGGCCATTCAATGAAGTGGGCGAAGGGTCGCGCTCTTGCTTCCGGAGACAACCATGCGTTTGTTCAATGAATCCGGCCATGGAGCTAAACCAGCTACCATTCCGCCGGCCACCCCTATCGTTTTTGTCGTTGACGACGACATTTCCGTGCGTGAATCGCTTGATGCGCTAATCCGTTTCGAAGGCTGGCAGCCCGAGACGTTTGCGTCCGCCCGGGATTTTTTGGCGCAACCTCGAATCTTCGCTCCGAGCTGCCTGGTGTTGGACGTTTCGCTGCCAGATCTCAGCGGCCTGGATTTGCAAAAGCTCATCGCTGCTGATCGGATCGATATGCCGATCATCTTCATCACGGGTTACGGTGACGTGCCTATGACGGTCCAGGCGATGAAGGCAGGGGCCATCGAGTTCCTGACCAAACCGTTCGATGACGAAGTGTTGTTGCGTGCCATACGGCATGCCATCGAACGTAGCCACTCTGCACTTGAGCAAGAGGCGGAGCTGGGCGTTCTCGAAGGTCATTATGAAGCGCTCAGCAGGCGCGAACGCGAGGTCATGGCTCTGGTGGTCATGGGCCTGTTGAACAAGCAGATCGCCGGCGAGCTTGGCATCAGCGAGATCACGGTAAAAGCACACCGAGGCCAGGTGATGCGCAAGATGAAAGCCGGTTCGCTGGCCGACCTGGTAAACAAGGCGGCACGGTTCGACCAGGCGCATGCGGGCAAGCGTTGAAGAATGTTTCTCGCAGCCGTTCACGCCAATCCCGTCGTGCTAGCTCATGTCGGCGGAGTGATGCTGGCGTCGATAGTCGGCAGGTGTCACGCCAAGCCTGCGCACGAAGGCACGTCGCAGCCCGTTGACGTCAGCGTAGCCGCAAAGGCCGGCCACCCGCTTGGGCGCGTCGTTGCCGATCTCAAGCAATCGGCGCGCGGCTTCCACGCGAACGGATTCGACGTACTCGGCAGGCGGGACGCCGACTTCCTGATGGAACACGCGCGCAAAATGGCGCGGACTCAAGCCCGCGCGGCGGGCGAGCGAAGCCACCGAGTGGTTCTCCGCGGGGTTGGCGCCGATCCAGCGTTGCAAAGCCTGTATGGCCGCGTGGCCTGCCAGCTCAACCTCGCCATGTCGACTGAATTGCAGCTGCCCGCCCGGTCGCTTGAAAAACATCACCAGCTGGCCAGCGACCCGCATGGCCAGGTCGCGGCCGAGATCCTCCTCGACCAACGCCAGGGCCAGATCCATTCCCGCGGTGACTCCGGCGGCCGTGCACACGCGTCCATCTCGCACGTACAGTGCGTCAGGTTCGACGATCACGTCCGGGTGTCGCTGGCGCAAAGTCTCGACCACACCCCAGTGCGTCGTGATCCGGCGCCCCTCGATGAGGCCACTGGCAGCCAGGACGAGCGCGCCATTGCAAATGGAACCGAAGCGCCGGCTCTTGCGGGCAACGCCACGGAGCCACTCGAGCACGGTCAGGTTGACCGATGCCTCGGGCAGGCTGGGCGCGCCGGCCACCAGCACGGTATCAAGCCGGCCCAGCGCATCGCGCAGGGTCGCATCGGGCATCAAGCGAACGCCCGAGGAACTTTCGATGGCGCGCCCGGAAATTCCGACCACCAACAGCTCGTAGACCTTCTGGCCGGCCTGCCGATTCGCCTCGGCGAACACGTCCAGGGGGCCCGAGACATCCAGAAGCTGGACGCCTGGACAGGCGAGGATGGCGATGGTCTTGGGCATGTCGGTTGGCGCAGATGCACGCGCATGTCTTGATGAGCTACACAATGGCACGATTTGATATATCACTTCAATACATGCCATGTGAATTTGAGGTTTCAATGGTGGCTACAACGCGGACACGCGTTCGCATCCACCAATCTCACGCCTGGAGTACACACATGACCACCATTGCAGGAATCCAGATTCCGGACAGCCAGCTGGCCCGTGAAGTCACTGATCTCGTCAGGGACACCGAAACTGATCTCCTTTTCCACCATTCGCGCCGGGTCTTTTTGTTTGGCGCCCTGACTGGCAAGAAGCAGCAGCGAGAGTTTGATCCGGAGCTTCTCTATTTGGCCGCCATGTTTCATGACATGGGGCTCATGCCTGCGCATAGCAGCCCCGACAAGCGTTTCGAGGTGGATGGCGCCAACACGGCAGCGGATTTCCTGCGTCGTCACGGCATTGCCGAAAACACCGTCGACCTCGTCTGGACAAGCATCGCGCTACATACGACACCGGGCATTCCTGAGTTCATGAAGCCCGAAGTGGCGCTGCTCACGGCGGGCGTCGAAATGGACGTGATGGGCCTGGGCTTCCCCAATGTCGATGACGGCGATCGTGCGTCGATCGTCGAAGCGCATCCGCGCGGGACGCAGTTCAAGCAGGACATCATCGAAGCTTTCTACCAGGGCATCCGGCACAAGCCGGACACGACCTTCGGCAACGTCAAGGCCGACGTGATGGCGTTCAAGGATCCGCATTTCCATCGCGGCAATTTCTGCAGCATCATCCTGGGTTCGGCATGGCCAAATTGAGCCTTGAAGTCGGGCGTGGCAGGGCGAGCTACCGGGCGCCAGTGATCCGGCTTCGAAGCACGGCCACTTGAAGGACAGCGAGACCTTCCCTTCCCCATCGCCGGACTGACCATGACCACGCAGCCGGCGATCTACTGACCTTTGGTGCAATAGGCAGCGGCGTCAAATCGCTCTAGCCTCGGTGCCCTGGTGTGTCGGGCGTGCGTGTGTCTGCGAGCCACGACGATCACGTTTCGTCAGGCAACGCGCCCGGGCGCATGCCGCTCATCAGCCACTCAGGCCAGAGGGGGGGGGCGTAGCATGCAAGTCACCTACAAGACGCAGCACGTCGACAATGTCGCGGTCTTCTATCGGGAAGCAGGCAACCCTGAGAAACCCACGATTTTGCTCCTGCATGGTTTCCCGACATCGAGCCATATGTTCAGGGACCTGATCCCCCTGCTGGCTCCGCACTACCACCTGATTGCACCGGATCTGCCTGGCTTCGGCCAAACCAGGTCCCCGCCACGCGATACCTTCAACTATACGTTCGACCATCTGGCCCAAATCATCGACGGTTTTGTGTCGGCCATTGGATTGAAGCGTTACGTGCTCTATGTCTTCGATTACGGCGCGCCCACCGGCTATCGCTTGGCAGTCGCGCATCCCGAGCGAGTCATCGCCATCGTCAGCCAGAACGGCAATGCCTACCTCGAAGGCTTGAGTGATGAGTGGGGCCCCTGGCAGACCTACTGGCGCGAACCGACTCAGGCGCATCGCGAGGCCTGTCGCGCCTCGCTCTCCGCCGACACTATCAAGAACTGGCAATATCTCACCGGCGTGAACGCCGAGCACATGTCGCCTGACGGCTACACGTTGGACATTGCCTACATGGCGCGTCCCGGTGCCGAGGAAATCCAGCTCGACCTGATTCTCGACTATCGCAGCAACCTGGCGAAGTATCCCGAGTTCCAGGCGTATTTCCGCGACCACCAGCCGCCGTTCCTGGCCACCTGGGGCCGGCATGACCCAGCCTTTGTTCCGCCGGGCGCGCACGCATACAAGCGGGATATGCCCAAGGCCGAGGTGCATCTGCTCGACACCGGTCACTTCGCTCTGGAAACGCACGCATCTGAGATCGCCAGGCTGATGAGCGACTTTCTCAGCCGCCATAGCGCCTGAGTGCCTGGGCGGGCATGTCCGCCCAGCTCTAAAAGAAGCGCACCGTTCAAGCGTGCGCGCGACTGCTGGCAATCGGCCGATTTCGCGTCGCACAAGGTCCATCGTGACGGGAGTACGCCATGCACCTCGAACTGCCGGAAGCACAGCTTCGATCATTCAAGGATTTCATCAAGCACTACCTGATGATTGTTCTCAGCATTCTCACTGCACTTGGCCTTGAACAGCTCATTATCAGCGCGCACGAGCATCACGCGGCACAGAGAGCCAGTGCCCAGATTGAAGAGGAAATCCGGCTCAATCTCGCCGATGTCCACGCCGCCCGCATGCAGGATGCCGCGCAATCGAAGATGCTCGATAGCGTGCTGGGCGACCTGGTGCAGGACGTCAAGTCCGATGTGCCGGACGCCCAGATCGCGGAGCACATTCACTCAGTGGCGGGTTCAAACCATTTCAACCTCAACCTTCGCTGGCCCACGTTGCGTCACGAAGCGTGGGATGTGGCCGTGGCCGACCAGTCTGCGGGCTGGATCGACACGGAGCGTCGACGTCGCTATGCAGCCGTCTACGCTTATCAGCGCGATGCCACCATCGGCATGAGCGCCGACATCGCCTTGCTGATCAATGGGCCGCGTCTGATCGATGCACTGACGGACCTTCGGGCGGGAAGCGTCCAGCCCAGCGAATTCCTGCATGTGGTTGGTCAGATGTCCGCCATGCTCAACGAATCGCAGGGCAATCTCGCACAGCTGGAGGATCGCCTCGACAAGGCCTTGTCGCAGCAGCCGATGCACGACCCGGCAACGGAGCACTCCACGCACTGACCATCCGGCAGGCGGACTCCACTGGCGTCAGCGCATTGGAGACTGCCTGACCGCGAAGCCAGGCAGCGCACTGGCCCTGGCTGCCCCTCTTCAAGCCGGCGACATCATCGCCATCCTGGGCGAAACTTTAGGTGAGTTTTCACTTGAGATTATAATTCTATGTGACTGTATTATAAATCTATTATTCATACGCACGGGGTGGGATGAGCGGTATCAACCCCTGCTTGCCGGTCCTCTGCTCGTCGTTCCGACAGCACGAACAAGCGTCCGCCACGGCCGCCATTCCATAGCCTCAGACTATGGTTCGCATCAAAACAATCGATTTCCTTCGCAGGAAACGCTGACCTAGACTCTGGGCGCTAGCGCCTCCCCGAGAAATGACAGCAGCGCACGCGCACGTCTCTTCCTGCCACTGCAAAGGACGCCAAGCGCATGTCGAAAATCGTTGACACCGGTCGCCTGCATACGGGTTGCCGACCGCCAGGGCTCACTGACGCGATGCATGCGCGCGTTGTGCTGTGCTGAAGCGGCACCCCATTGAAGCACTGGCGTCAGCAAGATCGCCTTCACCATAGCGACACCTATTTTTATCGGTACTCGGGCTCCTAACCGGGCCGAGCGGTTGTACTCAAACGACCAAAGGTAGGGATTACATGTCAACCGAAACGAAGTGCCCGTTCACTCACACCGCTGGCAGCGGTACGTCTAACAGTGACTGGTGGCCGAGCCAGCTGAACTTGAAGATCCTGCACCAGCACTCGCCCTCCTCCGATCCGATGGATCATGGCTTCAACTACGCCGAAGCGTTCAAGAGCCTCGATTACGCGGCCGTGAAGAAGGATCTTCTGGCGCTGATGACCGACTCGCAGGACTGGTGGCCGGCAGACTTCGGCCACTACGGACCTTTTTTCATCCGCATGTCCTGGCACGCCGCCGGCACTTACCGCATCGGTGACGGTCGCGGCGGAGCAGGCTCCGGTCAGCAGCGCTTTGCACCGCTCAACAGCTGGCCCGATAACGTCAGCCTCGACAAGGCCCGCCGCCTGATTTGGCCGATCAAACAGAAATATGGCCGAAAGATTTCCTGGGCCGACCTGATCGTGCTGACGGGCAACGTCGCACTGGAATCCATGGGCTTCAAGACCTTTGGTTTCGGCGGCGGACGCGAGGACGTCTGGGAACCTGAAGAGGACGTCTACTGGGGCAACGAGAAGACCTGGCTGGGCGGCGACATCCGCTACGGCAAGGGCCCCACCGGCGAAGGCGAAGGCGTGATCGTGGCTGAGAAAGAACTGCACGGCAGCGAGACCAGTCGCACCGACCACGGGCGGCATTTGGAGAATCCATTGGGCGCCGTGCAGATGGGCCTGATCTACGTCAACCCGGAAGGCCCCGACGGCAACCCGGACCCGCTCGCCGCGGCGCACGATATCCGCGAGACCTTTGCGCGCATGGCGATGGATGACGAAGAAACCGTGGCGCTCATCGCGGGCGGCCACACTTTCGGCAAAGCCCATGGCGCCGGCCCGGCAACTCACGTAGGACGAGAGCCCGAAGGCGCGGGCATCGAGGAGCAAGGCCTAGGCTGGAAGAGCAGTTTCCGCACCGGCAAGGGCGGCGATGCGATCTCCAGCGGCCTGGAAGTGACCTGGACCAATACGCCAACGAAGTGGGACAACAGCTTCTTCGAGATCCTGTTCGGCTACGAATGGGAGCTGAGCAAGAGCCCCGCAGGTGCCCATCAATGGACACCGAAGAACGGCGCCGGCGCCGGCACCATTCCGGACGCCCACGACCCGTCGAAGCGTCACGCGCCGACCATGCTGACCACCGACCTTTCCCTCAGACTCGACCCGATTTACGAAAAGATTTCCAGGCGCTTCCACCAGCATCCGGACGAGCTTGCCGACGCGTTCGCCAGGGCCTGGTTCAAGTTGACCCACCGCGACATGGGCCCGGTCGCGCGCTATCTCGGCCCCGAGGTCCCCAAGGAACACCTTATCTGGCAAGACCCTGTCCCCGCGGTCGACCACGCCTTGATCGATGCCAAGGACATTGCCTCGCTCAAGAGCAAGATCCTGGCGTCGGGCTTGTCTGTCTCGCACCTGGTATCCACTGCCTGGGCCTCGGCGTCGACTTTCCGGGGCTCCGACAAACGCGGCGGCGCCAACGGTGCGCGCATTCGTCTCGCCCCGCAGAAGGATTGGGCCAGCAATCAACATGGGGAGCAGGCCAAAGTCCTGAAAACCCTTCAGCAGATCCAGAGCGAGTTCAACAACGCGCAATCTGGCGGCAAGAAGGTTTCGCTGGCCGACCTGATCGTGTTGGCCGGTTGCGCAGGCGTCGAGCAGGCCGCAAAAAATGCCGGGCGCGCTGTAGCGGTTTCCTTCAGCCCGGGACGCACGGACGCCTCGCAAGAGCAAACCGATGTGGAATCGTTCGCCGTGCTCGAACCGATCGCCGATGGCTTCCGCAATTATCAGAAGAAAAAATACAGCGTGTCGGCCGAAGCCTTGCTGGTGGACAAGGCGCAACTGCTCACCCTCTCTGCACCCGAGATGACGGTGCTCGTCGGCGGCATGCGCGTCCTCAATACCAATGTTGGCCAGACCCAGCATGGCGTTTTCACCAAACGACCGGAAGCGCTGACCAACGACTTCTTCGTCAACCTGCTCGACATGGGCACGGAGTGGAGGGCGAGCTCGAACGACCAGGACGTATACGAAGGGCTTGATCGCGCCACGGGCAAGGCCAAGTGGACCGGCACGCGTGTCGACCTCATCTTCGGCTCGAACTCCCAGTTGCGGGCCCTGGCGGAGGTTTACGGCAGCGCGGATGCGCAGGAGAAGTTCGTCAACGACTTCGTGGCCGCCTGGAGCAAGGTAATGAACCTGGACCGTTTCGATCTGGCGTGATCTCGGCGCACAGGCCATGAACATCTAGCTGGCCGCCTCGACCTGGTATCGGGCTACCCCGAACCAGGTCGAGACCGGATGCCGCCCTGCGACCCGGCGCTGTTGCTGACACCCCTGCCTCGTCTCCTCGCCGGAAACCCAGCGGCAGGCTTCCCTACGAATCGCCCTATAGCCCCGAGTTCCGGGGCGCATTGGGCCGCAATGAAGGGCTGGCCTCGGCTTGGCCATAGCCCATGTCAATCGCGTTCATGGCAACAATCAATTGGCTCAATCGTGTCAAGGCCGCTAACCTTGCGCTTCCATCAACCACTGCGGAAGAAATCACGATGTCGCTGATCAATACCGAAATCAAACCGTTCAAGGCCCACGCTTTCAAGGACGGCCAGTTCATCGAAGTCTCCGACGCCACGCTGAAGGGCAAGTGGTCGGTGGTGGTGTTCTACCCGGCCGACTTCACCTTCGTGTGCCCGACCGAGCTGGAAGACCTGGCTGATTTCTATCCGCAGTTCCAGAAGCTGGGCGTTGAGGTTTATGCGGTCTCGACCGACACCCATTTCGCGCACAAGGCATGGCACGACACCTCCGACGCGATCAAGAAGGTGCAGTACACGATGATCGGCGACCCGACCGGCGCGATCACCCGCAACTTCGACGTCATGATCGAGGAAGAAGGCCTGGCGCTGCGCGGCACCTTCGTGATCAATCCGGAAGGCCAGATCAAGCTGTGCGAGATCCATGACAACGGTATCGGCCGCGACGCGTCCGAGCTGCTGCGCAAGGTCAAGGCCGCCCAGTACGTCGCCTCCCACCCGGGTGAAGTGTGCCCGGCCAAGTGGAAGGAAGGCGAGACCACCCTGAAGCCGTCGCTGCACCTGGTTGGCAAGATCTAAGCCGGCCGCGATCCAAGTAACTGTGTTCTGTTTGGCGGCTCGCTGCATCGAGCCGCCCCAAACCTGGCGCATCGCCAGGTTTGACCTCCGAATTCCCTGCATCCGTGACGCCCGGCTCCGCCGGGTGATGATGGGATGCACCCCGAAGAAAGCCGAGGAGTCACCATGCTGGATGCCGATCTGAAGTCCCAATTGCAGGCTTATCTCGAAAAGGTCGTGCACCCGATCGAGCTGGTGGCCTCGCTTGATGAAAGCGCCAAGTCACAGGAGCTGCTGGGCTTGCTGCAGGACATCGCGTCCTTGTCGGACAAGATCTCGCTGAGCCCCGATGGCGGCGACGCGCGCAAGCCGTCCTTCGCGATCAATCGCCTGGGCACGGACGTCAGCGTCGGTTTCGCCGGCATCCCGCTCGGTCATGAGTTCACCTCGCTGGTGCTGGCCCTGCTGCAAGTGGGCGGCCACCCCTCGAAGGCGACCCAGGAGGTCATCGAACAGGTGCGCAACCTCGACGGCGACTATCGCTTCGAGACGTTTATGTCGCTGTCCTGCCATAGCTGCCCCGACACGGTGCAGGCGCTGAACCTGATGAGCGTGATCAATCCGAACATCAAGCATGTGGCGATTGACGGCTCGCTGTTCCAGGACGAGGTGAACGAGCGCCAGGTGATGGCGGTGCCTACCGTGTTCCTCAATGGCGAACCGTTCGATACGGGCCGCATGAGCATCGAGCAGATTGCGGCTCGCCTGGATAGGGGCGCCGAGGATCGTGCGGCAGAGCGGATCAAGTCCAAGCCGGCGTTCGACGTGCTGGTGATCGGCGGCGGCCCGGCCGGCGCTGCAGCGGCCATCTATGCCGCGCGCAAGGGCATCCGCACCGGCGTCGTCGCGGAGCGCTTCGGCGGCCAGGTGCTCGATACCATGTCCATCGAGAACTTCATCTCGGTGCCGTATACCGACGGCCCCAAGTTGGCCGCTGCGCTGGAGCAGCACGTGCACGAATACGACGTGGACGTGATGAACCTGCAACGCGCCGATCATCTGATGGCGGCGGATGAGCCGGGCGGACTGCACGCGGTGCGCCTGGCCAACGGCGCCATGCTGAAGTCGAAGACGGTGATCCTTTCCACCGGCGCGCGCTGGCGCAACATGAACGTGCCGGGCGAGCAGGATTACCGCAACAAGGGCGTCACCTATTGCCCGCATTGCGACGGCCCGCTGTTCAAGGGCAAGCGCGTCGCGGTGATCGGTGGCGGCAACTCCGGCGTGGAAGCGGCGATCGATCTGGCCGGGATCGTGGGTCACGTGACCCTGCTGGAGTTCGACAGTAAGCTGCGTGCGGACGAAGTCCTGCAGCGCAAGCTGCGCAGCCTGCCGAACGTCGACGTGATCGTCAGTGCGCAAACCACCGAAGTCCAGGGCGACGGCCAGAAGGTCACCGGCCTGGCCTACACCGACCGCAGCAGCGGCGACAGCCGTCAGGTGGCGCTGGAAGGCGTGTTTGTGCAGATCGGCTTGCTGCCGAACACCGAATGGCTCAAGGGCACGCTGAAGCTCTCGCCGCGCGGCGAGATCGAAGTGGACGCACGAGGCGAGACGTCACTGCCTGGCGTGTTTGCCGCG
This sequence comes from Dyella humicola, assembly GCF_026283945.1. Classification (NCBI taxonomy): domain Bacteria; kingdom Pseudomonadati; phylum Pseudomonadota; class Gammaproteobacteria; order Lysobacterales; family Rhodanobacteraceae; genus Dyella; species Dyella humicola. The sequence continues at coordinate 2,340,121 of NZ_JAPDPC010000001.1, forward strand.
GGTGACGTCACCACGGTGCCGTACAAGCAGATCGTGATCGCCATGGGCGAAGGCTCCAAGGCATCACTGAGTGCATTTGACTACCTGATCCGCTTGCCGGTGACGGAAGAAGCGCTGGTGGCCTAAGGGCTGTGGGAACGGGATGCGCCGATCCTCGGGATCCGCGTCCCTGCCCTGCTCAGCGTTGCCGGCTGTTATGAGCCCCTGCGATGACGAGCCACGCAGGCGATCGTTCGAGGCGCTCTCGAGGTACGCATGAACCAGCAAACGCGACGGTCCTCAGCCAGCGTTGGCTGCAGCAGGTCCCGCGTCGATCGCGTGCCCTTATCTCAGGAGAGTGTCTAGGATTGCGCCTCACGGCGAGCATCTCTCGCGACAATCCAGCGCGCTTCCAGTGTGCGCATGATGGCGATTTCGATGACCAGCGCCGAAATCGCGAATGATGCAAACAGCACGGACGACATAGGTGTCCTCCTCATTGAGAGAGCGTCAAGGTCGGCGCCGATCAGCGTGAGCCACCGCTCCGACGGTGATGACTACAACACGGCCATGTTTCGACTTTGTTGCGCATCAATCTCACCCGCGATGGTACGCGACGGCCTGCTCAGGCCCTGGCTAGCCGCCCCCCCCTAGTGCTGAGCCTTCAACAAACGTTTACGCCCACAGGCGCAACCTGACTGTGCAATAGGCGGGAGGCTGTCATGAGTCGCATTGCCGTAGTCACGGGCGGGACACGCGGATTGGGCCGTGCCGTTGCCGTTGCGCTGAAAATGGATGGTTTCCAGGTCGTCGCACTATATTGCGGCCATCACGAGGCAGCCGAGGTGTTTCGCGAGGAAACATCCATCCCCGTCTACCACTGGGACGTATGCAATTTTCAGGCTTGTGCCGAGGGGGTGAAGCGCGTGGAGGCGGAGGTCGGGCCGATCGACGTACTCGTCAACAACGCCGGGATCACCCGCGATGCCATGCTTCACCGAATGAGCGAGCAGCAGTGGACGGAGGTCATTTGCACCAATCTCGGCTCGATGTTCAACATGTGCCGGAACGTGATCGAAGGCATGCGCGAGCGTGGCTATGGCCGCATCGTGAATATCAGCTCGATCAACGGACAAAAAGGACAACTGGGCCAGGCTAATTATTCGGCCTCGAAGGCGGGTGTACTGGGGTTCACCCGCGCGCTCGCCCTGGAAAGCGCCTGCAAGGGCATCACGGTCAACGCCGTGGCGCCGGGCTATTGCGAAACCGAAATGATCGAGGCCGTTCAGCCGGAGCTGTTGAAGGCGATTGTGGCGGCCATTCCGTGCGGTCGTCTTGGTCGGGCGCAGGATGTGGCGCAACTGGTTTCCCTCCTCGTCAGCGAAGGAGCCAGCTTCATCACCGGCGCCACCATCAGCATCAATGGCGGGCAATGGATGGGCTGATGTCGGGCCGATATCGCATGACCTGATCGGCGTGCGATACGGCCCGTCACATCGGGCGGAACTGTCCTTCGATTCGGCGTATCGTTGAGTGAGTCAGTGGACGACTTTCAGTGGACTAGTCCAGGGAAGTGCCCGGTCAGCCAGGATCAAATATCGGCCTGTTACCTGCGACGAGGGCCGCGCTATGCAACAGATCTCCGCCCACTTTTCGGCCGCACCGAACCCGGCGTCCTGGAAAGGACGACTGCGTGACGGCCGCCTGATCCATATTCGCCCCATCGATCCGGCGGATGTCTCGCTGGAACGTGATTTCCTCTCGCGCCTGACCCCTGAAGGTCTGTCGTATCGTTTTCTGGGGCTGATCAAGGACGACAGCGAGGAGGCAGCCAGGGACCTGACGCATTTTGATCCACGCGAATTGGCGCTGGTCGCCATTGCGGATGAAGACGGCAGCGAGGTCGAGGTGGGCGTGGCCTGTTACCGCGCTAGCGACGATGGCACGCGTTGCGACTGCGCCGTGACGGTGGATCCGGCGTGGCAGAAATGCGGTGTCGGCGGGATCCTCATGCAGCACCTCATCGGGATGGCACGGTTGCGTGGTATCCGGCGGATGTACGCAGTCGACGCCGTTCGTAGTGCCGGCACGCACGCGCTGGCGCGGCATCTTGGCTTTCACAGTCGTCCTGACCCGGAAGATCCCGCTTCGGTCACCTTCGAGCTTGAGCTTAACGACTAACGGTACGCACCAACGCCTGCCCTGCACTTCCGTTGAGGCGTCTCGACTTGTGTATGCCGCGCCGGCAGCACGCGGCTCCGGCGGCCTCGTAAGCCGCGAGCATCAAAAACATGCTCACCGATGTCATGGGGAGGACATATGTCGAACGCGTGGATTCTGGTGTCGGACGCGGCGAAGGCGCGGCTATTCGAAATGGCCAGGCCCTCCTATGCCCTGGTCGAGATTGCCTGCTTCACGAATCTCGACGGACGGGGCGCAAACCGTAACGGCCTCGGTCGGAGGCTGCCGCGCGCCAGGGACAGCCTCGGGCCGGCGCGGCATGCCACCGCGCCGCACAGGACGTGGCGCGAGAAGCATGCCCTCCAATTTGCGAAATCATTGAAGAAGGCTTTGATCAATGGCCAGGTACATCACCAATTTGAGCGCCTCTTCCTGGTTGCCCCGCCTCGCTTCCTCGGCGTGCTGCATGAGAGCCTCGACGACCACCTCGCGGCACAGGTGGCTGGCGAGATAGGCAACGATCTCATTGCGCTTCGACCCAGCGACCTTCTCGATCGCCTGCATGTGGCCTTTCCGCACGATTTCCGGGCGCAGCCAGCGCATGCAGCGGCGTAGCAGACGAGCCCGTTGCAATGTACTCAGTGCATCCAGCACATTGCCCGAGAGATGGAGCGCGTAGGTGCGGGTGGCATAATGGCGGACCGCTAACCCCCGAGCAATCTGGATCAAGGGCAACGCGTGGCGTGCCATGGGCACGTCGGCATGCTGTTTCGGTGGTGCACAAGCGCTTCGCCGGGCTGGAGAGGCCCTGAGCGATCCACACAGATCTAAGCGCCATGAAAGCCACTTGAGCCGATACTTCGTAATCTGGGAAAATGAAAAATCTTTGTCCAGCAATGAGTTGGCGCGACCTCAGTTAGGTCCAGCTGGATCAACCATCACTATCGGTGCCGCTTGAACAAAACCTTCGTGAATCAAACGCAGGAACCCATCCCTCGAAAGGGAATTTACCGGGTCCTTGTGTGCCGACCCAATCATCGGCTGGGCAATATGGTCTTGCTCACACCGCTCATTACTGAACTTGAGCGTCTTTATAAGGGCGTCGAGATCGACATCCTTGCCGAAGGCGATATCGCGAAGGAAGTGTTCAGTACGTTCTTCAGCGTCAAGAACATTTATTGCTTGCCCAAGCGCGGATTCAAGCGCCCCGTGCGTTTTCTCGGCATGCTGCTGCAGGTGAGAAAGACCCAGTACGACCTGATCATCGACCCCATCGTGGGATCCGGCTTCAGTCGCGCACTGGTGAAATTCACGAAGGGCCGCCTCAAGCTGGGCTACAGCGATACACCGGAGAAATCGGGGCTCACGCATAGCGTGCCTTTTGATGCCGCCCCGGAGCACATGGCGAAGCGTGCGATCGATCTGTTGCATTGGGATCCGTCCCACGCCAGCGACGTATCCATCGACTATCCCACCCTGGATATGCGACTGACCGATGCGGAGCGTGCGCATGGGCGCACGGTCATTCGTGACATGCTTGATGTCTCGCACCAGGCCATGACTCCACTGGTCGTCGGTGTATTTGCCAATGCCACCGGTGCGAAGCGCTACAGCAAGGAGTGGTGGAAGGAGTTCATGAGCACCTTCAGGGACATGAGCCCGTCGTCGAACATCGTCGAAATCGTTCCCATGCATGGGCGTTCGATGCTCGATTCGGAGTGGCCCGGCTACTTCACCACCGATATCCGCCGGATGAGCGCCGTGATGGCGGGCGTCGATCTGATGATCAGTGCCGACTGCGGCGTCATGCATCTTGCGGTCGCGTCTCGCGTCCCGACCGTGGGCCTGTTCAGCGTCACCGACGCCGCTGTTTATGAGCCTTACGGTCTCGGTAGTTGCGCCCTGGTCACCAAGGGCCTGACGGCGCGTGAAACCGCCAACAAGGTGGTCGAATTGTTTTCGGGCTTGCTCACGAAGGCGCCATCCGTGCTGGCACCGCGTGAATCGACCCCATCAGCCAGGCCGGCCGAAGCCATCGTCGGCCCGGCCGGACCGTAAGCGCGGGTTGATTCCGCGAGACAGGAGGACGCGTATCTGGCACCCTGCGCGTCCTTACTGCACACACGATGACTTCCGATGGCGGCTGAACAAGCGTTGCCGATTCCGCCGGTGCCGGCGGAAAAGCCATTGCGGCGCGAACGAGCCCAACGCTGGCTGCTGATGTTCGGCGCGCTCCTGCTGCTCGCTGCGGGCATGGGCTTGCGCGGCCCGACGCCTTCGGACGAGCCACGCTTCGCCCTGGTTGCGCATCAAATGGTGGCTTCCGGCAACTGGCTGATCCCCCATCGGGGAGCGGACTGGTACTCCGACAAGCCGCCTACCTTCATGGCGATGCAGGCGCTGTCGTACTCCCTGACCGGACAATGGTGGGTGGCCTTCCTGCTGCCCTCCCTACTCTGCTCCCTCGGCACGCTCTGGCTGATCTACGACCTGGGCCGGCGGCTTTGGGGACATCGTGCCGGCCTGTGGGCCGGGCTGGGGCTGCTTTTCACGGTGCAGTTCCTGTTCCAGGCCAAACGCGGCCAGATCGACCCTACGGTGACGTTCTTCGTGACGCTGGCCAACTATGGGCTGCTGCGTCATTTCCTGCTGGGCCCCGACTGGCGTGCGTTCTGGCTTGGCTGCTTCGCGGCAGGACTCGGCGTCATTACCAAGGGTGTTGGCGTGCTGGCCTTCCTGATGTTTCTGCCCTGGCTGTTCGCGCGCCAGCAAGGCTGGAAGCAACTGCCATCGATCAAGGGGCACGCACTCCTCTGGCTGGGTGGCGCCGTCGCGTTCATGGCAGCCATCGCACTGTGGCTGGTGCCGCTACTGCTCTACGTGCACACGCACGACAGCGTGACCGCACGGGACTACCTCCACGACATCTTCTTCAACCAGACGGTGAATCGTTATGTTCACCCGTGGAACAGTTTTCAACCGCCGTGGTTCTACCTCGAAGTGATCATCACCTCGTGGCTGCCGCTGACGCTCGCGCTGCCGGGGCTGCTGCCGGCGTGGCGGCAACAGGTGCGGGAGCGTGACGCGCGCTTCCTGTTGCCGATGGTGTGGGTGGTCTTGCTAATCGTGTTCTTCAGCCTGACCCGGGCGAAGCGCGACGTGTACATCATGCCCGCGCTGCCGCTGCTTGCGCTGTGCGCAGGCCCCTTCCTCGACACGATCCTGGAGCGGCGCTGGGCGCAGTGGACCGCCATCGGCTTCCTGCTCCTGCTCGCGCTGCCGGCACTGGGCCTGGGCGCGCACTCGTTGCTGTTCCATTCGGCGTTCGCCACGCGCTTTGCCGCTGCCAGGCAGCTCGGCGACCAGGCCGCTTCGATCTGGTGGATGTTTATCGTGGCGGGCGCGTGGCTGTTGCTGTGCGTACTGGTTTTCCGAGTGCGCCGCGCGGGCGTGGCGTTGCTCGCCGGCCTGGCCGGCTTCTGGCTGCTCTGGAGCCTGTGGGGCGCACCGCTGCTGGCGAAGGCGAGCTCGCCGGCGGGTCTGGTGCAACGGGTTGAACAGACCATCGGACCAGACGGAGAGCTGGCACTCGTTGCCTGGAAGGAAGAGTTGCCCTTGGCGTTCGAGCGCAAGGTGACCGATTTCGGCTTTGTCACGCCGTGGCATCGCCAGTTGTCTGACGCCATCCTGTGGCAAGAAAAAGATCCTGCCCATCGCTGGGTGTTGATCCTCTCGGACGTGATGGCGCCGTGCGTCGATCACGACGCGTCCATCGACATGGGCGTGACCAGCGGGCGCGACTGGCAGCTCTACCGGCTTGATGCCATCGCACCTGCGTGCCGAGGCGGCAAGGTGCCTGAGGGCAAAGTCGAGGACTGGGGCGGTATCGACAGCCGACGCTGATGCGGCGACCGCGCCGTAGGACGAAGTAGCCGAGCGATATCGATCATTCCCTACCGAAGCTTGCCCCCAAGCAACGCCAACTCAATATCGAAGCCGAGTCATCCACGTGACACCATCCAACAATCCAGGCCAGCCCATCGCCGCTATGCCGCGCCAGCTAATCGCGTGGGGCGCGCAGTGGTCATGGCTGCTGTTTTGGGTGCCCGCGGCGCTGATTGCGATCTTCCAGCACGGCCCGATGCCGATGTATTCCACGCGGACCTTGTCGGTGGCGTGGGAGATGTGGATTCATCACAGCTTCCTGGTTCCCTACCTCAATGGCGTGCCGTACAGCGACAAGCCACCGTTGCTGCTGTGGCTGATCCATCTGGGCTGGGCGATCGGTGGCGTTGGCGATGTGTGGCCGCGCCTGCTCGAAGTGACGCTGGGTGGCCTGCAGCTGATCCTGGTCTCGACGCTCGCGCGCCGATTGTTTCCCGCACGGCCGCTGGTCGCCCATGTCACGCCGTGGATCCTGCTCGCGTTCTCCTACGGCTTCCTGTTCGGCCTGCAGGTGATGTACGAGGTGCTGTTGGCGAACTGCGTGCTTGCCGCACTGTTGTGCCTGGTGCCTGCGCCACGCCGCGAGGCACCTCGCTTTGCGTGGTTTGCCCTGGCGGTCGGACTGGGTCTGCTGGCCAAGGGGCCGGTGATGCTGTTGCATGTGGCCTTCCCCTGGCTGCTGGGTCCGCTGTGGAGTCGGTGGGCGCAGCGTGAGCGACGCCAGTGGTATCTGCGCGGCGGCGCAGCCATCCTCGTCGGTCTCGCCCTGCTGCTGACGTGGGCTTTGCTGGCCGCATGGGCCGGTGGTGAAGCGTATCGACAGAAGTTGCTGGTGCACCAGACCGCCGGTCGCGTGGTGGACGCCTTCGCCCATGCCGAGCCATTCTGGTGGTATGTGCCGGTGATTCCGATGCTGGTGTTTCCCGTCGTGCTGTGGCCGCGCGTGTGGGTGGCGCTGGCAAGTTTGCGCCGTCCGTTCGAGTCGGGGCTGCGCTTCCTGTTTGCGTGGATCGGTCCCGTCTTGCTGGGCTTTTCGCTGGTCAGCGGCAAGCAGCCCTATTACCTGTTGCCCGAATATGCCGGCTTCGCCATGTTGATGGCCGTCGCCCTGCTGTACCTGCAGGACCGGCGTGGCAGTGGCAGTCGATGGCTAGGCCCGTGGCCGATGGCCATCGTGAGTGCGGTCCTGGGCGTGGGTCTGATTTCGTTGGGCACGCTTGTCCGGCACAGCATCATCAAGGAGCCGCAGTTTGTCGGTCTGCTGCCCTATAGCGTGCCTTTTGGCGTGCTGTATGTGCTGATCGCACTGGGCCTGGTGATCATTCGCAAGGGTGAGCTGTATCGGGTCGCGGGCGCCGGCCTGATTGCCACCGTCGCCGCCAATGGCCTCTTCAGCCTGACGCTGTGGCCGGCCTACGATTTCACGCCTGTGGCGGCGCTGCTGGCAAAAGCCGAAGCCCATGGTCAGCCCGTTGCCAGTGTCGAGACGAATGACGGGCAGTACACCTTTCTCGGCCGACTGACTCGTCCCGTGGAGCAGGTGCACGGCGTCGACACTACCCGGGCATGGGCTGCCGCGCATCCCGATGGCCTTATTGTGACCTACCCGAAACGCTTGTCAGACGCTGACCGGGCGCACGCTGTCTACACCCAACCATTCCGCGGTATTTGGTTGGCCGTGTGGCCCGCACCCGCCTATGCGGAAGCGCTGGAAAAACAGCAGGTCTCCTACTAACCCACGTTTGAAGTAGCCCTGGGGGATCCAGCGCTTATGGCGCCGGGCGTTTCATCCCACGCGCGCCGGGGCAGCCGGGCGATCCCGTATGCAGATGTGCAAAGCCTTGGATCGCCGGTATCCGCCCCCATCCCGATAGGCTCCACCACCCCAGAGGCTTTCTCATGGAATACCGGCAATTGGGTGCATCGGGCTTCAAAGTCCCGGTGCTGAGCTTTGGCACGGGCACATTCGGCGGCAAGGGCGAGTTCTTCGGCGCCTGGGGCTCGACCGATGTGACGGAAGCACGGCGACTGGTCGACATCTGCCTCGATGCAGGCCTGAACATGTTCGATAGCGCGGACGTCTATTCGGACGGCGCCGCCGAGTCGATCCTCGGCGAGGCCATCAAGGGGCGACGCGATCGCGTACTGATTTCCACCAAGGCCACGTTCCGCTCCGGCGAAGACCCGAACGACGTCGGCTCCTCGCGCTTTCATCTGCTCAAGGCCGTCGACGCCGCCTTGAAGCGCCTGGGCACGGACTACATCGACCTGTTCCAGCTGCATGGATTCGACGCCAGGACGCCGGTCGAAGAAACGCTTTCGACGCTGGATGACTTGGTGCGCGCCGGCAAGATCCGCTACGTGGGTGCGTCCAATTTCTCCGGCTGGCATCTGATGAAATCGCTCGCCGTGGCGGATCGCTATGGTTATCCGCGCTACATCGCCCACCAGGCCTACTACGCGCTGATCGGTCGCGACTACGAGTCCGAACTGATGCCGCTGGGCCTGGACCAGGGCGTGGGTGCCGTTGTATGGAGCCCGCTGGGCTGGGGCCGGCTTACCGGCAAATTGCGCCGCGGCGCCGCCCTGCCCGCGCAAAGTCGCCTGCACGCGACGGGCGACAAGGGGCCGCAGATGGATGACGACTATCTCTATCGGGTGATCGATGCGCTGGATGCCATCGCCGCCGAGACCGGCAAGAGCGTGCCGCAGATCGCCCTGAACTGGCTATTGCAGCGCCCCACGGTCGCGACCGTGGTGATCGGTGCGCGCAATGAGGAACAACTGCGCCAGAACCTGGGCGCCGTGGGCTGGAACCTCACGGCGGCACAGGTCGCCAAGCTGGATGCGGCCAGCGCGTTCACGCCGGCGTATCCCTATTGGCATCAAAGCGGCTTCGCCGAGCTCAATCCGTCACCGGTCTAAGCGCCTGTTCGTTGCGCCCGTCACGCCGCGCCCAGCGCGGCGTCGACCATGCCTTGCGCCTCCTGCAGCAGCAACTGCAGGTGCGCTTCATCCTTGAAGCTCTCCGCGTAGATCTTGTAGATGTCCTCGGTGCCCGAGGGGCGTGCGGCGAACCAGCCACTTTCCGAAATGACCTTGATGCCGCCGATCGATGCGCCGTTGGCAGGCGCCCGATCGAGCACGCTCACGATCTTTTCGCCCGCCAGTTCGGTGCTCGTTACTTGCTCGGGCGAAAGCTTGGAAAGCCGCGCCTTCTGCTGTGCATTGGCTGGCGCGTCGACGCGCTCGGATAGCGGGCTACCCAGCGCCGCCGTCAACTGACGATAGCGCTCGCCCGGATCGCGGCCGGTGCGCCCGGTGATTTCCGCGGACATCAGCGCGGCAGCGATACCATCCTTGTCGGTGCTCCACACGCCGCCATCCCTGCGCAGAAACGAAGCGCCCGCACTTTCCTCGCCGCCAAAGCCGAGCGAACCATCGAACAGGCCATCGACAAACCATTTAAAACCCACCGGCACTTCGTGAAGCCGACGGCCGAGGCGCTTGGCCACGCGGTCGATCAGTGCCGAACTCACCAGGGTCTTGCCCACGGCGGCGTCGGCACGCCACTGCGGCCGATGCTGATAGAGGTAATCCACCAGGACGGCGAGATAGTGGTTGGGCAACAGCAGGCCGCTGCTGCGCGTTACGATGCCATGGCGATCGTGATCCGTGTCGCAAGCGAAGGCGACGTCGTAACGATCCCTGAGGTCGATCAATCGCTGCATCGCGTAGGACGAGGAAGGATCCATGCGGATCTTGCCGTCCCAATCCACGGTCATGAAGCGGAAGGTGAGGTCCACCTCGTCACTGACGACGGTGAGATCGATCTTGTAGCGTTCTGCAATCGGCGCCCAGTAATGCACGCCGGCGCCGCCAAGCGGGTCCACGCCGAGATGGACGCCGCTGCCGCGCACTACATCGAAGTCGATGACGTTGCCCAAATCACGCACATAGGTATCGAGGAAGTCATGCTCTTGCGTGGTCGATGCACGCAGCGCCTGCGTGAACGGCATGCGACGCACGCCCCTGAGCCCGTTCTCCAGCAGCTCGTTCGCACGTTTCTGGATCCAGCCCGTGACATCGGTGTCGGCGGGACCGCCATTGGGCGGGTTGTACTTGAAGCCGCCACTATCGGGCGAATTGTGCGAGGGCGTAACGACGATGCCATCGGCAAGGCCCGTGTGCCGGTCGCGATTGGCGGTCAGGATCGCCTGCGAGATGGCCGGTGTCGGCGTGTACTCGCCGCCCTTGGCGATCATCGTCTGCACACCGTTGGCCGCCAACACTTCCAGCGCGCTTTCAAACGCCGGCTGGGACAGCGCGTGGCTGTCGATGCCGATATACAGCGGTCCATCAATACCTTGGCTCTGGCGGTATTCGCAGATGGCCTGGGTGATCGCCAGCACATGCCATTCGTTGAAGCTGCGCTCGAACGAACTGCCACGATGCCCCGACGTACCAAACGCCACGCGCTGGGTCGGTACGCTGGGGTCGGGGCGCAGATCGACGTAGGCATCGCGCAGGCGGGATATATCGACGAGCAGCGATGCCGGCGCCGGCTTGCCGGCTAGCGGGCTGATCCTGGAGCTCATGCGCGCACCTCACGGCGGGTCGACGCATGGATTTCAGTGGTGGAAAAGGACATCGTCATGCGACTACGCACTCTATACGCGGCAGAGAAGAGTGCTATTGACCCGCGCTTCGCCGACCAGTGTCAATACCGACACTCATCCCCTCGCCCCTGGAGGCGCGTGGTCACACGACCGTGAGGCCATCAACGCAGCTGGCTGTCCTTGCTGCCGCGACGGTTGTAGCCGCTCGAAGCCGCCTGCTCCTGGTCATGCGCTTCCTGGCAGGCGATGCACAGCCGGACGCCAGGCACGGCTTCACGCCGCGCCTCGGGAATCGGCGCATCGCAGTCTTCGCAGCGGCTCAGGCTCGGGCCCTTGTTGAGACGGCTACGCGCGCGCTTCACCGCATCTTCCACGGTCGCGTCAATCTGATCTTGTACAGCGCCGTCACCGGCCCAGCCTGTTGCCATGATCGCCTCGCGAATTGCTGCGGCAGTGCGCCCTTCAAATGGCGCGGAACGTGTTGGCGACGCCAGCCTGCTCGTTGCCGCCGCCCAACGATACGAGATTTGTAAATGAGGGCGCCACGACGGATATCCAGCGAACCAACCCCGTCTCTTACCCGGGCAGGACGTGTTTTGTTCAGTCGAAGCGCTTGCGCAGGAAGTACCGCGCGCTGCCCACGGGATGATCCGGAATCTCGCCGAACACGCTATAGCCGAGCCGCTCGTAGAAGCCCCGGGCCTGGAACGCAAACGTATCCAGCCAGGCGCCCACACAGCCGCGCTCCCGCGCGATTTCCTCGGCCTTGCGCATCAGCGACGTTCCCACGTCCTGGCCGCGCAAATATTCAGGTACTGCCAGTAGCTCGATATAGAGCCAGTCGAACAGGGTCCTGCCCCAGAGCCCGCCCACCGTCTGCCCCTGTTCGTCCTGCAGCAGGATGGCGACCGGGAGCATTTCCGTCGGCGCTGCATGCTCACGATTGTAGGCGCGGAGCGGAGCCACGATCGCCTCACGATCATCGAGGGTCGGCTTGTCGAGGCTGAGCAATCGATGCGTCATAGGGGCCTTCGGGCGGGATGGGAATTCAATGTATCTGGGCTCGCTGCATGCAACGTGCTCCTCTGGATTCAATTAATTTGCCTCGCGCCACACTCAGCGGCTCGAATCGCTCTTGGCCGACGAAGCCTGCTGCGGCTGTTCGGCATTGACTTCGGCCACTTCGGCCGCACCGTCAAAACCGCCGCCCAAGGCTTCGATCAGACGGATGGAAATATCCGTCTGCTGGCTTTCCAGCAGGGCGAGCCGTTGCTGTGCCTGCAGCAGTTGCTGACGACTCGTCAGTGGCGTCAGCGGTCCCTTCAGGCCGCCACGGTAGGCCTTGATGGCGTCATCCCAGCTCTTCTGCGCGTCTTCTTCCGAGCGCTTCTCCAGCACGATCTGGGCCCGCACCGAGCTCAAGGCGGACACCTGGTCGGATACGTCGTTCAAGGCGTTGACGAGCAGGCCGTTGTAGCGCGCCACCAAGGCATCGTAGCCCGCATCGGCACCCGCAAGCTGGGCGCGCCGGCGACCGCCATCGAAGATCGGCAGGCTTAGCGCGGGACCAAACGCGTAGTCTCGCGCCGGCAGCTGGAACACATTGGTGCTGCCACCGACGGCAATGAAACCGGCCAGCGCAGTCAGGCTGATATTGGGCAGGAATTCGGTCTTGGTGGCCTTGACGTCTTTGGCAGCGGCTTCGATCTGCCAGCGTGCGGCGACAAGGTCGGCGCGACGACCGATCAGCTCCACCGGCAGCTTGTCCGGCACTACCGCGGGACCGATATCCACCAGATGCGGCCGCTCGATGGCGAGGCCACGATCCGGCCCCTGCCCCAGCAGGATCGAAAGACTGCTGCGTGCCGCATCGATAGCACGATCGGCTGCCACTTTCTGTTGTTCCGCGCCAGCCACCTGCGAGTCAGCCAGATGTTGTTGTTGGCGCGCCTCGAGACCACCGGCCACCAGGCGGCGGGTCACGTCCAGGGCCTCGGTGGTGCGCTGCAATTCGGCTGCAGCGACATCCTGCTGGGCGAATGCGTAGCCCAGCAACACATACGCGCGCGCCACGTTGACGGACAACTGGATGCGTGCAGCATACGCGTCGATCTGAGCGGCGCGACTACGGCCCAGGGCCGCCTCCCATGCATCGCGCTTGCCGCCCCATAGGTCGAGATCCCACGAGAATCCGGCCGTAACCGACTTGCTCCAGGCAAACGTGCCCAGCACGTAGACCGGATAGATCGGATTCTTCTTTGAGAGATAGGCGCCGGTGATCGAGGCATCCAACTCCGCTTGCGGCTTGCGGCCAGCGTTGTAACTGTCAGCCACGGCTTGTGCCTGCCGGGCCCGCGCTTCGGCTTCATCCAGGCTTGGATTGGTCTTGAGTGCCTCGTTGATCAGCGAGGTCAATTGAGGATCGCCAAAAGCAACCCACCAATCCTGCGCCGGCCATGCGGTGGCACTGAGCTTGACCTCCGCCAGGCTGCGCTCGGACGCCAACTTGCCCGGATCGGTCAGCGTACCCGTGGTGTGCAGGCCGCGACTGCTGACGCAGCCCGCCAGCGTGAGACAAAGCGCCAAGGCGGTGGGAAGAACAGGTGAACGCATGGAGAAGATCATCCGGGGAAGGAAAGAGGGGCGCACGACGATGCCGGTCTTTGCCCATGTCGCGAAGCCGCGCGAGGGAACCATGGCAAGACATCATGCACTGCCAAAGCCAGCAATGCCTGGCGAAAACAAGAACGCCCGAGTGTCGCAATTATATCGCCCCACCCTGCTGCGTGCATCGCGGAAACCGCACGCTCCAAGCGGCGACTGCGATATGGTCGAATACGCAGCGGACAAGGGCGTATCACGGTACTGCTACCTTGGTCGAATTGCATGATCGCGTGCGATGGCATCCGACATGCGTTTGACGACGCGGCCGCGCCATGGACGTGGGCGTGCCTGGTCGAGCTCAACGGTACTGCGCGGCGTCACCGAGGCGCGTGGAATAGCAACACTCATGGGAGATTCACGACATGCCACCCGTTTCACTCGCCAGCATTGAATCCACGGGCGCCAACTATCTTCACCACATCGAGGCGAATCACTTCGCGCTCGACACCGATGAGCCGGCCAAGCTCGGTGGCCAAGGTGCCGGACCCGCACCGTTCGACTATTACCTCGCCTCGCTTGCGGCCTGCACGGCAATCACGCTGCGCATGTATGCACAGCGCAAGGGATGGGAGCTGGGGCGATTCCGTGCCGAGCTTGCATTGACTCGCGACGATGACGGCCGCATGCATGTGCATCGCATCCTGCGCTCGGACCAGCCACTGACCGACGAGCAGTGGCAGCGCCTGCTCGAGATCGTGGCCAACACGCCGGTGACCAGGGCCATGCGCGAAGGTGCAGAAATATCCAGCGCGCGCGGTGACGCGCTTTAAGTGAGGCGCGGGCAAGCCCCCTGCCGATGGCGCAAGACAAGCACATGCCGTGACCCTGCCCGGCGCCCTTCAAGCGCGATACATTGCCTTGCCGATCCGGCGCTTGGCAGCGAGTCATGCAGCCATCGCTACGATCATGCGCGACTTCTCGCTGATGTCGCAAAAACTCGCGATCAAAGACCACGCCCGCCTTGGGCCGCTCTTCACCAAGAAATCACCGGTGAACGTGCCAGAGTTCGTTTTGGGAATCCCAAGCGAGACACGTGCCGGGTGGCATGCCATCTGACGCAAGACACGCTTCCTGACAAGGACTCCTTTCAGGGAAGTCGAGTGGACTTGCGCGCAGCAACAAGCCGTCCAAACAGCGCGCGGAGCTCGAGGCATCGCAGGCACTCAGGGCGTCGCGTCGCGGCCGCCCGGTCTATCGGATTACCTCGTACCCGGGCACGCCTCGGGAAAAGTAGCAATCAAGGGGAAGAAAGCGATGGGGGAAGCAACAGGGCGATTCACCGGGGGCCGCCAGCTTGCCATCGCCGCGGCTTATGCGGCCTGTTACGTATTGCTGCGTAGCGTGTCCACCTCGCACTGGAACCTCCCGGCCGGACTACGCCTGGCATGTCTGCTGCTGGTTCCCACTCGTTACTGGCCTGCGCTGATCGTCGGTGAATTCATTCCCGTCGGCTACCATGCATGGAATTGCCGGGACGAGTTCGGGTGGCAATGGGCATTGCTGACGGCCATCCCTCCCATCGCCCCACTGGCCATGCTGGTCGCGTGGTGCCAGCACCGTTCCCGCCTGTTTCGCGGCGACCACCAGATCAACATGATCATGTTGCTTGGTGTGACGATGTTGGCCGGGCTGCTTGCCGCGGTCTGCAACGCCGCCATCTTGAGCACCGTGCA
The DNA here is from genome assembly GCF_026283945.1 of Dyella humicola. NCBI lineage: Bacteria > Pseudomonadati > Pseudomonadota > Gammaproteobacteria > Lysobacterales > Rhodanobacteraceae > Dyella > Dyella humicola. The sequence continues at coordinate 2,355,182 of NZ_JAPDPC010000001.1, forward strand.
GATGTCCGGCCATGCGGCCGCGCCCGCGGTTACCGCACAAGTCGTATTTGGCTACTTTCTTGGCAATTACCTGGGTGCGCTTACGCTCGTGCCTGCCGTCCTTGCCCTCTATCTCTGGTTGACCGAGAGCCCGGGCGCACACTCGGAGGCGACGCTTTGGCAAAGCCATCTGGCGAGGGATTGCGTGATCGGCGTGCTGGTGCCCTTGCTTACGCTCATGGGCCTGGTCCTCAGCAGTCATGGCGACAGCATGCAAGTATTGCGCATCGCCATGTTTCTTCCGGTGGTGTGGCTCACTTCTCGCCACGGTTGGCAAGGCGCCGCCCTGGGTGGCATGTTGGCAAGCATGGCCGTGGCGACCACATCAACCATGGTGCGCGATCCGGAGGTCATCCAGGCGCAGGCGCTGATGGCCTTCGCCATCACCACCCTGCTTATGCTCGGCTCGCGCATTGCGCATCAGACCCATTCGGCACAGTCCAGCCAGGTCGATACCTTGCGCGGTTTCCAGCTGGCGCAGCAAGGTCTTTATCTTGAGGAATTGCGACTGCGCCAGGCTGCCGATACGCTCGAACATATCGGCCAGAACATTCGCGAGAATCACAATCGCCTGCTGGATCGCCTTCGACACGTGTTGCCGGCGAATGAGGAGCGCGCCTATTCCCGACAGGCCGCGATCACGCAACACGAAATGCATCGACTGGCCAACGCGCTCTACCCCCGCGGCTGGCGTGAGCGTGGCGTGCCGGCCACGTTGCGCGAAGGGCCGTTTGCCCAGGCTGTCGGCATGGCAGGCGCCAGCTATCGCTGCGAACTGTCGGGGCGCGGGTTGAGCCAACTGGCGCCGGATGTCCATATGGCACTCTATCGCCTGGCCTGCGAGGTGCTGATTTACGTGCTTTCGCGCGGGCAGTCGCAGCACATCCATCTGCAAGTACGTGGCGGCCACACGGGTGGCCAGCGTTGGGTGGTCATGCGCCTGGTCGGCAAGCGAGGATCGCCCGGTGACGATGCAACCGCAGCTTCAGCGGAGTCCTGGAAGCAGGCGATGACGTTACTGGGAGCGAGCGGGCTCGGTATCGCCAGCATTCGCGACCGCGCACAGATCTATGGCGGCTACGTGCATTTGCGTGACTTGCCAGACGGCATGAGTGTCACGCTGCTGCTGCGTGATTCACTGCGCGCCTTCCCGCTCCATCGAGGCGCCTCCGCTTAGGAGGCGCCTCGGCTATCCTTCACGACGCTCAAATCGTCACTGAACCCGCGACGTGCACTCGATGGGATCCGTGCAATCGCCGCTCGCTGCAAACACGCGCAACGTGCCATCCGCCTGGGGTGCCACGAACACTTTGACGGCGGCGTCCTGATAAACGATTTCACCCCTCTTGCTGGCCGGCGGCGGCAATGGCTCCTGCGGAGTCGCCAGGCCTGCCGAATCCACTCCCACGGGCAGCCCCAGGAAATTGCCAGACGCCGCAGCAAACGCCGTACGCACTTTGCCGTTCAAATCATTGACCTGGATATAGCGGATGCCCTCCCGCTGAAACACATAGACATGCCAACGAGGACTGGCACTGACATCGGTGGCATTGGGCCAGGACTGCCCGAGCCCTGTCGACGACAGGCCGCCTGTTGCCATCGCGCTGGATATACCCGATGCCATGACCAACAAGCCAACCGCTGCAAAGCGGGCAAACCGATTCGATACATGGTGCATGTGCTTTCCCTTCATAGCCGACCCCTGATTCCTTGATGCCGTCGGGCATCCACCGATGGGTTATCGGAACGGCGTCACCTCTCGTGGCGAGGCCGCCGATCCGCCGAATTCGCCTTGCCCACCGACATGCACAAGCATCCCCGGATGCATTCGCGGCAGTAAGGCTAGAGCTACCCAACGGCGACGACACACTTACCGGGCGGTCGTGATGCGCTTGGCTGGGTACACCCTATAGCCCGTCAAACGCCGTGTAGCCGACGTGAATTCACTTGAGATGAAGGGTTTGAGCGACGTTTCACGATGCCCATTCACGCGGAACCAAAAGCTCGCGCATCGACCCATGAGCGATGCAGCATCCTGAATGCAATAGCCCCGTCGAACGACCTGCTTTAAACCTTGTCCCTCCAACTCGCATCCGACGCCCGGGATTGTCCTGCGCCATGGTGGCGCGCCCCTCATCACTGGCGAAGCACAATGAAACGCATGCTGTATGTGTTACTGGCTTTCGGTTACCTGCTTGCCGGCGCGGCCTCCGCGCAAGTGGCCGGCGGCTCGATGGACGTGCAATGGGATGGCGGAGCGGCGGACTGCAGTGCGAATCAACCACGCCCGTTGCAGGTTCATCGCTATAACGAACACACCTACATTTTGCGCGAAGGCCTCTGCGCGACCTACGAGGCGCCGTTCATGTACCTGCTGATCGGCGACTCCAAGGCCTTGCTGATCGACAGCGGTGACGTCACCGAGGCTCAAAAGATGCCCTTGGCCTCAACGGTCATGTCGTTGCTGCCAACCATCCGCGGATCGAAGCTACCGCTTATCGTGGTCCACACACATGGCCACCTTGATCACCGTTCCGGCGATGCGCAATTTGCTTCGCTACCCCAGGTGACGATCGTTGGCACCGATCTCGCGCACGTCACCGGGTACTTCGGCCTCTCGCACTGGCCTGATGGTATCGGCCAGGTGGATCTCGGCAACCGTATCATCGATGTCATTCCCACGCCGGGGCACTACGCCTCACACGTCTCTTACTATGATCGTGCGACGGGGCTTGTTTTCACCGGTGACTTCTTGCTGCCGGGCCGACTCATCATCGACGATGCCGATGCCGACCGTGCCAGCGCCGCGCGCATGGCGGACTTCATTCGTACGCATCCCGTGACTTACGTACTGGGCGGACACATCGAATTGGACCGCAACGGCCAGACGCTGGAGATGGGTTCGACCTATCACCCGAACGAGCATGCGCTTCCACTGGACAAGGAGGCGTTGGTGAACCTGCCATCCGCGTTGGCTACGTATAACGGCTTCTACGGACAGCATGGCATGTTCGTCATGTACAGCCAGAGGCGCATGCTCCAGGGTCTGGGCGTCACCGCCGTCGTGCTTCTTATCGGCATGGCCTTGGGTATACGCTGGCTCGTCCGACGCCGAAGGCACCGTCACACTCCACCTGGAACTGCGGCGTAAGAGGCGATAAAGCACTCAAGACACCGGAAGCAAACCTGATGAACCCGACACTGCCCAGTACGATGACCGAAATCCAGATCACCGTGCCCGGCGGGCCCGAGGTACTGCAGCCGCGCAGCGTGCCGACGCCGCGACCGGGGCCCGGCGAATTGCTGATACGCAGCGAGGCGGCGGGAGTCAATCGACCTGACGTACTCCAGCGCGCCGGGCACTATGCGATACCGCCCGAAGCCAGTCCCATTCCCGGCCTGGAAGTGGCCGGCACGATTGCGGCGCTCGGCGAAGGCGTCCACGGATTCGCCATCGGCGATGCGGTTTGTGGACTCACCAATGGCGGTGGCTATGCCCAGTATTGTGTGGTTCCGGCGGGTCAGGTGCTGCCGATTCCGCATGGACTGACCTGGCAACAAGCGGCCGCTATTCCCGAGACCTTCTTCACGGTGTGGGCCAACCTGTTCGAGATGGGACACGCCAGCAACAGTGACACCGTGCTGATCCATGGCGGCACCAGTGGCATAGGCACGACGGCTCTCATGCTGTGTCGCGAATTCGGCATACGCGCGTTGGCTACCGCGGGTAACGTGGAAAAATGCAACGCCATTCGTGAACTGGGCGGCGAGCCCATCAATTATCGCGAAACGTCGTTCGTCGACATCGTGTTGGAACAGACCAACGGACGCGGTGTGGATGTCATCCTCGACATCATGGGCGGCAGCTATTTCAACGATAATCTACGCGCGCTCGGCCAGGACGGCCGCCTGCTGCTGATCGGCTTTCTCGGCGGAGCCGTTGCCCCACAGGTCAACCTGACTACCATCGCCCACAAGCGCGCCCACATCACCGGCTCCACCATGCGCCCCCGCACCGCACAGGAGAAGGCAGCCATTGCCGCGTCATTGCAGACGCATGTGTGGCCGGTTCTGAGCGAAGGCCGTTGTGTGCCGCTGATTCACGCTGTGTACCCTCTCGAACGTGCTGCGAATGCGCATCGCGCGATGGAGGATGGGCAACACATCGGCAAAATCGTGCTTGAGGTCAGCCACTGAGCGCCGCGACAGGCGGCCGCCAGGCTTGCTCGCCCCCTGCCTACCGCCGCCTGTCAGATCAAGGATGCCTCGTAGTGCGTCATGGTCGGACACGGGGTATGTCCCCGGGTGGTCTCCACCAGCTCTTCCATCTGGCGCCTGGCCTCCCGAATCTGCATCTCGCCCGATGGATGTCGCCTCAACTGGGCACAAAGCAGCTCCACCTCCTGTTGCAGTAGCGAGTTCTGCTCAAGCAGTTCATCGCATGCACGGGAAAGCAGGTCGTTTTCGCGTTCCGATTCCATGATCGCATCGCCTCGTCGCCCATGAGGGGTATTCAAGCTGCCGCTGTCGCCGTTAAACCAATGTGACCCTTTGGCTAAAGATTTCGCGCTACGTTGATGGTAGCCCGGTGTAGGCTCGTCGGCATGGCCAAGACGCATGCCGAACTCGATCAAATGCTCGATGCCCTGGATGAATTCGTCCCCGGATTGGTGCAAAGCAAGTCGAATGCCAACGACTTCTGGTCCACGTTCAAGCATCTGGCGGACGCAGTCCAGGCACATGCCCGACCCGACGACCAGGGCTGGATCTGCGACCGTCTTGACGCCATCCAGGTGAAACATCACTTGGTGCCGCCCGCTGATCAGATCTGATCAGCATCAGTGACAGACCAGTACGGGAAGGTCGCAACACAGCATGACCTTGTGCGTGACGCTGCCCAGCAGCACGCGCTCTAGTCCCTGTGCACCACGCGACGACATGACGATCAGGTCGCAATGATGTTTCGCCGCCATCGCCACGATGGCCACGTAAGGTCGCAGATCGAAGACATATTCGGTCTCGCATGGCACCCCGGCGGCGCTAGCGCGCCTGCAAACCTCGCCCAGGTAGCTTTCAGCGCGCGCCTTGGCAAGCTGCGTGTAGGAGCTCCGCGACTGGATCAGTTCGGCGACATATGAAACCGCGGGCAGTGGCGGAAGCACATGAACGGTATGTATTCGGGCCCCGAGTTTTCCCGCCAGCTCAATGCCGATATCCACCGCGTTAAGCGCATGCGCGGAACCATCGACGGGAAGAAGAATGTGCTGAAACATGTCAGAACCTCCCTTTGGCGGAGCCTGCATTAGTGTAGGCCGATGAATACGTGACGCGCTGCCTGCAGTTTGTCTGGCTGCCTGGCGATCTATCGCATTGACCCTGGTCACTCCGCGTGAAGAATCCCTGGATCACAACATCGGCAGCTGCCCGGGCATTCCGGCGCAAGCCCATTTGACCTGGATCAAAAACCCACCGACGAGCAAGCCTAAGCTCATGACGGGCGTTCCACGTTCCCCGCACGATGCTGGACGCCACGACGCGGCTATACGCGCATCCTTACCACGCCCCTCCCTACTCCATCGCCCCTATGGCACTCAGCGAGGACGCCCATGTACAAGCACATTCTCCTACCCATCGATGGCTCGGAACTATCCCTGCGAGCCGCAAGAGCGGGCATCGAGCTGGCCAGGATTTGCCAGGCACCCGTCTATGCCCTGCATGTGGTCGCGCCGCTCCAGAGCATCGCCTATATGGGCGCCATCCTCGCGGCCACGGAATTTGCCTATAACGAGGAAGCCAAGACTCATGCCGAGCGCTATCTGGCAGATGTCCGAGCCCTCGCCGAGGCCGCAGGCGTGCTTTTCGACGGTCAGGTGGCGTTCGGCGGCCAACCCGCCGAGACGATTGTGCAGACGGCAAAGGACAAACGCTGTGACCTCGTGGTCATGGCGTCGCATGGCTGGCGCGGCATGACGCGCCTGCTACTGGGTAGTGAAACCCAGAAGGTCTTGTTGAGCACAGAAGTACCTGTGCTGGTGTATCACTGAGTTCACATGTTTCCCCCGGGCCACTTCTCCGCATCGCGGTTCATGGCCCATGCCGGCTGACGCATATCAAGGCGGTCAAAAGTCCCGAGGCGTACAAGTCTTAAGGGAACGCAGTCATCGATTCCCCCTCGCCGGGAAACGAGCTTTGCCTGGCGATTCCTCACTTGACCGGAGGCTTAGCCATGTCCATTTCCATTCGTTCGCTTGAGCCCTCACTCCGATCGGGCTTTAGCTATATGGCCGAAACCCTCGGGGACAACCACTGGATCGACCATCTGCGCGATGGCACGCCGGTTCTTATCCGCCCTTTGCAGGCTGGGGATCGCGATCTCGAAACGGACTTCATTCGCGATCTGTCGCCCAAATCGCGGCGCCTGCGCTTCCTCTGTAACTTCAAGCAGCCCAGCGAAGCGCTCATCGATCAGCTGATGAATCTCGATTACCAGAAGCGCACGGCCTTCATCGCACTGATCCATGACCAAGGCAAGCTGCGAGAGATCGGCGTGAGCCGTTATTGCGCCACTACGAGAGAGCACATTTGCGAGAGCGCCGTGACTGTGGCCGATGACTGGCTGAATCGCGGGCTCGGCACCCTGCTGATGCGCCACTTGATCGACGAGGCGCGCAAGCACGGATTCAAGCGCATGGTCTCGATGGACTCGGCGTCGAACCAGCCCATGAGTGGTCTTGCCAGGCACCTCGGCTTTGAACGCCGACTGGATCCCGCCGATCCGTCCCAAACCATTCACACGCTCAACCTATGACTCGCACGCCGACGACACCCACGACACCGCCCTCCTCTCCTACGCAGGCAAGGGAAAGGTAGTTCCTGTGGGAGAGAACGTTGGGATGATGGGTGGGTGCTTGCGATCACGCGATGACCGAGCGATATCGCCAGCGTGCCGCTTACGCAGCGGGCGTTCCGAACCGCTGCCGCGGTCCGGGTCACTTTTCTTTTGCTGGCCCAAAAGAAAAGTAACCCAAAGAAAATGGCCTGAAGAGCTCATAGCATGGCGCGAGATACGAGCCTGACGGGCGTCGCCAGCCGAATTAGTTGCGGCCCATGGCCTATACACAGCGGCTACACCGCAACGCGCCGTAGCGCAGAGGGCTTAAAGCGTGGGTCGTTCGGTGACCATCTGCCCACTCGGATGCAGCAAGCGACGCGATCGTCGGCCGAGCCTGCTTTAAGTCCTCATCGCCTCGACGCGTTGCGGTGTAGCCGCTGTGTCTCGCCTTGGGCTGCCAACTGTCTGCTCGCGTAAACCGTCCAACGCTTCTATCCGACGGAGTGCTACCAGTTCTTGAGGCCGTTTTCTTTGGGTTACTTTTCTTTTGGGCCAGCAAAAGAAAAGTGACTCGAGCGCCGGCAGGCGATCGAAACGCCCGCTGCGTAAGCGGCACGCTGGCGACATCGCTCGGTCTTATCGCGACCGCGAGCACCCGCCCCTCATCCCAGCCTTCTCCCCGGAGGGGAGAAGGAGCAGAAGCTATGTCCCACAGTAAGCCAGCTCAACTTCGCAGCCGCGAAGTTGGCCACGCCACCCGCCTCAATGGAAGTCGCGCGAGCGGCTGTCGAGCGAGCCGAGCAACGAGCTGAAATCGATCAGCCGATGCGCAATCAGGTGACTGACCCCATCCACATGCTCCCAGCGACCTTCGACACCCAGCAGGCTCGCTTCCAGATAGACGCGCCGCTGCCGCTCGGCCACATGGCTCCAGACCACGACATTGATGGAACCAAATTCGTCTTCCATGGTGATGAAGGTGACGCCGCTGGCCGTCTGCGGCCGTTGCCGTTGCGTCACCAGGCCAGCCGCGCGCACATGACTGGCATGCGGCTGATGACTTAGCGCGCGCCCATCCATGCAATGCAGTGCACGAAGCCGCGTGCGCAGCTGTCGCAAGGGATGCGGCCCAAGTGTCAGGCCCACGCGCGCATAGTCGGCCAGCGTATTTTCAGCCTGCGACGGCGGCGGTAGCGCGACAGCCGGCTCCTCCGGACTGGCGTGGCCGAACAAAGGAAGTTGTGCTTCGATGCCAGCGATGGCCCAACGCGCGCGATGGCGATGACCCGCCAGTCCGCGCAGCGCATCGGCCTCGGCGAGTGCTTCCTGCTGCTGTCGATTCATGCCGGTGCGCGCGCACAAGTCGGCCACATCATCAAAGGGGCGGCGCGCTCGTTCCGTCGCAAGCCGTCCCGCCATGTCCTGGCGGCATCCTCGAATCTGGCGAAGGCCCAGTCGAATAGCGAAGCCGCCCACGGATGCGGCGTCATCCTCCAGCGCGTTGTCCCACGCGCTGTAACGCACATCGACGGGACGGACGTTGACGCCGTGGCGCTGCGCGTCCTGCACCAACTGGCTGGCGGAATAGAAGCCCATCGGCTGCGCGTTGAGTAATGCACACAAAAACTCCGCCCGGTAGTGGCATTTGAGCCAGCTACTGGCGTAGACCAGCAACGCGAAACTCGCGGCATGGCTTTCAGGGAAACCATACGAACCGAAGCCCTTGATCTGTTCGAACAGGCGCGCCGCGAACTCCTGTGAGAAGCCACTCTCCAGCATGCCCTTCATGAGCTTCACGCGATGGACTTCCATATCACCATTGCGCCGCCATGCCGCCATCGAACGACGCAATGCGTCAGCCTCGCCCGGCGAGTATTTGGCGGCGACGATAGCCAGCTTCATCACCTGCTCCTGGAACAGCGGCACGCCGAGCGTGCGCTCGAACACGCTACGCAAGGCTTCCGACGGATAGGTCACCGGCTCCTCGCCGCGCTTGCGGCGCAGATACGGATGCACCATGTCTCCCTGGATCGGGCCCGGCCGCACGATCGCCACCTGGATCACCAGGTCGTAGAAATTCTCCGGGCGATGCCGCGGCAGCATGGCCATCTGTGCGCGCGATTCGATCTGGAACACGCCAACGGTGTCGGCGGCCCGGATCATCTCGTAGGTCTTTGGATCTTCCTTCGGCATGCTGGCCAGGGTCAGTTCGCGGCCGTGATGCGCCTTCAACAGATCCAGGCATTTGCGGATGCAGGTCAGCATGCCCAGCGCCAGGCAATCGACCTTGAGCAAACGCATCGTATCCAGATCGTCCTTGTCCCACTGGATGATGGTGCGGTCCGGCATGGACGCGTTTTCCACCGGCACCAGGTGCGATAGCGGCTGATCGGAAATGACAAAGCCGCCGACGTGCTGGGAGAGGTGTCGCGGAAAATCTCGCAACTCAGCAGTGAGGGCCAGTACGCGCCGCAATACCGGGCTATCCGGGTCGAAGCCGCGCTCACGCAACCGCCCTTCCAGCGGATCATCGCCATCCTGCCAGGCAAAGACGCGGGACAGCAGGTCGGTCTGATCCATCGGCAAGCCGAGCGCACGCGCCACGTCACGCACCGCACTACGGCCGCGATAGCAAATGACGGTGGCAGCCAGCGCGGCGCGATCACGACCGTACTTGTTATAGATGTACTGGATGACCTCCTCGCGCCGCTCGTGCTCGAAGTCGATATCGATATCCGGCGGCTCATCGCGCTCCGCGGAAATAAAACGTTCGACCAGCAGGGTCGTATGCTCCGGGTCCACCGCCGTGACACCCAGCGCATAGCAGACGGCCGAGTTGGCGGCCGAACCGCGGCCCTGGCAGAGAATGTCCACGCTGCGGGCGTAGCTGACGATGTCCTGCACGGTGAGGAAATACGATTCGTATTTGAGCTGCTCGACCAGGGACAACTCATGTTCGATCTGCTCGCGCACCTTGGCCGAAGCACCTTGCGGCCAGCGCCAGCGAACACCTTCCTCAGTCAGATGTCGCAGCCACGCGGTTGCCGTATATCCCTCGGGCACCAGTTCGGCCGGGTAGCGATACTTCAGATCGGTCATGGCAAAACGACAGCGATCGGCGATACGCGCCCCCTCTTCCAGCAGGCGTGACGGATAGATCTCCGCCAACGCCTCGCACGTGCGCAGATGACGTTCGCCATTGGGAAACAGCAGGTCGCCGGCCTGGGCCACGGTGCGGTGATGGCGCAGCGCGGTCATCACATCCTGCAGGGCGCGCCGACGACGCACATGCATATGCACATCGCCGGCAGCTACTGTGGGTATGCCTAGCGAATCGGCCAGCGTCTCCAGCTGTGCCAGGCGACGCGCATCGTCAGGGCCACGATGCAGTTCGATCGCCAGCCACAAGCGATCATGAAACAACGAGTGCAGCCACGCGCCCTCTTCGCGATCGGGTTTGCTGGCCGGCATCCACAGCGCCAAGGTGCCGGGAAGACCATCAACGAAGTCCTGCCGCGTTACGCGATAGCTACCCTTTTCTGCGGCACGTCGCCCCCGGGTGATAAGTGCACATAGCGCGGTATAACCGGCAAGGTTCTCGCACAGAAGGGTCAGTTTCGGCCCATCGTCCAATTGAAATTCAGCACCAACAATCAGCGCCACACCGGTATCGCGCGACGCCTCGAAGGCACGCACGATACCTGCAAGCGAACACTCGTCCGTGATGGCCAGTGCGCGATAGCCGCAATCCCTGGCCCGCTCGAACAATTCGCGCGCACTCGATGCGCCGCGCTGAAACGAGAAATTCGACAGGCAATGCAGTTCGGCATACGCGCTCATGCGAACCATCCATGCAACATCCACGCGCCCTGCTCGCCCGGCGCACAGAACACCCACGCGTACTGGCCTTGCGAAGTGCGCACCACGTAGTAGTCGCGACGCAGATCGCCGCCGTCCCACCAGCCGGTTTCGATGCGTTCGGGGCCGGCCAGGATGGTCGGTGGCGGGCCGCGTAACGGCCGCGGCGATTCCAGCAACCAGGAGGGACGAGGCAGCGATGCCACGCTGGTGGCGCCTACGCCCGCTGTAGTGGTCTGCGCAAACTCGGGGCGCGGATCCACCGTGCGGCGAAGATGCTGGATGGACGCTTCGCCCAGACGTGCGCGCAGACGTTCACGCAACTGCTCCAGTGGCACCGCGTTGGTGGGACGCGTATCGAACAGGTCGCGACCTGCCGGCACGAAAGGCGGCAACTCACGCGCCATCAGGCGCATTGCGACCACCGGCTGCGACAGCTCCAGTCGCTCCATGCGGCCACGCGCGCAATCGAACAACAGCGTCGCATCGCGAGCGGCCGACAGCATGCCCACCGTCACTCTCGTCGGTGGTCCGCTGCGGTGCTCCAGCTCAAGCTCGAAGCGCTGCACGCCGCCATCGCGCCCAGCCAGGTAGGCCGACAGATCGCCGGTCAGGCGGCGTAACGGAAAGACCAGCGCCTCGACGTGCTCGATCTCGTGCGTCCACTCCATGCGCTGCTCGAACGTATCGGGCGGGCGATAGTTTTCCATCGGCGAAGGCTCGTCGCCGGCAAGCCGATCGAGCTGTGCCACCAACTCGCCACCAAAACGTCGCTGCAAGCCGGCGCGCGGCAACGCGAACAACTGCCCCAGGGTGCGAATGCCCATCGAAGGCAAGGCCTGCGTCACGTCGCCAGGCAGGCGGGCACGCGCTATCGGAATGGGCGACAGTGCACGTCGCAGCGTATCGGGTGTCATCACCGCCAGGCCATCGTGGACACCGGTCAGCACATAGGCAGCATGTGGCGTGGGGGCGAGCGCGATGCGGTGGCGAAAACCCAGCTCCTTGAGGTCATCACGCAACAGCGACTCAAAGCGCGGCCACGGCCCAAACAGATTCAGGCTGCGACTCACCTCCAGCACCAGCGCATGTGCCAGCAAGCCGACTTCGCCGCTATAGCGATAAGCCCAGGCCGCCAACAGGTGATGCCAGCGCGCCTCGTCCTCGGGGTCGTGCTCGACCATCGCAAACTGGCTCAGCAGCGCTTGCGCTGCCGTGAGGCGCTGGCCGCGATACAGGCCGGCGGCACGCGCGGAGCGGTTCGCCGCGTGCACGACACGCGCCTGCGCTGGACCACTGACCAGCACCAGTGGCGCCTCCGTGGGCGGCTGTCGCCGGAGGACACCATCCAGCGCCAGCTGCGGCAGCAACACACAAGCCCACAGCATGTCGCGCCCTCCTCACGACCAACCGGCGGCAAGCGGCAACATGCCAGCTGGCGGTTGCCCGCCACGGCATTTGCGTATGCGTACCTGCAGCGAGGGCTCGCTTTCCAGTTCCAGCCGCAACGCCGCTGGCGACGCCTGCAGCGCATGGCGCTGATCGCGAAACACGAACGCCAGCGCCTTGCCTGTATCGGCGGCCACCTGCAGGCGGCGCAAGGCGCGATCATCCGCCTGCAGCGGCCACGCCAGCACCGCCGCACAGCTACCCGAACGCAGGCATTGCTCGGCGGCCCACAGTACGTCGCGCTCCCCGGCCTGCACGATATCGACGTGGGCCATCACCACGCCACGCGCTTCCCAGCCAGGCACATAGGGTACATACGGTGGCGCGATCAGCATCACGCTGCGTGCCTCTCGTGTCAGTCGCGCCAAGGTGGGTAGTACCAGCTGAAGTTCTCCGACGCCATCGATGGGCAACAGGATTTCTGTCATCGCGTGTTCGGGCCAGCCGCCACTCGGCAAGGCGGCATCGAGCGCGGGCCAGCCCGTGGGTTGACTGCTATCGGGCAGCGGTACCGCGCGCCCTTTCCAGATTTGGCGGGCATGTAGCAATGAGTCCAGCGCGACTACTTGGCCCATGGCGTCACCGCAACGTGCGCAGGCAACGGGTTACGACACCCCAGATCTCCAGCGTCTCACCTTCCCGAAACACGATGGGTTTGAAGTGGGCGTTCTCCGGCAACAAGGCGACATGACCATCCACCTTGCCGAGCCGCTTGATGGTCAGCTCGCCATTGACCACCGCCACCACGATGTCACCCTGACGCGGCGCGAGTGCACGATCCACCAGCACTTCATCACGATCAAAAATGCCTGCGCCGATCATCGACCAGCCCGATACCCGGATGATGAAGGTGCTCGGCTCGTGTCCGGGCAGGACCAGGTGCTCGTTGAGGTCGACCACTTCGTCGACGTCATCGTCCGCCATCGACGGCACACCTGCCGGTACACGACTCAGGAAGGCGGTAAGCCCCACGGTCGAGGGTGTCAACGACATTGGCCGCGGGGCCTCCAGTGAAGCCGTACCCCGATAGGCGTCCAGATAAGCCAGCACCGACGGCACCTGGCTTTCAGGCACGCGGATACGCTGACTGGGTTCGCCGGCAGGACGACCGGCGCCTGGGCGACTACCACCGTGATCGGAAGAAGGCATGAGGGTCATCTTGAATAATGGACCGATAATCAAGATACCACTCTCTGCATCTCACTGCCTGAGATACATCGCGTAATGTCAGCTTTTTCTCGTCAGACTTGGCCTGTCGAGGTTGACATGGCGCCTCTTCGAAATAAGAATAATTCGCATTAAAAGCAATCAACCGCCTTTCCGATCCGACAAGGAATACGCCACGTGATAACCCTCAGCGCGCTGCTGCTGAATCTGGCAGGCGCCGCTCTCGTTTATCTGGCGAGCGGGCAACAGACCCTGTTGAAAGCCCCACTGCGTGTCACGGCACGCCTGGCGGGCTGGGTGCTGATACTCGCAGGCACGGTCTGCTGGCTGATCGTTGCGGGCGCCGGGGCTGGCATTTCCGCGACGCTGACCACCTTGATGCTGGCCTGGGTCATTCTGCCCTATCTCGCCTGGTGGCGCGGCCCCGACGCAGCAGAGACGGATACCCGATGATCGCGCGCTGCCTTGCCGGCGCCCTGCTCGGTTTCCCGCTTGCCGCGACCCTGATCGCGTTGTCACTGCGACTGTTGCCGCATGGCGGTGCGGCGTTTCTTATCCCGGCGATGATCCTGTTCTTTCCGCTATGGATCGCCTTGATGGCCGGCACTTATATGTTCCGCAGCGGTGCACGCGCCTGGATGGTGCTCGGCCTCGCCAATGCGGCGGCCTTTCTCGTGTTGTGGGCCACGCGTTCGGCGGGCTTCCCGTAACGGATGACACGATGAAAGCCTCCACCATTCGCACTTATCAAACGGTTCACACCTGGACCGGCCTGTTGGCTGGCTTTGCGTTGTTCGTGGCGTTTTACGCCGGCGCACTGACCGTCTTCCACAACGACATCGCCACTTGGCAGAACCCGCCGTGGCGCAGCGCGGCGGATGCCGGCGTACCGGTGCACACGCTGATCGATCGCCTCACCGCCACCCAGCCGGCGGCGAAGGACAACTTCGGCATCGTGCTGCCCACCGATGCCTCGCATGCGGCCTATGCGTTCTGGCAGGACAAAGACGATGAGCGCTTTGCCAGCGCCAGCCAGTTGCATGCCCCCCGCGCGGAAGCCGGCGAAAACGAACTCGCCGACTTCATCTACGCCTTGCATGATTCACTTGGCTTGCCGGTAATTGGCCTGACCCTGATGGGCATCGTCAGCGTGCTCTACGGTCTGGCGCTGGTATCAGGCTTCCTGATGCACCTGCCGCAGCTGGTGAGCAGCCTGTTCGCCATCCGCGCAGGCCGCAATCTCAAGCGGCTATGGCAGGACGCGCACAATGCCATCGGCGTGATCAGCCTTCCTTTCCACATCATTTTCTCGATCACCGGCGCGCTGTTCTGCCTGCTTGGCCTGACCCTGGCCACACTCAATACCGTCGCGTTCGACGGCAAGCTGTACAGCGCCTTCGCCCAAGCCACGCAGACCACGCCCACGATCACCGCCAGCGGCACGCCGGCCGTCATGTTGTCGCCCGAGGTGTTGTTGGAACGCGCCCGCGCCACGGCATTGACCTTGGGGGTCACCACGTTCGAACCCGATTACATGCACTTCGTGCACTACGGTGACTATAACGCCGTGGCCGAGGTGCGTGGACTCTCGCAGCATACGCTGGGCACCTTCGGCACGATCGTGCTGTCCGCCCGCGACGGCCGCGTGCTGCGCACGTTTGCCGGTGATGCGTACAGTCTCAATGGCATCAGCTATGCCGCGCTCTATGGCCTGCACTTCGGCAGTTTCGGCGGACGCACCGTGCAGTGGCTGTATTTCATCCTTGGGCTGGCCGGTGCTTTCCTGTTCTATTCCGGCAACCTGTTATGGATCGAATCACGTCGCAAGCGACGCCATCTCGATCAACCGCAGCGTACGCGCGTGATGGCGCGTGCCACCATCGGGGTCTTCCTGGGCACTTGCCTGGGCATTTCGGGCGCCTTCGCCGCGACCTGGATAGCCGTCCGGTTGGGCGCCGATGCCGGCCTGCCACAGCGCATCACCTGTTATGGCCTGTTCCTCGCCGCTTGTGTGTACGCCTGCATCCGCCCCATAGCGAAGGCCACGGTGGAATTGCTCATGGCCACGGCTGCGCTCACCATCGTCGTGGCCGTCGCCGACCTGATCAGCAACGCTGGCGCATTCGCTCAGGCGTGGACGCCGCTGACCCCAAGCGTGCTCGGCGTCGACCTGACTGGCATCGCCCTCAGCATCGTCTTTGCCTGCTTTGCACGCGCAACGGCTCGACGCGCCCGTACGGGTAACGCCCATAGTGTGTGGGCACTGCCGGCCGCCTCCTGAGCCAGCGCACCTGACGCTCTTCGATGGTCAATAAGCCATCCGCACCGCGCCGGGGCGGGCGACAGCGGGCGCGTCACCCATCAGCGCAATCTCGTCCCATACCGTGTCTGCCTCGCCATCAGCAAGCAATTCGTAAGCCGTGCGCCCACCAAACGCATTCTGATGCCGGCACATCCAGCGTACGGCGCGATCCCGGTCGCGCAGACTCTGCACCAGCATCGTGGCAAGCGAGGCTTGCTGCTTTTCCAGCGCGCCAAAGGCGCGCTCCATGACGTCATCCCGCAAGGTGTTGATCTGAGCAAGCTCCGTGGCGACGTCTTGAAATTTGATCGTAACTTTGCGCATACGTTCGCTCCTTATATGCCCGCATCCACACGCCTCTCGTCTGTGTCAATTGCTGCTCCCGACCTCCCCTTCGATCGGATCAGCGCAATGACCAAGTCTTCCCTCCCTGTGCAACCCGCCATTTCGCCGAATACCACGCTGCATCCGGCCATCACGGCGATACCGCCCATGCGACTGGATCATGCGCAAGGTTATGCTGAATTCGCGTGAATTCTCTAGGCTGATCAGCTACGACTTTTGGTTAGTCTTGGCGACCTTGCAACCGCGCCTTTGCTTGCACCAAACTCAAAGAGACAGACTGGCCAGTACCGATTTGAGCCGGGACATGGATGCGTGAATGGCAGCCACCGAAATATCGCCATAGCCGAATATGATTCCCTGCCTCGCGCGTCGTCCGGCATAGAAACGCGAGATGCCATATAGCCCGATCGACTCGATACGCGCCTTGGCGATCAGCTCATCCTCGCTTAGCCCCTTGCGTAACATGGCCGCAAGATGGATGCCAGCAACTGGCGCGATGGGCTCCAGCCAGCGCGACAGCTCACCCTCCAAATGCCCCAGCAAAGCCTCGCGCCGCTCCGCGTAATACCGATGCATGCGGCGCAGGTGCTTGCCAAAATCGCCATCCAGCATGAAACGCGCCAGCGCGGCCTGGGTCAGGCTGTTGCCGTGCCAGTCGTTGATCTGCTTGGCCTTGAGGAAGTCAGTGGCGAGCGATTCGGGTGGTATCACGTAGCCCATGCGCAACTCAGGAAAGATCGTCTTGGAAAAGGTGCCCACGTAGGCCACCACGCCGCTGCGATCGAGACTCCTCAACGACTCCACGGGCCGCCCTTCGAAGCGAAACTCGCCGTCGTAATCGTCTTCGACGATCAGGGCACCGCGTGCCGAAGCCCATTCCAGCAGCGCGATGCGGCGCTCCAGGCTCATGGGCATGCCCAGCGGGAATTGATGCGAGGGGGTCACGTAAACCAGTCGGGCATGATCCGGCAGTGCGCTCACCACCAGCCCTTCGTTATCCACCCGAACAGGTACGACGCGCGCACCCAATGCCAGCAGGGCGGAGCGCACCGGCGGATAGCCCGGCTCCTCCACCGCGACGGTATCGCCGGGATTGACCATGACACGGGCGGCCAGGTCGAGCGCTTGCTGTGCCCCCTGGGTAGCCACCACATCCTGCCAGTTGCAAGTGACACCGCGGTTGAACCCGACATATCGCGCAATGGCCAACCGCAACTCCTGCTCGCCGCCCGGGTCGTGGTACATGCCGCGCCCGCGCGCCTGTACACGCAAGGCATGGTTGATGCACCTGCGCCATACGTCCCCGCGAAACAGCGCCTTGTCGGTAACGCCGCCCAGGTAGTCATAGGTGAGCTGCGTACCGGGCTTGGGCATCGATAGCGCCTCCGGCACTCGCTTCCACACGGCGGCGGCCTTAGGGGAGGCGACACTGCGCGCACGCGTGCTTACGGGTGCTGGCGCCAGCCCTTCCGCGACATAGGTGCCGTCTCCCGCATGGCTGATCAGAAAACCCTCGGCGATCAACCGCTCGTAGGCCTCGAGTGGCGTCTTGCGCGACACGCCAAGTTGCCGTGCCAGATCGCGCGTGGACGGCAGCCGTTCCCTGGCAGGCAAGCGGCCATCCACGATGGCGGTACGTAGCTGCCGGTACAACTGGCCCGTCAGATCCCGGCGGCCGGCGATGGTCAATTGAATGTCCATCCAGTGGTCACCTTAAATTGCTAAAAATTGGATATTTAGGTAGTCCAATAATGAGCATAGCCTTATCCCACCTTCCCCGCTGAATTCTGTTACCAAGGAGCACAGACATGAGCGAGCGTCTCGATTTTTATAAAGCCAGCCCCGACGCCATCAAGGCGATGATCGGCCTGGAGCAGCGCATCGGCAAAAGCGGCCTGGAAAAGTCACTGATCGAACTGGTGCGCCTGCGCGCCTCGCAGATCAACGGCTGCGCCTATTGCGTGGACATGCATGCCTCCGATGCGCGCAAGGCCGGCGAAAACGAACGCCGCCTGTCCACGCTGAGCGTGTGGCGCGAAACGCCATTCTTCACCGATCGCGAACGCGCCGCGCTGGAATGGACCGAAGCCGTCACCTTGATCTCCCAAAGCCACGCGCCGGACACCGTGTGGGAAGCGGTGCAGCCACACTTCTCGCCCGAAGAGCTGACCGATCTGACCTTGCTGATCGTGGCGATCAACGGCTGGAACCGTTTCGCCATTGCCTTCCGCAAGCTTCCTGCCTGATGCCGCGGTGTCCGCTCAACGTGCCGAGTCAGCTCAGGGCTGACGAAGGATCTCAAGAATCTTCGTCAGCACTTCGTCCTTGAGATACAGCTGGTGCCCACTTTTCACGATGGTGGTGGAGGTGGCCCCGGGCAGAATGGCGCTGCTGAGCGGCACGAACCCGTCTCCGGGCGGTCGCGCACCGGGAAGGCTGCCGGCAAAAGTGTAGTAACGCACGCTCGCGACCGGCATCAGCGATTGCGCGGCATGGCTCACCGGCTGTTCCGGACGCAGGGTGCTGATGCTGCTCAGGCCTTCCTTTTGATAGTCAGCCGCCAACGCCACCGACTCATGTTGGCGATTGGCCTTGGCCACGCGCAGCAGCGCATCCACCTCCGGGGCACTGACCCGCACCAGGCGCAAGGCAAGCTGGCCGATGAACTCGTCGGCAACCGGACTGCCCTTATGCGGTGCAGCCAGGAAAATGGCCCGGCTTACGCCCGGATACGCCTTGAAGTGAAAAATGCTGTCTACCACGGCAATATCGGCGGGAGTGCCGCTCAACGCAGTAACGGGTTCATCGAACACGGCATTCCAGATCACTTCGTCGCTATTGGACGCGAGCAGGCGCGACATCACACCACCCAGGCTGTGCCCGATCAGCACCATGTTCTGCCGTGCCGGCGCCGTGCCTGACGGATCCAGCGCGCGCCAGCCATCGTCGAGAAATTGCTGGACGCGGTGGCGATCGAGCAAGATCGGCGTATTGGTGGGAAACACCACGTGCCAGACCTGGTAACGCGCATGCAATTCGGGCGAGCCGAAGATCATATTGGTCAGCCGGGCCCAGATCAGCGGACTGCGCCCCAGGCCATGCAACATGATGATGGGCGTCTTGTTCGGGTCGTAGTCCTCCAACAGGTAAAGGCCCTCGCGAACCGCCAGTTCGGTACCGCCAAGCAGGTTCCATATCGCCAGGCGATCAAGCCGAGATCTGTCGTACAAGGCGGCCAGCGGCGCAGTGACGTCACTGGCAAGCACGACATGCTGATCGGCCACCACGATGTCCGGATGCAGGGTCGGATCGGTCATGACCAACTGGGGCATGCCTTCGCCGTCCTGCTCGACCCATGCCGTCACCGGACGGGCCACCCCCTCCGACGGGAAAAGGCGGCAAGCCGGGTGATCCGTGCAGCGCGCCTGGATGGCCACCAGCGGTATACCCAGGCCCGGCGTCGCATAGCGCGTGCCCATCACAGGCGGGATGAGCACGGTATCGGCGCGGATCAAGGCCATCGTTCCCGACAGGCTGCTCGACACCCCACGGAATTCGACGGCAAGTTTTGACTCACCGACGCTCAGCGTTTCGGAGGTCCAGCGCGGCGGCTCGTGCTCAAGCAGAAAGTCCACCAGCAATCCGCTGCACGTGTTGCTGATGGCCTCGGCCTCGCGCCGCTGGCCAGCATGGCGACTGCCCAGGGCAAGGTAAGCGTACGCTGCGCAATGCATGGCGATCCGTGCGGATGTCTCTGGGTCCGACTGGTGCGGCAGCTCACGCCAGAGTCGCCTGGCTTCGACCAAGGGGTCCGGCGGCGCCGTCGACGGCGTGCCCTGATGCGGCACCGAGGCGCAGGCAGCCAGCAGCAGGCAGAGCGTCCAGAGTCCCAGCAAGCGCCATGAGGCCGCCGGGCCACGCCTGACCTGCGCAGCCAAGCACGAGGTCGTCTTGAAGCGTGCCGCGATGGTTCGGTTGTCACCAGCATCAAGACGGCGCATGCAAGCTCCCATCGCCAGCAGTAGCCCTATCCAACCCGCATCGATGGCTGGGTGCGCAAGTCCAGCCAGCCGCCCTCAAGTTACGCTTGTCGGCATGCGCATGCATCTGTCCCGCCACGGCGAGGCCGGCGCGGGCGACCCGGAGAGAGCGAGCCGCCCCTAAAGCAGGTGCTCGATCGGCAAAAGGTCGCCCAGCCCCACCTTGAAGCGTCGCCACCAGGTCGTTTCGGGGGCGTGGTCATAGCGGATCGCTTGACCATCGGACTGCTGCCCCTCCCAGTAGACGCGACCCGTCGACGCATCCAGCAGCACGTTATAGCTGTGCGTTGGCCTGGTGGCATCCGCGAAGATGGCGAGCAAGGCCTGGGCCAGCACCGGTGATTCGATGATCACGCCGTCCTCGGTATTGAGGTCGAGGGAACGCGGATCGAGGTTCATCGAGCCGACGAACGCATGGCCGTCATCCACCACGATCGCCTTCGCATGCAGGCTGTTGGAGCCCGAGCTGGAGCCAAAGAAATGGCTGCCCCCGCCATGCCCACCGCTGGCGTCGGGCTTCAGCTCATACAGGCTCACCCCCATCTTCAACAAAGGTGGCCGGTACGAGGCATAGGCGTTATACACATCGCCCGCGTCGGTCGAAGCCAGCGAATTGGTCAGTACATGGATTTCCACGCCACGGTCGCGCAAGGTCTGCAGATAAGTGACGCCTCGCTCGCCGGGCAGGAAGTAAGGATTGATCAGGGTCAGACGATGCTGCGCCGAATCCGTCCAGGCCCGCATCGCCGGCACGATGTTCAGGCCTTCGTTGCTGGTCGTCGGGTTCGCCTTCTCGGGATCATCTGCCAGATAGGTGGCTGGCCCCCAGGCCCAATCGGTGGCAGGCACTTCATGCGTAAGATCACCCGCACGGGTGACCAGGTTCTGCGCGTAGTTGCTCTGGCTGAACAGGCGCGCGTTGACCCTGATGTCTTCGCGGATGCTCGCCGCCTCGGCCGGGCTCAAGGCCTTGTGATGAAACGCGCCAATGGGAAATGACAGCTGGCTGTTCCAGTAGCTGTCGAAGGCGGTGCCGATCTCGTTGACGACCGGACCGACGACCAGCACATCGAGATCGCGGAAGTTGACGTTCCCGCTGGCGTCGAAGTACTCGTCACCGATGTTGCGGCCACCCACGATGGCCATCGAGCTATCGGCGACGAACGCCTTGTTGTGCATGCGTCGATTGAGTCGCGAGAAATCGCCGGCGAACTGCTTGCCGATGCTCCATATCGACGAATTGCGCTCCAGGAACGGGTTGAACAACCTGATTTCGATATGCGGGTGACCATCCAGTGCCCGCAGCACTTCGTCGTTGCCGGCCACATGCAGGTCATCGAGCAACAATCTCACTCGTACGCCGCGATCAGCCGCGGCGATCAGGTGGTTGGCAAGCAACTCGCCGGTCGCGTCGCTGTGGAAGGTGTAGTACTGCAGATCGAGCGAGTGCACGGCGCGATCGGCCAGGGCGATGCGCGCCAGCAGCGCTTCGTTCGCATCGCTGATCAGGCGCACGCCCGATTCGCTGTTGTGCTTGATGGTGATGCGGGTCGCGTAGGTAGCCAGCGGCGCGTCGGCCGCTGCCGGCAACATCGTACTGGGAATGCGTGGGTAGTCTGGGCGCAGGTCGGAATGCGTGCATGCGACGAGCGACAACAGTCCCAGCCACGCGAAGTGACGCAGCGATTTGCAGGCCATGTCTCCCTCCTTGGAGCCAGACTCTGGCGAAGTCGCCGGTGCTGCGCAAGCTTTCTCTTACCCGCCTTCCAGGGACTGGCGGACCGGCATCAGCGACCGAAGGTGATTTCCTTGCCTTCGTGGTCGCGGTCCCAGCCGCGCAGCTCGTCACGAATATGCGCCACTCTTTGGCGACCGAGCGCGTTGCGCTCCTCATCCAGCACCTGGCCATCCAGCAGTTCGGCCAGCCGCTGGGCGGTCGGCAGCATGGTGTCCCAGGCATCCAGCGCGGGAATCGGCGCCGGCAGGGTCATGAAGAAACTCAGGCCGGGCGTCAGCAAGGCATCCAGTCGGGTCAGGTCGAAATTGCCCGGCTTGAGCATGTTCGCCACGCTGAAGATCGGACCCAGCTCGCGCTTGCCGTCCACCAGGCGGTGATAGATGCCCATGTCGCCGAACTCGAGGCCGGCCTTCTCGGCTGCCACGATCAAATCGGCGCCGTTGAATACATTGCCTTCGCGCGCCACCACGAACAAGGTGACGATACGCTCCACCGGCAGGCGCTCCGGGCGGCGACCTACATCCGACCGCGGCGGTACGCGCGGTGCGGCGGGAGCCGGTGTGGGTTCGGCAGTCGGGGCGCGGGCTGGCGATACCGGTTCAGCGGAAGTCGCCCCAGCAAGGCTGTTCTCGAACTGTTCCGGCGGCGCGCGCAGGGCGTCGACGATCGATCCGGCGATGCCGCTCGGCCTGGTCAGCGGCGCCGGCTCGATCCGGTCCTTGCCGCCGGCCAGCGTCGCGCCGAGCCGTTCCAGCTCCTCGCGCAGGCCCATGTCCAACTCACCCTGGTGCGGCTGGCCCGCGTCCAGCGGATCCAGGTGGAAGTCGTCGCGCGCGCTGAAGGACGGCTCGTCATGCGACTCGCCCTCGCTGCCGAAGGTCGGCTCGCGCCGCTCACCGGCCTGGCCGAGCACAACACGCCGCCTGCCCTGCTCCTTCTTCGGCTGGCCGAACAACCAGATCAGCGCGAGCACGATCAGGCCGACGATAAGCAACGGAATGCCGACGGCGGGATTCCAGGCGAACGCAAGCACGGGTTGTACGGTCATGATCAAACTCCTCAAGCAGCGCCCGCAAGTTTAGCCGCTTCGGCGAGATCCACCTGCACCAGGCGCGACACGCCTGCTTCGCGCATGGTCACGCCGCACAGCTGCGTGGCCGCCTCCATGGTGGCCTTGTTATGGCTGACAAAGATGAACTGCACCTTTTCGCTCATCTCCTTCACCATGCTGGAGAAGCGGCCGACGTTGGCCTCGTCGAGCGGCGCGTCCACCTCGTCGAGCAGGCAGAACGGCGCCGGGTTCAGGCCGAAGATGGCGAACACCAGCGATACCGCGGTCAAGGCTTTTTCGCCGCCGGACAGCAAGGTGATATTGGACACGCGCTTGCCCGGTGGGCGCGCCATGATCGCCACGCCGGTATCGAGCAGGTCGTCGCCGGTCAGTTCGAGATAGGCGTGGCCGCCGCCGAACAGGCGCGGGAACAATTCCTGCACACCGGCATTCACGCGGTCGAAGGTTTCCTTGAAGCGCTGGCGCGTTTCGCGATCGATCTTCTTGATCGCCGCTTCCAGCGTCTCCATGGCGCTCACCAGGTCGGCGAGCTGGTTGTCGAGATAGGTCTTGCGCTCGCTCTGCTCGGCATGTTCCTGGATCGCGGCGAGATTCACCGGTTCCAGGCGCACGATCTTCTGGCCGATCTCGACCAGTTGCGTGCGCCACTGGCTGGCGTCAGCATCTTCCGCCAGCTCAGCCAGCAAGGGCTCGAGCTCCAGGCCGGAGGCCGTGATCGCTTCGGCCAATTGCTCGGCGCGCAACTGCAGTGCCTGTGCGGCAAGGCGCTTCTGCGAGAGTTTCTCGCGCAGTCCGTTGAGGCCATGTTCGATGCGCTGACGCTCCTGCTCCAGCCGGCGGAACTCGGCGTCGCAATCTTCCAGCGCACGGCGCGCCTCGACCAGCTGCTTGTCGACCAACAGGCGCTGATCCAGATAGGTCTGGCGCTCGGCTTCCAGCTCGGCGATGGGGTCGGAACCGGCGGCGAGCTGTTCGGCGATTTCGCTACGGCGCGCCTCGATCTGGCGCAGCTGCGTATCCATGCGCGACAGCGCCTGTTCCAGCGAGGCCAGCGACGAACGCTTCGACTCCAGCGCCAGCGCCAGCGCATGCGACTGGTCGGCCGCCTCGCGCGCGTTCATGCGCGCTTCCTCGCGCGACTCGAGCAGGGCGCGGCGTTCGTTTTCCAGCTCGCGGCGCTGGTCTTCCAGGTCGCCCATGTGGCCGACCGATTCGTCCAGGCGCGCACGCGCGTCGCGGGTCTGCGCCTGCAGCTCGTCCAGCTGGCTGATCAGGTCCGACAGTTCGCCGGCCACTTTCTCGGCGCGGGCACGCGCGGTTTCCATCTTGCCGCGATGGCTTTGCAGTTGGCCGGCCAGTTCGGACTGGCGGCGGTGCGCGTTGTACAGCTCGCGCTGCGCATCGTCACGGGAGCGCTCGGCTTCGAACTTGCGCGTGCGCAGGTCATCGAGCGTGTTGGTGGCCTCTTCGATGCGCTCTTCCAGCGCCATGATCTGCTCGGCCAGCGTACGCATCTCACGCTCGCGCGCCAGCACGCCGACCTGGTTGCCCTGCGCTCGGCGTACGCGCGCCCAGCCAGGGCCTAGCCATTCGCCGTTGCGCGTCATCACCGACTGGTACGGCGCCAAGGCGGAAAGCTGGGCCACGCGCTCATGCGCGTGTTCGATCGAGTCGGCGGTCAGCACGTGACTGAGGATGGACACGGCAGCCGCCGGGCCACGCACATGCGCCGCCAGCGTGCCTGCGGTATTGGCGCCGCCTTCGACCGCATTGACCAGGGCGACGTCGGCGTTTTCCAGCGAACCAAACTCGGACGCCAGCGTGTGCGACTCGTCCACCAGCACGCTGTCGAGGAATCCGGCCAAGGCGGTTTCGACGGCGGTTTCCCAGCCCGCCTCGACCTGCAGCGATTCACCTAGTCGACGCGACTTGTCGAGTCCGAGGCGTGCCAACCAACCGCTGGCGGCACTTTCCTCCTGGCCCAGGGCGGCGTGCTGCAAGGCTTCCAGCGACGACTGACGTCCGCGAGCGGATTGCAGCTGCTGGCGCGCCTCGTTGAGCGCGGACTGTACCTGGCGCTCTTCGTCCAGCACCTTCTCGTAGCCGGTCTTGTGCTGGTCGAGCAGGCTGCCCAACGACTCCACCCGCTCGTGTTGCGTTTCGTGCTCGAGCTGCAGCTGCTCGGCGGCAGCATCCAGCGCCGCCACATCGGTGGCTTTCTGCTCGGCTTCCAGCGCCTCGCGCCGACGCGACAGGTCGACCGCCTGGCGGTCGAGGTAGTTGAGCTTGGTGCGCTCCACCTCAGCGGCGCGGCTGGACTCACCCGCGGTACGCGTATGCGAGTCCCAGCGCTGCTGCCAGTCGGCCAACTTGGTTTCGGTGTCGCGCAGCGAGTCAGCGGTGTCGTCCTGCATCTGCTGCAGGGCTTCCAATCGCGGCTCACCCTCGGCCAGCGCCATGCGCAGCGTTTCCACCTGAGTGCGATCATTGGCGATGTGCTCGGCCAGTTCGGCGTATTCGCGCTCCGTCTCGCCCTGCGAACGCAACAGGCGATCGGCCGTCTCGCGGTTGTAGCGCACCTGCTGTTCGACGCGGGCGATCTCGGCGCCGACCTTGTACACCTCGGCCTGCACCGCATTCAGGTGTTCGGAAGCGCCGCTGTGGCGCTCGCGCACGCTTTCCAACTGGGCTTCGACATGGCGCTGGCCAGCCAGCTGGCGCTCGATCTCGATCTCCGCGGCAGACAGGCCCGCGCCTTCGCCATCGTGCTGGCCCTTGAGCCCCCGATATTCGAGTGCACGCAGTTCGGCTTCCTTGCGCGTCTGCTCGTCCTTCAGGGCTTTCCAGCGCTCGGCGGCGCGGGCCTGACGATTGAGGTGTTCGAGCTGCTTGTCCACCTCGTCGCGCACGTCGCGCACGCGGTCGAGGTTCTCGCGCGTGGCCTTGATGCGGCTCTCGGTTTCCTTGCGGCGCTCCTTGTACTTGGAGATGCCGGCCGCCTCTTCCAGATGC
Source organism: Dyella humicola (assembly GCF_026283945.1). Taxonomy (NCBI): domain Bacteria; kingdom Pseudomonadati; phylum Pseudomonadota; class Gammaproteobacteria; order Lysobacterales; family Rhodanobacteraceae; genus Dyella; species Dyella humicola. The sequence continues at coordinate 2,381,036 of NZ_JAPDPC010000001.1, forward strand.
GTGCGCAGCTCGTCGGGCGCCGCCTCGACGATCTGGCTGATCATGCCCTGCTCGATGATCGAATAGCTGCGCGGACCCAGGCCGGTACCGAGGAACAAATCCGTGATGTCACGGCGACGGCAGCGCGCGCCATTGAGGAAGTACGCCGACTGACCGTCGCGGGTGACCTGGCGCTTCACCGAGATCTCGGCGTACTGGCCGTACTCGCCCTGGATGGTGCCGTCGGCGTTGTCGAAGATCAGCTCGACCGTCGCCTGACCCACGGGCTTGCGCGCGTTGGAGCCGGAGAAGATCACGTCGGTGAGCGAGTCGCCACGCAGGCGGCTGGCGGCACTTTCGCCCATCACCCAGCGGATGGCATCGATGATGTTGGACTTACCGCAGCCATTAGGCCCCACCACGCCGGTCATATTGGTTGGCAGGTGCAGCGTGGTCGGGTCCACAAAGGACTTGAAACCGGCGAGTTTGATCGTGGTCAGGCGCATTCGGGCATCAACGCTGGGTGAGATGCCCGAGGCTTCCGGGCGATGGGGCACTGTGCCAAACGCAGGCCGTAGTCGCAATGCGTTTCGGCGGGATGTTTCACTTTAGCATTGATGGCTATATCAATGTTATATAACGATTTACCGCCGACCGCTCAACTCGTCATTCCGGCGAAAGTCAGAATCCAGTGACTTTCGCGGGCATCGGGCGCCCAAGGCGCTGGATCCCAGCTTGCGCTGGGATGACGGCCAGGTGGGGTTGGGGTTATTCCCCGGGTGCCTTGGCGTCGATGGATAGCGCGTGGATACCGTTATCCATCAGCCCTTCCAGCGCCGCATAAACCAGGCGATGGCGCTTGATCGACAGCTGCCCGGCAAACGCCGCGCTGACGACGCGCACGTGGAAGTGCCCCTTGCCCGCATTGGCATGACCCGCGTGCTTATGCCCCTCGTCCAGCACGTCCAGCGCCAGCGGATCGAGCGCCTGCTGCAGGCGCTCGCGGATCTGCTCGACCATCGGCGCGCTCATGCCCGCGGCAGCGCCTGGATAAACGGCTTCACGCTGACGCTGGCGTAGACGCCGGCGTCGACATAGGGATCGACCCTGGCCCAGGCTTCCGCTTCGGCCTGCGACGGGAAATCCGCCAGGATCAGGCTGCCGGTAAAGCCTGCCGGGCCCGGATCCTGCGCATCGATGGCTGGAAACGGACCGGCGACGAGCAAGCGCCCTTCGTCCAGCAACTGCTGCAGTCGGCCGACATGCGCCGGCCGAGCCGACTTACGTTTATCAAGAGAATCAGGCACATCCGTGCCAATGATGGCAAACCACATGAATCAGGCCTCCGGACGCATATAGGGGAACAGCAAGACGTCGCGGATCGACGACGCGTTGGTCAGCAGCATCACCAGGCGATCGATGCCGATGCCGAGGCCGCCGGTCGGCGGTAGGCCCACTTCCAGTGCGCGGATGTAGTCCGCATCGAAGTGCATCGCCTCGTCGTCGCCGGAGGCCTTGGCGTCCACCTGAGCCTGGAAGCGCGCGGCCTGGTCTTCCGGGTCGTTCAACTCGGAAAAACCGTTCGCCAGCTCCTTGGCGTTGACGAACAGCTCGAAGCGGTCGGTGATGCCAGGCTTGGTATCGCTTTCGCGCGCCAGCGGCGACACCTCCACCGGATGGTCGGTGATGAAGGTCGGCTGGATCAGCGTGTGCTCCACCGTCTTCTCGAAGATCTCGAGCACCAAGCGACCCCAGCCGAACTCGCCCTTGAGCGGAATGCCCAGGCGCTTGCAGTGGGCCACCAGCGCATCACGATCGCGGAGGTCTTCGCGGCGGATTTCCGGATTCAGCTCCAGCACGGCGTCTTCCATGCTCCAGCGGCGGAACGCCGGGCCGACGTCGATCTCGGTGCCGTCCCAGGTGAGCTTGGTGGTGCCGATCACCGCCTTGGCCGACTCACGGATCACCGCTTCGGTGAGGTCCATGATCTCGGTGTGGGTGGCGTAGGCCTGGTACAGCTCCAGCATGGTGAATTCAGGGTTGTGCCGGGTGGACACGCCCTCGTTGCGGAAGTTGCGGTTGATCTCGTACACGCGATCAAAACCACCGACCACCAGGCGCTTGAGGTACAGCTCCGGTGCCACGCGCAAGTACAGGTCCATGTCCAAGGCGTTGTGATGGGTGACGAACGGACGCGCAGTGGCTCCACCCGGGATCAGGTGCATCATCGGCGTTTCCACTTCCATGAAGCGGCGCGGCTCGGACTCGAGCCACTGGCGCATAAAGCCGATGATCTTCGAGCGTTGGGCAAACGTACGGCGTGCTTCTTCGGTGACGATCAGGTCGACATAGCGCTGGCGATAACGCTGTTCCACGTCGGCCAGGCCGTGGCGCTTGTCCGGCAGCGGACGCAGGCTCTTGGTGAGCAGGCGTAGCACATCAACCTTCACCGACAACTCGCCGGTCTTGGTGCGCATAAGCACGCCTTCGGCGCCGACGATGTCGCCCAGGTCCCAGCCCTTGAAAGCCTTGAAGGTGTCCTCACCCACCGTGCCCTGGTGGATGAATAGCTGGATGCGGCCGCTGAAGTCCTGCATCTGCACGAACGCGACCTTGCCCTGGTCGCGCTTGAGCATGATGCGGCCGGCCACTTTCACGCGCCGCGCGGCGCCCTCGATGGCCTCGGCCGTCCATTGCTCGACATCGGCGAATTCGGCCTGCAGGTCGCCCGCAAACGCATCGACCTTGAAGTCATTCGGAAACGCCACGCCCTGCCCCCGCAACGCCTTCAGTTTCTCGCGGCGCTCGGCGATCAGCTTGTTTTCGTCGATGGGCTGGATATCGGTCGGTTCAGTCATGAGGTTTCCGTAGCTGCCGGCGCCCGCGCCGTTCGGCGGACGCATCTCTAGTTGTCATCCAATCAGCGGACGGGCGGGACAGTGCTTTCCCGCGACGCCGACTGTCAATCGCCCTTGCCGAACACGTGTTTCACTGCGTGTTTGGTGGCCTCCCAGCCTTCTTTCGCGCCATGCCCGATGCCTTGGCCTGCTTCTTTCGCGCCGTGGCCGACCGAAATGGCTGCGCTCTTGGTCGCGTGCCCGATATCGCGGGCGCCGTCGCCAATGTCCTTGCCGGCCGCCTTGGCATCTTGCTTGATACCCTGACCGGAGGAGGACGACGTGCTTTCCTGCTGCGCGCCGGCCACGTCGCTGCATGCCGCCAGGGCGGCCCACACGACCAGAATGGGGAAAGTCTTCGTTCTGTTCATGCAGGCAACACCTCGGTCGTCGTGCAGATTCGATGGCTCGCGATCAGGCATCCACGCGCTTGGCGCCCGCATCCAGGCCCGACTTCAAGCTCGCCTCAATGAATTCATCCAGGTCGCCATCAAGCACCTTCTGCGTATCGGAGCGTTCGATACCAGTGCGCAGGTCCTTGATACGGCTCTGGTCGAGCACGTAGTTGCGGATCTGGCTGCCCCAGCCGATGTCCGACTTGCTCGCTTCCAGCGCGTCCTTCTCGGCATTGCGCTTTTGCAGTTCCAGCTCGTACAGCTTGGCCGCGAGCATCTTCATGGCGTGATCGCGGTTGGCGTGCTGGCTGCGCTGGGTCTGGCAAGCCACCACCGTATTAGTCGGGATATGCGTGATACGCACGGCCGACTCGGTCTTGTTGACGTGCTGGCCACCGGCGCCGGAGGAACGGTACACATCGGTGCGCAGGTCGGCCGGGTTGATATCGATATCGATATCGTCATCCACTTCCGGCGACACGAACACCGAGGTGAAGCTGGTGTGGCGGCGATTATCCGAATCGAACGGGCTCTTGCGCACCAGGCGATGCACGCCGATCTCGGTCTTCAGCCAGCCATACGCGTAGTCGCCTTCCACCCGGAAGGTGGCGGACTTGATACCGGCCACTTCGCCACCGCTGACTTCCATCAACTCGGTCTTCCAGCCGCGCGATTCGCACCAGCGCAGATACATGCGCAGCAATATTTCGGCCCAGTCCTGCGCTTCGGTGCCACCGGCGCCGGCCTGGATGTCCACGAATGCGTTGTTGGCGTCCATCTTGCCGGAGAACATCCGCTGGAATTCCAGCTTGCTCACCTTGGCGTCGAGGCCCCGCAGGTCCGCGACCACCGAGTTGACGGTGTCTTCGTCGTTATCGGCAGCGGCCATTTCCAGCAACTCGCTGGCGTCGATCAAGCCTGCGGTCATCGTATCGATGCCGCTGACGACGGTTTCCAGGCGGGCGCGTTCGCGACCCAGTTCCTGGGCGCGCGGAGGATCGTCCCACACGGTGGGGCTTTCCAGTTCGCGGCTTACTTCTTCGAGACGCTCACGCTTGGTGGCGTAGTCAAAGATACCCCCTAAGCGACTCGACGCGGCCCTTGAGGTCCGCAATCTGCGCAAGGATCGGATTGGTTTCGATCATTTGGGTTGAGGTTCCGTATCAGCAGCCGTTTAGGATAACAGAGGACTCCGATTTGCCGGTAAGGCGCCACGCCTCAGGCGCCGCGTGACTCGTGCGTGCCCGTCCCCGGCCCCTGCCAGCCCGGTAGCGAGGGAACGGCACGGGTGCCAACCAGGCTGCCCTGAGCGAGCTGCCCGTCCATCGATCCCCTGGCAAATTCACAAAAAAAAGTCGCTGGACAGGTAAGTCTCAGACACGGTTGGTACCGGACGGCAACGCTTGACGCTGCCAGCCCCGATGACGCGCCTCTTTGCCCGGACCCATGCCCGCATGAACGAGCGATTTCAGTCCCTGGTCTATGGCGTGGTGCTCGCGTTGGCCGTGGGATGGGTGCTGCACGTCGGCAAGAAAATCTTCGAACCGGTGGTCCTGAGCATCCTGGTGGTCTACGTGATCGTCGGCCTGACGCGCCTGCTCTACCGCATCCCAGTGCTCGGCCCGCGCTTACCCATGAAAGTGCATTACGCGCTATCGATCCTGGTGATTGCACTGGCCTTGATGGCCATGGCGTCCCTGATCATGACCAACCTCACGCGGGTGGCGACCTTGGCCCCGCAATACCAGGCCACCTTGCTGAACATGATCCAGAAAGGCGCCGCGAGATTTGGCTTCGAGTCCGAACCCACCTGGGCCACGCTGCGCCGTGACCTGCTCGGCCAGGTCAATATGCAACGCCTGATCGGCTCTACCGTGATGTCCATCACCTCGATTGCCGCGAGCCTGATCGTGGTCTTCCTGTATGTCGCGTTTCTTCTGGTCGAACAGCGCAGCCTGCCCAACAAACTGGCCCATATTTCAGATGAGCCACGCAACGTGGCGCAATTGCAGAAGATCATTGTTCACATCAACCAGCGCGTGGGCACCTATCTGGCGCTCAAGACCCTGCTCAGCTTACTGACCGGCCTGGTCAGCTGGGCCGTGATGGCCTTCTTTGGACTGGAATTTGCCGCGTTCTGGGCGGTACTGATCACGCTGCTGAACTACGTACCGTATATCGGCTCGTTCCTCAGCGTGTTCTTCCCGATGGCCTTTGCCATTGTCCAGTATGGCGACACGGACACCGTGCTGATGCTGGTGATTGCGCTCTCCGTGCCACAGTTCTTCATCGGCAACTTCCTCGACCCGTACCTGATGGGAAACTCGTTGAACCTCAGTCCGTTCGCCATCCTGATCAGCCTGACCGTATGGAGCGCGCTATGGGGCATCCCCGGCGCGTTTCTTGCCGTACCGATCACGGCTTGCTTGACGATGGTGTTCTCGGAATTCCCCGGCACGCGTCCCATTGCTGTGTTGCTCTCCCGTAGTGGTGATCTCGAAGAGAATTGATCGAGCCTTTTGCCCACTCTCTGCTTCGGAAAGATGGTCGGGCTGAGACGGTTGCTGCTACCGTCGCGCCTATGACTAACGCACTTTTCTCCTTCGGCACGCTCCAGCTCCCGCGCGTGCAGCAATCTTTATTCGGCCGCGAGGTTCCCATGGCCACTGACAGTCTCGCCGGCTACGCCGTGTGTGAAGTGCGGATCACCGATCCCGCGGTCATCGCGGCCAGTGGCAGTGACGTGCACCCCGGCCTCGTGGCCACGGCCAACGCAGCAGACGCCGTCCCCGGCCGCGTTCTTGAGCTCAATGACGACGAACTCGCCGCCGCGGATCGATACGAGCAGGCCGCCTACGCCCGTGCAGGGGTCGTGCTGGTGTCGGGACGGCATGCTTTCGTGTATCTGCCCAGAGCCTGAGCTCAGAGGCCGCTACACCAACGCCTGCTGATGCACCCCGCGCACCGCACGCCCTGACGGATCAGCCGCCCCCGCAAACGCCGGATCCCATGCCAAGGCCGCGGGTGAGGAACACGCGATGGACTTGCCGCCCGGCACCGTCGCCGCGCACGCCTGCCCCGGATAGAAGCGTTCGAAGATGCGCCGGTACAGATAGGCCTCCTTGGTGGCGGGCGTGTTGTGCGGGAAGCGTGTAGCCGCCGCCGCGAACTCTCGATCGCTCACCGCCTGTTCGGCATGCGCCTTCAGGCCATCGATCCAGCCGTAGCCGACGCCATCACTGAACTGCTCCTTCTGGCGCCACAGAATCTCGTCCGGCAACGCACCCTGGAACGCCTCGCGCAATACCGCTTTCTCGATGCGCCCCTTGCCTGCCATCTTGTGACTCGCATCCATGCCCATGGCCAGGTCGAGAAACTCCAGATCCAGGAACGGCACGCGCGCCTCCACACCCCAGGCCATCATCGACTTGTTCGCACGCAGGCAATCGTAACTGTGCAACGCATCGAGCTTGCGCACGGTTTCCTCGTGAAAGGCCTCGGCCGACGGCGCCTTGTGGAAATAAAGATAACCGCCAAAGATCTCGTCCGAACCTTCGCCCGACAGCACCATCTTTACGCCCATCGCCTTGATCCTGCGTGCAAGCAAGTACATCGGTGTGGAGGCGCGAATGGTGGTGACGTCATACGTTTCGATATGGCGGATCACTTCGGGCAACGCATCCAGCCCTTCCCAGAACGTATAGATGAAGCCGTGATGCACGGTGCCAAGCGCATTGGCAGCAACTTGTGCAGCGGCAAGATCAGGCGAGCCCTCCAATCCGATCGCGAAGGAATGCAGTCGCGGCCACCAGGCCTCAGCGCGGTCGTCATCCTCGACGCGGTGACGCGCGAAGCGCGCGGCGCAGGCCGCGACCAGGGAGGAATCCAGTCCACCGGAGAGCAGGACGCCGTAGGGCACATCCGTCATCAGCTGGCGATGCACGGCCTGCTCGAACGCCTCGCGCAAGTCATCTGCCGAAACATCGTGGCCTTTCGTGTGGGTGTAATCGCGCCAGGGCTTCTGGTAGTAGCGGCGCAGCTCGCCATCGGTGCTGTCATAGACATGGCCCGGTGGAAATGGCGCCACGTCGGTGCAAATGCTGGCTAGCGCCTTCATCTCCGATGCTACGCAAAGCCGCCCCTCGCCATCGTGCCCCCAATACAACGGGCAGACACCGATGGGATCGCGGGCGATCACATAGCGGGCTGCCTCGCTATCCCACAATGCAAAAGCAAAGATGCCGTTGAGTTTGGACACCCATGCAGCTGGGTCAATCGGTTCGCGATACAGCGCATTGATCACCTCGCAGTCCGAACCCGTGGTGAAGTCATAGCCGCTGGCGGCGCGCAGATCGCGGTGGTTGTAGATCTCGCCGTTCACGGCCAATGCCAGCGCACCATCGCGTGATCGTAGCGGCTGCGCGCCGCTGGCCGGATCGACGATGGCCAGGCGTTCATGCACCAGGATCACGCCGGCGTCGACGAACACGCCGCTCCAGTCCGGCCCACGATGGCGCTGGCGCTGGGAGAGTTCCAGCGCCTGCTGGCGCAGTGCTGCCAGGTCATCGCCTGGTTGCAGGTCGAACATGCCGAAGATCGAACACATGACACAGGTCCCTTGGTTGGTTTTTCGTGTGGCGGAAAAACAAAAAGGCCCGCTGGGAGCGGGCCTTTTTGCGTGAATGCTTGCAGTTTCTGCTTACACGCCGGCCCACCCGTCGATGCGGGTATTGTTATTGGCGTTGTTATTCAGCGCGCACGCATGAGTACGTGCCGTCGCGGAAGCGGCGGTCGCGGTCATGGAAACAAAATGGGCGCGAATGCAGGACATGGCGTGGACTTCAACACAAGCGCCGGCCGCTGACAAGCACCCTGCAAACAGTTTCATTTGTTCTCTTCTTCCGTCACGGGCTTCGGCTCCCGGATCCAGTCGATCGCGAGCACCAGCTCGGCATTGCTGAATAGGCGGAACTCGGCGGGTACTACAAAACCCATGGCGGTCGCCGCAATGCGCAGCCATGCCACGTCGGTCACCAGCGCCACGCGATCCCAGCCGCTGAAATGCCGGAAGCCGAGCATCATGTCGTCCCACATCGCGCCCGGATCGAACCCGGTGAAATCCGGGCCGACGTGATAGAGCAGACGCAACTTGCGATTCAAGGCAAACGCCGCCTCGATGTCCGGCACCAGTACCCGCTCGTAGTCAGCGGCCGTAACCTGTCCGCTGGCGCGGAATCCCAGTGTGCCCGGCGGTAAGCCCTGAATCTGTTCGATCATGGTGGGTGTCCCTGTGGATGAGTCATTTGTATCGCAAAACGCATGTTATAGACACGTCATCGGCCACGCACGCGCCATCACTTGTGTGGCTGCACCGAACCCAGCGGCACGGGCGTCATGGCATCGGCGATGTCCACCCATCCACCGCCCATCGCCTGATAAACGTTCACCACCTGCGTGTAGCGTTGCGCGCTGAGGCTCGCGAGCGACAGTTCGGCGGCGAACAAGTCATTTTCGGAGACCAGCACGTCGATATAACCGATCAGGCCGTTTTCGAACTTGAGGCGCGAAAGCCGCGCATATTCGCGCAACGAATCCACCCGCTGCTGCTGCAAGACCACCTGCTCGATGGTCTTCTGCGAGCCAATCAACGCATTGTTGGTATCACCAAACGCATTCAGTACGGTCTGTTGGTAAAACAGCTGGGCCTGTTGCTTCTGCGCTTCGGCAGATCGCACCTGCCCGCGAATCGCTCCTGAGGTAAAGATAGGCCCGGTCAGCCCTGCCCCCACCGACCACGCCTGGGCCGGGCCGGTCAGGAAGTCGCTGAAGGCCGTGCTGATCGACCCGAGCACGCCGGTCAACGAGATGTTGGGATAGTAGAGCGCGCGCGTGGCGCCGACATTCGCATTGGCGGCCACCAGATTCTGCTCGGCCTGCAGGATATCCGGACGCCGTTCAAGCACCGTCGAAGGTATATCCGCCGGGATCACCGGCAGCATCAGTTGGTCGATCGACTTGCCGCGCGGAATCGGGCCCGGATTGTGCCCCATCAGGACCGAGATGCCGTTTTCCAGGATGGCGATCTGCTGATCGATGGCCGGTATCGCCGTCTGTGCCAGCTTGAACTGCGAACGCACTTGCGACACTTCGGTTTCGGAGACCAGGCCTGATTTGTAACGCAACTCGAAGATGCGCATGGTCTCGCCGAAGTTGGCCGCCGTCGCCACGGCAATCTCGCGCTGCCGATCCAACCCACGCAAGGTGATGTAGCTGTTGGCTACTCCCGCCACCAGCGAAAGCACGACGCCTCGCTGGGCCTGTTCGCTTGCATATACCTGGGCCTGCGCGGCCTCGTTGAGACGGCGGACGCGGCCGAACAGATCGATTTGCCAGGCCGCAGCCAACGTTCCTTGATAGAGATTGAACTCCGGATTGACGCCGGACGGGAGCGGCGGCTGCCCGACCTGGCTGGCGCGGCTCCGGCTGATATCGGCACCGTAGCCGATCTGCGGCAACGCCTGCGCACGCGATGAGCGCAGCAGGCCAATGAACTGATCGACTCGCGCCGCCGCAACGCGCACATCCAGGTTATCGCGCAGCGCCGTTTCGATGAGTTCATTCAATACCGGATCGCCAAACTGCTCCCACCATTTCGTGTTGACGACTTCCTCGGCCTTGGGCAGGTCGATGCGCCAAGCCTCCGGCGTCTGCACAGTGGGGCGCTCGTAATTCGGCCCGACCATGATGCAGCCGGCAACGCAGACCGAGACGGCGGCAAGCATCATCAATGTCAACCTTCTCATGGCGTATTCCCCGTTGAAATAAACAGACCGGGACCGACTCAACCGCGCCTAATGTGCGCGTTGGCATGTGATGAAATCGCACGCCCGCATCAGCCTGCCACCATCAGCGTCCAACCAAACAACAACGACACCAGCAACAAGGCGATGCATGACACGGCCCAGCGGCGCGAGAACGCGTCCACGCGCTCGAACCAGCCGCCTGCCGCCCTGCTGGTGTCTTCCAGCGGATACAAGACCTCGCCCACATCGCCCGCGGGCAGCTTGGGTATCCGCGTCCCGAGCTGATCAAGGCCAAAAGCCAGCACCGCACCCGCCAGAACGGGCCATAGCGCGGCCCACAGAGCAGCCGGCGCCACGGCCTTAGGCAGCGTATCGATGGGAATCAACAGATAAAGCGCCCACGGGATGACCAGCGACACGAGCGCCATGCCGAGCCACGAGCCAGCCATCGCCGCCGGTGCACGCGCATCGGGGTCCGCGGCCGTCATCGCGCTCAAACGACGCAGGAAATGGATCATCAACAAGGTGGTGGCGATCGAAGACACCACGGCGACCGAGCCGGCGAGGCCCTCGCCGAGCAAATCCTTGGCCGCGTACTTCGTGAGCGCGCCCCCCGTCAGCGGCAAGCCACCCAAGCCCAACGCGATGACGGCAGCGGGCACCAGCATCGGCCAGCGGTGCTGGCGGCCCGTCAGCATCACCGCGCCCACACAAAGGAACAGCGCGCCCTTCACCAGCAGATGGTGGGCGGCATAGAAGGCCGCCGCCAGGGCCGTGCCGGTATCACCGGCCGCCAGCCCCATGCCTATGACCGCCACCAGGAAACCCATCTGGCTGACGCTCGAATAGGCAAGGATGAGCTTGGGGTGCGCCTGGGTGATGCCGATGAGCACGCCGTAGATCGCACCAAACAGGCCGATCAATGCCAGCGCATGTCCGGCATCGGGGAGCATAGCGCCCCATGGCAGGAAACGGATCAAGGCGAGAATGCTGGCCTTGACCACGGCACCACTCATCACCGCCGCCGCGGGAATCGGCGCTTCGCCGTAGGCCAACGGCATCCAGAAATGCAGCGGCACCAAACCCGCCTTCATGCCCAGGCCGGTGAGGAGGAGCACCAGGGTCACGTCGCGCCATGGCGAGCTCGGCAACGCCGCTGTCGCATCGCGGATCAACAGGCTGCCGTGCGGTGTCGCCTGCGCCAGCAGGATCAGGCCCGCCAGCAAAAAGGCTTCGGCCAGCAAGGCGAGTCCGAGATAGATCGCACTGGCGCGTATCGCCTGCGAACCATCGCCCTGCAGCACCAAACCGCTGGCGCCGACGCTGAGCACCGCAAGCAGGAAGTAGAAGCCGATCATGTCGGCGGCCAGGAAGACACCGACGCAACCGGTCAGCGTCATCAGCCAACAGACCACCAGGCCATCGCCATCCACCCGGTCACGCAGATAGCGCCAGGCGAAGATGCCCGCGAGAGTCCACAGCACGGCGGCGCAACCCAGCAGCATCGCGCCCGGCAGGTCGAGCGCAAAACGCAGGGCGAAGCGTGCATTGCCAAGCACCAGCATCGATTCATGGCCAGCGCACAGAGCGGCCGCAAGCGCGGGCAGCGGCGCGATCACGAACAGCGCCGGCATGCGACGGCGCAGGCTGGCTGATGCGCAGGCCAGCAGCAGTAACAGCGGCAGGCCGATGGCGGCGGCAAGCAGGATCCGAGTTGTGTTCATGGCGATCCCACCAGCGGTGCGACCGTGCGGCCGATCTGTGCCATATCGACCGGCAGCAGCGCCGCCAGACCGAGCAGGAAGGAACACAGGGCCAGCCCCAGCACAGCAGCCTGCTGGTAGCCCGGCACCTGCTTCTTCGGCGACCACCCAGGAGCGGCCGGCGCCATGGCGCGCACCACCACCATGAATACATAGGCACTGGTGAGCAGGCCACCGACCAACATCACCAGCACCCACCACCATTGAGCCGTGGCGATGGCGGCCGACAACAGCAGCCACTTGGCCAGGAAGCCGCCCGAGGGCGGCAAACCGATCAACGAAGCGCCGGCCAGCGCGAACGCCGTGATGGTCATCGGCAAGGCGCGCCCCGCACCGCGAAGATCGGCCATGCGGTCGTGCCCAAGCGTGCTGTAGATCAGGCCAGCGGCCATGAACATGGCCGCTTTCGCCGTCGCGTGCGAGATCGCTTGCAGCACACCACCGGTGACGGCCGCGGCGGTGTCGAGTCGCATCGCGTTGAGCGCCTGGACCAGCGGAAACATCAGGAACAGATAGCCGATCTGGGCCACCGTCGAGTAGGCAATCAGCAACTTCAGCCTTGCCTGGCGCAGCGCCACGATGTTGCCAACGATGATGGCCGAGGCGCCCAGCGCCGCGAGCAACTGCGCCGCCGGCAGGGTCACGATGCCCGCAAATACATCAACCCAGAGCCGCACGACCAGAAACCAGGCGCCCTTGATCACCAGCGCGGAAAGCAGCGCGCTCGCCGCGGCCGGCGCGCCCGCGTGCGCAGGCGGCAGCCACAGATGCAACGGAAACAGCGCGGTCTTGGCCAGCAGGCCGGCGGTCATCAGCGCTGCGGCCATCCAGGTCACCGGTTGCGATCCGACGCGCGCGGCCAGCAGTGCGATGTCGAGCGTGCCGTAAGCGCCATAAAGCAGGAACGTGCCCAGCAGATAGAACATCGAGCCGAGCAAGGCGTACACCAGATAGCGCAGCGCTGCCTGCAGCGTCTCGGCGCGTCCATCGAGCGCCACCAGCGGAACGCCGGCGAAGGTCAGTAGTTCGAGCGCGACGTACAGGGTGAAGATGTCGCCGCTCACGAAGACCAGATTTAACGATCCCCACACCGCCAGCAGCAAGAGCCAGAAGGCCAGCGGCGCACGCGCTTCGCTTTGGCCAGCGGGCGTGCCGAAATCGCCATTCGCGTAGACGCCGACTGCGCCGACGACCAAGGCGACCACCAGCATCATGCAGACCGACAGACCGTCCGCGCGCAGCGCGACGCCTAGCGGTGGCGCCCAGCCTCCCAGCAGATAGACCAGCGAGGCGCCCGAGTTCAGCAGGACCCGCGTGATCGCAAGCACGATGCCTATCCCGAGCAGGATCGTCACCCACGCCACCCGCTGCGCATGGCGGCCGCCGAGCACCAGTCCGAGCAGCACGCCGGTAAAAGGCAGCAGCACCGCGAGCACGAGCAACAGGCCGGCTGGCGTCGTCAAGTTCACGGGCGCCGCGGGCGACACTTAGGCCTCACCGTCGGCAGGCGGCTTCGCAGGCGCGGGACCTGGGTCGGACGAGAGCGAGTTCGAACCGGTTTCGTCGCACTGGCGCAACATCAATGCCACGGCAAGCGCGGAGGCAGCGAAGGCCACCACGATAGCGGTGATCAACAACGCCTGCGGCACCGGATCGCCACCCACGCCTGCGGCCGCGCCACGGCGTGCAATCACCGCGCAAACCAAAAAGACGCCGCTACCGATCAGGTTGAAGGAGAGCACCTTGCGCAGCGGCTGCGGATGCACGATCAGGCCATACAGACCAAGACCTACCAACACGGCGGCGCACAGCCCAAACAACGTCGGTGCGTTCATGGGGGTGACTCCGATCGTTGCGGCGGCCCGATCAGCAGCAGGGTCAAGGTAACCGCCAGCGAGGGCAGCAGCGCCACCTCGATGACGATGATCAACGGCTTGGCGAAACCCGCCGGATAGGCCAGGAAGGCGTTGGCCACGAACACGCCGAGCACACCGACGAGGATGAAGACGGCCGGCCCTCCAATCAGCACCAGTCGCACCCAGCGTCGGCTTACCGCGGGTGCATCGTGCAGCCCGGACATCATCAGCAGCAGCCACATCGCGGCGAGCACCGTACCGCCCTGGAACTTGCCACCCGGGTAGTCGGCGCCCACCCACAGGATATAGATGCCAACCACGATGCCGATCGGCGGCAGCACGCGCGCCAGATAGGCCAGGATGCCGTTGGGTTCGTAAACCGGGGCCAGTCCCGGCCGACCACCCCAGTAGCGATCCGATGCCAACGACCAGATAGCGATCAATCCGAACAGCAGCACGATCGCTTCAAGCATCGTGTCCATCGCGCGGAATGACATCAGCACCGCCGTGATCGGGTTGCCCACGCCGGTCGAGGCAAGGTTCTGCGCCACCTCGGGCGCCAAGGTCGGCGCGGGATCCGGCAGCAGCAGCACGCAGGCAGCGATGGCCGCGGCAACCGCGCTAGCAACGATGGCCGCCAGCACGCGCGTCGCCCGACCGGGCCACTCGGTCCGGGCTGCCGCTTCGGTCTTGCGCAAGCGGGAAGCCGCACCGATCAACAGCGCACCGGTCAGGCCCGCACCGATCGCCGCCTCGGTCAACGCCACGTCGACGGCCGACAGCGCCACCCACGCCAGGGTCAGCAGCAAACCGTAGGAAACGAAACCCGCGACAGCCGCAAACGTCTCACGCGCGACGACGGTCCAGAAAGCCAGCGCGAGCAGCAGCGCGATCAGGGCGAGGTGGAGCGCGTCACTCATGAAGGCGGCCCATCACGGCGCGCCGCACGCGCGATGAGTTGGGACACCGTGGCAGACGCGAGCAAGACCAGCAGCCACACCAGAATCATCTTCAGGCCAGCGAACACACTGTTGGACTGCGGCAGCAGCCCCAGTACCACCAATCCAAGCCCGAGATTGTCGGCCTTGGTCAGCGCATGCAGTCGCGTCAGCGTGTCCGGAAAACGCAGCAGCCCGACCGTGCCGGCCAGGAAAAAGAACGCACCGGTGAGGATGGCGACGATGGTGAAGATGTCGGCAGCGATCCTCATGATCCCTGCTCCGGCCGGTTCTCGTCTTTTGCCGACGACTCATCGGCCTTGACGAAAGCCACAGCCGCGAATGCCGCCAGCACCGACAGCGTCAACACCACGTCGACCACACCTTCCGTGCCATGCGCCACGCCCACCAGCAGCAGGGCCGCGATGCCACCGGTACCGAACAACTGCACGGCCATCATGCGGTCGGCATTGCTCGCCCCGCGCAATACGCAAAACAATCCCACGGCGACCATCACCACCAGGAAGAAGGTCATGGCAAGCAGGAAACTAGTCATGGCCGTCACCTCCGGTCAGGGCTGCGGTCAGCCGCTTTTCCTCTTCCGCCAGCTGTTCGGCGACGGGCTGTCGGATATCCAGCGCGTGATAAACGATCGCCCCTTCGGCTTCGCCCGCGGGCACCGAGCCCGGCAACAGGCTGGTGATCACCGCGAATTCATTGCGCGCGGGTCCCGGCGGAAAACTCACGCGACAAACCACGAATCCCGGCCGCAAGGGCATGCGTGGGTCGAAGGCCCGACGCGCGACATCCACGCCCGCCAGCACCGACTGCCACATGAAATGCGGCACGAAGGCCAGCAAGGCGCCAAAGCGCAGATAGCCTGACTCAGGTGGCAGCAGACGCAGGCTGGCCCAGGTGGCCAGCACCGCCGCGATCAACCCTACTACCAGGTCGGCCATTTTCGCGCTCGGCATCAGCACCAGCCATACCAGGAAGAACAGCAGGCCGCGCTCCAGCACCGTAGGCACGCTGGAAGGAGTTGCAGGCTTCTTGCGCTGGTCCGGAGCGGGCCTCATGACGGCACCCCGTCCTGCTTCTGCATGGCCACCAGGCGCACCTGCAACTTGCTCAAGCGCTCGAACAGACACGCCTCGGCGCGGATCGGCCACCAGTCATAGAGGAAGATCTCCATCGGCCGCCACAGCGCCACCCAGGCGCCGATGACCAGGCTGTCCTCGATCAGCCTGGCAGAGCGTTCGCTGCTCATCACGGCGAGTAGTGCTTCGCCGATGAGGGTGGCGGCGCCGACGAACAGCACGCCGATTAGCAAACTGATGCGTCCCACGCGGAACAGCTTCTTCAATCCCCGTCGGGTGACATGCGCACGTTGACCGTAATACGCGTGCACGGCCTCAGCCACCATGACTGTGTCTTGCCCAGTGATGGAGGGATTGCCGAGATGGATAACCAGCTGCAAGGACTTTTCTGGCGGTAACTCCTGGGCCCACTCGACGATGAACGCGTCCGTTTTTGCATCGAGGTCGCGTTCGCGCAACGGCGCCAGGTCCATGGCGTCGAACAGATGCGCCAACTCCACCACGTACAGATCGAGCACGTCGGCGTGTGCGTCGTCGACCGGGGTCCCCGCAGGAGACCCCGTGATCGCCGCCGATGTGGGTGCCATCCTCATCGCGTCCGTCCTCATCCATCACAGCGAGGAGTCTTTCGCCGTGCCGGATAGCGCCGGCGTTCGCTCCTCTTTACCAAACACCACCATGTAAAGCGCCGGCAGGAAGATCAGGGTCAACACCGTGGCCACCAGCAGGCCGCCCATGATGGCAATGGCCATCGAGCCCCAGAACACCGTGGGTGCGATCGGGATCAGGCCCAACACGGTCGAGATCGAGGTCAGCATCATCGGGCGCATGCGTGACGTGCCCGACGCCACTACCGCATCCAGCACGCTCATGCCTTCGCTGCGGTAGGTTTCGATCTGCACGATCAGGATCACGCCGTTCTTGGCGATCATGCCGATCAGGGCCAGGATGCCGAGGATCGCCACGAAGCCGAGCGGCCGGTTGAAGATCAGCAGCGCCAGCACCACGCCGATCATGCCCAGCGGCATCACGCAGACCACCATCGCCAGCCGCCTGAAGCTCACCAGCAACACCATCATGGTGATCAGCATCAGCAGAATCATCAGCGGCACCACGGCAAACACCGAGGCGCTCGATTCCGCGCTCTCCTCGTACAGGCCGCCGGTCTCGACCTTGTAGTCCTTGGGCAGCTTGGCATTGAAATCCTTGAGCTTCGGCGCCAGCGTTTCGACCACTTCGTCCGGCAGCACGCTACGCCGCACATCCGCGCGAACAGTCAGCGTCGGCACCCGATCACGCCGCCAGATCAGTGGCGTCTCCTGCTCCTCCGCAAACGTCGCGAACTGGCTGAGCGGGACCATCCGACCGCTCGGCGTGGGCACCTGCAGCGTACTCAGGGTGCGAATCGACGTGCGTTGCTCCTCGCTGGCGCGAGCCACCACATTGACCAGGTAGATGTCGTCGCGCACCTGGGTCACCGTGGTGCCGGTGATGGTGGCGTTCATGATGCCGGCCAGCGCGGCGCTGCTGATGCCGAGCTGGCGGGCCTCGTCCTGATTGATGCGGATCTGGATTTGACGCGCGGGTTCCATCCAATCGAAATTCACGTGGCGCGTACGCGCATCCGAGCCCACGATGCCGGCCAGGTCCAGCGCAATCTTGCGAACCTCGTCCTTGTCCGGACCGGAGACGCGATACTGCAACGGCCATCCCACCGGCGGGCCCAGTTCGAGCGGCGAAATACGCGCGACGATATCCGGGAACTGTTCGGCCAGCGCTTTTTCCAGCTTCAGTTGCAGCCGGTCGCGCGCCTCCAGGTTCTTGGCCACCACAACCACCTGGGCAAAGAACGGATTGGCCAGCTGGACGTTGAGCGTGAGAATGAAGCGCACGGCTCCACGGCCGACATAGGTGCTGAAATGATCGACGTCGGGATCGTCCTTCAGCAACGCCTCGAAACGCTCGGCCTCGGCCTCGGTCGCATAGATCGAGGCGTTCTGGCGCAAGGTCAGGTCGACGGTCAGCTCGGGTCGATCCGACGCCGGGAAAAATTGCTGCGGCACGAAGCGGACCAGGAACATCGAGACCACGAACGCGGCGAGCGTGAGCCCGATGGTCAGCCACCTCGCGCGGATGGCGCCCTTGAGGAAGCCGCCATAGGCATTCGTCAGCTTGCTCGGCTTGGCCTCGGCATCCGCCTTGGGCGCCTTGAGTATCGCCTTGCCGACCAGGGGCGCAAAGATCACGGCGCCGAGCCAGGACACAATCAGGGCGATCGCCACCACGGCGAAGATCGAGAAGGTGTACTCACCCGCCGAGCTGCGGGCGAAGCCGATCGGCACAAAACTCGAGATCGTGACCAGGGTGCCGATCAGCATGGGCGCGGCCAGCGTCCGGTAAGCAAACGTGGCCGCCTGATCCTTGCTGTCGCCGGCGGCCAGGCGGTTGATCATCGCGTCGACCGTGGTCATCGCATCGTCGACCAGCAAGGTCAGCGCAATGATCAACGCGCCGAGCGAGACCCGGTGCAGGTCGATATGCACGATGTCCATGATGGCGAATACGATCGCCAGGGTCAGCGGAATCGACAGCGCCACCACCATGCCCGGGCGCACGCCCAGGCTCACGAAGCTGCACACCAGGATGATGATGATGGCCTGCCACAACGAGGCCATGAAATCGTTGATCGCCACGTCGACCGTCACCGCCTGGTCGGCCACCAGGGTCGGCTCGATGCCGTGCGGCAGGTTGGCGGTGACATCGGCCATGACGGCCTTGATGTTGTGTCCGAGCGCGAGGATGTCACCGGCGTCGCGCATCGCGATGGCCAGGCCGATCGCCGGCTTGCCGTTGACGCGGAACATCGGCTGCGGCGGATCGGTGTAGCCGCGCCGCACCGTCGCGATATCACCCAGCCGGATGATGCGTCCGCTGAGGACCAGGTTGACGTTGGCGATGTCCTGCTCCGAATCGAAGGAGCCACTGACCCGCATGAATACGCGTTCCTGGTTGGTATGCAGCACGCCGGCCGGGCGGATCACGTTCTGCGCCTGCAAGGCCGCGACGATAGTCGGGTAGTCCAGGCGCAGGCCAGCCAGCCGCTCGGTCGAGAACTCGATGAAGATCTGTTCGTCCTGCGCGCCCAGCACCTCGATCTTGGAGACGTCCGGCACCAGCAGCAGGCGCGAGCGGATGGCCTCCACCCGGTCGCGCAATTCACGGAAGCTGTAACCGTCG